>JBBAEU010000009.1:0-111688 GCA_041655765.1 Brumimicrobium sp.
AGTTGTTAAACGGTTCATTATCTAACAACAAAGGCGAACAAGTGATTGACACACGCCAATTGGGTCAGGGAATTTATATCATCAACATATACAACAACGGTCAAATGAAAGCAGACAGAAAGTTGGTCGTGGAAGAAAAATAAGGTTGTTTCATTTTATAGCACAAGCAAAAAACACGCTCGGATGGGCGTGTTTTTTTCTTTATAACATAATATTTATCCATTATTCAGTTTCCCTTTTGTCGTTGCCACATATTCAATATTTCGGTAAGTCCTAAAAATAAAGCGACAAATGTTACTCCTTGCTGTGTTTCAATGGTGTCTTCTGATAAGAATGAAGCAATGGCAACAAAACAAAAGCCGATGCCTATTAAATTACGCCAACGGATATTCTGTATAAGATAAATAATCCAAAACCCGGTAAAAATCACGAAACCAAGTATTCCAAAAGAAATCCAAAAGGTGAGAAATTGGTTGTGTGCACGGTTCCTGTGTTCTGGTGTTAAACGACTATTAACCCTTTCGTATTCTTTGTCAAAAGCATCCTGAACATCTCCCGTTCCAATTCCAAAAATCCAGTTTCCCTTAATTATCTCCTTGGCGGCTTTCCAATGTTCAAAACGTTGTAACAATGAATTTCCATTTGGGTTTCCTCCAACAGAATATTGATAAAGCTCATTCCTTAACTTTAAAAGATGTCTTTTTATCGGTGGCTCAGTATCTAAAATCGTATAAATTCCATTTTCTACATTTTTAATATCAATATCTGTCATTTTTCCCATTCCCTCTCTGTCTTTGGGTAGGTTTTTAGAAGTCATGTACCGATGAAGTGTAGATCTTATTTCATAACCATTTGGCATTTTTTCGTAAAAATCGATTTCACTCCTTTCGTTCCACGCTTTTTCTAATTCTCCGTCAGCAATCAACGAACGAATATGATATTGATTTTCAAACCACAAAGTCAAAGTATCATTAAAATAAGGTTCGCCTCCTTTTGAATGTGTGGGAAGTTCTAAAAAATTAAGGGTGTCTGATTTTGGTGTAATAAAACGAAAAACTCCCATTGAGACAACGATAAAAAAAATTCCGACAAAAGCGAATAATGAAAACTGAAGTGTTTTATTTTTTAAGAGGGAAACAAAAAACAAAGCAATACCAGTTATTAGAAAGAATATTGAAATCAACCCGCTTAAAACCTGAGAATTAATCGTATATAAACCCAACCAAATGATTAACAAAAGGAATAAAACCATTATTTTTTTGTGTTTCAGTCCAAGGTAAAGGGAAATAGCAATCCCCATTACAATTAATAAAGAATATCGGATGTGGGAGCCAAACAAAGAAAACGTTCGATAGTCTTCAAAAGAATAATCAACCATATAGCTATAGTTAATTATGGAAGTTATAACTAATGACAAGAGGAATGCTCCCAGAACATAATCAAACAGATTTTTTTTAATTGGATAAGCAATTAAGGCAATTGGAATGACAAAAAGAGGGAGTTTTGACCTTAAATCTCCAAATGCATATTCAAGGTTTTCAGTGTATAGAAGTCCAACGAGATGCATGATTAACAACAGAAAAACAAACCAAAAAACAAAATTAGTTTTCCAACGTTTCCAGTAATTTTTAAAGTCTGCTTTAAATAATAAATTAGCGGCCAGACAAATGGTTCCTAACGACATTAGGACTTTATTCATGGGCAAGCCAAAAGCCAAAACGAATGAACCAACGAATTGGAGATAATCATGAATTTTAAAGCCAAATGATCGGTATAGCATTCTACTTTGTTACGGATTCAATATAGAATGATAACGGTTGGTATCTTTTAATATTTCAATCCCCTCTATTAAAGCTTTATCTTCTTTGAAAGCATTAATTGCCTGGCCTTTTTGAAAGTAATATCTGGCAATAATTTCTCCAGCCAACAGTCGTTTGATTTGTTTTTCGTACAATTCCAAATCTTTTTCTTTAGAAGCTCCAAGTATTTTATGAAGTGCTTCGTATTCTCCATTTATTTTTGAGGCATAGCCTTCTCTTTTTGCTATTTCTAAAGTTCTTTCTAGTTGTTCTTCCGCTGCTGTTTTATATTCAAAATCTTGTTTTAACACATACGCTTTGAAGTCGTTATACATTTGATTGGTTATTTCAAAATCTTTTGCTTCGGCAATCTTATCATACTTTTGTTCAAATTCCGTAGCATAGTTAAAGATGATGTTTTGTCCGATTAAAACTCCTGCCAACCTTGATAAATCTTCCAATTCTATCGAAACGTCTGGCTCAATCCCTCTTCCATCAATCACTTCTCTTCCGTTTTTGGTGTGAAAAACAGTAATCAAAGAATCTGGTACTTCATCTACTTTTCCGTCATTTTTATGGTAATAATCCAGTTTCTGGACGCATCGACCAGAAGGCGTATAATATTTAGAGATGGTTAATTTCATTTTTGCTCCATATTTTAAATCAACCGTACGCTGAACCAAGCCTTTTCCGAATGTTGTGTTTCCTATGACAACTCCTCGGTCTAAATCTTGTAGCGAACCAGAAACAATTTCAGAAGCTGAGGCAGATAAACCATCGACAAGTACGACAATTGGAATATCTAAATCCACAGGATTGTTACGTGTTTTATACGAACGATTTTCATCAATAATTTTACCTTTTGTCGTTACAACTTCTGTGTTTTGTGGCACAAAAAAATTGACGATGTTCACGGCTTCCATCAACAATCCCCCACCGTTTCCTCGCAGGTCAAAGATAAGACTTTCCATTCCTTCGTCTTTTAATTCATCAAAAGCTGCTTTTACTGATCTGCTTGCGGTTTGTGTAAAAGAATTGAGTTTGATATAACCAATTTTTGATTTTTCATCGATTATTCCTGAATATGGAACATCTGGCAATTTAATTTCATCTCTTTTGATGGTAAATTTTCTTGTTTTTGCTTCTGAAGGTCGTTGAATTTCTAGTTCAAACTCAGAATCTTTCGGACCTTTTAATGTTTCAGAAACGATTTCGCTAGAAACATTTTTCATGCTTTTACCATCGATTGAAATTATTTTATCTCCTGCTTTTAATCCAGCTTTGTGTGCTGGCATATTTTCGTATGGTTCAGCAATAACGATATAGTCATCCAGTTTTCGTATCAAAGCACCGATTCCTCCGTATTGACCTGTTGTCATCAAGCGATAGTCTTCAATGTTTGATTCATGATAGAAAACCGTATATGGATCCAATTCTTTGAGCATTGCATCAATTCCTGCTTTAGAAATTTCTCCAACTTTGGGTTCATCCACATAATATTTATCTAGGTTCATATAAATCAAATCAATCAATTCAAGATTTTTGATTTGTTCAAAACCACTCGATTGAGCAACAACTCTATTATTAAATGATAACAGAGTAATCAACATCAAAACATATATAATTCTCATAAAATTTTAATTTTTAATCTTTTTTCAGCAAAGAAGGACTATATTGTATCAACCAAACGTTTAAAAAGCAATTCTATTTTATCAAAAATTGTTTGATACGACTCTTCCTTGTCAGATGTATAAATCAAAAATAGTGCAAATTTTTGATTTTGACTTAATTCAACTGATTCTATAATGTATTTATTCTTTCTAATTGCTTCTCTAATTATGCGTCGAATCCGATTCCTGTCCACTGCTTTTTTAAATTTTCTTTTGGGAACAGAAATTACAACTTGAAAATTGGTGTTTGATTTTAACGTAGTTTGGATATATTTAAGAACAAAAGGGAAAGATTTTAAATGCTGGTTTGAATTAAAGATTTCATCAATAATTCTTTTATTACACAACTTATATTCCTTTCCAAATTTCTGATTCATCGGGTAAAGATACGGTTTAAAAGTGGAAAGTTAAGAGATTGGATATCTGTTTCTTTCATTCGATAAAATTATTTTAGAAAAACAGAAAGCGTAGGCAATAAAAAAATACCTATTAATGATTTATCTCAATGTTTTTTCAACTACTTCTTTTAAATCTCGACGAGATTGTACACCAGCTGCTTTCCACTCAATCTCTCCATTTTTAAACAGAATAAATGTTGGAACACCTCTAATTTTAAAACGTTGAGCCACTACTGGATTCGTGTCAACATTAATTTTAATTACTTTCAACTGGTCGCCAAAATGATTTTTTACTTCTTTAATAATTGGGTTCATCGTTTGACATGGTCCACACCAATCGGCATAAAAATCTACCAAAACGGGCGTGTTTCCTTTTACTAACTCATCAAATTTACTCATCGTTTTTTCGTTTAAGAAATAAATCAAAAAAGTTAAAACGTTTTTTCCTTGTAGATTGTTTTGAAATGCCGAGTGATTTATCAATTACCTTTTGAATATCTCGCTTGGAACGAACTCCTGCAACCCGCCAAATTACTTTTCCCTCTTTAAAGACCATTATTGTAGGAACGCTCATGATGTTTTCTCTGTTTGCAATTTTCATTTCATTATCTACGTTTATTTTAATTACTTTTATAGCATCTTGATAGTATTCTCCAACTTCTTTAATAATTGGAGACAATACTTTACACGGCCCACACCAATCCGCATAAAAGTCGATTAAAACAGGCTTTTCACTATTTTTTAATGCTTCAAATTCACGGTATTTCATAGAATCAATTTTACTCTACAAAGATAGCGTGTTTTTGCATCCTTTTGTTCAACAATTGTTACACTTCTTGGTTTTGGATCGGCAATTGCACCTTGTCCATTGCAAATTCCTTGTTTTCTATTCTCATTCTTTGTAATTCCATAAATTTAACCGAAATTTGCATCTTCAAATATGGAAAGAAAGAAGAACATACGTGCATATAGCAAAGAAGAACTGAAAGAAACACTCAAAGTGCTTGGAGAGAAGTCGTTTCGCGCAAACCAAGTGTATGAATGGCTTTGGCAAAAAAATGTAGGCGATTTTGACGAAATGACAAATTTAAGTCTGCCTCTTCGTGAACAATTAAAAAAAAGTTTTTTTATTGACCACGTTACTTTGGATGAAGAGCAAGTTTCAAGTGACCGAACCATAAAGTGTGCGTTTAATGTTGGTGAAGGAAAAGTTGTAGAAGGTGTTTTAATTCCAACCAGTAACCGGATGACGGCTTGTATTTCTTCTCAAGTTGGATGCAGTTTGGGCTGTAAGTTTTGTGCTACTGGACAATTAAAATTGCTTAAAAATCTTTCTGTTGGAGAGATTGTGGACCAAGTGGTTTATTTAAAGAATTTGGCGCAAGAACGATATGGACAAAACCTGACAAACATAGTTTATATGGGAATGGGAGAACCACTTCTCAACTATAAAAATGTAATGGAAAGCATCAAGAAAATAACTTCTAAAGATGGAATTGGAATGTCTCCAAAACGAATTACACTCTCAACTTCTGGAATTGCCAAGATGATTAAAAAGTTGGGTGATGACGAAACGAAAGTTAATTTTGCACTTTCCTTGCATGTTGCCAACGACAAGAAACGAAGTGAAATTATGCCCATCAACGACACAAATAATTTGGAAACATTGGCTGATTCATTGCGTTATTTTTATGCAAAAACAGGAACGCGTGTCACTTATGAGTATATTGTGTTTAAAGATTTTAACGATGGAATTGAAGATGCACAAGAGTTGGCAGAATTTTGTAAAATTATTCCTTGCAAGGTAAATCTGATTGAATATAATCCGATTGATGGTGTAGATTATGATAAAACATCAAACCTTAAAATGGATCAGTTTGCGGCTTACTTAGAAGAAAGAAATATTATTGTAAATGTTCGTAGAAGCCGTGGAAAAGACATAGATGCAGCGTGTGGACAATTGGCGAACAAAAATAAAATAGTAAAAGAAAGGGTACTAAAATCATAAAATATGGATTCAAAATCGATTATTTTTGTTGTTCAGGTTGTTCTCGCGATTGGGGTCATTTATTTTCTAGTTAAACAGATTCGTAAATTACTTGTAGAACTAAAGGAAGATAAAGACAAAGAAAAATAAACCAAAGAGTAGATTTTCATAGTAAGACTTGCTTTTGTTTTATTGATTAACACAAGATTTCAGGTCTCTACTACAAGTTTTTTTGTGTTTTAGCATGATTTTTTAGTGAATCAATTTCATCTTTCATGCCATATCAACCCAACCTGAAGATTATCATCTCAACCATCTGTTAAAATCCTGATTATTTTATTATCTTCGCAATCGCAAATTTTAATTTGGGTAAAACCCCACAAAAAACAATTAATATGGCAATTGATTCAAAAATAATTTACACGCTAACGGATGAAGCTCCAATGTTAGCAACACATTCATTGTTACCCATTATTCGATCTTATGTTAAACAAGCAGGAATTGATGTGGAGACAAGAGACATTTCTTTAGCAGGGAGAATTTTATCTCAATTTCCTGAAATTTTAACGCCGGCACAACAACGACCAGACGATTTAAAAGAATTGGGTGAATTGGTATTAAAACCAGAAGCAAACATTATTAAATTACCAAATATTTCGGCTTCTGTTACTCAAATTAAACGCTGTATTGCTGAATTGCAAGCACAAGGATATCCAATGCCAGAATACCCTGAAGACCCTCAGACAGACGAGGAAAGAAAAATTCAAGCGAAATATGATTATGCAAAGGGTAGTGCAGTAAATCCTGTTTTACGTCAAGGAAACTCTAGCCGACGTGCACCAAAAGCTGTTAAAGAATACGCAAAAAAATATCCCCACAGAATGGGAGAATGGTCGAAAGATTCTCAAACCCATGTCGCAACGATGACAGAAGGAGATTTTTTCCACAATGAAAAATCTGCTGTCGTTGCTAAAGCAACAACTGTAAAAATAGAGTTGGATGCAAACGGGAAGAAAAATGTTTTAAAGGATAATTTAAAATTATTAGAGGGAGAAATTATTGATGCAACTGTAATGAGTAAAAAAGCATTGGTAAAATTCTTAGAAGAACATGTTGCAGACGCAAGAAAAAAAGATATTTTACTCTCTTTCCACATGAAAGCGACAATGATGAAGGTTTCTGACCCAATCATTTTTGGTCATGGTGTTCACGCTTACTATAAACCTCTTTTTGAAAAATATGGAGATACTTTTGAAAAATTAGGGGTTGATGTTACCAATGGATTTGGAGATGTTTTGGCGAGAATCGAAAATCTGCCTGCTGATGAAAAAAATGCAATTTTAGCTGATATTGATGCAATCTACGCAAATGGTCCTGATGTTTCAATGGTAAATTCTGATGCAGGAATTACAAACTTCCATGTTCCAAGTGACGTCATCGTTGACGCTTCAATGCCAGCAATGATTCGTAACTCTGGAAAGTTGTGGGATAAAAACGGAGAGGTAAGAGATACAAAAGCAATAATTCCAGATAGCAGCTATGCTTCAGTTTTTCAAGCAACAATTGATTTTTGTAAAGAAAACGGTGCGTTCGATCCAGCAACAATGGGAAGTGTTCCCAACGTTGGATTGATGGCTCAAAAAGCTGAAGAATACGGTTCGCATGATAAAACTTTTGAAATTAAAGAAGCGGGTGTTGTTCGTGTAATTGATGCAGACGGGAATGTTTTATTGGAACACAATGTAGAGGCTGGAGATATCTGGAGAGCTTGTCAAACTAAGGATGCACCAATTAAAGATTGGGTTAAATTAGCAGTTTCAGAAGCCAGAAAGAGAGAAACGCCTGCTGTATTTTGGTTAGATAAAAATAGAGCGCATGATGCTGAATTAATCAAAAAGGTAAACGAATACTTAAAAGAACATGATTTGTCAGGGCTAGACATTCAAATTATGGCACCGCTTGAGGCAACAAAGCATTCATTACAGAGAATTAAAAAAGGATTGAACACCATTTCTGTTACGGGGAATGTTTTACGTGACTATTTGACAGATTTATTCCCTATTCTTGAGTTGGGTACGAGTGCGAAAATGCTCTCCACTGTTCCGTTAATGGCGGGCGGAGGATTGTTTGAAACGGGTGCTGGAGGTTCTGCCCCAAAACATGTTGAACAATTGGTAAAAGAAAACTACCTAAGATGGGACTCTTTGGGAGAATTTTTAGCTTTGGCTACATCGTTAGACCAAATTGCTGACGTTAATGATAATCCTCAAGCAACAGTTTTAGCAAGAGCGTTAGATGATGCGACCGTTAGTTTATTAATGAATGAAAAGTCACCGAGTCGTAAAATTGGAGGATTAGACAACAGAGGAAGTCATTTCTACCTTGCTTTATATTGGGCTCAAGAATTAGCAAAACAAAATGAGGATTTAGATTTGAAAGCGAAATTTACTCCAATTGCTGAAAAGTTAGCTACAAATGAACAAAAAATTGTAGCTGAATTAGCTGCTGTTCAAGGAAAACCTGTTGATTTAAAAGGTTATTACAATGCTCCTCAAGATAGACTTTTTGAAATAATGCAACCAAGCTCAACGCTTAACACAATCATGAATTTTTAATAGATTATACAAATAAAAAAACGAGCTGATACAGCTCGTTTTTTTATTAAATGTTTCTCTTATTTTTTGAGCGTATATTCATTGGTTACGTCATACGTATGAAATGTACCATTTGATAACTTTGTTTGTCCTTTGCCCTTATAACCCAACACCAATTCATTTTTGGTTGAGGTATAAACCTTGAAATATCGGGCTTCACTATAATCTGATGTTTCTCCATAGTCATAATCACTTGTAGAGGTAATATCATATAATGTTTCTCCAGCTAATGTCGATTTTACACGGGTAGTATATGACTCTTTAATTGGATAAAATACAATTTGCTCATTTTTTTTGAACTCTTTGCCAGGGTGATTTAAAAAATCCCATTCTCCTGTTAACACAGTGGTAGATTTTTTAACAGTAACTGTTCCTATAGCATCAGTACTCGTCATTGTGTAACTAATTTCTCTTTCCCAAGTTCCATCTTTATTGATTTTCCAATGAGCTCTATGTACATCCCCTGTTGAAATGTCTCCGTCATTATTTTCCGTTATTGAATTTGAAGAAATGAGTGTACTGGTAATATCTCCATCTGAATAATAGTAACTTTCTTCGTGAGCGGTAATCGTCCACTCCCCTTCAATCTTATTTTTAGTTGTTTTTCCACAAGAAGATAGAAATCCTATGATAACAACTGTACTAAGTATATATTTAATTGATTTTTTCATAACTTTTGATTTATTATTTAGATAGTTCAAAGTATTCATTTGTTACTCTCTTCCCTTGTCCATTTACAGTAAATCCAGAACCAGAATTACCTTTAGACAAGTACCTGTAACCTTCCTCTATTTCCATTTTTAGGAGACTCTTTTTTGATTCTGTAATGATAAAAGTTCCTGAAATTTCTCCTTTTGGTATCTCATATTCGTCAGAACCTTCCTTTATTTTAGTAATATTTAGGATAATTCTTTCATTTTTCTTGAAATCTCCTGTTCCTTTTCCAGAAAGAAAGTCCCACGTTCCAGATTGTGTGATATAGTATGTCTCAATACTATTACCATCCACAACTTGATAATCAAGGATTCTTTCCCATGTTCCTTCTTTCTTGATAGAAAGACGAGCATCTTTCACGGTACCTTGAAGGGTGTGAACAGTGCCATCTATATCTATGTGTTTATAGGTATAGTTTTTTCCTCTCCACTCTTCAATTTCTGTTTCAGAGCTTTCGTTAAGATAATCTTGGCTTTTATACTCAACAGCATAATAGTCAACATTCCAATCGCCACTTATTTTACCTTTTGTCGTTTTACTACAAGAAGAAAGCAGACCACCAGCCATTAGACTAATAAAGGTAAGCATCACAAGTTTTTTCATGTTTGATTTGTTTTAAATTCATAGATTATAGTGAAACCTTTTTTCACAAACCATGCAATATTATAAAATATTAATATATTCAAAGACTTCTGACTCTTTTTTAAATTTCAGAGCAAGCAATAATAAATAACGTTTTTTGTCTTATTTTATCTTCAGTTTCACTTACAAATTGTCTGTATAAAAACATTGCACATAGCGTATTGACGAAGTCAATCATAAATAAAAAGCAAAAGCCATCATGAAAAAAACTAACTTTAGTCATAAGTTTTTCAAAATTAAGTCTTAAAACGTATAATTATTTATATTTTTGGTTTTTTAATTAAAAATTAAACAGATAAAAATTCACTAAAAAACTAAATTATGAAAAAGATAAATCTCTTTTCCTTATTAATTTTTTCGATGGTTCTTTTTTCTTGTGGAGGAGAAGAAAAGCCAAGTAAAGTAAAACCTGAGTACATCGAAGTGGTTTCCGAGCGTAAAGCTGTTATGACTGCTCCGCCATACGTTCCTGAACCAACAGGCAACAGAAAACCAACGAAATTGATTGTTGATATGGAAATTCTGGAATATGTTGATGAAATTGCCCCTGGTGTAGAATATACATTTTGGACATTCGGAGGAACTGTTCCGGGGAGTTTTATTAGAGCCAAAGTTGGCGATGAGATAGAATTTCATCTGAAAAATCACCCTGATAATCAATTGCCACACAACATCGACCTTCATGCAGTGAATGGACCGGGCGGTGGAGCCGTATCTTCATTTGTTGCGCCAGGTAGAGAAATTGTGTTTTCTTTTAAAACATTAAACCCAGGATTATATGTTTATCACTGTGCAACTGCTCCAGTTGGGATGCACATTGGAAACGGGATGTATGGATTGATTTTGATTGAACCAGAAGAGGGGTTACCTCCTGTTGATAGAGAATATTATGTGATGCAAGGTGATTTCTATACTACTGGCGAGTATGGAGAGCCTGGAAGTCATGTTTTTGACATGCAGAAAGCAATGGATGAGATTCCTGATTATGTATTGTTTAACGGAAAAGTTGGCGCTTTAATGGGAGAGAGCTCTTTGAAAGCAGAAGTCGGAGAAACTGTTAGGTTATATTTAGGAAATGGTGGTCCAAACTTGGTTTCTTCCTTCCATATTATTGGAGAAATAATGGATAGGGTTTACGAAGGAGGTGCATCTTTTATTAATACAAATGTGCAAACAACTTTAATTCCAGCGGGAGGAGCTGCAATTGCTGAGTTTAAAGTTGATGCGCCAGGAGAATATCTCTTGGTTGACCACTCAATAATGCGTGCGTTTAATAAAGGAGCATTGGCTGCACTGGATGTGACAGGATATGACGACAAAAAAGTTTATACAGGAACCATTCAGGAAGGAATTTATCTACCAGAGGGTTCTAGAATACAATTACAGCCGAAAAGACCAGAAGTTGAAATGAAAGAAGAAGTAGCAATCGATGAAATGTCATTAGATGAAAAATTGATTGTTGGTGAAAGATTATACGGACAAACTTGTTTTGCTTGTCATCAACCACAAGGACAAGGTATGGAAGGTGCATTTCCTCCTTTAGCAAAATCAGATTACTTGAATGCGGATGTAGATCGTGCGATTGAAATTACTATGCACGGATTAAGAGGGGAAATTACCGTAAACGGTGTTAAATATAACAGTATGATGCCTGCACAGTCGTTAAATGATGAAGAAATCGCAGCCGTATTAACCTATATATATAAAAATTGGGGTAATGATGGTCATGAAGTTACAACAAAACAAGTTAGTGATATAAGAAGACGTTGATACAGATAAAAAAAATAGTATTTCTATTTGGAGCCTTTTTCTTTCTTCTGACTAGCTTTGGTCAGGAGGAAGGAATGGCTTTGGTTAAGGGAGGAACATATACACCTTTGTATGGAGGAGATTCTATTTCGATAACCATTCCTTCGTTTTATATGGATATATACCCTGTAACAAACGCAGAATACATTGAATTTCTTAAAGAAAACCCAAAGTGGAGAAAGTCAAAAATTATCAGATTGTTTGCCGACGAACACTATCTGAGTCATTTTCAAGATGATTTGACTTTAAAACCTAATGAAGGAATGCGAGATGCTGTTACAAGCGTATCGTGGCACGCTGCTAAGGAATATTGTAAGTGTCAAGGAAAACGTTTACCTACAATGGATGAATGGGAACTTGCTGCGATGGCGGATGAAACTTCTCCCGATGCAAGGGATAAAAAAGAATTTAATCAATACCTTTTGTCGTGGTACGAAAAGTCTAAGTTCAAAGGAAAAGAAATCGGGAAAACATATAAAAATTACTGGGGAATCTATGATTTGCATGGATTGGTTTGGGAATGGACAGCTGATTTCAATAGTGTGCTTCTTTCTCAAGATACACGAAACAGTGCAGAAGGAAATAACAATTTATATTGTGGAGGCGCTGCATATGGTGCAAACGACTTAAAAAATTATGCGGCTTTTATGCGCTATGCTTTTCGGTCGAGTGTAAGGGGAGATTATTCAATCAAAAACTTAGGATTTAGATGTGCTAAATCCATAAAATAAATGGGCATGAAAAAACTTCTATTTCTCTTTTCATTAGTTGGTATTATTACATTAGTCGGGTGCAAATTCGATACGTCAAAAAACGAAAAAGAACCTGAAACAGTTAAAAGAGAATTTGTTGGTGAGCTGCCAGAACTTTCTATTTATAATCTGCCTTCTGATTGGACAAATCAAGATGGAGAAAACATTCAATTGGAAGATTTAAGGGGCGACATTATCGTTGCCGTAATGATTTACACCTCTTGTCAGGCTGCGTGCCCACGATTGATTGCTGATATGCGATTAATACATAACGGACTTAGTAAGGAAGCACAGCAACAAACAAAGTTTGTCTATGTGAGCATCGACCCAGAAGTTGATACACCTGAAAAGATGAAAGAATTTGCCATAGAAAATGAAATGGACAATGACCGTTGGGTATTCCTTAGAGGTACGGAAGATGATACACGTACATTTGCTTCCGTTTTAGGAACAATGAGCTATCAACGGATTTCTCCAATCGACTTTTCTCATTCTAATATCATCAGTGTTTTCGACCAGAATGGTGTTTTGTATCACCAAAGAGAAGGTTTAGAACAAGATGGAACTTCTATCATTGAAGCTGTAGAAGAACTCTCTTTGTAATTAAAAACGATAACCAAGTGTTAATTGGCCGTAGATGTTTTTATATTTTGGATTGTTTGTTGTTCCATCACCATTATTGTCTAAGAAATCTAGTCCAACACGAGGAGAAACATAAACCTTTGAAAAAACGAAGTCTAAACCAGCGTGAAGTCCGACAGTAAACTTCCTAATCGTAAAATTGTCTTTATCAAATTCCTCTTTTGCTTCGTTATTAAAATCACCAATCTCTAATTTGGTAGATTGACTGATAAGAAAACTAAATTGTGGACCAGCCACGATATTCAACCACTTCGCTGGCCGAAGAGCCAATAAAACTGGTAAATCTACATAATTAGAAGTATGGGTAGCTTTATAGTCAAGACCTAAGAATTGCCCTTTTGACTCAAATCCTTTTTGGTTAAAAGCAATTTCGGGTTGTAGCGCAAGAAGAGGAGCCAAAGGCATTGAAACCCATGCTCCGACAGTAAATCCAAACTTGCCGTCTGCCACAAAGTTCTCCGCTTTTTCATCATAAATTCCAGCATAATTTGCACCAGCTTTTATTCCAAATCCAAACTTCATTCGTTGATCATCTAATCCCTGTCCAATAGCTATTGAAACAGATAATAGAACCATAATTCCACTTAAAATTGTTGATTTAATAGTTTTTTTCATAACTCTTTATTTATTACATACTTACTTTTAACGAATCAATATATCGATTAGTATATTTAATTACAAATAACTAATCTTTAGCTAATAGATTTAAAAATTTTTCAGTTATCATATACGTTGGTTTTACACCCGTAAGTCCCAATCCACCAGAAGCCAAAGAACTACCACTTTTTAATGGATTGTCCGAAGCGTAATATGCATAGCGAAGTATAACATCTGGAGAAATACTTTTTCGGATTTTAGAAGCTGCTTGAATGGCTTTTTGATAATGTGCCCCCTCCATTTCCAAACCGATTACATTCCACGTAGATTTTTTGAAATAAGTTAGTACTTCTTTGTTTTGTAAAGATGTTCCTAAAACGGTAATCATGTGTCCTTCGCAAACTCGAATGTCTTTGTCTATAAAGTCATCGACAGAAATTGAATTGTGGAAAGGATAATTATCGGTAGTTCCTTCAAAAATATGTGCGTGTGGAATCATAATGTCGCCTTTGTCACCTTCCAAAATCCCCGCTTTCCCCATGATGGAGATGGATTTTACGGTTAATTTTGTGCTTTGCCCGTTGTTTTTGTAGGGTTTTAGAAGTTCATCCATGGCCTCAAATGCTTGCTCACCAAAAGCATAATCCATTACAATTAAGATACAATTTCTGGTTTTATCAGAAAGAGACAAATAACTGTTTTTTAATGATATTTTTGACAAATCAAATATTTGGACATTGATGTTTGCACCCGAAGTGTCTTCCATGTATGTCATTCCATTTTTCTCCGCCAATTTTTTAATACGCTGACGTTCTTTTTCATTTTGTTCATCACTCAATAATTCAAAAACCTCTAATTTGTTGAGTTTTTCTTTTCCTTTGGAAAAAACCTGATTTGCAAAAAGATAATTCATTACACTGTGCATGTTAGCACTGATAATATGTATTGGTCGCTCCAACAGATTTTTTTTAGCCAATTCTTGTTTGATGTTATTTGCCCATCTTTCACCATGAATATGATGACCTGTGCGTTCTTGTAAAATTGGACTAAATAAAATAGTGCGTTTATCATCATCCAAAACCTCTTTGATTGCCAACTTTCCTATCCAATAAATTACCTTTAAAAAACGATTTGGATGTTCTTTAGTATTAAGTTTTGCCATGGTATCCATAATTTCTTCAAAAGTTCTACCAAGAATATTCCCAATGTGGAAAACGGCAATTTCTAATTCATCATCTTCGATTTTATCTTTGCATACAATAGTAGAGAACTTATTCCATTCGCCACTTAAAGCCCCGTCATTACTAATAATCACACGGCTTGCAATTTTATTAGATTCGATAAATAAAAAAGTAAGATGTGTTAAGATGTCTAAAATATCTGAACGACCTCGGGTAATTTCAATATTCATTTGGTCGTCATCTATTCGATAGCAATTTCTTCGCCTTTTAGGAGGAATAATGGGTTTTAATTTTGATAAACCATATCCTTCATCTGCTGTAAGATTTATTGTTTTACATTCTTCAATCCCAATCGGCAAACGGTCTAAAACATAAACAAGACCATTTAACTCTACCTTCTCTTCTCCCATAGAGCCATAAATTTCTGGCTCCAATTCTAGTAAAGCATCCCGCAACGTTTTTCCCGACATTCCCATGGGTTTGTAATACCCACGGTTGAATAAATGTAAAACTGTAATATAAATCCTGTGAATTGCGTGTGTTGCTTGTTGTGCTTTTGTTCTCTTCTCTCTTGACATTAGTTTTAATTTCTCTTCAGTACATATAAACGTGTTTAAATGGACATAAGTTTCATTATTATTAGTATTCTATCTTAAATCTTTATTAAAACTCTATTTTTATTCTATTTTTGTAGATGGACATTTTAGAATGTCCAAAATTAAGTAAGAATATTTTTAAATTCCAAAAATAATATCAAAGTAATATGTAATGAAACACATTGAAATTAAGGAGTTGTTGACTTTCTCTCAAATTGGGAAAGAGGTAATTGTTAGAGGTTGGGTGAGGGCTTTTAGAAGCAATCGTTTTATTCAAATAAATGATGGTTCTACCATTCAAAACATCCAAGCTGTAATCGACTTTGAGTCATTTGACGATGAAGTCTTAAAGAAAATAACAACAGCTGCAGCTATTGAGGTAAAAGGAAAAATTGTAGAGTCGCAGGGTAAAGGTCAGGCAGTTGAAATAGCAGTTGATTCATTTGATATAATCGGAGTTGCAAATCCAGATGATGTTCAAAAAACGGTGCTCCAACCTAAAAAACACAATCTTGAATTTTTACGAGAACAAGCGCATTTGCGCCTTAGGACAAATACATTTGGTGCTGTTTTTAGAATTCGACACGGATTAACATTCGCTATTCATAAGTTTTTTAATGATAAGGGCTTTTTTAATCTCCATACACCAATCATAACATCTTCCGATGCGGAAGGAGCAGGAGAAATGTTCCATGTAACGAATTTTGATTTAGATAATCTTCCAAAAGATGAAAATGGAAAAGTAGATTACTCCCAAGACTTTTTTGAGAGAAAGGTAAACTTAACTGTTTCTGGTCAATTAGAAGCTGAGTTGGGTGCATTGGGCTTGGGCAAAGTCTATACTTTTGGGCCTACTTTTAGAGCAGAAAACTCAAATACTTCAAGGCACTTGGCTGAGTTTTGGATGATTGAACCAGAAGTAGCATTTGCTGATTTAAAAGACAACATGGATCTTACAGAAGAATTTTTAAAATATCTGTGTAGCTACATATTGGAAAATTATCCAAAAGATTTAGCATTTCTAAATGATAGAGATGAAAAAGAACAAAAACAAAAACCACAAAATGACAGAAATCCGTTGAGTTTAATTGAACGAATGGAATTTGTGGTAAATAATGATTTTAAAAGAATTACTTATACAGAAGCAGTTGAAGTTTTACAAAATTCAAAACCATACAAGAAAAAGCAATTTAAATATCCTGTTGAATGGGGAACTGATTTACAATCAGAGCATGAGCGCTATCTCGTAGAAAAAGAGTTTCATTGTCCTGTAATTATCACCGATTATCCTGCATCATTTAAAGCTTTTTATATGCGAGCAAATGATGATGGGAAGACAGTTGCGGCAATGGATGTTCTGTTTCCAGGGATTGGTGAAATCGTTGGAGGATCTCAAAGAGAGGAAAGGATAGATGTGTTAAAACAAAAAATGAAAGACTTTAATGTGAGTGAAGACGTATTATGGTGGTATTTAGATTCACGAAAATTTGGTACTGTTCCTCATGCTGGATTTGGTTTAGGATTTGAACGAATGGTTATGTTTGTAACAGGAATGACAAATATTAGGGACGTAATTCCTTTCCCAAGAACACCAGGAAATGCTGAATTTTAGAAAAATAAACCGTTTTTTAAAAAAATTATATTAAATTAAGTTTTGAAATAATCAATTTATGGCATTAAAACAGTCGCTTTCTCAAAAAATGGAGCAAAAGCTTTCTCCACAGCAAATTCAGTTGATGAAATTGTTGCAGGTGCCTGCTGTTGAGATGGAACAAAGGATTAAACAGGAGTTAGAAGTGAATCCTGCACTCGAAGAGGGAAAGGATGATTATGAGGATGAATTTGATAATCAAGAAGAATATAACGAAGCAGAGGGAGAAGAAAGAGATTTTGATATTGACGAGTATATAAGTGATGACGAACCTGCGTATAAAACGAGCGTCTCTAATCGTAGTAAAGACGATGAAGAGAAATCCATGCCCATTTCCTCAGGAACTTCTTTTCACGAGCATCTTTTGAGTCAGTTAAATTTGCAAAAATTGAACGAAAAAGAACTAAAAATTGCCACTTACATTATCGGCAGCTTAAATGATGCTGGTTATTTAGAAAGAGATTTAGATGCGATAGTTGATGACTTGGCTTTTTATCAAAATATTGAAACAACAGATGAAGAAGTTGAAACAATTCTTAAAAATGTTCAACAATTGGATCCTGCTGGAGTAGGAGCCAGAGGTTTACAAGAATGTCTTGCTTTACAAATGGAACGCATACAAGATGGTGATATTACTCGATATACGGCTTTAAAAATATTGGAAGAGCATTTCGAAGAGTTTACAAAAAAACATTACCAAAAAATCATCAAAAAACTTGAAATTTCAGAAGAAGATTTAAAAGATGCCATACAAGAAATAATACGTCTCAACCCAAAACCAGGTGGATCAATAAAAGGTTCAACACAAGTGCCTCAACAAATTGTTCCTGATTTTAAAATTACTGAAGAAGATGGTGAATTAGAACTCACCTTAAACAGAAGAAATGCACCAGAATTGAGAATTAGTTCGGGATATATAGATATGCTAAAGACCTATTCTGAAGGCGGAGAATTAAGAAAATCAGATAAGGAAACTTTGGCGTTTGTAAAATCTAAACTCGATTCGGCAAAATGGTTTATTGATGCAATTCAACAACGACACAACACTTTATCTTCAACGATGACCGCCATCATGAATTACCAAAAAGAGTATTTTTTAACTGGCGATGAAACCAACTTAAAACCTATGATTTTAAAGGACATTGCCGAGATTGTTAATTTGGATATTTCTACAATTTCAAGGGTGGCAAACTCAAAGTATGTGCAAACACAGTACGGAACGTTTCCTCTTAAATATTTTTTCTCTGAATCGTTATCTACAGAGTCAGGTGAAGAAGTTTCAACAAGAGAGGTAAAGCAAATTTTACAAGATATTATCGACGCTGAAGACAAACACAAACCACTAACAGATGAAAAACTAGCAGTTGCTTTGCAAGAGAAAGGTTATAATATCGCCCGAAGAACAATTGCTAAATACAGAGAACAACTAAACATTCCCGTTGCCCGACTTAGAAAGGAGATTTAATGAAGAGGCTTGCTACGTTCATATCTTGGGTGTTTTTACCATTATTCGTTCCGATATACGGTCTTTTAATTGTTTTGTATGTGCCATTATATTCGGCTTCTTTCGACGCAAATGCGTCTTTATACTTGATACAACCCGTATTGAAAATATTATTTTTAATCTTGTTTATTGTTTTCATTACTTTGGCGCCAGGACTCTCATTTGTAGTGATGAAAAAAAATAAAACAATTTCTTCCTTAGAAATGGAAAATAGAAATGAAAGGTCAGCTCCCATTGCTTTAATGACAGTTTATTGCTTGATTCTTTTTCTTTTTCTTTCAGTTCAAAAAGATGAGGTTTTTATTCCGCAGATATTAAAAGCAATGGTGCTGGGCGGTGTATTATCATGTGCACTTGCATATTTTATTACAAAAAAAATTAAAATAAGCTTCCATAGCATTGGAATGGGTTCGCTCTTTGGCTTTTTGTACATGTATTCAAAACCTCTTATTCAAACACCTGTTGTTTTATTGGTTTTGGTTTTACTCTTAGGCGGAATTGTGATGTCAAGTCGGATGATTTTGAATGCACATAAATTAAAAGAAGTTAATTTGGGCTATATAATTGGTGCTTTTTCTCAGATAGTTTCTATATTTTTGTATTTAAAACTTTAAAAAGATGAAAAAAATAATTTCAGCATACCTTATTTTATTTTCAATCGTTTTTCTATCAGGTTGTGGCACTTCAAAAGGAGGTGGATTTAATCTGTTTTCAGTAGAGCAAGATAAACAATTAGGAGCACAAGTTGCCCAAGAAATTGAAAGTAATCCAACAGAATATCCGATTTTGGATAGTGCAAGATACGCAACTGCTTATCGTTTTCTGTACGATATTAGAGATAGAATCTTGAACTCGCAAGCAATAGATTTTAAAGATGAATTTGCTTGGAGATTACGAATTATTGAAGATGATAAAACCTTAAATGCCTTCTGTACGCCAGGTGGATACATTTATGTTTACACAGGATTGATAAAATTCCTAGATGGAGAGGATGAATTGGCTGGAGTTTTGGCACACGAAATTGGACATGCAGATTTGCGCCATTCTACACGCCAAATGACCAAGGTTTATGGTGTGCAAGTACTGCTCGATCTGATTGCAGGCGACAGAGAACTACTGAAAGATATAACTACTAGTTTAATCAATCTTAAATTCTCAAGAACGCACGAAACAGAAGCAGACGGTGCATCGGTTAAATATTTGTGTGAGACAGAATATGCTGCTTCAAGTGCAGCTAAATTCTTTGAGAAAGTTGAGGCTAGTGGCGCAGCAAGTCCACCAGAATGGTTAAGTACACACCCAAGTCATGACAAACGAATAGAAAATTTCTATACTACAGCTGGAGGAATGAGCTGTAGTGGAAACAATGCCGCGAAAGAGCGCTACCAACAATTGAAAAATGCCTTACCATAATGGTGATAAAATTGGAAACAGGGGAAAAAGTGGATTTAAGTCGTGGGATCGACTTGTCAATTCCTGTGTCCTCCAATGTTGGTCCAATTGCATGGCACGTTGAAAACCCAAGTTTTCAGCCAGTAACGTCTGAAAACTGGACGGGAATGGTTGAAAAAGGTGGAAGCGTAAATTTCTTTGACATTCATTTTAATCCACATGGAAACGGAACACATACTGAATGCTTGGGACATATCACTTCCAAAGTTTATTCTGTAAATGAAAGTCTAAAAGAGTACTTTTTTGTTTCCGTCCTAATTTCTGTCAAACCACAAGAAAAGAACGGTGATTTGGTGATAACAGAGAGTGAACTTTCTGCACTTAGAGAATATTCTAGTATGGACGCCCTAATTATTAGAACATTACCAAATAACTCGTCTAAAAAAAGTAAAAACTATTCATCAACGAATCCTCCATATTTAGATGTTTCTTGTCTCCAAATTCTAAACCAATTAGGGGTAAAACACTTGTTGGTCGATTTACCGAGTGTCGATAAAGAAAATGATGGAGGAAAAGTTGAATTTCATCATCAGTTTTGGGGCGTTCCTGATAAACCTCGCTATGACAAAACTATTACTGAAATGATTTTTGTTCCCGATGAAGTGGAAGACGGAAAATATTTGTTAAACCTTCAGTTGGCACCATTTGAATTAGATGCTGCCCCAAGCAGACCGATTATTTATAAATTTTTTTAAGTTTAAAATATGCGTTTTTTATTTCTACCTTTCTCTTTATCAGTACTTTTCTCTTTATCAGTATTAGGTCAGAACATTGAACCTTTAACAGTCGAAATTCTTCATCAAAAGGAAAATCAAATTGAGAAAAATGCAAGATTGGAACTGGGTTTCACGCTACCTGATGAAATAATGGGGCAGATATACCAATTTATGCAAAGCAGACCACACCATCGCACCGGATTGAATCCTTTTGTTGAATGGGATTTAGATATAAACGCAACTTTTACACATAAAGAATCTGGAGAAAAATTTAATTCCATCGGTTTTTGGTTTACAGATATTCAGCGAGATTCTCAAAGAAATGTATGGAAACAACTAGCGACAGAGTTGCCATTTAGGATCCGTTTTGCGCCAACCATGACAGGAGAATGGGAAGTTGAGGTAAATGTAGCAATCCGAAGAGAAAATCAATTCAAATCAACCCCGAAAACTTTTAACGTAGTCGATTCAAATCACAAAGGATTTGTTTCTTTAAATCCAGAAACGAAATACCTTCAGCGCGAAGGAAAAACAATTGTTCCAATCGGTATCAATCTTCCTTATCCACTCAATTTTAACAATCTTGTATATAGTAGAAATCCGCATGAAAAGTTAAACACCAAAGCATGGGAAAATTTTCATTGGATGTTAAATGACTATATCTCGCAAGGTGGTGAGTTTTTGCGTTTTTTCTTACACCCAGCAGGAAGTGATATTGAGTTTGAAGAGGTTGGTTACTACCAAGATAACCAAAATTATGCTTGGGAAGTAGATAAAGTCATTGAGACGTGTGAAAAAAACAATACACTGATTCAGTTTAACATTCTCTTTCATCAAATTTTTATGGAATTGGGGGATTATTACCAATATCGGTATGATTATGCCGATTATTGGCCTGATGGACATCCGCCGTATCGGGATGACACCCCCATCTCTGGTTATGCAAAAATATTGAATAGTAAAACGCCGTCGGATATGTTTCTCAATCCTATGGGAATCAAATACTTAAAAGCAAAGGCACGGTATATAATGGCGCGTTGGGGCTATTCTCCAGCATTATCAATGATTGAATTAGCAAGCGAACCTTGGCATGTAAATGAGAACCCTACGACAGGCAAAAAACCTTACAATGACATCGGTGAAGAAGGAAATCTTGCTCGAAAGGCGGCTTACAATTACCACAAAGAGATTTCAAATTATATCAAAGATTCCATTGGGTATAATAAACATCTTTTAGCTGCTGTTGGGGCTTTCCCTTCGCCTTCGGAAATATTTCCAAATGCACATGAAAATGAGGTAACATATTCCGACAGCACTTGGTTTTTAAAGAACATTGATATTATTTCGATATCTTATTATACACCTTCTCCTGAAAAACTCCTTATTTCAAAGTCTAACAAAAACAATGAATGTGGTTCAGGCGAAAACTCAATGGCTTGTAAAATTGAAAACCTAAAAAACGCATACGGTAAACCCGTTTTATTTGCTGAATCAGAAAACGGAGATGGTGCTTGTCCTTGTGCAGATTGTTTGGGTGAGAAAATTGACATTATGCGTTACCCTTATGCTGGAGCAATTGGTCATAATCTATGGTCAACTTGGTTTTATCACGAAGATGACCAAGGCAATGTCACAAGAGATGAAAGAACAACCTGGAAAGCAGTTATTCAGACAAAAAATTATTTTAACAGTGATTGGTTTAGGGAATTATTGGGAAACAAGGTTGTTTTTGGACGAGAAAAAAGTCATTTTGAAAAGGATAAGACTGAAGTCAAAGAACATCAATACATCATTTCAGAAAATTCAAACATGGTTGCTGGCTATGTTTATAACCGTACATATAATATCAGCACAGCAACATCAAAACCAGACGAAGAAATTGTTGGAACACCTTGTGATTTTGGAGACAGTCCATTTGCTCAAAGAAGAAATATCTCTTGGAAGCCACAACCGCTTAAGATTGAAAATTTACAAGCATGGACGAAATATAAGGTAACATTTTATAGTTATCAGAACATTGAGCCGTTATATCAAACAACTTACTTTAGTAATATTTTAGGAAAGTTAACGCTAAAACACCCAGACCTTTTACCAACATATTACGGAAATCCATTATTGTATTATAGAATTGAAAAAGAAGATTGATAATTAAAAGTATAACACTTAACATATCACTAAAAACCAATTATTAAAAGCAACACAATTAAAGAAGTAGATTTGTAGGGAGATTTTGTATTAAATAAAAAACTTATTAATTACGAAACCACAATTGAAAGCACTAAATATCTACTTTTGTCATAAAATTTAGTTTAAGTGAATTAAAATCGCTTATTTGGTAGAATATGAATCCATAATAAATGATCGTTTTAACTTTAAAGCTAACTTTGGCATAAAATTGGTGTTATCCCTACTTAATATAATTAAAAAACTTGTGCTATGAAGAATTTTCTACTTATTCTCGTTTTATTAACTGGTTTCGTATTTCAAGGAAATACACAAAAACTAGATTATGAAAGAACATCTCCTTACTTTTTAGGGTTAAACCTTGGACATACTTGGCATACATCCGATGTTCAAAATGTAAAAATGAGTGAAAAATTCACTTGGGGAGCAGGAGTTGTTGCAGGAAGAACTTTTAACCGAGATTATGGAAAACTACTTTCTTATGACCTGCGTTTGAGATATTTAGGTGGTGGATGGTATGGGCGAGACCGTGATACAACAAGTTTTTTAACAGATAATTCAGCATTAAAACCAATGCTTGATACAGTTGGTTTTGCTACTAAGAATTTCAAATCAAGACAACATAGTTTGGATTTAGAATTTACTGTACATTGGAATAGATTGACCGAAAACACTGGAATCGACCCATATATTTTCGGAGGAATTGGTATTGTAGGTACAAAAACAGAGGGAGCATTAACGTCAGACCCAAACTTAGAAGTTAATGATTTGACTTTTAATACACCTTTAGATATGAATGGCGATGGTGAAAATTATCAACTCTTTGACGTTAATGTTTTGCCTAGTCTTGGCGTTGGAATTGGATATTATTTTAACAGTAGCTTCTCTCTGGGAATTGAACACAGAACGACTTTCTTTAATAGTGATTATTTTGATGGGACTACAATTAATGCAAGCGGTAATCCAAGCAAAACATTTGAGAAAGATTTATACCATTATACAAGTATTTATTTTAAATGGTATTTAAAACCAAGGGTCGAAAAGGAAATTAAGGATCCAATTGTACCAGATAACAATGTGATTATTGATAATCCGAATGTGCCAGATGCTCCCATTCGTCCGCCTCATGTGAACTTTACACAACCAGCAAACAATACACATACTGAAAGCGCGATTTACGACATCGAAGCTCGTTTGCAATATGTGGATAACCCACAGAGAATTATGTTTACTCAAAATGGAAATGGCGAGTTTGATTTTACTTTCGATCCTACAACTGGGGTCTTTAAATCAAGGGTAAATTTAGCGTATGGAGAGAATATATTCTATATTGCAGGTTATAACAATGATGGAAATGATAGCGATCAAATAATTATTATCCGTGAGGATAAAAGAATATATCCTCCAATTGTAAATATTGTTGACCCAGCAAGCTCACCACATAGAGTGAGCCAATTACAATATACTGTTCAAGCAAACATTCAAAATATTCAAGGTAGAAACCAATTGAATGTAACTTTTAATGGTTATAATTTCACAGATTATACATTTACAGCAGATGGGAATATTAACTTCTTGGCAAATCTGAATTTACAAGCTGGAACAAATACGTTGACCATTGTTGGGACAAATGAAGCAGGTACAGACTCTGATCAAACAGTGTTCATATATGAACGCACACCTGTACAGCCAAAAAATCCGCCGATAGTTAATATTACATCGCCCTCAAGTTCGCCTTATACAAGTGCAAACAACTCGTATAAGGTTGAGGCAAATGTGTTTAATGTTAATTATAAAAACCAAATTGAAGTACAAATAAATGGTTCTGTAACAACAAATTTTACGTACAATTCTCTAAATAATAAAATCGAGTTTATTGCACCACTTCAAGAAGGGAGTAATATAGTTTATGTGAAAGCAACAAATTCGGATGGAGTGGATAGCGACCAAACGCAAATCCTATATAATCGTGTGAAAAATCCACCAGTTGTTAGAATCACAAACCCGAATAGTAACATTTCTGTTAATACGGATACTTATGGAATTGTGGCAAGCATTACAAATGTTTCTTCAAAAAATCAAATTGAAGTAAGAATTAATGGAATTCAGACCACGAATTTCACGTATAATGTAAATACAAAACAGTTGAATTTCAACGCTTCTTTAATTCCTGGAATCAACAACATCCATATTATTGCAACAAACAACGATGGTTCTGACAGTGATGAAAAACAAATTTCTTATCGTGTAAGAAAAGAACAACCACCAATTGTAGATATTACTTCTCCTAATGTAAATCCGTTTCAATCAATTAACAACGGAGTGAATGTTAAAGCTTCTGTACTAAACGTTACAACAAAAAGTCAAATAGAAGTAAGAATAAACGGATTTTCTACAACTGATTTTACTTACAACGGAAGTACAAATCAAGTAGATTTCCTAGTAAGTCTCAACGAAGGAAATAATGTTGTGTCTGTGAAAGCAACAAATGATGTGGGGGCTGATAGCGATGAAATAATTGTTAATTATAAAAAAGCTGTAAATCCACCAACGGTAAATATTACAACACCAAGTGAAAATCCTTTTACGGTAAACCAAAACAGCTCACCTGTTGTTGCTTCGGTTGTAGGTGTGAGTGATAAAAATCAGATTGTAGTTAAAGTGAATGGAGTGAATTTAACAAACTTCACTTACAATCAAAGCACAAAACAAGTTCATTTTGTAGCAAGTCTGAATTTAGGATTAAACACTGTTTATGTTCAGGCGGTGAATGAAGGCGGACAAGATTTCGACCAAACACAAATTATTTACCAAAGGTCTTCTTCAGAAACAGATGAAGAAAATGTAGGCTCTGGATTTAAACCAACTGTAACAATTACAATTCCGAGTGTTAATCCTTACACAACTGTATCCACAAATGAAAATGTAAGTGCAACTGTAACAGGTGTTAACAATAAAAATCAAATTACAGTAAAAGTAAACAACACAACAGTAAGTAATTTTACTTTTGATGCTACAACGCGTGATTTGATGTTTAATACAGATTTAATCGTAGGAGAAAACAATATTGAAATTACAGGAACCAATTCTTTTGGAAGTACATCAGGTCAAACAAAAATTATTCGCCAAGTAATAAACCTTGCTCCTCCAAAAATTTCATTTATTAATCCTGCAAATCCAGGGGTTTCAACTAAGGAGAGCGAATTTACATTAAGAGCAAAAATTGAAAATATAACTTCAAAAAATGCGATTCTATTACATAAAAACGGAGCACAGGTTGAGCCTTCTCTATTTTCTTATGATGCACAAACGAAAATGTTAGAGTTTGCAACTTCATTGGTGTTGAATAAGAATACCTTTGTAATTACTGCAATAAATAATGACGGTTCAGACCAAGCAGAGACGAACGTTATATTGACATTGAAAACAGTTGAAGCTATTCGTCCTGACGGTATGATCGGTAAACTCCCAAATCCTTGTAACAATCACCCAGAAATCCAAATTGTTAGCCCTGACAACTCTCCTTTTACATCGGAAATGAAAGGAATTGAGGTGAAGGTTAAGTTGACAAATATTACTTCTAAAGATCAGATTGAAGTGTATTTGAACAACCAACAGATTAATGTTTTGAACTTTAATTCATCAACGGGAGAGTTTTCACAATTTATAGGATTAAACGAGGGAGAAAACACTTACAAAGTAGTTGCAACAAACGATTGTTCATCAAAAGAAGAAGTTATCATAATCAATTTTGAAGAACCGAAATGTAGTGTAATAGATAATTCTGCAAACGGCGAGTTATGTATAGTTACGCCAACAGGTTCAATAGATCTTCAATTTTTATTAGAAAATCCGAACTTCACATACAATGGTCCTTCTACATCAATTTATTTTAAACCATTGCAAGAGGGAGAAGCAAAAATTGGAACAACAACCTTTACTGTGTTAAAAGAAAATTTTTATCATTTCTCAGGAAATCAATCTATAAGTTTAAAACGTGTAAACCGCTTATGGGAAATTTGTATTGATGCTGAAGAATTTCCAAAGTTTGGTAATGGTGAAAGAAAACCTGCAAACCCTTGTGTTTCATCAACAAATATAGAAGATGGCAAAGAGGAAGTAAAGCCAGTTATAAAGCCACGACCAGATTTTAAACTTTCTCCAAACAGCAAACCAGACACTCAAGAGGATGGAGATGTCAAACCAAATATTCAGACACAACCGTCTCCGACGACACGAATGCCGTCTAGAGAAATAAATAAGCCAGCACAGAATCCTGTCGTATCTCCAAGAAGACCATAAGATTAGTAATAAGAAATAATTTTATAAAGTAATGCAACTTTATTGTTAAAATTACGGTCTTTTATATTATTTGGTATAATTTGTTTTTCGTATGAGTAAATTTAAAAATATTTTCGTTGCCGTTATTATACTAACACTGAGTATTAGCGCATTTGGACAAGAGAGCCAAGGTAAAAACTATTACAAAGTAATCTTCCCTGAAATTGATCAATTTCAATTGAAAGAAGTGCTTCCAGCGTGTATGGATATCTTCAATTCGATTGGAGAAAATAAGGCAGAACCTAATATTCTTTATTTCAGAACAGATAAAGAAGTCACAGCAGAATTTTTGAGAAAAGAACTTGATAAAAAAGGCTTTGACTTTAAGGTTGAGTTAAAATTGATTGAAGATGAAAGGTAGTAATTTTATTCTCTCTATTGCGTTAGTATTCAGTGCGTCCTTTGGTGTTTTTGCTCAAAACTTCCCAGGTTGTCCTGATGTTTTTGTTGGGGCAGACATTAACTTGGTAGAATGTTCTGATATTCTCTTATCAGCAGATGTTTTTGAAGTAGGAAGCACTGAGTCTTACGAGGTACAATCCATTCCTTATGCCCCACCAATTGCTTTTGATGAACCAGGCGGAACATCAGTTTCTGTTGGAACAGACGACGTTTGGAGTAATGTAATTACACTACCATTTGAATTTTGTTTCTTTGGAGATGTTTATACACAAGCAAAAGTAGGTTCTAACGGAGCCATCACTTTAGGGAATAGTCTAACTAACGGAGGTTCACATCCGTGGAGTTTTTCCAATCCAGTTCCATTTACTTCACCTTCAGATGCAGGACAAATTTTTGGAGCTTACCATGATATGCAACCTGGCACAAGTGCTGGTGGTTCGGTAAAATGGTATCTTTTAGGAGTAGCCCCATGCAGAACTCTTGTTGTGGTGTTTGATAATTTGCCACATTATAGTGATTTTTATTGTCCTGGCAAGAGAAGTTCAAGTATGATGGTTTTATACGAAACAACAAATGTGATTGATGTATATATCAAACGCAAAGACTTATGTACAAACTGGAATAGTGGAAATGCTGTTATCGGTATTCAAAACCATACTGCAACAGTTGGATATACTCCACCAAATAGAAATACGGGAACATGGTCAGTGCCAGAGTCGGCACCTGAGGCTTGGAGATTTCAACCAAATGGAACATCACTTCCTTATACAGTTGAATGGTTAGAAGGCGGAAATGTTATTGCAAGCGGGGCAGATGTAGTTGTCAATCCAATTGGACCAACAGAATATACGGCAAGGGCAACTTACACTTCTTGTACTGGTGATGTTTTGGTGGTTGAAGATGTTTTACAAGTAACACCAACATTCCCAAATACACTAGAAATCGAAATCACAGCAACAACAGACGAATCTTGCTATGGATATCAGGATGGTACAGTGGAAATCACCGCATCAAATGGTACAGCACCTTATTCATATTTTATTGACGGTCAAACACCTCAGAGTGGTAATACTTTAACGGATTTAGCACCAGGAACCTATTTGATTGGTGTAGAAGACGATGAAGGATGTAAAAGACATGCACAAGTCACCATTGATGGACCAGACCCAATTGATTTGACAAGCACTGTGGTTAACGTCTCTTGTTTTGGTGGTGATGATGGTAGAATTACTTTGTCACAAAGTGGAGGAACACCAGATTTTACATATTCTTTAAATGGAGGACCTTTCCAAACAAGTAATGTCTTTAATGATTTAACTGCGGGAACTTATGACGCAACTATTGAAGACTCTGAAGGTTGTCAAGAAACAATTCAAGTAATTGTTACTGAACCAAATGCACCTACAACGCACATTACAAACACTGTGGATTTTTTCTGTGCTGAAGGAACCGTATTAATTGAGCGTGTTGGAGTTTCTAATGGTTCTTTTTCTGCAACTCCTTCAGGATTAATTATATCTTCAATTACGGGATTGGTAAATCTGGAAAATTCTACTCCAGGAAATTATGATATTGTTTTGTCTTTTAACGAAAATGGTTGCGCTTATACTGACACCTTTAACATTACAATTGCCAGCGTACCTGATATTGGCATACCAGATGAAATTCACCTTTGTGAAGGAGAACCTTGGACTGCTTATGCTCAAGGAGGAGACAGTATAAGTTGGAGCAATGGAATTGAAAATGGTGATGTAATTATAGACCCAGTTGGGACTCATTCATATACAGTTACTGGAGTTTCTCAAAATGGATGTCAAATATCAGAGGTGGTAACTGTTTATGTACATCCCAACCCTGTGGTTGATGTAAATGCCTACCCAACCTCAGGAATTCCACTATTAGAAGTAACTTTTGATGATTTCTCTACGGGTGTAGATTCGCTCTACTGGAATTTTGGCGACGGAACCAGTGAGGGAGGTGTTGTAAGCGGTCATACTTACGTAGAGCCAGGTATTTATAACACAACCATTATTGGTATTACAGACGAAGGTTGTGCTGACACGCTTATCATAAATATTGAAGTTATTTATCCAGAAATGGTTTATGAATTCCCCAATATCTTTACACCAAATGGTGATGGAGAAAATGATTTTTTCTTTATTAAAAATCCACAAAACATTTCACATTTAAAATTTGAAATTTTAAATCGTTGGGGTGTTTTGGTTTATGAGTTTCAGAATAAAGACCCATTACTCATGAATTGGAATGGTAAAACACATAATACAGGTGCACTATGTACAGACGGTGTTTATTTTTATAAAGCAACGCTTACAGATATGTATGGCGAAGATAAAATGGAGCATGGTTATGTTCATTTGAACAGAAACAAATAAAAAGTGTTATAATATTAAAAAGTAACTGTCTTAAATGATTTATTAAGACGGCTACACAAACATTAGCTCCTTATAAATCCAAAATGTGTTTGATATAAAATTAATAGTATGTGTACAGTTACTTTTGTTCCATTGCCAAAAGATGAATTTGTTTTAACCTCAAATAGGGACGAATTACCCAGTCGTAAAACAATTTTCCCAGAAGTTTATCAAGACGAAGAGGTTAAACTACTATTTCCTAAGGATGAGGTGGCTGGAGGAACATGGATTGGAGCAAGTTCAAAAAAAAGAATGCTATCGTTAATGAACGGAGGTTTTTTTCCTCATAAACGAAAAGAAAAATATAGATTAAGTAGGGGAATTGTTGTCCTCAATCTTCTAAAAACAGATGATATTGAAGAGCACATTCATTCCTTTAACTTTTCTGATATAGAGTCGTTTACGATTATTTTATTTGAGAATATTGATGATCCAAAATTATATCAAATTGTTTGGGATGAAGAAAGAATTCATTTTAAAAATCTCCCAATTGCTCCTCAAATTTGGTCATCAGCACCATTATATTCACCTGAAATGCACAACGAACGCAGGAAATGGTTTAAGCGACTAAAAGAATCAAACAATATTAAAAGAGAAGATATTTGGACTTTTCACCACGAAGCAGGGAATGATGATAAGGAAGTCGGATTGATAATGGATAGGGGATTTATTAAAACAAAAAGTGTAACACAATACTTATTCAATACTGATGGAATAAAAGTTTATTATCATGACCTTCAAACAGAAGAATTGTCGGAAAAAAGTATGTGATTCGGTGTTAGCATGAGCGTTGAATCAATATGTCATTGACTGATCCAAAAGAAAAAAATTAAATTTAATTTCTATTATCCTTTAAATTGCATATCTTTGTCCCCTTGAATTAAATAAAGATGTCAGAAGGAGTGAAAATATTTACAGGAAGAGCAACTAAAACCCTCGGAGAGCAAATAGCTAAACACTATGGAGTTTCTTTAGGAAATATCACTCTTTCTGAATTTAGTGATGGGGAATTTCAGCCCTCTTTTGAAGAAACCGTTCGTGGTCAAGATGTTTTTATTATCCAATCTACAACTCCTCCATCTGATAACCTGATGGAATTATTATTAATGGTTGATGCTGCAAAGAGGGCTTCTGCGCGGTCAATTGTTGCTGTAATTCCTTATTTTGGTTATGCACGTCAAGACAGAAAAGACAAACCACGTGTTGCCATTGGTTCTAAGTTGGTTGCTAATATGCTTGCCGCAGCAGGAATCAGTCGGTTGATGACGATGGACTTACACGCCGACCAAATTCAAGGATTTTTTGAAGTTCCAGTTGATCATCTATATGCATCAACGATATTCTATCCTGAAATTGAAAAATTGGCAAAAGAAGGCAATATAACTATCGCAGCACCAGATGCGGGCGGTGTAAAAAGAGCGAATTCTTACGCTAAAAAGTTAAACGTTGGGCTTGCAATGTGCCACAAACAAAGAAGAAAAGCCAATGAGATATCCGAAATGACTGTCATTGGTGAAGTTGAAGACAAAGATGTTATCCTTATGGATGATATGATTGACACAGGTGGAACTTTGACAAAAGCAGCTGATTTATTTATGGAGAAAGGTGCTAAAAGTGTGAGAGCTTATTGTACACATGCTGTACTTTCGGGTCCGGCTTATGAAAGAATTGAGCAATCAAAAATTACAGAAATAATCGTAACTGACACAATTCCTTTGAAAAAACAAAGCGATAAAATCAGAGTGGTTTCTGTTGCACCATTATTTGCTGATGTAATTAACAAATTGATTCATAATGAATCGATAAGTGAACATTTTATATATTAATTAATCAAAAACAAAAAACAAAATGAAAGTAGTATCATTGAGCGGCTCGGCAAGACCGAGCGTAGGGAAGAAAGCTACCAGAGCCATTAGAAATGCAGGACAAGTTCCTTGTGTTTTATATGGTGGAGAGCAACAAATTTATTTTTCAGTAAGATCAGTTGACATTGAAAAGCTGATTTTTAATCCTGATGTTTATTTTATTGAAATAGATGTTGATGGAACAAAAAAGAAAGCAATCATTCAAGATTTTCAAACACATCCTGTAACAGATAGGCCACTTCACGTGGATTTTCTTGAGTTAGACGATAGCAAAGAAGTGAAAATTGGTATTCCTGTTATCCCAGTGGGTAGAGCAAGAGGTGTAATCGCAGGTGGTGCGTTAATTGCAAACTATAGAAAATTGAAAGTTCAAGGTTTGCCAAAAGATTTACCTGCAAAAATTGAAGTGGATGTTTCACCGCTAAGAATTGGACAAGGGATTCGAGTAGGTGAAGTTAATATTCCAGGGATAAAAATCCTTGAAAATCCAAATTCAGTTATCGTTGCCGTTAAGATGGTTCGTGGAGCTGTTGAAGAAGACGATGAAGAAGAAGGAGAAGAGGCAACTGCTGCAGAAGGCGGAGAAGCAGAGGCTCCAGCTGAAGAAGCATAAAGCAAATAATATTCAAAAAAAAGCCGTCTCAATTCCTTTTGAGACGGCTTTTTTTGTATAGAACAATAATTAATATCTATAATGCTCTGGTTTATAAGGACCTTCAACAGGAACATCAATATATTTTGCCTGATCTTGAGTTAAAACTTCTAACTCAACACCAATTTTCTCTAAATGTAATCTTGCCACCTTCTCATCTAAGTGTTTAGGTAACATATATACTTCATTTTTATAGCTATCAGAATTATTCCACAGTTCTAATTGTGCTAAAACCTGATTTGTAAATGAATTTGACATCACAAAAGATGGGTGCCCAGTTGCACAACCTAAATTTACAAGTCGCCCTTCTGCCAATAGAATAATTTCATTTCCATTTTTCAATTTGTATAAGTCAACCTGTGGCTTTATTTCATTTCTTTCAGTTGCATTTTTGTTTAACCAAGCAACATCAATCTCGTTGTCAAAATGTCCGATGTTACAAACAATTGTTTTGTCTAGCATCTTTTCGAAATGACTACCAACTACAATATCTTTATTTCCAGTTGTTGTAACAACAATGTTGGCTCTATCTAAAACAGAGTCTAATCTTTTCACCTCATATCCATCCATTGCGGCTTGTAACGCACAAATTGGGTCGATTTCAGTAATGATTACTCTCGCGCCAGCACCTCTCAACGAAGCAGCAGAACCTTTTCCAACATCACCATAACCACACACAACAGCTACTTTACCAGCTAACATTACATCAGTTGCACGACGAATCCCGTCAACCAATGATTCTTTACAACCATATTTATTGTCAAACTTAGACTTTGTAACAGAGTCATTTACGTTGATTGCAGGCATTGGTAACGTTCCATTTTTCATTCTTTCATAAAGACGGTGAACACCCGTAGTTGTTTCTTCTGAAAGTCCTTTGATATCTTTTACTAACTCAGGATATCTATCTAAAACCATATTGGTTAAGTCTCCTCCGTCATCAAGAATCATATTAAGCGGTTTCCCTCCTTCAAATGCATGAAGTGTTTGCTCGATACACCAATCGAATTCTTCTTCATTCATTCCTTTCCATGCAAATACAGGAACACCTGTTGCTGCAATTGCTGCTGCTGCATGGTCTTGTGTAGAGAAAATATTACAAGAGGACCAAGTTACTTCAGCTCCTAATTCAATTAATGTCTCAATCAATACAGCAGTTTGAATTGTCATGTGTAAACAACCAGCTATTCGAGCACCTTTTAAAGGTTTTGATTGACCATATTCTTCTCTTAATGAAATTAACCCTGGCATTTCTGCCTCTGCAAGATTAATCTCTTTTCTTCCCCAATCTGCAAGACTAATATCTTTAACCTTGTATTTTAATTGTTGTTTTGTTTCTCCCATTATTTTTTGGTATATAATTTAAAGTGTACAAAGTTAATGATTTTATAGTGTATCGACAAAAATATCACGTTATTTGACAGTTTAAACGCATTTAATGTATTAAATTGCAATAAATCGTCGCCGTTTCATCAAAGAAATCAAGAAATCTATTTACTTTGTTAATACGAATAATTACAATCCTATAACAACCTTTAATCTTTTTAAGACACTGTTTTCTCCGATAAGATTGACAAAATATGTACCGGAAGCCAAGGATGGATAATCAATAAAGAATTGAGTTGTTCCTTTGTTTAATGATATTCTTTCTGAAGCAATAATTTTTCCTGTTAAATCAGATAATTGAAGTGTTGCATTGTCGTCTGCTTTTGAGTTTGATATTTCAATCGTAAATTTACCGTTATTTGGATTTGGATAAATTGAAATATCGCTTTCAATTTGTCCCTCGCATCTGACGCTGATTGGACCATAAATCCATTCTTTTCCTTCGTAATCAACTTGTCTTAAACGATAATAGCTAATACCATTAAATGGATTTTCATCAATAAAATAATAAGATATATCAGAATTGGATTGCCCCGCAGCCTGTCTTTCACCTACAAATCCCCAGTTTATACCATCTCTCGATTTTTCAACAACAAAATGTGACGAATTTGATTCACTTGCGGTATTCCAGACGATAGAAGAAAAGCTACCTTTTTCATTTGCGCATGTTGCGTGAAAAGAAGTTAGCGTTATAGGAAGCATATTGTCTATGGTAAATAATGCAGCATCTGAAGGAATTTCACAAGTTCCGTCCTTAACCTCACAATAAAACTGGTAATTATTTATCGCATCAATGTCTGAAACTGACCCTGAAATTTCTAAATTTTCTGTGTTAGCTCCTGAAACAATAAGCGAGCCAGGAAGGTTAGCAGACGTTACAGCCAACCAATTGTTAGATATTGGGTCATTGAAATACCACTGATAAGTTGGATTTGTTCCTCCAGATGGAGTAACACTCATAGTGAAAGATGCAGGTGTTACTATTGCATAAACATCATCAGGATGAGTGATATCAAAAGCAGGTGATGACACAGGAACAACATAATCCCCTATATTAGAACAAGTTTCAGAAGATGTATATGTCCATCCCTCAGTTGGATAACTTCCTGAAGCTACTGAAGGAGCGGTAGCATCTGTATTTCTAGTTGCATTATACCCTTTATAATTAGGTAAAGATATATCATCAACTCTTACTCCATTTTTCATTAAAAAGAATCTATCATCATCATTGAATCCATCATCATAGTTCTGATTACTAGCAGGATATGGAGAACAACCATCTCCAGAATCAGAACCAAACTTAATCACAAAAGTTGAATTAGGAGCTACAGTTCCTGTTAGTGGAATATTATAAGTTGGAGTTGGATTTGTACCATTTCCACTAGTAATATCTCCAAATCTGTATAATCTATAATTTAAAGCACTTAAATCTATAGGAGCGCTCGTAGGGTTAAAAAGTTCTATATAACCCAAAGTACCACTCTCACTATCATAAATTTCAGAAATAAACAAATCTGTAAAATTAGGAGAGCCATTACATTGATCATTATCACTTATAAGTAAATAATTACTACTACTTACTGCTTCACAATCGCTAGCATCAAAAACTGAAATGTTTTCTGTTTCGGAAATGGCGTGAGGAACTTTCGCTGTAATGGTATTATCATCTATAATTGTAAAATTAATTGCATCTGTTGTGCCAAATTTAACGGCTGTTGCTCCGTTAAATCCTGAACCTGTGATAGTCACTACTGTTTCTGCTGGCCCTGAGCTTGGAGAAAATGAAAAAATAGTGGCGGCTGGTGTGCAAACTGGAACAATTGGAGCACAAAAAATTTCTATTTCATCTAAATAAACAGTCCCATCACTACGTTGAAATTTCAACTTGTTTATATTAGGAATTGTTAATACTCCATTAATCGAAGTATTAGATGTGCCAAATGAATAATTATTAAAGAGAGTCCAAGTTACTCCATTATCTGTAGAATAGTAAATGTCTAATCCTGAAGAAGCTGTTGATCCTCTAACATTTAAACTAAAAGATGTATAAGTAGATGTAGAAGTTGGCGTTATTATATAAGCATCGGCTTGACTCCTGATTTGAGCACTATAACTTCCATCTGTAAATCCTGTTGTCCCACGGATAGTCTTTCGTACAATCCAAGCCCCTGAACTTAAACTTTGTATAGTTTCAGTATCACTATAACTTGTTGGTAAACCAGACTCAAAGCTTTCCTCCACACATGGTCCCACATACACATCCCACTGTGCATACAACGTTACATCAGCACTTCCCATATTGAAATTGTCACCATCAGCATAAGAAGTTCCGGAGCCATCTGCATTTGTATTCCAGCCTGCAAAAACATAACCTGATCTTGTAAAGGTATTAGAATTTAAGTTGGCAGACCCACCTTCGGCAATGGTTTGGTTAGCCATTGTTCCTGTACCGCCATTTGCATCAAAGATGACATCGTGAGAAGGACCAGAAGGAGACATGGTGTACGTGACACAAAAATCAATAACATAAGTTCTTGCAGAACTACTACTACCTTTATTGTAAAACTCCACATAATCAGAAGCAGATAGTCCATTCATTGCAAGCACACCACCTGAAGGAAAACTACCTGCCTCAGTAGTATTATCAACGCTATACCCAGCAGGTCCACTACCAGCACCAGTTGAAGCAGTCGTCATAACAACATCTGTAATAACAGCACCGTTTAATGCCGCTATCTTGATAGATCCTCCTTTTGTACTATTTTGGTACAACCTTAATTGACCACTATTTATTACAGGAACCGCAGTTCCACTATTTTTGTGAGTTGTAAAGCTAATATTTGCATCTAATGTTCCACTTGTACTTCCACCATCAAATGAGTAACAAACTGTTGTTTGTCCCCAAACATTTCCTGCAATTAATATAAAAAAGAGTGTTGTAAAAGTAAGTTGTAGTGCATTATTTAATGTTTTTTCGAAAGTTGACATTTTTACTTCAATAATGATTTGCAGTAAAACTAAGATATTATATGTAAAATAAATACAAGAAAATATAAAAATTTGTTTACAATTAAATTTTTGGAGATAATTTACAATGAATTTAATGTCATTTAAGATTTAAAAGATGTTATGCGGATTATTACCATCATGGTATAAAAGATTTGACAAAGAGAGAAGGTGTGATCCAAATATTGAATATTATGTTATAGAGACATTTTCCATTCCAATAATTGAAATATCAATGTTTCTATCTGCTGCCTTAATCTCAAACTCATCTAATACCTCTAAAACATCATGGTCGATAAAATTACTGTCAGCTGCGTCAATGGTTAATTTTGAGTCTTCTGGTATATTTTCCAATAGTCTTTTGAGTTCTACTTTATTTAAAAAAGATACATTTGTATTAAGCCTAATTGATATATATTCAGTACCATCAATGATTTTTGTAGTATAATCAAATTCTTCTTTGAAATTGTTTCTGATTATAAAATAAAAAGCAAGCACAAGTCCTATTGTTACTCCAATTAAAAGGTCGGTTACTAAAATAAAAAAAATGGTTAAAATAAATGGGATAAATTGTTTGTACTTCTGCTTCCACACTTGTTTAAATAGACTTGGTTTACTCAAATTATATCCTGTAGTCAATAATATTGCCGCCAAAGAAGCATAAGGAATTTGATTCAAAACAAAAGGAATCAAAATTACAGATAGAATGAGAAGAATACCATGAATAATTGCCGACAGTCTTGTTTTCCCGCCAGCATCAACATTTGCAGCTCCTCTTACGACAACAGCAGTGATTGGGATTGCTCCAAATATTCCACAGGTAATGTTTCCTACTCCTTGCGCTACCAGTTCTCTGTTAATTGGTGTTGTCCTTTTGTATTGATCTAGTTTATCGATGGCTTCGATACAGAGTAATGTTTCAATTGTTGCTAAAAAACCAATGACAATCCCATCTTTCCATACCTGGACATTTGTAAAAAGCTCAGAGAAGTTAGGAAAAGATAATTCTGAAAATATATTAGCTGGAATGTTTACCAATTGAGACGATTTTAGGGCAAACTCTGGATAAAACTGATTAAAGAGATAGTTTAACAATACGCCAACAAGTACTGCGCCAAGCGGAGCGGGAATGCTGTTCTTAATCACTTTTCTATAGCGTTGCAAGAGTATCATTGTAATGATTGAGACAGTTGTTATTATGATAGCTCCAGGAGAAAGATAATTTCCGAATTCACGTAGGTTTCCAAGAATTTGAGAAGATGTAAACAACTTTAAGAAGCCATCTGTCCAGAAATTTGGTTGATCGTACCCAAGCGCAAGTGGAACTTGACTGGAAATCAAAATAATTCCTATGCCCGCAAGCATTCCTTTAATCACAGAGGAAGGGAAGTAATGGGCAATGATACCCAATTTTAAAACGCCCAAAACAATTTGAAGGATACCAGCAACAATAACAACGAGTAGAAAAGTTTTAAAATCTCCTAAGACAAGTATTGATGCAGCAACCAAGGTTGTTAATCCAGCAGCAGGCCCCGAAACAGCAAGTGCAGATTTACTAATGATGGGAACAACTATTCCACCGATTACGCCCGCTAAAATTCCTGAATATAGCGGAGCTCCAGATGCCAATGCGATTCCCAAACAAAGTGGTAAGGCAATTAAGAAAACAGATAAACCAGCCACCATGTCGTGACGCAACCATTCTATTCTATAATTTTCTAAAGTTCGTTTCACTAAAATTCAAATATAATTTAATTTCGTTACACATTTATTAATTCCATCTCTCTCGTATATAGCAGATATCCTTTAACATCTTCATAGCCCATTTGAGATAGAATATGGCAATAATCTTTTACTTGGTTTTGATGTTTATTATTTTTTTCTCCTGTTTTAAAATCGACGACCGTTGCTTTATTTCCTTGGATAAAAATCTTGTCTAATTTTCTAAATTCAGTTTCAGAGATCAAAACACCTTGTTCTTCTAAGGTTTGTTCTGCGTTCTTTGAAAAATCTTGTTGATTTAAGAAGTCAAAAACACGTTGTGCCTCCTCTATCAATTTAGGAATCAGATCTTTATCAAGCTCATCGGTTTCGTATAATTTCCACGCCGTTTTTTGAAGTTGTTTTCCATTTTTTGATTTCTCTAACAATTTGTGCAATTGATTCCCAAAACGATGTTCATTATTGAATGTTTCCTTTTGTTTAGCGTCTTCATCTTGCAACGCTAACTCAGGAAACCATAAAAAATCGCCTAAATAACTTGGTGAAAAGTTTTTATAACCTTGGTCTTCAATAGATTTTTGATCTTTTATGCTTCGTTCACCAAATAATAAACTGTTGTCTCTCTTAATCATATTAGAATAATCCCAACTCTCACAAAACCACGCTATAGATTGATTAATTGAAGAAAAAGGAGGAGATGATGTCTTTGGTAAGATTGAATTCAGATGAATATACAGTCGTTCGCTTGGACGAGTAAATGCGACATATAACGTGTTCAGTTGGTCTAATAAATCTTGTCGATATTCATTTTCATACTCATTGAGCATAAATTCAGGTACATTATTCTTCGAAAGCTTTGCATAAAGAAGTTCTCCGTCATCACTTTTTACAAATTGTTCATTGCGTGAAGGATTGATTGGCCAATTCAAATTAGGTAAGATTACAACGGGAAACTCCAAGCCTTTGGACTTGTGAATTGTCATAATTCTGATTGCTTCGTTGTTTTCAGGCATTTGAATAGAGCTTTTGTTCAATTTTGCCTTCCAATGTTCTATAAAACCTCGGATATCTGGTCCAAATCTAAGGTCATAGTCTTGAAACAAGTCCATTAAATGATGTAAATATGGATTTTTTAACTCGCTATAACCCAGTAAAGCAATCAACTTACTTCCTAAGTCATATAAATTTTCGTAAGGGAAATAAAACTGTTCTAATGATTCAAATTCTTCGACAACAAACTTTTTAAAATCAAAGTTTCCAATTTTTCCATCTTTCCAAAATGCGGCTAATTCTACAACTGGGTCTTTGTCCAATTTCTGGTAATAGGCAGTACTAAATTTTATTTGTAATGCTTTATTTTTAGTATTTCTTCGAAGGTTTAGATAATCGATAAACAAATTCACTGTTGTATCTGAAGAAACAAGCAAGCTATCGGAACTTACTACTTTGTAGCCGTCTTCGGTGAGTCGTTTTGCAAATTCACCACCTTCACTGTTTTTTCTTGATAAGATACAAATGTCTCCTGGATAAAATCCATCATCTGTTGCTTCTTTGATTCGTTTTAGGATAAACTCGTATTCTTTATCCACCAAATCGTCTTTATTTAATTTTTCTTCGAGGCGTTCAATTTCGACATAACCGCCGTTATTTTTAACAGGAATTTGTTCGATATCGGCGTAATATTCACTATAATCTTCAGTCAAACTTTCTAAGAATCCTTTAAAAAAATTGTTGTTAAACTCAATAATTGCCTTTTTTGAACGATAATTGTGCTCGAGTGGCACTTTTTCTCCTAATGCCTTGAAGTGTTGAGAAACTTGAGAGACACTTTCATCCTCTTCAGGGTTGTAAATTGAAGGAAGCGCTACAAATTGTTCTACCAAACCATTTCTAAAACGATAAATTGCTTGTTTTGGGTCGCCAACAATTAAGTTGTCATGACCTTGTGAAATAGACTCATGAACCAAAGGCACCAAATTCATCCACTGCAATCGACTCGTATCTTGGAACTCATCTAATAGATAATGGTTGTATCGATTTCCTAATCGCTCATAAACGTAAGGTGCCTTTTCACGTTTTAGGAGCTCGGCAATCATTTGACCAAATTCAAAAATACCAATTAGGTTTTCTCTTTCTTTAAAAGCGTTTAATTCTTTAGAAATGTACTTTAATAGTGCAAGATTATAGAAGTTTTCTCGCAATTTTTCGAGTACATAAACACGATTAAACAGTTGAAAATAAGTTTTAAACAACTCATGCGTTTTTGCTAATAGTAACGGATCCACATTGTATTTTGCCGAATCATAATCTCCATCTAATACTTTTTGTGTTGTTTTGTTTGGTGGTCCAAAATTTATAATATCTGCATTTTGTAGGTTAGAAAAGAGTTTAAAAATACCAACTTTACCACCAGGATAATCTGTTGATGTTGAATTTAAGGAATTAAAAATAGAATAGACTTCGTTTGCTTGTTTTGCGAACTGAGTTTTCATTTGTTCCAACTCCTCCATAATTTCTTTTCGGGTATCTTTCGAATAGTCCTTGTCTAATAAGATATTGACAAATTCTTGGTCTGTTTCATTGGTTAAAACCTTTGAAAAAAGAATTAAATCTCTTCTTATATTCCATGAATTGCCATCGTATAACTTACTTTTTGCGTATGTTAAAGCCAAATTCGTGATTTCTTCCTCGCCCTCTTTACCAATTTTAGAGAGTAACTCATCAATGACTTGCTCTAATAACAAATCTTGGTCTAGAGTAACTTCAAAATTATCTTCAAGTTCTAGGTCACGACTAAAAGTACGGATTAACCTCAGACTAAACTTGTCAATTGTCAAGACATTAAAGTCTTCATAGTGATGCAAGATTTCAGACAAAACACGTTTTGCCCTTTTTTGGATTTTTTCTTCTCCAATTGGAATATTTTTCAGCGTTTCATTGAGTAAGTCCTTTGCTTTTTTTGTCTCTTTTTCTGTTTGTCGAATTGGATATGCAAGAAAGTCTAATGCTTCGATTATTCTCTCTTTCATCTCCCAGGCGGCTTTATTTGTAAAGGTCATCGCCAGTATTTTCGAAAAATTCAAAAGAGGAGCTTCATCAGACAAGGTTAATTTTAAATAATTCTGAACCAATGAGAATGTTTTCCCACTCCCGGCTGAAGCACTATAAACGAGCAAGGGTTTAATTATTTCTGTTTGCATAATGGAAATATAGCATTATATATCTAAAAAATGACAAAATCTTAAACTTTTTATGTTTTAGCTACTTTCATTTGTTCTTCCACTCAGATATGTCTCCCAACGGTCTAAAACTTGTTGGAAATCAGCAGGTAACTCTGAGTCGAAACGCATTTTCTCTCCTGTTTTAGGATGCATAAAACCGAGCGTTTTTGCATGGAGAGCTTGACCCGTTAAAATGTTAAAATTGTTTTCGATAAACTGTTTATATTTAGTAAAAACAGTTCCTTTTAGTACTTTATTGCCCCCATATTCAAGGTCGTTAAATAGTGGATGGCCGATGTGTTTCATGTGCACGCGGATCTGGTGTGTTCTTCCTGTTTCTAATTGACATTCAACCAGTGTTACATAACCAAATCTGCGAATAACTTTATAATGCGTGACTGCATGTTTTCCATAATCGCCTTCTGGAAAAACGGTCATTAGTTTTCTATTTTTCAGCGACCTGCCTAAGTTGCCTTGAATTATTCCTTCATCTTCCTTAATATCGCCCCAAACTAGAGCCCAATATTTTCTTTCTGTTGTTCTGTCGTAAAATTGTTTCGCCAAATTGGTTAAAGCTGTTTCTGTTTTTGCGACGACCATGAGACCTGTTGTGTGTTTGTCTAAACGATGAACAAGTCCTGGTCTCCCATAATAATCAGTTGGCAAAGAAGGTAAATTTTCAAAATGATAAATCAACCCATTTAACAATGTTCCTGTATAATTTCCATAGCCGGGATGAACAACCATATCAGCAGGTTTATTCACAACAATTACTTCGTCATCTTCATAGTGAATGTCGAGTGGAATGTTTTCAGGAATCAATTCAAGTTCTCTAACTGGATAAGGTAGAACAATGGAGACTTCATCCAAAGGTTTAATCTTGTAATTTTGTTTTACCTTCTCTCCATTTACAAGGATGTTACCGTTTTTAGCAGCGATTTGAATCTTATTTCGAGAAGTATTTGGAATACGATCCATTAAGAATTTATCAATTCGGAGCACTTCTTGTCCTTTATCAGCAATAAATCGATAATGCTCATAAAGTTCTTCTTGCTCATCTTCATTGATGTGGTCGTTTTCTATATTTTCAGACATTATTTATTGGATAATCAATTTCTTCACCTTTACAATTTGATTGTTTTCAATTCTTTTGACAAGGTAAATGCCACTTTGAATTGAAGAGACATCAATGTTGTAATTATAATCTATATGCTTAATGATTCTTCCATTCAAATCAACTATTTCAAATTGTGTTTGATTATCATTTTCTATAAAGTCAATGTTTACAAAAGAGCTTGTTGGGTTCGGGTAAATATTAAAGTCATAATCTATTTGTGTAATTTTCCCGAAGTTTTCAACGCCCACAACCTTATCGTTCATGTTCGAAGAAATAATTGGTCGCATCATTACAGAACCTGGGAAACTAGCGTTGTACCATGTTCCTCCGTGATTAACACTCCAGAATATTTTATCTGAATTGTCATGATTTATGTCGAAACCAATATTCAACCTTTCTTCGTTAAGCTGACGCATTCCAATATAGAATGTTTCCCCGACAGGAACAATCATTGTGTCTTTAAAGAGGTATCGATGAAATTTATTTCGTCCACTTTCATAAATAGGTTGATTAGGAGCGTATGCTTCATCTTCATAAATTATATTTCCCGGTTTTCCGTTGTCATCTCCCCAGACAGTTAGCAGAAAAAGGTTATTTGAAACATCGACTACTGAAGGCACAAAATGGATTAAGATCCCAATCAAAGAATCTGCTTGATAGGTTTTAAATTTATAAGCCAGAAGACCTTGATTCCCTGTAACTCCATAAGCTTTTTCAGCTGTCCCATCGTCATACGCATAATAATTTTCAAAGCTTTGTCTTCCAAATGTTGTATCGTTGATTGGATTGTTTGGAAACTGGGCAGTTGCACTTCCTTCATAATCAAAATAAGCTACTGTGTCGTTCCCTACACTTGGATCGTATTGATATCCTGAGGAAAAGTCGTGTAAACTTTCATAAGTTGTTCTCGGAGCGTAATTGATATTCCCTCCAGAAAGAGTTGATGCGTTTAAAACAAAAGAACTTTCCAAATTACCGTTATAATAGACTTTTACTTCACCGTTTTGGTTATTTTCTGTAAGCACACTTCCATTTCTTACGGTAACTTTTACTTCATCACTCATTTTTCCATTAGGTGACGCCTTATAATGTTTCCAGGGAACACTTATGTAATCTTTAAGTAAGGTTGATATTGGATAAACTATGGCGAAATCTCTAAACAACGTATCTTGACGACCAGAAGAAGGGCGAAGATTAACATAATCTATATGAAAATGGTCTAATCCACCTGCTGGAGAGCTAAAATTGATAAATCTAAATTGAAAGCCTTTGTTGAAATATTCAGGGTTAATCAGCCGAATATGAGCTACTTTGAAGTCAGTTGTTGGTCCTCCGCTTGTTCTCCAAACACGTTCCCACATTTTTGTAACAGGTGAATAAAATTCTAAAAACAAAGAATCATTTGATTCGGGAATATCTCCAAATCCTTCTGTTTGGTATAAAAAACTAAAATAGACGGAATCCTGAGGGGTAAGTGATGACATATCAATTGGTTTTGCCAAAAGTGTATCATTAAAAGAGTTGGTTATACTACCAAAATTGTAAGGATATCCATATTCATCGAGTCCATCAAAAGTAACCACTCCAAGTGACCATGGATTTACTGCAAATCTATAATTGTGATACGCTTGTTCATTTAGCCATAATTTATCGGGTTCGTTCAATTGTTTGATAAAAATACGGGCAGAATCTTGTTTATAGTCGATTTCTGTAATCCAAATCGTGTCTTTTGTACCCGATCCATCTAATGTGTCGTAAACAATAAATGGAGGATAGGCGTATCTGCTTTCGTAATTTACAGGATAGTATGACAAATTATTATATAAAAACGCGGTTGAATCAAAATAATAGAAGATTGTCGTATCTGCGATTGGGTCGTATTCTAAGCGATATGTCTGAATATTTGTGAGTTCTATATCACTATCTAGCGGTGCTTCAGTATCTATGTCTAACATGGAAAAGTACAATTCCTCGGAAAGGTCTGTATCACCAATTTCAGCTGTTTGTTTTTGAAATAGGTTTCTTGAAAAATCATCAAAAAACGGAAGGGTTATCGTGTCAGTGATATAATAAATTGTGCTATCAAAAGAGTGATTACTTTTCAAAGACACTTTTTTTATTTTACTGAATAAATCAGGATTTGCCGTTAGCGGACTTATCCCATCCTGACTCAACCCGATGGCAGTAGTAAGAAATAGAGAAAAAGCGAAAAAAAACTTCATAAATTTATTTTTAGTCTGATTATTCTTGTAAAAGTTCATTTTTTGAAGACGCAAAAACCGTAATCACAGAACCTGCTGGAATAAAACTGCTGTCTCCATGGATTGGTGTTTGACTAATTACTTTTGCAGTCAAACTATCCGATGAGGTTATACAATCAGAACAAACAGGTACAAGTTTTAATGAACTTGATAAAGAACGTTCTTTCGACTCATTTATTGTAAGACCAACCAAATTAGGTACAGCCACCATTTCTCCACGTTTACCTGTTCCAATGACTAATTCGATGACGGAGTTAATGGGTAATTGTTGATTAGGCTTAATTTCCTTGCCATTGTGGAGCTGTTGGATAACAACGCCTTGATCTTCAACACTTGGAACATAAGTTTTTTTTGTTCTCAAACCTTTCGTCATGATTACTACCTCTGCAAACCGTTCACTTTTACTAATAACAATCGGCACTTTAACCAAGCGGGAACGTTTTGAAACACGAATTTGAATCGTTCTATTTGCTTTCACGCCGACTCCTGTTGAATCAGTTGGCATGGGATTTTGATAGATAACCGTACCGTCAACTAAATTTGGGTGATAGACCGAATCTAAAATTTCATAAAGCAACTGTCTATCTCCAATCAGCGCAGGAATATCATCTGCATTATTATTCAAAAGCACAGGTACTTCGATGTTTTCACCATAATTTGAATAAGAATCAAAATACTTTTGAGCAATAAACAATAAAGCTATCCATGCCACAACAATTAACAATACGTTAAAAATGAACTGACGACTTTTTAAAAAGTTAGTAAGTTTTTTAAAAAAATTCATAATGGATAAAAACTAAAGTAACAAAGCTAAGTAAATTGTTTAAAATGAAAGAAATTAGTCTTTTAAATTTTTAAATCATTTATACATAACTCAAACGAATCATGTTTGATTTCCCTTTTTCTTGAATCGGCATTGAAGTGATATTAATAATCAAATCGCCCTCTTCAATAAATCCTTTTTCTTTTAGGATATATTTAATATCGGCAATCGTATGGTCTGTACTCACCATTTTATCGTAATAAAATGCACGAACGCCCCAAACCAAGTTCAATTGTGTCAAGATTTCCTTGTTTCCAGTAAAGACAAAAATCTGGGCTTTTGGACGTTGAGACGCAATTTTATAAGCTGTATATCCCGAAAAAGACATTGTTGCGATGGCTTTTGCTCCAACTTTACTTGCTAAGCTGGTAGCGTTAAAGCAAATAGAGTCAGAGATAAATCGGGCATTGTTTTTAATTGGTGCCTCTTCTTTTCCATAAATATGATCAGATTCCTCTATTCTCATCACAATTTTGGTCATTGCTTCAATAACCCGCACAGGATGTGCACCAACCGATGTTTCTCCCGATAACATTACTGCGTCTGCTCCGTCTAAAACGGCATTCGCCACATCGTTAACCTCTGCTCTCGTTGGCGTATAGTCTTTTATCATACTTTCCATCATTTGCGTAGCAACAATTACAGGTTTTGCCATTAAATAGCATTTATGGATAATCATTTTTTGCACCAAAGGAACATCTTCCATTGGGATTTCCACACCCAAATCTCCACGTGCCACCATGATTCCGCCAGCTTGTTCTATAATTCCATCCAGCTCTTTAACTGCTTCTGGTTTTTCAATCTTTGCGATAATTTTTGCCTTGCTATTATTTTGGCTAATAATATGGTTTAATTCAATTATATCACGCGCTGAACGAACAAAAGAAAGCCCTATCCAGTCGATATTCTGTTCCATTGCAAACTGCAAATCCTCTTTATCTTTTTCTGTTAAAGAAGGCAAAGAAATTGTTGTATTTGGAAGGTTTACCCCTTTATGAGAAGATAATATTCCACCATGTGTTACCTCTGTTAGTATTGTTTTTCCATCTGTTTCTAATACCTTTAACTCAAGTTTTCCATCATCTAAACGGATGTGTTCACCAGCTTTAACGTCTTGCGCTAATTGCTCATAATTAATAGAAAACTTTTTGTTTGTACCTAAAATTTCTTTTTCTGTAACAATTTGAACCTTACTTCCTGGAATCAACTCTACTCCGTTGTTTTCCATTTCATGGGTTCTGATTTTAGGGCCCTGTAAATCTGCCAAAATCGCAATGTTTAACCCCGTTTCTTTATTCAATTCACGGATAATATCAATCACTTTTTTATGGTCATCATACGTGCCGTGTGAGAAATTAATTCGAGCAACATTCATTCCCGCTTTCATCATATTTAAAAGCACTTCTTTAGAAGAAGATGCTGGTCCTAAAGTTGCTACAATTTTTGTTCTTTTCATTGTTCTATCAAATTTAAAATATTAATCTTTCAGCTGATTTCAGCTCGTACGGATCAAAAATAAAGGCTGTTAAAACCTCTGGTATTTTTCTGAGTTTTTCTAATAATACCTCAATCTCAATGATACCTGCTTCTTGGATAATCAAAAAGTAATCAATTTGAGATTTTTCAGGAATCAAGAATTTCTCACCGTCTTTATTTTTTATTAAATAAAAGTTAACGTTTTCTTCTTCACTTATCCATTCGTACATTGAATGAGAGGAAATAACGTTGCCCTTTTTTCCAGAAACCATAAATGAATTCTCTGACTTATGGAGTTGTAATTCTACGTTGTTGTTAATCGCCCAACACAATTTATAGTCGTTGCTATGACTACAAACTCCGATTATATCATAATCAAAATCAGATTCAATTACCAATGTGTGTTTTGCCATTTTGTTCTTTATTCAAACAACCTACTAAGTTAATTTTTTATTCGTACTTTTCCAACTTCAAATAAGCGAATCCCTTTTTTTTGTCATTCACCATTTCTACCAAAGTAGTATCTTTCATCATCTGAATAAGGTCATCTTTGATAAATTTATATCTTTTATGAGCAGGACATGGTTTATTGTCTGAGCATTCCTTTAGGCCCAAGAAACACCCCATATAACTTTCATTTCCATCAATTGTATCAATAATATCAATAAGCCTCAATTCGTCTAATCGTTCTGGTCTAATTTCAAAGCCACCATAAGCGCCTTGGACGGATTTTATAATATTGTGTTTTGTAAGTTTTTGAAGAATTTTAGAGGTGAAAGCCTCTGGTGAGTTGATAGCTTTAGCAATTTTTTTAAGACTGATACGCTTTTTGTCTATCGAATTTTCTGCTACAACAACACAAGCCCTTATCCCATATTCACAAGCTTTTGAAAACATAACTTTAGCTTTAATAATTTTAGTAAAAATAGACTTATTTGTCCATCTTTCTTTGATTTTTATGTAAATATTTGATTAAATTTTGAAATTAAAGAAAAAAACGGATAAAATTTTTATACAAGGACTCGCTTGGAACTAAAAAATATCATATTTTTAGAAAATATTCAAACCATAGAAGCATAACGAAATGTTTTCAATAATAATTCCCTTGTATAATAAAGAATTGAGCGTTAAAAACACAATTAAATCTGTTTTGAACCAAAGTTTTAAAGAGTTTGAAATCATTGTTGTTAATGATGGTTCTACCGATAAAAGTGAGGAAAAAGCTAAGGAAATTTCAGATGAGAGAATCAAAATCATTGATCAAGAAAATCAAGGCGTATCTGCTGCTAGAAATAGGGGAATTAAAGAAGCGAAGTTTCATTGGATTATATTTTTGGATGCCGATGATTTATGGTTGGACAATCATTTGCAAGAAATAAATCGACTTATTTCTAAGTATCCAACTTTTCAGGTTTTTGCATCAAGTTATCGTCGTAGTGATAATAAAGTAATCAAGTTGTGGCGAGAAGATGTAGAAGATTATATTGTTGATGATTATTTTTATGGTATGCTTCACCAACACATTGTTTGTACAGGGTGCATTGTAATCCGTAGTGCAATTTTTGATATGATAGACGCATTTAATCCTGCTCTTGAAATTGGTGAAGATATAGAATTGTGGGGGAGGATTGGCAAACTTTTTCCAATTGTTAAAAGTAATACAGTTACAGTAGTTTATAACGTAGATGCTAAAAATAGAATCAGTTTAGGTAAATATAAAATGGATAAATCTATTTTTTCTGTCCTTGACTTTAAAAAAATGGAAAAAGAAACAGAAATTGAGTTTTATAAAATGATAATTGTACAGAAAATTAAAGATTTTATCATTCATGGGGACATTAAAAACTTGATGTTCTTACTAAAAAAATATGGATTAAAACTTCTTTGGTAAAACGAGCTGAATTTTTCACGTCTGATAAAATTAAGTTAATCGAGGGCTAAAAATTAACCACGATTGGAGTCAAACCTTTAAAGTTTATTATCTAATTTACATAAATATAAAGTAGGAAAAAGGGTGAATTTTATGATGATTTCTGTCATCATTGTCATATTTTCATTACATTAGCAACCCATAAATCAAAATTAACTTAAATTCATTTTATGAAAAAAATTATATTGAGCATTTTTGTTGCTGGTTTTTTATTTTCTTGCTCAGAAGGAGGAGTTGAAAATAAAGATGTTCCAGAATCCGAAGACAAAGCAAGTATAAATAATGGTGATTTCCAATATGAAATTGACCGATTTGCTGACATTAGAATTTTAAGATACCAAGTACCTGAATTTGAAGACTTATCCCTTCAACAGAAAAAACTAGTTTATTATCTTACTCAAGCGGGAATGGCGGGAAGAGATATTATTTGGGATCAAAATTACAAGTACAACCTTGAAATTAGAAGAGTGCTGGAAAATATCGTTAATAACTATAGCGGAGAAGAAAACAGTGATTGGAACAATTTTATGGAATATACAAAACAAGTTTGGTTTGCAAATGGAATCCATCATCACTATTCTATGAGTAAATTTACACCCAAATTTTCTGAGTCTTACTTTGATGAATTATTGGCTGAAACAGAAACGAAAATTAGTGTTGAAGCCAAAGAGGCTATTTTTAATCCTGATATAGATAATAAACGCGTAAATTTAGATGCTTCAAAAGGATTGATTCCAGGAAGTGCAAATAATTATTATGGCGATGGTGTTACTGACGAAATGGTTGATGAATATTACAAGAAAATTAAAGATCCGAACGAAGTTAGACCAATTTCTTACGGACTAAACTCTAAAATGGTTCTCAATGACAAAGGGGAAATCGAAGAAATTCCGTGGAAAATAGGAGGCATGTATGGTGAGGCTTTGGAACAAGTTGTTTATTGGCTGGATAAAGCAACGGAAGTAGCAGAAAATGAAGCACAAGCAGAAGGAATCCGTTTGTTGATTAAATATTATCAAACAGGAGATTTAAAGGATTGGGATGCATATTGTATTGCATGGGCAGAGGCAACTGAAGGCGACATAGATTACATCAACGGATTTGTTGAGGTTTATGGCGACGCTAAAGGCTATAGAGGAGCATACGAAAGTGTAGTTCAAATAAAAGATTTTCATGCTTCAGAGCAAATGAAAGTTTTAGAAGATAATGTACAATGGTTTGAGGATAATTCCCCAATTTTGGATGAACACAAAAAGGAAAAAGTGACTGGTGTGACTTATAAAGTTGTAAGCGTTGCTGGAGAATCTGGAGATGCTTCTCCTGCTACACCAATTGGAATTAACTTGCCAAACTCAGATTGGATTAGAGAAGAACATGGTTCAAAATCTGTGAGTCTTGGAAATATCATTAGTGCATATAACAATGCATCTGCTGGTTCTTTATTGAGTGAATTTGCATACACGGAAGAAGAGGCTGAGAGAGCTAGGAAATATTATTCAATCGGGGATGACTTACATACTGCATTACATGAAGTTGTTGGCCATGCAAGTGGAAAATTAAATCCTGGTGTTAGTGTTCCAGCAGAAACTTTGAAAAGTTATGCGAGTGCATTAGAAGAAGCTCGAGCTGACCTTGTTGCTTTATACTTTTTAATGGATGAAAAACTTGTTGAACTTGGATTGATGGAATCATTGGAAGTTGGAAAATCTCAATACGATGGATATATCAGAAATGGTTTAATGACACAAATGCAACGCCTAAATTTAGGAGATGACATTGAAGAAGCACACATGAGAAATCGTCAGCTTGTTGCTGCTTGGGCTTATGAAAAAGGTCTTGAGGATAATGTAATCGAGAAAATTGTGGAAGATGGGAAAACATATTTTGTAATTAACGATTACGAGTCGCTTAAAGGATTGTTCGGAGATCTTTTAAGAGAAATACAAAGAATTAAATCTGAAGGTGATTTTGAAGCTGGACGTGATTTAATCGAAGATTATGCAGTGAAGGTTAACCCAGAAATCCACAAAGAAGTTCTTGATCGTGTTTCGGGTTTAGATATCGCACCATACAGTGGGTTTGTTAACCCAGAATATGAAGTCATTGAAGACGAAAATGGGGAGATTACTGATATTAAAATAGTATATCCAACTAGTTTTAAAGAACAAATGTTAAACTACAGTGAGAGATATAGTTTCTTGAAGTAGGAAATAGGTATTTCAATCAAAAAAGGGGCGCAACACGCCCCTTTTTTGATTGAATTTAAAATCTTATTTCTTAGTTTTTGAATTTGGTTCAATCACTTTTAAACCTTCTTTTTCTTTTAAAGATGAAGCCTTGTTTGTTTCGCTTTCTTTTTGAAGCGTTTCAAATTTTTCCAATTGTTCTGGAGTTAGAATTGATTTAAACTCAGCTAAGAATTTTTCATTTACTTCTTTTGCTTGCTCACGATCTATCCCTGCTTCACGGTTTTTATGTTGAGTTTCACTTCTTAACTCTAGAAGTTCTGCAACCCTTTTGGTTTGTTCTTCATCTAAATCTAAAGCCTCTTTAACTTTTTCTAAATTTGAATTTGTTTTTGCTTTAACGGGTTCTTGAACTCTTTGCAACTCTACTCTTTCAACCTCTTTTGGCTGTTCGTTTTGTTGTGCAAAAGAAATCATCCCAAAACTTACAAGCATAATTGTGCTTAAAACTACTTTTTTCATACTATTGTATTTATTAATTAACAATTTAACTTCTATAAAATTAAACCTTTCTTTTCAATTCTAAAAAGAAAGATACAGAAATTAACATAATTTATTTTATTCTTCTTCTGATTTGTCGGTTTCTTTTGGGTCTTCTAAAGATACTAAATCAGCTTTTTGTAGGATATTATACCATTGAAAAACCTTTTTGATATCTGAAGGATACACCCTTTCCTTGTCATAATCTGGAAGAATTTCCTCCAAGTATGCACCCAATTTATTTGCGCTTTCTTTGTGTGATATTGTTGCACCACAATTTTCTTTTTTAGCGATATTTAGATACACATCTTTTAATGAAACATCAGCGTCATACGTATAGATGCTGATGTCTTCTAAAGCAGATATTCTATCGGTAGATTGTGCCGGAATTCTTTTATTGTCTTCTAAAGACTCAACAATTAAGCTTTTTTTTGATTGCGCCACGATTTTGTACAACCCTGGTTTTCCTGAAATAGAAATGATTCCTGATAAATCCATATTAATTTTTTGTTACGTTTTTTCAAATATGATGCCAAAAATAAAAAGAATTAGGAATGCTGCTCAATTCTTTCATTCTAATTTTTAAAAAAGGGAACAACAACAATCTCTTTTGAAGTTTTAATTTTCAAATAATACGACCCATTAGGCAAATGTTGAACATTCACCTTATATTGTGGAGAAGTCTCTACTTTTTCTCTTTTTACTATTTCTCCAAGTATGGAATAGATTTCAATTTCTTCTATTTTTTCTTTAGCTGCTTCAACATTTAAAATGGTTGAGGTTGGATTCGGATATATTTTAAAACGATGAACCTCATTGTTTGCTAGTCCACTTGTCCAATTCACAGCATTTGAAAAGCTTTTGCAATTATCCGCACCTTGAATCGCTACGCTATAATAACCATATTGGGTTGGCGCATAACTTTGATTTGTTGCACCAGAAATCGGATAATCATTAAAATACCATTGATAATTTGGGGCACTACTAGCATACAAAGTATCATCAATCAAGGTGATAGTAGGATTTGAAAGCGGACTACCTTGAGAAACTTCAACTGTATCGGAATGTATCTTACAGCCTTGCATATCAGTACCTGAAAGGTAAACCAATTCAGGTTGTGAAATTATAACTTCTGAATTTAACGAACCATTCGACCATTCATAACTCGACATTTCTATATTTGACGTTAAAACAACAGGCATTTGGCAGATGATTGTATCGCCAAGAACTTGGAGATTTCCGTTTTTACTCACCAACACATCAAAAGCATCAATTTTACCATAACCAAAACGATTATTTGGTAAGCTACCCGTAAACTGGTCTGAAAATCCTGTATTTTTCATGTCATTCATAAAATCCTTATAAGTGCTTTTGGGACATCTTTCTAAGTATAATGCTGCTATCCCAGCCACAACAGGAGACGCCATAGATGTCCCTCCGTTTCTGGCATGATAACCACCTTGGTCGAGTATAGTTGCATAACTCGTTGGTGAATTAACAATATACATCGGTGCACTTCCTAGCGAAACTTCTCCAGAAGCACTAATGTCTGGTTTAATTACGCCCCTTCTGTTCGGTCCTCTACTTGATGAAGGTGCAATATCTCCTGGTGTTGTATTATCTGCCGAAACATACATATCTCCATTATAGTTTATATGACTTGCTCGGTTTCTTAAATTTGCAACAGAAATGATTTTGGGAGAACAATTCCAAGATGAAACAAGACTCTGTGCGCTATCTGGCATAATATAATTGGTAATTTTTGGATATGTTGCAACAGTTGGAATTTCAGTAACAATTTTATTGAGCCCAAAGTTAAAACCTGACCATAAATCATAAACTCCAATTCCAGTTGCGTCAAATCGCATTAGATAATCCGTTGAATCAACTTTTGAAAAGAAACCTTGTAAATGATAGTTTTGACCTTGATATTCAGAGTAAATTTCAAGTGTTGCAATTCTATCGCCATTTGCATTATATAAAGTGTCAAATATGGGAGTTCCAACATTTAATTGGGTAAATCTATATGCTGTGGAAGCAACATTTTCATAAGTAACATTATGGTTTGCACCAAAAGAATAGTAAAATTGCGCCTCACTGATGTCCGACCACAAATCAAAAAACACCGTATTTTGTCCCAACGAACCATTTGGATTATTTTCAAACCAAACAAAGTTTGTATCAGTAACCGATAAGTCGGCATGAACATGGTAAGGCATAAGATTTCCATAGTTTCCTGCTGCACCTACGATGATTCTTCCTTCTTTTTCTTCAACCAAGAGGTCCATGAATTCACCTGCTGGATCTTTACCATCATGACTTCCAAGGGCTGAACCAACACTTAAATTAATTACCGCTGGTTTATTCAAGCTATCTGCCACGCGGAATATATAATCACATGCATCTGCAACAGTTAATGTCCAATTTGGAAGATCAAAATTCGTTTCTACAAAAATAATTTCTGCATCGGGAGCCATACCTTTATTTGTTCCATTTGCCAAGCCATTTCCAGCAGCAATTCCTACTACTGTTGTTCCATGTCCCAAATCAGACTGTGAAGTTGTTGTGTTTGGTGCTGCCTGAATTTGGTCTTCATTCCACACTTGACCATATCCATAAGGTTGAGGAGAAGATGTTGGTGTTTCAACCTTTTGATTCCAATATCTAATTACTCTTTTTTTACCAAATTGATTGATAAAATCCGGGTGATCATAATCCAATCCACTATCTACAAAACCGATTATCACATTTTTGCCTGTGTAGCTATCTAAAAGGGGAGAAACACCTAGATGAACAGAATCTACCTGATGCCATTTTCTTGCAGTATCATCCAACAAAGCTTTTGGTGTATATTCAAAGAAATAATTGGTAATCATTCCTTCTTTAAACTGATTTGAAACCCATTGTGGTGTTTGGGTAAAGAACAAATAATTTTCCGTCTCTCTCTTTATCTCTACTCCAGATCTTTGTAGATGCTCCTTGTTTTTTATTGTGTTCTCCACAGAAAAAGGTATTTGAATTTGTGGAGATTCATTGAGTACTTTTTCAAACCCAAATTTCTGAGAAATTAAGAAAAAGGGGGTTGTGATAAATAATATGAGTATTAGTCTTTGGTACACCATTTGATTGTATATTTTAACCAGTTAAAATAAATTAACGTTTAATTAAAAGATAAATATCGTAAATTTGACTAATAAAATAGATATTTGTAAAAAAAATAAAATCTAAATAAAAAAACATGAAGAAATTAACTTTAAGAATTTTTATTCTTTCATTATTGTTTGCTTTTTCAGGATATTCTAACGCTCAAGTAGAAGAAGAGATTATAAACTGGTATAACAATACAAAACCAGGAATGTCAATTGACAAAGCGTATAAATTACTCAAAAAAATTGAGCCAGAAACCGTTGTTGTAGGAATTGTTGACTCAGGAATCGATGTTGACCACGAAGACCTAAAAGGTCAAATTTGGATAAATTCAGATGAAATAGCTGGAAATGGTATTGACGATGACAACAATGGATACATTGATGATATTCACGGGTGGAACTTTCTTGGAAAATCTGATGGAACAAATCTGGAGCATGCACGTCTAGATGGAACCAGAATCTATGCGCGTCTAAAACCTCGTTTTGAAAGCATAGAAGACGAGTCTGAAGTAGCAGAAGAAGACAAAAAAGATTATGAATTATATCTAAAAACCAAATCATTTGTTGAGACCAATTTTTTACAATATTCTATGATTTTGCAAAAAATGGTAGAATATCGTGACGAATTGCTTCCTACTTTAATGCCAAATCTTGCAAAAGCACTGGATGTTAAAGAAGAAGAGTTGACAGAAGAAATGGTAAAAGAATGGACACCAAAAAGTAATGAAGAAGCTGAATTAAAACGTTTTGGCTCTATTGTTTTGGCAGGAGAAGATTTAAGTAATTTACTAAACAGACAAATTAACCAAATTCAAAGCATGGTTGACTATTATTACAATCCAGACTTTGATGATAGAGCTGTTATTGGTGATGATTACCTTGATATGAATGATTTGGAAAACTATGGAAACAATGATTATGAAGGCCCTGACGCTTTACACGGAACACACGTTGGAGGAATTGTAGCAGCACTTCGTGGTAATGGATTAGGAGGAGATGGTGTTGCTGACAACGCAAGATTAATGTCTTTAAGAGCAGTCCCTGATGGTGATGAGTTTGATAAAGACATTGCTCTATCAATTCGATATGCTGTAGATAATGGAGCAAAAGTAATCAATGGATCTTTTGGTAAAGCGTTTTCAAGTTTGCCTCATGAAGTGTATGAGGCACTTATTTACGCTCAAGAACATGATGTTTTATTTGTACATGCTGCTGGGAATGATGCGAAAGATTTAGCAAAAGAAGATAATTTTCCAGCTGTTCACTACGAGTTTCAAGATGAACCATTTACACATGTTTTAACAATTGGTGCTTCTACCAGAGACGATAAAGGGAACTTACCTGCAGTGTTCTCAAACTATGGTGCAGACCAAGTGGATATTTTTGCGCCTGGATTTGAGATTTACAATGCAATCCCAGACAATAAATACCAAAAACTACAGGGTACTTCAATGGCTGCGCCTATGGTTGCTGGTGCTGTGGCTTTAATAAAAGGTTATTTTCCTAACTTAACAATGTTGGAGATAAAAAACATTATCCTTGATTCAGGAGATGATTATAGTAAAACCTTACAAAGAAAACCAGGTACAACTGAAAAAGTGCCTTTTGGAGAACTTTCAAGAACAGGAAAAGTTGTAAACCTTCACAAAGCTGTGAAAATGGCTAAGAAAATATCTAAGAAAAAAGCAAAACAAAATAAATAAATCAGTATTTAAAAGGTGTGCTCTATGGCGCACCTTTTAAATTAAATTCATGAAAAGGCTAATATTTATATTCTTGTTTTTTGCTCCATTTGTATATGGGCAAAACGTTTTTCCTTATTTGAATAATCGAGATTATTTAAAGAGTTTTCATGAAGGGATGACGACACAATTGGATTTTCTTGAACCTATTCATGTAAAATATTCGGAAGAGATTATTGCTTTTATCGATAACAAAAGAGACCTTTTTGTTTTTGATGGACACAATAAAGAGAAACTCTCTGCTTTAGTAAATGATTATAAAATTGGAATTGAAATTGTTGCGTGGAACTCTGGTCCGATTATCAATGTATGGGAAAATGGAGTAAAACAAAATCTAACTTATTTTGGTGGACATTATGAGGTTTCAGATAGTTTGGTTGTGTTTGAAGATACGCGAGATTATTCGATAAAAGTTTATTACAAAGGAGAAATTCAGACTTTATATACAAGTGTCGGCAGACCAATGTTTCCAAAAGCAATTGGGAGTAATACTGTAGCCTTTGAAGGAAATGGCGATGTCCATTATGCATATACAGCTGGGAAAATTATTGAAATTGGTGCTATTTCAGGAAATGTTAAGTTCTCTGCTGGGGGAAATGTAATTGTCTTTAATGACACATTTGAACAGAGTTTTGCTGTTGTCTTAGGAAGAGATATTTTTAACGTAGAACCCATAACCGCCAAAGAATATCAAGCTGGCTACAATATTTTCGCCTATATCGACAGGAATGATAACCTAAAAGCCTTTATTAATGGTGAAATTGTTCAGTTAAGCACGTATGCAACTTTTTTTGAGGTCTTTAGAGACATGATTGTCTGGGGCGAGAATGGGACATTTTTTACCTACAGAAATGGAACAAGGTATGAAATCGCTAACTACATACCAGAAGAGTATAAAATTCGCGACGGAATTGTTGCTTTCAGAAATTTGAACGGTGGCGTTTCATTATTTAGAAATGAGACTGTAGAGATTTTAAGTAACAGAGTTAACGCACCTTTTGAAGTAAACGGAAATACTGTTAAGATTCAAGTTAACGAAGGAAATTACGATTTCTTTAAAAATGGATATGCTTATCCAACGGTGAGACAATAAGAATAGATTTTTATTTGTTTTATAACCTGAATTCGATTAACAATTATCTTAAAACTGTCTTTGCATCAACGTAAGTGCTAACCTAACTCCTTTTTCTTTGTGTTTAAATTAATCCCAAATCCATCGCCTTTAAGATTAATTGAAGCGGGTTATTTGTACCCAATTTTGAATGAATGTTCTTGCGATGTGTTTTAACCGTATGTTCACTGATATATAATAAATTAGCAATGTTTTTGGTATCATTATCATTAATCAATAGCAATAATATTTCCATTTCTCGGGCAGTTAAACCATAGTTCTTTGCGGTATTTTTGAGTGGAAGTTTAACATTTGTAAAAGAAGGCTCACCCTCCAACCCGATAAAAGAAAGCCTCATTAAGTTGTCTGTTTTGAAGTTAGAAATATCAGTATGTACAACTAAATTTCGAATGATTGTACCATCTTCGTCACATTGAATGGTAATAGATTGTTGTAAAACCTTAATATAATTCCCATTTTTAGTGCGAAGCCGATAATTGTATTGGGTTTTATATTTCATCAGTTTATCCTTAGGAAGTTTCAGCTTAAAGTTGACTACTTCGGATTCAAAATCAACAAATGTAGCCACGTCATCTGGATGAATATGATCAAACAAAAATTCCATCGTTATTGTTTCTGGGTCGTACCCAGTAAGATTGAAAAAAGAGGGCGACATTTTTTCAATCTTATTCAATGACGGTAAGAAAATAAAGAAATAGCTTTTCCCAACTTGGAATATGTTGAAAATCTTTTGATAGTACTCCTGTTTCAATTCCAAATTGTCAGTTGGTGTCCGTGTTCCCACAAGTTTCCAACTTTCTTGGACTTTAGCTAAATAATTATCTTTTAAACTCAAAATCTTTCAAATTATATTAGAAAAAGTTTAATTACTCGTTAAATCAATCATACAAAGACTTATATTCTTGTATCCACGCTTCATTCATTACATCTTTAAGCAGCTTGAAAAAACTTGAATCTACAAAATAATCTTGGTCGTAACCCCTAACTCCGTATCGATCATAAATATATTTTTGTTGTTTTAAGGAGGGTTTGGCATCTCCCAAACTCCATCCTTTTCCTGCTTTTTGGTCGAATGGATGCTCTGTAAATCTAATTTTCCAAAGTGAGTCGAAAGCAGCTTCGTAATCTAAAATTGACCCATCAGCCAAAGTATCGTTATGCAATCCATATTCTTCAAAGTAATTAAAAAAAGAAACGGTTTTCGGAACTGGCCAGACGCCTTGACCAATTTTAATCAATCGTTCTAATGAAACGCTTTGAATAGAAGCTAATACATTATTTCTATAATAAACTAAAGCATATTCTGTTAAGTTTCCTGTAGGCATCAAGCCAATTTTAACTCCAAAAGACATCCTGTTCGGAGCAGTTGATATTTGCTCGCCTTTTAAGGTTAAACTTAAAAATAAACAAGAAATAAGAAATAATGCAATATGTTTATATTTCTTTTCCAAAGTTTTTTTGAATTGAATCAAGAAGTTTAAATTAATGAATTATTTCTTTATTTTACTATTTTGAGGCTATTTTTTTGAAAAAAATTCAATCCACCAATAAAAAACAGATAAGAATAAGGAAGTACTAAATCTCCTGATGTGCTTTATTTAGTAAATCCAAAACGTTCTTCACTGGCGTAAATGTTTCGGTTGGTATTTCAACAAAAACGCTTAGCCAATCTGACATTCCACCGTTCCATAAGCCAGGACGTTCAACAAATCGAATGGGTTTCCCTTTATGCGTTTTCTCTGCGATAAAGTATTTTTCATCATCAGAAAAATTTTGTAGATCCAGCTTGTTTCCATCAATATCTTTCGTAGAAAGTGCCATTAGAACAGGATTAAAATATTGACCCTGAACCATGAGTCGATATTGTTTTTCATTTTTGCTAATCTGCGCCTTCTCAATAATTTGCTTCGATAAATTCCCATTTTTTTCTTCCCAAAATGGACCACCTCCAGCTTGTCCTTCATTCGGAACCATACCGCAAATACGAATAGGGCGATAAATTAATTTCTCTATTTCTTCATCAGTTAATTTTGTAAAGTCCAATTGAGGATTGGTAAATTGATATTGAAGATTTAATAATGCAAGTGCAGCACGTTTGTCTTCACTTTGTAGCGCATCTCTTAATTCTGCTTTGAACGATTCCAACAAACCACCCATATACTTTAAATTATCAATGGTATTGGTTGCTTGAGACTCATGTTGAACATTGTCAATATTTTTTATGAAAATAATATCCTTATCAATCTGATTCAGATTATCCAATAAAGCACCATGACCAGAAGGACGCGTTACAAAATCTCCATTTTCATCTTCAAGTGGATTTTTATCCTCCTCAAAAGCAATAGAATTGGTGTTGGGGTTCTGTTCCGATAACTCAATACTCGATTCTCTTCCTGTTAATTGTTGGATGGCATCTAAAGCAGATTGAATTGCTTCCTCATGGCTTTTATTAATGGTAAAATGAAAATAAACTTTTGAATCTTTAATTTGAATTCCTTGTAGTAATTGTTCTTGAAAAGCATTTAAAATAAAGCTCCTTGAACGATGAAAAGGAATAAGACCTTTTGGTAAAGAACCAAGGTTTAACCCTTCTTCGTTGAGGATATAAGAAACCAGTTCATCCAAATTGATATCATATTCTCTCACTCTTTTCTTTATATCATAAGGCAACATTTCAAAAAAAGCAAATGTCTGGATTGCATTCAAAAATCTTTCTGTTTGACTTCTTGATTCTTCATTTGGGTTGTGTAAAAAGTTGAATAAAAAACTAAACATTCTAGAACCTGAACCAGAAGCTGGAATAAAGAAGCAAATTTCTTTTTCTGTATTGTCAAATTTTATCTTATACTTGTTTTTCTCAAAGTCGGAATGCCTAATAACTCCGTCATTTAAGCGACAAGGTCTTACCAAATTAATTTCAGGTAAATCCTTAAAAACTTTTGTTCTTTGCTCTTCTATAATATTCAAAGTTATGTCAGAATTCATAGTTAAAATAATTAATCGTGTATCTTTAACGTTGATTTTAGTATCAATATGATAAATATTATTGGCGAATATATAAAATATAGATGGAAAGCACGGCAAAGATTTGGTGTTCATTCTCCTTTTGTTTTTGATTTTGGTGATAAATGCTTGCGTTTATTTGTTCCAAATTCAACATTACAAGGGTTTAAACAACTTAGGAATCATTACTTGAAAAGCCACGAAAGAATTGAAGTAAATGACCTTGGTGCGGGCTCAAGGGTTTTAAAAAATCATCGAAAAATTAGTGATATAGTAAAAGTTTCAGGTGTGGACTTAAAGTATGGGAAACTTCTTTACCGAATTTCTACACACTATAAACCAAAGAATATTTTAGAACTAGGAACTTCTTTAGGGCTTGGAACTTATATGTTGGTTTCGGGAAACGATAAATCAAAAGTCACAACAATTGAAGGATGTGTCAATACATTAAATACTGCTAAAACTAATTTTCCAAAGCAGCATCTACATCAAGTTGATTTTATTAATGATTCTTTTGAAAATTATCTATCAACCCTTGATAATCAGTTCGTTTTTGATTTAATTTATATCGATGGCGACCACAAAAGTCGAAGTTTATTTTTCTATCTTGAATTATTAAAAAATCATATTCACGATGAAACAATTATCATTTTAGATGATATTAGGTGGACAAAAGATATGTTAGATGGTTGGAAAATGGTAAAAGAACAGCCACAATTTCATTTATCATTAGATTTATTCAGATTGGGAATTATAGTTCCAAGAAAGCACCAACAGAAAGAGCACTTTGTCATTCGGTATTAATTAGGAGAGAAACTTGTTCCTGACCTTGTGCCTTCGATTACTTGAATGCCTTGATTAAACTTCATGGTTCGTGTAACTTTACCATTTTTATCAAAAATCTTCATATTTCCATGTTTAACCCCATTTTTATAGTTAGTTTCTGATATAATATTTCCATATCTGTCAAAGCTTAACATTTTTCCATTCAAACTTCCATTTTTATAGTGCGTAATGGTTACTGGCAATTCTCCTCCAGGATTGTATGCAACCCATTTTCCGTGTTTTTTATCATTCTTATACTTTCCCTCTTCCATCTTTGTGTAATCCTTTTGGGAGTATGCGACACTTTTTCCATGTTTTACAGCGATTCTTTCAGAACGATTTTTCATGATTCCATAATCAATTTTTGACTTTCTCACCATCACTTTATAGGTTGTTATATCACTGATGCTTCCGTTTGGAAAGAATTTTGTCCATTCTCCTGTTTTTACGCCCATATCATAACTTCCTTGAGTTAATTTAATGCCATTATCATAAAAAGATAACCATTCACCGTTCAATTTCCCTTTTTTAAAAGTTGATTGGTTTTTTAGATTTCCATTTTCCCAATAATTTTTCCAAATTCCATCTTCTAAGTCCTTTTTATAATTACCCTCCATCAGAAGCGTTCCATTTTCATACCACGTCTTCCATTCACCTTCTTTCAAATCATCTCTAAAATCGCCAGTTTTAAACTTCTTCCCAGTTCTATAATAATACTTCCACGTACCATCTTTCTTTCCGTTTTTGTATTTAGCACGATATGAAAGTGAGCCGTCTGTATAATTATAAATCCATGACCCGTGTTGTAAATCGTTTTTAAAACTTCCTTTCATATCGATGGTTCCATTGTTTGTAAACCATGTCCATTCTCCTATCTTTTTACCCGATTCGTATTGTCCTGTTATACGGTTTTCCCCATTGTCATAATACAAGATATAAGGACCGTGTAATTTTCCATTAACGTAATTTGTTATCTTTTCAAGATCTCCAGTATAGAAATATTCTTTCCATTCTCCTTCTGGTTGCCCTTCTTTGTATTCTCCAGTTAATTGTGGATATCCATAAACAGCTCCTTCTATAAACGTTCCGTGTTTTAATCCATTTTTATAATAATGATGAGATTTTATGTTTCCATTTGAATAATAAATCATAACCTCTCCGTTTCCATCAGTTAAAGTTTGTGTATGTAAAGAATCTGCGCCATAAAACTCCCAAATAAATGATGTACTGTCGATGATTTCTTCAACCGATTTTAATGCGCCATCATCATAAAAATACCTCCATTGACCTATGGGTTTCCCGAGGTTATAAAAACCGACTTCTGTTGTGTCGCCTTTTGGATTAAATGCAATATAAATGCTGTCTTGAACATCATTTTTGAAATAACCCAAATCTTTTATTCTTTTGCCGTCGTAATAACGAACAGTTTCTCCATGGAGTTTATTTCTGTTGTAATTTCTTTCTTCTACTTTTATCCCATTTCTGTCAAAAAACTCCCATCTACCATGTCTTTCAGTTGTTTCACCCAACTCATCAACATAATAATAGCCTGTACTTTCTTTATGCAGATTTGTTCCTGGATCATAGTAAAACGTTTGTCGTTTAGACAGGTTTTTGTTTTTATCTGATTTTTGTGAGATAACAGGATTAGCAAAAATGAGGATTAAAAGAGAGAGGATTTTATAATTCATGGCATATATTTTCATAAAAGACTTATCTATATAACGGCAATACTTTTTAATTATTTGAGTAACATAATAATACTACTAATCAGTAAAAACACACCAAAAATCATCAAAATTGAACCTGTAATTCTGTTCATTGAAGACAGTAATTTGCTTGTAATAAATGGTCGAAGTTGTTTAGCACCAACAATTTTTAATATATCAATAGCAAAGAATGTACCTAACACGAAAATTAAGAATATAAACAGTTCCCAGTCATTGTTTGCATTTTTCCCAACTGAGCGACTGGATGCTATCACAAAAAACCAGAAGAAAACGATTAATGGATTTGCCAAATTAACAAGAAGACCTTTGATGTAGTGGAAAGCATAGTCTTTAGGTTTTATTTTTGCTAAACGATTACCTTTTATTCTTTGCCGGTGTTTAAGTGAAATTTCCGATATTTTTTTAGTGAAAGTAAATATTCCATAAACAATAAAAATTATTCCACCAATCATACGTAGATACGCATTTTCTTCTCCTTGTGATAATTCTTCCACTTGATGGATAAAGAAATAGGCGATAAGAATATAGATGACATCAGCGGTTAAAACTCCTAAGTCAAAAGCTATGGCAATGCGGATGCCTCGTCTTATGCTTATTTCTAATAAGAGAAAAAAAGCAGGGCCAATCATAACACTCAAAATGAGTCCAGTAACTATTGCATGTAGGATAATTTGTGTCAATATTTTAAAATTAATCGTTGAGTTTGAGAACTGCTAAAAACGCTTCCTGTGGGACTTCTACTTTTCCAACCTGGCGCATTTTCTTTTTTCCTTCTTTTTGCTTTTCGAGGAGCTTTCTTTTTCTTGAGATATCACCTCCATAACATTTAGCTGTCACATCTTTTCTTAATGCTTTGATTGTTTCACGGGCGATAATTTTAGCTCCAATACTTGCCTGAATTGGAATCTCAAATTGCTGGCGTGGTATGAGTTCTCTTAACTTTAAACAGATTTTTTTACCTAAATCGTAAGCATTGCTTCTATGAACCAAAGCAGAAAGTGCATCTACTTGTTGATGATTCAATAAAATATCCATTTTAACTAAATCAGAAGGGCGATAACCAATTGGATGATAGTCAAAAGAAGCATATCCACGAGAGACAGATTTTAATCGGTCGTAAAAATCGAAAACAATTTCTGCCATCGGCATATCAAAAGTAATTTCCACGCGGTCTTGTGTCAAGTAAATCTGGTTTTTTAGTTCACCTCTTTTTTCAATACAAAGGTTCATGATTGGGCCAATATATTCTGATTTTGAAATGATTTGTGCTTTAATATAAGGTTCTTCAATTTTCTCAATTGTTGATGGATCTGGCAATTCAGAAGGATTGTTTACCACAATTCTCTTTTCGGGTTCTCTGGTTTTATAACAATAATAAGAAACGTTTGGCACGGTTGTAATCACAGTCATGTTAAATTCTCTCTCCAAACGCTCTTGAATAATTTCCATGTGTAGCATTCCTAAGAAGCCACATCTAAAACCAAATCCAAGTGCTGCAGAAGACTCAGGTTCATACACCAAAGAAGAGTCGTTTAGCTGCAATTTTTCCATTGAGTAACGTAATTCCTCAAAATCGTCTGTTTCTACTGGGTAAATTCCAGCAAAAACCATAGGTTTTACATCTTCAAATCCATGAATTGCTTCTTTACTTGGGTTTTCAGCCGTTGTAATTGTATCTCCAACTTTGACTTCTTTTGCGTGTTTAATTCCAGAAACAATATAGCCAACATCACCTGCTTTTATTTCCTTTTTAGGCTCTAATCCCATTTTTAAGATTCCTATTTCATCAGCATGATAGGTTTCTCCAGTATTTATAAATTTAATTTTATCTCCTGATTTTAACGTTCCGTTCATCACGCGATAGTATGCAATAACACCTCTGAACGTATTGAATACAGAGTCAAAAATCATTGCTTGAAGTGGCGCGTTTGGGTCGCCTTTTGGAGCAGGAATACGCTTAATAATTGCCTCTAGAATAGCGTCAACACCTAAACCAGTTTTCCCTGAAGCTGGAATGATATCCTCTTTTTTGCAACCTATTAATTCAATGATTTGGTCGATAACCTCTTCGGGTTGAGCACTTGGTAAATCCATCTTATTTAAGATAGGAATTATTTCCAAATCATATTCCAACGCCAAGTATAGATTAGATATCGTTTGTGCTTCAATTCCTTGAGATGCATCTACAATGAGTAAAGCACCCTCACAAGCAGCAATTGATCGAGAAACCTCATAAGAGAAATCGACGTGCCCAGGCGTATCAATTAAGTTTAAAGTAAATTGTTCTCCTTCAAATTCATAATTCATTTGAATGGCTTTACTCTTAATTGTAATTCCTCTTTCTCGTTCCAAATCCATATCATCCAACGCTTGATTTTGCATTTCTCTTTCTGAGATGGTATTTGTTGCTTGAAGCAATCTGTCCGCCAAAGTACTTTTACCGTGGTCAATATGTGCGATGATACAAAAATTACGAATGTTCTCCATACGATTAATACTGCCTAAATAATCTGTTTTACAATACAAAAGTGTATTTGTATAAAATAGGCAAATTTAAGAGAAAATACTCATTTTTCTATATAAAAATTTAAAGAAGTTGAGAAAGGAATGTATTTAAACCTCTTTATATGATTATTTAACTACCAACCTTTTCGTAACTTTATTGTCGTTGTGCAGAATATTTACCAAATAGACACCTGAAGAAAGCGATTTTTGAATCTGAATATCAGTTGAATTTGTAACTTTTTTATGAACAATTTGACCTGTTACATCGATAATTAAGATTTGTTTTTCACCCTCAACATTCGTCTCTATTTTAAAATTTCCATCAGATGGATTTGGGTAAATATTAAATTTATACTCTAAGTTCTCTGCATTTAATGATAAGGTGTTAATGCAGAAATTGTATGAGATTTCACTTCCAAAATCTGCATCTTGTTTTAACAATTCGGCTAAAATAGAGTTCGTTGCTACTTCGGTTAATGTCATGTATCCGTCAACTCCACACGTCCAATATTGTTCTCCTGCCACACCATCTCCATAGGTATCGTAAAGTGTTAAGGTATAGCATCCATCATCTAAGCAGAATTGTTCATTTAATATTTCTGTTGTGTAATTACCACCACTTAAAATAATGTTGTTATTTCCATCTTTGATGTCCCACGAGTTTTCTTCTGGCCAACAAGACATATTAAACTCAAAATCCACCCCATTTCCATTTGGACTGGCAACAAAGTCAATGCTTATAGAATTGTCATCTGGATTGTCATCTGGTTGTCCATTCGGGTTAGATGTTACAACAGAAATACTATTGTTTCCGTTTATGTTTGTGTAAAGCGGTAATTGAATAGTTTCAGTTTCAAATTTAGCTAAGCTCCCCGTCCAATTTATCGTTCCTCCACCTTGTGTTCCATAATCATATTCGATCGTTAATGAAGTTAATGGTTGGTCACCTTTATTCATCAAAGTAAACTTGGGAACAAAAGAAGTGTTACACATATTCTCTTTAAATCCAACAAGTGAATAAACAAAGGCATCATGGTCAACAGATGTTCCATACGGGTCGTAGCCGTCAATCTCTTGAGCTCCGTTATTTGTTGGGTCCAACCAATGTTTTAACTGTTCGTTAATACTGCTTCCTGCAGGTTCCCACGAATTATGAATGCGTCCATAATAATCATAAGCATCAGGTGTTCCCGCATTGGAGCAAGATGAACCTCCTCCCCAAAGTTGACCAATTATTTGTCCTTTTTCATTAAACAAGGGAGAACCAGATGAACCGCCTTCCGTTACTGTATTTCTATCCCAAGTCACTTCCCACGAGCTATTAGCTTCTGAAGAACCCATTGCCTGAACTGCAACTGGAGGATCATCGTCAAAGGCAATCTTTTTTATATCGCCTGACGGGTGAGAAATGCAAAATGTTTTAACTGCTGGTTCGTTTTGTCTGTTCCAACCTGCAAAGTAGGGGTTATAATTTTCTGGGATTTGACCGCTATTTAGTCCTCCTGTTATTTCTACAAGAGCGAAGTCAGAGGGTTGTCTTTTCGCTCTTAAATCAGCACCAGATAATGATAGAAATGATGGCGAAGATGCAGGATTACTGCAGTTAGTGGCTTGCCAATTGAATCTAAAAATCCAGTTTGTAACACTTCCTGTTGCACAATGATTTGCTGTCAAAACATAAGGTGTTCCGTCAAAACTTGTATTGTTTATCAATGCCCCTGAACAAAAGCCGTTGCTGCCTGAAACCAGCATAACAGCACTATTCCGTTGATTTGTATATGGTGTGCCGTCAGGACAGTTAACATTCATATTGCAACCACCTGACGATCCAAAAGCCCTTTGATAGAATTCCGTTGCAGTCCGATAGCCATAAGTAACTGTTGAAATATTAACCGAACCATTCACATTATAGGGTGCAACATAATATTGCACATAAGACTCTGCTCCTGGTATTAATTCAGCACCAAGCTCTCCTTGATAAATATGATTTTGTGTAAATTTTCCTAAAACAAATGTTTGTTCAGGGTTATAAATAAACAATTCATTTCCTTCAGGAATTTTTGTATTTGAAAAAGTAAGGTTAATTGTTTTAGCATTAGTTCCATTTATGCGTAACATCCAAACTTTTGCTCCATTTGGTAGATCGTACCATTTACCTGCATTATTAAGATTTAAATTGCTTTCATAATTATATCCAAATCTCCAAGGACCTGTTTTTAAAGAGTCATTAATTTTATCTTCAGCACGCAATGTGTTGATGTCTGGTTGTGAAAAAACATATACTGGAATTTCACTCAAATCTGCTGATTTTACTATATGTGGCAAACCTCCATCTCCTTGTTGAGAAAATGAAATAAAAGGGAAAACCATTAATATGGTTAATGTAAATAAACGTTTCATGCCTACTGATATTTTTAATAAATTTAGAGAAAATTTTAAACAATATAATAAATAAATAGATTATAAAGCTCTTTTAATTTAGTAAACTGTGTAATATCCTTTTTTAAAAGGGTATTACTTCAATGTAATAGTCAAATAACTTAATAAATGGACATAGTTTTCTAATGCCAAAGAAAGCATCAGCATATAACCATAGAATTTCAGCTTTGAAATGCGAGGAAATAGATAGAATAACTATGGCTATAATAACTAATGCGTTACTTATCCATTTAAAGCTTCCGCACCACCAACAATCTCTAGAATTTCGTTCGTAATTGCAGCTTGACGAGCTTTATTGTATTCTAAAGTTAATGATCTTTTTAATTCAGATGCATTATCAGTTGCTTTATGCATAGCAGTCATTCGAGCTCCATGTTCAGCAGCATTAGAGTCTAAAACGGCCTTAAACAATTGAAGTTTTAATGATTTTGGAATCATTTCGGTGATAATAACATTTTTTGAAGGTTCAAAGATATAGTCTCCTACTTCACTTGAGTTATCATCTGCTTCTGTCGGTATAACTGGTAGCATTTGTTCAGCGCGGATATATTGAACGGCAGCGTTTTTAAATTCGTTATACACAATGATCACTTGGTCGAATTTGTTTTCTATAAATTCATCCATTAAATATTGAGCGTATTCCGACGTGTTTTCGAATGTTAATTCATTAAACAGAGAAGTTGAATCGCCTAAATTTTCTGGTCGTTCTGCCAACAATCCAGAATCTCTAAAAGCATCATTTACTTTTTTACCTATTGATAAAATTTGAATGTTTTTACCTTTCAAATCATGATTCAGCAAATCGTTAATTTTTTTTGTAATGTTATTGTTGAAGCCACCACACAAACCTCTGTTGGATGCTATTCCAACAATCAATACATTTTTTACTTCTCTTTGTTCCGCATATCTATTTTCAGACAAATCTAACGTTGCGCTAACGTTATTTAATATCTCTTGAGTTTTTTCAGCGTAAGGTCGTAATTGCGTAATTGCATCAGTTGCACGTTTCAACTTTGCTGCAGAAACCAGTTTCATCGCCTGTGTTATCTGCATCGTTGAAGATACTGAAGTAATACGTGTTTTTATTTCCTTTAAGTTTGCCATTTATTCTTAAAATTAAAAGTCAGCAAATTGAAGTTAGAGGGTTATTAACATTCTACCTTCCAATTCCTAATTTTAGTATTTAGAAGCGATTTCTTTTGCTACTCTTGTTAAAATTTCTTTTGCTTCATCTGTATATTTTCCAGATTTCAGTTCTTTCAAAGTATCGCTATGTTTAGCTTCTAAGAAATCAAGAAATTCTGTTTCAAATTCTTTCACTTTATTTGTTGGAACATTTTGGATTAAACCGTTCGTCCCTACAAAAATAATAGCAATTTGACGTTCCACAGAATATGGGTCTCCTTCATTTTGTTTAAGGATTTCTACGTTACGAGCTCCTTTGTCCAATACATTTTTTGTAGCTGCATCAAGGTCTGAACCAAATTTAGCGAACGCTTCAAGTTCTCTATATTGAGCTTGGTCAAGTTTCAATGTACCTGATACTTTTTTCATTGATTTAATTTGTGCAGAACCTCCTACACGGGATACAGAAATCCCCACGTTAATCGCTGGTCTAACTCCTGCGTTAAACAAATCAGATTCCAAGAAAATTTGTCCGTCTGTAATTGAAATTACGTTTGTAGGAATATATGCAGAAACGTCTCCTGCTTGTGTTTCGATAATTGGCAATGCTGTTAATGAACCACCACCTTTCACTTTATCTTTTAAAGAGTCTGGTAAATCGTTCATTTGTGACGCAATTTCATCATCATTAATAATTTTTGCAGCACGCTCTAACAATCTTGAGTGAAGATAGAAAACATCACCAGGATAAGCCTCACGACCTGGAGGACGGCGTAATAATAGTGACACCTCACGGTAAGCAACCGCTTGTTTAGAAAGGTCATCATAAACGATTAAAGCTGGTCTTCCTGTATCACGGAAATACTCACCAATCGCTGCTCCTGTCATTGGTGCAAAATACTGCATTGGCGCAGGGTCTGATGCGTTAGCAGCAACGATAGTTGTATAAGCCATCGCTCCAGCAGCTTCTAATTTTTTAACGATTCCAGCTACAGTCGATCCTTTTTGTCCTACTGCAACATAGATACAATATACAGGTTCACCTGCATCATAAAATTCTTTTTGATTAATAATGGTGTCGATAGCAACTGTAGTTTTTCCAGTTTGACGGTCACCAATAATTAACTCACGTTGTCCTCTTCCAATTGGAATCATAGAGTCAATCGCTTTAATCCCTGTTTGTAAAGGTTCTGTAACTGGCTCTCGGTAAATTACTCCAGGTGCTTTACGTTCAACTGGCATTTCAAACAATTCACCTTCGATTGATCCTTTACCATCAATTGGAACTCCAAGCATGTTTACTACACGTCCAACGATTCCTTCTCCGACTTTCACAGAAGCAATGATTCCAAGACGTTTTACTGTGTCTCCCTCTTTTACTTCTGTTGATTCACCCATTAGAACTGCTCCAACATTATCTTCTTCAAGGTTTTGAGCAATTCCTTGTAGTCCGTTTTCAAACTCGATTAGCTCACCGTACTGAACTCCTCTAAGCCCATAAATACGTGCAATACCATCTCCCACTGAAAGAACGGTACCTACTTCTTGTAACTCTGCTTCCGATTTGAATCCTGAAAGCTCTTCTCTTAAAATTGCAGAAACCTCTGCTGGTTTTATATTTGCCATATTTAAAATCTTTACAAGGTAATTCTAATTACCATTTAAAATTTATTTTAATAATCGTTTTTTTATTTTTTTAAGTTGATTAGAAACACTTGCATCTATACGAGCATCTCCCATTCTAGCAACGAATCCTCCAATTAATTCTTTGTTAACCTCTTCTGTCAATTCTATTGTCCCTTTTACGTTTTCGTTCAATTTTTTCAGAATTGATTCTTTTACACCCTCATCTAGTTTAACTGCTGAGGTAATTGTAATTGGAACAATGTTTCTTAACTTGTTTACTTTATCAATAAAGTTTTTAGCAATTAAAGGTAAATACATTTCACGATGATTTCTTGTAAGCAGGTGCATAAATTTTAAAGATAATTCTTGAAAATCACCAAAAAGTATGTTTAAAATCTGACTTTTTTTATCTGCTTTAATCAAAGGACTTGTAAGGAAAAGATGGAAGTCTCTGTTGTTATTTGTTGTTTTCAACAAGGTGTTCATGTCTGCCAACACATCATCAATAACATTTTTCTCTTGAGCTAACTCTAAGAGTGATTGAGCGTAACGACTCGCAACTTTCATTCCTTCCATTGTTCTTAATTTAAGTTGATATCATTAGCGAGTGATTCTGCCAATTGTTTTTGTTTTTCGTCAGAAGAAAGTTCATTTACAAGAATTTTTTCGGCAATTTCAAGTCCAATACCTGCAACTTGATTTTTCAATTCAATAATTGCTGCATTCTTTTCAGCCTCGATTGTCAATTTAGCATTTGCTACAATCTTATCTGCCTCTTCTTTCGCTTTTGCTTTGGCATCATCAACCATTCTGACACTTGTTTCTTTTGCTTCCTTAATTATTTGGTCGCGTTCAATTCGAGCTTCTTTTAACAAGTTCTCGTTTTGAATTTGTAGTTTTTCCATTTCCGCTTTGGTTTTTTTCGCTAAATCCAAAGCATCTTGAATATTTTGTTCACGTTGATTAACCATGTTTAGGATGGGTTTCCACGCAAACTTTGTTAAAAGGAACAAGACGGTAAGGAAGATTAAACCTGTCCAAAAAGTCAATCCAATTTCTGGTGTTACTAATTCCATTTTCTATTTTAATTTAATAATTTTAACTTAAAAATCTCTACGTAACCAACCGTTACGTAGAGATTTAGAGCTTTTTATAGTCCTTGAAGCAAACCAACAACTACTGCGAAAAGTGCAACACCTTCAACAAGTGCAGCCGCAATAATCATTGCTGTTTGAATTTTAGACGAAGCTTCTGGTTGACGAGCGATTGCGTCCATTGCTGAACCACCAATTCTCCCGATACCAATTCCTGCAGCTAATGCTGCCAATCCTGCTCCAATAGCAGCTATTCCAGTTATAGTCATAACTATTTGTTTTAAATTATTACAAAACTAATTAATGCTCTGCCACCGCTTCTCCGATGAAAAGCGCAGATAACATTGTAAAAATAAACGCTTGTAGCGCTCCAACTAACAGTTCCAAGAAGTTGATAAACAACGCCATAGGAACGGATAATCCTGCCCACGCAACACTTTGAAACGTGAAGATAATACCAATAAATGCCAATATAATAATATGTCCAGCTGTCATATTTGCAAACAAACGGACAGTCAAAGCGAATGGTTTTGTGAAAATTCCAACAATTTCAATTGGAATCATGATAAATAATAATGGTTTTGGAACGCCAGGTGTTGCAAAAATATGACCCCAATAATGTTTTGTTCCTGAAAAAACAGTAAGAATTAGCGTAAAAATAGCCAACATCAATGTAAAACTGATGTTTCCTGTTACGTTTGTACTTCCTGGGAAGAAAGGGATTAATCCAAATATTGCATTGATCCAAATAAAGAAAAACACCGTTAATAAGTACGGCATATATTTTTTATATTTTTTTTCTCCTATATTACCAATCGCAATCTCATCACGAACAAATAAAACCAAAGGCTCTGTAAACTTAGCAATTCCTTTTGGAGCTCTGCCTTCACCACGATAACTGCGTGCCGTTGTGATAAATATGATTACCATAGCTAAGGCAGCCACCATTAAACCAAAAACATTTTTAGTAATCGAAAAGTCTAAAGGGCGTGTACTTGCAACGTGTCCTTCTTCGTCAAAATCAAGTTTTCCTTCACCATTAAGTTTATAGATTTTTTCGTGATACATTCCGTATCCTACTTCTTTATTTACTAGATATCCATCTATTTCTTCTCCTTCCTTATAAAACTTTTTAGAAGAAAAAACTTGTAAACCGTCATCCAAAAGAATAATAGGAAGATATACTGAAACATCTTTAAACACAGGGAACTCATGAGCGTCTGAAATATGATGCATAATCATATATCCCATGTCGAAATCATTTTTCTCTTCTGTTTCTTGCTGTGAAAAAACGGGTGTAATCACTAGAGATGCTACTATCCAGACAAATGTCTTTATTGAGTTCTTTAACATTGTATTCACTATTATCTATGAATGTTGTCTAATCTAATTTTGGCGCAAAGATAGTTATTCTTTTCTAATTAAGAATGATTTTTGTTTGGTTTTAATCTTTTTTTAATAAAAAACATGTTTTTGCTTGATATTAAATGTTTTGAACTTTATTTACTTTCATCTATATGAAATTGTTGAGGTGTTGTGGCTCTTCTATATTCTATCTCTAAACGACTTCTATTTTGTTCGTTGGCAGGATCTTCAAGATAGTGTTGATATGCTTCAATGTAACGTGGATGATTTTTGAATTGGATTTTTATTAGGGATATTCGAGGCGTGATGAATAAAATCAAACCAATGCCACCCACAATTATAATTCTTTGTAATGTATTTTGATAAAGTTTGTCTTTTGTCTTTGCGTATTTTATTGATGATACGATTGCAACGAAAAACCCTGCGGTAATTCCTGTTAATAGGTTAATTTGATCGCCAGGGAAAAACATTAGCTTAAATAGAATACCTGCTGTGATTGCTCCCAAAGTTATTCCTGCACCAATGGAACCAAATATTCTTTTGAGCGAATAATCTTTATATGTGTTTCTGTCAAATATTTGTTTAAATGGTAATTCATTTAAAATTCCGATTCCAAAGAAGTAATAAAAGAACATAATTAAAGAAAGCGAAATGATGGTTAAAAGCGTTCCGCCTGGGAGTAATAAGAATTTCATAACTATTCCAATTACAGCAAGTGTTATGATGGTTTTTTCAAATTTTTTCATTTCGTTATTTATTCAATTTCAACTTTGTGAAGCTGTAATCCTGATGCAGGTGCAATATACGTTAATTTTATTCTATTTTGACCATCTAAAGTTTCCAAAAACTCTTTCCAGCTCCATTGATTTTGACCCAATTGAAATAACATTCCCATCATCAAACGGATTTGATTTCTTTTAAATCCTCGACCTTTAATTTTAGCAACATAACTTTCCTTTGGAAAAAATGAAGCGGTCAATTCGGTATTCTCAACTACTTCGAATGATAGAATTTCACCATTTGTGTTGGTTTCAACATTAGGACGAAACGTATAAGAGTAAAAATCATGCTTTCCTTCAAATTCTTTGGCACCTTTTTTAATCATTTCTATATCCATGTCCTCAATTATGTTACACATAAAAGCTGAACTATATGGATGGATTTTTTCTCCATAAGAAAAGTAATAGTGATATTCTTTAATTTTATCGGATTGAATAATATTAAAATTTTCATCTGTTTTTTGGATCGATAGTATTCTAATATCAGCAGGTAAGTTCGCATTATATTCCTTAAGAAATTGGGATGGGTTTTTAATTTCTTTAGTTGTAAAAAATTCAACAAAGGTATGGTTCACAGAAACCATTGCATCTGTTCGTCCGGAAGCAATTACTTTATTTGAAGATTCAGGCATTATCCAGTTTAGTGTTTTTAATGTCATCTCTTGAACTGTTTTCACGCCTGGTTGTTTTTGCCAGCCATGGTAACGAAATCCCAAATATTGCAATTCTGCTATGTAATAGAATTTTTTATGCATTTGGGTTTAAAGATAAGAAATCATCTTATTTATTGGAGTTTGGGAAATAAAAAAACGGAAGGTTAATTTCAACCTCCCGTTTCTTGTATGATTATGAGCAAATTATTATTGAACAATTATCTTTTTAACGATAAGTCCTTTTTCAGTTGATACATGTACTAGATATGTTCCGTTTGAAACTGTAGAAACATTAACTTTTGCAATATTTCCATCAATTTCACTAACATTAGAAATTACTTTTCCTTCAATAGAAACCAATTGAATTGCAATAATTGAATTGTTACCTTTTAACTGAACGTTAATATAGTCAGAAGCAGGGTTTGGAGCAATGAATAATTGTCCTAATAACTCTGTGTTTATACCTGAATTATCACACACCTCAACTTCAATCATTGCGGATGCTTCTGCTGTACATCCATTAGCATCTGAATATGAATATGTAACTTCGTGAATACCCTCACCTGCAACAGCTGGGTCAAACTCATTGTTTGAAACACCTATTCCTGAGAAGTTACCACCGGCTGGTGTACCTACCAATGGAATCACATCGTCTATATCACATAAAAGTCCGTATGTCCCGGCATCAACTTGTGGTGTAGGGTTAACGGTTATAGAGTATATTGCAGTTGATTCTGGGCATGCTCCTGAAGCCACTATTGTATTTGTAATCGTATAAACTCCAGCAGTACTTTGACTCAAATCAATTTCTCCAGTAGAAGCATCGATGCTCAAACCAGCACCAGATGTAAATGTTCCGGCACTTGCTCCACTTCCGAAAGTTGGAGAAATTGTTCCTGTTTCTCCCTCACAAAATTCACTTAGTGAATAAGTGAACGTCGCGTTTGGATTATCTGTAACGGAAATACTTTGTGTTGAAGAGCTTGGACAAGTACCGTTTGTTGTATAAGTTACAACATAAGAACCAGCCACACTTGTAGTCATATCGATTTCACCTGTGCTTGGATCTACCACTAGACCAGTACCCGTTGTAACACTAAATGTTCCACCTAAAACTCCAGAAATTGTAGGTGTAACGTTTCCATCTCCAAGACAAATTGTACTAGAAGCATATTGGAAAGAAGCATCATCGGCTGTTAGTTGTGGTTGAACTTCGAAAAGTGTTGCGTCTGAGTCACATCCATTCTCAGAAACCACAACAGAATATTCTGTGCCTGCGGTTAACCCAGAAATAACACCACCATTGCCAACAGTTGGACCAGTAGGTGAAAACGCATAAGAATGAGAAGCAGAATAATTAGTTATTGTAGCTGTCCCGTCTGCTGAACACGAAGCAGGTTGAGTAGTAACAACTGCATCACTTGTTGCTGTTCCACCTGTAATTGTTATTGTCTCAACATAAGGGCAAGCATCCTCAGCTACTGGTTTAGTTGCAACCATATAGGTTCCCGGCGCAACGCCTGTTATTGAAGAATTTGTCCCCCAAGTTGTTCCTCCATTAAATGTATATACATAAGGAGCCGTTCCTCCAGATGGAGAAGTGAAAGATATTTCACCGTTGTCCTCTCCACAAGTTGCGTTTGTAGTGGTAACAGTTGCTGTCATGTTTGGCTGTATTTCAACCTCTATAAAGCCTCCATCTTCGTTACATGCGCCTTCTGCAAAAATATAAATTCTATAAGGTCCTGGAGGGTGATTAGCTTGGATAGATGCTTGCGGAAGTGTCGTATGTATCTCATCTAAGATTGATGCTGCGTCAACATATGGATCAGTTGTTAATATCCATGAATACCCATCTATTGTTCCTGTTGAATTTTGAACACTAATATCAAATGTAGTGCCTTGACAAGCTACATCATTTAGATAAACGTCACCCAATTCAGGAGGTGTCCCATTAGTCAATAATACATCCATGTACATGTGTGCCTCCAAACCAACTCCCTGATAATTAACCCATTGATTCGCATTGTCCCAGCCATCAAACATTCCTGTACCACTTAACGACGCTGCATTCATCCAAGTTGTCCCAGTTCCAGTAATGCTACCAGCAAAAGTAAACAATGCAAATGTATCAACTGGTGCTGCATAAGAAATTTCATAACCTACCCAAAAGTTTCCGTTAACAGGCACGGGATTGTCGAAGTGCAATGTATTTATCTGTAGCGCATTCATGTCACTATAACTAACAGTTTGAGATCCGACCACTGTGCCTGGTATCCCTGCATTGTCATTGTAAACCTTTAATGTTAATGCACCATTTCCACTATTGTTATTAAGTTTCCAGATTGCTAAACGAACTCCTGTAACTTCTGTTGCAGAACTAACAGTATAACGATCAGCGTATTCAGTGAAATTATAAGTATCTACGCCATCACTTAGATTAAGATGACCTCCGAAACTCCCTAATGCTGGGATACTTAACGCAACATAAGAATCGGGATCTAAATGCCCATAATTTCTTAATATGTCGCAACTTTGTGATGTTGCATTTGTACTAAAAAGCAACGTAAGTCCTACGATTACGTAGGATAAAATTGATTTTGTTTTCATAAATGATAGTATTTATTTAGTTAATTCTTCTTTTTTCTCAATCGTTCTTGCCGACTCAATTCGTTGAATTTGAACAGCCTTTAATTGTGTTTTTTCTTTTAACTGAAGACTTTGAGAAGGTTTTTCAGCTTCAATAGCCTCTAATTTCTGGACTTTTTCAACTTTTTTTATAGTTTGTGGCTGTGTCTGATTTGGACTCGATTGTTCTTGCGCAAAAGATGGAGCTAAAAATAATAGTGAAATAGCTCCCAATAACAATGCAGTTTTTTCCATAAATTTAATGTTTTTAAGATTTGTGGGTAAAATTACATTAAAATTGTTAAATACCCAAAAAGAGTACAGATTTTATTTTTTTTCCCACCAAGACCATGTCAATCCCATACTGAACCAAAGACCAGGAAGAGGCACAGCACCTGCCTCGATGTATGTTACATTTGTGATGTTGTTGAGAGATACATATAATTTAAATCCTCCCCACTCTCCTGAGATTTTAGAGTCCAACAGAAAATAGTCTTTATAATTTACCCTTTTTTCATACCTTCCATTGATTGAAAAATTATAATCTTTTAAAAATCCGATATTAAAGCGTGCAACGAACTGGTCTTTTAAATTTTCTAGTGTGTAATTAGAAAATGTATATAATTCATAGTCTTTTGTCATAATTGGATTTAACCATGTATAAGAAACCCCTGTTAATAAAGAAATCCCCTTCTCTGTTTTTGGCGTAATCATTTGATAGTCGAAAGAAGCAGAAACACCGTGCATTTTAACTTCTTGGAAGTTTTGTGTTTCCCACGGGTCATTTATATCGTTTTTAACCCAATCGATGATGTCGCTAACTTCTCGATAAAAATAATTGACACCGACTTTAAATCCTGAATGTAAAAAACGAACACCTCCTTCTGTTGAAAAGGCATTTTCTGGAGTTAAATTACTGTTTCCGATATTTCCCGGACCATCATAATACCAATCGGTATAGGTTGGGATACGTGTTCCTGTGCCTGCACTTGCGTATATTTGCCAGAATTTTGCAAACTTATAGCTTGCGTCTAAAGATGGTAAAACTTTAAACTTGAAATGCTCTGAGTAATTCAAATAAGCACCAGCATTGATGCTTAGATTTTCTACTTTGTCAAATGCAAATTCACCATATAAGCCGTAATTGTCTCTGTTCCAGTTTCCAAGACTGTTACTATTAATAAATTCGCTTCTATATTCCAGACCAAAGCCTACAATTCCGATGGTAGTTTTTATACTGTTGTCTAGGGTGATGTTCATGACATTGGTTGTATGAATATTTCTATAAACCTCAGGATTTGTACGTATAAAAATATAATCATCTTTATTATATCGATAACTGATTGACGGTAATATTTTCCATATAGAATTTACTTGAAAGTCTCCTTTTATGGAACCAATAATTGTTTGAACGGTTTCTTTAGACTCTACATCGGCAGGTGCAGCGTAAAATCCATTTGAACCAAACTCATTATAGATGCCGCCAACCATCATTTGTAAATGATTATTTCCTTTTAAATGAATTTGATTTTGATAGAACAGTTTATTATTGTTCATTTCAGTATTGTATCTATGTCCGTTGGTTTGAACAGCACTAATTGCCAATAAATGCTCAGATTTGTCCTTAACAATTGTTCCTAAGAAGTTAACTTCTAACCCTTTATATATTTTTAGGTTTGACGTATCTGAATCAAAAGAACTACCAAGTTCAACGCCAAGCTGAACACCTGATTTATCTGGGTTTTTTGTAACGATATTGATAACACCATTGAGTGCATTTATTCCGTATCTGCTTGCAGCTGTTCCTTTTAGTACCTCAATTCTTTCAATAGCATTAACAGGAATAGGAAGATTCATCATGTTGTGTCCTGTTTGAGGGTCAATTACCTTCATTCCGTTAAGCAAAACCAAAGTTTGATCAAAAGTCCCTCCGTTTACAGCAATATCTGCTTGTCCGCCCCACGGACCACGTTGTTTCACATCAATACCTGAAATATATCCCAATAATTCATTAATTGATTTAACGGGTAAACTTTGAATTACTTCATGAGGTAGTATTAATACATCTCTGTTTTGCTCCATAAAAGGCAGTTGCAAGCGATTACTTTCGACAACCGAAAATTCTTCTAAAACAATTATAGTGTCGTTTTTATTAGATGTTTTACGATTGTCTTGGGAATAAAGATTTGCCTGTGATAGAAGACAAATAAGTATTAAACCTACAGCTCTCATCATTTTTTTTGAATGCAAAACTAAGAAGTTTATTTTCAGTTGAAAGTTTTTTACTTAAAAATCATCCTCATCTATTGTAAAGTTTTCATATCCATCATCAAGTTCTTTATCCTTGCTACTATCATCATTTTTGCCGGTCCTTAAAATGTTAGTCTTAGAAACATTTAAGCGAATTTCAGACTTTATAACTCCATCTTCATTCTGATAAGCCTTGGTGTAGGGTATTCCTATCAATTCTACTAAAGTTCCACTTTTTAAAAAATCCAAAAGACGTAAGTTTCCATCTTCTCTCTTCCAAATTGTACAGTTTACCCAGATGGTTTTGGTTTTATTTTCTCCTGTTTTCCTATCTTTCCAGTTTCTATTGTGTGCAACTGGAAAATTAATTGCTAAGACTCCTCTGTCCATTTTTTTAATAATCGCATCTTTTCCTATGTTTCCAATTAATCGTGTTTCAAATACTGTCGCCATTTTAATCTTTATAAATGAATTATATTGTTTTGTGTTTTAGTGTAAATATAAATGAAAAAGAGAGAAAAAGATAAAACTGATCCATTTTTATAAGAAAACAGAAAAAAGTTTATAACATCATAAAACTATCTTTTTTATAATTAAAAATTATCTTTGTTTTATGACAAAAATATTAGTCATTCGATTTAGCTCAATTGGAGACATTGTTCTGACAAGTCCTGTCGTTAGATGTATTAGTAATCAGCTAGATAATACAGAGGTTCATTTTCTAACTAAAACCCAATATGTCAACCTTGTTGAATCCAATCCTTATATAGATAAAGTACATGGTTGGGATGATGATGACGCGAAATTGATTTTGTCAAACTTACGGAAAGAAAACTATGCGTTTATTGTTGATTTACATAATAATTTAAGGACATTAAGGGTTAAGTTAGCTCTTTTAAAAAAATCGAAGGCTTTCCCAAAATTAAATTTAAAAAAGTGGTTTTTGGTTCAATTTAAGAAGGATTTAATGCCAAACATTCACGTTGTCGATAGATATTTTGAAACTGTAAAGTCTTTAGGCGTAAAAAACGATTTACAAGGATTAGATTTTTTCATCAATATAGACCAAGAGTCATTCAGAAAACGATTTGAATACCTTGAAAAGTATATTGTCATGGCAATCGGCGGAAAATTTGCAACCAAAAAAATGCCTCCAGAACAATTGATTGAAATACTTAGAGGACAACCTGTTCCAATTATTCTTATTGGAGGAAAGGAAGATAGGGAAGTGGGTGAAATAATCCGAAACGCATTGCCTAATCAGCAAATTAACAATACCTGTGGTGGATTGACAATTCATGAGTCTGCTCAAGTTGTTAAAGACGCGGCGTTACTCATAACGCACGACACTGGTATGATGCACATTGGAACAGCATTCAAATTGCCCATTGTAAGTATTTGGGGAAATACAGTTCCTGCATTTGGGATGTATCCTTACCGACCACAGTCTCCTATGTCATACTCCATTCATGAGGTAAAAGATTTGGATTGCAGACCATGTTCAAAAATAGGTTATAATAAATGTCCAAAAGGACATTTTAAATGTATGTTAAATCAAGATATAACTGAAATTCGGAAACAAATCGATGAATTTTTGGATAATTTTCTGCTTTATTCCTAAGATCAGATTTATTTAAATAAAAAATATTTGTGTGGCGTTAATTTTTTACATTTTACAGATAAATAAATGAATTAGCCCAATTAATCATTTGGGTGTTATTTTAGTTGTTATTTTTAAGATAATTTTAGGATAAATTAACATGAATTTGTAATATTAACTATTAATATAAATAAAATCCATAATAAAATGAACTATAAACAATACATTCTACTTATTGGAGTATTCTTTTTCGGATTCCAATTTGTAACCGCACAGACCTACTACGAACACTATCAAGACGGATTAGTAATTTTTCAATTAAAAACAGATCAAAAGAAAATCCTTTCTAGCAACAACATAGTTGATTTTAAGAAAGAACCACTTTTTACAGATTATTTAAAAGATTTTGACATAGTTGAAGTTCAGCATCTACATCCAGATATAGATGATGAATTGCTTAACAGAACTTATCAAATTCGGTTATCCAATATAACTTTGGTAGATAAGGTTGTAAGAGAGTTAAATAAAAATGAAACAATAGCGTATGCTGAACTAAAAGCGCTACATCGTTCATTTTTTACGCCAAATGACCAGTATTATGCTAGTAACCAATGGGCTTTGCCTAAAATACAAGCACCAGACGCATGGGATATTTCATTAGGTTCTTCAAGTGTAGTAGTTGCAGTAACAGATAACGCATTTGAGCTAACTCACTCTGATTTGCAAGGTGTTTTATTAGCAGGTTATGATGCAGGTGGAGGGAGTAGTCCTGGTCCATGTGGATCTAACTCTGGAGATCACGGAACACACGTAGCTGGTATTGTAGGTGCAAAAACCAACAATGGAATTGGGGTGGCTTCTATCGGGGCTGGTGTGAGCATTTTACCTGTAAAAATTGGTGATTGTACAAGTGGAGCCTTGCCTTATGGTTATCAGGGTGTTGTATGGGCTGCTAATAATGGAGCAGACGTTATTAATATGTCGTGGGGTGGACCTAGTGGAGGATCTTATGGTCAAAACGTGATAAATAATGCTTGGAATCAAGGTGTTGTTTTAGTGGCAGCCGCAGGAAATGATGGTACAACTTCTCAGCTTTATCCTGCTGCATACAACAATGTAATTGCAGTTGCTTCTACTCAAAGTAATGATACTAAGTCAAGTTTTTCTCAGTATGGAACATGGATTGATGTTGCTGCACCGGGAAGTCAAATTGCGAGTACTGTACCTGGAAATTCATATCAGAATATGAGTGGAACGTCTATGGCAAGTCCAATGGTTGCTGGATTATTGGGGTTAATGAAATCATATGCCCCATCCGCTTCTAAAACGGATCTTGTAGATTGCTTATTAAACACAGCAGATGCAATGCCTGGAAGTTCACACTATAACAATAATCAATTAGGTTCTGGTCGAATCAACGCTTATAAAGCACTGAGCTGTTTAATGTCTTTCCAAAACGATTACGACGCTGCAATTAGTGAAATTATTTCTCCTGTTGGTTCAAATTGTTCTAGTCAAATTACACCCCAGATTGAGCTGAGAAATTTTGGGGCGCAAACATTAACAAGTGCAACAATTACGTATGACTGGGGTGCTGCTCCTCAAACTTATAATTGGACAGGGAACTTACCTACGGGTCAATCTGTCTCAGTTACACTTCCGACACATACATTAACTTCAGGTAACTATACATTTACAGCTACTGTTTCAAATCCAAATGGACAAACCGACCAAAATTCAGCAAACAATACTTCAACTTCAAACTTTAGTATCGTTGCAAATGGTGAAACTGTAACTTTAACCCTTAATACCGATTGTTGGGGAGAAGAAACAACTTGGGAAATAAAGGATGCTTCAAACAACGTTGTTTATAGTGGAGGACCTTATCAAAATGGTGTAAATGGAACGCAGAACACACATGAAATTTGTCTATCAGAAGGATGTTATACGTTTATAATCTCTGATAGCTATGGTGACGGAATGGCAGGTGCACAGTATCAAGGATGTAATGTAAATGGTTATTATAAACTGGTTGATGGAACTGGAGATTTGTTGTTTGAAATCGGTAGTGTGAATTTTGGAAGTTCCACTAGTCACCAATTTTGTTTAAGCCAAACACAGATTGATGATGACGCTGGTATTACAGCAATTATTGCACCTCAATTTATGGTGTGTTCGCCGTCTGTAACCCCAATTGTTGAACTAAAGAATTTTGGTGCTAATACACTAACATCCGTAGATATTTTATATTCAATTGGAGGAACAAGTCAAACATTCAGTTGGACAGGAAACTTAGCAAGTCAACAAACTACCAATGTTACTTTGCCAGCAATTGTATCATCTGCGGGTGCTCAAACATTTTCAGCAGAGACTAATAATCCTAATGGGCAAACTGATCAAAACCCGGCAAATGACGATGAATCCGTCAATATATTTGGTGATTTAACTGCTCAACAGCTTCCTTTTATTGAAGATTTTGAAAACAATGCGCAAGGTTGGTTTATTTCTAATCCTGACAACTCAATTACATGGGGATTAGCACAAGTTGGAGGAATCACTCCAGGAAACATGGCTGCAAAGATGGACTTCTTTAATTATCAAGAAGTAAATAGAAGAGATGGGTTAATTTCTCCAAAAATTAGCTTACAGGGTGTTTCAAGCGCAGAAATGACGTTTGACCATGCATATAGAAGGGCACAACAAAGTGCTAATGACTCTTTGATTATTTATGTATCGACAGATTGTACAGCTTCATGGACGAGAGTAGCAGGCTGGGCTGAGGATGGAAGTGGAACCTTAGCTACTCAGACAACGAGCACTGCGATGTTTACTCCTGCAAACGCTGTAGATTGGTGTTTCCAACCAATTAGTCAACAAACACCTGGTGCAAGTTGTTTTACTGTAAATTTAGATGCTTTTGTAGGTAATGACATTTTCGTTATGTTTGAAGCATATAATGCTGGAAATAATGGAAATAACCTTTACATTGATAACATTAATATTACAGGAGTAGAGACAACGGTTCCTCCAACTCCAAATTTCAGTGTTAGTAATAACCAGATTTGTGAAGGTGGTAATGTTTCATTCACAGACATTTCCTTAGGAAATCCAACGAGTTGGAATTGGACTTTTCCTGGAGGAACACCAGCAACATCAACACAACAAAATCCAACAGTAACTTATGCTACAGCTGGCACATACGATGTAACATTAGAAGTTACCAATGCAAATGGTTCAAACTCTCAAGTATTTACAAATTCGATTACAGTTAATGCTATACCAACAGTAACTGCTAGCGCAGACAATTTGACAATTTGTGAAGGAGAAGATGTTACAATTACAGCAGATGGAGCAAGTAGTTATACGTGGAATCAGGGTCTTGGAGCTGGAATAAGTCATACAGTTAATCCACTTCAAACAACAACATACACTGTTACAGGTACAACAAATGGTTGTTCAAACACCGCTTCAGTTACAGTAGAAGTAAACGCAATGCCAAGCATTAGTATCTCAGCTTCAAGTTTAGCAATTTGTGAGGGAGAAGATGTTACATTAACTGCAAGTGGAGCAAGTAGTTATTTATGGGATAACGGGTTAGGAAGTAATTCTTCTGTTACCGCTACACCTACACAAACAACTCAATATACTGTAATTGGGAATGACGGTACTTGTCAAGGTAGTGAATCAGTTACAATTACTGTTAATACAACACCAACCGTGTCAGTGAGTGCCTCAAAAGTAGAAATATGTGAAGGAGAACAAGTAACGCTTACTGCTTCAGGAGCAAATACTTATGCATGGGCACCTACTACAGGATTAAGTGCAAGCACTGGCTCTACTGTTATAGCGTCTCCAACGGCTCCAATAACATATACCGTAATTGGATCCAACAATTGTGGGACGGATTCTGACAATGTTTCTATCGATGTTGAAGCCCTTCCAACTCCTGTTATAACACAAACTGGAGATGTACTTTCTGTAACTCTTCAAGCAGGAGAAACAGCAGAGTGGTACTACCAAGGAACATCTATTGGAACTGGAGCGAGTGTAAACATGATTGGCAATGGTGTTTATGAAGTGGTGATAACAACAGCTAATGGTTGTGTCGGTTCTACAAGTGAAAACCTTACAACATCTAGCTTGACTAAAATTGAAGCTAATGAAGGACTAAACATCTATCCAAATCCAACAAACAGCATTATTAATGTTGAATGGAATGGACAAGAATTGTTAGAGTCAATTACTGTTTTTGACGCACTCGGGCAAGTTGTACTCATCCTGAATACAGATTCAAAATACAATTCAATTGACTTATCTAAGTTTGATACAGGTGTTTATGTTATCAATTTGAAGACTGAATACAATTCATTCAGTAGGAGAGTGATTAAGAGATAATAGTTCATAATAATACAAATTGAAAGGGGCGAATCCAAATTCGCCCCTTTTTATATCATTATGTTTTGAAGAAACTTACAAAGTTTGACTTTTTTGTAATTGTTTCATCAAATAATATGTTTCACCTAATATAATTCTTCTTTTAATGTAGTTCGGTATTCTTTAATTTCCTCACGATTAATTTTGTTATCCGACTTTAACATTAAATTTAATAGGTAAAGTAAATTGTCATTATCTTCGATATCCAAAGGATATTCACCACCTTCTTCATCCTCTTCCCATATTGCTTGAACATCATACGCTTTGTTTTGCTCTAAATATTCGTATGAAAGTCGTGTAACTTTTGCCAAAAGCGGGTCTTTTTCTAAAAGAGCATATTCTCTCAATTCTTTTAGTTCTGGAATTAAAGATTTTGCAGAAATACCATCCTTTTCTACAACTTTAATTATTTTTTCGATTTGCTTATTTGCTTTACCTGTTTTCATTAATTTTTGAATTTTGAAAAAACAAATTTAATACCTTAATTGGAATATATAATAGAAAACGTGTAAATTTAATTTAATCTTGTTTTATAGCTTCATGTGACCATATTCACGAATGGTACGTTTTCCCAATTATTTTTCCTACTTTTAGAAGCCAATTATTTTTCATTATGCAAAAATTTATAGATAAAATAGCACAATATATTTACGAAAATGACTTGCCATTAGAGGACTTGACCATTGTTCTTCCTTCTCAACGTGCCAGAAAATATCTTCAAAAAGCATTATTCGAAACTTATAAAAAGCCTATATTTTCACCAAATATCACAACCATTAGTTATTGGATTCAAAATCTATCTGATTATACGGTAATCGACTCTACGCAAGCACTTTTTAAATTATATGAAATTCATTTAAAAGTTGATAAAGAAGAGCAACAAAGTTTTGATGAATTTTTAAAATGGGGACAAATATTGTTGAGTGATTTTGATGAGATAGACCGTTATTTAATAAATAGTAAAGATTTATTTAAAAATCTTGCAGAAATTAAAGAAATTGAAAACTGGAGTTTTGGGAACCCTGAAGAACTTACAGATGGACAAAAGAGATTTATGCGCTTTTGGGATTTATTAGGTGATTATTATCGCGAATTCAATCAATTTCTATCAGAAAAAGAAGAGTGCTATCTCGGAAGTGCGTTTAGAAATGTAGCAAAGAACGTTGATGTTGTGTTTAAGGAAAATAAAAATGCTCATTTTGTTTTTGCTGGATTTAATGCACTTTCGCCTGCGGAGATTTCTATAATGAAACAACTTTATACCAGAGGAAGGGCGGATATCTTTATTGATGCGGACGAATTTTATATTGAAGATAGAAATCATGAGGCAGGAAGATTTATTCGGGATTTATTGCAAGAATTAAATGTAAAAACTCTTCCTTTTATTGTCAATTCATTGAAAACAGATAAAAAAGACATAGAAATTATTAATTGTCCGCAACCAACAGGTCAAGCAAAAGTGAGTGCCTCTATCTTAAACGACAAAATACCCAAAGACGAGCTTTCAGAAACCTTGCTTCTTCTTGGTGATGAAAACATGATAGTTCCTGTTATAAAAAATATTCCAAAAGGTATTGGCGATGCAAATATCACTCTCGGATTGCCACTTAAAAACACAAGTATTAAATCTTGGGCAGATTTATTATTTAATGTTCAAGAAAGATTTAAACGGTTTAATCATCAAAACATTTATCACAAGGATTTTATAGGATTTATAAAACACCCTTTTATTCAAAGTCTTTGTAATGTTGAGGAAAAAAATAAAGTAACTCAAATTGAACAAAGAATTCTAGATGGTAACTTAACCTTTATTTATAAAAAAAATGTTCATCTTGGAGAAAGACTCAATCAACTTTTGGATTTATTTTTTACTCCGTGGAACATTCAAAAAGGAGAATTTCCCATTACATTAATTCAAAATATCAACCAAATTATATTTAATGGACTCGACATTAAAAAGAATGATATCGAACGTTCTTTACTTTATAACTTCAATCAATCCATTAGTAAATTAGGTGAAATTCTTGATGAGTATAAGCCAGACATCAATCTCGGTACTTTCAAGAGTCTTTTTAATCAGCATTGGACAAATAAAAGTATAGCTTATTATGGGAATCCGTTAGATGGTTTGCAAGTAATGGGGTTGTTAGAGACACGACTTATTGATTTTAAAAATATCATTGTTATTGGATTGAATGATGGAAATATGCCACCAACCAATCCAATTCAGTCCATGATTATGATGGATTTAAGGCGGTACCATAATTTACCAACACCGAGAGAAAAACAAGGTCTTTTTGCTCATCACTTTTATAGGTTGTTGCATACAGCAAAAAGATGTTGGATTACATATTCATCTGCCAATAGAGAAGGAATGGGAATGGACGAACCTTCGCGATATATTGCACAATTACAACTCGAATTGGCAAAAGTAAACCCAAACATTAATATCCATTTAAAGGATTATATAATTTCCAATGAAAAAGAGGATAGTAGGGAATTGGTTGTTGAGAAAACTGATGCTGTAATTGAACGCTTGGACAATTATCTTTCTACCCGAACCTCTGCTTCTGCATTAAGAACTGCGATGCGTTGTACCTTGGATTTTTATTACAAATATTTATTAGGACTTGGGGAAGAAGATAAAGTTGAAGAAGAAATAGAAGCAAATACCTTTGGTAATTTTATTCATAAAACGCTACAAATTTTATATGATGATTATGCACAATTTGACAATGAAGGCAATACAAAACCTCATCACAGATCGATTTCGGCCATTGACGTTGTTGCAATGAGAAGTAAACAACCTCAAATTATGACTGATCAATTTTATAAATTTTTTAATTACAATGATTCTCAAAAGTTAGAGGGAAAAAATTACCTAAGTTTAGAAATTGCGCAACATCTTACAGACAACTTTTTAAAAAAGGAAGAAAAGGAATTAAAAGAAAGTCAGGGGCACTTCTTTGTGACTGCGTTAGAAATGGAAATCACCAAGGAGTTATCATTATCAATTTTTGGTGATGAGAAAAACGTGAGATTTATTGGAGTTATCGACCGAATCGATGATGTTAATGGAGAAAAAAGAATTTTGGATTATAAATCAGGGAAATGCACAGAAAGTGACGTAAGGTTATATCTAAAAAGAGGCGAAGACAAAGAAGATTTAGTTGGCTCAATGGTCAAATCGTTAAAAAGTAGTAAATATATATTCCAGTTATTGGTTTACATCATGCTTTATCATGAGAAATTTGGGACCTATCCTGATAAAGTAGGAATTATATCCATGGTTAACCTTAAAGAAAGTCCTTTTTACTTAAAAAATGAACTTACTTCTACAACGGAGGACTTAATGAGGGTTTTTAAGCAGGCTTTGATAAAAATATTAGAAGATTTATACGATAAAGACACTTATTTTAAACACAGCTCAGATAGTCAATTTTGTGGTTTTTGTTAAAGTTCTGACAAATCCTACTTTGCCAACCACAAATTAGGATTCAATTGAACCACGTTACCATTCTGTATCTGATGAACTTCAAAGTGTGCTACGGAGACATTACCTGCAGTGTTGGGTAATAAGGAACCGATGATTGTTTTTGTATCCACAATACTCCCTTTTTTTACATAAACATCTTTTAAGTTAGAATAAGCTGTTCTAAAATCACCATGTTTTATAATGACAACTTTTCCTGCTCCTGGAATGTTCATGATTGTTGTTACTTCGCCTGTAAAAATTGCCATCACGTTGGCATTCAGACTTGTACTTATGTCAATTCCGTTATTATTAATAAATACATTTGGCAATGTTGGGTGTTTACTTTTTCCATAATTTAATGTAATCGTTCCTGTACTTACAGGCCACGGTAACCTTCCTTTATTTGAAGCAAAACTTTGACCGATTAATTTGCTTTCAGCTGTTTCTTTTAGATAATCAGGAGTAGCTTCAGGCGTGGTTGGTTTGGGTTTACTTGCGGTACTCTCCCCTCTTTTACGTGCTTCTTCTTCAGCTTTCTTTCTCGCCGCTTCAGCTTCTCTCCTTGCTTTTTCAATTCTTGCTTGTTCTTCAGCAATTTCTCGTTGAATAGCTTTGGCAATTTCTTGTCGTAGATGTTCTCTGTTCTTCTCTTGCTCTTGTAATTGCTTTAAAAGCTCATCTTCTTGCCGTTTTAATTTTTCATAAATTTCTTCTTTGAGCTTTCTTGTTTTTAGAATTTCTTGGTGTTCTTTTTGCTTTTGTTCAGCCAATAATAATTGATGCTTTTTCTCAATTTCTAATTGATCTATTTCTTCCGATAGCAAGATTTGATTTTGCTGAATCAATTGCATTTGTCTTGTTTGGATTTCTTTTAGTTTATCCAAATAAAGTTTTCGTTTTAGTGCTTCTTCAACTGATTTTGCACTAAAAATATACATTAAATCACCGTATTTATCTCGTTTTTTGTACGCCAATAATAACAATTTGGCATATTGGTTTTTTAATTGCGCAATTTCATTATTTAGCTCTTGAATTCTCCCCTCTTTTTCTTCAATTTTTAATTCTGACGAACGAATTTGATTGTTGAAGTTTCTCAGCAAACTTTCTCTATATTCAATCTGTCTGTCAATAAGTCGTACTTCTTCCAAAGAAATCAAGGTTTCTTTTTTCGACCGTTCTAAAAGTGTTTTGGTTTCAGAAATTTGTTTTTCTAATTTCTTCTGCTCATTTTTTAATCGTTGCGAACCCACTTGTGAGAATGCATCGTTTGCAGAAAAAGCAAAGATAAAAGATAATATTAGTAGAAAAGACTTATTCACACTCTTCATATTTATCGGGTATCGCCAAATATAATACGTTCGGTTCGTTTATCCTTGTTCGTGTATGTTTTAAATCAACAAAAATATCATTTTTCGGTGTTTTTATTGCTACATTTACTTGTTGAGGCACATTAAATCCATCAATTATTATTCTTTCTGAATAATCGACAATGACAGAAACGGTGTCTTTTGGACTATTTATCATTATTTTTTTAAGAAATTTTGTATCATCTGATAAAAAATAATTAATGTTAAAATCTGTATTGTTTTCGTCTTCGAATAAAGAAACAATGTAATTATACGGGTCTTTTAGCTGTTTATATTCCAAATCGCTGTTCCATGAAATAGGCAAACCTAAAAACAATTCCTCTAAGTTTTTATGTGAGAAATCAACATTGAAATTATATTTAAAGAAATTAATTCCTTGCTTAATATAACACTTGTTTCTTCTATCTACCAATGTCAGTGAGTCGGGTGTAATCATTGCGTTTATCATGGGAATGTTAGCAAAAGAAATTGTTACTTGCAATGCACTATCTTTTCGAATTCTTGATGTTGCGATAAATGAAAGGTTATCATCTTTAGATATGTATTTGGTGTTAAGCCGAGCATAAAAATGTTCTGGTCGTTGTTGTGAAAGGCTGTCTAAGCGATTAATCAAAACATCTTCTTTTACTTTTGGGAGCTTTTCTGTACCTTCTTGAATGCTTTCCTTCTTTACCCCACAAGAAAAGAGAATCACCAATACCAAAGCACTGAGGGCAGGTTTAATAATACTTCGGAGCATAATGTTTCTTTTCATTAATTTTCTTTGATAAAACTTGATTTCTTGAGCCTCTATCAAATGCTACTTGCCAAGATTTTACTGCTTCTGTAGGTTGATTGTTCTCAAAGTATAAATCACCCAACACATCATATAAGTCGGCATTGTATAAAATGTCATTTTCTAGCACATCCAAAAGAAAACTGATTCCTTCTTCCAAATTATTTTTGTTTTTTTGATACAGACTTATTGCGATAAAGAAATTAGGACTTCTATAATTAGCAGGAATTTCAGATAAAAGCTCTTTTGCTATCTCATTGGTTATGTTTGCTTCTACCAAATCAAGTGCATAATTGATTTTCACTTCTGACATTAATCTTTCCTTATTTCTTTGTGGAGCAGTTTTAGCATAGCTAATTGCCTTTTCGTATTCTATGATTCCTTTTTTATAATCTTTTTGTTTGAAAAAAATTCTTCCTCTCAGCGATGTAAATTCAGTTTTACTAATCTTATCATCCAACACATATAATTCTCCTGAGCTCAGAATCCCAATGGCTTCGTCAATTCTCCCTGTTTCAATGGCACCAATTGTAGCATAATAATAAACATCTGGGATTGATGGGAAAATTGTCATCGCACGACTTCCATCTTCATATAACTGTTTATAATCCTTATGACTTCGTTCAAATTCTAATACCCTCAACCAGTTCATTATGTCAATTTTACTGTTGAGGTTTTTTCGTAAAACAGTTAACGCTTCTTTTGATTGTCCTTGTGCTTCAAGGGTAATACCGTATTCTAATGAGACATTAAAATCGTCTGGATTCATATTGTATAGATATTCCGAAATGCGATAGATTATTGTGTCTTCTGCTGTTTCAGTAAGCATTCCAAACAACATTAACTTTTGATCCAAAGTAATATCATCCTTATAAAAAAGGGGAGGAGTAATTTCTAGAAAAGCATCATATTGTCCTTTCTCGTAGTAGTTATAAGCCAAGATTAAACGAGCAATCCCATTATCTGGGTCTTTCTCTGTCAACTCCTTAACCATTTGATAGGCTTTTTCTTTATCCCCTTTTTGGTCGTAAAAGCCCATCACCATTTTTAAAACATCTAGATCGTCAGGATACTCATTTTTTAATTGAAGCAAAGTTTCTTCAGCTTTATTTTCTTTACCAAGTTCAAGAAATAAATCAGCCTTCATGTTTGATAATTCAGGAGAAACACCCACTAATTCTTCCATTTTATCAATTTGCTGAATTGCTTTTTCATATTCTTTATTATAGATTAGAACCTTAACGTAGCCGTATCGAAAATCTATATTTCTTGGCTCATGAGTCACCATCTCTTCAAAAAGTTTTTGTGCTTCTAAGAAGTTAGATCGACTTAGGTAGAGATAAGCCAACTCTTGTATGTAAACTAGATTTTTAGGGTCGAGTTCATTTGCTTTTTGGTAATATTGAATCGCTTGTATTGAATTTCGTTCTTTTACAGCAATTTCAGCCAATGCAAAATATACGGCATCATTATCGTCTCGGATTTCGATACATTCTTTAAATAATTTCTTAGACTCCGAAAGATTACCAGCCATCTTTTCGCGGATACCTTGATGGAATTTTTCTATATAAGGAAATCCTGTAGAAGACAGTTGTGGTTCTTCTGAAATCTGTTCAACTTTTGCCAATTCCTTTTTTTTGTTTCTTTGTGCCTGAACAGAATTGCTATACACAAAGAAAGAAGTTAGTATTATATAAATTCCAATTTTCATTAAATATCCATTGTTGTATAATCACCTATACTTAAATTTTGCTTATTTTTTCTAACAGCTGATTGATTTCCAATCATCGAATCTATTAAATTAACGTTAGAAAGAACTACATTCTTTTGTATAATGGTGTTTTTAATTACACTTCCTTCAATTTTTGTCCTTTCGCCAACAGAAACGTGAGGACCGATAATACTATTGTTTATAGCAACATCTTTGCCAATAAAACACGGTGGAATAATCACGCTGTTTTGAAGGACTACTGAATCATCAATTAATTGAATATTGTTTTCTTTATCAAATTCCAAAACCCTCTGATTGGTGTGAACAGTTACCCCTTTGTTTCCACAATCAAGCCATTCATTCACTTCACCTGGTTTGAATTTTGTTCCTTTTTCTGTTAATCTTTTCAACGCATCGGGTAATTGATATTCTCCACCTTTGCTGATGTTGTTTTCGATTAAATAATTCAGTTCTACCTTTAAATCCTCTCCTTTTTTGAAGTAATAAATACCAATCATTGCTAAATCTGATACAAATTCCTTTGGTTTTTCGACAAAGTCAATGATTTCATTTTTTTCATTCATTTTTACTACGCCAAATGCGCTTGGATCGTCAATTTTTTTAACCCATAGAATACCGTCATCTTCAGGACTAATCGTAAAGTCGGCACGAAACAATGTATCTGCATAAGCAACTACTGTAGGACCATTTAGTAATTCCTCTGCCCGAAGAATCGCATGTGCTGTTCCTAATTTTTCAACTTGATAATGAATTGAGCCTTCTGCTCCCATTCGTTCGGCAATTGCTAAGAGGTCTTTTTCAACTTCTTCTCCAAAATCTTGACCTATGATAAATCCAATTTTTTCAACTTTATTATCCAAAACTTTGGCAATATCTTCCACTAAGCGATGTACAATTGGTTTTCCACCTACTGGAATCAGGGGCTTTGGAGTTGTTAAAGTATGTGGTCGGAGGCGACTTCCTCTTCCCGCCATGGGTATAATAATCTTCATTTTATATTTTTTTCTACTTTTTTCCTGTTGAGCCGAATCCGCCAGCACCTCTTTCTGTTTCGGATAATTCCAAAGACACTTCCCATTCTGCTTGTTCTACTTTGGCAAAAACCATTTGCGCAATTCTGTCTCCATCTTCAATTGTAAAAGAGTCATTTGAAAGATTTACTAAAATCACGCCAATTTCTCCACGGTAATCAGCATCAATTGTTCCAGGGCTGTTTAAAACTGTAATTCCATTTTTTAGTGCCCAGCCACTTCTTGGTCGTACTTGAGCTTCATAACCAATCGGAATTTCTAAAAACAAACCAGTTTTAATCAATGTTCTTTCCAGTGTTTTTATGGTAACCGATTCTTCAATATTTGCTCTCAAATCCAATCCTGCAGAGGCTATTGTTTCGTATTGTGGTAAATCGTGTTTTGACTTATTAATTACTTTTATTTTCATATTGATTTTCTTGTGATTCAACAATAACTTTCAAAAATACAGAAATTTAGGAAAGAAAAGGGCAGGGATTTACTTTTTAATCCACAAAACGATATTTATTAGGCTTTGTATTTTATATGTAGATGTGTATGCGCTCTGGCTTGTTCAATCTCTTTAAATGTAAAAAGTGTGACTAAACCAATGTTAATCACACTTTTTCTTTGTAGCGGGGACAGGACTCGAACCTGTGACCTTCGGGTTATGAGCCCGACGAGCTGCCAACTGCTCCACCCCGCGATATGTCTTTATGCACTTTTTTACTTTTTTTGAACCTAAAAGGGAATGCAAAGATAGGTAAATTAAATTGTAATCCAAAGGATATCGAATTTTATTTCTTTACATAGGGAAAAGGAAGCAAAAAGAAGCAATTAAAGGACACTACAATCCTTAGATTTTCAATGAATACTGCAACATAATTGTTCTTGGCGACTCAATTTTTAGCGGTCGTAGTGAATAGCTATTGTTCAAAATGTTATTAACAATGAGTGATAGCTTATGCGATTCATTAATTGCATAGCTTGTTCTCAAATCAACTATCCAAACACCGTGTTGGTTTTCCTTGAAGTAATCCATATATCGAATGCTTTGCATAAAAGGAACGTTTGTCGCATCTTCAAACTCCTCAATCACGCCGTCCATATTTACGATTTTACTAAAGTATTTCACACTTACACCAAGCGCAGTTTTACCAAAAAGGGTGAATTCTATATCCCCTTTAATGTTATGGAGAAATCTATATTTTAATACTTGGCTCGATCCGTCTAATGAAGTTGAATTATAGCTATATTCCTTGTGGGTTAGCATTGTGTCCACCGCATACACATAATCTGGCGAAAGCGTAGTTGGCATAATATAGTTATAACCAATCATAAATATTGACTCAACTGCTTTTCCAAATTTTGCTTTTCCTGAGAAAGAAGCATCAATACCAAGTACCCTTGATTTTCCTGTGTTTAAGAATTTGAATCCCCATCCGTCGCTCATTGTTGTGAATGATTTTCCCCAAAATCCGAATAGGTATTCTATTGTGTTTTCGTATTCTTGCCAGAAACCTGCAACATCCAAATATCCATAAATATTCCCAAATTTAACACCTTGTTTCACTCCCACTTCTGCGTTCCAACTACTTTCTGATTTTAAATCTTGATTTGGAAATACGCCAAAGTTACCAACACCTGTTCTTATAAAACGTTCTGTAATTGTAGGAAATCTAAAACCTTGTCCATAGGATGCTCTTACGTAGGTTTCTTGTAAAACTTTGATACTTGCTCCCGCTCGGAATATGGGCTCTAATGCAGTTGTTGATTTATTTAATTGAAAATATTCTAATCTTCCACCGACAGAAAGGGTCAATATATCGAAAAATCGTTTTTCCAACTGTGAATAGGCAGACATATTAAATAGTTCGTTTTCGGGAGAGCCAGATCCAACATACATTTCAGCATAAGATTCTGTTTGTTTTGCAGTTAAACCAGCAATAAAATCAAGCCCTTTTAATTTCTGAATTTCCTTTTGAAACATATAATCAACGTAGTAAGTTGTTGATTGATTATCTTGGTTGGCTGTAATCTTATTATCGGTGTAAAAGACCCTTGCTCTCAAATAATGTTTTCCTTCGGTTGAAGTGATTAAATTGATATATGGATCAACATTAAATATAAACTGGTTTTGTAAAAAAACCGCACCAGGATAACCTTGATACAACCCTGTTGAATCGTTAAGCCATGCAAAAACCATTGGGCTTTCAGCCATCATCACGTTTCCATTGATTCCATAACTTAATCCCCTGAATTTTTTACTTCTGTGTCGAATATTAAAATTTACCCTCGCTCTTTTTGAGACCATCTGTCTTTCTGAGAAATTTGATATTGTATCAGGGAAATACACCTCAATTAAAGAGTCTTGAATTGGCGGTCCCATATAACCGTGGTCGTAATTCAGATTCGCACCCACAACAATATCCCAATTCCCTGCTTGCCTTGAATGTAAGAAATTTGCTCCTGCTATAATAGGCGCTTCATTCCACCAAGTTGCTCCTTCAATACTAGGTTTACTATAAAAACCGCCGTAAAGGTTGACTTTTGTTAATGGTTTAATATCAGGAAATGCTGTTCTTATGTGTATTGCTCCAGAAAGCGCAGAACTTCCCGACAATACTGACGAAGCACCTTTAATCACTTCTATTTGATGGATGTTTTCAACAGGAATAAAACTCCACTCTGGTCTTCCTGCATCACCCGAAAGCATGGGCATGTCATCAACGATAACAGCAACTTTAGAACCTACTCCAAATGTAAATCCACTTCCTCCTCTAATTTGTGGTTCTCCATCTAAAATGTTTAGTCCTGGTGTTTGATCCAAGGCTGTTTCAATGCTACGGGTATTTTTATTTTCTATAAACTCTGGCCTTATTATTTCTAAAGATACAGTTTGTTCTTCAAGGGGTCTATTAAACTTTCCTACTTTAACTTCTACACCTTCAAACTCAGTAATCATGGGAAACATTTGATAATTAATCGTTTTGGTTTCACCTTCTTGTATAAAAAATTTTAAAGTGTCGGTTTTCATGCCTGTATAACGAAAAAGGATGGTTGCATCACCAGCTGGAATTTCTAATATGTAATTTCCACTTTCATCTGTATATGCTCCTCTTGTGATATCTTTTCGGTAAATAACCGAAGCACCAAAAATTGGTTCACCTTTATCATCAGTAATTTTTCCTAAGATTTGTGTGGCTTGCGAGAATAATGTAGAAGTAAAAACAAGGCAACAAATAAAAATGACGTACTTCATAATACTTTTCACTTAAAATTATTTGAATAAAATGGAGATTAATCCTTAATAAAACGAATTGTTTTATTGGCTCCTTTTGAAGTTAAATTGATAAAATAAACACCTTTATTATAGCTGCTTACATCTATTGTGTTTGAAGTTTTATTTATTTCACCTCGAACGATTTCTTTTCCTAAAACAGTGTTTACAGAATAGTTTACTCCTGAAGTTATTCCTTTAATAAACAATCTGTTCTTTACAGGATTTGGATAAGCAGTTATTTCAGATAAATCTTGTGTTTCTATACTTGAAGGATTTCCTGGATTATAGATCATTTCCACATCGTCAATCCACAATACATCACCTGCGGCACCGCCTCCTGGTGTTTGATTTGTAGTAAATGTTATTAAAATATATTGCGCATCAGTTGATGGACCATCATAGGAAAAAGGTACAGACAAACGTTTCCATACGCCATCTGTTTTTGTGAAGTTTACCTCTGCTCTACCAACAACGTGATTAGGAGCATCACCATTTTCTGGGTCACGATAATCATAATCATCATGAATTACGGCAACCATTCGCGCCTTTTGATTGTGTCCATTTGGAGTAAATTTTGCCCAAAAAACAACAGAATCAGGTTTTGCTGTAAAAACCTGAGAGAAGTCTGGATTACTTCGGATGGTACTGTTATAATTATCTACATCAACAGGTTGCGTTGATCCCATGTTTACCCTTCCAAGGGTAACATTTCCATTTGCATTAATTCCTATCACAGATCTTGACCAAATTTTGGCACTTTTTGTTCCTGAGGAACCAGGGCGTTTATCTGAAGAGGCTTCGATTTGTATGCCAGCAAATTGAGTCAAATCACCTCCTGCAGTCATAAAACTGTTCCAATTTATGGGTTCCTGACCTGCCAATCCGCCGCTGATATCTTCCCATTGTTCAAAATTTGAATTGGGAATTTGTTGTTGCGAGAAAGCAATAAAAATAAGGCTTGTATATAAAAGGGTAACAATCGTTTTCATAATAATTAATTCTATTGTTCTAAGACAAATGTAATTAACTTTGAGAGACTAAAAAGAAAATGGGTAAAAATTTAACAATTATGTAATGTTATTAGGAGACTTAATATAGGCGTTATTTTTTCTTATAAATAAAATTATTTCTTTAAAATTTTCTTTTTCAGTTGAAATTTTCATTGAAACTATTTACATTGTACAAAATTAAATTTAGAAATTATGAAAGCACCTTTTAATTTATTCAAATGGATTGAAGAGAACAGGGATCTTTTGAAACCACCTGTTGGAAATAAGAATTTATATGTTGAAGCTGGCGATTTTATTGTTATGATTGTTGGCGGACCAAATGCACGAAAAGATTATCATTTCAACGAAACAGAAGAACTTTTCTTTCAATTGGAGGGAGATATTACAGTAAAAATTCAAGAAGACGAAAAAGCAAAGGAGATTCATATTAAAGAAGGAGAAATTTTCTTGCTTCCTGCAAACACACCACACAGTCCAATACGAGGAGAAAATACGGTAGGATTAGTGATTGAAGCGGTGCGTAAAGGGACTGATTTTGAAGATGGGTTAATGTGGTTTTGTGAAAACTGTAACCATAATTTAAAAACTTACAGATTTAAGTTAGAAGACATTGAGAAAGATTTTATTCCTCGATTCAGAGAGTTTTATAGTTCTAAAGAAATGCGAACTTGTGACAAATGTGGTGAGGTAATGGATGTTGACAAACGTTTTGTATAAATTTATTGATAAAAGCAATTGTCTTGTTTCCCTAAAGAGAATGAGAGCGTAACGCCAAACATCGAATACCAATCACGGGTTTTAATGTTTCCGCGTGTGCCAGACATTGTATAATCAGGAAGTGAACGGTCGGCTAAATTAGCTGAAATAGGCCCATTATGTACGGACAATTCTTCCCTGTTTATAAATTCTCCTTTACCTACGTCGTCTAGGTAGTCGGTAAATAAAAATCGGATACCGTATTCAACCGAAGCCGACATCCATTTTCCGATATTAAATTTAACACCAATTCCTATCGGAAATGCCATTTGGATTAAAGAATAAGGTTTTCTCGAAGAAAGCGAACTTCCTTGTCCTTCCGTTCCGATAGGTTGTAAAGCAACTAATTCTCCATTATAATGTGCTTTGGGATTCATGTGAAACCCTGCAATTTCTACAAATAAATAAGGTGTCCAAAAGTATTTTGAATTTCCAATTTTATAATCTAAATAATTGAATTCGATACCAACTCCTAACTCAAAAATGTTGGATTGGAAAGATAAATTTCGAGCACGTTGCACTTCATCTTTGGCATCAGAATCATATCCTTCTACTTTTCCATATCTTAATCCGCCCCGAATTTCTAATCGAGAATTAATGTGATATTTATAAATAATTCCAGCTGAGAGGTTGGTTCTTTTAAAGTGCCCAAATCGATTCAAGTCGCCAATGTAATAACTCCCTCCAATTGTCAAGCCAATACTCGATCTCGACTTAAAGTTATCATTTTGAGAATAAACGTTCAATCCTAAAAGAAGCATTAAAACGATTAGCGTATTTTTGTATATTTGGGTTATCATAGATTTTTACTAAACGATAGAAGAGGCAATTTATTGTTATTCATTTCTTTGATCAATTCCCCATAGCAATTTATTTCGAATGGTTGTAAAGAAATCGCTCTCTTCAAACTTAATAAGATTCACATTAAAATCTGTTTTATTTAAAATTATTTCAGTGCCGGTTGGAATCATTTTTGAGTTAGAATCTAATGTCAACAAAAACTCATTACCTCTTCCTTTTGTTTTAATCGTGATTGGGATATTATCAGGAACAATCAAAGGTCTTACGTTTAAGTTATGTGCAGAAATCGGTGTTATGAAATGCACGCCTGAATTGGGGTAAATAATTGGTCCTCCACAGCTTAAGTTGTATGCTGTTGACCCTGTTGGTGTTCCAACAAGTAATCCGTCGGCCCAATAAGCATTAATATATCTATCAGCGAGATAGGCTTCAACGGTAATCATTGAAGTTTTCACATCTTTATGAATAGCCACATCATTAAAAGCCAAGTTGTCTTCGCCGAAAAAATCTTCTTCTGTTGTAACGCTGATTAAATTTCTTTTTTGGATTAAGAAATCCTTTTTTGAAATTCTTTCTAATACCTTTTCAAATTCATTTACGTTTGTATCGGCAAGAAAACCTAATCTTCCCGTATTGATTCCGACAACTGGAACACCGCTCGAACGAACATAGCTAACAGTTTCAATAAATGTTCCATCTCCTCCGATGCTTATGGCAATCTCAATACCTGAATGGAAATCACGGTGTGTCCTAAAAGTTTCGTATTGTTTAATTAAGGTTAATTCCTTTTTTAATAGCTCATAAAAATTCACTTCAAACACCAAGGTTAAGCCCAACTTTTCTGATTCAGCAATAAAGTTTTTGATGAACGGGATTTCTGATGCTCTTAATGTTCGAGAAAATACAGCAGCTTTCATGTTAAATATTCAGGTATTTCATTAACTCATCATAACGATCTTTTAAGTCATCATGATAACTATCTTTCTGGAAGCTAAATTTCACAAAATAATCATATCTTTCTAATGCTTTTAAGATAACACCCAATTCAATTCTATTAATTTTTAAGGTCAATTCGAGTTTTTTTGAAAGGGCGTTAGATGTAATGTATGAACTCAATATTTTTGCGTTTTCACTTTCTATTATTTGTGCAATTTGAGCCAAAGAATAATCTGTTTCACTCATTTCTAAAACAATGATTCCACCTTGTTCACGCATAGAACCTGTAGAAGCTAATCTATGAATAAGCGTAGTTGCTTTTATATCGCCCAAATATGTTTCGTTTTCGTCTAAAACAGGAATAATTGATAAATGGTCGTCTGCCGCAATTACTAAAACATTAAAAATGTGGGTAGATTGTAACACGTATGGACGAGGAAGATGATCGAATAACTCTGTTAAAGGTTTTGACAAATCCGTTTGACTCAGCAAATCATCTTCAGTTACCACACCAACAAAGTTATTGTGCTTAAGTACAGACAAGTGATTTGTTTTGTAATCATTCATCCATTGGAGCGCCATTTCGCCCGTGTCCGTATGTTCTAACGGCAATATTTCTTCCGTAATTAAATCAAGTGCTATCATTGTATCTGCTAAAATAGTAATTCTACTTTAATCTATATAACTTTGTAGACGTAAAAAACATTCAAATATGACAAAGCTAAGCGTAAATATCAATAAAGTTGCTACAATTCGCAACGCTAGAGGCGGAAACATTCCAAATGTTGTAGAATTTGCCATTAATTGCGAGAAATTTGGGGCTGATGGAATTACTATTCATCCTCGTCCTGATGAAAGACATATTACGACACAAGATGTTTATGACTTAAAAAAAGTTGTTTCAACAGAATTTAACATTGAAGGAAATCCAGATGATAGATTTTTAAAACTTATTGAAGATACGCGTCCAGAACAAGCAACATTGGTGCCTGATGACCCTCATGTTTTGACTTCAAACGCTGGCTGGGATACTGTGAAACATAAGGATTTCTTAACTGATGTATGTAAACATTTTTCTTCTTTGGGAGTTAGGACTTCAATCTTTGTTGATACAGATTTAAAAAACATTGAGGGTGCAAAAGTTATTGGAACAGATCGAATCGAACTTTATACAGAACCTTATGCGACTCATTATTTTACCGACAAGAATAGGGCAGTGGCTGATTATGTTAAAGCTGCCCAGCTTGCAAAAGAATTAGGATTGGGATTGAATGCTGGACATGATTTAAGTTTAGAGAACTTAGGTTTCTTCAAAAAATCAATTTCCCATCTTGAAGAAGTTAGCATTGGTCACGCTTTAATATCTGATGCATTATATTTGGGGTTAGAAGAAACGATTAGGAGATACAAGGAGGAATTGAGATAGAGAATTTGCATAGTGTCAAAAATGTTGCCATTGGAGATGTTTTTAAGAAAACCTATTTCTGAAAAAAAGAACATTTAAGATGGTTTAAAACGAAAATAAATGAGTAGATTTAGAGTGTAAATTTAAAATAACAATACTCGTACAATATATTATAAAGTCTTTGTATTTTAGAAGCACAAAGAATATCGTGATAGATTAATCATTTAATGAATGAAATTAAATTATAAAAAATACGGCGAAGGGAAACCGTTTATCATCTTACATGGATTATTCGGTTCATCAGACAATTGGCATTCCCATGCTAAAAAATTAGGACAATATTTTGAGGTTTATGCTATCGACCAAAGAAATCACGGAGATTCTGGATGGAGCGATGAGTTTAATTATGAAGTGATGGCGGAAGATTTGGAAGAGTTTGTTCAAGAACATAATCTTTCGGATTTCATTCTTCTTGGTCATTCATTGGGAGGAAAAACAGCGATGCGATATGCACAACTTTATCCTGATAGAATTGAAAAATTAATCAGCGTAGATATGGGAGTTAAAGAAAATGAACCTTCTCATGATGAAATTATTGCAGGTTTGGAGTCTATTGATATAGAAAAGATAACCTCTCGAAGAGAGGCAGACGAGCAACTTGCTAAATATGTTGCCAGCAGAACTGTCCGTCAATTTCTTTTAAAAAGTTTGTATCGAGATAAGCAAAAATCGTTTGCTTGGAAGATTAATATTCCTGTTTTAGCCAGAAGATACACAGAAATTCTAAAAGGATTGCCCAAAGAAGAAGTGATGATTGATACTTTATTTATAAACGGAGAAAAATCAGGTTATCTCATTGAGGACGATAAAAACGAAATTAGGAGTATTTTTCCGTTGGCAAGTTTTCACACCGTAGAAGGTGCTGGACATTGGGTGCACGCTGAAAAGCCTGAAGAGTTTATTGAAGAAGTATTAAAATTTTCTTTGTTGTAAAGCTAATAACACTCATCAGTTCTTTCTAAAACTTTAACCAGTTTCGACGATTGGTTTTTGTATTTTTCTTTGATGGAGTCCATTTTCTCGATACATTCTCCTCTTTTGTCAGTATCATACCTAGATTCACTGATACAATTACAGAAATCATCCATCAAAGCATCTAATTCTGGGTCTTCACATCCTGATAATGAAAATCCAAGAGTAAAAACACCAATTGTTATGAAAAGTCTATTAAACCTCATTGTTCTCAATCTTTTAATCCTTTGATTGCATACATTTTAATGCTTTTCACCATACCAAGAAGTCCATTTGACCGAGTTGGAGAAAGATGTTCTTGCAACCCAATTTCTTGAATAAAGTTAAAATCATACTTTGCAATTTCTTCTGGTTTCTCTCCATTTATAGGACGAATAAGCAAGGCAATCAATCCTTTTGTAATAATTGCATCTGAATCAGCAGTAAAATACATTAATCCATCTTTTTTTTCTGCATTCAACCAAACTTGTGATTGACAGCCTTTGATAATGTTTTTTTCAATTTTTAGAGAGGGGTCAATCAACGGCAAGTCTTTACCTAATTCAATGATATATTCATATTTTTCAAGCCAATCTTGGTAAATTGAAAACTCATCAATGATTTCCTGTTCTTTTTCTTCGATTGTCATTTTTTATCCTTTTAGCATTGGTAAAACTCTATTCAATGCATTTATAAATGTGTCAACTTCTTCTTTTGTATTGTATAATGCAAACGATGCTCGGATTGTGCCCGGAATGCAAAATTGGTCCATAATGGGTTGTGCACAATGGTGACCTGTTCTAACAGCAATGCCCATTTTATCTAGAAGTACCCCCACATCGTATGGATGCACTCCTTCAATTAAAAAGGAAACTACACTTGTTTTGTTTTTGGCTGTTCCATACAACTTTAATCCTTCTATTTGACTTAGTTTTTCGGTAGCATATGCTAATAGTTCATGCTCATATTTTTCAACTTCAGTCATGTTTAAAGTTTCTAAGAACTTAAATGCTTCTCCCAGCCCGATTCCTCCTGCAATATGTGGTGTTCCAGCTTCAAATTTGTGAGGGAGTTCATTATATATTGTTTTTTCTAAGGTTACTTCCTTAATCATATCTCCTCCGCCTTGATAAGGTGGCATCTGGTTAAGGATGTCTTCTTTTCCATAAAGTACTCCAATTCCTGTTGGTCCAAATAATTTATGACCAGAAAAAGCATAAAAATCACAATCAAGCTCTTGCACATTTACTTTTAGGTGTTGAATGCTTTGTGCGCCATCAATCAAAACTTTTGAGCCAACTTTATGTGCTTCATCTATGATGAACTTAACATCGTTTATTGTTCCTAAGGCATTGGAAACATGGGATACAGAAACCAATTTCGTTTTTGGAGTAAGGAGTTTTAAATATTCATCTAAAACCAACTCTCCTTTTTCGTTCATAGGAATTATCTTCAACAGACAGTTTTTTCTTTCGCAAAGCATTTGCCACGGAACAATGTTCGAATGATGCTCCATTTCAGAAATGATTATTTCATCATTTGGATTTAGTAATTCTCCGAAGGAAAAAGCTACTAAATTAATACTGTCCGTTGTGCCTCGTGTGAAAATTATTTCGTGGCTTTCTTTAGCACCTAAATATTTTTGAATTGTTGTTCTTGCTTCTTCATAACTAGAAGTTGCATTTTGGCTTAATGTATGAACCCCACGATGAATGTTTGCATTTTCATTGGCATAGTAATCTGCCATCCTTCGTAACACCCGTTTTGGTTTTTGAGTTGTTGCTCCGTTGTCAAAATATATGAGAGGCTTTCCATTAACTTCAACTTCCAAGTTTGGAAATTGTGAACGAATCGCTTGAATATCCATAGTTAGTTTTACTTTATTACAATAACACAAATTTAAGGAGTATGTTTAGAACAATCACAATTTTTAAGATATAATTCTTAAGGCTCATAGTCATTAATTATGATTAATAATGGAAAAATCAGTAAAATTTTTTATTTTTTTTATCATTTTAATCTGTTTGATATAATATTTATTATATTTGTGTGCGATTATTGTTAACTAAAAATTTAAAATTTATGAAAAGAGTATTTTTATTCGCATCTGCAATAGCAATGAGTTTTGCATTTGCAGCATGTTCAGGAGCTGAAGTTGCTGATGAAGCAGTAGAAGTTGTTGAAGAAGCTACTGAAGTAGTTGAAGAAGAAGCAACAACAATTGGTGACGCTATCGATGAAACAATCGAAGAAGCTACTGACACGATTGAAGAAGCTGCAGATGAAGCTATTGAAGAAGCAGAAGAAGCTGTTGAAGAAGCAGAAGAAGCTGTTGAAGGATTATAATCAATCTTTCTAAAGTTAATTTGAAAAAGAGTTTTTAAAAGAAACTCTTTTTTTTTGTTTAAGTTTTTATGCAAATTATCTTTTTTTAATGGTATATTTTTGAATAATTTCGTTATCTTTGAACAAAAAAAATGAACGCACTGATTGCATCCCATTCTGGTCTGAGATATATTGTACTTTTAACATTAATTATTGCAGTTGTAAACGCAGTAGCCAACTTAAAATCAGGTAAATACACAAAGAAAGACAAGTTAATTAATTTAATTGCCCTCATTACGGTGCATTTACAATTATTACTTGGTTTAATTGTCTATTTTTTAAGTCAAAAAGTCCAATTCAATAGCGGTACAATGAAGAACGAAATAATTCGATTTTTCACCATGGAACACGCATTGATGATGATAATTGCGATCATTCTGGTTACTGTTGGAAGGCGAAAAGCAGAAAAGCAGGAAGATTTAAAAAAACGACATAAGACAATTCTTGTTTATTACTTAATCGCTCTCCTTTTAATTGTTGTTGCAATTCCTTGGCCTTTCATGCGTCCATCGCTTGGAGCTGGATATTTCTAACCGATTAATACTCAATGGAAGTAGGAAAATTAACAGAAGGTTTTGAAGGAGAAAAAGCTATATTGATTGGTATCATCACAAGTGATTTAACTGAAGCAGAAGCCCTCGAACATATTGATGAACTAGAGTTCCTAGCACAAACAGCAGGTGCAAAAACCTACAAAAAATTCCTGCAAAAACTCCATGTCCCAGATAATAAAACCTTTTTAGGTAGTGGGAAAATGAAAGAAATCAAAGAGTATATCAAAGAAAATAATATTGATTTGGCCATTTTTGATGATGATTTAAGTCCTTCTCAACTTAGAAATATTGAACAACTTTTTGAGATTAAAATATTAGACAGGAGTAATTTAATCTTAGACATCTTTGCATCTAGGGCACAAACCGCTCATGCGCGAACACAAGTCGAATTGGCGCAATATCAATACCTTTTGCCACGATTGACAAGAATGTGGACTCACCTTGAACGACAAAAAGGGGGAATTGGGATGCGTGGACCAGGTGAACGCCAAATTGAAACCGATAGAAGGATTATCAAAGATAAAATTTCAAGATTAAAAGATAAACTCAAGGAAATTGATAAGCAAAAAGCCGTTCAAAGAGGAAACAGAGGGCAATTGGTTCGTGTTGCCCTTGTTGGATATACCAACGTTGGTAAAAGTACAATCATGAATGCTCTAAGTAAATCTGAAGTGTTTGCCGAAGACAAACTTTTTGCAACCCTTGACACGACTGTTAGAAAAGTGGTTATTAAAAATTTACCGTTTCTTCTATCCGACACAGTAGGATTTATCAGAAAACTCCCTACACAACTGATAGAATCGTTTAAATCAACCCTCGATGAGGTACGAGAAGCTGATATTTTAATACATGTTTTAGACATTTCTCATCCAAACTTTGAAGACCAATATAATGTGGTTAATCAAACTTTATCAGAAATTGATGATACAGAAAAACCAACGATTTTAGTTTTTAATAAAATTGATGCATACAAGTATATCCCGCAAGATGAGAATGATTTATCTCCTAAATCTCCAGAAAACTATACTTTGGAAGAGTTAAAAAAACAATGGATGGCGAAGATTAATAAAGGACGTTGTGTTTTTATATCTGCTGAAAACAAAACCAATCTTGACGAGCTGAAAGAGGTGATTTATGAAGAAGTAAAGAAGGTTTTTGAGACAAGATATCCATACAATGATTATCTGTATCAAGAATATACTGATTAGCCCAACTTTCCTTTAAGACCTTTCATAAATTTCGAAGCATAAACGAAATCTATTATTTCTGGATTGTCTGTTTTTATAATTTCCTCTTTTGAACCCTGCCACCAATTTCTTCCTTGATGAATAAAAATAATGTGATCACCTATTTCAATTACACTGTTCATATCATGCGTGATTACAACTGTTGTCATGTTGTATTCGTAGGTAATTTCTCGAATTAAATTGTCAATTACAATAGATGTTCCTGGGTCTAACCCTGAATTTGGTTCATCACAAAACAAGTACTTAGGATTCATGGAGATTGCACGCGCAATTCCTACACGTTTTTTCATTCCTCCACTTAATTCTGAGGGCATTAAATTATTTTTTCCCGAAAGATTAACCCTTTCCAAGCAGAAGTTTACTCTATCTTGCATTTCTTTCTTAGACATTTTTGTAAACATCTTTAAAGGAAACATGATATTTCCCTCTACAGACATTGAATCGAAAAGTGCAGAACCTTGAAAAAGCATCCCAATTTCTTTTCTGATTTCTTTTCTTTCCTTTCTGTTCATTTTTGAGAAATTCCGTCCATCGTACAAAACTTCTCCAGCGTCAGGCTCCATCAACCCAACAATACATTTTGTTAAAACCGTTTTTCCTTGACCCGATTGACCAATAATAAGATTTACTCTACCTTCTTCAAACTGCGATGTAAAGTCAAAAAGGACTTGATTATCCCCAAAAGATTTATTGATTCCTTTTACCTCTATCATTAAATTAGAATAAGCTGAGTTAAAATTAAATTGGCGATAAGAATAATTACGCTACTCCACACCACGGCTTGTGTTGACGACTTTCCGACTTCCAGTGCGCCACCCCTTGTATTATATCCGAAGTAGGCAGAAACAGAAGTTATGATAAAAGCAAAAACAACTGTTTTTTGTAATGCGTATGTTACATCAGATACTTTGAAAAATGCTCGAATACCGTAAACATACTCTTCCAAAGATGCCAGTCCAGTCATTGTAATGGAAAAATATCCACCGAGGAGTGCCAATACCATCGAGAAGATAATTAAAAAGGGAAAGAACATCATAGCAGCAACTACTTTTGGTAAAATCAAAAATGAGGCAGAGTTCACACCCATTATTTCAAGTGCATCAATTTGTTCCGTTACACGCATGGTTCCAATTTCGGAAGCAATGTTAGAGCCTACTTTTCCTGCTAAAATCAAGGAAATAATTGTAGGAGAAAACTCTAAGATAGTTGTCGAACGTGTAATGTATCCAATTGTATATTTTGGCAATAACGGGCTATCCATGTTAGAAGCAACTTGCAATGAAATAACTGCTCCCATAAAAACAGAGAGTATAAACACGATTGCCATAGAATTCAGTCCAATAACAACCAGTTCATCAATCGTTCGCACGTAATACACTTTAAAACGTTCGGGTCTTGAAAAGACTCTACGAATCATCTCAACATATTTTCCTATACTTGAAATATAATTCATACAATATGCTAAAATAATAGCTTATTCTGTATTTATGATAATTATTCCATAAAATTTCTTTATAAAGAAAAAAAACACGCCCATTCGAGCGTGTTTTTTGTTTGTACTATAAAATGAAACAACCTTATCTTTCTTCTACAACCAACTTTCTGTCTGCTTTCATTTGACCGTTGTTGTATATGTTGATGATATAAATTCCCTGACCCAATTGGCGTGTGTCAATCACTTGTTCGCCTTTGTTGTTAGATAATGAACCGTTTAACAACTCTCTACCACTCAAGTCAACAACGCTCCAGCGAGCATCTTTTAACTCATCGTAAATTTCCCATTGGATGCTGGTGTAATCATCAGCAGGGTTTGGATAAAGTTTAACATTGTACAAAATCTCGTTGATTTCTTCTTTGTTGTTTTTTTGGATGGTCAATGATCTTGTGTTTCCTTGTGGAATATATGCTAAATCTTTTTCATAGCAGATATCGTAGAAGAAACACAAAATATTTTGTGCATATCCATTGCGTTTCATTACATCAATTGTGTATCTTTGTTCTAAGGTTAAATGACTCATATTTTGCAACTTTTGGTCGAGGACACAAAGTAAAGGAAATTTATCCGTTTCGAGCGAAGGGACATTTTTTTGTCCTTTCGTTTGAAAAAAATTAATTTATGCCCTCAAAAAGTTGCATTTATTAGTTGAATTCAAGAAATGATATTTGCTAGAACCATATTTATTATCTTATGCATTTTGCTGTATTATAAGATGACTACTTTAAATGCTCAGCAACTTTTTCACCAAGATGTGTTTTATGGAGGAGTTACGGGGGATGCCTTTAACCCTTGGACTTCCCCTGCTCCTGGGCAGTTCAATATTTATATAGAACCAGGAAGCACTGTTCGAAAAGCTTTGTTATTTGTAAGTTCATATTACAATCCTAAAGATGAAGGAATTTTATATTTTGATGGTACGCCTATTAAAGTTTCTATGAACAAAGTAATTAACGAACCTTATTACTACCAATCAGGTAATGATATCAGAGAAATACAAACATTATTGTTAGATGTATCTGACTTAGTGAATCCAACTCAAAACACTTATTCAATTTCAATTGTCCAACCCAATACAGGAGGAAGATATGTGGAATTTTATCTTTATGTAGCTTACGAAAACCCATCGTTAAATAAGGTTTGTGCTTTAGCGACAGCAAACGATGTTCAACCTGCTCCAGTGATGGATTATCATTTCAATCTAAACCCAATAGACACCAGTAAAAATGTAGGATTAGCTTTACATACAAGTAATTTTTGTGACACTATTCAAGATGGCAGCTATGTTTTAATAGAAGGAGATACAATTGGTTTAGTCGGTGGAAATGACAATCATAGTCTTGTCTCTTGTAACGGAGTTGTAGGCACATTTTATTACCAAAATGAGACTTTATTTGGCTTGGGAAACGACACTGCAAACAACATAATGGCAGGCACTGATGCTATTGCTAACATAGAATCTTATTTAATAGACGACAATTCAATAAACATTGGCTTTTATTATCAATCAAATTTTAGACCTTATAGTAATTCTGTTAACCAGCTCTTCCTTACCTACACCAGCCCCTGCGACACCTTTACCACCACCGTTACCCAAGACACCACCATTTGCTACGGAGAAACTTTACAACTTCAAGCCACAGGCGGGGTTTCAACAGGCTCAACCACCGGCTACGAATGGACAGCTGTAACAGACCCTGCTTCAGGGCTAGATGTTTTAAGTTGTACAGATTGCCCAAATCCTACTTTTTCTGGTAGCAACAGTCAGGTTTATACAGTAAGAATATGGAATACAGACAGTTGCTCGGTAGTAAAACCCGTGCGTATTGCTGTCTCTCAGCCTCAAAAAATGAGTTTTGTTGGTAGCAATACTTCCTGCACAAGTTTTACGGGTAAAATTCAAACGCTTTCAGATACCTCACTCTATAGCAATTGGTTTGCTATTACTACAAATGGAGATACGTTAACCACAACTTCAAATGCTTTAAACAATATAGGTGCTGGCGAATATACTGTTTTTCATACCAATAAAACTGGTTGCACTATGCAAGACACGGTT
>JBBAEU010000010.1:0-100862 GCA_041655765.1 Brumimicrobium sp.
TATGTAGTAGAATTGGGCGGCGATTTGATTTTAGAAAAAGATAATAGCGTAAAAACAGGGTTTGTGGTGTTGAGGAGGTAGGTTTTTAAAACAACTTAATTTTATCGTTTTTAACTCTTCATGTAATATTTAGCATAAAATCGTTGAATATTAACCTCATGGTCAATCTCTTTTTTACCCAAAATGAAATCTACAAATTCTTCTGCAAAATAAGGAGCATAGGTAAATCCTTTTGCACCTAACCCATTAAAAATGTACAATCCTTTGTGCTCTGGATGTTCGCCAATCATCGGTCTTCTATCTGCGGAAGTTGGTCTTATCCCAGCTTCATGGTTAATTACTTCAACTTTTGCTGTACTCAAATCTTGGTATAACTTCAAAAGGTCTTGTTTCCCTTCTTCAGTCGGAGAGGGGTCTTTCGTTCCCCAAACATACGTTGAGCCCAATAAAAAATCATCATGTTTGGTTGGTAAAACATAGCATTTCCGGTTGATGATTTCGTCTTTTTTTAGTTCGTCCGAAACCACTGTCAAAATTTCTCCTTTTGCATTCTTAAAAGGAAGATAATTGAAAAATGGGTTGTCTTCGCCTTGAAATCCTTCTGCAAAAATAAAATGTGTAAAATCTTCGTCTTTATATCGCTTATTTTCTACATCCAATGCTTGAAAATCGAACTCTTCTTGAATGAATAAACTTTTCTCTTTAAAAAATCGGTGGTTTCCTTCCATCAAACTTTTAGAATCAATATATCCAGGCGTGTTTACAAACGCATTACCATACTCATTAGCCAAATAGCTTGGCGTATCTTTTTCTGAATTGGGGGCAGAAATATATTGTTTGAATCCTTTGTCATCTAAGCGATTGTTCCACATATCCACCTCATCTTTAGATGAATGCGTCCTCCTCAATTTAATTGGATAAAAAAACCGTTGATTGATTCTATTCTCAATTTTAGGATAAAAAGTCGTTAAATGCGTAATAAAATCATCGCATCTCCATGTTTTTACAAGCCTTCGAAAAGTAATGGGATTAATCATTCCTCCAGCGACCAAAGTGCTATAATTTACGCCCCTGTCAATGATTTTAAAAGGAATTTCATGTTCGTATAATTGATGAGCAATACATATACCTGCCAAGCCACCACCAACAATGAAAACTTTCATTATTAAATGTTAATGTTCTTAATTTGAGTTTCCTCCATGCTTTGAATAATTTCATCCATTTTCGCTTTATATGGAGAAATAAATTCGAGATATTGTGGAATTGCCTCTTCTTTCATTGGCTCTGATTTTGGGAATTTTTCAGATCGTGGGTCAATCTGTTTTCCATTTTTCCAGAAACGGTAGCAAACGTGAGGACCCGTTGCCAAACCTGTTTGACCAACATAACCGATTACATCGCCTTGTTTTACAAAAACACCTGGCCTGATACCCTCTTTAATTCTACTCATGTGAAGATATTGTGTTTCATAAGTTTTGTTGTGCCTTACTTTTACATAATTTCCATTTCCTCCAGTATATCCAGCTTTAGTAATTGTGCCATCAGCCGTTGAATATATCGGTGTTCCAGTTGGAGCAGCATAATCAGTCCCCAAGTGTGCTTTCTTTCTTTTTAATACAGGATGGAATCGACCTAAATTAAAGCTAGAACTAATTCTTGAGTATTGAACAGGTGCTTTTAAGAAAGGCCGTTTCATCTCTTCACCATTTTCGTTGTACCAACCCGAAATATCTTGGAGAGAATCCTTGTAATAAAACGCATACAAACCTTGTCCTGAATGCTCAAACCAAGCATATTTAACATCTTCAACACCATAAGCCTTACCATCTACACTTTTCTCATCATACACAATGATAAATTTATCGTTTGGCTGTAACCTAAAGAAGTCGATACTCCATGCGTAAATTCCTTCAAGATACGAAGCCAGTTCGGCAGTCATGCTATAAGAATCAAAGTTTTTACTCATCTCAACGGATAAGTTTGAATTGGGTTCTATGATTCCTGTAACTGTTCTTTCGTTAATCTCAATGGGTTTATTTTTTCTAATTACTTCGATTGAATCATTTTCAATTTCAAAAGTGATGTAAGAAAACGGATCGGGTTCATAAACAATATGACCTTTTCCTTCTTCTTTATGTTTAAAAGTAACAAAAGTTCTTCCTGCAACGAGGTATTTTAAGTTAATCAAGCTGTCTTTAAGCCTTTCAACGGTAGTGTTAATAACATAAGTGCTCACGTCAAAAGGAGAGAACAAGTCGCTCCATGTCATTCCACTTTTTACTGTATCGCGATCGTGATCATAATAATCCAAATCAAATCCGAACAATAAGTTTTTAGGCTTATCTATTTTAGCAAACTGAACAGGGTTAAATTCTGTCACTTCTTTCGAACGATTGCAAGAAAGTGTGAGTGTTACGGCAAATAAAACAATCGTTATAAAGAACAAATTCTTCATAATCACAAAATTTTGTTTATTAAATAATTAAATTTTTATACTTAAAAAAAGTAGAAAACATAATTTACAAACTACAAATCTATTAAAAACCTTGTAAAAACAATAAAAACAAGAAAAGTTATTAACTTCTACCGTGAAATTATTAGAAATATTAACTTTGTTGTCAATTAATTATAAAAATTAAAATGAGAATATTACTTCTTGGTTCAGGCGGAAGAGAACACGCTATTGCGTGGAAATTATCAATGAGCAGTGAGCTAGAGCGTCTTTTTATTGCTCCAGGAAACGCGGGAACAAAAAAACATGGGGAAAACGTTGATATTGAACCAACAGATTTTGAATCCCTAAAAGAGTTTTCTATTCAAGAGAAAATTGACATGCTTGTCGTTGGTCCCGAAATTCCTTTGGTGCAAGGAGTTGTAGATTTTTTCAATGAAGACGAAGAATTGAAACACATTGCCGTAATTGGTCCAAACAAAAATGCAGCACAGCTCGAGGGAAGTAAAGATTTTGCCAAAGAATTTATGAGCCGCCACAACATACCAACAGCAAAATATAAAACATTTACCAAATCAACATTAAAAGACGGATTTGCCTTTTTAGACAAACTAAAGCCTCCTTATGTTTTAAAAGCGGATGGATTAGCAGCAGGAAAGGGCGTTTTAATTTTAAATGACCTCCACGAAGCAAAAAAAGAATTTTCATCCATTCTTTTAGACAATAAATTTGGAGGCGCAGGCACAAAAGTTGTCATTGAAGAGTTTCTTGACGGCATTGAAATGTCTGCCTTTGTGATTACAGATGGAGATGGATTTAAAGTTTTGCCCCATGCGAAAGATTACAAGCGAATAGGAGAAGGAGATACAGGATTAAACACCGGTGGAATGGGGGCAGTTTCACCCGTTCCCTTTGCAGAAGGAAAATTCTTCGATAAAGTTTATAATCAAGTTATCATTCCAACGATTAAAGGGTTAAAAAAAGACAAAATCGACTATAAAGGATTTATATTTTTTGGTTTAATCAACGTAGGAGGAGAACCATATATGATTGAATATAACTGTAGATTGGGCGACCCAGAAACTGAAGTAATATTACCACGGTTAAAATCTGATTTATTGGATTTATTTGACGGTGTAGCCACAGGCACATTATCTGAAAGACACGTAGATATCGACCCAAGAACAGCCATAACAGTTATGATGGTTTCAGGTGGTTATCCAGGAAAATATATAAAAGGAAAAACAATTTTTGGTCTAAACAGCATCACAGAAAGCGTTGTTTTCCATGCGGGTACAGTTTCCGATGGACCAGCGGTTTTAACAAATGGAGGTCGTGTTTTAGCGGTTACTTCCTTAGAGAAAGACATCGAATCAGCTAGAGAATTGTCCTATAAAAGCATTCAAAACATCGAATTTGAGGGAGCTTATTACAGAAAAGATATTGGTAAAGATTTAATGTAATTCAAATAAATTTTATTACATTTATATTGTATTTTGAATTATGGATTATATAAACATTATCATTTTTCTTATTGCTCTCCTATTTTCTGCGTTCTTTTCGGGTATGAAAGTTGCTTTTCTAAATGTCAACCTATTCAAACTTGAAATAGACAATCAACAAGGTTCATTCTCAGGGCGAATTTTAAGCAGATTTATTAAAAATGACCGTAATTTTATTGCCACAATGCTAATTGGGAACATTCTCTCCCTTACTGTTTTGGTGATATGGATGGCAAAATTATTAGATAATCCTTTGGGAATTTTTGTTAAAGGAAATGATGGTTTAATTATTCTATTACAGATAATTATTGCAGCGATAACTATCATTGTTTTAACTGAATTTTTGCCCAAAGCAACTTTTCAAATAAATCCAAATCGAATACTAAAAATATTGGTCTTCCCATTGATGTTTTTTTATGTTATTTTGTATCCCCTTACACAATTATTTATGGGATTAAGCAACGTGTTTTTTAGGATTTTTAAAATCAAACCTAAAAAAACAGAGGTTAATTTCTCCAAAGTTGGTTTAGACGATTATGTGCGTGACCTAAATGAGCGAATGGAAATTGAAGGTAATGTTGAAAATGAAGTTCAAATATTACAAAATGCACTGGATTTTTCTGGCGTAAAAGCAAGGGATTGTATGATTCCAAGAACAGACATCGTGGCAATGGAGTTTGATAGTTCAATTGAAGACCTAAGACAAAAATTTGTAGAAACAGGTCTTTCGAAAATTATTATCTATCGCGATTCAATAGACAATATCATCGGTTATGCACACGGATTTGAACTCTTTAAAAAACCAAAAAGCATTAAAGAAGTCCTTATTCCACTCGTTTTTGTTCCTGAAGCAACCACAGCTTCTGACTTGTTGAAGATTTTTCAACAACAACACGGAAATATTGCAATTGTATTGGATGAATTTGGAGGAACCTCAGGACTCGTTACAATTGAAGATGTTATCGAAGAAATTTTTGGAGACATTGAAGATGAACACGACAAAGACAATTTATTGGAACAACAGATTGACGCTACGACGTTTAGACTTTCTGCAAGACACGATATTGATTACCTTAACGAAACGTATGATTTAGGTCTTGAAGAGTCTTCTGAATATGAAACAATTGGCGGGTTGGTTTTGCATCATTTAGAGTCAATTCCCGTTGAAGGAACTACATTGGACCTAGAAAAACACAAAATAAAAATTGAATCGGTCTCGGATAGAAGAATTGAAACTGTCGAGTTAAAAATTATAGATTTGGATACATAATTTTATATTTATACCTCTATATGCTTTTATTTTTAGATAGTTAATATTATATTCGCACCCTCAAATTAAATAGATAAAATGGCTATAATTGGAAAAATACGTGAGAAATCATGGTTATTAGTGGTTGTTGTTGGAATAGCAATGCTTGCATTCGTAATTGGAGACATGAATCCTTTTGGCACTGGTCAACAAGAAGATGTATATGGAATTGGAACCATAAACGGAGAAAAAATTGACGAAGAGCAGTACAATACATTTCTTAACAATGCTCGAAACAATATACTTCAACAAAAACTTCAACAAAACCCTAATCAACAGCCGGCTTTAACAAAAGCAGACCAAGATAATGCAGCTCAACAAGCATGGACAACTTCTATTATGTTAAACCTAATGGAAAAAGAATATGATGCCCTAGGATTGCTGGTTGATGACATTGAATTAGAAAATGTACTTTACGGAGAAAATGGCTTTACACCTTCGAGTCTCTCAGCTCAATTTAGAGATTCAATTACAGGAGAATTTGCTCCTGAACAATTGCGTTCTGCGTTAGAGCAACTACAAGACCCTCAAGTAAACGATGTCATGCAAAGGGAACAAATGATTCAACAATATAACGACGTGATTGATTTTGTTAGACAAGAAAGACTCGAAAAGAAATACATGGTGCTTCTTAATCAAGGTATTCACGCTACAACAGTTGAAGGTAAAAAAGAATATGAATCCCAAAAAACCGTAAAAAACATTTCTTACGTTTATCAAGATTTCACAAGAGTTCCTAACGATGCAGTCGGAGAACCTACCGATGCAGAGATTAAAGATTTTTATGAAAAAAATAAAAATAAGAAAAAATTTGAACAAGAAGCTACAAGAGAACTTTCTTACTTTCAAGTTCCATTGAACCCAAGCTCAGAAGACACACTAAATGCCCTTGATAAACTTACTCAGCTTTCTGAAAATTTTAGAAAAACAAAAGATGATTCCTCGTTTGTGATAAGATATAGCGATTTAAAACAATTTAGTTCAAGAAAAGAAGGAATTGCAAAACCAGAAGGAGCAATGACTCAAGGATTCATGTATCCTGCGTCAATTCAAAATGTTGTTGATTCTGCAAAAGTAGGTGATATTATTGGCCCGTATAAATCTAATTTTGGTCCAACTTTATCTAAAGTAATTGGAAGAGAAACAGAACATACAGCTACTGTTAGACATATTCTTTTAAATGCACAAAGTGATGCAGAAGTTGCTGATGCACAAAGAAAAGCGGATAGTATTGTTAGAGTTATACGTGCTGGAGGAGATTTCGAAGCAATGGTTAGATTATTTAGTGAAGACCCAGGTTCAAAAGAAACTGGAGGAAAATATGAAGACTTTACAGAAGGAACAATGGTTCCAGAATTTAACGATTTCTCCTTCCAAAAACCTATTGGAACTTTAGGAACTGTAAAAACTTCTTACGGAATCCATATTGTAGAAGTATTGAATAGAAAATCAGTTGAATACCCAGTTTTTGCAAACGTTATTAAAAATGTAAAAGTTACTAAAACAACAGCAGACGCAATCAATGGTTTTGCTTCAAGCCTTATTTATGATTTAGATGAATTGTTTACAAATAAAACGTTGGAAGAAAAAATCTACATCCTCGATACTTTTGCAAGTAATAGAAATTTTCCAACTAGAAAGGTAAGTGTATTTGATGAAAACCCATCAATCGGTGCGTTTTCTGATATAGCAGAAGGTAAAATCTTCCGTTCATTATATGATGAAAATGTAAAGGCTGGAGACCTAATTTCTTCTCCAGTACGCGATACTGATTTCTTTATTGTAGGAATGGTTTCTAAAAAGATAGAAGCAGGAATGCCGAAATTAGAAGATATTAAATCAACAATCGTTGAGGAGTTGAAAAAAGAAAAACGTGCACAATATTTGGTTGACCAGATGCTTGGGATTACTGATTTAAACACATTGGCTACGGAAATTGGCTCTAGGGTCAACTCAGAAGGTGTTACTTTCTCTGCGACAAATCTTTCTGTAGGAAACGAACCAAAAATTGTTGGAACTGCATTCTCAGGACTTATGGACGGTGAAACATCAGTTCCTGTTGTAGGAAATAATGGTGTTTTTGTTCTAAGAGTTGACTCAACAACTTTGGGAGAAGAAACAACTGATTATTCTTCTGAAAAAATGCAAATCAAACAGACTAATGTTAGTACGCTAAATTCTCAATTCCAAAACGCACTAATGGAAATGTCTGATATTCAAGACAACAGAAAATTAAGAAATCTGGGAATCAGATAGAAATTGATAGAAAATTGATGAGAAGGGGTTGGGAAACTAATCCCTTTTTTATTTAGGATAGTTTTTATAAATTCGACTGAAATGGCATCAACACGCTTTGCTTAATACTATCTATAATAACATGAGCTATAATTTTTAATCCACCTCAGGGCTTTAGAAAAGTGAAATAGAAATCCCCATTGAAAAAGGATACAATTCAATGCTTTTATCACTTTTAAACAAGGAAGAAAAGTAGTAAGCCCCAAAAAGAGACCAATTCCTTATGCCAATCCGAGCTGTTACACCATACCTTAATGGATTTACATCTGGTAAATGAATGTCTTTGCTTACATGTCTTTGTCCACTAACTTTAACCATATCACGCGTATGAGATTGAATGCAGTAGCCAATTTTTCCACCAATTAAAAACTTAAAATGTTGTTTATCCTTATCACCATAAGGAATACGAAAACGAAATTCAACAGGAATTTCTAAATAGTTAAAGCCAATTTTATACTTATGACCATCAACAGGCGAACCTATAATTGTTGATTTCTCTTCATAATTCTTAAAAAAGACAACTTGTGTACGATTGCTGTAATGACTAAACCCAAGTCCAACACCCATTCCAACGGTATTATTTGTTGTAAATGGAATATCAAACATCCATGCTCCGTTAATTCCGATATTACTCCAAGGACCTTTAAATGCGGGAATGTCTCCACGCCAATCATTATAAACAATATCGATTACGAATCGGTCAAATTTATTCAATCTGTCTGACGATTCTCCACTAACACCTAATCCTTTGTAAAACCAGCCAATTCCAGAGCGGAACTTAGACTGCACGCCTTCTTCGTGTACACTTGTACCCTGAGCATGAATTGCATCAAAAGCGAAGCAAAAAAATATAAAACCAACTAAGAGTCTATACATTCATTAATTTCTTATCTTTCTTATGTTTTGCTCAAATTTCCACGCAGAAGCAATTGCTTCCTTGATGGTTCTTTTTGCCTTCCATTTTAAAACATTGTTAATTTTATGGGTATTTGCAAAAATCTGAGGAATATCTCCTGCTCTTCTTGCTCCAACCTTATATGACAATTTTAAACCAGATATTTCATCAAAAATACGAATCATTTCTAAAACACTCGTACCTTTTCCTGTCCCAACATTATAAATTGCAGGATTTTCTTTGGTTTTTCCTGAATTTTCAAGTGCCACAACATGCGCCTCAGCTAAATCTACAACATGAATGTAATCCCTTATACACGTTCCATCTGGAGTGCCATAATCTTCCCCAAAAACAATAAGCTCTTTCCTAATTCCCAAAGCTGTTTGCGTAATAAAAGGCAATAAATTATTCGGAATTCCATCAGGCTCTTCACCAATTAACCCACTTTCATGGGCACCAATTGGATTGAAATATCTCAATAAAGTGGCTTTAAAATTTGGGCGACTTTCAACATATTGAATTAACATTTCCTCACAAACTTTTTTTGTGTATCCATAAGGAGAATTATAGGAAACCTTACTTTCTTCGACTACAGGAATGTTCTCTGGACTTCCATAAACGGTACAGCTTGATGAAAAAATAAAATGTTGAATTTGAAATTCTTCAGCTACTTGTAACAATGAAACTAGACTACCAAAATTATTGTCAAAATATTTTAAAGGGTTTTGAACAGACTCTCCTACCGCCTTATCAGCAGCAAAATGAATGATTCCGTTTATTTTATGTTTTTGAAAAACCTCTCTCAATTCTTCTTTATTCTGACAGGCAATTGGATAATAAATAATTGATTCTTTGGTTATCTTTTCTAGCCTTAAAATAACATCTTTTTGTGCATTTCTAAAATCATCAATAATAATAGGCTTATAACCTTTTTCAATCAAAGAGACAACAGTGTGAGAACCAATGTAGCCAGCGCCGCCAGTTACTATAATATTTCCTTTATTCAAATTCATAACTTCAAAAATAAGATTAGAATTAATTTACATACCGTATTTTAATGATTACTTCTTTATTACGATCAAGATAAAATTTAAAATCATCAAACTTGGGCTTACTCCAGCTTTTATGGTAATAATCTCCGAAGCCAAACCCTTCTACTGGCAAAAAAAATGAAAAATTCATTTCTGAATCGCTGTTTTCATCATCTAATAAAGCAATGCCATACGTTCCTTTTGGGATATTCTCAATTCTATAGCTTAACTTATCATTTTTAACTGATGTTTTAGGGACATGATAAACCTTCCAAGGAGTTTCCGTTCTAAATGTTTTTTCGTCCTTGTAAACTTGAAGCTGAATTCTTCCTTTATTATTGCGAATATCAACAATTTCAATATCAATTGAGTGAGTTTGACCCAATGTTAATGTTGTAAGAAAAACGATAACCAAAAAGAATAAAACAGTTGCTGATTTGTTCATCTCAATAAATCACTTTTTAAAAGCCTATTAAATTCATTCAATCAAAGTAAAATTGTCTTACAAATCACCTGTTTCTCTCAGTAGCACATCAATATCATCCATTAATGTATTTACTTCTTCCGTGTTCGTTCCATCATAATAACCCCTGATACGCAATTTCTTGTCAACAAGGACAAAATTATTTGTGTGGATAAAATCTGAACCTGCATCACCCAAATTTTGTGCTTCTGCTGGTTTTAAAACAAAAAAAGATTTACGTGCAAGGCTGTATAATTCTTCTTTGTCTCCAGTAAGAAACTCCCATTGTCCATCAATTGCCTCATGGTCTTCTGCATAAGCCTTCATGGTCGGAACATCATCAACTTCTGGGTCAACGGTAAAACTTAAAATCTTAACCTCGTCATTTCCTTTAAACCGCTCTTGAACACGACGCATTTCTTGATTCATAATTGGGCAAATGGAGCGACAAGTTGTAAAAAAATACTCAGCTACAAACACATTTCCTTTTACATCATCCAAAGTTACTTCTTTGCCATTTTGATTCAAAAAACTAAACTCGCCAATGTAATGTCCGACGCCTTTATTAATTAATTCCTCACTTACCATTTCTGATTTTACATCGTTGGGCTGAATAATAGGTAAAACCTTCTTATCAATCTGGGATTTTGTATAAGTGAATGTTATTATTATGCCAATGGCAACAATAACTGTTGAAATAATGATTCCCTTTTTCATAGTCTGTCCTATTTACCTACAAAGTTAGGAATTTTTAGGCTCATTTCAGTAGAAAATACTATCTTTAAACCACAATTTAAGAAAAATTTTAAAATTAAACAGCAATGCAACGTTATACAAGTTATGTACAAGGTCAATGGATGGATGGAGAAGGCACTGAATCTCAACTATTCAATGCTATTACGGGAGAATTAATAGGCGAAGTTTCAAGCAAAGGACTTGACTATGATGCAATTTTAAATTATGGGCGAACAAAAGGAGGAAAAGTTTTAAGAAAAATGAGTTTCCATGACCGTGGAAATATGTTAAAAGCACTTGCCTTATACTTATTAAAAAGAAAGGATAAATACTATCAAGTAAGTGCTTGGACAGGTGCAACACGTATCGACTCATGGATTGATATTGAAGGAGGAATTGGAAACTTATTTGCCAATGCTTCTCTGCGTCGTCAATTTCCTGATAAGCCATACTATGTAGATGGAGAGGCGGCTCCACTTTCTAAGAACGGAACATTTATCGGTCATCACATTATGGTTCCAAAAGAAGGTGTAGCTGTTCATATTAATGCTTTTAATTTCCCAGTTTGGGGAATGCTTGAAAAAATTGCGGTTAACCTTTTAGCGGGTGTTCCGGCAGTTGTAAAACCTTCAAGTGTTACTTCTTTCTTAACGCAAGTTGTTGTTGAAGATATTATAGAATCAGGAATTTTGCCAGAAGGATCTTTACAACTTGTGCTGGGTTCGGCACGAGATTTAGTGAATCACGTGAATCATTCTGACATCGTTACATTTACAGGAAGTGCGAGTACTGGACTAAAACTAAAGGCAAATCCAAACATTATCAATAATTCGGTTCCTTTCAACTTAGAGGCAGATTCTTTAAATGCCACAGTTCTTGGTACAAAAGCAGTTCCAGGAACACCTGAGTTTGACATTTTTATAAAAGAGGTTACCAAAGAAATGACGGTAAAAGCAGGACAAAAATGTACGGCAATTCGACGTATTTTTGCACCAAAAGACATTATTGAAGAAGTGCAGGAAGCTATTTCTCAACGATTAGCTAAAGTTGTAATTGGCGACCCTTCACAAGAAGGTGTTCGAATGGGTGCTTTGGCTTCGCTAGACCAAGTGAAAGCAGTTCGAGAAAGTGTTGAAACCCTGGCTCAATCCCAAGAAATTGTATATGGAGATTTGGATAATTTTGATGTTTTGGGTGCCGATAAAAACAAAGGAGCGTTCTTCTCGCCTATCTTATTTAGGAATGATAATCCTTTTACAAACGTCAGCGTACACGATATTGAAGCGTTTGGACCAGTTTCTACAATTATGCCTTATAACGACATCGAAGAAGCAATAGAATTATCGAAATTAGGGAAAGGTTCTTTGGTTTCTTCAATTGTTACACCAGATGATCAAGAAGCGAAGGAATATGTAATTGGCGCAGCAAATATGCACGGTCGTATTTTGGCATTAAACGCTGAAAGTGCCAAAGAAAGCACTGGCCACGGCTCTCCAATGCCATTATTAACGCACGGAGGACCTGGAAGAGCAGGTGGTGGAGAAGAAATGGGAGGAAAACGTGGTGTAATGCATTACTTACAACGAACTTCTATTCAGGGCCATCCAACAACAATTACGGCAATTACAGGTGTTTACCAACAAGGAGCAAAAGGAAACATTTTAGAGGAACATCCTTTTAAAAAGCACTTTGAAGAAATTCAAGTGGGTGACCAATTAATTACCGAAAGTAGAGAAATCACAGCAGAAGATATCGACCAATTTGCTGCATTAACAGGAGATAATTTTTACGCCCATAAAAGAGAAACAAATTTTGAAGGAACGATGTTCGAAGAACAAGTTGCACATGGTTATTTCTTAATGAGTGCCGCAGCTGGATTGTTTGTTGACAGTTACGAAATGAATCCTGTTTTATTAAATTACGGTATTGATAATTTACGCTTTACCAAACCCATTTACGCAGGTGCAAAAATGCACATTCGTTTTACTTGTCAAGAAAAAATGAGAACGGACGTTACACCAAAAGAAGACGATCCAAGAACAAAAATTCAACGAGGAATTGTCAAATGGATGGTCGAAATGTTAGATGATACAGAAGAACCATTGGTAGGAATTGCTACAATTTTAACAATGGTAAAGAAAAAGGATCAGACAGTTTAATAATACGTAATTATAATCTCAATGACAAAAATAAAATATCCAAATAACGAATTAAGAATAACCAACAGTCTGTCGGGAGAAAAAGAGGTTTTTAAACCAATTCTTGAAGGATTCGTTGGATTATATGTTTGTGGACCAACAGTGTATAGCTCTGTTCACTTAGGAAACTGTCGAACTTTTATTTCCTTCGATGTTATTTATCGTTATTTATTGCATTTGGGTTATAAAGTCAGATATATCCGCAACATTACCGATGCTGGACATTTAGAAAATGATGCCGATGAAGGCGAAGATAAAATTGCGAAAAAAGCTCGTTTAGAACAGATAGAACCCATGGAAGTTGTGCAACGATATACCGTTGACTTTCACACTGTTTTACAAAAATTCAACAACTTACCCCCAAGCATTGAGCCAACTGCAACAGGACATGTCATCGAACAAATTGAAATGATTAAAGAAATCATTGAAAATGGATATGCATACGTAACTAATGGTTCCGTGTATTTCGATGTTGAAAAATACAATGAAAAATATAATTATGGCATCCTTTCGAAACGCAAAATTGAAGATTTAATTTCTGGAACAAGGGAATTAGATGGACAAGGGGAAAAGCGTTCTCCGCTCGACTTTGCATTGTGGAAAAATGCAAAACCTGAGCACATCATGCGCTGGCCATCACCTTGGGGAGTTGGATTTCCTGGCTGGCATTTGGAATGCTCTGTGATGAGTACAAAATATCTGGGAGAGACTTTCGATATTCACGGTGGAGGAATGGATTTGAAGTTTCCACATCACGAATGTGAGATTGCGCAAGGAACTTCGGCAAACAACCAAAATCCAGTAAATTACTGGATGCACACCAACATGTTGACCTTAAACGGGAAAAAAATGAGCAAATCTACAGGAAACACATTGCTTCCAGAGGAATTGTTTTCAGGACAAAATGATATTTTAGGAAAACCTTATCATCCAATTGTTGTGCGTTTCTTTATGATGCAAGCCCATTATGCAAGTGTTTTAGACTTCAGTGCGCAAGCTTTGGACGCAGCCGAAAAAGGATTTATCCGCTTGATGGACGCTGTCAATGATATTCAACATCTTCCTATAGAAAAAGAATCTACAACGGATGTAAAAGCACTCGTTCAGCAGTTTTATGATGCGATGAACGACGATTTTAACACGCCGATTTTGGTTTCTCATTTATTTGAAGCAGCTAAGTTGATTAATCTCGTAAAAGATAGAAAACAAAACATTTCAGAAGGTGATAAAAAATTGCTTGAAACCGAAATGAATACTTTTATTTTTGATGTTTTAGGACTTAAAAAACTAGCGGAAACCAAAGAAGATAATAAAAGTTTAGATATTGTTATGGAGTTAGTTCTAGACATGCGTCAAAAAGCAAGAGAAAATAAAGATTGGACAACAGCCGATGCGATTCGTGATAAATTAAATGAAGCAAACATTATCGTCAAAGACGGAAAAGACGGTGCAACATGGAAAATTCAATAATCGAAATTCCAAAAAGTAAAAAACTGATTTATCGCTGAAAGTTTTACCAAGTTGGACAAGATGCACAATTATTCTTTGGATTGGCAAAAATTGAAAATCCAACACTTAGTGTAGGCGACAAAAACAAAGCAGATTGTTTCCCAATGGTTTCACCATTTTGAGATAATTTGATGTTATTTTGGTGCAAAACTCCACTGTTCAACCCCACTTGTAAGAAAACGTATTGATAGAAATCAAAGCGAACACCCAAATCTAGCATAACTGCCAAACCACTTACAGAAGTTAAATCTTTTGTCGTAGAACCATTATATGTGTAATCTGCCTTCGTATGAATCAACCCAAAACGAAGTCCATAAAGTGTGTGAATTGCAAACTCTGCACCCTTTGTCCTTCCTAGCATATCGTTACGTTGAACGCCGAGTGAAAAAACATTCATCCCATAGCGTTGAGAAATTCTAAAATCGTTGGTGTTGCCGAGAATTGTTTGGTTAGTTTCTCCAGAGAAAGCGGCATGATTTCCTGGTGCAAAAACACCACTTAGTTGGGTTTCCTGTCCCAATTTAAAAAATGTATTATATCTATCCCAACTGCCTGTAATCGACCAATGATTAGCTACAAAATAGCCGATTTTTGCACTAAACTGAGGTGAAGAACTGGAAAAATAAGCCCCCATTTTTTTTTCTTCTAAGTTGTCAGATAGTTCAACTTTTTGTAAGGTATAATTATATGCAGATGATTTTACATCGACATCTGTCGGTAAATAACCACTTCTGTTGTATCCAAACTGTAGGTATAAAGTCCCATTTCCATGAGTGTTTAATTTGGTTTTTCTTTGTGCCAATACGGGACTACAAAGTCCAACAAAAATCAATATAATAAAAATCGTATTTTTCAAATTTGATAAATTTTAAGCCCTTCGGATATAACGCATCACTTCAAATGTGATGTTGGTAAACAACAATTTTCCATTTGCATTTCTTTCAATGCTATAATGTGCTTCACTAAATAACTTATTAAATGCTAAAATGTTGTTTCCTGTAATAAATCGCGCAAAGTTTTTTAGAAAATCCTCTTCTCCCTGTGAAGCGTTCACCAACTTTCCTTCGGTATAATTTGTCATCAAACTCTGCCTCATCATGTGAAGTCCATATTTTAAAAAATGTTTTTGTTCTTCTCGCCCCAACTGTGAAACTTTTGTTGCCCAATCAAGCATTGAAATCACATCTTTTTTATAACAATTCCGCATTAAATCAACGAACATTAAAAAATTTTCATTTTCTGTTTTCCCACTGTCTATCAACTCTAATGCTACACCTAAATCCCCTTCAGAGCGAGAGATGATGCTTTCCATTAAATCTTGAGAAAAATCACCTCTTTCTTGCAAAAACCCTTTCATTTCATCAGGTTGAATGCGGGGAACTTTGGTGATTTGTGTTCTGCTTAAAATTGTAGTTAAAATTTTATCCTCAGATTCAGCAAGTAAAAAAAACACAGTGTCTTTGGGAGGCTCTTCAATTATTTTTAAAAGTTTATTAGCACAAGTTTGATTCATTTCTTCCGCCATCCAAATAACACTAACTTTGTGCCCACCTTGAAACGACTTTAACGTCAATTTCTTTAAAATTTGTTCACTTTGATGAACAGAAATAATCGGTTTTCTGCCTTTATCGTCTGAAAAATTTATCCAATCATTCAGGTTTGAATAAGGGTTTTTCAAAATCATTTCTTTCCAAAGCGGAAAATGTGGATCAGAAATATTGGTTTCAGCTTGTACTGTTGGAAAAGTAAAGTGTACATCAGGGTGCTCTAGCTTTTCCATCATTCTACACGAGTTACATTCTCCACAACTGTCTATTTCTTGTTTGTTTTCACATAATAAATATTGGATAGCTGCAAGCGTTAAAGACAATCCTCCATGACCCGCATTTCCCAATAACAAATGCGCATGCGACAACTTACTGTCATAAATATCAGATAAAAATTTTTGCTTTATAAGCGTTTGTCCAACTACATGATTAAAAAACATAGGCGAAAGATAAGGATATTTTATTTTTTAGGCTAATAGAGTGGTGAATGTTTTTTTAAATTGCAATAGAATGATAAATAATTTACAAATTTATTTACATTAACGAATAAAAATAGTATAATTGTAAATGATAAAACATCAAAAGGCATAAAATTCGTTTTGTTTTTGCCTAAAAAAATTAAAATAAACAATTATGAAAAGAAGTAAGAATGAATTAATGACCTACTTGATTATGGGAATGTTTTTAGTGCCAACAACAACTACTTTGGCTAATAATAACACCATTACTATTGTTGATAACCAAACAAATTCGGCAACCATTACCATAAATATTAGCTATTTAGGAGCAGCAGAGCAAGGCGTTTCAGTTTCAATCCTTAAAGATAACAACGTTGTTGTGAGTGCAGTAAGTGACGCAAAAGGTGTTGCTGTGCTTAGTGTTGACAATACAAATTTAGGAGGTGTTTCTTTACGATTAGAAAAAGCAGGATACCAAACACAAATTTTAACAGGTTTATATGTGAGAGATGGCGCTAAGTATTCTTTCTCACTTGTAAAAGGAGAAGGTGTGGTTGAAACTGAATTGTCAACTTCAGTAACTAAAATTGAAGATAAATCTCAAGCCAACTTAGATAAAATAGCTGAACAAGAAGCAAAAGCAGCAGCAGACGCAGAAAAGGCAGCCGCAAGAGCTGAGTCTGCAAGAGCAAGCGCTGAAAAACAAACTCAAAAGACTGCTGAAGCAGAGGAGGCGAGAAAGTTGGCAGAAGAAAAAGCGACAGCAGCACAAGCAAAAACAGAAGAGGCGCAAAAAAAAGCTGAAGAGCTTGAGTCTCAACTAAGAAACACTGAGGAAGAAGCTGCGGCAAGAGCAGAGCAAGCTAAACAAAGAGAAGCTTTGTTAAGTGACCTAGAAAAACAACAAGCTGAAGAACAAGCTAAAAAAGATGCTGAAAGAGCTAAAAAAGATGCTGAAAAAGATGCAAAAGCAGCTGAAAAAGAAGCTAAGAAACGTGCCGCAGAGCAAGAAGCTGAAGCAAAGGCAAAAGTAGCTGAACAAAAACAAGCTGCGAAAGATGCAAAAGAAGAAGCAAAGGAAGCAAAAGCACAAGCAAAAGCCGAGAAAAAAGCAGCGAAAGAGGCTAAAAAGGCTAAGAAAGCAGCAGAAAAAGCTGCAAAAGCAGCTGCGAAGGAAGCAAAAGCAAACGAAAAATACACAAAGAGTCTTGCGAAATTGGTAAAAAAACAAGATAAATTGGCTTCCCAAAGAGCTAAAATCCAAAAATCACAAGAAAAGCTAGATAAAAAAATCCAAAAGCAAAAAATTGACGTTACAAAAGCAAAAGAGGAACAATTGAAGATTGATAGTAAAAACAACAAATTAGACCAAAAGGTTAACAGTCTTCAACAAGATATCCAAAAACTTAAAAAGAAATACGGCAAAGAATAAAAAAGTAGCTTCGCAGATATTTCGACAAAGCTGAAAAAGGTGGCTTCGAGACCTTCTGATAAATCAGAATCCTCAGCCACTTTTTTTTGTTGAAATCATTAAAATAAAATGAAGTTAAAATACAGCTTTTCTAAGCAAGCAGTAGTTCATTTTCACCTTTCTTATCTAAACCAATTCTAAATTAACCCCAATTCATCCAAATGTATTTAACAAATCTTATATTTGTTTTATTCTAATATTAAATTCAATTATGAGTAACTCAGGTTTATTTAAATCATCAATAGGGCGAAAATTTGCAATGGCCCTATCCGCAATTTTTTTAATGATTTTTTTACTTCAACACTTAGCCATTAATATAACGGCGGTGTTTAGTGAAGATGTATTCAATAGTTTATCACATTTTATGGGTACAAACCCGCTGGTACAATTTGTGGCACAGCCCATTTTAATTTTTGCTGTTGTTTTCCATTTTATGATGGGGTTGTACTTAGAAAGAAAAAATAAATCTGCTCGGCCAATTGCCTACGCAAAGTTTAATGGAAACGCAAACTCTTCTTGGGTGTCAAGAAATATGGGCATAACAGGGTTGGTTATTTTGGCTTTTTTAGTACTTCATATTATCGACTTTTTTATTCCAGAGATGGACTATAAGTACGTACAAGGGAACTTTGGAGGAGGAGAAAACAGGTATTACGAGCATCTTTTAGATAAGTTTAGTAACATAGGACGTGTAATCGCATACATTGTTGCTTTTGTTCTCTTATCATTACATTTAATGCATGGCTTTGGTTCTGCTTTCCAATCTATAGGACAAAACAATAAGTATATAAACAGAAAAATGAAATTCGGGATATATTTTGCAGTTCTAGTTCCGCTTGGGTTCATTTTTACAGCAATCGCACTTTATATTAAAACCATATAAGATTATATAATACAACAAAATTATGGCAATAGATTCAAAAATACCGGCAGGTCCACTAAAAGACAAATGGACAAATCATAAAAATAATATTCGATTAGTTAACCCCGCAAACAAACGTAATATTGATATTATCGTAGTAGGGACTGGATTAGCTGGTGGGTCAGCTGCTGCAACCTTGGCTGAGCTTGGATATAATGTAAAAGCATTTTGTTTCCAAGACTCACCCCGTCGTGCACATTCCATTGCAGCGCAAGGAGGAATTAACGCAGCGAAAAATTACCAAGGTGACGGGGATTCAATTTACCGTCTTTTTTATGATACCGTAAAAGGAGGAGATTATCGTTCGAGAGAAGCAAACTCTTGGCGTTTAGCAGAGCTTTCTGCAAATATTATCGATCAATGTGTTGCACAAGGCGTTCCTTTTGCACGTGAATATGGTGGGTTGTTATCAAACCGTTCTTTTGGTGGTGTATTGGTTTCTCGTACTTTCTATGCAAAAGGTCAAACAGGACAACAGTTGTTGTTAGGTGCTTATTCAGCAATGAACAGACAAATTTCACGTGGGAAAATTACCATGTACAATCGCCATGAGATGCTAGACTTAGTGATTGTTGAAGGAAAAGCAAGAGGAATTATAACACGCGATTTAATTACAGGTAAAATTGAAAGATTCAGTGCCCACGCAGTAGTTATTGGTTCTGGAGGATATGGAAATGTTTTCTATCTATCAACAAACGCAATGGGAAGCAATGGCTCTGCTGCTTGGAAAATCCATAAAAAAGGTGCTTATTTTGCAAACCTTTGTTATACTCAAATTCATCCTACTTGTATTCCAGTTTCAGGAGAATATCAGTCTAAATTAACATTAATGTCTGAATCTCTACGAAATGATGGACGTATCTGGGTTCCTAAAAAAATAGAGGATGCAGAGGCAATCCGAAAAGGAACGTTAAAACCAACACAGATTGCTGAGGAAGATAGAGATTATTATTTAGAACGTCGTTATCCGTCGTTTGGAAACTTAGTTCCTCGTGATGTCGCTTCACGTGGAGCAAAAGAACGTTGCGATGCTGGATATGGTGTAAATGCAACAGGACAAGCTGTATATTTAGATTTTGCCAGTGCAATTAACCGCTACGGGAAAGAACAAGCTCACATTCATGGGTTGGATGAAAATGACAAAGAACTAGTTACCAAATTAGGAAAGGAAATTATTGCTTCTAAATATGGTAACTTATTCCAAATGTATGAGAAAATTGTTGACCAAAATCCGTATGAAACACCGATGATGATTTATCCTGCTGTTCACTATACAATGGGTGGAATATGGGTAGATTATAACTTAATGTCAACCATTCCTGGATGCTACGTGATTGGAGAGGCAAACTTCTCTGACCACGGAGCAAATAGATTAGGTGCTTCGGCATTAATGCAAGGTTTGGCTGATGGATATTTTGTTTTACCTTACACAATTGGGGATTATTTGGCAGACGAAATTCGTACAGGTCCAATCCCTACAAACAGTCCTGAGTTTGATCAAGCAGAATCTGATGTTCTCGATAGATTAAACAAACTTGTAAATAACAACGGATCACATTCTGTGGATTATTTCCATAAAAAATTAGGACATATCATGTGGAACAAATGTGGAATGGCGCGTAACGAGGCAGACCTAAAATCGGCGATTCAAGAAATTCGTGAATTACGTGAGGAATTTTGGAAAGATGTGCGTGTTCCCGGAGAGGTTATGGAATACAATGAAGAGCTTGCAAAAGCAGGTCGTGTAGCAGACTTTTTAGAATTGGCTGAAACATTTGCTGTGGACGCACTTCATCGTTCTGAATCTTGTGGTGGACATTTCCGTGTAGAATCTCAAACAGATGAGGGAGAAGCATTAAGGGATGATGATAACTTCAAATATGTTGCTATGTGGGAATATACAGGAAATCCTGGTGAACCTATATTACATAAAGAAGACCTTGTTTACGAAGAAATTGAATTAAAACAAAGAAGTTATAAATAATTAAATGGATAGCCTTTGCTATTCTTAAACTTAAAAATAGATTGTTATGGATTTAACATTAAAAATATGGAGACAAAAAAATGTAGATACGAAAGGAAAAATCGTAGATTATAAAATTTCTGGTGTCTCCCCAGATCAGTCTTTTCTTGAAATGTTAGACGTTTTAAATGAAAACTTAATTAATGCAGGGGATGAACCAGTAGCTTTTGATCACGATTGTAGAGAGGGAATTTGCGGTATGTGTTCTTTACAAATTAATGGAGAGCCCCACGGACCGGATAAAGGGATTACTACTTGCCAATTACACATGAGAAGATTTAAAGATGGCGATACAATCTATATTGAACCGTTTAGAGCAAAAGCGTTTCCTGTAGTTAAAGACTTAGTTGTTGACAGAAGTTCTTTTGACAGAATCCAACAAGCCGGGGCTTATATTTCTGTAAATACTTCTGGTAATACACAAGATGCAAATGCTATTCCCATAGAAAAGGAAGCGGCGGATATTGCTTTTGACAATGCTACGTGTATTGGATGTGGTGCTTGTGTTGCAGCTTGTAAAAATGCTTCTGCAATGTTATTTGTATCTGCAAAAGTTTCTCAATTTGCCTTGCTACCACAAGGAAAGGTTGAGGCAAAACAACGTGTTCAAGATATGGTGAACCAAATGGACATTGAAGGATTTGGAAACTGTACCAACACAGGTGCTTGTGAGGCTGAATGTCCAAAAGGAATTTCTTTAGAAAGTATCGCTCGATTAAACAGAGAATACGGAAAAGCAAAATTGGCAACTGGAAAATAGAGGTTTAGCTTCCCAATAATTTCTGTGAATTATTTATGGAGGTAAAATAAAATTGTTTCACTTTTTAATATCAGTGCTGGGTACAAGCCTTAGATTCGGTTTTTGTATTAGACAATAATTTTATATGAACCTTGATATGTTGTTGATTATTAACCTTTTAAAAATTGAAAACAAACAAATTTCAAAACCACAACACAGTAACTTTGATAAAAAAATTATTGCCCTATTTTAAGTATTTATTACTGGCGATTCTGATCTATTTACCTCTTTTTGAGTTTTTAGATTCTCTTACTATCCAAATTTGGGACGAAGCAAGGCTTGCTATAAATGCTTATGAAATGCTTAATAATGGTAATTTTATCGTTACTTATTTCGAGGGAGAGCCAGATATGTGGAATACAAAACCACCATTGTTGATTTGGTTTCAAGTGCTTTTTATGAAAATTTTGGGTGTTAATGAATTAGCAGTTCGTTTGCCATCCGCAATTGCAGCTCTTTTTACTTGTATTACATTACTTGTTTTCTCACTTAAATATTTTAAAAGATTTTGGTTTGGATTTATTGTCGTATTCATATTAGTAACTTCCTCTGGATATGTTAACATACATGCTTCTAGAACCGGAGATTACGATGCCCTGCTTACTTTATTTACAACTTTAAGCGGATTGCTGTTTTTTTCTTTTTGTGAGAAGAAAAATATTAAATACTTATATCTTTTTTTCCTGTTTACCGCATTGGCTGTCTTAACCAAAAGCGTCACAGGACTCATGTTTTTACCAGCCATCTTTATTTACAGTATTATCCGGAAACAGGTGGTTCCACTATTAAAGGAGAAACATTTTTACTTTGGATTGCTTTCATTTCTTGTAATAGTTTTTGGCTATTATCTGACAAGAGAAGCCGTTAATCCCGGATACATTTCGGCAGTTATAGAAAATGAATTAGGAGGGAGGTATTTACATGTTCTGGAAGACCACGATCATAGCTTTAGTTTTTATTTTAATAATTTTATTGATTATAGGTTAACCCCATGGCACCTTTTGGTTCCTTGTGGATTATTAATTGGTTTTTTAATTAAAAACAAAAAGATGAATCGGTTAACTTTGTTCTCCTTTTTAATGGTAAGTACTTTCTTTTTAGTAATTTCTAATTCTCAAACCAAACTAGAATGGTATGATGTTCCGCTCTACCCTTTCTTAGCTATCATAATTACCAATTTCATATATTACATATTTGACTTATTAAGAAATTTAAAACCCATCAATAAAAGTCTTAGAATAAATGTAACACCTTTTCTTTTTCTTTTTCTCATTGGAATTATGCCTTATCTAAAAATTTTAGATAAAACCTATAACCCTAACAGAGATAAAGATTTTTATGAAATGAGTTATTTCCTCAAAGATGCTGTTAAAGGTAAATACAACCTTAACAATCAATATTTGCTTTATGACGGATACAATGCTCACAAACTGTTTTATTTAAATATTTTAAATGATAAAGGAACTCAAATTTCGTTTAAGAATTGGGAAAACTTAAATCCTTCAGATATTGCTATTGCATCCCAAAATCATATAAAACAATATGTAGAAGAACACTATGAGCATGATGTAATTCACACCGAAGAAAATATAATAACATATAAAATATATGAAAAAAAGCAATAACGATATAGAAATCTCTGTAGTTGTTCCAATTTATAATGAAGAAAAAATTATTCCAGAATTATATAGCCGACTTCAAAAAAGCATATCTCAAATTTCCAATAATTATGAACTCATTTTTATAAACGATGGTAGTAAAGATTATTCCCTACTGGAATTATTGAAATTATCTGATCAAGATTCAAGAGTTTTCTATATTAATTTTAGTAGAAATTTTGGTCATCAAATTGCAGTTTCAGCCGGTTTAGATACTGCCAATGGCAAAGCTGTTGTAATTATTGATGGAGATTTACAAGACCCTCCCGAATTAATCATCGATTTATATGCTAAATACAAAGAAGGATATGAAGTGGTTTATGCCAAACGAAAATCAAGAAAAGGGGAAAGTGTCTTTAAAAAATTAACAGCCAAACTATTTTACCGTACCTTGAAAAGAATTACGGATATTGACATACCTTTAGATACGGGAGATTTTAGGCTTATTGATAAAAAGGTGGTGAATTATCTCAATCAAATGCCAGAACAAAATAAATTTTTACGAGGACAAATAGCATGGTTGGGCTTTAAACAAACCGAAGTGCTGTTCAATAGAGATGAACGAAAACATGGAAAAACAGGCTATTCTATTGGTAAAATGTTACGGTTTGCAATGGATGGCATTACTAGCTTTTCTGACAAGCCACTACAATTGGTAACTAAAATAGGTTTTACTATTTCTTTTGTATCATTTATCATTATTCTATACGCTATTTATTCCCACTTTATTTTAGATAGAACCATAACCGGTTGGACCTCCCTTATCATCAGTTCTATGTTTATTGGCGGGGTTCAATTAATTTCTATTGGAGTGATAGGGGAATACATTAGCAGAATTAATAAAAATGTAATGAATCGACCCTTGTATATCATTGAAAGCACCAATTGTACAGAAAAATCTAAAAATGAAGATTTAGCTTAAGAAAGTTTACCCATAGCCTCTCTTAAATTAGAAATAACCACAGGAATATCTTCCATTGAGCACGTTCCAACAGACAATCTGTACCAAGTTGAATCCCTGGATGTTCCAAAAGCATAAAAAGGCACAACCGCCAACTTTCCCTCATTTAAGATATAACTTGTAATGTCTTCCGTTGTTTCGATTGTTTTTCCTTCTGGCGTAATTCTCCCTTTTAAATCAAATTTAATTGTTAGATAAATGGCTGCTTGTGGAGAAATGGCATCGACAGAAAAACCTTCTGATTTTAATGTTTGAATTCCATCATACAAACCTTTTAATCGATTATAAATACGGCTTCTTTGGCCATCAATAAAATCTATGTATTTATTTCCATCATTTAAAAAGTTAGCAAATGCTGTTTGCTCCGCTTTGGGTGCCCAAGCTCCAATGTGAGAGTTAATTGATTTGACCTTGTCCATTACCTCTTTCGGACCAAATCCCCAACCAACACGTACACCCGTAGAAGATAAAGATTTAGATAAACCATCGATAAAAAGTGTATATTTTTTCATTTCTGGTCGTAAAACAACAGGGTTATGGTGTTCAACTCCATTCATAGTTAACTCCCAATAAATCTGATCAAATAATAAATAAACAGGTTTCCTTTCATCTCTCCGTTTTTTATTTTCTTCCAAGATTAAATCACAAATTTCTTCCAAACCTTCTTTTGTAAATACAGTTCCAGTAGGATTTTGAGGAGAACACAAGGCAATCAACGAAGCATCTGCTATTGCGGGACGAATATCTTCTGCTGAAGGCATAAAGTTATTTTTTGGATGACCCTCAACAACATATGACTTAGCTCGGTGAAGGTAAGAGTAATGGTTATTATTCCACGAAGGAACAGTATAAACAACAGTATCTCCTGGGTCAACGATGGCGGAATAAACACTATAAATAATTGGCCTTGCTCCTCCCATTACAACAATCTCTTCTGGAGAATAATTTATCTTTCCCCTGGTTTTTAACAATTTTGAAACTGCATTTCTTAGTTCAAGTATTCCATTTGCAGGAGGATAATTGGTTTGATTCTGGCGATATGCCTTAATTATTTCCTCTTCAAAACCTTTTGGAATGGGAAACTGCTCAGGATTGAAGTCACCAATTGTGAAGTTGTATATCTTTTGACCTTTTTCAATAAGACTTTTAACTTCTGCGGCAAGTTTAATGATTTCTGACCCGATTATATTCTCAGCCAATTGAGAAACTCTTGTTGTTTCAGTTTTACTATTCTCCATGGGAAAAGATTTTTTGCAAAAGTAATAAAACAAAACCCTGATTTAAAGATGCCCCTCAATATTTATCCACAAACACGCCGACTTAGTATGAGCGGTAAATTTTATATGTGAATCGTTTCGATGAAAAAGTGTATGATTTGGAAAAATAAGGGGTATAAAAAATTAAAGATGGCAACGGGCGTTGCCATCTTTAATAAACACTACTACTTATGAAACCTAACATTGCTATGAAATATAGCATTACAAAGATATGGCAATTTCTCGTTCCAAAAAAAATTTTTTACTTATTTTTTAAACAAAAACAACCCATTCTTGGATTCCTAACTTTAGTTTTTCGTTATATTAGGAAGAGCCTTTAAATTTACAGAGATTTTATAAAATCACATTTTGATTTATCGAATTATTATGAAAAAACCATTAAATTTGAAAAAACCGTTAAATTTGAACAGTAATTTTTATAATTTAATATAATGGGAAGAGCATTTGAGGCGCGAAGAGCGTCAAAAGAGAAAAGATGGGGAATGATGTCAAGGGTTTTTCCAAAACTTTTGAAAGCAGTTACAATGGCGGCTAAAGAAGGAGGAACTGATCCCGATATGAATGCTACATTAAGAACTGCGATACAGAATGCCAAGGCACACAATGTTCCGAAAGACAATATTGACAGGGCCATTAAAAGGGCTGTGGCAAAAGATGCAGAAAATTATCAATTAATTGACTATGAAGGGAAAGCTCCGCATGGCGTTCTCGTTTACATTGAATGCGCAACAGACAATCCTACTCGAACAATTGCAAATGTCAAGTCTTATTTTAACAAAGCCGACGGCCAAGTCGTTCCAAATGGCTCCATTGAGTTTATGTTTGATAGAAAAGCGGTTTTTGAAATAAAAAAAGAAAACGCTGAAGCCCTTGATTTAGAAGAGCTTGAACTTGAACTAATTGATGCTGGAGTAGAAAAAATAGAGAAAGACGAAGAGACGGATGGAATCGTTATTTATGGTAATTACACAAGTTTTGGTACATTACAAACAGCTTTAGAAGAGAAAAAAATCGACGTTCATACATCAAGTTTAAAACGATTTCCAACCTCATCCGTATCGCTTAATGAGGAGCAAATGGTAGAAATTGAAAAATTACTGGATAAAATCGAAGAGGATGATGATATTCAACAAGTATTTACAAATATCGAATGAGTATAAGCTGGATTGATATCGTTATTATTATTCCACTAGCTTATGCAGCATGGAAAGGGTTTCAAAAAGGGCTTGTTGTTGAAATTTTTTCGCTTCTTGCCCTTTTGGTTGGGATTTACATCAGTGTGAATTTTTCCGATTGGACAGCAAACTGGCTAAGGGGTCAACTAGAAATTGAAGGAAAATATCTGCCAGTAGTTGCTTTTACAGTTACGTTTTTAGGTGTTGCTATCGGAATCTTCTTTTTGGGAAAATTAATCGAAAGCATGTTAAAAGCTTTGCAATTGAGTATGACAAACAAACTGTTGGGTTTGGTTTTTGGAACAATTAAAGTGTTGTATGTCATATCAATCGTACTTGTTTTGATAGAAACTTATGATGAAAGGGGAAGTTTTGTTACAAAAGATTTAAAAGAGGAATCTCTTTTGTATGAGCCTCTTCAACAACTTTCTGTGGTTACCATTCCTGCCATGGAGGAAAGTACAATTTGGTTAAAGAATAATATTGATTTTTAATCTTTTAACACCAACAAGGTCTTAAAACTTTTATAATCCTTTATCTTCGCCTAATAATTTTATAAATTATGTCAATTTCTGTTAAACATCTTACAAAATATTACGGAGATCAAGCTGCCGTAGATAACATCTCTTTTGAAGCAAAAAATGGAGAGATTCTTGGCTTCCTTGGACCAAATGGCGCAGGAAAATCTACTACAATGAAGATGATTACAAACTTTATTCCTCCTACTGAAGGGTCTATCGAGGTTTGTGGCTTAGACATCAAAAAAAACTCGCTTGAAGTGCGCCGAAGAATTGGGTATTTACCAGAGCACAACCCAATTTACCTTGACATGTATGTAAAAGAATATTTGGCATTTGTTGGGAAGATTTATAAAATTAAAAATATAAAAGAACGCGTACAAGAAGTCATTGAACTTGTTGGATTGCAACGGGAACAGAAAAAAATTACTGGCGCATTGTCAAAAGGATACCGTCAGCGTGTTGGATTGGCTCAGGCTATTATACACGACCCCGAAGTATTAATCTTAGATGAGCCTACTTCTGGTTTAGACCCAAATCAATTGGTTGAAATTAGGGAATTGATTAAAAGAATTGGCTCGTCAAAAACGGTGATGCTTTCTACTCATATCATGCAAGAAGTTGAGGCAATTTGCGACCGTGTAATTATCATTAACAACGGTCGATTAGTGGCAGATGCCAACACACAAGACCTTCAAAACAGTGAAAAAAGCCAGGTAATCTTTGTAGAGTTTGAATCTGAAGTTTCTAGAAATCAGCTTTCTAAAATACCTCAAGTTCAACAGGTTGAAAAAATCAATGATAAAACTTTCTTAATCAAATCATCTGAAAACATCGACCTAAGAAAAACCATCGCCAATTACGCACAAAAGGAAGGTGTTTTGGTTCTTACATTGAGAAAAGAGGAGAAATCCTTAGAAGATGTTTTTAAAGAATACACAACAAAATAAGCTTTTCTAATTTAGACTTATTTACGACGGGTTTGATTTTTCCTTAAATTTACTAAACGTTTATCTACACGAATCATTCTGTCTAACCACATTTGGTCTTTCTTGTCTTCTACTTTTAAAATGCCTAACTCAAACATTTTTATCATTATCTGAACTGTATTTAACGCAGCCCCTTTTCTTAAGTTGTCTGCTACAACCCACATGTTTACAGTGTTTTCCTGACTTTCATCACGGCGCAATCGTCCGATAAAAACATCATTTTTCCCTTTCGCAAAAAGAGGCATTGGGTAAAGGTTGGCTTCTGGGTTATCTTGTACTTTTACGCCAGGTGTATAATATAAACGCAATCGGATGTCTTCCAAAGAAAAATCATTTTCAAAACTCACATTAATCGATTCAGAATGTCCACCTTGCACGGGAACACGAACTGCTGTAGCAGTAACAGCAATGTTTGGGTCTAAGATTTTATGTGTTTCATTAATGAGTTTCATTTCTTCTTTTGTGTATCCATTTTCTAAAAAAATATCGCAGTGAGGCAAAACATTTTGGTCGATTGGGTAAGGATAAACCATTTCTTTTTCTAGTCCCTTTCTTTCATTTTCCATTTGTTTTACCGCCTTTGCCCCTGTCCCTGAAATGGATTGATAGGTAGAAACAACCACACGTTTTATTGTGTACATTTCGTGAAGTGGTGCCAAAGCAACCAACATTTGAATCGTAGAACAATTTGGATTAGCAATGATAAAATCCTTCTCTGTTAAAATATCACCATTGATTTCTGGAACAATCAACTTTTTGTCATCGTCCATTCGGAACGCAGAAGAATTATCAATTACCCGACATCCTACATCTGCAAACTTTGGTGCCCATTTAAGAGAAATTGAGCCTCCAGCAGAAAATAAAGCAACTTCGGGTTGCATTTTTAAAGCATCGTCAAGTGAAACAATTTTATATTCTTTATCATTGAATTGGATTGATTTTCCAACATTTTTCTCCGAGGCAACGGGTATTAATTCAGTTACCGGTATGTGTAATTCTTCCAAAACGTTAATCATTTCCTGACCAACCATTCCCGTTACGCCAACAATTGCTAATTTCATTTGTTTTTTTGTAAAAATACGGATAATATCGATTATTATTGAAAACAAAAAGAAAAATTGGTGTAAATGTTTAGAATGCTTTTCCTTTTAATTTATTCCAGATTTTTAGAAGAATAATTCCAAAAACAATCATGATCAACATAAATATTGTTCCTGCCAAGTATTCTCTATAAATAAGTTTGCCAATTCCAAACAGGGCAGAATAAATTACGATTGTTCCAACAATTGTAGCGGCGACTCCATAGGGAACAGACCACGGTTCATTAGAAGTAACTACCTTTACATTTTCCTTTTCAGCATCATCTAAAACCTTTTTCCATCCCGGACCTCCTGGTTGGATTTTACGATAGAAATCAAACAACACTTGATTGCTCTCTTTTGGTGTTATGTACGTTACGACAATCCAACAAACTGTGGTAACTAACACCAATATTGGATAGCGAAGCCACGACTCAAATATTCCAGCTTCTACAATACCATCAATGGATGTTGATCCAAAAAGCCAATCTCCAATAGGGGTAAAACTAAAAAGAATAGAAACAATTCCAGAAACAAACATTGCGGTAATTTCGCTCCACGCATTAATTCTCCACCAGAACCAGCGAAGGAGAAAAACAAGTCCTGTTCCTGCACCAAACATTATAATGATATCGAAAAGTTGTTTTGCATTTTGTAGATATAAAGCAACGAGTGCGCTGATAACCATTAAAATAACTGTCGAAATACGTCCCACATTTACCAACTCTTTTTCGGAAGCATTTTTATTAATCTGTTGTTTATAGAAATCATTTACGATGTAAGATGAACCCCAATTTAGGTGTGTTGAGATAGTTGACATATAAGCAGCGCCAAGAGAAGCCAAAACCAGCCCCAATAATCCTGCAGGCAACAAGGTTAACATAGCAGAATATGCCAAATCATGTCCCAATTTACTTTCTTCTACGTTTGGAAATGCTGCTTGTAAACTAGCGATATCTGGAAAAACAATTAATGATGCCAACGCTACCAAAATCCACGGCCAAGGTCGTAAAACATAGTGCATCACATTAAAGAACAAGGTAGCCCCAACAGCATGGTTTTCGTTTTTTGCCGCCAACATTCTTTGAGCAATGTATCCACCACCTCCAGGTTCAGCACCAGGATACCAAGAACTCCACCATTGTACAGCAAGAGGAATAATTAAAATTCCTAACAACTGTTCTTTTTCGCTCCAATCTGGAAGAATATCCATTTTATCAATTACATTTTCATTGGTAAACATCGCTGATAATCCACCAACCTCAGGAAGGTTTACCAAATAAAATGCAGCGGCGATTGCCCCTGCCATTGCCGCAAAAAACAGAATAAAATCTGTATAAATAACGCCTCGGAATCCTCCAATAGCACTAAACAATACTGTTACTCCGCCAGCAATTAGAACAATATGTATGGACGATGCGCCCAACATCACTTGTCCAACTTTTATCGCTGCCAAGGTAACGCCAGACATTGCTAAAACATTAAATGCCAATCCCAAGTAAAGAGACCTAAAACCACGGAGGAAACGAGCGGGTTTGCCACCATATCGGATTTCGTAGAACTCCATATCAGTTTTTACATTCGATTTTCTCCAAAGTTTTGCGTAAATAAAAACAGTAAGAAGTCCTGTCAAAAGAAACACCCACCAAATCCAATTCCCAGAAACCCCATCACTTCTAACAACATCTGTTACAAAATTAGGAGTATCTGTTGAAAAAGTTGTTGCCACCATTGAGAAACCTAACAACCACCATGGCATATTTCTGCCAGAAAGAAAATATTCTGTACTACTTTTACCCGATTTTTTAGAAACACCAATACCGACAACGAGAATGACGATTAAAAAGACAAAAATTATTAGATAATCTATTGTAGATAATGTCATGCCTTCTTATTTCTTTTTTCGCCTTTTTTTACGAGAATTTATACTCAAAAACAAAATTCCAATTCCAAATATTGAAATTAAAATCATAAAACCGAGCAATGCATAATGACTTGCTGTCCAACCTTCCATAATAGCATTTTGAATTTAATTTGTCTAAAGTAGAATTTAATTTGAGAAAAACCAATGGAAATTTTGTTTTTTAATTGATACCTTAATCTATAACGCTTCAATTACATCGTTTTTATCATAAATAAAAGGTTAAACCACTTTTTTTTCGATATATTTAGAATTCATTATCCGAACAATTCCCATGTAATCCATTGTAAATTCGACGGCATCTCCTACTTTGTATTTGTTGATATTATCGCCAATATCGAGTACAATCATATCTGAAGTTGCACCAGCAATGTCGATACTTGAGTCTGTTGTATCAAGATGATCTACATCAATATCTAAAATTCCAATATCGATGAGTGCCCTATTGGATGTTTTTCCAATATCATCATCGTCAAAGTCAATGACTTCACCTTCTAAATTTGCGCCCATTTCTCCGCTTGGCACGATGGGTTTTTCATACAACTCAATGATTTCGGCATATAGTTTGAATACATTCTGTTTCAATGTTTTAAATGGCTTTCCATCATAAACATTTGTTCCCATAAACAGTGTTTCTCCAATTCTAAAATGATTAACGCCTTTTGGCAAAATGCCTTGTTCAACCATTGGAATTGTAACTGAAGAGCCTCCAGAAATAAACTTGATATTACGGTTAAATTTATATTCAACTAGCTGTTTGTATAAACATAATTGAATTAATTTGTCTGAATTAGGTAAAACACCGTAGAGGCATGACAAATTGGTCCCGAGTCCAATTACTTCAATGTTTTTAAGTTGAAAAATAGATTCATAGAATTGAATAAAGTCTTCTCTCATTACACCTTCGCGGAGTTCTCCTAAATCAATCATAATGATGATTTTGTGTGTTTTTCCTTGTTTTTGTGCTTCTTCAGAAAGTTTTTTTATTGTGTATTTGGACGTGTTTAAGCTGATATCTGCATGCTTTACAACATCTCTGATTGCACCTTTTGCTGGTGGTTTGATATAAAGTGTTTGAGACTCTGGGTTGATTTCTTTAATTTTTTTTAAGTTTGATATTCGCGAGTCTGAACAATTTGTAATTCCCAAGTTGATTACCTCTTTAAGGAATAATTTGTTTCCACACAATATTTTGGTTACAGCAGACCATTCGATGTTTTTTTCATTAAAAAAATCTGTGAGTTTGTCAAAATTGTGTTTTAGTTTATTTTTATTTAACGTTATATAAGCCATAATTTTATTTAATATATCTCATTTCGAGATATTTATTTTTAAATCCAATTTTTTCATATAATTTTTTTGCAGGATTATCTGGTTCAACATGCAAAGCAATTGCGCCTTTACAGTTTTGAATAGTGGCTTCCATTAGTGATTTTCCTATACCTTTTCCCCGGTGTTGAGCGTGTGTAGCGATATAAACCAAAATATTTTCTGGAATATAACCGCCCATTCCTGTTTCATTAATTACAGCTGCACCAACAATTTCGTTGTTACTATATGCAGCCAGAACAAAACCGCTTGTTTCTTTTTTGTTTTCATTTAAAGAATAGCACATTGCGTTAGCTATATCTTCTTTTGGATCACCATATTCCTGTAAATACTTGTATAAAAATTGGTTTATTTCTTCAAATTTTTGTGTTGACATTGGACTTTTATCATCCCATTTTTGGATTTCTATCATTCAATTTGTTTTTATTGATAATGGGTAATATAACAAAAAAATGAAGAAAAAAGAAGGAAAATGTAAGAAATTTTGTTAATCAATTATTCAATTTTATTTTTATTTCATAAAACCGCTTAGGCTAAAAGATGACCGTTTAGGATAGTTTAAACAAATTATTTCATCGCTTCAATCACAATCACAATTTCTCCCAATGGTTTATTTTCGTTAAAATATTGAATTAATTCAGAGACTGTTCCTCGGTGGTATGTTTCGTGAATTTTAGAAATTTCTCTTGCCACGCAAATCCTTCTTTCTTTGCCTACAAATTCTTCTATCTCTTTAAGGGCTTTTGGCAACCTGTGTGGCGATTCATAGAGGACGACAGTCCTTTTTTCTTCTGCGATTGCTTTCCATTTTGTTTGTCTTCCTTTTTTATGAGGTAAAAATCCTTCGAAAACAAAAGAGTCAACGGGAAAACCACTTCCAACAATTGCTGGAATAATGGCAGAAGCGCCTGGCAAACAAATCACCTCAATATCACGCCTAATACATTCGCGGATGAGTAAAAATCCCGGGTCAGAAATAGCGGGCGTTCCAGCATCAGAAACTAAAGCCACAGAATCAGAAGTTTCTATCAATTCAACAATGCTATCTAACGCTTTATGTTCATTGTGAATGTGATAAGACTTTAAAGGTTGAGAAATATCATAATGTTTTAGAAGATTTCCCGTAGTTCTTGTGTCTTCCGCCAGTACATATTCTACATCCTTTAAAATCCTTAAAGCTCTTAATGTAATATCTTCCATATTTCCAATCGGCGTTGGAACCACGTACAATTTGCTCATTATTTATCTTGTTAAAACAACATATTCATTCAGAATAGTTTCCAAAAACTTCATCTTTTTAGGTGGTGGACTCTCCAGTTTTAAGTCTTCTGCAATTTTATCTGCCAATTGAATCGCCAAATCTTTAGACTCCTGATTTCGATATGTTTTTACTCTATTAATCACATTTTTTACAAGCATCATGTCCTCGTCTGTATAAATCGTAATTTCTGGATATTCAGCTGTGAACCCCTCTTGGCTTTTCATTGCGAGAATATCACTAACAGAGTAGTGTGTTGTAGGTTTTATCTTTAAAACAACTGTGTTTGCCATAAAATCGCCAATACGTTGATTTTTTAAAGAGATAGAACCAATTAATGTATCGAAGAAGAAGGAGGAAAACAAAAAGATTAAACCAAGTCCTTCCATAGCAAAAAGTATAAAATATACTTCCATCGGTCGGAACAACCATCTGGTAAAATAATCTTTAAAAGAAGCATTCTCTCCATTTGATTTCATAACCCTTAATCCCAATAATCTCTTTCCAATCGTTTGACCTTTAAATAAAAATTCTGTTAAGGGTGTGTAAAGTATAAAAGGCAAAAACACGATGAAAACAAACATAAACAGCCATATATCATAACTTCTTGGGTCGAAAACATCAAAACTTCGTGCAAATCCAAAAGTAAGTATGAGAATCATTATATAAAAATAAATCCCCATAAAGATTACGTCTATGAATGTGGCTAAGAGGCGTTGACCAATAGTAGCCAATTCAACTTCAATGGGAACATTTTGATCTGTTGTAAGAAGCAACTTTTGCATTTTTCAAAAATACATAATTTCATTTTAATTAACCCAGTGTACATTTAAAAAAGATTCTTCAAACTACTTCATTCAGAATCAATAGATGTTTTTAGCCTGAGTTTGATTAAAGAGAAAAGTCTTATCTTTGTATCTATGAGGGTTTTGGTTATAGAAGATGAAGCTACACTTAATAAAAACATCTGCGAAGCATTAATAGCTGAAGGATTCATTATTGAAAGTGCATTTGATGGTTTCTTAGCGGCAAGGCTTCTAAAAAAGGAGTCATACGATTGTGTAATAATGGACGTCAACTTACCAAAGAAAAACGGTTTTGATTTGTGCAAGGAATTTAGGGAATATGATTCTCAAACGCCTGTTCTTATGCTTACGGCATTTGATGAGCTCGAAGACAAAATTAAAGGATTTGACAGTGGCGCAGATGATTATCTCACCAAACCTTTCTTTATGAAAGAATTGGTTATGCGCGTAAAATCTCTGATTAAAAGAAGTCGAAACAAAATCAACAATTCCAAAAAGTTTGTAAAAACCTCCGATGTTATCATAAACACATCTCAAAAAAAGGTATTAAGGCAAAACCAAGAAATCAAACTTACGCCAAGAGAGTATCAAATTCTCTTAAAACTTTGTGAAAATCCTGGAGAAATTGTATCAAAAAACGATTTAATAAAAGAGATTTGGGGAACATCACTCGATATTAATACAAACACCATTGAGGTGTATGTGAATTTTTTAAGAAACAAAGTTGACAAACCATTCGGGAAGAATTCCATCAAAACCAAAATCGGTTATGGATATTATTTTGATACAGAATGAAAATAAGAAATAAAACACTCATTTACTTTTCAAGCACCGTGATTTTGATTTCCGCCGTGTCACTTGCCATTATTTTTATTTTGTTTTCAGCACACCGTGAAGAAGAATTTCAACAACAACAATACTCCAAAATTAAACATACCATCGGACTCATTGATGAGTTTAATAAAATAAGCGCAGAAGTTTCTCTATTACTTGACAAACAAGACATTCACGACTTCTATGACGAAAAAATGTTAATTTATGACCACAATAAAAACCTCATCTTTTCCAGTATTGACAGTCTTGACATTTTAAAAGCTAGTTCGACGCTTAACAAGCTGTCTGTTTCAAACGACTGGATTGAAACTAAAGAAAATGGATACGATTTAATCGGGGTTTATGTAGAAAACAACAACAAAGGTTATTATGGTGTCAGTAAAGCGTACGATTATTTTGGTTACTCAAAAAAGGATTTCCTTCAAAATGTACTCATTGGAATCTTTATCGCCATTGTTGTGATTGTTGTCTTAATTTCTCTATACTTGTCCAACATTATTTCTAAACCAATTTCAGAATTAACAAAAAAAATTGGAGATTACGACCTTAGCAAAGAAAATAATGGACCTTTGACGTTTAAAACCACAACTACCGAATTAAAAAACCTTACCGATAAATTTAATGAACTTATAAAGCGAACAAACGATGCTTTTCTTTTTCAAAAACACAGTATTCAGCATATTTCTCACGAGTTAAAAACCCCCATTGCTATTCTGGTTTCTGAACTTGAGAAAATTGAAAAACAGAATGATATAAAAATTGTAAAATCAGAAATTCATCAACAAATTCAAAAAGCAAAGTCACTTGGAAACATCATCAATGTATTGCTTCAAATTTCAAAAATACAGGCAGGACAAGAAATTGCTAAAACATCCGTTCGAATTGATGATATTGTTTTTAATTGTGTTTCGGAGCTAAACACGTTGTATCCTGACTTTAATTTTGAAGTGAATTTTATTCCCCATAATTTTGATGAAAATGTGCTAAACATAAATGCGAACGAAGGTTTGTTCAAACAAGCATTTTTGAATTTACTTTTAAATTCCATCCATTATTCAGATAACAAAAAAGCAAAAATCACATTCAATGATACCTCAAACGGTTTGGTTGTTCTTATTTCTAATACGGGAAAAACTATTCCAGATAATGAACAAAGGTTTTTGTTTTCCCATTTTTTTAGAGGAGAAAACTCCAAAAATCATCAGGGCTTTGGATTGGGATTAGTGCTTTCACAAAGAATTTTTTCTATTCACAACGCCACAATTAAATATCATTCAAGTGGAAACGCAGAAAACATTTTCCTTGTGAAGTTTTTAAATTAATAATTAGAACTCTGTTACAAAAGACTTATGAATTTGTATAAGGTTTAAGCCAAATTTTATATCCTTTAAGCATATTTTAAGGTCGATTCCCTCATTTTTGCAGTAATGAAAATTTTTAAAATGAGGAAAGCCCTTTTTATGTGTTTATTTGTGTACTTCGGTTTGCTGTTGCATGCACAAGATACACTTAAAATATCTCGTACAGAGGCAGAAACGATATTTTTGCAAAATAACCTTTTGTTAATCTCGGAAAAACTCAATATTCAAAGTCAAAAAGCTGAGGTAATACAAGCAAGATTATGGCCAAATCCAGAATTTTCAATTAGCGAAGTCAATCTTTGGAAGACAACTGGAGTGGAACCTTCTCCCCCATTTTTTGGAAATTTTGGGAGAGACCAGCAAATTGCTTTTGAAATCAATCAGTTAATTCAAACTGCGGGCAAGCGCAAAAAACTAATTGCTTTGGAGCAGGTTGATGTTTCAATGGCAGAACAATACTTTGAGGATTTATTACGAAACCTAAAGATTGAATTAAGAAGCAAGTTAATTGATTTACAATTCTTACAACAATCAATAAAAATTTACCAAAATCTAATTGAAAACGTCGTAAAATTAACCGATGCTTACAAAAATCAATTAGAAAGTGGCAATATTCCAAAAGCAGAATATATTCGATTAAAGGCTCAGGAATTGGAAATCAGCAAAGAAATTTCAAGCCTTTTGCAAGAAACCAATGAAATTCAAAAAGAATTAAATTTATTACTTCGAACAAGTGCTGCAACCACTATTGAAATAACAGATGATGATTTCCTTATTGATACGCAATTCTATCAATCCTTACTTCTTGAACAAATATTAGAAAAGGGAAAGGAAAATCGACCAGAATATAGATTGGCTCTTTTGCATCAAGAATATTTCGATAAATTATTAATCTACGAGAAAGCCCAGCGAGTTCCAGATTTAACTTTCGGGATAAATTATGACAGAAATGGTAGTACAATGCTAGATTTTGTTGGGTTTGGTGTTTCCTTTGATTTACCCATATTTAACAGAAATAAAGGAGGAATCAAAAAAGCAGAAATTGGGATTAAACAGGCAGAAATCAATAAAAATCAAACCATTCTTTCCATTGAAAATGAAATTGTTCTCTCTTATCAATCTTTACAACAAGCGATCGATTTTCTGAATAAAATTGAACCCGATTACGAAACGAGTTTGGATTTGCTGTTAGATAATTATACCAAAAACTTTACATCAAGAAACATAAGTATGTTTGAGTACTTTGACTTTATGGACGCATATTTAAACAACAAAAAAATCATTTTAGAAGCACAAAAAAATGTCAATTTAAAAATTGAGGAACTCAATTATACATTAGGGAAGGATCTATAATTTTCAAACAATAAAAATGAAAAAATATTTATTACTCATATTGCTTGCTGGTCTTATTTTTGGCTGTAAAGACAAAGAAGACCTGAAACCGCTTCAAAAAGAACAATTTTGCTTGGATGAAAAGACAAAAAATATTGTTGAGTTTTCAACCACCAAAAAACAATCGGTTGTTATGCGGGTTCATCTAACAGGAAGTATTAAATCCAATCCCGATCAAGTAATCAACTTTGTCAGCCTTGTAGATGGAATTGTTTCAAAAACTTATTTTTCATTAGGCGATGAAGTAAGTAAAGGACAAGTGTTGGCTGAATTACAAAGTGCAGAGTTAAGCGCACTTAGGGCAGAATTATACACGTTAAATGCTGAAATCGAAGTTGCCAAGATAGACCTTGAGGCTCAAAGACAAATGTTTGAAGATGGAGTTTCATCCAACAAAAACTTAGTGGAAACTCAAAACAAACTTCAGATTTTAGAAGCCAAAAAACAACAAATAACCAGCAATTTAAGTTTATATAGCGCCAGTAGTAATAAAAACACATTTCAAATTAAAGCACCCGTTTCAGGAATTATTACAGATAAAAACATCAATTCTGGTACAACAGTTACAAGCGGAAGTGAACCGCTTTTTTCCATATCAAACCTAAGTAATATTTGGGTAATGGCAAACATTTACGCTACTGACATTGCGGATATTCACCAAGGAATGGAAGTAGAAATAAAAACACTTTCATATCCTGATGAAGTTTTTAAAGGTGAAGTTAGTGCTATTTCGCAAGTTTTAGACGAAAATGCAAAAGTGCTAAAAGCAAGAATTGTATTAGAAAACAATGACCTCAAATTAAAGCCAGGAATGATTGCTGACATCGATGCACTCAAAAAAACAAACCTATACAGAGTAGCAGTTCCTACAGCGAGTTTGGTCTTCTTTAACGATAAAAATTATGTTTTGGTTTATAAAGATGATTGCCAAATAGAAGCTCGCGAAGTAACACTCTTTACAAAGGGGAATGGAGTAACATATATTGAAAGTGGATTAGAAGAAAATGAAAAGATAATTACCAAAAACCATCTTTTGATTTTTGAAGCCATCAATAACGATTAATTTCTTATATAAAAATGCAAAAATTCGTTCAAAATATAGTTGCTTTTTCATTAAAAAACTCAATCATCATTTTTTTCCTTACTGGCTTGTTGGTGATAGTTGGAGTTATTAGTTTAAAAAACACACCTATTGAGGCTTTTCCAGATGTAACTAATACACGAGTTAGAATCATTACCCAATGGCAAGGGCGAAGTGCAGAGGAAGTTGAAAAATTTGTTACGCTTCCAATAATGAAACAAATGAACACCATTCCTAAAAAAACGGAAGTTCGTTCAATTTCCTTATTTGGTTTATCTGTTGTTACTGTTATTTTCGATGACGGAGTTGATGATTTTTATGCGCAACAATATGCTGCCAACCGCATACAAGGTGTTAACTTACCGAATGGAGCAGATGCAGAAATAGAACCTCCGTATGGAGCAACAGGAGAAATATTTCGATATGTGATACGGAGTAACAGACCAATTAAAGAAATTACTACAATTCAAGACTGGGTAATCGAACGCGAATTGGTTTCCGTTCCTGGAATAGCAAGCATTGTAAGTTTTGGTGGTGAAGAAAAAATTTACGAAATCAAAATCAATCCTACCGAGTTGGCAAATTACGATTTATCACCTTTGGAAGTATATGAAGCTGTATCAAAAAGTAACGTCAATGTTGGAGGTGATGTAATTGAAAGAGGTTCACAAGCCTATGTAGTTCGAGGAGTTGGTCTGTTGGAAAGCGTAGAAGATATTGAAAATATTTTGATAGAAGTTCGTGGAAACACGCCTGTTTTGGTAAAGCATGTTGCAGAAGTAGAAATTTCGGCAAAACCCAGGCTGGGACAAGTAGGTTTACAAGACGAAGATGACTTAGTACAAGGTGTAGTAATTATGCTTCGTGGCGAAAATCCCGGAGATGTAATTCCTCGTTTAAAAGAAAAAATAGAAGAATTAAACAACACGATTCTCCCAAAAGACGTAAAAATAGAGCCTTTTATCGACCGAACAGAATTGGTTAATGCAACGGTAAGCACGGTTACAAAAAACATCATAGAAGGAATTTTATTTGTTTCTATTGTTGTATTTGTATTTTTATATAACTGGCGAACGACATTTATTGTGGCTTCAGTTATCCCTCTTTCGTTCTTATTTGCAATTATCATGCTACGCATTCAAGGGTTGCCTGCCAACCTCATCTCTATGGGTGCAATTGATTTCGGATTACTGTTAGAAGGAACACTCGTCATTGTGGAGTCTGTTTTTGTGGCAATGAGTAAAAAAGCTGAAAAAGTGGGAATGCCCGTTTTTAATAAAATGTCAAAATCAGGGTTGATTAAAAAAAGTGCAGGAAATGTCGCAGGATATATTGTGTTTGCACAAATTATTCTGATTGTGGCACTTATACCGATTTTCTCTTTCCAAAAAGTGGAGGGGAAAATGTTCTCTCCTTTAGCATTCACATTGGGATATGCCCTTTTAGGTTCTCTGATTTTGAGTATTACCTACGTTCCCGTAATGTGTCGCTTTTTACTTCGTAAAAACATTGTTGAAAAAGAAAACTTCATATCGAGGTTTTCCAAAAATACGATGTACAAAATGTTTTTGTGGAGTGAACGCAGAAAAAAACTAGCCATTTTTAGTTTTGTCGCTCTGATTGTCTTATGCGGAATCCATTTTATGAATTATGGAACAGAGTTTATCCCGAAACTGAACGAAGGAGCATTGTATGTAAGAGCCACACTTCCAAATAGTGTGAATCTTGGGGAATCTACCCGTTTGGCAAAAGAAATGAAGAACAAAATCAGAAGTTTTGAAGAAGTAAAATTCGTTTTAAACCAAGTCGGAAGACCCAATGACGGAACCGACCCGACAGGATTTTTCAATATTGAATTTCATATTCAGCTTCATCCTGAAAAAGAGTGGAAAAGCAAATTGTCAAAAGATGAACTCGTAGATAAAATGCGGCAAGAACTACAAACTTATCCCGGGATAATTTTTGGGTTTAGTCAACCAATTCAAGACAATGTGGAAGAATACGTAGCAGGTGTAAAAAGTTCTTTGGTTGTGAAGGTCTTTGGAAATGATTTGTTTGAACTCGAAAGGTATGCCGACGAAGTAGCAGACGCCATCAAAGACGTAGAAGGAATTGAAGATTTGAACGTATATCGCAACATTGGGTTGCCTGAGCTCCGCATTCAACTTCACGACCACAAGATGGCTCGTTACGGAGTGGACATGTCGAACGCACAAGCCGTTATTGAAATGGCAATAGGCGGAAGTGCGGCGACATCATTTTATGAAGAAGACCGCATTTTTGATGTGCGAATTCGATTTGCAAAAGAATACCGTGATGATGATGAAAAAATCGGTGACATTCTTATTCCTACGGAGTTAGGAACAAAAGTGCCATTGAGAGAAATCTCAACCATCAGCTATATTACAGGTCCTACATTTATTTATCGAGAAGGTAGTAGCAGATACATCGCAGTAGGATTTAGTGTAAATGGAAGAGACTTAGGAAACACAATTGCAGAGGCAAAAGAACAAGTAGCTAATAATGTTGACATTCCTAAAGAAAACAAAGTTGTTTGGGCAGGAGAATTTGAAAGTAAAGAACGTGCAACAGCTCAGTTAGCGGTTATTGTTCCTGCGGTATTGTTGTTGATATTGTTCCTTCTATACTTCAACTTTGGATCAATTAAAGACACGCTCATCGCTGCGGGAACAATTCCTTATGCATTTGTTGGTGGATTTATTTCTCTTTGGGTAACTGGAACTATATTCGGTATCTCAGCGGGTATTGGATTTATCATTCTGTTTGGAGTAAACACAATAAACAGTATCATTTTGATTGCCGTGATGAAAGAAAATATGCAAAAAATGAACCTCAAAGATGCCATTAAGAAAGGTGTTTATGACCGTATTCGACCAATTGTTATGATTGCCTTAATGGGTTCATTGGGATTACTTCCCGCAGCACTTTCCTCAGGAATGGGATCAGAAATTCAGAAACCGTTGGCCATTATGATTGTTGGCGGATTGTTGATTTGCATGATTTTATCTCTTACAGTGCTTCCTCAGGTGTTTTATTGGGCATATAAAAAGAATCACGACTAGATTATTATATTTACATCAAATAAAATACATGAATCAAAAGTCACCCAACGAACAACTCATAGAATTAGCTAATACAAAAATGCCCTATGGTAAATTTAAAGGAAAATACCTCATCGATTTGCCAGAGTTTTATATTGTTTGGTATCGAAACAAAGGTTTTCCACGAGGAAAATTAGGTCAACAATTGCATTTAATTTACGAAATAAAAGTAAACGGATTGGAACATTTGATTCGTCCCTTAATCCAAAAAGGGTAGGAAAAGCATTATTCCCATTCAAAAACAGGTTGTTCTTGTTCCTTCTTCTCCTCTTTCCATTTGTCGATTTTACGACCCAAACCCGTTTTTTCTTTTTCAGGTTCTTCTTGTTTTGGGCTTTCATTCCCAAAATCCATAATTATCTCGTCTTCTGTTTTTTGTGGTGAAGTATAATCGGAAATGGTTGTGTCTTCCTTGTTAATATTAAAACCTTGTTTTAGAACGCTCTTGAAATCTTCTCTCGCTTGTTCTCTCTCCTCTTGTTTCAATGCTCTTTTGGCTTCTCTATCCCATGCAAAATTCGGATTATCAATCGACCCAGTCATACGAAGAAAAATCCTAAACCCCGTTTCATCATCAATCACACCTCCAAATTCCGATTGTTTGTTGCCTTTTAACTCTCTATACCTAAAATTAAATCCGTAATTTATTGCGTTATCAAAAGAATGTGTCCCTTCTAAAGTGAGGTCCAGAGCGTTTGATTTTATTGTCATGTTGGGAATTGTTAAAACCCCTTCTTTTACGGTAAACTCATTTTGAAAATCATCAAACTTTAAATTTAGTAATCGTTCTTCAAAAGAATTAATTCTTCGCTTATTCAACACCAATTTAGCAGCCGATTCTTTTAAACTTTTGGTAATTCCTTTGAAAGACTCTACGTTTTTTAGCTCTCCGTCTTGAATTCCAATCCTTGCTAGAACCTCGATTTTATTCATGTCTAATCCCTCTTCAAATAAGTCAAAAGGACCTTTAAAGTACAGAAACACTTTTGCTCGACCTGAAATGTTTTTTTCGGTAATTACGTTTTGTTCAAAATTGTTCCACTCTTTCATAATTGGCTTTAAATCAATGTTATTTGACGTCAGCGTCGTTTCTACATCTAAAACCATTGGTTTTTCCTCGAAAATTACCAGTCCACCGCTGACTTTAGCACCCGATACAACTCCATTTAAGTTATTGAAAATCAATCGATGCTCTCCAAAAGTTAAGCGACCAGAAATATCGGAATACGTATGGTTGCTATAATCAACTTTCCCTAAATCAACGGTTACACTTCCTGCAATATCATTGGGCAGTAACCAATCTCTGACTTTCTCTTGTTCTTCCTGTTTTTCAGTAGAAGATAAGTCTGCAACATAAATAGCTTCACTTTTAATGGCAACATTTACATCAAGATTGTTTTTTTTATTAAAATAATCTGCAATTCTATTCAATTCTCCATTAATTTCTAGCTGAGAATTATTTAATTGAAGAGATAAATCTTCGATTTTAGCGTATTGATTTTTGATGTTGATATTTCCGTTTTGTACTTGGATAATTCGATTGTCATTTTTGAATTTCACTTGGATGTTTTGCAGGTTCAACTGAGATTGAAAGGTGTTTATTGCCAAATTTTGAAGAGACCTTTCTTCTCCCAAAAACCGAACATCAAATTTTCCATTAATTTCTATTTCCCCTAATAGTTCATCCATATCGAACGGTCCAAAAAGACGATGTAAGACTAATAAATCAATTTTTCCATTTGCGTGGCCAACTAATCTCGGCTCATGAAAGTCACTAACAGATAATCGTCCGTCAAACACCTCGTTAAGTGTTAAAAATTGAAGTTTGGAAATTGAAAGTTCTTCCTTTCTACCTTTTACACCGTTGGAATATTTACCCTCTAAATTGATGTCAGAAACTGAGAATCCTTTATCGCTTAGGCTACCATCGACAACTCCAAATGTTGCTTCAAAAGCAGGTTTACTTGTTTTTCCGTCAATTGTTAATTCAAAATTCACCAATCCTGTCCCCTTTATCTTCTGTACCAACTCAAGTTCATTCAGGGAAAAGTTTTTAGCAACATCAAGCAAAGAAAGGTTTTTTGCTCCTATATAAAAATCCAAGCTATCACCACTTACCTTACCACGAATGGCGAAAGGCAAATTGTTAACCGCTAAGTCGGCCGATACAATTTCAAACACATTGTTAATTTGATCCATTTGAATTTTGACCTTACATTTAGCGGATTGATTTTCAATCAAGGTCAGTGCTTTGTTTTGAATCGATTGAATGTCAAATGTAGTTTCAGCATCTAAAATGAATTGTTTTTCAGTAAAAGAGCCGTTGAGTGCTAAATCATTAAAAAATCCAGCATAAAATTGGTCTGTCAACTCGTTTTTATATGAAAAATCTGCATTAATGAGGTTGATTCTTTCTAAATCAAAATGAAAAGAAGAAGCAGATTCATCCTCTTTGGGTTTTAAAAAATCGTAATTAACCCTTCCATCCTCAAGAATAGTTAAGTTTATCTTTGCCTTTTTAACATCAATTTGTTTTACATTGTATTCACCCTTAAAAAAGTCAAAAGGATTAAATTTTAGAATCATTTTTTCGGCATAGATTGCAGTATCGAGTGTTTGTAAGGTATCAAAACGACTGAAAACCAAAACATCATCAAAAGAAATGGACATGCTGGGAAATGTATTCCAAATCCCAACATCCATATATCCAATATGCAAACGTTTATTGAGGTATTTATTCCCCTCTTCTACCGCATAAGCCTTGATGTTTTCTTTAAAAACAAGAATCAATCCGCTCATGATCAGCATAATCGAAACCACCACAATGGAAATCCATTTAACTATATTGAACAACCTTTTTTTGTTCATATAATACAAAGTTAATGCTATTTTAATCTATTTGACTTTACAATTATAAATTGTCAACGAAAAATAAACCAAAATAGTTTAGACTTTTATTATTTAATCTAATTCTTTTAGCTAAATAATTAAATGGAAGATTTTGGAAAAGATAAAACGAACTATCTATTCTACAACCAACTTCACTGTTTTTTGTAGATTTTTATTAGAAATAACACCCAAATAAATCCCACTTGGAAAATGAGAAGCATCTATTTTCTCGAGGTTATTCAAACTCTTTTTATAAATGGTTTTTCCTTCAAGAGAAAGAATTTCAATTTGAAAATCTCCACTTTCAATTCCTGTAACGGTAAAAGTATTTTTTATAGGATTTGGATAGAAATTAACATTTTGTAATTCATTTGTCTCAACCGATAAATAATCACATTCTAAAACGTCTAATGTTAAAATAGCTTCAGCTTGGCAATCTACATCAACAGAGACTTTATATGAATATTGGTATTGACCTTGAATATTAGGTGTTGTAATGTTAGAGCTCGCAATAGTATTGCCCGACATGTCATACCACGTCCCATCGGTTTGAGGTGTTCCGTCTAAATAATCCATTAAATCAATTGGATTGTTTCTACAAATAGAAATTGTTGTGTTTTCCCCTGCATCTGCCGCACATGTTTTCCAAGTAATTTTTAAAGTTACTGAAAGATTAACTATTACTTCGGCAGGAAGCATCCCTCCTAATCCTCCAAGTCCATCAACAGCCTCAACCTTAAACGTTGATGCATTGGTTAAATCTGTGCCAATAATATCCGTCCCGCAAACGCCATCACCGTCTAGTGTTCCGTCTATAAAAGCATCAAAAGCGAACATATCTCCACAAGTCAATGGCATTGGTACAGGAAAACCCATTAAATCCATCATCATTTCTCCTGAGTCATCCATGTCAATAACTTCAATCGAGACAATATCATTTCCCGCATTGATAGTAATGTCATTCAATAAATCAATTTCAAGAACTGGTGGAGCCGCTAATGTGCCACTGGGTATGGTAAAAATTTGATTTCCACTATCTGTTTGTGCACTTAAATGGTTAAACCCGATCGATAAAAGTAGTGCAACAATTGATAATTGTAAACTTTTAATCATAATTCATAAGTTGTGTTAATAAATAAATTAAAATATAATTGCTCAAACATAAACATTATTTTTAATAATACCGCATTTTTCTACCAAGAAAGTAAAAATGAGAGATATAACTATTCTACAGACACCCTTTGTTTAGATAAAATCAAATCCTGTGATGTAAGTTGGTTTGTTTTGTAAGTTTAGCAAAAATGTTTTTTTAGTTTTTACAACCAAATCCACTTCTCTAACGCCACTGACTTTATGCAATAAACCCCAAGGAACTTTATCTTGAACTTGTTTATAAATACCCTCGTTTTTATCAACCCACCAAATTAAAGAGTTTGTATTCTCTTCGTGTAAAATCCCTTCAAATAGCCGTTGTAAAACAGCAGCATCTTTGTGTTTGCACCAAACGGAATCCACAACAGAAAAAACATGTTTTTGTGGTTTCACAATTTTTCTTAAAAAAGGTATATAAGGAACAACTTTTATTAGAACACCACCAAATTTCCCTGGCAATCGTTCCATTTTCCACTCTTCTTTAAAAACTTTGGCAAAAGCAACAATTTCACCACTTTCTTTATAGACATAGAAAGGTTCATCATTGAAAGTATGGTGCGAAAAATAAAAAGATTTGTCTTTGTTCTCTTTTTCTACTTTTTCACGAATGAAAGAATTAATTTTAGATTTCGATACATTTTTTTGGTTTTTTGGTTTTATCCTACTAAAAGTTTGCGTAGCAATTTTGGAAATGGATTTGAATCCGAAAGATTGACTGATCCATAGTGATCGCTCATTTTTTGGATCGATATAAGCGTAAAGTGTTTCTACTTCTGGTTGATTTAAAACATCATCAAAAAAGTCTTTAATCGTTTGTTTAAGTATTGAGTTTTTCCCCTTTGAACGAGAAGACTTTATCGAGCTTTGTAAACCAACTTCAAAAGCAAAATAACGCAAATACCAGTTTTTGGGTCGTCTGCAAAGCGTTATATTTCCCAAAACATTTTCGTTTCTTTCTAAATTCAGATAAATTGGTTTATACAGTTGCTGAATCCTTTTATCGACCATTTGATGTTGGTAACGCGTTCCATTAGAACCCAAAACCACAGATTTTATAAGTTTTAATGCATTTGGTGTCAATGCTTCACGAATAATAAAAGGTTTCGAAATTTTAAAACTCATATTTTCTCCAATTATCAATTTTACTCAAAGATAAGTGATTAAAATTATGTTTTTCGTACTTTCTGATAAAAACACTTGATTAAAAACTAAATACTGCTATATTTGTTATCACTCAAATTGAAAACAATTATTTAAAGATATAAATTCACTTAAATTCTATCAATTATGGCAAATAAAAAAGGAAAAACGAGATATTCAGACGAAGAATTAGAAGAGTTTAAAGAAATTATTAATAAAAAATTAGAAGAAACTCAAGAAGATTTAAGAATTTTACAAAATTCTTTATCGCTTAGTGATAACAACGGTACAGACGATACAGGTCGTTCCTTCAACATGATGGAAGACGGATCTGAAACGCTTTCTAGAGAAGAAAACGCACAATTGGCTCGCCGATTAGAAAAGTTTGCTGAAAGTTTACAAAACGCTTTGGTGCGTATTGAAAACAAAACTTACGGGATTTGTAGGGTTACAGGTAAACTTATCAATAAGGAGCGATTAAAGTTGGTTCCTCACGCTACTTTGAGTATTGAGGCTAAAAACATGCAGGACTAACTAGAACAGAAATTCATTTTGAAAAAGAGATATTTTATTACCTTTGGAGTTGTAATTTTTATACTCCTTCTTGACCAAATTGTTAAAATTTGGATAAAAACAACTTTCGATTATACCGACCCAAGCGTTCCTTTGATTGGAAACTGGTTGCAATTAAACTATGTTGAAAATCAAGGAATGGCTTTTGGAGCACAGTTGGGTGGCGGAATGTGGGGTAAATTAGCACTTTCACTTTTTAGGATTGTTGCCATTGCTCTTATACTTACCTATATTCTAAAAGAAATAAAGAAAAAAGAGATCAAACTTGAGTTTATGATTGTTGCAGGGCTGGTTTTAGCTGGTGCTGCAGGAAACTTGTTTGACTCTATGTTTTACGATTTTATTTTTGCGGATTATTTTGACCCTTGTATTTCATACAACCAAGTCCAAAATTCAGGAATATGGGCAGAGTGTACATGGTTTGGATATACAGAACAAGTAGAAATTAGGCATCGAGGGTTTCTCTTTGGAAATGTAGTTGATATGTTTCAATTCAATGTAAGTTGGCCTGAAAAAACGCCGTGGGTTGGAGGACAACAAGTTTTCCCAGCAATTTGGAATATCGCCGATGCAGCTATTTCTGTAGGGTTTATTACTATTATTCTCAGACAAAAAGTTTATTTTCCAAAAACAAATAAAAAAAACTAACCAATTTGTAAGGTTTTGTCCAGCTCTTTTGTTAATCGGATAAAATCCGCTTCATACCGACTATCATTATGGTAAATAAAGTCTGCTGTTTTCTTATACGGTAAAAGATACTTATCGTAACATGGAACAACGTGGTTTTCCCATTGATATAATATCTCCTTGCGAGAATAACCTCTTGTATCTTGATCACGATAAATGCGTCGGTCTAACTGTATTTTTGGGTCAACATCTACAAAAATACTAAAGTCAATTAGTTTCAAAACCTCTCTGTATTCAAATACAAAAAGTCCTTCAACAATCAACAACTCTGATGGTTCTATGGTAATTAATCGTTGTATTCCATCACCCACATTAAACTGATACTCAATAATTTCTATTGTGTTCCCTTGAATTAATGTCCGCAAGTCGTTTACCAGTTGCTCCCTATTAAGTGCGGTAGGCAAATCAAAATTTACAACTCTATTTTCATCCACTGTTTGTTCTTCATACGGAAGATAATAATTGTCCATAGAAAAAACAGAGGGCTTTAAATAACTATAATGCTCAGCCAATCGATTAAGTAACGTTGTTTTTCCTGACCCACTACCTCCACAAATACCAATTACCATTTTTATAACTTTTTGAATACGATTTGATCTGATTTTTGTAATTCTGAAATTTCTATGTAATACGGAATATCATTAATTAAATGGATAAATCTTTTGGAGATATTATCAACCCCAACAAGTAAAGAGCTTGGGTTATTTCTAATTTGGCTCCAATCAATTGCATTTAATTTAATTTCTTTTACTCCATTTTTATCAATTTGATAGGAATATTGTTCACCATTTAAATTTCCTACAACAACCATTTTATTTCCATAATTCATTGTTGTCAATTGTGGCTTATCAAATTTTTGCCTTTTAGATGGTGCTTTTCGATTACAATCTGTTAACAATGAAAAATCTCCTTTCTCGTCTTTACCATAAATCTTTAAACACAGCGTTCCTTCTTCAAATGCAGCGTAATAAGCTTCTCCTTGAAAATAAAATCCATAACCATTTGCAGTATTGGTAAAATTTTTAATCTCCTTATTCAGGTAATAGCGTCCATCTAAATCTAATGAATACACAGATGATGGAATGGGCTGAATGTCGATTGGACGAATTGAGTTATATCCTAAAACTTTTGCTTTTGTAGAAAAAGTAAAAAACTCAGTATCTTTAAATGCTTTTTCTCGTTTGTATCTTGAAAAACTGATGGTTTCATCATCTGCGCCAGCGAAAATAAACTCAAATTGTTCCCCTTCATTCATCAAATCCACCTCACTTGCTGGTCCAAGACAACTGTAAACGCGATTATTGTGATGGGTGATTGAAATAAATATATTTTCAATAATTCCTCTTTCAATTACAGGAAGCTGAAAATAGAAAACAAGGGCTTTTGGAGTGTTTACAATGTCTTTTAATATCAGTTCGTTGGGTGTTTGATAACCATGCCTTCGAATGATGCTCAACACATCAAAGTTTGTCGGTATCACATTTCCTGTTAATCCAACTTGGTTATATCTAAATTGATTATTATGTGGTGTCAAATCATCTATAAAATAGATGTAGTTTGATGTCCTTGAAACTATAAGGTGTGTTTTTTTATTCTTTGGATATACCGAACGATTCCAACTTATTTCTCCTTCATAATTGATTAAATGAAAATTAATCTCTTGTGAACGACCTGATGGGTCAACCCCAAAAATAAGTGTTCCATGCCCTGGCCATTCCGTCACTTGATTAAAAGGAAAAACACCTGGCTTTATTTCAATTTGCGCAAATGTAAAAAACACAAAAAACAGTGTTAAAGAAGTGGCGAGAGATTTTAGTGCATTGGTTTGAAGCATAATTTATATTTTTTGGTTTAAATATAAAAAAAAATAATAAATTTGGTTGTTGTCTTTATCAAATAACCTCCTACCTTTCTTGTACAGAATGCTTTTTTTATTACTTTAGCTTTTTCTAATAGTTATTTTTTATGAAACTTGTTATAAAAAACCTTAATAAAACGTATAAAAACGGAGTAAAAGCAATTGATGACTTAAGCATTGAAGTTGGTGTTGGAATGTTTGGACTTTTGGGTCCAAACGGAGCGGGAAAATCTTCCTTAATGCGCACCATTGCAACGCTTCAAAAGCCAGATAGCGGAAGTGTCCATTTTGGTGATATCAATGTGTTGGAACAACAAACAGAGTTTCGAAAAATATTGGGCTATCTACCACAGGACTTTGGCGTTTATCCAAAGGTTTCAGCGTATGAGCTTTTGCATTATTTTGCACGCCTCAAAGGAATTACACATTCAAAAGAAAGAAAAGAAATTGTAGATAGTGTTTTAAACGTGACAAACCTATACGGTGTTCGTAAAAAACATGTTAGTGGATATTCTGGAGGAATGAAACAACGCTTTGGAATTGCTCAGCTCTTGCTAAACAACCCAAAGTTAATTATCGTTGATGAGCCAACAGCGGGATTAGATCCAGCAGAAAGACATCGTTTTTTAAATGTATTACGAGAAATTGGAAGCAACAACACCGTGATTTTTTCTACCCACATTGTGGATGATGTTCAGGAACTTTGTCATGAAGTTGCTATTCTAAATGGAGGAAGAATTTTACAAAGAAGCACACCAAAAGAAGCAGAACAGTCGATAGAAGGGAAAATATGGTCAAAAGAAGTGACCCGTGAAGAAGCGATTGAACTAAATAAATCCCTTAACATTTTGTCTAGCAGTTACACCGAGACAAACAACCTTGTTATACGTGTCTATTCGGATGATTCGCTTGCTTCTGAAGGTTTTAAACAGGTTAGTCCAAACTTAGAAGACATTTATTTTGTTGCACTTAAAAACAACTAATTATGTTTAGATCTATCTTTTTGTTTGAGATAAAATATTGGTTAAAAAGTTGGGCGTTTTATATCTATATCGCGTTGTTTTTCCTTATTTCAATGCTCTTAATGATGAGCTCATTGGGTGTTTTTGACAATGTAAAAGCGACTACATCAACCATGACATACATGAATGCACCAATCACGCTAAACATGTTTGTTGAATCAATGAATCAACTCCTCTATTTTCTGTTTCCAGCCATTATTGGTTCGGGGATTTATAGAGATTATAAATACAATGTTCACAACATTCTTTACTCATACCCTTTCACAAAGTCAAGCTATCTCTTAGGAAAGTTTTTAAGCGGTTTTGTAATCGTTTTTATGATTAGTATTTTTATAGGATTGGGCCTGTTTTTAGCAACCCTTGTTCCTTTTGCAAACCCACAATTAATTGGTCCTAACACTTTATGGAACTATGCCCAAGTTTATCTAATCAACATCATCCCAAACATGCTTTTTATGGGAATGATTGTCTTTGTAATTACAACATTAACACGTAGTGTCTATATCGGGTTTATCGCTGTTGTAATTATGATGATAATTCAAGGAGTAATGGGTAGTTTAGCAACAAATGCAGACAATGAAATATTGGCTATTTTAATTGACCCAACAGGCTTAGAAGCAATTAATTATTACACAAAATACTGGACATTTGTAGAATATAATACAAATGATTTACCCCTCGAAAAATGGTTTTTAATCAACCGCGGAATTTGGTTAGGTGTTACTTTCTTGATGCTTTTATTAGTATCAAAATTATTTACTTTTTCTCACGCTCCTATCAGTTTTGGAAGAAAAGCAAAAGGAGAAAGATTGGTAAAAGAAAATTTTGTTGGATTGTCACAATTCACACTTCCGAAAGTAACTTACAATTTTGATTTACAAGCACACCTAAAAAACATGTGGAGTTTTATGAAAATCGATTTGAGGTTTATGACTAAAAATGTGGTGTTTTTAATTCTTATTGGCGTTGGATTACTCCTGATGATTCTAATGTCCTCACAAGGTGCTTTAATTTATGGAACAAATGTAAAACCAGTAACTAGAATTATGCTCGAAGTGCCTAGTTCTATCATGCAATTTTTCATTGTCATAATTACGTTTTTAGGTGCGGGACAAATTGTTCATCGTGGAGAAATATCAAAAATGGGAGGATTAATAGACTCTACTGCTGTTCCGAATTGGGTACTTTTTACCAGTAAATTCTTCGCTTTAATCATTATTCAAGCAATTTTATTAATGGTTGTTGCTATAGCAGGAATTACGATTCAAGCTTTTCAAGGGTTTTATCAGTTTGAAATCGGACTCTACCTTAAATCTTTACTTGGAATAAGCTGGGTGTGGTACATCATTTGGGGAGGATTGGCTTTGGCAGTTCAAACTTTTTTCAAAAATTATTTGTTAGGATTTTTCCTCTTAATTGTGTTTTTCTTCTTCGGAGATCAAATTTCTAACTTCGGTGTTGAACAACCAATCTTCTATTTTAACCGCTTGCCAACACCTTATTACTCTGATTTAGATGGATTTGGAAGTGGTTTATTTCGCTATTTTACTTTTGCGTTGTATTGGCTATTATTTATCAGTTTCCTTGCAGGATTAACTCTACTGTTTTGGAGAAGAGGTGCTACTTCGAGCATAAAAGAACGTTGCTACATTGCTAAAAGAAGAATAAATGCTAAAGTATTGATTCCAACAGTTCTAAGTTTTGCCGGTTTTATCGCTTTGGGTTCTTTTTTGTATTATGAAAATAAAATCTTGAACGAATATATCTCACCAAAACAAGGAGAAGAACAACAGGTAGAATATGAAAAAAAATATAAACAGTATAGTAATTTATTACATCCAAGGGTCGTAGATGTTAAAGTTGACGTTGATTTATATCCTGGTAAACTGGATTTTGAGGCGCGGGGTGTGTTTACAATTAAAAATAAACACCCACAATCAATTGATAGTATTATGGTGATGTACGATAATGATTTAATCAACACCATTGAAATTAAAGGTGCTCAGCTTTTATCAGAAGATGAGAAAATGGGAGTTCGATTTTATCGCTTTGACAAACCATTGGATTCTGGTGCAATTTCGGAAATGACGTTTGTAATAAAAAACAAGCCAAATACGCATTTGCGAACCAATTCACCAATTAATCACAACGGAACCTTCCTAAGCAACAGCTCTTTCCCTATCATGGGATACGCTGATATGTATGAAATTCAAAGTAATCGTGTGCGAAAAAAATACAATCTTCCACCAAAAGAAAGAATGGCGAAGCAGTCCGACGAAAAAGCATTGCAAAACACATATATCAGTGGTGATTCAGATTGGATTACTTTTGAAGCAACAGTTAGCACATCGAAAGACCAAATTGCGATTGCCCCTGGATATCTACAAAAAGAATGGGAAGAAGGTAATCGACGATATTTCCATTACAAAATGGACAGAAAAATGCTAAACTTTTATGCCTTTAATTCCGGACGGTATGAAGTAGCAAAAGATAAGTGGAATGACATTAATATTGAAGTTTATTATCACAAACCACACCACTATAACATTGACAGAATGATAAAAGGCGTTAAAAAGGCTTTAGAATATAGCGAAGCTAATTTTAGTCCATACCAGCACAATCAGGTTAGAATAATAGAATTTCCTGTAACAAAAGGAACATTTGCTCAATCTTTTGCCAATACAATCCCTTTTTCTGAAGGAATCGGATTTATTGCAGATGTTGACGACGAAGATAAAAACGGTGTTGATTACCCTTTCTCAATTACTGTTCACGAAGTAGCACATCAATGGTGGGCACATCAAGTTATTGGGGCGAACGTTCAAGGTGCAACCATGCTTTCTGAAAGTCTATCAGAATATACTGCACTTAAAGTTTTAGAACACGAATATGGAAAACCACAAATGCGTAAATTTTTACAAGATGCATTGGATCAATATTTACAAGCCAGAAGTGGAGAAATAAACGAAGAACTTCCTTTGATGTACAATGAAAATCAACAACATATACACTATAACAAAGGTTCTTTGGTTTTCTATGCAATGAGTGATTATTTGGGAGAAAAAATCCTAAACAATGTGTTAAGCACATACATTCAAAAAGTGGCTTTTCAAGAGCCACCCTACACAACATCTACAGAACTTGTTAACGACATTCGTAAGGCAACCCCAGATTCGTTAAAATATTTAATTAAGGATATGTTTGAAACCATTACGCTTTATGATAATTATATCACAAACACAAGTGCAGAAGAAACAAACGACGGAAAGTTCAAGGTGAACTTTACGACAATTACCTCTAAATATCGAGCAGACGGACGAGGAGAAAGAATTTTTGAAGAAGGAGGAAAAACACTCACTTTTCAAGAGTCAAAGAACAAGAAAATTCAATCATTACCTTTAGCAGATTATATCGATATAGGCATCTTTACAAAATCAGAGAGTGGAGAAGAGAAGGTTTTATATTTAGAAAAAGCCAAAATAACTGATATTAAAGGTGTGTTTTCAATTATTGTAAATGAAAAACCAACAGAAGTGGGAATTGACCCATACAATAAGTTGATTGACACACGTTCTTTTGATAATCGCAAGGCAGTTTCTTTCTAGTTGATTGGAGTTCGAAGATATGCTTAAAAATTCATGGCAAGCGTATTTGTGTGGGTTATTAAAGCCAAAACACGTTATTAAAAGTCTTTTGTTTAAAAAAATCACAGAGTTTCCAATAAATAGCCAAAACAATATTGAACTTTGTATGAATCAATTTAAACAATGTTTTATGCGTTATTTTTTTAGTGTTTTTGTTTTAGTTATTGGGTTATCCTCTTGCGTGCCAGCAAAGAAGTATAATGACTTAGTGGAAAAAGAAAGAAAATGCAACGAGGAGTTGACAAAGTTTAAAAACAAAGCCTTGGGAGAGGGAGCTCAAGTTGAAACATTGAATGCCCGATTAGATAAGTTGGTCGCTGAAAACAACCAATTAAAATCTGACACAGCAAATATTGGTAATAAATACCGTGAATTAAAAGCAAAATACAATAGTGAACAAGAGCTTCGTGACGATTTAGTGAATTTGTTAAATGAAATTAGACAAAGTGGTTCACAGCAAGTAAGTGATTTATCTAAAAAGTTAGAAGATAAAATCCGCGACAATCAAAAGAAAGAAGATGAGTTGATGGCTTTAGAAAACGAATTGTCAAAAAAAGAAGCGTTGCTTGTGGAGCGTGAAAAGAGGGTTCAAGAGTTAGAACGTATCATTCAAGAACAAGCAGAAGCCGTTACCAATTTAAAGAATAAAATTGCTGCCGCTTTAACAGGATTTGAAGGAAAGGGACTAACTGTAGAGGAACGCGATGGAAAAGTATATGTTAGTTTAGAAGCAAAATTACTTTTCCCTTCGGGAAGTACTGCAATTGCTCCAGAAGGAAAAAACGCACTAATTGATTTGGCAAAAGCACTAGAAAACGAAGTGGACTTTGAAGTAATAGTTGAAGGGCACACAGATACCGATCCATTAAGAAGTGCTTCTCACCCCAAAAGTAACTGGGAACTATCTGTTTTACGTGCAACAGCAGTTATTGACATCATGCTCAACAACTCAACGATGAATCCAGAAATTTTAATGGCTGCCGGACGATCAGAGTTTCACCCAGTTTCTTCAGATTTAAGCAAAAACAGAAGAATTGAAGTGATTATTGCACCAAATTTAGGAGACATCATTAAATTGTTGTCTGAATAATTAGAATTTTAAACTAATAATTACATCTGATTCCACGGCTGTTCCCGCATACGTTGCAGGATACCATTTTGGCATTTTTAATGCTGCTTTCTTCAATTCATCTTTGAATTCTTCTGAAATGTTATCAGCATGAACTACAGCATTAAGAACTTTTCCGTCTTTACCAATTACAACTTTCATTCTAACGTCAATTGATTTTTCGTTCTGCTTGCCCAGTTTTTGATAGTTGATGTTTTCTGTGATGAACATAATCATTTCCTGATCTCCTCCAGGAAATTTAGCGTCTTTTACTTCAACACTTCGGTTGACATTGTTTTGTTGTGTCAAGGCTTGATTTTGAATTCCAAAAAAAAGGAAAAACCCGACAAATAGTAGTTGAGATAGTTTTCTCATAATATATTACGTTAAGTTATTAGACTACAAAAATACGGTTTTTTATTAAAAAACTAAAATATTGATTAATATCATGATTTTGAGCTGTCTTTTATAAGTCAAAAATTTACTTTCCATTTAAAAATATCCTATATTTGCAAACACTTTTAAATCCATTAAAATGAGTGCTTTTTCAAATCGACACATTGGACTGTCAACACAAGAAAAATCGGCAATGTTAACAGAAGTTGGTGTTTCTTCAATTTCAGAGTTAATAGACAAAACGATTCCATCAAATATTCGACTTAAAGGCGAAATTAATATTGGAAATGGTTATTCTGAAAAACAATACTTAGAATATATCAAAGATATTGCTTCAAAAAACAAAATTTTCCAATCATACATAGGGTTAGGATATAGTGAGACAATTGTTCCGCCAGTAATTCAAAGAAATATCCTTGAAAACCCAGGTTGGTACACGGCTTATACACCTTATCAAGCTGAAATTTCACAAGGAAGATTAGAAGCCCTTTTGAACTTCCAAACCATGATTGTAGATTTAACAGGATTGGAAATTGCTAACGCATCTTTACTAGATGAAGCAACAGCTGCAGCAGAAGCGATGATTATGTTTTTAAACGCAAGGAGTAGAGAAGACGTCAAAGCAAATAAAAATAAGTTCTTTATTTCTGAATTCTGCTATCCCCAAACCATTGACGTGGTAAAAGGAAGAGCTTTTCATTTAGGGATTGAATTAATTATTGGTGACCCACAAACCCATACATTTGATGATGAAACTTTTGGGGCATTGGTTCAATATCCAGATGCTTTGGGTAGAATCAAAGATTTTAAACAATTCATTGCCAACGCAAAAGGAAAGGACATAAAGGTAGCAATGGCTGCAGACATCATGGCTTTGGTTCTATTAGAATCACCAGGAAACTTTGGTGTTGACGTTGTTTGTGGATCTACTCAGCGCTTTGGCGTTCCTATGGGATATGGTGGTCCTCACGCGGCTTATTTTGCTACACGAGATGAATATAAAAGATTTATTCCAGGAAGAATTATTGGTGTTTCAAAAGATGCGGATGAAAATATCGCATACCGAATGGCACTACAAACTAGGGAACAACATATTAAGAGAGCACGAGCAACCTCTAACATTTGTACTGCACAAGCATTATTGGCTGTGATGGCTGGCGCGTATGCAGTTTATCACGGACCAGAAGGAATCAAAAATATTGCTCAAAACATTCACAACCGTACGGCAACAATCCATAAAGCCATTGAAAAGTTAGGATATTCTGTTCTAAACAATGAGTATTTTGATACGATTTGGGTGAAAGTTCCCGCAGGAATAGACACGAAAAAAGTAAGAGCAATTGCGGAAGAAAACGCTATCAATCTTCTTTACTTAAACGATTCTCAATTTACAATCAGTGTAGGTGAAGGTGTTGAAGAAAAAGAAGTAAATAAATTGGTAAATACGCTTGCTAAAGCAGCTGGTAAAGACAATGTTGATGTGGCGTTTATTACCTCATCAATCGTACAAAACTTAGCGCGTACAACACCGATTTTGACACATAAAACATTCAATTCTTATCATTCAGAAACACAAATGATGCGTTATCTGAAATGGTTAGAAAACAAAGATTTATCGTTGGTTCATTCTATGATTCCGCTTGGGTCTTGTACGATGAAACTCAATGCAGCTTCTGAATTAATGCCAGTCACTTGGCCAGAATTTGCAAATGTTCACCCTTTTGCGCCCCTAGACCAAGTAAATGGATATCATGAAATGTTTGCAGAATTAAACAAAGATTTATCTGAAATCACTGGTTTTCATAAAATGTCTTTCCAACCAAACTCTGGAGCTTCTGGAGAATATGCAGGATTAATGGTAATTCGTGCTTATCACACATCAAATGGAGAATCACATAGAAATGTATGTTTAATTCCTTCATCTGCTCACGGAACAAATCCAGCATCTGCAGTAATGGCAGGAATGGAAGTTGTCGTAACAAAATGTGATGAAGGTGGAAACATTGACATCGAAGATTTAAGAAAAAACGCTGAAAAACACAGTGAAAATCTAGGTGCAATTATGATAACATATCCTTCTACACACGGGGTTTACGAAACGGGAATCAAAGAAATTATAAAAATTGTTCACGACCACGGAGGACAAGTTTATATGGATGGCGCAAACATGAACGCACAAGTTGGATTGACAAATCCAGGAGAAATTGGAGCCGATGTTTGTCATCTTAACTTACATAAAACATTTGCAATTCCACACGGTGGTGGAGGCCCAGGAATGGGACCAATTGGCGTTGCAAAACATTTAGCCCCTTTCCTACCAGGAAGTGCTGTTATAGAAAACATGGGTGGAGAAAAAGCGATTAAATCTGTTTCTGCTGCCCCTTTTGGAAGTGCTTTAATCTTATTAATTCCTTTTGGATATATCAAAATGTTAGGAACAAAAGGGTTGACACATTCAACAGAAATGGCAATGTTAAACGCAAATTACTTGAAAGCAAGATTAAAAAATCATTATCCAATCTTATATTCTGGAGAAAATGGAACCGTTGCGCACGAGTTGATTTTAGATTGTAGAGGTTTCAAAAAAGCCTCTGGTGTTGAAGTGGGCGACATTGCAAAACGATTAATGGACTATGGTTTCCATGCTCCAACTGTATCATTCCCTGTTGCAGGGACATTAATGGTTGAGCCAACGGAATCAGAAGATAAAGAAGAATTGGACCGTTTTTGTGAGGCAATGATTAACATTAGAAAAGAAATTCAAGAGATTGAAGACGGTAAATACAGTCAAGAGGACAATCTCTTGAAAAATGCACCACATACGGCAGAGTGTATGATTAACCAAGAATGGACACATAGTTATTCACCAAAAGAAGCCGCTTTCCCATTGGATTATTTAGTGGGACACAAATACTGGGTTCCCGTTCGTCGAGTAGATGATGCTTATGGTGATAGAAATTTAGTATGTTCTTGTCCCGATATTTCTGAATATAGTAAAGAAGAAACTTTATCGGTTTAAATGAACATTTTTAAGGAATAATAAAGCGTTTTTACATATAAAGTGAGTTATTATTCCTTAAAATCTTAAATCCTATAAAAGAAATGGACTATCAAATAGAAATAAAGTTTAAAAATTTACTCAACAAATTAGGAGAAAAATTTAACGGTCCGATGGACATGGAATCTGTCTTGTTTCTTATCGGTGTTCAAGAATTGGGAAATGGATATCAAAAGTTTTCTAAACGCCAAAAGTTAGAACTCATTCATGTTGCAACTTGTACCATTCTCATTCCTTATGGGATTTATGAAAAAATCGGCAGAGACGAAGACAATTGGCCTCATTTTAAACTGGTCAAGGAGTTACCTGCTTTAGAAGAGGCAGAGCAAACACACCTCATCAAAGAAGCTATTATGGCTTATTTTGAAGACATGGATAATAAACCAACCGAGATTGAGGTTCGAGAATCTTTGAAAGAAAGTCAATAAAACCTGTTTCAGCTCAAGTAACAAATCAGGCAATCAACACAAAAATGATAATAACTTCCTAGTATTATCTTACAAGAATTGTTGTTTTTTTGCGTAATTCGTGGAAATAATCAAATTTTAGATGAAAAACATCGGAATCTTTTGTGGTGGATATTCGTCAGAGTATGAAATATCTATAAAAAGCGCAACGACCATTTTAAGTAAATTGCCGAAAGAAAAGTATAACGCTTTTTTAGTAAAAGTTTCTAAAAAAGGTTGGTTCGCTGAATATAACGGGGAAAACACAAAAGTTTCCCCTGAAGACTTTTCTTTTCACTTATCAAATGGTGAAAGAATCACAATAGACGTTGCGCACATATACATTCATGGTCACCCTGGAGAAAATGGAAAATTACAAGCTTATTTTGAGATGAAAAACATTCCTTTTATCAATAGTGGTGCATTGTCTTCCGAATTATCATTTGACAAATGGTTTTGCAACCAATTTCTAAAAGGGTTTGGAATCAAGGTGGCAGAATCTGTTTTGTTATTGAAAGATTCCGAATATTCCATCCAAGAAATAGGCGACAAATTAAAGTATCCGCTATTTGTGAAACCAGCAGACTCAGGCTCTAGTTATGGAATCTCAAAAGTTTATAAAGAGACACATTTACAAAAGGCAATTGATGAGGCTTTTGCCGAAGGAGAAACCGTTGTGTGTGAATCTTTTTTAGATGGAACAGAAATTACGTGTGGTGTTTACAGAGATGAAAAAGGAATTCACGCTTTGCCATGCATAGAAATTGTTCCAGATACCGATTTTTTTGATTTTGAAGCAAAATATCTAGGAAAATCTCAAGAAATCTGTCCTGCTCGAATCAGTGATGAAAACACAAAGAAAACACAAGAAATAACAAAAAAAATATACCAAATTCTTCGTATGCGCTCCATTGCTCGTGTAGATTATATGCTCATAGACAACGAACCATACGTGATTGAAGTAAATACAACGCCTGGTTTTACCGAAGCTTCTTTGGTTCCTAAAATGCTAAATGAGGCAGGTATTTCATTAACAGATTTTTGGGAGGCGATTTATGAATATGAAATAAATCAACAGCAAAAATAGTGTTTGTGTTTGATTGTGCTGTGGTAAGAAAAAAGCGAATGTAAACAGTAGAAAAACAATATTGACAAATAATTTGTACTACTTGTAAAACACAACCACACAAAATGAAGTTATTTAATGATTTGATTTTAAATAATGATAGTAAGCAGTTAAATTTTTACATTTGAACCAATGAATCTCTACTCAAATAAACAAAAATGGAAAATTGCATTACTTGTGATTGCACTTTTAATGGTTGGAGCCTCTTTGTTTGTATCAAACAGAATCGTCAATGAAGTAGCTAAAAGAGAAAGGGAAAAGGTTACACAATGGGCAGACGCAATTAAAAAGCGGGCAGAATTGGTTCGATTAACCAATGACTCATTCGAAGAGCTGAGAAACAAAGAATTAAACGAAATGCAATTATGGATTGATGCAACAAAGGAAATATCTAAGAAATCTCCTTTGAATGGAAACATTTCCTACGATTTCCCTTTTAAGATTATCAATCAAAATAAAGATATACCGGTAATTGTTTTGGATCAAGACAAAAACGTTTCTACGTTTATCAACCTTGACTTTTCAAAAGACGATTTAAAAATTCATTTCCCAGATAAAAACGATCAAGAAATCGATAGTCTTTTCAATGATTCTTTGGTGAAATTGACAGGGATTTGGGATAAGAAAAACCCATCATTCACTGTTGAAGTTTATGACGATTTGTTTATGTCATATTTTTACAGCGATTCTAGAAATATTATACACTTAGAAAACGAGCGAGATTCTTTAATCAATGCGTTTAACAATGAATTAATTGAAAATGCTGATTTGGTTCCTGTAATCATAACTGATAGTTTACACCAAACGGTAATAGCCACAAATTTACCAGCTGAAAAGACAGATAGTATTCATTTGGCGCAAACGTTGAAACAGCTTTCCATTGAAAATAAACCCATAGACATTCATTTTTCTGAAAACGAAACGAGTTATGTGTATTACGCAACAAGTCCTGAACTTACACAACTTCGCTATTTTCCGTATATTCAATTCCTCATGATAGGTTTGTTTATTTTGATTGGATACATCATTTTTTCTACCTTTAGAAAGGCTGAACAAAATCAAGTTTGGGCAGGGATGGCAAAAGAAACAGCACATCAACTGGGAACACCTATTTCTTCATTAATGGCGTGGGTTCAATTATTAGAAGCAAAAGAAGAAACCCAAGAAATTGCCACTGAAATGAACAAAGATGTTGAGCGATTAACATTAGTGACCGACCGTTTTTCTAAAATCGGGGCAAACACGCAATTGGAAGACAAAAATATAGTTTACACATTAAATAATTGCCTTGAATATCTGCGAAAACGCTTTCCTGAAAAGGTGATTATTTCTTTCCAAAGTGAAGAAAATGAAGTCATTGTTCCACACAACCCGCCTTTGATAGAATGGGTTGTTGAGAATATCTGTAAAAATGCAGTTGACGCAATGGAGGGCGAAGGAAAAATTGATGTTCGGGTAATTCGCCAAAACGACTTAATTCATATTGATATTTCTGACAATGGAAAAGGAATGACACCGTCGCAACAACGAACAGTTTTTGAACCTGGATTTACAACAAAAAAACGCGGTTGGGGATTGGGAACAACCTTGGCAAAAAGAATCATTCATGATTATCACAAAGGAAAACTGAGGGTGCTTTCTTCTGAAATTGGTGTTGGAACAACTTTTAGAATTACGTTATCGTAAATCAATCACAAAACGCTATTTATTCTCCAGCGTTTCAATCGCAATTTCGATTTCCTTATCTATCTGATTAAAGATAAAAAACGCTCCCTTTTCAAGCCATTTTTGCCTTGCAACCTCTCCCTTTAGTTTGTTTTTTATAAGGTTTAACGATGTTTTCATTTGATTGGAATCAACTGGAATGTCATACTTCTTTTCTCCAAATTCTACAAAATCTTGAATTATTTTGTCTGAAACGTGAAACTTCTTGTCGAAATCTCTATACGATTCATATTTGTTTAAGTCATGGAAACGCGCAAATTGAAAAGAGTATTCATTAAAAACGCCAGCAAATTGAAGTTTACGGTAATAACTCGTAACCCCAACGGTGTCGAGAGGCACAAAAACATCGGGCATAATTCCGCCACCACCATAAACGACTTTCCCTTTTGGCGTTATGTATTTTAACGAATCCACCATCAAGGAAGAGTCAACTGCGTATAATTCTCCTTCTTCATATCGTTGCAACTCTTCCATCATGTAGTCTTCATAGTTTCCAGAATACGGCTTTTGAATAGAGCGACCAGTTGGTGTATAATATCGCGAAACGGTTAAACGCAAATCACTCCCATCTCGCAAAGGAATACTTTGTTGAACAAGACCCTTCCCGAAAGAACGTCTTCCAATGATTGTTCCCCTGTCATTGTCTTGAATTGCACCTGCAACGATTTCGCTCGCTGATGCCGAACTGCTATTAATTAAAACAGCAATGCCAACGTCTTTTAAAAATGGTTGACCTTCGGCATAAATTGTTTGTTCTGGACTTGCTTTTCCTTTTGTAGAAACAATCGGCGTTCCTCTTTCTAACATTGTTTCTAAAATCGCTACTGCACTTCCCAAAACGCCTCCTCCGTTGTATCGCAAGTCAAAAATCAAGTCTTTCATACCTTCTTTTTGTAGTTCTATGGCAGCATAATAAAATTCATTTGCCGATTGCATACTAAATTGACCCAAACGAATATATCCAATGTCATCAGTTATCATATAATATGCATTCACAGATTCTAAAGGGACCATTCCCCTAACTATTGTTTTTGGTAATATTTGATTTTCTCTTAACAAAACGACATCGACAGGAGTTCCTTCTTTTCCTTTTAACATGTTTCTAACCTTGTCGTTTGAAAGACCTACGCCTGCAATATTTTCTCCATCCACTTCAATGATTTGGTCAAACTTCTTCACGCCAACGCTATAAGCCGGAGAACCTGCCACAACATTGACAACGCTTAGCGTATCATCATAAATTGTAAAACGAATTCCAACACCACCAAATTTGCCTTGAATACCTTCGTTCATTTCTGCCAAATCTTCTGCAGCTATATAAGATGAATGCGGGTCTAATTCATGAAGTAAAGTAGTGATGGTTTTTTCAAAAAGTTGCTTTTTATCAATCGTGTCAACATACTGCTTGTCTAAAATATGGATAATATCTGTTAGTTTTTGACTATATTCACTCATTTCGGGCGAGTTATACATATATTTTGTTTCTCTAAGAGAAAGTCCTAATATTAGTCCAATAACTACTAAAACACTTCCAATTAGTGGATATGCTGCTTTGTTTAAATTATTCATCCCCTATGTCGTTAATTTGCTCAACTTCTATGCCTGCTTTTCTTAAAAAATCTATTCCTGAGTCATCTTTATAAGGATGAATGTAAACAACCCTTTTGATGCCAGATTGTAAAACCAATTTACTACAATCTTTACAAGGAGAATGAGTTAAATAAAGTGTAGATCCTTCTCCGCTTCTTGTAGATTTGGCAAGCTTTAAAATTGCATTTGCTTCGGCATGTAAAACATACCAATATGTGTTATTGTTTTCGTCTTCGCAACAATTATCAAATCCCGACGGTGTTCCGTTATAACCATCAGAAATAATCATTCCATCTTTTACAATTAAAGCTCCCACATGTTTTCTTTCACAATGAGATAGTGAAGCCCACGTTGTGGCCATTTTGAGGTATGTTTTATCGTATCGAAGTTGTTTATCTCTGCCCATATAAAAATCATTTTAGAGCAACAAAAATACGGATTGTTTTTTGTTTTGGCTGTTTTCTTAGGAACTTCATCGAATTAGTCTAACAACTCTCTAATTAATTTGATGGTTTCAGTACGATAATTTTCATAAATTTCACCCGTTCCTGGTCCATTAAAGCCCGTTTGAATTTTCACAACTTCTCCTTGTTTATTAAGGAAAATAGATGTAGGAAATGCTGTTACATCGTTTAACATATTAAAGTCTTCCTTTACTTTTTTGCTTTGGATATCACCACCGATTACAACTTTATAAGGAATTTCTTCATTTTGAGTATAGCGACGAACACGACGAGCTTGTTCATCAAACTCTTTTGGATTTTCATAAGCTACTCCTAAAATCTCTAGCCCTTCTTCATGAAAGTCATTATAAAGCTCCTTAAAAAATCTTGCTTCATCCAAACAGTTTGGACACCAAGTACCTAAGATTTGAATAATTGTAACTTTTCCCTCGAAATCTTTATTGGGAAAATAAAAATCTTCACCATCAATAGTTTTTACATTCAATTCAAGTTTATCATCAACCAAATAAGTTAGCGAATCCATATTTGGCAGCTGAAAGTCATCGTTTCTTACGCCATACCATTTTATTTCTGTTTTATTACTCGGAAAATAAGACCCTTTGAGTGTATCATTCTCATATTTTGCTTTGTATAATGTGGCGTGTGAACCGCCAAATCCGTATAAATAAAATTCATTTTGGTTCAAGACATTTCCTTTTAAAAATCGAGAATCACCTGATTTTTTTAAAAAAGTACCAGAAACGATGTTTCCTTCTTGTGTGAACTTCCCAATTGCAGGATATTCAGTGGGTGTATTTGGTCTGAAATAAACCTCCCAATTTCCAGCTAAGTTGACTGTATTTTCTTCGACTTTAAGGAGGTTTGGTTTTTCAGTTCCCACAAATTCGCCAGTTAATTTTAAAGATTGAATATTTGTGTCGTCAGGATTTGAAAAATAACCCGAAAATTTTTGGTTTTCATCAATTTTAAATTTTAGAAAAGTAGGATAATTTGTAAAATATACAATAATACTATCCCCTTCAACGACAGGCTTTTCCATTTTTACAATTTCACCATTGTTATCAATAGTCAGGTTTTGGTTTTCATCGACAAAGATTACAAAAGGGACACGATAACCCTGAACAGTAAAGTTTGAAGACCAATAACCAGCTGTTAATGGGTTTTTCACATGGTTGCTATTCACCTCCTTTTCACTTTCACAAGAAAAAAGAAACAACACCGTTATTAAATAAAATGGAAGAATGAGATAATTTTTAATCATTTATTTGTTTTTTTAGTACTATATTACAAAGATAGTGGTCAATTTGTTTATTTATAGAATTATCCTGAACCAATGCAACCTTTTAATTACTTTTGTAGTCTAATCCAAAGAATTTCAAATGGATGATAAAAACCTTGTAAAAGAATGTCAGGCTGAAAACGCTACAGCTCAACGTGAACTTTTTGATCGGTTCTCCTCAAAAATGTTAGGAGTAACCATTAGGTACATGAAAGACCAATCAAGGGCAGAAGATGTTTTACAAGAAGGATTTATCAAGGTTTTTAAAAATATTCATCGGTTTGAGAACAAAGGTTCTTTGGAAGGTTGGATTAGACGAATAATGGTTAACACAGCACTTGACCATATTAGGAAGTACAAAAAAGAAAAATACAATATTGAACTTGATGGTACTACTTTTAAAGTTTCGGTAAATAGCAAGGCAGAGTCAATACTACAAACTGAAGTTTTATTGGAATTGGTACAACAACTTCCTGAAGGTTATCGTGTCATTTTTAATATGTTTGCAATTGAAGGATATAGTCATAAAGAAATTGCTGAAAAACTAGAAATTTCCGAAAGTACGTCTAAATCGCAATACCTAAGAGCACGTAAAGCTTTGAGAGAAGCATTAGAAAAATATGGAATTGAAAGATAAAGATGAAATAAAGGATTTGTTCCAAAAAGAATTGGGAAATTACCAAGCAAAGGTAAATCCTGAACTATGGAATGGTATTCAAATGGGAATTGGAAGTTCCGTTGCTGGCGGGTCTGCTGTTGCTACTGTCGGAACTTTGGGAAAAGTTGCTATCGGAATAGGAATAGTTGCAGGTATTAGCATTGGTGTGGTTTTACTTACTAAAGGTGATGCAAATTTCGAGCAAATAACGACTAAAACCGTATCCATTGAGGAAAACAAGTCGGAAGTAGTTGAATTGGATTTAAACAATGCTTCTGAAGAAAGTAAAGTCGCTGACAACACTCCTTCTCCTCAAGCTGAAAAAATCAACCTTGCTGATGAGGTAGTGCATGATGAAATAATAAAAGAGAAGAGCCTTGTTTTACAAAAGAAACAAGATAATATAACAGTTTCACCTACAGAAAAATTAGACAAAGAAGAAACTGATGTTGCAAAACATTTACCAAAAGTATTTAATACAGAAATTCAAAGTTTAGATAATACAGAAATTGAAAAGCCTGTTTTAATAACAGAAAGCAAAAAACAGGTGGATTTCTCAAAGTTAAACGTTAGAGTTTCAAAACAGGACAATCAATATGTTGACTTTGTTATTGACAATGTTCCTGAAGGAGCTTATGTTTTATGGGATTTTGGAGACGGAAAGTATGACACTGGAGAAAATCCGATTCATTTTTATGATGAAGACGGAGAATATACGGCAACAGCCAAAATCATGTTAGATGGAGAAAGTACTGAAGAAACAATACTTGTTAAAGTCAACGTACTTGGTAAATTTCAAGAATTGCCAAATGTTTTTACACCAAATGGAGATGGCAAAAACGACGAATTATTTATTAAGGGCGAAAATATTGAACATTTTCAATTATCTGTGATGGATAAATTTCACAACATTGTCTATACCACAGAAGACCTTAATTTTAGGTGGGACGGACGAGATAAATATGGAAATCCTGTAGAAGATGGCGATTATTTATATATCATCTTTGCTGAAGATAAAGCTGGAAATAAGATAAATAAATATCAACAATTAAAAATTCGGAGATAACTGAGCTTCAGGGCACCTAAAAACCTTCTCCCATCAACATTCTTTTGCCAACAAGTTAATAAACATGCATCTTGATGGCTTCAGCAATTAATCAACATCCTCACTCTATTAAAACAAGCTGTTATTCTTGAATTTTTAACACATAGTAACATAGTTTATTTGTCTAAGTAACTACGTGGGTTATTATTCGGGTGATAGCGGTTTTAGCCAACTTCTCTTTTGAAATTAGAGTACTGAAATATCACAGAAAAGAAAATAAATAAGTAGTTTTAGGATATAAATTGAGAATAGCAATGGTTTTTGAGGGAATGCGCAATTTGCCATTTTAGCCAGTAGCAAACCGATTGAGAGAAAAGATGAAGTCATATCAAACACTAAAAACAATCCTTTTTGTATTATTAAGCTTCGGAGTTTATTACTTTCTTTCTATCAATTTTAAATCTACGATTAAAACTTGGCTTGATAGTATAACAAAACATGGATTAACCAGTTATGTGCTGACATATTTGAGTATTGGAACGCCAATTTTTATAGGTACATATTTTATAGATAGGAAGACATCTATTTTTACGAGCCTTGGACTTTCTTCAAGTATTTTGCCCGCAATATGGAGCAGCATATTGTTTACTTCGCCCATGTTTATTGGTGGTTTGTTGTTTTTTACATGGAATAAAGAAATTGACATTGAGAATTTAATTGCGGGGACAATTATAGCCGGTTTTATGGAAGAACTTTACTTTAGAGGCTTTCTATTTGGGCTATTGTTCCGAAAGACCAATTTAGGTTTTATTCCTTCAATAATTCTTGGTGCATTGATTTTTGCCTTTGGACATTTATATCAAAGTCAGGACATAGGTGAACTCATTGGAATTTTTATCATTACATTTTCAGGAGCTGTTTTCTTTGCTTGGCTTTATGTAGAGTGGAATTATAATTTGTGGATTCCAATTTTAACACATACCTTAATGAATTTGTCTTGGAGCTTATTTCAGGTTGACAATTCCGCATTGGGAGATATGACGGCAAATATTTTTAGAGGACTGACTATTTCAATTGCCATAATATTTACAATTATGTACAAGAGACACAGAAATGAAAAATTTATAATTAATAGAAAAACATTATTTCTGAAGGCAAAAAAACACATTAAACAACATAAAACCGAAAATAAATGAGTAAATTTAGGATATAAAATAACGGAGGTCTGAAAGGGAATGACGTTGTATTAGTAAAGCAAACAAGATGAAAACAACTGACGAACACAATGAACGTATTGCGAAATTGACTTTTGCTTCAGTATATCCACATTACATTACAAAAGTGGAAAGAAAAGGCAGAACTAAAGAAGAACTTCATCAAGTTATTGAATGGTTGACAGGATTTGACGAAAAGAAACTGCAAAAACTCATCGACGAAAAAGTTAATTTTAAAACGTTTTTTCAAAAAGCAAATTTAAATCCAAATGCACACCTGATAACAGGTGTAATTTGTGGTTATAGAATCGAAGAAATTGAAAATCCAATAACAAAACAGGCGAGGTATTTAGACCGACTGGTGGATGAGTTAGCCAAAGGACGGAAAATGGAGAAAATTTTAAGAAAGAAAGTTGACAAGTAGTCAAAAACTTGATTTCCGAAACCAATTTTAAAAACATATCATAAAAAAAAACCCGAAAAAATTCGGGTTTTTTTTATAAATTGAATTCTTTATTAATTTGCTGTTGGCGCACCTGAATTATTAATTGGTGCTCCACCTGCTGGTTTTTGCAACACATTCCCTTTAATTCTAACAACTTTTGTTGGCTCGTTTACTGCATTTGAAGTAAGCGTAACTGTTTTATTAAAAGCTCCCACTCTGTTTGTTGCATATTTAACTTTAATGCTTGCTGTTGCTCCAGGTGCAATTGGTTCTTTTGGCCAAGTTGGCACTGTACAACCACAAGACCCTTTTGCATTTGAAATGATTAAAGGTGCATCTCCTGTGTTTGTAAAAACAAATTCACGAAGCCCATCAGAGTGTTGATCAATTGTTCCATAATCAACTACATCGCTTTTAAACTCAATTTTTGCTCCAGACTCTTGTGCAATAGCGTTATTGAATCCGATGAAAGCAATAAAAGCTAAACTTAATGTAAATAATATTTTTTTCATTTTTTTTATTTTTAATTAGTAATCCAAATTTAAAGTAGATATCTTGAAAAATCTTAAATTTAACATGTCTTTAACATGAAAGCATTAATCTTCTTCTGGTATAACATAAACCCTAAACCTTAGTTTTTGTTTTTTTCTTGTATTAGAAATTAGCTTTATTACTCTATCTTGTTGGTAATATTTATCTTTTGTGTCGAAAGTTACTAAAATAGAGTCTTTTTGTTGTGGTAAAACAGGTTTTTCGGGCAGATAAACCTTCGTACATTCACAGGAAACAAGTGCTTTATCAATGATTAACGGTTCTTCACCCGTGTTTTCAAAAACAAAATAATGTTTCAACTGAATCCCTTCATGGGTCTTTTCAAATTCATGAACAGGACCATTTATAAAATTAAATTCCGCTCTTTGTGTAAGACCAAAAGCGGAATTTAACAAAATTATAGTAAGTATAGAAATATACTTCATTTATACTTTTTATTCAACAACCTCTCCTTTAATTCTAAGGACTTTTGTTGCATTATTTCCAGATGCATTAGATTGGATTGTTACGCTTTTACTAAACACTCCTTTTCTTGCAGTATCGTATTTAACTTCGATTGATGCAGATTGTCCTGGAGCGATTGGTTCTTTTGGCCAAGTTGGCACAGTGCAACCACATGAACCTTTCGCATTTGAAATAATTAAAGGTGCATTTCCAGTGTTTGTAAAAACAAATTCACGATGACCGTCAGCGTGTTGTTTTATCGTCCCATAATCAATAATTTCTTTTTCAAACTCAATGTTTGCTCCTGATTCAACCGCTTGTGCATTTGCATTGTTAAATCCAAATAATGCGATAGTTAATAAACTTAATGTAAATAGTACTTTTTTCATGGTATTATGTTTTTAGTATTTATTCAATAATAATCAAATATAGTTCCAAAATTTCGATTTTCTGAATTATTTAACAAAACATTAAGAAATGAGGATAAAATATCAGCTAATTATCCTTGGATTGCATCAAAATTAGCTCTTCAAACGTTTTGTCTATATTTTCTAAACGAAACTCATATTGAGCGCGTTTTTCGGCTGATAAATCTTCTATTTCTAAAAGTTGATTTAAGTAATATTCCATTTTTTCAGGATTATGTTCGTTATAATCATAGTAATTCATCTGTAACTCAAGTAATCCCACTTTGTGTTTTGTATTCGGAAATCTTGTTAATAGTGTATCACGCCATTTTACAGCTTCTTCTTCATGATTTAATTGCAAATAAATAGCGCTTATCTTATCCAAAGCTTGTTCTACCCCTGGATCGTCTGGAAACTTGAGAAAAAGTTGCTTATTACGGTTAATTGCCTCGTAGAAAACAGCATGATTCATCTGAAACTGTTCTTGATGCATTGCATTATCAAATAAAACCTTTAAAGAATCATCAATTTCTTGAATTGATGCTTTGATTTGTTCTATAGAATCTGAATCTGGCTCTGTATTTACAACATTATCCTTGTTTTCACAACCAACAATAAAAAAAATGGCAAAAGCAACAAGTAAAATTTTATATTGTATCATCATTTACGTTTTTTAGCAGGAAATCTCATTTTATAATTCACATCAACATCTCCTTTTGAAATTTTAGATAATTTTTTAGAAAGTAATTTTCTTTTCAAGGGCGAAAGGTGATCTGTAAATAATAGCCCCTCAATATGATCATATTCATGTTGAACAATTCGCGCAGGATAACCGTCGTATGTTTCTTCGTGAAACTTCCAGTTTTCATCATAATAAGAAATAGTAATCTTTTCTTTTCTATATACATCTTCACGAATTGTAGGAATTGATAAACAACCTTCTTCGAATGCCCACTTTTCGCCCGACTCTTCTTCAATTATAGGATTAATAAAAACCTTTTTAAAATCTTTGCAATTAATCGCTCTTGGGTCTGGTTCATCATCTTCTTCATCGGCAAAAGGAGCTGCATCAACAATAAAAAGACGAATTGACTCACCTACTTGTGGAGCAGCTAATCCAACACCACGAGAGTTATACATGGTCTCAAACATGTTTTCTATTAACTCTTGAAGTCCTTCATAATTTTCATCTATCTCTATTGCTTCTTTTTTTAAAATAGGGTCTCCGTATGCAACAACTGGTAAAATCATAAAAATAATTTTTTGCAAAGATACGGTTTTTGATAGAAACAATAAGTTTTAAACCCAAATAGATTTACAAAACGGTGATAATTTTAACCATTTTTTGGGACTCAAACAGTTTTTAAGAAGTTTATCTAATCTTTCTAAAAGTGAGATACTTATGTAAAGGTTCAGGAATAAGAATACCATCATTTGTTTGATGATTTTCGAGAATTGCTGCCATTATCCTTGGCAAAGCCAAAGCACTTCCGTTTAATGTATGACAGAGTTGGGTTTTACCGTTTTCATCCCTAAACCTTAGCTTTAAACGATTTGCTTGGTATGTCTCAAAGTTAGAAACAGAACTCACTTCTAACCATCTTTCTTGCGCCGCAGAATAAACTTCAAAATCGTAGGTTATTGCAGAGGTAAAGCCTAAGTCGCCACCACAAAGTCGTAATATTCGATAATGCAATCCTAACTTTGTCAGTAATCCACGCACATGGTCTAGCATTTCTTCAAGAGCTTCCTCAGATTTTGAAGGATGTTCAATTCTAACCACTTCTACCTTATCAAATTGATGCAAACGGTTTAATCCGCGCACGTCTTTCCCATAAGAACCCGCTTCTCTTCTAAAACAAGGAGTATATGCTGTCATTTTCTTTGAAAACTCATTTTCTGGGATAATGACATCACGATAAATATTGGTTAACGGCACTTCTGCTGTTGGAATTAAATAAAAATCATCTTCTCCAACATAGTACATTTGTCCTTCTTTATCAGGCAATTGTCCTGTTCCATATCCACTTTTTTCATTGACAACAAATGGAGGAATATATTCTGTATAGCCCGCTTGCTCTGCTTCTGCCAAGAAAAAATTAATTAAAGCCCGCTGTAATTTAGCACCTTTTCCTTTGTAAAATGGAAATCCTGCACCGGTAACTTTAACGCCCAATTCAAAATCTATTAAATCGTATTCTGCCGCTAAATCCCAGTGAGGTTTTGCTTCAAAATCAAAATTTGGCTTTGACCCAATCTCTTCAACAACTTCATTGTCTTGATCAGTCATTCCTTCTGGAACAATATCTTGTGGAACATTTGGAACATCGTATAAAAGACGTTGTATTTCATCATTTAATTGATCTACTTCCCCCTTTAACTCTTGTTCTCTCGCCTTAAATGTTGCTACTTTATTTTTGGCTACATTTGCTTCATCAATCTTTCCAGATTTAAACAGTTCCCCTATTTCTTTGGAAATTTTATTACTTTCTGCTAGTAAGCTTTCTAATTCTGTCTTTTTAGAACGCCATTGTTCATCAAATTCGCTAATTTGATTGATTACTGAAGAAAAATCTTGACCTCTTTTTTTTAAATCTTCAATAAGACGATCCTTTTCATTTCTAATTCGTGTAATTTCCAACATAATTGTAACTTTTAATAAAGGCAAATTTAATAGATATTCCAATATGAAGTTCAATCGAGACTTAAACATTTATGAATGTTAACCCGCTGTACAATTGAAAAGTAAATAAAATTATTCAACTTTATAAAACACACCTCGCATTTAACTGATTGTCAAATAATTAAACATTATGGAAAACTTTATTCAAAGTTACTAAACTATTCTGACCTAAAAATCATTATTTAAAAAAAAGACTTCATAGATGATTTTTAGCAATTATCAAGAACGTAAGGAGTCAACGAAAAATAATACATGGTTCCAAAACAGCATTATCATTTTGTATTTTTTAGGTTATTATTAGATTTTTTGTAAATTTATAAAACGATGAAACAATTTTATCCAGTTATAATAGCTTTCCTTTTGCTTTCGTGTAGTAATAAATCAGAAGACACACATGAAAGTCCTTTTCCTGTTTATAAGGAGTATCTAATTAATTGGTCAGAGTTTTACATTGATAATTTTAAGAACTATAGTTTTCCGATTTGGTTTCATGCGGATGTATTAGACTCTTTAAACATCGAAAGTATTCGACTTGAAGTTAACAATTTTACAGAGTTAGACACGTTAAGCAATAAAAGAGGCCCGTCAAGAAGACATGTTATTGATTTTCAAATGGTTAATGGGGGAATAAAGCAAATTAATCATACCTTTTTTAATCTAGATATTCCAATTTTAGAGAACAAAGTCGTTTATAAAAAGACGGCTGACTCTTTTGGGTATAATTTACCAAGAATAACAGAAAAACCATTATATACATTACAGTCATCATCTTTTAAATCTAAAGAAAGTAGGGTAGTTAAGTTAATAAAATTATCGGAAGATTACTTAAAATATGTTGAATCTGACAATTTTGATATAAAGGAACACATTTATCTTATCAATGAAGAGCTATGGACTATTCCACACATCGATAATTATTTTAAACCAGATGAGTCAATTATATTCTATTATGGTACGCCAAAAAAATTTATTGAAGCATTTACTTTAAAGGACTTGGTCAAAAAAGATCAAATTGAAGAAAGGGAGTATTATGAAAATGGGGTAATTCGTCAACAATTTTTTCATTCTCAAAATTTTGTAACACAACGGGTTTTTCAATATGATTCAATTGGAAAATGTGTGGGATTTATAGATAGTTTAAAAACTTCAGATTTGGATTTTATTCATTTTACAAAATCTGAGATTTTATATAAGGATAATAAACCAGTATCAATTTTATATTTTAATGAAGAGGATGTAGAAAAGTATCTTCCTTTTCAAGAAATTAAGATTTTTTATACAAAAAAGGAAAAGTAACTCAAAATTTGACCTTTAGAAATAGGTCAAATTTTAAGTTTTTTGTTTTTTCTACACCATCACACCAGAAACGCATTAAAACAGGTTTTAAAGCGCGTTTAAAAAGGTTTTTTTATAAAATTCTTTTATAGTTCGGTGGTTTTTTCAAAAATATAAAGTTGACTTGAGTATCCAAATCTCTTAGCAAGGCGATTTGAGATAAACCCAACAATTGGTCCGAGGAAAAACAGACGAGACCTATATTTTTCAGAAAGCATAGAAATATAATATGCATCATACTTCATTGGAATAACTTTTTTCAATTTAAATCCATAATCCAACATCAAGCGAGATAGGTTTATTTGTTTGAAATGATAAAGGTGACGTGGAACATCATAGGCTGCCCAATATTTTTTGTAAAAACGAGCATCGAAAGAGTTCATATTTGGAACAGCTATAAAAAGTTTTCCGCTTGGATGAAGGATTTTATTAACTATTCTTAAATCTTTTTGAAGATCATAAATATGCTCTAAGACGTGCCACATAGTAATCACATCGAAGGAGTTTTTTTCAATTTTGTATAATTCTTCTTGCGGAACACTTCTCACTCCATTTTCGGAATGTGCAAATTCTCGAGCATCTTGACTCGGCTCGATTCCTAAACTGTTGAAGCCGTTTTCTTTTGTCTCCTTTAAAAAATGACCTGTTCCAGATCCAATATCTAAAAGATTTCTTCCTGCTACTTCATGCTTAATCCATTTTACTTTATTTTTTAATGTCTTATTTCTAACAACATTATATAAATAATTAATAAGTCCTTTCTTACTAGAAGAGTGGGAAATATACTTTTCAGACTTATAGTAGTTTCCTATTTTCTCTTTATCAGGAATTGGATTGGTAAAATGAAAGCCACAGTTTATACATTCTACAATATCAAACTTTTCTTTTGATACAGTATAATCTCTGGCTTTTAAAAATTTTTTAAATGCTGTGTTTTGACAAACAGGGCAATTTTCAATTATTTTCATTTTAAATGTTTCACGTGGAACTATCTCCCCAAATATATTAAAAGAACATTAACGTCAGCAGGAGAAACACCAGAAATTCTAGAGGCTTGTCCAATTGTCTTTGGTTCAATCTCAGTTAGTTTGTTTATCGCTTCAGAACTTAAATTAGTTAGTCGAGAATATTCTATTCCTTCAGGGATAATAACACTCTCTAGTCGTCCTACTTTTTTAGCGACCTCTTCTTCACGGTCAATATAGCCACCATATTTTAATTGAATTTCTGTTTGTTCCAAATCAATAGATGTAAAATCACTTAATCTTTCATCGATTTCTTTGCTCATTCGTCTAATATCATCTATGGTAACATGAGGTCTTAAAAGGATGTTTTTTGCTTTTACTTGTTGAGAGATAGGCGTAGATTTACGCGCCGCTAAAATAGTATTTGCTTCATCAGGTGTAACACCAACAGTCGTAAAAACTTCTTTAATTAAGGAAATGTTTTTTTCTTTTTCTTCAACAAGTCTTAGACGATCATCTGAAACAAGTCCCAAAGAGTGTGCAATTGGTGTTAATCTTAGGTCTGCATTATCTTGACGTAATAAAATACGATATTCTGCTCTGGAAGTAAACATTCGATAAGGTTCTTTTGTTCCCTTGGTAATTAAATCATCGATTAAAACGCCAATATATGCTTCAGAACGACTTAATAAAAACGGCTCTTTTCCTTGAATTTTATGTGTCGCATTAATTCCTGCCATTAATCCTTGACAAGCTGCCTCTTCATATCCTGTTGACCCATTAATTTGACCAGCAAAAAACAATCCGTTAACTAATTTAGTTTCCAATGTGTGTCTCAATTGAGTAGGAGGGAAGTAGTCGTATTCTATGGCATAACCAGGACGAAACATTTTTACGTTTTCAAACCCTGGAATTGTTTTTAGAGCTTTCATTTGAACTTCCATGGGTAAACTTGAGCTAAAACCATTAACATAAACCTCAACAGTGTTCCAACCTTCTGGTTCTACAAAAATTTGATGTCGTTCACGATGAGCAAAACGATTCACTTTGTCTTCTATTGAAGGACAATATCTTGGCCCAACAGATTTAATTGAACCGTTAAACATTGGACTTCTATCGAAACCTTCTCTCAAGTATTCATGAGTTAAAGGATTTGTATAAGTAATATGACATGGAAGTTGTTTTATAAGTGAAGATGTTTCGTTTGTAAAACTAAATTTACCAGGATAGTCGTCTCCATCTTGGATTTCCATTTTGGAATGATCTAAAGAGCGAGCATCTACTCTTGGTGGCGTACCAGTTTTCATTCTTCCAGCTTCAAAACCTAACTTAATTAAATCTTCGGTTATTCCAATAGAAGCGCTTTCACCTGCTCGTCCACCACCATATTGTTTTTCACCAATATGAATAACACCATTCATGAAAGTACCACTTGTTAATATTACACATTTGGAATAAATATCAATATTTAATCGAGTTTTAACACCTTTAATCTTTCCATTTTCAACGATAACACCAGTTACCATGTCTTGCCAAAAATCAACATTCGGATTGGCTTCAAGCATTAGCCTCCACTCTTCAGAAAATCGCATTCTATCGTTTTGTGAACGAGGAGACCACATTGCAGGACCCTTGCTTCGATTGAGCATTCTAAATTGGATTGCAGATTTATCAGCAATAATGCCAGAGCCACCACCTAAAGTATCAATTTCTCTGACAATTTGACCTTTTGCAACACCACCCATTGCAGGATTACAAGACATTTGTGCAATGGTATTCATATTCATTGTTATAACAAGAACTGATGCACCAAGTTTTCCAGCAACATTTGCAGCTTCACAACCTGCGTGTCCAGCACCAACAACAATAATATCATATTCTTTTAACATACATTCATATTGTTTCACGTGAAACAAAATTACAACAGTTGAAGGTAAAAATCTTCTTTTTCTCTCATTATTTTTGAATCTTCTTCAGTCTTATCATTATATCCACATAAATGTAACAACCCGTGAACTAAAACACGATTTAATTCATTTTGTTTGGTAGAATTAAAAGTTTTAGCATTATCAACAACTCTTTCATAACTAATCAGCAAATCACCACTCACAATATTACCTTCACAATAATCGAAAGTAATAATATCAGTATAAAAATCATGATTTAAAAATTCGATATTCTTTAGTATAAGCCATTCGTCAGTTCCAATAATAATAGAAAATTCGCCAAGTACTTTACCTTCGGATAAAGCAATTTTTTTATACCATTCTGTTAAATAATCAAGGTTAATTTTTGGAACATCAATAAACTCAATTTCAATTTCCATATTAAAAAAATAACGATTATAAAGAGATAAAGACAATAAAAATATTAATCAGATGTATATTATACTGAATCTGTTTTGTCGGTTATCAATTAAAATTAAGACAACAAAAAGGTTAAAACAATTCGCCTTCCTTGATTTTCAAATTCAACAGTATCAGCTAAAGCTTTCATTAAAAAAACACCACGACCGCTTTCCTTTTCGATATTCTCGGGTGCAGTCGGGTCTGGTAAATTATTAAAAGCAAAGCCAATTCCTTCATCTTCTATAATAAACTTAATAGATGGTTCACTTATTTGTATTGAAAGATGAACGTTTTTAGATTTATCCTCTCGATTACCATGAACAATGGCGTTATTAACTCCTTCCGTAACAGCAATTAAAATATTACCATAAAAGTCTTCATGAATATTCTGTGCAGAACAAACCTCATCAATTAAAGTTTCAACAAAACTTATTTTTTCCAGATCCGATGGAAAAGTAACCGATTCAATTTCTTTATAAACAGCGTTCATTAATATTAGTTTTATTTATTTAAATGAATTAATAAGCACTAATTGATATTTTGAAAATAAGCATTTGCTTTTTCTTTGTAATATCTACTAAATGACGGATCTAACGTGCGTAATAATTCAATTTGTTTTTCCTTTTGTTTCTTATACTCTAAAAATTCAATTTGGTTACCAAAATCATCATCTTTTCCTGAATTACTTTCTCTCTCTTCATCCCAACCTCTTTCTCGCTGAGCATTTTCACTTTCTAAAAGACGTGTTAAAATGTCTTGTTGACGTTCAATTAATTGGTTATCCCATCTTTTGTTAATTAAATCTTGTTGTTGCTTTTCAAGTTCTTCAAGTAATTTATTCATCTGGTTTCCTGAGCCGCTACCATCTTTATTTAATTGTTCACGTATCTCCTGAAGTTTTTGCTGAATCATACTTTGTTCAGCAGCCATTTTTGCGGCTTGCTGAGAATTGATGGGTAAAATACCTCCTGATTGTTTACCTCCTGGTGAAGAGCCTTGACCATTTTTCATTTGTTCCAACTGTTTTTTAATCATTTCTTTTAAACCTTGCATGTCTCCACCCTGACCTTGACCAGATTTACCCTTTTTACCCGGTTGACCTTGATTACCTTTTCCTCCTTTACCACCTTGACCGTCTTCTCCATCATTACCTTCTCCTTCACCCATTCCTTGCATTTGCATTTGAGCAGCTTCCATGGCTTCATTTAAGAAAAGAGCAAGATTATTAAAACTCGTCATCACAAACTGTTGTTTAATCAATAAATCACGTTTTTCCCTTTCACCAATATGCGTTGGAATATATTTGAATTGTTTGTCAATGTTTCCAACTTCTTGTTCGATAAAAGATGATGCTTGAGGAACACGATTTGCTAATGCACGTAAACTATCTTTTACAGGTACAAAGTTATCCATAATTGACCGTTGCTCAGAACCTAGTTGTCCAAAATGAGGGTCAAAAGAATCTGTTGATTGAAAGTCTTCCATGTTAGATTCTTGAGCAAAACTTAAACGAATAATATTCTCAACCAAAGCGCGCATTGCAGCATAATCTTCTGTTTGTTGCTCTTGTTGACTCATTTGCATTTGAGCTTGGAGTTGAGATGCCGCTTCTTCCATTTTTTCTCCTGCTTCTTGTTGATTTCCCTGAGCACCAGATTCGTTACCTTTCTGGATGTTTTCTTGAGCTCCTTTCATTTTGTTAGAAATTTCATCCATTAAATCATCTAAATCATCAAAAGACATAGGACGACGCAATTCATTGTTTTTATCAATCATTTCTTTCGTGTCTTCCTTTAGTTTTTCAAATTTTTCATTCAGTTCTTGTTGTTTAGATTGAACATCCTCGTTTGAGAACTCATTATTTTTAAAATCTTCTTTTAATTGGAGTTGTTCTTCAGCCAAATTATCCAAAGAATTGATTAAATCCTCAACCCTTTCTTCAACATCCATCATTTTTAGCATTTCCAAAGTATTATCAATTTGACGCTCCATTTCTTCAGCAGACATTTCTGTATTTTCAAGAAGTTCCATTAAATTTTTATCAGATTGTTCCTCCATTAATTTTTGAAGTTCTTCCAATAGATTTTTCAATTCATCATCCATCAATTGATCTAACATCTCTTCTAGCAATTTTTGCTTTTCTAATAACTTTTCATCTGCAGGAGAGAGACGGTCTTTTTCATCAAAAGAAGATTTTAACTCTTCCTTTGTTTGTTGAATACGGTTTTGAAGTGACTCTTGTTGTTTTTGTAAATTCTCTAATTGTTTTTGTTGTTGCCATGTAGTGCTTTTTGAGTTAGCAATTTCTCGTTTTAACCTTGCCATTTTCTCTTTAAAATCCTTTGTTTCTTCAAGAAGTTTGTTCAATTCTTCGTTTGCTTTGTCTTTGTCCTCTTTTCTTTGTTCTTGAAGTTGTTCTTGAGAAGGACTCAAATATTCAAATACGCTTGACCTTGTAGCTTTTGGTCCATTTACTCCATCATTATCGTAAACAGTAAAAAAATACGTTAGTTTATCTTCCAATTCCAAACCAAGGTTTTTGACATTAAAAGTCATAGAAAAAGGAGATTGTTTTCCATCTACAGCAGGAACCGAAATAATATTTGATATTTTGTCACCTGTTTTTTTATTGATGATATATGTAAAATTTAATTTTGAAACACCATAATCATCTTTAACATTTCCAGTAAAATATATTTTATTTTTAACAATTGAATCTTCCGTTCTATTCACAGAAATACTTGGGTATTCATCTTTAATCACACCGATATGATAAACTGTTGAGTCGTGTTTTGATAATTTGTCATTTTCAAGAATAAAAACAACATTTGTTGAGTGATTAACTGAATGTTGAAAACGAAAACCTTGTTTATTGTAAGAAAAAACAGAATCATCCAAAGCAACTGTTAGGTTTTTACTATTTTTAGTAATTCCATTCCAAGTTAATTTTGTACCACTAGGTAAAAGTAAATCGCCTGGGTTTTCAATCGTTTCATTTTCTCTACCAATATATTTTGGATAATCTAACTCAACTTTTAAATGTCCGATTGATGTTCTTTTAATTAATTCAATTGTATATTCTTTGGAATTAAAATTAAGTGCTTTAAAATGAAAATGAACGTCTTTGTTTAGATTGTTAAACGTATAAGACATTTCATTGTTTTTGATTTTTTTCATTAAAAATTTACCTTCTGAGCTTTCTAAATAAACACGGTCGGGGATAGACATTCCATCCAAAGGATTTAATTTAACTTCAATGGTAATTTTATTTCCCTCTTCAACAATGAGTTTATCATTTAAAAGTTCAAAAGTAAAGTCAGGTTCTTTTTCAAAAACTTGGTTGTATTTTATCAGTCGTTCTGAACCTTCACTAAAAAGATTAGGAAAAAGAATACCAATTAAAACAAAGGTAAACAAAACAGGTAGAAAATACTTTACAAACTTCTTATTCTCAGAATAATCAACGGCTTTTGTAAAAGAAAAAGAATTGAGTTTTTTTGAATTTTGCTTTATACTTGCTTCCAGAAAAGCCAAATTATTAGGATGGGCTTGAGCTGAATCATGCAGTTGCAAAGTATTTAACAACTTATCATCAACCGAAGGGAAAAAATCTCCAATAATAGAAGCTGCTTGATAGCGATTAATTCTTTTACCAAATGAAAATAATTTTGTTAATGGCTGAATGAAATATTTAAGAAGTACATATCCATTGACAACAATAAAAGAAAATAATAAAATTGCTCTAACAATTGAGTTGAATCTCCCAATGTATTCAAGTCCTGTAATAACAAGGAAAGAGAATAAAAAAATAATTAAAAACAGGAATGTACCTTTTATCATTTGGTTTTTATAAAACTTTCTGATAAAGGCATCAATTTGATTAATTAAATTATCAAAATGTCCCATTGTTTTTATTCTTTAATCTTACCAATATAGAAAAAAGATTAAAGTTACAACAATTGAGTGAGAATACTAAACTATAAAAAACAATTAATCTTAAATTTTAAGACTCTTTAGAGTTTGCAATTAGGTAAGCACGAATTAAAGTTCCTTGTTCCTCGCTCAATTTTGCTCTATTAATCATGCGTTTTAATGTTTTATTCCAACCTACAGAATCGTGTTTTGTTTCGTCGTATAACTTATGGCATCTATCACAATTGCTTTCCCAAAGTTCTTTTCCTTGACTTAATTGTTCAGCTGTAAAATTTTCTTTAGCTTCGGTTTTAGAAGGTATTGGTTGACTGGTAACAATTTTTCCAATACTAGGTGCACAGTTTGTCACCAATAATAACAATGTTCCGTAAACACTGAAAAGGATAATCTTTTTCATGCTTTTCTGTTTGTTTAATAATATGCTAATATAAAATAAATAAATATTTTTAGCAAAAATACTTTACAAAATTAGTTTCTCCCTTAAAACTTTACATTCTCTACAAGAATGAATTATCTTTGCCAAAAAATATTAATACAAAAGAACCATGTCAGATAAACCCGTTCGTGTTAGATTTGCACCATCTCCAACAGGACCTCTACATATTGGAGGAGTTAGAACCGCTTTATACAATTATTTATTTGCTAAAAAAAACAACGGAACATTTATTTTAAGGATAGAAGATACCGATCAAACAAGATTTGTTGATACTGCTGAAGATTATCTTATTGAATCTTTAAAGTGGTGTAAAATTATACCAAACGAAGGACAAGGTATAGGTGGAGAATACGGACCTTATAAACAATCAGAAAGAAAAGAAATTTACAGTTCCTACGTAGAAAAGTTGGTACAAACAGGAAAAGCTTATTATGCTTTTGATACAGCAGAAGAATTACAACAAAAACGCGACGAAGCAGAAAAATCTAAAAATCATAGTTGGCAATATAATGCTGAAACAAGATTATCTATGACAAACTCTTTCACATTAACGGAAGAAGCTGTTAATCAAAAAATTAAAAATGGAGAGCCTTATGTAATACGTTTTAAGATGCCCAAAAACAAAGACATACATTTTACAGACTTAATTCGTGGTGAAGTAACGATAAATACACACAACTTAGATGATAAAGTTTTGTACAAAAGTGATGGTTTACCAACTTATCACATGGCAAATGTTATTGACGATTACACCATGAAAATCTCTCACGTAATTCGCGGAGAAGAGTGGTTGTCATCAACACCATTACACGTTTTATTATACAATGCTTTTCAATGGGAGGCACCTCAATTTGCTCATCTTCCTTTAATTTTGAAACCAAATGGAAAAGGAAAGTTATCAAAACGAGATGGTGATAAATTAGGTTTTCCAGTATTTCCAATGAATTGGCTTACAAAAGAAGGAGAAGTTTTTCCCGGTTATAAAGAAGAAGGTTATTTTCCTGAAGCTTTTATCAATATGTTAGCTTTTTTAGGATGGAACCCTGGTACAACACAAGAAATTTTTTCTTTGGATGAATTGGTAGAGTCCTTTACATTAGAAAGGGTAAGTAAAGGCGGAGCAAGGTTTGATATCGACAAAACAAAATGGTTTCAACAACATTATTTACGAACAACTTCAAACAAACAATTAGCTCAGTTATTACGGAATGAATTACCAACAGAATTAGAATCTTTTTCAGATAAATACATAGAAACTGTTTGTTCAATAATGAAAGAACGAGCAACATTTGTAAAAGATTTATATTTTGATGCCATGTTTTTGTATAAAAATCCAAACAATTTTGATGCCCAGATTTTAAAGAAGAGATGGAAGGATAATACAAATGATTTAATAAAAGATTGGATAAATATCTTAGAAAACATAAATGATTTTTCAGCAGAGAATATTGATTTTTCTTTTCATCAATTTATTGAAGAAAAACAAGTTGGTATGGGACAAGTTTTGTTACCATTCAGATTGTTATTAACAGGATCAGGACAAGGACCAAATATGTTTGAAGTTTCGGAGTTATTAGGAAAAGAAGAAACCCTTAAAAGAATGAAAGAAAACTTGCAAACAATTATAAAAATGCAAGAAAAATGAATCAAATTATAGAAGTAAACGGAATAAAAGTTTATGCTTATCACGGTTGTTTAGAAGAAGAAGCAAAGATTGGTGGACATTACACAGTTGATATTTCTGTTGAAACAGATTTTTCCCAATCGTTTGAAACTGATAATTTAGAAGATACAATTGACTATGTTCAAATCAATACAATTGTTAAAGAAGAAATGGAGATTCGCTCGAAATTAATAGAACATGTTGGTTATCGAATTTTAAAAAGATTGCAAACAGAGGTTAAAGGAATTATAAAAAGCAAAGTAAAAGTAATAAAGCATTGTCCTCCAATAGGTGGAGATGTAAATGATGTAGCAATTATAATAGCGGATTAAGTTAGATAAGTATAAAAAGTTTATTATATTTGCACTCTTCTAATCTAAAAAGGACTGGTCCTGTGGCCGAGTGGCTAGGCAGTGGTCTGCAAAACCATCTACAGCGGTTCGAATCCGCTCGGGACCTCTAAAAAAACCTTGGATTTCCAAGGCTTTTTTATTTATAAGACACTGTATTTATTTTTTCTTTTAAAAAAAAGGATAATTTATATTAAAAATTTTCATTAATTTGTATTTATATTTTGTATTTTTAATACAATTTTAACTAAAACCAAAAGTAAACTATAAACCAAAGTAAATTATGTCCGACAAAAGTTTTATTGTTCCACACGATTTTTCAGAAGTTGCAGATAATGCTCTAATGCATGCTATTACAACAGCAAAAGTAGTAAAAGCTAATATTTTTTTACTTCATGTTGTTTCAAAGCCAAAAGAGATTGTTTCAGCTGAAGAAAAACTCAAACAAATAATTAGTAAACACGAATCTCACAATGTAGAAATAATTCCTAAAGTCAGAATGGGAACTATTTTTGAAGACATTGGTAATTTTGCTTCCGAGCATCATGCTGAACTAATATTTATGGGAACGCATGGTGCATCAGGGTGGCAACACATTGCTGGTTCTTATGCTTTAAAAGTAATTACAAATTCAACCGTTCCTTTTGTTATTGTTCAAAAAGAATCAAAAATTGGAGAAACAGGTTATGATGACATTGTTGTTCCTTTAGATTTACACAGAGAAACAAAACAAAAACTAGCTATTGTTGCATCAATGGCTAAATATTTTAAATCTCGTGTTCACGTTGTGACACCAAACGAAACAGATGAGTTTTTAAAAAACAAAGTAAATCAAAACGTAATTTTTGCAGAACGATTCTTTAAAGAAAGAGAAATAGAAATGACAGTTACTGTTGCGCCTAGCTCTGGTTTTGATAAAGAAGTTGTAAAAGTAGGAATAGAAAAAGATGCAGATTTAATTGTTATTATGAACCAAAACAAGGATAAGTTACTTCCTGTATTTAGTTCAAATTACGAACAATATATGATTACAAATGACGCTAAAATTCCTGTTTTAGTTGTAAATCCAATCGAAACACCTTATGGATATAGCGTTCTTTTTAAATAATTAAAATGTGGTTTTGAGATATTTAGACTTTGTCTAAATCCTCAGCCACTTTTTTAATCTTCGTATTCATCCTTTTCCAAACGCTGTTTAATCATTTTTAAATGTTTTTTCTTCTTTTCTAGTCGCGTTTCAATTGAGGTTTTTGTAAAATAGTGGTGCATTTCAAAAAATTTAACTTGCATTAAATCCCATTCTCTATCAGATTTAATTTTATTATGCTCTTTTAATTCTTGTCGTAAACGATCAGAAATTTCAAAGAAATCATCTCTACCAAGGTAATCTAAATCTGCATCACAAATAATTTTTTCTAACAAATTTTTTGGTTTGTGAGGTACTTCAGTTATATAGATAAGCTCTTTAATTCTTTCAATATGTTCTTTTGTATAGCCAAATTCTGGTAAAATTTCTTCAGCCATTCTTGCACCTATTTTTTCATTTTTATCATATTTTTCAATAAATCCAGCATCGTGATAAGAAGCTGCAGATTTTAATAAAAATAAATCCTCATCTGTAATTCCTTCGCTAATTGCAATTCTTTCAGCTTGACGTGTTACATCTTTAGAGTGAGCATAAGAATGATAATGTAATTTAGGATCCAGTTCTTTCTTCAATTTAGCAAGTATAAATCTTTCAGCTTTTACATAATTTATAGTTGAATAAAAATGTAAATTAACCAATTTATGGAAAGATTCATTAGGCTCTACACCTAAACCATTTATAGATAATTCTGGCTTAATTGAAATAAGTTCAAACATATAAATTTTTATTCCACTTTTGGTTTTGACTTTTCCAACCTCTTTACAAACAAAATAAGGAGAAATATGGTCATAAGTAGCTTGGGTAATTGCAATTTTTTCAGGTTCACACAATTCTTCCATTCTTTGAGCTCTATTTACAGCACTTCCCCAAATATCGTATGCATAACGTTTTGTTCCAATAACTCCAGCAGAAACAGAACCTGTGTTAATTCCTATTCGTAAAGTCCAATAAGGTTTGTCTTCTTTTATATTTTTTTCTTTTTGCTGGCGCATATAATTCTGTATTTGAATAGCAGCCAAAGCAGTATTAATTGGATTTGTTTTATTTCTTATAGGCACACCACCAGCAGCCATATATGCATCACCAATTGTTTTAATTTTTTCTAAATTATTCTTTTCGATGATTTCATCAAACTTGCTAAAATGTGTATCTAAGATAGAAACCAATTCTTTTGCAGACATTCCTTCAGAAATTCTTGAAAATCCAACAAAATCAGTAAACATAATTGAAACTTTTTTAAACTCTCTAGCGGCAGCACGACCATCTTTTTTGAGTTCTTTGGCTGTTTCTTTAGGCAAAACATTATTCAAAATTCGTTCAGATTTTTCTTTTTCTCTTTCTAATTCTTCAGTTTGCTTAATTAATTGATTTCTTTGTTGTTGAATTTGTTCATTTTTCTTTCTTAACTCTCTTGTTCTTTCAGCTATTTTCATTTCTAAACGAACCCTTCTTCTTCTACTTTCCTCAATTCGTCTTCTAATTACAATAAATATAATCATAGAAATAAAAAGAACACTTATCGCATAAAACCACCATTCTAACCAAAATGGTCTTTCTAATTCGATGGTCAACCTTGCAGGATATTTACTCCATTCTCCATTTGAAATTTTAGCATAAACAGTTAATTCATAAGTACCTGGCGAAAGACTTGAAAACCTTAACTCATTAGTAGAACCTAACTCTTCTTCAATGCTGTTTTTACCTGTTAAAATATATTTATATTCAATTCTATCTGGATTACTTAAATCATCAGCAAAAAATCTTAACTTTAAGGTACGTTTGTAATAAGGTAAAACAATTTTTCTGGTAAAGGCTATGCTTTGTTGTAAAATTCCTTCTTCAGAAGGTAAAATCAATTCATTATCTATTTCTAAATCTGAAAAGAAGACATGAATTTTATTATTAATTTGAAAAGCTGCCAAAGGATCAAAATAATTATATCCATGAATACCACCAAAATAAATCTCTCCATTTTTAGAAACGAAAGAACCACCTTGGTTTAGCTCATTACTCATTAAACCATCCTTTTCAGTAAAATTATAAACTTTCTCACTTTTAGTATTGAGTGCAACTACACCTTTATTAGTAGAAATCCATATATATTTATTTTTGTTATTTGTTTTAACACCTTCTATTCCATAAACAACATTATTGGGTAATCCATTACTTTTATCAAAACGTTTATATGAAGAAGTCTTTTTATTTACTTTATATATTCCATTACCCATTGTTCCAAACCAATAAGTATCTTCATCTTCTTTATAAACACATGTAAAATAATCTATTTTATTTTTATTAAGAAAAGAGAAATCATTATCAAGATAGGCTTTTAAAGTATTATCTTCTAATTTTATTTTATATAATCCACCAGTAGATGGGGAAGTATAAAAATTATTTTCATCTTCAAAAATAAACCGACAAGCACCAGCACCAATAGATTTATTTTCATTTCCATCATTATAAAGGTATTTTTTTATGTCATTATCAATATCATAAAATAAAATACCTCCTTTTGTACCAATTAAAAACTGATTTTCTTTTTCAAAAGGGATGATTTTATATATAAAGTTAAATAAATTAGATACATCAAGGGATTGTTCAATTCTATTAAATTTATACTTACTATAGTTTTGATTATCAATCGTTAATTCATATAATCCGTCTGTACTACCTATAAGTAATAGAGAATCATTAACATATTTTATATTTAATGTTGAGATATCTTCTCCTTCCTTGTTTCTTAAAAAATAATGATAAAATTTCTTTTTTAATCTATCATACATAGAAACACCATGATCACCTGCTATATATAAAAACTTTTCATCTTCAGATTCATCAAATCCCCATACATTTTGAGAAGGCAATCCTTTTTCTGGATAAGCAGAAATTCCAACACCTTTAAATCCAACAAAATTTGGAGTATAACTACTTAGCCCAAATTCGGAAAATACCCAAACAATTCCTTTATTATCTAAAAATAAACCATTTAAATAATTTGAAAGTAAAGACCCTTTTTTAAAAATATCTGCAGTATGATTAATGATATTAACCTTTCCATTAACTTCTTCTAATTGATATAAACCAGAGTTCTCACTCGCAATTAATAATCTATTCTCCGATAAATAAACAGCATCATTAATATTAATATCTTTTAAATATGAATAAAACTGAGAAAAAGGTTCAATAAAACCACTGCTTTCATTGTAAGAAAATAATCCATGATTTGTAGCAAGTAGTAAATCACTATTTTTATAATCTATAATTTTATTAATCGTTAAATTATCATAAGGATCTTTGAATAAAATATGTTTTTTGTTTCGATAATTTTTATCTGTAACAATGACTCCCTGATTATCACTAATAAAAAATACTTTATTATTTGTATATTTAATACCTATAATTTTGGTGGAAAAGGTTGTGTTATCAATTAATTTGAATTGTTTATCTTTATTCGTAAAAATATAAATATTTCCATATCCTGTTCCTACTAAAATATTTCCTTTTAAATCTTCGGATATTGCATGAATATCTAAAGCAATATTTTCTGTAGAATCTAATAAATAAGAAGAAAAATCAACGGTTCTTGGATTATGTTTTACCAATCCATTTCTGGTTCCAAACCACAAGTTTTCATAACTATCATGATAACCAACATTTATATATTCATTTGAAATATCATAACCTTTATCAGCTGTAAAAACTTCAAAATTTTTACCGTTAAAACGATTAATACCATCCTGAGTACCAATCCATAAAGCTCCTAATCTATCTTGTATAACAGAAGAAACAGAACTTTGCGATAAACCTTCATCGATGGTATAATTTCTAAACTGAATATGATCTTGAGCTCTTAAAAATACGAAACTAAAGACAATAAAAACAATAAAAATTATAGTTCTAAAAAAATAAGTAATCATCAGTGCACGATTGAATATACAATCAAATTTATTTATGATTTTATAAAGATAATACTATTATTCATCTTTTAAAATGCTATAATTGAAATATATAAAATTATTTTTGAAGTAATCATATGTTAGAAGAATTAACTAATTCTATTTGATAATTTTATCGTAATAAACTATTATAAAAATGAAAACAAAATTGGATTAAATTGATTAAAAATTTGTTTCTTTTAATTTTAAAAATAATAGATCTAAATATTAAATAAAAAAAATAAAAATATAGTTTTTATTAACCTAATAATCAATAAGTTAGTCATAATTTAGAAGTGTTTCTTAATGAAGATAACAATATTTTTTTCATTTCCAAATGAGTTGAATTTTCTTGTTTTTATAATAACAATAATTAAAAAAATAAATTAAAAAAAATTGGTTATTATTATTATGCTGTTCATAAGGTGTATTACTTTTTAATAATTAAGTTTCATTTTTAGAAATTAACAAAAACTTATGGTTTATAAACAGTTTTGTTTTTTATAATTGATTGTTTTTTAATAAATTATAAGGTTTATAAAAAATTGTTTAAAACATCATCTGTTGATAATATAATTAAAAAAAATGTAATATTTATCATTTCTACTTGTTAATATAAGTTGATAAGATTTAATATTTTTAACTTGACTTTTATAAATCTATTTCTGCTTCAAAACTTTTATGAAATAACCTACAAAAACTTTTAGAAAGTAATCAACACCTTTTTTAAAAATTGTTTATATCTATCTTTAAAAGTTATTTTTTAAAATACTTAATTACCAATGCTTATAGAAGACGTAAAAAAGAAGATTGTTTATAAATAGTATAGATTGTTAACTTTCAAAATCTATCCTAAAAATCACCATATTTATAAAAACGACCATCAAAATAAAACATTCTATACCTAATATTTATTAAATTTGTAAAAAACAAGGAATTATGATAAAAGATAAAATTATTCCGATTGGAGCCGACCACGCAGGATTTCCTTTAAAACAATCAATTATTGAATATTTCACAGAACAAGGTTATAAATTTAAAGATTTTGGAACATATTCTGAAGATAGTATTGATTATCCCGACTATGGCCATCCTGTTGCCAAACATATACAAGAGAAAGGTGGATTAGGGATTGCTATTTGTGGAAGTGGAAACGGAATTAACATGACAGTTAATAAACACGAAGGTATTAGGGGTGCACTTTGTTGGAACGAAAAAATAGCAGCGTTAGCAAGACAACATAATAATGCAAATATTTTAGTAATGCCAGGAAGATTTGTTTCAATACAAGAAGGTATAAAAATAACAGAAACCTTTTTTAATACTGAATTTGAAGGGGGAAGACATCAACGAAGAATTGATAAAATTAATTGTTAAACAACAAAAACAAAGATTTAAATCTATAGAAACTGTCTGTAGAATAAAAAAAACATTTTATGTTATGTCAGATATAAAAGATAAAATAGAAAATCTTCTTGAAGAAGTAAATAAAAAGACGATAAAAAATAAAGAAGATTTAGAATCTTTTAGAATTCGTTTTTTAGGAAGTAAAAATATTTTAAAAGACCTATTTATAGAATTAAAAGATGTTGCTAAAGACTCAAGAAAAGAGGTTGGTTTAAAAATCAACGAATTAAAGAATAAAGCACAAGAAGTTTTCGATTCAAAAAAGGAGTTGCTTTTAAATCAATCTGTAGAAACTAATAGAATTGATTTTTCTCGTCCTGAAGAACCCACAGAAATTGGAGCAAGGCACCCAATTAGTATTGTACGAAATGAAATCATTTCCATTTTTGAAAGAATAGGTTTTGGTGTTTCTGAAGGTCCTGAAGTAGAAGATGATTGGCATAATTTTTCAGCGCTTAATTTCCCAGAAGAACACCCAGCACGTGATATGCAAGATACTTTTTTTGTAGAATCAGAGGAAAAAGAAATGGCGTTGCGTACGCATACTTCATCGGTTCAAGTGAGGGTAATGGAAAATGAAAAACCACCAATTAGAACCATTTCTCCAGGAAGAGTTTATAGAAATGAAGCTATTTCTGCTCGTGCACATTGTTTCTTTCACCAAGTTGAAGGGTTGTTTATTGATAAGAATGTTTCTTTCGCAGATTTAAAACAAACTTTGCTTTATTTTGCACAAGAAATGTTTGGAAAAAAAGCAGAAATTCGTTTACGACCTTCTTATTTTCCTTTTACAGAGCCAAGTGCAGAGGTTGATGTGAGTTGTACAATTTGTAAAGGAAATGGTTGTAATGTATGTAAACACACAGGTTGGTTAGAAATTTTAGGTTGCGGTATGGTTGATCCAGATGTTTTAAAAGCATCTAATATTGACCCAGAAATTTATAGCGGTTACGCCTTTGGAATGGGAATAGAGAGAATAGCTCAGCTCAAATATCGCGTCAATGATTTACGTCTGTATTCCGAAAATGATATTCGATTTTTAAAACAATTCAAATCAGCTTTTTAATATATGGGATTTTTTTCATCAAATAAAAAAATTTATTCTCAAAATTTAGGTTGGATTAATATAGATTCAGTTGAAAAATTAGAAAACATTTTCAATAATTTAGAAAATCAAACTGTTTTATTTTTTAAACATTCTACACGCTGTCCAGTTTCTCGCATGGTTTTAAATGTTTTTGAAAAAAATTGGACAGATAAAAAAGAGTGTAAACTATATTTTATTGATTTATTGACGCATAGAAATGTTTCTAATAAATTGAGCCATTTAACAAGTGTTGAGCATCAATCACCACAAACAATTTTAATAAAAAACAAACAAGTAGTTTATCATAATTCTCATAATGGAATATCTGCTGAAGATATTCAAAATTTAATTTAATTAAAATGAAGTTTTTATTTTCTTTAATTCTTTTTTTACCACTTTTATTTATTGTTTCTTGTGGTGGTGAAAATCAATCAAAATCAAGGAGTTTAGTACCTGCAAAATTTAACTCTCCTTCAAATAACTCTATGGTGAGAATTGGCGAAAACTTACACATAAACGTTACCGCTTCAAGTTTAAAAGATATTAAAAACATAAAAATATCAACAAAAGATACGGTAATATATGATGGAATGCCTACTGATGAAAATTTAAAATTTAATTTAAATATTGATAATTGGGGAATAGGTTCTATTCAACTGAATTTAGAAACTACTCTAAAAGACGATAGAACAAGAAAAGACAATCGTATAATTAGAATTTTACCAAATACTTTTCCTATTGAATATATGGCTGAAGTAATAAAAGTTTATCCGCACGCTACAAACCTATACACTCAAGGGTTGGAGTTTGATGGAAATCAACTTTATGAAGGAACAGGTTCGGGAGGAAGTGTAAGGCATAGTGTAATTGCTAAAGTTGATTTAGAAACAGGTGAAATTATACAACAAAAGGATTTAGATAATAAATATTTTGGTGAAGGAATTACGATTTTAGGAGATGATTTATTTCAATTAACTTGGCAAGAATACACATGTTTTGTTTACGATAAAAACACTTTAGAAGAAAAGAAAAGATTTACTTATAGTGGAGAAGGATGGGGACTATGCAATAATGGTGAACTTTTGATTATGTCCGATGGTTCTGAAAAACTTTATTTTAGAGATCCAACAAACTTTAATGTAGTTAAAACATTAGAGATCTATGACAATGTCGGTCCTGTTAGGGGAATAAACGAACTTGAATTCATTAACGGAAAGATTTTTGCCAATGTTTACACAACGAATCAAATTGTCATTATTGACGCAGAAACAGGGGTTGTAACTGGAAGAATAGATGCAAGTTTAATTGCCTTAGATTACCGAAAAACAGGCGAAGTATTGAATGGAATTGCTTATAAAGAATCTACAAAACAGCTTTTTATAACAGGAAAAGAATGGCCAAATATGTTAGAAATAGCTTTGGTTGAAGAATGATTCAAATTTTACAATAAATAACAATGAAAGAAAACTTAAAAGTTGCCCTTGTTCAATTTAACCAAGTTTGGGAAGACAAACAGGCAAACTTTAAGTTTTTGGATAAACTTATTCAAGAATCGGTTCTTACTCCAACGGACTTAATTATTTTTCCAGAGATGTTTCATACAGGATTTAGTATGAATCCGAGTGGATTAGCAGAAACAATGGATGGAGAAGGAATACAATGGTTAAAAGAAAAAGCCAAAGAATATAGTGCCGCTACGGTCGCCTCTGTTATTATTAAAGAGGGAAAAAAGTTTGTAAATCGTGGTGTTTTTATTGAACCAAATGGAATAATACACCAGTATGACAAAAGGAAGTTGTTTTCACTTTCACGTGAAAATAATTATTTTGAGGCGGGGAATCAGCCGTTAATTATTGAATACAAAGGTTGGAAAATACGTTTGCAGATTTGTTACGATTTACGCTTTCCAGAAATGGCGGAAAATAAAGTTGAAAACGGTAAATTTTGGTATGATTTACTTATAAATATTGCCAATTGGCCTCAAAAAAGGATTTTTCACTGGAAAACCTTACTGCAAGCAAGAGCCATTGAAAATCAAGTTTTTGTAATTGGTGTAAATCGCGTAGGAAAAAACAATAAAGGATTGTATTACTCAGGAGATTCTGCGATAATTAATCCCGACGGCACAACAATTCAGTCTTGTTCTGATCAAGAAACTGTGATAAACGATGAATTGGATTATTCGATTTTAGAATCAACAAGAAACCTTTTACCTTTCTTAAATGATAGATAATCAAATGGGTGAATGTACAGAATACAAACACCCATTAAAACGTTAAGGGTTTGATATTACTTATCTAATATCGCAACTATTGTCCCCTCCAACAGTAATCAACCCAATAGATGCCTCTCCTGTACATTGAGCTCTAGCATTCTTTTTTGTTTTGTTGTAAATTGGGTAGGTGGTTACTTCACCATAAGACTGACATTCACAGGTCCAATCTTTTTTGCAAGAAGTCAAAAATAATCCTCCAAAAACAACACCTAAAATCAGTAATTTTTTCATAATAAATAAGTTATAAATTAATATATGGCGCTAAATTAGGTAAATAATTCTGTATTATAAAATTTTTTTATAAGTTTTACTTTTTACACGCTTTTTAACCAATGAATTAACAATAACAACCAAGACGATTAAAGAAGCTCCAATGTAAAAATTTGCGCTTAACTCTTCGTTTTCATTTAGAATTAGAATTGCTAAAATCATCGTGTAAACAGGCTCTAAATTGATGGTTAATGAAGCTGTAAACGCACCAATTTGTTTTACAACATCTATCATTAACATAAAAGGGAAACTTGTACAAATTAACCCCAAAACAAGTAGCCACCAAAAGTCGGAAGTTGTCATGGATAAAGACTCAGCGTTTAATTGATCAGTAAAAAATAAATAAACCGTTAAAAACAACGCACCAACCAACATTTCATACAATGAAATTTGTCCTGATGGTATGGTTTGCACCAATTTAGCGTTAGAAACAGAGAATATCGCAGCTAATAATGCGGCTATTAAGCCATATGCCAATGCTAAATATTCTTTTGGGTTGAAATCCGATGAAACGAAATAAACTCCATAAATGACCAAAAGACCAAACAATCCTTCTAACCATGAAAATTTTCGTTTCATGATAATTGGGTCAATCCAAGTAACATGAAGTGTTGTTGTAGATAGACAAAGAACCGCTAAAGATGCAGTTGAAAGAGAAATTGCTTTATAAAATGCAACCCAATGCAAGGCTGTAATAATTCCAACAACGGCTAATTTCCAAAAATCATTTTTGTATTTTAACCGATATGGAATTTTAAAAAAAGGCAAGAGGATAACCAACCCGATTAATGCAATAACTATGCGATACCAAACTATAATTTCTGCTGGAAGGAGGATTAATTTTCCTAAAATTCCCGTGAATCCCCACACGAGAATAATAACGTGCATTAGCACGTGATACTTTAATTTAGAATTACCTCCCATTTTAGTTTTTAATGCCTATTCTTTAATACAAAGAAATTTGACATCAAATATGGATAGATTTTCGATAAAAACTAACAAAAATGGTTAAAATTTAAGACTAAATGTAGGAGTAATTCCTATAAACATTCCATGATAACCACTTCCTGGCTGTAGCATGAGGTCTAATCTGGTTGATAATCCTATACCAATAACTTTGTATCTATACAAAACTCTTGGATAGAAACCTAAATTCAAATATCCATCACCGTTGAAAGCTGTAACTCCAGGACCTATGTGTAAACTAGCCTCCAATCCTTGGTCTTTATTAAATGCTTCGCTATAAAAAACCCCAGGATTTGCAATGTGGAAATTAGCGGACACAAAAGAGCCTTCGACTAGTAGAAAAGCATTTAAATTTTCCACTGATATACTGAAATTAAACCAATTCATATCTAAACCAAAGCGTTTTTGTTTATCACTTTTTTTGGTAAATCTATTCCCAAGGTCAAAACCAATATTAAACGCATTTCTACTATAAAATAAATCCTCTGTGTATGAATGTCCAAGTGAAAAGTTAAAATAAAAGCCAGATTTTAAAGATTTGTGTTTATAATAATCAGAATTTATATACATACTTTCCTCTGTACTTTTTATTGGCTTGTTATCGGATCTATAAGAGCCACTTTTAATTTTTTCTTCGAGTTCACTTGCCTTAATAAAATCCTCTTTTTCTATGGCTTCTTCCATTTTAAAACGCAGCTCTCTTTCTTGTTTTAATTGATTTGCTTTTGTATAGTTACCAACTTCAACAGCTTTTGTAATTTCTTCATTCAACTGTTGGATTTTTAGTTGGTTTTCTGTTTGACTAAATGTATAAATTGAAATAAAAAAGAATAGTCCAACCAATAGAATTTTTTGCATAATTAATAGATTATATATGTAAATTTACATAATTTTTTTCATTTATTAAAATATTAAGTTAAAATTATTGTAGATTTTTAGGGGTCTGTTAGCATAAGATTTGTTTTAACATCCCAGTTTGCTCGAATGGTAGAAACAGCAGGAAACCAAATCATTTTTTCCGGCTTTTGATGTGTAAAAACATTTCCCGTTGTCCACGTTCCATCTTTATTTTCGTCGATGAGGTAGTGGAAGGTATATTGTCCAGGCTCTAAAAATCGAATTTCGTGCGATTGTTTTTCTTGTCCATCAAAAACAACGGCTATTTCTTCTTTGGTATTTTGATGTGTGATGAATAATACTCCATAAGGAGGAATTGTGTCAAATTCCACAATCATTGTTCCTGTTTCTTTTTCTTGTTGAAGTGAAAAATCAAGTTTTAGGGTGTCTTTTAATGCATAATTAATTCCAGAAAATCCTGATGGGGCAATGTTTATAAAAATCTTATCTTGGTTTTGTTTTTTGAAAACCACTTGAAATTCTTGATTCGAAGTTTGTCGAATAGAATAGTTTAAGTTTTGTTCTAATGTATCGTTTTTTTGAATTTCTGTTGCAAAAAAATGGGAAGAATCTATAAATTGAATCGGTTCACTTAAGGAAAAAGTTAGCGTATCATTTACTCCTAATTTCTTTTGTTTTAAATTATTAGAAACTTTTAAATTGGGCGTAGTCCTATAAAAGTATTTCTTTTTAATTGTATCAGTCGAGTTTTCTGTTTTTAATAAAGCAACGTGCTCTCCTGATTTTCCATAATTTTCAAAAAAAACGGTCAAAGAATCTCTATTTTCATTGAATTTTAATGAATGATGTTCAGAAATAACTACAAACAATTCATCATCACTTAATTTTCTATTAAACCCAATAGCCCATCCTGCACCAGCGACAACATCATTGGAAGTTATTTCTAACTTAGTAATTTCTGGTGGCATCAGTTGAAGAACTGGACCAACCGCCAAAACAGTATCTGGAGCGAATAAAGAAATAGATTTTTTTAAAGTAGCTCTTTTTTCAGTTGCATCCAGTCGGTTGTTTCGGTTTTCATCTTCAAAAGCATATACAAAGTATTCTCCTTCTTTTAAATGGTTAAACCTTGCAATTCCCGAATCGTCAGTTAAAGATAAATAACGGGCATCTACTTTGCTTGTATCGTCTATTAATTTCTGTACGTATAAACCAACCGTAATTCCCGACAAAGTGTTTCCTTTTAATGCATCTTGAATTTGAACCGCTGTTTGTAAGGAGTCGATATAACTTCCGGTAGAAAAAACGTATGACATTATTGAATCATTTTCTTCAGTTATATCTTTCACCGCTCTATTTAAGTAGATTGTATAGGTTGTGTTGGGCATCCATTCTCCTTCTTCTTTAGTAAGAACCAGCGATTTTTTTTTAATGGAATAATTTAACTTAACGTCTTCAGGTGTAACACGAATGTTTTCTGCGGGTTTGTTTAGCGCTATAAACTCATCAAAAGGAATTGTTATTTTATTCGGATTAATGTTGGTGCTTTCATTAGGAGGATTTACTTTGTGAACAACAACTCGTGGTGCGGTTTGGTCAATATCTCCACCCGTAATTGTTCCAACTTGACCGCAAGAAGAAATCAAGAAAAAAAGAATTAAAAAAGCTATATAATTTGACCAATCCATTCGCAAATTTCGTTCAAATACTTTTTATCTATTTCATCAAAAGTATTGATTTTGTCATCATCCAAGTCAAAAACACCTATGATTTCATCATTTTTAATGATTGGAACAACAATTTCTGAAAGAGAAGAACTGTTACAAGCGATGTGCCCTGGAAAAGTATTTACGTCTTTTACAACGATTGTTTTGTTTTTCATCCAAGCAGTTCCACAAACACCTTTTCCTTTTTGAATTCTTGTACAAGCAATTGGACCCTGAAACGGAGCCAAAACAAGTTCGTTTCCCTCTACGAGATAAAATCCTACCCAAAAATAATCAAACGTTTGTTTTACCGCAGCAGCAATGTTAGCGAGATTGGTAATTCGGTTTGGCTCTCCATTACACAACGCTTTTAACTGTGGAAAAAGTGTCCTATATTTTTCCTCCTTTATTCCTGTTGATATCACCAATTCCTCTGCCATGTAGATTATCTTCTTCGAGGAGTTTTCATTCTTCCTTTATGCATTTGTGCCATCCTCATTTGGTTTCGAGAAGCAACCATTCCCATTTGCTTGTTCATATCTTTGATTTGGGATTTTAAGATGTTGTTTTTATCAAGTTTTTGAGCCTCAGCTAAAAATCTTTTTGCTTCACTTTTTCTTCCAGTTTGCATACAAATACCTGCTAATTGTAAGTTTGCAACTGCTCTGTCTTGCTGCGTTCTTAATCCCTTTGCCAATGCGCCACGCATAAGGTTTTCACATTGTTGAAAGTTTAAACCTTGTTGTAACCCTAACATTCCTTTTAAGTACATGACATAAGCCTGTTGTTTTTTTGGAAGAAACTGTGGTGACTTAATACGATTTAGTGCTTTCCAAGCTTTGTCGTTTTTTTGCAACCTCATTCGATATAACGCAATAAGAATGTTTTCATTTCGCCAAAACGTCATCCAAATTAAGAAAGTAGGAAAAATCATTGTAATTCCCCATCCCCACGAGCCCGACCAGAAAAGGTAAACATTAAAGGTCAGGGCAGCGAGTGCAATAATAACCCGAATAATAAATCCAATCATAATTTTAATTATCTATTGTTGCAATACATTTTAATTCTATGGCAATCGGTGTTGGTAAAGAATTTACCTCCACTGTTGTTCTACAAGGCTGGTTATCTTTAAAATATTCAGCATAAAGTCGATTATATGTATGAAAATCTCTTTTCATGTTAACTAAGAACACTTGAACATCAACTAAGTTTTCCCAGCTTGACCCAGATGCTTCTAAGATTAATCGAACATTTTCAAAAACTGCACGACATTGAGCCTCAAAATCGAATGAAATAAAGTTTCCTTGTTTGTCTAATTTCAAGCCCGGAACAAATGAATCTGTATCATCAGACCCTGCTTTTCTAGGACCAACACCAGACAAAAACAACAAATTCCCAACTTTTCTTGCATGTGGATATAATCCAACAGGTTTTGGAGCATTTTTTGCACTTATTTTATCGTTTTGTGCCATTTTCTTTAAATTTAAACGCAAATATAAGATATAATTGAAAGAAAACGGAATAACACACCCTTGAAATTTTATTTAGGAAACATCCTTATAAAATCTTCCAAGGCGTTAATTACTTGATAAAAAATAAATTCAATAAATTCATTTTTATCGTGGTTTGTTTGTGCAATCTCTAATGCTTCGTAATATTTTAACTTATTGGTGTTTTCACTGCTAATGTTTGTAATTGGATAACCTGCTTGAAGAAGGATTAAATTCATTACTAAACGTGCAGTTCTTCCTCCTTTTTCATAACGGCTGAGTAGAGAATAATTTATGTTTAAAGATTCTGAAACTTCTTTAAGAGAATATTTATTATAACCCGTTGTGCATTTGAAAAATAATTAAAAAAGTTGTTCAATTTTACGATATAATTCGTATATTTAACTGACTATCAAACAATTAAATATCATGAACAACTTTATTCAAAATTACGAAATAATCTTAGAAAACATTGCAAATTTTAAAATTTCCTTTGATTTTATTCAAATCAGAAAACCGAAGCTGAGCAATATAGAGCTTATTGCAATGAATATTACAGCAGAATATATGGGTATTAATTCTGATGTCAGGTAGTGTTCAATAAAGTGTGTATGGGATGTTACTAAATTTATTAATTTCTTTTGAAGAGAGCTCCCAAAAAATGGGTGCTTCTCTTCTCCAGATTATTTTTCCTTTCACGAATATATTAAAATAAT
>JBBAEU010000011.1:0-84235 GCA_041655765.1 Brumimicrobium sp.
AATCACCTGTTGTAGAGTTAAAATTAGGTCCAGTAGGATTAAAAACATAAGTTACGCCAGAGTTATAATTTGTTATTTCAGCTGAACCATCAACATCGCAAGTAGGATCGACTATGCTGATTATTGGTGCAGCTGGAGTTGGTAATTGTGCTTCAATTGTAAACGGCGTTTCGGGAGAAGTACAACCGTTTTCTGTTGCTGTAATTGTATAGTTGCCAGCAACACCTGAAATTGAACCATCAGCCCCAATTGTTCCCGTTCCAGTTGTAAGGTTATAAGTTAAATTACTGTCATATCCACTAATTGTAGCAGTTCCATCTCCATCACAATTTGCTGGAGTTACATCAACTACTGGAGCAGCTGGTGTAGTATATTTTTCTTCAACAGTTAAAGAACTAATAGGAGAAGTACAACCGTTTGCGTTTTCTGCTACTACTGTGTATGCTTGTCCGAAATTAAAATTCTCTAAATCACCTGTTGTAGAGTTAAAATTAGGTCCAGTAGGATTAAAAACATAAGTTACGCCAGAGTTATAATTTGTTATTTCAGCTGAACCATCAACATCGCAAGTAGGATCGACTATGCTGATTATTGGCGCAGACGGAGTTGGTAATCGTGCTTCAATTGTAAACGAAGTTTCAGGAGAAGTACAACCATTTGTGCTTTCTGCTACTACTGTGTATGCTTGACCAAATATTATTGCTCCAGTAATATTTCCAGTTGCATCAACACTTGGACCAGTTGGATTAAAAACATAAGTTACGCCAGAGCTATAATTTGTTATTTCAGCTGAACCATCAACATCGCAAGTAGGATCGACTATGCTGATTATTGGCACAGACGGAGTTGGTAATTGTGCACCAATTGTAAACGAAGTTTCTGTAGAAGTACAACCGTTTGCGTTTTCTGCTACTACTGTGTATATTTGTCCGAAATTAAAATTCTCTAAATCACCTGTTGTAGAGTTAAAATTAGGTCCAGTTGGATTAAAAACATAAGTTACGCCAGAGTTATAATTTGTTATTTCAGCTGAACCATCAACATCGCATGTAGGATCGACTATATCAATAATTGGTTGAGCTGGATTAATTTCTACTGTAATATTAAACGTTTCACTATCAGAACCACATGAATTTGTAGCTGTTACTGTAAGTGTGCCAGAACTTGTAATATTATTAATGGTAATAGAATTAGTGTTGCCATTGACGATTGTACCACCACCGGTATAAGACCAACTGTAGCTTGCACCCGGTATGTTGGTTACAGAATAACTGCCACTTCCGTTTTCACAAACCACAGCAGGACCAGAAATTCCACTTAGAATTGGTGGGTCAATAACTACAATGTTAATTGAATTAGAAGGACCGCTACCACACGAACCTACTAATTCTACGGTTAAAGTACCACTTGTTTGAATGTTGTTTAATGATATTGAATTATTACCATCATTCGTGATAGTACCAGTTCCTGTGTAAGACCAGTTGTAACCAGTAGCATTTGGATCTACAGCAACAGAATACCCTTGCGAAGCACCTTGGCAAACGATAAGAGGACCAGTAATTGTAGGCGTACTAGGTGCTGGTGGAACAATGTACTCTAAGATTACAGCACCGTGTGCACCAGAACCGCCGTTAGCGCGTGCCCAACTGTTAGCGTAGTTGTTTAAATGGACTAATGCTCCACCGCCACCACCTCCAAATGTAGCACCAGAATTACCATTATGCCTATCTCTACAGCCAGAACAGAGTCCACTTTGTATACCACTTCCTCCATTCCCTCCACTTATTGTAGCTCCTATACCTCCACTCATTGAGCCATTAGGACACGCTGCAAATGTTCCATTTCCTCCGTTTCCGTTTTCTGCTCCAGCACCACCTCCAGCACCACTTCTGTCATTGCAACTTCCGCTATGAGCTCCTCCTGAGCCATTTCCTCCTGTTCTATTAACCGTTCCATTTGATCCACTTCCTCCAGAACCCCCCGTTCCATTATGTCCCTGATGTTGACAAGTAAAACTACTAGTGTTATTGGTTCGTGCTCCACCGCCACCAACACCTCCTGTGGCTGTAAGTGTTCCAGGTGTTAGGGTGGCAGGACCACTGAACGTACTTTGCCCACCATTACTACCATTGTTCAAGCTATTACCAGTTGCACCGCTACCACCGGCACTACCACCACTACCACCTGCACCCACATGAATCTGATATGTTTCTCCAGGTACAACAGTATAAGTTCGCATAGCAAACCCACCGCCTCCACCACCACCTGCAGCACTACACGCTTCATTTTCTGGGTAGTCATGGCAAGTATTAGTCATATGTGAATCAGCAGCACCGCCTCCGCCTCCTGCTCCCCAAACTTTAACGGTTACTTCTGTAACACATTCAGGTACTATCCATGAGTATGAACCCGGAGTTGAATAAACTTGTTGACCATAAGAATAGCTATAAAAAAATACAATAGCTGATGTAAAGATAATTTTCAAACTTTTCATAATAAATAGCGTTTAAAACCTAAAAAGTAGATAATAATCTGTAAAGGTAGTATTTTATATTTGATTTAGAAGTAATTTCTTATTATTTTTAATGAATCAATTAATTTTGTTATTTTCGTCGAACAAGAACAAGTCGAACAAACTGTATATTAGTTTAGTACTAAATTACTTAGCTTATTATTAAAAGAAACGCACTTTATAAATGATTCTCAATTACAAACATTTTATTCTAATTTTATTTCTAATTTTTTCAGCAGAAAGTTTTTCACAAGATACAAGATTGCAAGCGGAACTACATCTAAAAAACAATTCTGCTGCAATTAATGATGTAACAGCTGAAATTCAAATAAAAGGAGGAAGAAGTCCGCTTATCTTTCTATGGAATCAACAAAATGTTTCAATCTATCATAAAAGTGCATCATCTCTTAGTGAAGGTACAGAAATATCTGTGTTAGTGATTGATGCAAATAAAGACTCTGTGCATTTAACTGGCTCTGTTCCAGTTAGTAGTTTTGAAGAAAAAATTGGAAGTTTTATACGTCCGTCTGTAAATGTCTTAAAAAATATTTTATTCAAAAAGATATGGTCGGATACACTAAAAGTAGATAAATTTTCATTAAAAGCACCTTTCAGTTTTGATAGAGAAAAAGAGAATTATACATTTAAAAAATGGACAAGAAGTGATGGGGATTTTGTAAATCACCTCGATGTTGTTGCAATTTTACAAGAGGGAGAGAATGAAATTCCCCTTTATGCAATTGGTTCTGGTATTCTAAAACATGGAGTTTTTGAAAATAAAAAGGTGGAGCAAGGAGATTTAATTTACTATACAAACTCAAGAGGAAATCGCTCGTTAAAAGAATTAGGGGCTATTGAGTACGAATCCCCACAACCTTTTTATAATCAAAATTTAACCTTTCAAATACAGGGTTTTCCACTCATTGTTGCTTGGCTGATATTTGGAGCGATTTTCTTTACCTTTAAAATGAAATTCATTCAATTTAACCCTAAAATAATCAAACATGCTATTGATTTAATTCGTGGGAAATATGACAAACCAACTGAAAAGGGAGAGGTTTCACACTTCCAAGCTCTGGTAACTGCGCTTTCTGCAACGATAGGGTTGGGAAATATTGCTGGAGTTGCTATCGCTATCGGAATTGGAGGTCCAGGGGCAACGTTCTGGATGATTTTGGCAGGACTCCTTGGGATGGTTGTTAAATTTTCTGAGGCAACATTAGGGGTCAAATATAGAGTTCAAAATAAGGATGGTGAGGTATCAGGTGGCCCAATGTATTATTTAAGTAGGGGATTGGCAAAAAGAGGGGGTTCACTTAAAATATTTGGGAAGTTACTGGCCATGGCTTTTGCAATTTTATGTGTTATAGGTTCATTTGGTATAGGAAATATGTTTCAAGCAAATCAAGCTTTTGACCAATTGTCTAAAACACCAGGATTTGAATTCTTGTCGCAAAATGGTTTTTATTTTGGAATAGGCTTGGCAATTATTGTAGGATTAGTAATTATTGGAGGAATCAAAAGTATTGCAAGAGTAACCGACAAGATAGTTCCTCTGATGGTAGCAGTTTATGTGATTTCAGCACTTGCAATTATTGCTATCAACTATAACAACTTAGGCTCAGGACTTTTGGCTATCATAAATGGTGCATTTAATCCTGACTCAGTTTATGGAGGAATTATTGGAGTACTGATTATAGGTTTTCAAAGAGCAGCATTTTCTAATGAGGCTGGAATTGGTTCCTCCCCAATTGCCCATTCAGCAGCAAAAACTGAAGAGCCAGTTAGCGAGGGAATTGTGGCACTATTAGAGCCTCTTATTGATACCGTTTTGGTTTGTACCATGACGTCCTTTGTAATTGTATTCTCTGGTTATGCGATAGATAATGAAGGATTAGAAGGTGTTGCATTGACCTCAGCTGCTTTTTCTAGCTTCTTAGGAAGTTGGGCTATTTATGTACTCACTTTCTCAGTATTTTTATTTTCATTTTCAACAATGATATCTTGGTCTTATTATGGGAAAAAAGCATTTACTTACTTGTTTGGAAAAAATAAAATAATAGGGAATGTTTACAATCTAATATTTCTTATCTTTATCGTTATTGGAACCTCAATAGGGCTCGGAGATATTCTTGATTTCTCGGATTTGCTTATTTTGGCAATGGCATTCCCAAATATCTTAGGTTTAATTATAATGTCAGGAGAAATCAAAAAGGATTTTAAAGAATATTTCAGGAAAATAACATCAGGCGAAATAATAAAGCGTCGTTAAGACATGAAGAAACAAGGTTGGGATAACGAATGGGTTTATTTCTCTAAAAGAGCTAGAAAAGGAGTTTTTTTCTTGCTGTTTATTTTTATTATTATTGCTATCCTCCCTCGAATATATTATACATTTGTACATACGCCCACAGAAAGAGAATTTAATATTGAAGATTTGGATTTGAATCTTTCAGAAAAAAATAGTCAATTCAATAAAAAAGAGGATGCCAAGGCGGAAAAGAAATACGAAATTCCCAACGATAATTTCAATCCAAATGATTTGTCCGCAGAGAATTGGCAAAAAATTGGTTTTACAGAAAAACAAGCTCAATCTATTATTAACTATCGAGATGCAATTGGTGGGTTTAAAGTAAAAACAGATTTGAAAAAACTCTTTGGAATGACTGATGAATTATATAATGAGCTTGAACCAAAGATTGTTTTACCGATAGCGGAAGATAAAAAGAGGAATAAATCAAATTTTGATAACGAAAATAATCGTTTTTCACAAGAATCAAATGATGAGGAGTCGGAGGAAGATATGCTGTTAATTAATATAAACATAGCTTCAGAAGGAGAACTTCAAAAAATTAAAGGAGTGGGGCCATTTTTTGCTAAAGAAATTGTTAAGTTAAGAGAGAAATTTGGTGGATTAATTTATAAAGAACAATTACTTGTTATATATAATATGGATGAAGAAAAGTTAGAAGAAATTCTGTCATTTCTAAGTTTTGATTTAGAAAACATTAAGAAAATAAATATTAATCAAGCAAGTGCTGAACAGTTAAGCAAACATCCATGGATAAGTACTGATTTAGCCCGTTCTATTGTCTTTTTTAGAGAAAACTACAATACCTACAATTCACTAGATGAATTGCTTTTGTCTCCCTATATGAGTAGAGAACTATTTAATAAGGTTAAACATTATTTAACAATTTGATAGTCAATTATATTATACTGAAATATCTCACGATTCTTCATTAATTCTATGAATTTTCCCATCAAATCTCAAAAAATAATTATCTTCGCACTTTAATCTTTTTTAAGATATTACACTTTTTATTTAAGATAACCCAACAAAAAGATAATTACGACATGGATTTTAAATTAAACGAGAATCAATTGATGATTCAGCAAATGATAAGAGATTTTGCAGAAAAGGAGATTAAACCAAATTTCATGAAGTGGGATGAAACTGAAGAATTTCCTGTGGAAACCCTTAAAAAATTAGGTGAATTAGGATTAATGGGAATTTATATACCTGAAGAATATGGAGGAAGTGGATTCTCATACGATGAATATGTAACAGCATTAATCGAAATAGGAAAAGTTTGTGGAGGATTAGGTTTATCCGTTGCTGCACATAACTCATTGTGTACTGGACATATTTATTATCATGGTTCCGAAGAACAAAAAAGAAAATACCTTCCAAAACTTGCTTCAGCTGAGTTTATTGGAGCGTGGGGACTCACAGAACCCAATACTGGATCTGATGCAATGAGAATGAAAACCACTGCTGTTCAAGATGGAGATGATTGGATTATTAATGGGGCGAAAACATGGATTACCCACGGTATGAGTGGAGATATTGCTGTTGTTTTAGTGCGTACTGGGGAATTGTTAGATAGTCGTGGAATCACAGCGTTTATTATTGAAAAAGGAATGCCTGGTTTTACAACTGCAAAAATTACGGGTAAATTAGGTGTAAGAGCAAGCGAAACAGCAGAGCTTATTTTTGACAATGTTCGTGTTCCAAAAGAAAATGTAATTGGCGAAGTCGGACAAGGATTTGTTCAAGCAATGCAAATTTTAGATGGAGGAAGAATTTCTATCGCAGCATTGAGTTGTGGCGTAGCAAGAGGTGCTTATGAAGCTTCAGTTAAATATGCAAAAGAAAGAGAGCAGTTCGGAAAGCCAATTTCTTCATTCCAAGGTATTAGTTTTAAATTAGCAGATATGGCAACACGTGTACATGCAGCCGAATTGTTGACATTTAATGCTGCCTATCTTAAAAATAATAAGGAAAAACTTACAAAAGAAGGAGCATTCGCTAAGTATTATGCGAGTGAAGCTGCTGTTTTTTGTGGAAATGAAGCTGTTCAAATTATGGGAGGATATGGCTATACAAGAGAATATCCAGCCGAGAAATTTCTGAGAGATGCAAAGCTGATGACAATTGGAGAAGGAACGTCAGAAATTCAAAAAATAGTTATTTCTAGAGAAATTTTAAAATAAACTCTTGGAATTAAAAAAATATGGTTATATTTGCCATCCCAATTTTTAATAAGTTAAAAAAGAAAATTATAAAAATATGTTAGTAATACCTGTAAAAGAAGGAGAAAACATCGAAAGAGCTCTTAAAAAATATAAGAAAAAATTCGAAAAAACTGGAATGATGCGAGAAATTCGTAGCAGAAAAGAGTTCATTAAACCATCAGTCCTGATGCGTCAACAACGTATCAAAGCTGCTTACAAGCAACGCATGAAATCCAAAGAAATATAAATTTACAGAACATATTATTTTAAAATACGTTATAAAAAGAGTCGAATGGCTCTTTTTTTGCTTTTATGATAGAACGTTTTATAAAATACCTCGATTCTGAAAGGAGATTTTCTCAACATACCGTAAAGGCTTACGAGAAGGATGTTAATGTATTTCTCGAATTTGCAGCAATTGAAGATGAGGTAGCCCTGAACGAAGTAACCTATCATATTGTAAGAGCATGGATTGTTGAACTAATCAACTCTGGACATTCAAATAGAACAGTAAATAGAAAGCTATCATCTTTAAGAACTTTCTTTAAATGGGCAATCCGCTCTGAAATCATCAAAAATGACCCGATGGTTAGGATTCGTGGTCCAAGACAAGAAAAACGACTTCCCGAATTTGTGAAAGAGGAAGAGCTGGAGATTGAAAAAGTGAATAAACTATTTCCTGAAGGTATAGAAGGACAAAGGGATCGACTTATCATAGAAGTATTATACCAAACAGGAGTCAGACTGTCTGAATTGATAAATATCAAAACCAGTGACTTGCAAAATTCAACTTTAAGGGTACTTGGTAAACGTAATAAAGAAAGGATTATTCCGATTACCAAAGAATTAGAATACGATATAAAGGAATATGTCGAATCAACATTCCACAAAGAATCAAATTCAGCATTTTTATTTCTGACCGATAAGGGGGAAAAATTATATCCAAAGTTTGTTTATAGAAAGGTCAAATATTATTTATCACTCCTGACAAACCTTGAAAAAAGAAGTCCACACATTTTAAGACATACTTTTGCAACTCATATTTTAAATAATGGTGCAGGATTAGAAACTATAAAAGAACTTTTGGGTCATGCTGATTTAAGTGCAACTCAAGTATATACGCATAATTCTTTTGAACAGATTGCAAAAATCTATCAAAATTCACATCCCCGTGGAAAAAATTAAACAAGAATGTGTTTAAGAGTAGATTCTTTTATCCCAGTCAGCCAAGCCTTTAACTGCCTGTAAAACAGCTACATAGATTAATTGCCAAATCGTGTTAGTTGGAAAAATAGTTAAAAGAATAAAATTATTTTAAAAAAAACTTGCTAGTATATATTTGTTTCCTATCTTTGCAACCCTAAATGAGTTTTGTTAAACAGAATTTAGAGAGTTCTTTAAAAGGTTTTTATTACCAATTTAAGTGCCGATATAGCTCAGTTGGCTAGAGCAGCTGATTTGTAATCAGCAGGTCGTGGGTTCGAGTCCCTCTATCGGCTCATTTTTAATGAAAAACTCAAATTGGGGGGATACTCAAGCGGTCAACGAGGACAGACTGTAAATCTGTTGGCTACGCCTTCGAAGGTTCGAATCCTTCTCCCCCCACAGTGGTTTTTATAAGCGGGAGTAGCTCAGTTGGTAGAGCGTCAGCCTTCCAAGCTGAATGTCGCGAGTTCGACCCTCGTCTCCCGCTCAAAACCTTTAAGGGCACGTTGCCGATGTAGCTCAGGGGTAGAGCGCTTCCTTGGTAAGGAAGAGGTCACGAGTTCAATTCTCGTCATTGGCTCGAAAAAAAAGAATTTTTAAGAAATACAATTTGTATTTCTTATAATTATATAGATAGGTAAATTAATTAACAAAGTATATTAACAAGTAATAAATATAGAAAATGGCTAAGGAAACATTTACTCGTTCCAAACCACATTTAAACATTGGAACAATCGGACACGTTGACCACGGTAAAACGACTTTGACGGCTGCTATCTCAAGCGTATTGTCTAAAAAAGGGCTTGCTGAGGCACGTGATTATGAGAAAATTGATAACGCTCCAGAGGAAAGAGAGCGTGGGATTACTATTAACACATCTCACATTGAGTATGAGACAGAGAACCGTCACTATGCACACGTTGACTGTCCAGGTCACGCCGACTATGTAAAAAACATGGTTACTGGTGCTGCTCAAATGGATGGTGCTATCTTGGTTGTTGCTGCAACTGATGGGCCAATGCCTCAAACTCGTGAGCACATCCTTTTAGGACGTCAGGTTGGAGTTCCAAGAATCGTTGTGTTCTTGAACAAAATGGATTTAGTTGATGACCCAGAATTGTTAGAATTGGTAGAGATGGAAGTAAGAGAGTTACTTTCTTTCTATGACTATGATGGAGATAACACTCCTATTATTTCAGGTTCTGCATTAGGTGCTTTAAACGGAGATCCGCAGTTCGAAGATAAAATAATGGAACTTATGGACGCTGTTGATTCATACATTGAATTGCCTCCGCGTGATGTTGATAAACCATTCTTAATGCCAGTTGAGGACGTGTTCTCAATTACTGGTCGTGGAACGGTTGCTACAGGTCGTATCGAGACAGGTGTAATCAATTCAGGTGAGCCAGTTGAGATTTTAGGAATGGGAGACGAAAAGTTAACTTCTACAGTTACTGGTGTTGAGATGTTCCGTAAGATTCTTGATAGAGGAGAAGCAGGAGACAACGTTGGATTGCTACTAAGAGGTATCGAAAAAAGTGATATCCGTCGTGGTATGGTTATTTGTAAACCAGGTTCAACAACTCCACATAGTAAATTTAAAGCTGAGATTTACGTTCTTAAAAAAGAAGAAGGTGGACGTCACACTCCATTCCATAACAGATACCGTCCACAGTTTTACTTCCGTACAACTGACGTAACAGGTGAAATTCACCTAGAAGAAGGACGTGATATGGTAATGCCTGGAGATAACGTGTCTATCGAAGTAGAATTAATCGTTCCAGTAGCAATGGACAAAGGACTTCGTTTTGCTATCCGTGAAGGAGGTAGGACAGTTGGAGCTGGTCAGGTTACTGAAATTATTGAATAAAATAATTTATAGGGGAATATTAAGGGGAGTGAAGACTCCCCTTTTTCCACTACGGGTGTAGCTCAGCTGGTAGAGTAGTGGTCTCCAAAACCATTGGTCGTGGGTTCGAATCCTACCACCCGTGCAAATAAAAAAAAGAATTGTGGCTAATATTGTTGAATATTTAAAGGATACCTACAACGAGCTTGTGTATAAAGTTACATGGCCTACTTGGGCTGAGTTACAAAATAGTACTGTAGTTGTAATTATAGGAACAGTTATCTTTGCTCTTCTAATTGCACTTATGGATTTTGTGTTTGGTGTAAACCCTGATACCTACTTTTGGAAAGGAATCCTAGGATTAATATATCCATAAAATTATAAAAACGATTAACCGTGGAGGAAGTTAAAAAGAGATGGTATGTAGTTCGTGCGATTAGTGGAAAAGAAAATGCCGCTAAGGAGTACTTGGAGATGGAAATCAATCGAATGAAATTGAATGATTTCTTTGGTCAAATACTCATACCTACTGAAAAAGTTTTCCAGATTCGTAATGGGAAAAAAATTTCTAAAGAAAAAGCATATTTGCCAGGATATATTCTGGTTGAAGCTGCTTTGGTTGGAGAAGTTCCACACGTGATTAAAAGTATTCCCAATATTATTGGGTTTTTGGGTGCTGAGAAATATGGAGATCCAATGCCAATGAGAAAGTCTGAAGTAAACAGAATTCTAGGTAAGGTCGATGAGATGTCAGGACACGAAGAGGAGGTGAAAATACCATTTGTGGTAGGTGAGGCAGTGAAGGTTGTTGATGGTCCTTTTAATAATTTTGATGGAATCATTGAAGAAATCAACGAAGAAAAGAAAAAATTGAAAGTTATGGTAAAAATATTCGGTCGTAAAAATTTGGTCGAATTGAGCTATATGCAAGTAGAAAAAGAAAGCTAAAATAGCATTTTAACCCGTAGGAGTGGTCGTAGAAAAGATGAATAAAGCTTCCCTTGTCATCCACCACGTTTGAACTACACAAATTATAAATAAATGGCTAAAGAAGTAGCAGGATTGATCAAATTACAGATCAGAGGTGGTGCAGCAAACCCTTCCCCGCCTGTTGGACCCGCACTTGGTGCGAAAGGTGTCAACATCATGGAGTTTTGTAAGCAGTTTAATGCTCGAACTCAGGATAAGGCTGGAAAGGTGCTTCCTGTTGTTATCACAGTTTATGGAGATAAATCATTCGATTTTGTAATAAAAACTCCACCAGCAGCAGTACAACTTATTGATGCATCTAAAATTAAGAAAGGTTCAGCAGAACCAAATCGTAACAAAGTTGCAACTGTCACTTGGGATCAAGTGAAAGCAATTGCTGAAGACAAAATGCAAGACTTAAACTGTTTTACAGTTGAATCTGGAATGCGTATGGTCGCTGGTACAGCTAGAAGTATGGGTATTAAAATCAAAGGAGAATTTCCTAACAATTAAAATCATTAAACATGGGACGAATTTCTAAAAAAAGAAAAGAGATACTTGCTAAATTTGATTTGAGCAAAACTTATTCTCTAAGTGAAGCATGTGAGATGGTAAAGGAAATTACCAATGTAAACTTCGATGCTTCGGTTGATATAAACGTAAGATTAGGGGTTGACCCTAGAAAAGCAAACCAAATGGTTAGAGGAACTGTGGCTTTACCTCACGGAACTGGAAAGGATGTACGCGTTTTGGTATTGTGTACACCTGATAAAGAAGAAGAGGCAAGAGCAGCAGGGGCTGATCACGTAGGTTTAGATGATTACGTTGAGAAAATTAAAGGAGGATGGACAGATATTGATGTGATTATCACTATGCCATCTGTAATGGGTAAGGTTGGTGCTTTAGGTCGTGTTTTAGGACCAAGAGGATTGATGCCAAACCCAAAAACTGGTACTGTAACAATGGACGTAGCAAAAGCGGTTCAAGAGGTGAAAGCAGGTAAAATAGATTTCCGTGTTGATAAATATGGTATTGTTCATTCTAATATTGCAAAAGCTTCTTTTGAAGGAAGTAAAATTAAAGACAATGCCAAAGAATTAATCGCCACGTTAATCAAAATGAAACCTACGGCAGCTAAAGGAACTTATATTAGAAGTGTTTTCATAAGCTCTACTATGAGTCCCAGTATCCAAATTGATGCAAAATCTATTGTTGACGCTTAAAAAATTTAGTTATGAATAGAGAAGAAAAAGCGCAGTACATTGATACATTAACAGAACAGTTGAACGAAGCTGGAATATTTTATTTGGCTGATACATCTGAATTGACAGTTGAAAATATTAACAACTTAAGAAGAAGATGTTTCAACCAAGGAATTACTCTAAAGGTTGTTAAAAACGCTCTTTTGGCTAAAGCTATAGAGAGAGTTGAAGGCAAAGGACTTGAAGAATTAACAAGTGTTTTGTCTGGACCAACTTCAATCATGTTCTCGGAAGTGGGAAATGCGCCTGCTAAAGTGATCAAAGAATTCCGCAAAAAGAACGATAAACCTGTTCTGAAAGCAGCTTATATTGAAGAAGCAATTTACATTGGTGATGAGCATCTTGAAGCATTAACTGCAATTAAGAGCAAGGAAGAGCTTATCGGAGATATTATCTTATTGTTACAAAGTCCAGCTAAAAATGTTGTGTCTGGTCTTAAAGGACAAGGAGGTAAAATTGCAGGAATCCTTAAAACGCTCTCAGAAAGAGCATAAATTTTTATTAATTAATTTAGAACCTTTTTAAAAATAAATAAAATGGCAGAAGTAAAAGAAATCGCTGAAACATTAGTTAACCTTACAGTAAAAGAAGTTAACGAACTTGCAGAAATCCTTAAAAATGAGTACGGTATTGAACCTGCTGCTGCAGCTGTTGCTGTTGCTGCTGGTGGTGCTGCTGGAGGAGATGATGCATCTGAAAAAACAGAGTTTGACGTAATCCTTAAAGCAGCTGGTGGTAGTAAATTGGCAGTTGTTAAATTGGTTAAAGATTTAACTGGATTAGGATTAAAAGAAGCTAAGGAATTAGTTGATGGTGCACCTGCTCCAATTAAGGAGGGTGTATCTAAAGACGAAGCAGAAGGCCTTAAATCTTCATTAGAGGAGGCTGGAGCTGAAGTTGAAATTAAGTAGTATTTATACTATTACACAGCAAGGGCATCCTCTATTTTGGGGTTGCCTTGTGCTGTTTTTATACGTTTATAACGTAAAGTTCTTTTTTCTAATAAAAATTTATTGGCTTGGCAACAACAAAAAATACCTCGAATAGAATTAACTTTGGTTCCGTTAAGAACCAATACGAATATCCAGATTTTCTAGATATTCAATTGAAATCGTTTCAAGAGTTTTTTCAATTAGAAACAACTCCGGAAAATCGTGAAAAAGAAGGACTCTTTAAAGTTTTTTCGGAAAATTTCCCTATTACTGATACTAGAAACCAATTTGTTTTGGAGTTCTTGGATTACTTTATTGACCCACCGCGTTACTCTATCGAAGAGTGTATCGAACGTGGTTTGACATACAGTGTTCCACTGAAAGCAAAACTTAAATTATATTGTACAGATCCTGAACATGAGGACTTTGAAACAATTGTTCAAGATGTTTATTTAGGTACAATTCCATACATGACACCCAAAGGGTCGTTCGTTGTTAATGGTGCAGAAAGAGTTATTGTTTCACAGTTACACCGTTCCCCTGGTGTTTTCTTTGGACAATCTCGTCACTCAAATGGTACAAAATTGTATTCAGCAAGAATCATTCCTTTTAAAGGTTCTTGGATTGAATTTACAACAGATATAAATAATGTCATGTATGCATACATTGACAGAAAGAAAAAACTTCCAGTAACCACTCTTTTTAGAGCAATCGGTTACGAAAGTGATAAAGAAATTCTAGAAATTTTCGGCCTCGCTGAAGAAGTTAAGGTTAATAAAACAAACCTTAAAAAAGCAGTCGGTAGAAAATTAGCGGCAAGGGTTCTTAAATCTTGGTTTGAAGATTTTGGAGATGCCGATACTGGAGAGGTTGTATCCATCGAAAGAACAGAAGTTATCTTAGATCGTGATACCATCCTCGAAAAAGAAGATATTGATAAAGTTGTCGATTCAGGTGTGAAAACAATTATGCTTCATAAAGAAGATGTTTATAGCGCAGACGCAACAATTATTTATAATACTTTACAAAAAGATACAGCCAACTCTGAAAAAGAAGCTGTTGAAGTTATTTATCGTCAATTAAGAAGCGCAGAGCCACCTGATATTGAAACTGCTCGTAGCGTTTTTGATAAATTATTCTTCTCAGATTCAAGATACGACCTTGGTGAGGTTGGTCGTTTCAGAATTAACAAGAAATTGAAAAACTCAGAGGATGAGGACTCTAGAGTACTTACAAAATCTGACATTATTTCAATTGTTAAATACCTAATTGAACTTGTCAACTCTAAAGCAGAAGTTGATGATATTGATCACCTTTCTAATCGTCGTGTTAGAACTGTGGGTGAACAATTATTTAACCAATTTGGTGTTGGATTGGCAAGAATGGCACGTACAATTCGTGAAAGAATGAACGTAAGAGATAACGAAGTGTTTACGCCTATCGATTTGATTAATGCAAAAACATTGTCTTCTGTTATTAACTCATTCTTTGGTACTAACCAATTGTCTCAATTTATGGATCAAACGAATCCTCTTGCTGAGGTGACTCATAAACGTCGTTTCTCTGCATTGGGACCTGGTGGTTTATCAAGAGAACGTGCCGGATTTGAGGTGCGTGACGTTCACTATACTCACTACGGAAGATTGTGTACAATTGAAACACCAGAGGGACCAAATATTGGATTGATTTCATCTCTTTGTGTCTTCGCTAAAGTAAATAAACTAGGGTTTATTGAAACGCCTTATCGAAAAGTTGAAAATGGAGTTGTTAAACTATATGAGGACCCAGTTTATCTTACTGCTGAAGAAGAGGACAATTTGATGATTGCCCAAGCAAATACACCGCTTACAGATAAAGGAGAATTCTTAGAAGACACCGTTAAAGCAAGAGAAGAAAGTGAATTTCCTTTGGTAACTCCAAGTGAAATAAATCTAATTGATGTTGGAGCAAACCAAATTGCATCAATTGCAGCTTCTTCAATTCCTTTCTTAGAACATAATGACGCAAACCGTGCCCTAATGGGATCTAACATGCAGCGTCAAGCTTTACCTTTACTAAAGCCACAAGCTCCAATTGTGGGTACAGGTATCGAAAGATTGGTGGCTAAAGATTCAAGGGTATTAATTAATGCAGAAGGTGATGGTGTTGTTGAGTATGTTGATGCCGATAAGATTATCATTAAGTATAAATTATCGAAAGAAGATGAAATGGTTTCTTTCAATGGTGATACTAAAACATACGAATTAACGAAATTTAAGAAAACAAACCAAGGTTCTGTTGTCAACCTTAAACCTATCGTTAAGAAAGGTGATGAAGTTGAAAAAGGACAAGTGCTTTGTGAAGGATATGCAACTGAAAATGGTGAATTGGCTTTGGGTCAAAACATGAAAGTTGCTTTCATGCCTTGGAAAGGTTACAACTATGAGGATGCGATCGTAATTTCAGAACGCGTTGTGAGAGATGACATATTTACTTCACTCCATATAGATGAATATTTATTAGAAGTTCGTGATACGAAAAGAGGAATGGAAGAGTTAACTTCTGATATTCCAAACGTAAGCGAAGAGGCTACTAAAAATCTTGATGAGAATGGACTTATCAGAATTGGTGCTGAAGTAAAAGAAGGTGATATCCTAATCGGTAAAATTACTCCAAAAGGAGAAACTGACCCTTCTCCAGAGGAGAAACTTCTGCGTGCAATCTTTGGTGATAAAGCTGGAGACGTGAAAGATGCTTCTTTAAAAGTTGGACCAGCAGTAGAAGGAGTAGTTGTTGATAAAAAATTATTTTCAAGAGCGGTTAAGGATAGAAAACAAAAGGCCAAAGATAAACCAGTTTTAGAAAACCTTGAAGCAGAATTCAAAAAAGAGCTTGATGAATTAAAAGGAGTTCTTGTTAAAAAACTTATTGAAATTCTCGGTGATAAAAAATCTGAAGGTGTTACTAATAACTTTAGAGAGGTTATTATCAAAAAAGGCTCGAAATTTTCTGAAAAGGCTTTAAATGCTATAGATTATTCTATCGTTAATCCAGCAGAATGGACAACTGATAAGAAAACAAATAGTTTGATACAAAGAGTAATTCACAATTTCACAATTAAATCAAATGATTTATTAGGAAATTACCAACGTAGGAAGTTCCATATTTCTGTAGGAGATGAATTGCCAACAGGTATCATTAAACTTGCTAAGGTTTATTTAGCGAAGAAAAGAAAGTTAAAAGTAGGAGATAAGATGGCTGGTCGTCATGGTAACAAAGGTATTGTAGCTAATATCGTTCGTGATGAAGATATGCCATTCTTAGAAGATGGAACGCCAGTAGATATCGTTCTTAACCCATTAGGGGTACCTTCTCGTATGAACTTGGGTCAAATCTATGAAACAGTTCTCGGATGGGCAGGACAAAAACTGGGTGTGAAGTTTGCTACTCCAATTTTTGATGGTGCTGAACCTATTGAAGTTGCAGAGTATTGCGATAAAGCAGGTATTCCGCGTTGGGGTAAGACACATTTATACGACGGTGGAACAGGTGAACGCTTTGATCAACCAGCAACTGTGGGTGTAATTTATATGCTTAAATTATCTCACATGGTAGATGATAAAATGCACGCACGTTCGATTGGTCCATACTCATTAATTACTCAACAACCTTTAGGTGGTAAAGCCTTATTTGGTGGTCAGAGATTTGGTGAAATGGAGGTGTGGGCGCTTGAGGCATTTGGAGCATCAAATATTCTACAAGAAATTTTAACGGTTAAATCTGATGATGTAAACGGTAGAGCGAAAACATACGAAGCTATTGTTAAAGGTGATAACCTTCCGAAACCAGGTATCCCAGAATCATTTAATGTTCTTTTACATGAATTGAAAGGATTAGGATTAAATGTTACATTGGATTAAACAAGTTGTTATTAATTAGAAAATAATTTAAAAATGGCATATAATAGAAACGATAAAAATACGGTGAAAGATTTTTCTAAAATCACTATTTCACTTGCGTCTCCAGAACAAATTTTAGAGCAATCAAGTGGAGAGGTTTTAAAGCCAGAAACAATCAACTATAGAACATATAAACCTGAAAGAGATGGTCTGTTCTGTGAACGTATTTTTGGGCCAGTAAAAGATTACGAATGTCACTGTGGTAAATACAAACGTATCCGCTATAAAGGAATTATTTGTGACCGTTGTGGGGTAGAGGTAACTGAAAAGAAAGTTAGAAGAGAAAGAATGGGACACATTAAATTGGTTGTTCCTGTTGCTCATATCTGGTATTTTAGGTCTTTACCAAATAAAATCGGTTACTTATTAGGCTTACCTACTAAGAAGTTAGACCAAATTATTTATTATGAAAGATATGTAGTAATTCAACCAGGTTTGGCTGCTGAATTAGAAATTGCAAAAGATTCAAAAGGTGATCCGCTTGAAAAAATGCGCTTCTTAACGGAAGAAGAGTACCTTGATATTCTTGATGAACTTCCTGCAGATAACCAATACTTGGACGATAGTGATCCAAACAAATTTATCGCAAAAATGGGTGCTGAAGCAGTTTACGATTTGTTGCAAGATTTGGATTTACATCAACTTTCTTATGATTTAAGACATAAAGCAAACAACGAGACTTCAATGCAACGTAAAAACGAAGCATTAAAACGTCTTCAAGTTATTGAAGCTATGCGTGATTCGCAAGATGGAGAAATTGAAAACAAACCGGAATGGATGATTATCAAAGTTGTTCCAGTTATTCCTCCTGAATTACGTCCGTTAGTTCCACTTGATGGTGGTCGTTTTGCAACTTCTGATTTAAATGATTTATATAGACGTGTTATTATTAGAAATAATCGTCTTAAAAGATTAATCGAAATTAAAGCTCCTGAAGTAATTCTACGTAATGAAAAACGTATGCTTCAAGAGTCTGTTGATTCATTGTTTGATAACTCTAGAAAATCAAGTGCTGTTAAAACAGAATCAAACAGACCTTTAAAATCACTTTCTGATTCATTGAAAGGTAAAAAGGGTCGTTTCCGTCAAAACTTATTAGGTAAACGTGTTGACTATTCTGCGCGTTCAGTGATTGTGGTTGGTCCAAATTTAAAATTACACGAATGTGGACTTCCAAAGGATATGGCAGCAGAATTATACAAACCGTTTATCATCAGAAAATTAATTGAAAGAGGAATCGTTAAAACGGTAAAATCGGCTAAGAAAATTGTCGATAAAAAAGAGGCGGTTGTATGGGATATTTTAGAGAATGTAATTAAATCTCACCCTGTATTATTAAACCGTGCTCCAACACTTCACCGTTTGGGTATCCAAGCTTTCCAACCAAAATTAATTGAAGGTAAAGCAATTCGTTTACATCCATTAGTGTGTACTGCGTTTAATGCCGACTTTGATGGTGACCAGATGGCGGTTCACTTGCCATTAGGAAGTGCTGCAATTTTAGAAGCTCAATTCTTAATGCTTTCTTCTCATAATATCTTAAATCCTGCGAACGGTGCGCCAATTACGGTTCCGTCTCAAGATATGGTATTGGGTCTGTATTATATGACAAAAGGAAGAAAGTCAACCAAAGAATATCCAGTGAAAGGAGAAGGAATGACTTTCTACTCTCCAGAAGAAGTGGAAATTGCTTATAACGAAGGAAAAATCTCTCTTCACACTCATATTAAGGTTCGTATCCAATCAAAAGATAAAAACGGAGAGGCAAAGAGCGAAATTGTCGATACAGTAACTGGTAGAGTGTTGTTTAACAATCTTGTTCCAGAAGAGATTGGATTCATTAATGATGTGATGACGAAAAAAGCTTTACGTAATATTATTGGTAAAGTTGTAACTGCTTGCGGAATTTCTAAATCAGCTCGTTTCCTTGACGACATCAAAGATGTTGGTTATGATATGGCATTCAGAGGTGGTTTATCATTCAATCTTGATGACATTATCATTCCAGATGAGAAAGAAACTTTGATTCAAAAAGCAAATGATAATGTTTCTGAAGTATTGGAAAACTACAATATGGGGTTAATCACAAATAACGAACGTTATAACCAAATTATTGATATTTGGACAAGAACAAACTCTAGATTGACCAATACTTTGATGGAACAGTTGAAAAATGACCAACAAGGATTTAACTCAATTTATATGATGTTCGACTCTGGAGCGAGGGGATCGAAAGAGCAAATTCGTCAGCTTTCAGGAATGAGGGGATTAATGGCGAAACCTCAAAAATCTGGTGCTTCAAGTCATGAAATTATTGAGAACCCAATTCTGTCTAACTTTAAAGAAGGATTATCGATTCTTGAATACTTCATCTCTACACACGGTGCGCGTAAAGGTCTTGCCGATACTGCCTTGAAAACTGCCGATGCGGGTTATTTAACTCGTCGTTTGGTTGATGTGGCTCAAGATGTTGTTATTAACGGTGAGGATTGCGGTACATTAAGAGGTACGACAATGACAGCCATAAAGAAAAATGATGAAGTTGTCGTATCACTTGCAGAAAGAATTCTTGGTAGAACAGCGGTTCACGATATTTACGATGATGATGACAATTTAATTGCTGAATCTGGTGACTTAATTAATGAGGCACTGGCAGAAGAAATTCAAATTGCGGGAGTTGATGAAGTTGAAGTTCGTTCTGTATTAACTTGTGAGATGAAGCGTGGTGTTTGTGCTAAATGTTATGGTAGAAACTTAGCAACTCATCGTCATGCCCAAATAGGTGACGCTGTTGGAGTTATTGCAGCTCAATCTATTGGGGAACCTGGAACGCAGCTAACACTTCGTACATTCCACGTTGGAGGTACGGCTTCTAATATTGCCGACGAAAGTGATATTAGAGCAAAAGTATCTGGTGATGTTGAAATTGAGGAGTTAAGAACAATTTCAAAAGTTGCCAAAGATGGTACGAAAAGTGAAATCGTTGTTGGTCGTTCTGCAGAATTGAAAATTATTGATAAGAAAACTGGTCTTGCAGCCATGACGGTTAACATACCTTACGGTTCTGAATTAGAAGTTAAAAACAATACCTCAATTAAGAAAGGTGATATAATCTGTAAATGGGATCCTTATAACGCAGTAATTATTGCTGAAGTTTCTGGTAAAATCGAATTTGAAAATATCATTGAAGGGGTTACCTATCGTGAAGAAGTGGATGAGCAAACAGGATTCTCTGAAAAGATTATCACCGAAACGAAAGATAAAAAACGTATCCCAACAATAAACATTGTAGATAAAAAAGGAGACGTTATAAAGGCTTATTCAATTCCTGTTAATGCTCACGTTTCAGTAAGTGAAGGAGAAGAAATAACACAAGGTCATAGTTTAGTTAAAATTCCTCGTATTGGTGGTAAGAGTGGGGATATTACTGGGGGTCTTCCAAGAATTACTGAATTATTTGAAGCACGTAACCCGTCAAATCCAGCAGTTGTTTCTGAAATTGATGGTATTGCAAGCTACGGTAAAATTAAGAGAGGTAATAGAGAAGTTGTCATTGAGTCAAAATCTGGCTTAGTTAAAAAGTACTTGGTGCCACTTTCAAAACATATCTTGGTACAAGAGAACGATTATGTTCGTGCGGGTATGCCACTATCTGATGGTGCAATCACACCTAAAGATATCCTTGATATTATGGGACCAACTGCAGTACAGGAATACTTAGTGAACGAAGTACAGGAGGTTTATCGTTTACAAGGTGTAAAAATTAATGATAAACATTTTGAAGTAATCGTTCGTCAAATGATGTTAAAAGCTGAAGTTACAGATCCAGGAGATACTAAATTCTTAGAAAAACAAGCAGTTGATAAAGCTGAGTTTATGGATGAGAATGATAGAATCTATGGACAAAAAGTAGTAGTTGATGCAGGAGATTCTCAAACATTAAGGGCAGGACAAACAGTTACCGCTCGAAGATTGAGAGATGAAAACGTTCAATTGAAAAGAGAAGATGCAAAATTAGTGGTGGCGCGTGATGCAGTTCCTGCAACCGCAGTACCTTTATTGCAAGGTATTACTCGTTCTTCGCTGAAAACTGAATCATTTATTTCTGCTGCATCATTCCAAGAAACTACCAAAGTTCTTAACGAAGCAGCAATCTCAGGTAAAGTCGATGATTTACTCGGACTGAAAGAAAACGTAATTGTAGGTCATAAGATTCCTGCAGGTACTGGAATGAGAGAGTTCCAAAAACTTAGAGTAGAGTCTTCAGCAGTATATGAAGAAGATTAATATCATAAATTATTAAATAAATAGGCTATCAAATTATTTTGATAGCCTATTTTTATTATCTTTATTCTATGGAAAATAATGAAGGAAAAGGAAACAAATTAAATATTGAGCTGTCAGAAGACATAGCAACAGGGATTTATTCGAATTTTGCAATAATTACTCATTCTCCATCAGAATTTGTATGCGACTTTGTACAAATGATGCCTGGAATGCCAAAAGGTAAAGTAATGTCAAGGGTTATTATGACTCCCGAGAATGCAAAACGTTTATTGCACGCATTACAGGATAATATTCGAAAATTCGAAGACGTAAAAGGAACAATTGATGATGGTTCCCAAGGTTTTGGACCAATTAATTTTGGAGTCCCGCCAACAGAAGCATAATTTAATTGTTGAAATTTGTAATTAATAAAATAAAAAATTATCATGAGTAAATATGATGTAACCGTTATCGGTTCAGGACCTGGAGGATATGTGTCTGCAATTCGTTGTGCACAATTAGGATTAAAAACTGCAATCATTGAAAAATATGATACCTTAGGAGGAACTTGCCTGAATGTTGGATGTATCCCTTCTAAAGCATTGCTGGACTCTACTGAGCATTATTATAACGCAGTTAATAATTTTAAAGAACACGGAATTAATATCAAAGAAATTAAACCCGACTTTAAACAAATGGTCGCAAGAAAAGCACAAGTTGTTGATCAAACATGTAAAGGAATCGATTTCTTAATGAACAAAAATAAAATTGATGTCTTTCACGGAATGGGTTCTTTTGTAGATAGAAATACAGTCAAAATTACAGATTCTAAGAAAAAAGTAACTGAAATTAAATCAGATAAAATAATTATTGCAACAGGCTCAAAACCAAACTTCTTTCCTGGAATGGAACCTGATAAAAAAAGAATAATAACTTCTACTGAAGCACTGAGCCTAAATGAAATACCAAAGAAATTAATCGTAATTGGCGGAGGTGTCATCGGACTTGAATTAGGGTCAGTTTACCAAAGATTAGGTACAGAAGTTACTGTATTAGAGTTCGCCGATAAAATTACCCCGACATTAGACGAAACTATGTCGAAAGAACTGACAAAAGTGTTGAAAAAAATGGGAATGAAGTTTAGCCTAAGTACAAAGGTTCAGAAAGTGAAAAACTCTGGAAAAAAAGTGACGGTTTCTGCTCTGGATAAAAAAGATGAAGAAATTGTTTTTGAAGCAGATTATTGTTTGGTTGCTGTAGGAAGAAAACCTTATACAGAAGGATTGGGATTAGAAAATGTTGGACTTTCGACAAATAGTCGTGGACAAATTGATGTCAATGAAAACCTTCAAACTTCTGTTGATAATATTTATGCTATTGGAGACGTAATTCGTGGTGCAATGTTGGCTCATAAAGCCGAAGACGAAGGAACTTTTGTGGCTGAGAAAATCGCTGGACAAATCCCGCACATTGACTATAATCTAATTCCATCTGTAGTTTATACGTGGCCAGAAGTGGCTTCAGTTGGAAAAACTGAACAAGAAATTAAAGAATCAGGTATTGACTATAAAGTTGGAACCTTCCCAATGAAAGCATTAGGTAGAGCCAGAGCTTCTACGGATATTCAAGGATTAGCAAAAATTATCACAAATAAAGTAACAGATGAAATATTAGGATTTCATGTAATTGGTGCTCGTGCAGCTGATATTATTATGGAGGGAACAGTTGCAATGGAATATAGAGCAACTGCTGAAGATATTGCGCGTATTTCACACCCACACCCAACATACACAGAAGCTGTTAAAGAAGCTGCAATGGCTGCAACTGGTGATAGAGCAATCCATATTTAATTGTCTTCTAAGAATAGATCATTTAATACCTCAAGATTTCTTGGGGTATTTTTGTATATAATAAAAACACCAAACCAATTCTTTTTACGTTAATTTAGTTGAATGAATTTAACTAAAATAATAAAAGGCGTACTAACACTGATATTTATGGTATCGGCTTTTACTACTTTTAGTCAATCAAACCTAAGAATTCAAACCATTCCAGCTCCTGAATTATCCGACACAATAACCATAGATTCATTGACAATCTATCAAAATAGCTTTGGTGTTTTTTGTGGAGATTATAAACTATCGGAAAATGATTACTATTTTAACGGAAATACAAGAGAATTTGCATTGAAAAATGACTGCTCCGATTCCTTATGGATTTCTTATCGGGTGTTCTCTGTGAATTTTGAAAAAGTTTACCAATCAGTTGACACCTCAATTATTTATAAAAACGAAGGACAGAAAGAAGACTTTTTCTTCCGTGATGCGAGTTTTGAGCGGGAAAACTTCTTTTCTGGTGATGGCATCAATAAATCTGGTAGTATTTCTAGAGGTATTAATTTTGGTAATGCACAAGATTTGTCTGTAAATTCGACCCTGAACCTTCAATTATCAGGTGAAATTTCTGATAATGTCAATGTTTTAGCTACGGTAACCGATGATAATTTGCCCATTCAACCCGAAGGAAATACCAATCAATTACAGGAGTTTGATCAGGTTTTTATTCAATTATTTGGAAAAGAATACAAAGTAATTGCAGGAGATTTTTGGTTGCATAAACCAAACGGCTACTTTATGAATTATAATAAAAGAGCACAAGGACTTTTCGGAGAATATTCCTTTGATATGAATAAAAACAACTCATTAAAAATTCAAGCATCAGGAGCACTCTCTAAAGGTAAATTTGCTCGAAATGTTATCCAAGGAGTTGAAGGCAATCAAGGACCATATCGATTAAAAGGAAATGAAAATGAACCTTACATCATCGTACTTTCGGGAACTGAAAGTGTTTATCTCAATGGAAAATTATTAGAAAGAGGTCAAGATTTGGATTATATTATTGATTACAATACTTCGGAGGTGACTTTTACTTCGAGGCATCATATCAATAAAGACTCAAGAATTGTAGTAGAATTTCAATATACCGACCAAAATTATGCCCGTTCACTTTTTCAAGGTGGACTTGATTATAAAAGCGAAAAAGTTGATGTTTGGTTTAATGTTTATAGTGAACAAGATGCAAAAAATCAATCGCTTCAACAGCAGTTAAGTGACGCTGATAAACTCCTTTTAAGTCAAGTGGGAGACAGCTTAGATTTAGCATTTATGCGGTCAATAGACAGTATTGGCTTTGCAGACAATCAAGTAGTATATTTAATGACAGATTCTTTAGGATATGATTCTGTTTTGGTGCATTCAGTTGATCCAAATTTGGCACATTATCGCGCCGTATTTACAGAGGTTGGCCATGGAAAAGGAAATTATGTCTTTGATAAATTTACCGCAGTCGGTCGTGTTTTTAAATGGGTCGAACCGATTGGCGGAATCCCACAAGGAAATTACGAACCCATCCGATTGATGGTCGCCCCAAAAAAGAGAATGATGATGTCTTTAGGAACAAATTATCGACTGAGTGATAGATGGCAAATGCAAACAGAATTTAGTTTATCTAACAACGACAAAAATACTTTTTCAAAATTTGATAATGAAGATAATTTGGGTTATTCGAATTTTACACTAATCGAAGGAAACTTTAAGTTGGGGAGAGACAAAGATTCTAGCAAGTGGTCTTTAAAAACAGCCATCGATTTTGAATATACTTCTCGATATTTTGAGGAAATTGAACGTTATCGTGGCGTTGAGTTTGACCGAGATTGGAACGTTCGAGGAAAAGATTATCAAGGAGATGAAATTTTAGCTAATCTTTCAGCAAGGATTATGCATAACGACTTTGGAAGTTTCGAACTTAAAGGTCAAAATTTCACCTTTGGCAACGATTTTCAGGGAAATAGAGGTCAATTTTTAGCTTCTTGGGAACAAAAAGGTTTTAAAGGAACAATTGATGCGAGTTTCTTGGGTAGTAGGGCAGAAAACCATGCAAATACATTCGCTCGACATCAATCAAGTTTGAGTCAAGCAATCGGTCCAATTAGAATTGGTTTTGAAGACAAACATGAACGGAATGCTTTCGTAGAATCTGACACCCTATTGAAACCTAATTCTTACCAATGGTATGAGTGGAAGGTCTTTCTATCAAATTCTGAAAAATTGGAAAACGCATTCAATGTTTTTTACAAAGAGAGATATGATTGGCGTAGTGATTCAACATCGCTGAAAAATGCTGCAGTAGCAAGAGACATTGGAGCCGATTACAATTGGGTTACCAACCAACATTCTCGCTTAACAACCATGGTGAGTTATCGTTCATTGACAATTGAAAATGAAAACCTAATCGCTCAGGCACCCGAAAATACTTTTATAGGCAGACTTGATTACCAATTGAACTTATGGAAAAATGCTTTAACATCAAGCACTTTCTACGAAGTGGGCTCAGGACTTGAGTTAAAAAAGGAATTTCTTTATATTGAAGTGAATACAGGTCGAGGAGTTTACACGTGGATAGATTATAACGGAGATGGAGTAAAAGACCTCAACGAATTTGAAATTGCCCAATATCCAGATCAAGCGAATTACATCAGAATGTATATTCCCTCTGACGATTATGTAAGTACATATTCAAATGAGTTTAACCAGACGCTAAGTTGGAGACCAGAAAGAATTTGGAATAATAAAAAAAGATTTTTAAAATTGCTTTCAAGGGTTTCAAATCAAACTCGATTTAGGGTTAGAAAAAAAATGGACTCTCAAACTTTTGAAGTCTATAACCCTTTAGCCAGAAATATTGCAGACTCTACATTGATTAATTATAGCTCAATGATAAGAAATACATTGTCTATCAATAGAACTGACCCAATTTGGGGAGCAGATTATGTCTATTCTCAAAACGCAACCAAAGCACTTTTAGCCAATGGGTTTGATGCTAAGAATTCAACTTTCCACTCAATCAACGCAAGATGGAACATGATAAAGCAGTTAACGTTTAAGATAAATGGCCAAATTGGAGAGAAAAAATCTATTGTTGACTATACTACTGGCAGAGATTATTTTATAAAATACCACAATATAAAACCAGAACTCGTATATCAACCTGGCACAAAATTTAGGGTTTCACTGAATGGAAGATACGAAGAGAAGAGAAATCAAGAAGATTTTGGTGGAGAAACCTCATACATTGGAGATATTGGATTGGAACTAAAATGGAATCAACTCGAAAAAGGAAGTTTAACTGCTGAATTAAAGTTTGTAAACATAAAATACAATGGAACTGAAAGTAATTCACTTGCTTATGAGATGCTGGAATCGTTGAAGCCAGGAGAAAACTTTACTTGGGGACTAAATTATCAATGGAGTATTTCAAGAAATTTACAAATTAACATTCAGTATAATGGTCGGAAATCTGAAAAAACCAAGGCAATTCACGCAGGCGGAGTTGAGGTAAGAGCTTTCTTTTAGAGAAATTATTTTATACTCAAATTAAAAATCAGTATATTTGCACACTTTTGGTTTAGAAATCCTTTATTTCAATTAATATCAATTTTGCAATTGACCTTACGATATGGTAAAGAAGGTATTATCAATCTAAACCTGCTAAAATAACATTGGATGGAGTAGTTTGTAGAATATGCTATTCATTTTGAATAGTTTTAATAAGAGAACGTTATGGTAGATATGATGGTTGAAGACTTAAGAGCAACATTGCTTTCATTAGTAAAAATGGAAGATTGGAAGACTTTGAAGCAGGAGATAGAGGATTTGGAGCCATTTCAAATATCAGAAGTTTTTGAGGGCGGAGATGCTACTGTACGTGATAAAATAATTATTTTTCGATTATTAAATAAACAACAAACTAAAGATGTTTTTAAACTCCTTTCTCATGACCAACAACAAGAAATAATAGAAGGTTTAGCAGAAAACGCCAACAAAATTGCACAAATTTTAAATGACATTGACCCAGACGATAGGACAGCTTTTTTAGAAGAACTACCTGCTGAAGTTTCAAGAGAATTAATTCGGCAATTGTCACCAGAACAACGCGCAATTACCAATCAACTTCTTGGTTACCCTAAAGAAAGTATTGGTCGATTGATGACAACCCAATACGTTGCTATCAAACCACATTATACAGTTGAAAGAGCTTTTCAGCACATTAGAAAATATGGGGTAGATTCTGAGACTTTAAACATCATCTACATAGTTGATAAAGATGGAAGATTAATTGATGATATTCGGATTAGAGATTTGATTTTTGCCGAATCAGATAAATTGGTTGGTGACCTTGTGAACAATCAGTTTGTTTCTTTGAATGCTTATGATGACCAAGAAAAAGCGATTTCTGTGTTTAAGGATTATTCAATGGTAGCACTTCCTGTTATTGACCAAGACGGAGTTTTACTTGGAATTGTTACCTTTGATGATATCATGGACGTTGCAGATGATGAGTCTTCAGAAGATTTCCACAAGTTTAGCGCAATGCAAAGCTCTATTGGGAATCCACTAAAGGCAAGGGTTATTGATTTATATAAAAACCGCGTTTTATGGCTGGTTGCCCTTGTATTTATGAATGTGTTTTCTGGAGCAGCACTGGCTAGTTATGAAAATGTTATTCAACATGTCGTGGCCTTAATTTTCTTCTTTCCATTATTAATCAATAGTGGAGGAAACGCAGGTTCTCAAACGGCAACTCTGATGGTACGCTCCATCGCGATGGGAGATGTTAAACCAAGCGATTGGTTTAAATTGATTGGAAAAGAATTGGTGGTTTCTCTTTTACTGGGGATAACCATGGCATTAGGTGTGACTATTATTGCAAATTTTCGTGCTCCAGAAACTGTAATTGTAGTGTCTTTGGCGATGATAATTATTGTTATATGGAGTAGTTTAGTCGGTCTTTTATTACCATTTATTTTTACAAAACTTAAATTTGACCCTGCTACGGCAAGTGCTCCCCTGATTACAACAATTGCTGATATCAGCGGTGTGATAATTTATTTTGGATTAGCATCTTGGTATTTCGCTGATGAAATTCAAGAAGTTGCTACACAATTGCCAATGTAAAATATGTGTTTATTTTATTCTAATGTTGAATCCTAGCTGTTAAAATAGGTAGAGGACTCGATTTCATAATATCTGTTGTGATAGAACCATTAAATAATCGAGCTAAACCACGTCTTCCTCGAGTAGCAGTAGCTACTAAATCAGCATCAACCTTCTGTGCAAATTCATTAATTCCTGATTGAACGTCCTCAGAGGTCCAAATGTGGCAGTCGAAGTTTGTTAATCCATTTGTAGATGCGAAATTTTCCATGGTATCTAGCATTGGACCAGCATAATAGAAATCATTTTTTGTAACTACCCTTACCATTTCAATTTTTGCATCGAAAACTTTAGCAAAATCTATAACTTTCTTAAAAGATTCATCAATTCCATCACCAAAATCACTAGCAAACACTATGCTCTTAATTTGAGGGTTCTTTATTTCTTCTCGAAGGGTTAAGACAGGTATTTTTGAAAGCCTAACAATCTTGTCAGTATTACTTCCAATAAAGAAGTCGTTTAAATATCCAGAAGACCCATGTGTACCCATGACAATTAAGTCAATTTCGTGTTGTTCTGCTTGGCTAATAATATCTTCATAAACCCCTGAATATTGAATAGCGGAAACAGCATTGACACCTTTTAGAAAATCTTGAGAAAATAAATTTTCAAAATTCATCTTAATCTTTTTTAAGATAAATAACCCTTCTGCAATATCTTGCTTTGTTCTTGTCGGACCAGAACCCACAGCATAATCTGGTATTGTCACAGAATTTAAAAAATAAATTCTTGCGTCTAACTTTTTGGCTAGAAATGCAGCAAATTTAGAGGCGTTTAAAGCGTATTCAGAAAAATCTGTCGGTACGAGAATCTTTTTAATCATGTTGATACAGTTTTATTTAAATAATATTTTCTTGCTTATAAATATATAAAATATAAATAAGCCTATTTATGATATTAATCATTAAACATGGGAATTAACTTTTTTTAGAATCATTATAAACATGACTTAATAAGTTATCTCATAATAATTAGACAGCTTCTACTGAATTGATCTCTGGTGCTACTTCCCTAATTGCTTGTTCAATTCCCACTTTCATTGTCATATTACTCATAGAACAATCATTACAATTTCCTAGTAATTTAATTTTGACAACATTATCATTCGTGATTTCTACAAATTCAACATCGCCACCATCTTTGTGTAAATACGGTCGCAATTGTTCCAAAGCATTTAATATGATGCTTTCTAATTTCGTTTTGTTTTTTATTCTCCCCATGTTTTCTTTATTTAATTAGTAATTTCTATGATTTTCTTAGAAATATCTTCAAAAGCCTGTGATACAATTGTGTTTTGTTGTAAAATTGCTGGCCTCCCAATATCACTAGACTCACGAATACTTTGAACCAATGGAATTTGTCCTAAGAACCTTTGTTCCATTCCTTCAGCTAAATTTTTAACGCCATCCCTTCCAAAAATATAATATTTATTATCAGGAAGTTCTTCTGGAGTAAACCAAGACATGTTTTCAATCAATCCAAGAATGGGAACTTTAATTCCATCCATCATAAACATTGCAACCCCTCTTCTGGCATCAGCTAGAGCGACTTCTTGTGGTGTAGAAACGATGATTGCACCATCTACCGGAATTTTCTGAACCAAAGACAAATGAATATCACCTGTTCCTGGAGGTAAATCAACCAAAAGATAATCCATTTCGCCCCAATGGGTTTCTGTAAACATTTGGTTTAGTGCTTTTGAAGCCATTGGACCTCTCCATACTACGGCATCTGTTGCTTTTGTAAAAAATCCAATCGACATAACTTGGATTCCAAAAGAGGTTACAGGAAGCATCTTGGTTTGTCCGTTAACTTCTCCCGTGCCTGGTCGCTCACCTACTAAGCCAAACATGGTAGGCATTGAAGGACCATAAATATCCGCATCTACAATTCCTACTTTATATCCGAGTTTTGCCAAACCGCCTGCTAAATTCGCTGTAACAGTTGATTTGCCAACACCACCTTTCCCTGAAGCAATGGCAATGATGTTTTTAACATCAGGTAAAACTTTTCTCTTTTCAGATCGCTCCTCCTGCTTCATTCCTTCTAAGCTCAATACTACTTCACATTGACCACTATAAGCTTTTTTAAGTGTATAATTTATAATTTGTTGAAGTTTTCTTCTTGCATGTAAAGCAGGATTAACAACCGCAACAGTAAGTATTATCTTGTTCCCTTCGATTTCTAGATTTTTGACTAAATTCTGAGAAACAATGTCTTTATTCAAATCGGGTTCAATAACATTTGATAGAGCATCTAAAACTCCTTCCCTTGTAATTTCCATATATTTATCATAATCAATTTACATACAAATTTAATGTTTATTTAGACTAAATACGTGAAAAAGCACTTTTAATTAGTTAGATATGATTAAAATCAATTTCATAAGAGCCTACTTTAGATTTTTTTTTGTATTATCACCTCAAAGTTATTAAAAATGAAGAACAGTATATATTTATTTGCCCTTTTATTATTTGTTTCATGTGGTGAGCAAGTTCAAGGGAATATAAACAAAACCGAAGATAATCAAATTGATAATACAGCCACTGATGTTGAAGAAGAATTATTAGAGTTTGAAAACGAATTGGAGTTTGCAAGGTTTTGTCTCGACCAACTTAAAGAAGAAAATTTTCAAGGGTTAAAGAAGTATGCAAATGCGGAAATATTATTTTCTCCTTATGCTTACATTGACCTAAAGACTGTGCGAAGCATTGATTTGGATGATTTTGATACTTCAGATGAAGAAATATATTTTTGGGGGATTTATGACGGAAAAGGTGATTCAATTCTATTGACGAACCATGAATATTTACAAAAGTATGTTTTCAATTTTGACTATAATGATGGATCAATTAAAACCCAGATTTATACGGATAAACCGAATGCTTATGGAAGTGAACTTCATAACATCCAAGAGGTTTATGCAGGAGATACATACGTAGAATTTTATAAATCTCCATCAGAGGAAGGGTATTTGGATTGGAATGCTCTGTTAATCGTAGTTGAAACAATCGATGGACAATATTTCTTAAGAGCAATTATTCATAACCAATGGACAATATAGACGGCTTTTTATGATTTAAAGCCTTTCCAATAAATTTTTTCAAAGAAAATTTTTATAATCCAAAAATAGGTCTTATCTTAACGGATATATTTTTAATTAAGGATTAAAATAGAAGAACAAAATAGAAGTTGTCGAAGGAAATGATGTTTTGGTCTATTTTAACAATCAATAAGATAATTAATTGGATTCCAAATGTGCCATTTTAATCTTAAGAGTTATCTTCGTATTGTAGTATATTTTCTATTTTATAAGGAAAAATTTTTATTATGGCTAATTTAGTAGCATCTGATTTAGGTTTTGCGCTTCGCAAGTATTTTGGGTATGATAATTTTCGTGGTGATCAGGAAGCAATCATTTCAAGTGTTTTAGAAAAAAAGAACACTTTTGTTATAATGCCAACAGGAGGAGGAAAGTCTTTGTGTTATCAACTCCCTGCCCTAATTCAAGATGGAACAGCGATTATTGTTTCTCCACTTATTGCACTTATGAAAAATCAAGTAGATGCAATAAGAAGTGTAAGCGAAGATGATTCAATCGCCCACGTACTGAATAGTTCTTTATCTAAAACTGAAATTAAGCAGGTAAAGGATGATATCATGAATGGAAAAACTAAGCTTCTTTATGTTGCTCCTGAATCTCTTACAAAACAAGCAAACATTGATTTTTTCACTTCTGTGAAAATCTCATTTTTTGCTATTGATGAAGCACATTGTATTTCAGAGTGGGGACATGATTTTAGACCTGAATACAGGCGATTAAGAGAAATTTTTGAGGCAATCTCAGATGTTCCTATTATTGCATTGACAGCAACTGCAACACCAAAGGTTCAGGCAGATATTCAAAAAAACCTAAACATGGTTGATGCCAATGTTTTTAAAGCATCCTTCAACAGAGATAATCTTTATTATGAGGTTAGACCGAAAAATGATGTCGTTAAAGAAATTGTTAAATATATCAGAAATAGAAAAGGGAAATCTGGAATTATCTATTGTCTTTCTAGGAAAAAAGTTGAGCAACTCGCAGAAGTCTTGCGCGTAAATGGAATTAATGCCTTAGCATATCACGCGGGTATGGATTCTGCAACTCGGTCAAAACATCAGGACATGTTCCTCATGGAAGATGTTGATGTGATTGTGGCTACAATTGCCTTTGGTATGGGCATCGATAAGCCAGATGTTCGTTTTGTTATCCATCACGATATTCCAAAATCACTAGAAAGTTATTACCAAGAAACAGGTCGTGCTGGAAGAGACGGAGGTGTTGGTGAATGTCTTGCGTTTTACTCATATAAAGACATTGAAAAATTAGAAAAATTTCTTCATGGTTCACCCGTGGCTGAACAAGAAATCGGAAGGCAACTACTCAACGAGGTGGTTTCTTATTCCGAAACTTCAGTTTGCAGAAGAAGATTTTTGCTCCACTATTTTGGGGAAGATTATGGTAAAGATAGTTGCGATAGTATGTGTGATAACTGTCGTCATCCAAAAGAGAAATTTGAGGGGCAAAAGTATATTTTGAATCTCTTAAATGCTGTGATTGACACAAAAGAAACCCAAAGGTCAGATTATTTGTGTGCTTATATCATGGGCGAGAAAACTTCTGAAATAAAATCGTATAAACATGACGAACTACCAAGTTTCGGAGTTGGTAAGGGTGATAGCAAATCGTTTTGGAATGCGGTGATTAGACAGGCTATTGTGACTGGGTTTTTATCTAAAGATATAGAAACTTATGGAATTTTATTGATGACAGATAAGGGAAGGGAGTTTCTAAAAAATCCATCTTCTATTATGTTGGCAAAAGACCATGATTATTCTGATGTAGAAGATGATGATGTTCCTTTGGGTGGTTTGAAAGATGTTTTCGATGAGGTACTTTATCAAGCATTGTTAGATTTGAGAAAACAAATTTCTAAGGAAAAATCAATTCCGCCTTTTGTTATCTTCCAAGAAGACAGCTTGAAAGAAATGTCGTTCCAATATCCGATAAGTATGGAAGAGTTAAGTACAATTTCGGGAGTTGGCCAAGGTAAGGCGACACGATATGGAAAACCTTTCTTAGCACTTATTGAACAATATGTGGAAGACAATGAAATTGAGCGACCGCAAGATATGGTAGTTAAGTCTTTGGTTAATCGATCTGGATTAAAAGTACAGCTGATTCAAAATATCGACAGAAAACTCTCTTTGGAAGATATTAGCGAGGCGCAAGGGAAAACCATGGACGGGCTAATTGAAGAAATTGAAGGAATTGTAAACTCTGGAACGCGTGTCAATATCAATTACTATATTGATGAGATTTTGGACGAAGATAATCAACAAGAAATTTACGATTATTTTCTTGAAGCTGAATCTGATTCAATAGATGAGGCGTATGAAGAATTTGATGGTGACTATTCAGAAGAAGAGCTGAGATTAATGCGCATTAAGTTTATGTCTGAAATGGCAAACTAACTATTCATTCTGAAATTCCACACATTGCCATCATTTGCATTCCAATAATTAAGGCTTGATTGTCGATGTTAAATCGTGGTGTATGTAGTCCATGAATGATTCCTTTATCTTCATTTTTAACGCCTAACCTAAAAAAACAGGTTGGAATTTCTTGGGCGTAATACGAAAAGTCCTCCGAGCCCATGCGTAATGGAATGTTAGGATTAACTCTATCTTTTCCGAGCCATTTTGTTGCTTCCTCAAGAAATTTCTGTGTAGTTTGAATGTCATTTTCTAAAAATGGGTATCCACGACTAATGTTGATTTCAGCTTTTGCGTGATGTGCCTCAGCGATAAGTTTGGCTTGCCTTTCAATTTGATCTAACGCCTGGTTTCTCCATGCTTCATTCATTGCCCTGAAAGTACCTTTAAGATATACTTTTTCAGGAATAATGTTTGTAGCTCCCATGGCTTCAAAATGGCCAAAAGTAAGTACACAAGGCAATGTTGGATCTGTATTCCTACTTACGATTTTTTGTAGCGAAGTAACAATCTCAGCTGCTACCAAAATACTGTCTATCGCCTCATGTGGTCGTGCACCATGACCACCTTTTCCCATGACATTAATATAAATTTCATCGGACGAAGCCATAAATAATCCTTCTCGGGTTCCAATTTCTCCTACATCAATCTCGGGTGCACTGTGCAATCCGTACATCTTAAAAACCTTAGGATTCTCTAAACATCCAGCCTTAATCATCATACTCGCTCCACCAGGATTTTTCTCTTCCCCAGGTTGGAAAATAAGTTTGACAGGATGAGGTAATTCATCTTTAATTTCAAGTAAAATTTCAGCTACGCCCAATAAAATTGCTGTATGAACATCATGCCCACAAGCATGCATTACGCCTTCATTCTTTGATGCAAATTCAAACTCATTCTCTTCGTGAATTGGCAAAGCGTCAATGTCGGCTCTCAATCCTACGCATGGCTGATTGAACGAATGATGGTCACCTTGTATTATTCCTACTACTCCTGTTTCTGCAACTCCTTTTTCATGTTTGATTCCGATTTTTGTAAGTTGCTCGGAAATATAATTCATCGTATTATATTCTTTATAGGAAAGTTCAGGATGTTGGTGCAGATATTCACGGTGTTGTTTTACTTTTTCGAATAATTCTTCAGATTTATTGGTAATATATTTTTGGAAATTGAAGGCCATAATTTATATCTTATATTCGTTTGAATTTTTGATGTACTTTTGTACGAATTTAATATTAATTAAATTAAAAATAATGAAGATTTCCAAATTTACTTTAAATCCCATACAAGAAAACACCTATATCGTGTCAGATGAAGACAATAATGCGGTTATTATCGATCCAGGCTGTTATTTTAGTGAAGAGCGTGAATTGATACGTAACCATATCGCCGAAAACAATTTGAATCTTATGGCTATTTTAAACACACATGGTCATTTAGATCATATTATGGGGAATGCTTTTTTGAAAAGAGAATATGGCGTTGACATTTATCTTCATCAATCTGATTTACCAACAATGGAAATGGCAAAGGTTAGTGCTGAAGTCTTTGGACTACGTGGCTTTGAAGAGTCTCCTACTCCTGATAAATTTATTAAAGAAGGTGAAATATTAACGTTTGGAAAAATTACTTTTGAAGTGATTTTTGGCCCAGGTCATGCACCGGGACATGTTGCATTCTATAGTGGCGAAAATGATATTGTTATAAACGGAGATATATTGTTTAGGGGAAGTTATGGAAGGGTTGATTTACCTGGAGGAGATTTTCAAACTTTAAAACATACGATAATCGATAAAATGTTCAGACTACCTAATGAAACAGTCGTTTATTCTGGTCATGGTCCTGAAACAACCATTGGTTATGAAAAAGAAAACAATCCGATTTTGTGGTAATCAAGTATGACTTACCTCACTTTACTAGTTGGTTTAACTTTTTTGATTTCATCATCATCATTGTTCGGGTCAGTAATAGGTACTATTGAATCTCCTTGAATTCCAGGATTGACTCCAGTTATTATGCCACCACTTCCAGGATTGTTGTCTTCTACGTCTGAATCATTCTTACCTGGTTTTGTAGGAGGATTGTTTGAATTTGTATTATCCTGATTATTGTTCTTTAATTGATTAGATTCAGACTGTTCAAGATAAGTATTATCAATATTGTTAGGGACAATAACTTCTTTCTTACATCCAAAAGATATAAATATTATTGTAAACAATGCTATAAGGTTAATTTTTCGCATAATTTTAATAAAATAAATAATAATACAAACAAAGTCTTAGTCTAAATTATTAAACTTTTTTGTTTATGCCAAATATTGTTTCAAGATTTTAAATATAACTATGGTTCCATTGACTGAGCTGTCGTTTTCGTTGATTTGCTTGGGGCCAATTATGCTAATCGACTGTTCAGAAAACTTTTGTAATAGGTTGATTCTGTTCTGTGTTATGAGCATTCCGCGAGATTGATGTTCTGGAATCTTACCACTTTTTTGTGTCTTTGAAACATCAATTCCGATTCCATTATCTTTTATTGTTATCCTGATATGGTCCAAATGGTCATCAATTGAAATAGATATTTGACCTTTACGATCTTTTAGTGGTAAAACGCCGTGAATGATACTATTTTCGACAAAAGGCTGCAAAAACATTGCAGGAACTTTAAGTACGTCAATTTCAACATCTTCATCAATGTAAAAAGTATAATCGAAGCGATCGATAAATCTCATTGACTCCAACTCCAAATATAATTTTAGTCTTTCAATTTCGTCTTCCAATGTAACCATACCGTCTTCGTTGTATGAACTGTCAAGATTCTTCCGAATAAGTTTTGCAAATCTTGAAAGATATTTATTGGCCGATTTAGCATCGGCACTGTTAATGTAGTATTGAATAGAGTTTAAGGAATTAAAAATAAAATGTCTATTCATATTTGCATTGAGCGATTGTTGTTCTAACTTTTGTAATCTATTTTGAAATTCTAATCGCATTTGGTAATTCTTTCTTCTAATACGATTCGTTCTAAGTTTTTCAATAAATACAAGGAGGATGATTATTAATATCCCAATAATCGTAAAAAACCACCATGTTTTATAGAATGGAGGAAGTACCTTAATTTGATATGATAAAATGTTTGAAGTTTTAGCGTTGATGTTTTCAACCTTAAAGAAAAGTGTATATTCACCTGCGTCAAGGTTGGTAAAATTGGCAGAAGGATTGCCTGTATAAGCCGACCACTCATCCGAAAAGCCATCAAGATAATATTGATATTTTATTGTATTAAAATTATTAAAATAAATACCATCAAAATCAAAAGTGATGTTTTTATCCGATGCCTTCAAGATTAAGAGCGGTTTTTTTTGATTGAATTCTAAGAGTTTTTCTTGTGTAAAATGAACACTATTAATGGATATGCCAACTAATTTTAATCTTGGAGAATGTTTTTTAATTAGTTCGTCTCTATGACTCAAGTCCATTCTCATGATGCCTGAGGCAGTTCCAAACCAAAGGTATTTCCCATCTTCTAAGAAATTTGAATTTAAGTTTGTCTCTAAATCTATTAAACCAGAGTTAATCCCATAATGTATTTGGTGCTTTAAACCTTGTCCTATTTCAAATAAACCGTTATTTGTCCCGAAATAAATTAGGGTATCATATACTTGGATAAAGTTAATAAACTCTAACTCATCATGTTCGTTAAAAAGATAGGTTGAAATATGGTTGTCTTTATAAATAAAAACTCCATTTTCAGTCCCTATCCAAAGGCGATCTAATGAGTCAATTTTAATACTATTAATTCTCGATTCAAAAACATAATCTTTATATTTTTCACCATCGATTATTACCAATTTATTGTTTGAAGCGGCATAAATTTTACCTTTATTTTTAGCCAATTCTCTGATATCAGCCAATTGTGTAAGTCGATTACTTTTTTCTATGAACTTTTTTAATTTTAGATCGTAAAAAACACTTCCGCCTGATGTACTAACGAGCATTAAAGAATCATTGATTAAGTGTAATCCGTTTATTCGGTTTGAGGGGAGGTTATAATTTTCTGCAAAATAACTTTGATACGTAGAGTAATCATAGCTATAAAGTCCATAATTTGAGGCAAAAAAGACTTGTTCGGGAGTAGAAAGTATCTGCCAAACCGTGTTCTGAATAAAATCTAAATGTTCAAAATCACCATTTTTATTAATCTTAAAAGTTCCTTGGTCTAAAGTAGAAATCCAAGTGTTTTTATAATCGTCGATTTCTATTGCCATGATAAGATTACTTGGCAAACCTGCTTTTTCGTTGTAGTGTGTAAAAACATCGTTTGTAAATCTAATAAGACCTTTCGCATTGGTTCCCATCCATATATTTTGCTCGCTATCTTCAAAAATAACATTGATATCATTTGTTGGAAGACCTTGTTTTTCTGTTAGAATGGTAACTTCATTGTCTTTCTTGATTAAAACTCCATCCATGGAATTTATCCATTTATTACCATCGCTATCAATAATTAAATCTCTAAAAAAATAGCCCTCATTTTCAAGTATAGAAACAAATTCACCATCATTATATTGATACAGAATCCCGTTAAAAGTTGTAGCGTAAAGTTTATCGTTTCTTGTAAAAAGACCAGAGAATGATTTTTCAAAGCTTTCTGTTAAATTTTCAAATTCTTCTTCTCCATGAAAATTGTACACCCCAGTTCTGGTAGCAAGAAATATTTGATTGTTGTAAATCTCAACATCTCTAATTCGGTCAGGACTATCTTTTACTTTTATTAAAAACTTCCCTCCTGTTGGCAAGTAAAATAATCCTTCACCATTTGTAGAAACATATAAAATAGAGTCTTTAAAAAAGAAACCTGTTACGACGGGTGTAAGATCATTTTCTTGGAAAGGCACTGAAACGAATGAGTTTGTGTCAGTTTTTATGGATATACCATGCGTATGTCCAACATAAATTATATCGTTGATGATATCTAAACTTGTTATTCTATTATTTAAGAGCCCGTTTTTCTTTCCAATTCTTACAAAATTATTACCATTAAACTTTGCCAATCCTCCAGCAGTTCCAACCCATAAATAACCATCATTGTCTTGACAGATTGCAGTTACTTGTGATTGCGGCAAACCATCATTGGTATTGTATTTTATAAAAGAAAATTGTTGACCTAATAATAAGAAAGGTGAGCTAAAAAGTACACAAAACAGAAGTATTAAAAGTCTCATTCTTTGCCTTTAATTGTTTTTAGGAATTTACTAACCCTATTTCTGGCTACGGGTAATTGTACACCATTTTTTAAACTAACAACATAACCGCTATCGCTACTATATTCTTTAATCATATCCATATTTATGATGTGTGATTTATGGATTCGATAAAACTGATCGGTGTTTAATATTTTCTCATAAACTTTGAGTGTTCTTGTATCTAAATACTTTGTGTTATCTTTAAAATAAATCATCGAACAATTTCCGTTTGCTTCAACATGGGTAATATCATCAACCTCAACAACTTTTACACCTTTTGTGTGAGAAATGGCTATTTTATTGGTTGATTTCTTGTCAGTTAAACGATTGGCTAAATTTTGTAACGCATCGAAGTAATTATTATAATTTTCTGGGTTCTTCTGAAAAATCTCTCGTGTTGCTATAATCTTGTCAACCGCTACCCTTAAGTCTTCATCATCGATAGGTTTTAAAAGGTAATGAACAGCATTGGCTTGAAATGCTTGAACAGCATATTCTTTAAAAGCTGTAACAAAAACAACCAAAAAGTTCCGGTTTTTAATTCTTTCTAAGAGTTCAAAACCCTCTGCATCGCTTGGCATTCTAATGTCTAAAAAAACAACATCGGGTTGCTTTTCTTTAATCATCTTTTCTGCGTCATCTATATTGTTTGCACTCCCAATTAAATGGATTTCTGGACAATATGTCTTTAACATAATCTCAAGATTTTTAAGTGCTAATTCCTCGTCGTCAACTATTATTGCATTTAATTTCATAATATGTTTCTTTAAGTTCGCTAAATATTTTAGTATTTAGATATTAAGGTAATAAAATTCCTTCAAGAGAAGAATCAATTCATAGCGAATAGCTAAAGTTATTGATTAAATGGTAAATTTCCAAGATTTATGACTTTTCAATTCCTTTGTCAATGATTTTTTCTAATCTATGGATTAATTCAACTGGATCTTCATCACCAATGAGAATACCATCATGAATTTTCATTTTTACTTTCACGCCCAAAGCTAATGGGAAAGGAGAACCACTTTGTAGCTTCCATGAATTAGAAACACTAATTGGAATAACATAGGCACCTTTCATATTAGGAATAAGTGTATTCAACCCTCCAATTTTAAATGGTTTTAAACTTCCATCTCTACTTCTTGTCCCTTCAGGAAAAATAACACCACCTCTTTTGTTTTCCATCAGATATTGCGTGAAATCAATCATCTTTTCAAGAGATTCTTCTTTGTTTTTTCGATCAATTAAAATACTTCCTCCTTTTCGTAAATTATAAGAAACCGATGGAATTCCTCTGCCTAAGGATTTTTTTGATATAAATTTTGGGTGATAACGTCTTAGGTGCCATATAATTAAAGATATCTCATACATGCTTTGGTGATTGGATACAATGAGGACGGGTGTATTTATAGGTACTTTACAGTTGTCTTCGACCTTAAATCTTGTTCCCAACACCCTTGGGTTTAAGAGTAAAAAGAAATTAAGAATATCAACACTTTTTTTGTGGGGTCTATATCCGAAAAGAAGAGCGATTCTTTGAATTATGTCAAAAGTAACAAGGGTAATTCCCAAAAGCAGATAATAAATTATGGAAAGCGGATAACTTACTATTTTTTTCATCCTACAAGAATTTATGTCAATAACACCACAAATAGTATTATCCAAGTAAATAATACAAACTTATGAAAATAATTATATTTCTAAGAGTTTTATAATATAATGATTGAACTGTTATAAACAAAGAAAGGCACAAAAGGTTCTTTTAAAACTTGACAGAAAGAACATTGTTGTGATTTCTTTTTAAAAAAGATAAAAAGAACTTAAGTTATAGATGATGTAATAGATATTTGCTAAATTTGTTTTTTCTTAAAATTATTAAATACGAAGAATAATGTCACATTCAATTAAACCGGGAGTTGCTACCGGAAGAGAAGTTCAAAAGGTTTTTAATTACGCAAAGGAAAAAGGTTTTGCTTTGCCTGCGGTTAATGTTGTTGGGACAAATTCCATAAATGCTTGTATGGAAACAGCCGCAAAATTAAATAGTCCTGTTATTATACAGTTCTCAAATGGTGGTGCGACATTTAACGCTGGTAAATTTTTATCAAATGACGGAGAAAGAGCAGCCATTGCAGGAAGTATAGCTGGAGCAAGACACATTCATTTAATGGCGGAGTTATATGGTGCAACAGTAATTCTTCATACTGACCATTGCGCTAGAAAGTTATTGCCTTGGATTGATGGTTTGTTGGATGCAAGCGAAGAAGAGTTTCAAAGAACTGGGAAACCTTTATTTAGTTCTCACATGATAGATCTTTCTGATGAACCTCTGGAACAAAACATTGAAACTTGCAAAAGATACCTTGAAAGAATGAGTAAAATTGGTATTACTCTAGAAATAGAATTGGGTATTACTGGTGGAGAAGAAGATGGTGTAGATAATACAAATATTGATAATTCCTTACTTTATACTCAGCCTGAACATGTTGCTTATGCTTATGAAGAATTATCTAAAGTAAGTGATCAATTTACAATAGCAGCTGCCTTCGGCAATGTTCACGGCGTTTACAAGCCTGGGAATGTTGTGCTATCTCCGGTTATTTTAAAAAACTCACAAGAATATGTTCAAAAGAAATTTAATTTAGGGCATAATCCTTTAAATCTTGTATTTCACGGTGGCTCTGGCTCTTCTATCGAAGAAATTAAGGAGGCGGTAAGTTATGGTGTTGTAAAAATGAATTTAGACACAGATATGCAATGGGCGTTTAATTGTGGAGTAAGAGATTATATGATCAAATACGCTGACTATATAAATTCACAGGTTGGAAATCCTGAAGGTGATGGTCTGCCAAATAAAAAATATTACGATCCGCGTAAATGGTTGAGAGAAGGCGAAGTGTCTTTTGTAGAAAGATTAACAAAGTCTTTTGAAGATTTGAATAATGTGAATACATTGTAATATTTTTGATAGATAAAACATTAGGTTATGGATTGGTTTAAGAGAAAGCAAGAAGGAATTAAAACTTCTACAAAAGACAAAAAGGAAATACCAGAAGGTCTTTGGTACAAATGTCCAAAGTGCCAAACGGTTGTAACGATGGATGACCATGCTGTTAATTTTAACGTTTGTGAAAGATGTAGTTTCCACGAAAGAATTGGGTCAGAAGAATATTTCCAAATTCTGTTTGATGAGGGGAAATATAAAGAGATGGACAAAAAGTTGATGTCGGCAGATCCATTAAAATTTGAGGATAAAAAGAAATACACAGACCGAATAAAAGAATCTCAAAAAAAGACAGGGCTTTCAGATGCTATCCGTACGGCCTATGGAAAGATTGATGGTCAAGATGTCGTGATTGCAGCGATGGATTTTAGTTTTATCGGTGGTTCTTTGGGTTCTGTGATGGGAGAAAAAATAGTAAGAGCAATTGATAAGGCAATTAAGATAAAATCTCCAATGATAATTATTTCTAAATCTGGTGGCGCAAGAATGATGGAGGCTGGACTTTCCCTGATGCAAATGGCTAAGGTAAGTGCCAAACTTAATCAATTATCTAATGCAAAATTACCTTATATTTCGCTGTTAACAGATCCGACAACTGGTGGTGTAACGGCTTCTTTTGCGATGATAGGTGATATTAATATTGCAGAACCTGATGCGTTGATTGCATTTGCTGGACCAAGGGTAGTAAAAGAAACCATCGGTCGTGAATTGCCAGATGGATTTCAACGTTCTGAATTTTTATTAGAACATGGTTTCTTGGATTATATCGTAGATAGACATCACCTTAAAGAAGAAGTTTCTAAATCGATTCGTCTTTTTATGAATTAATAGAGAATTGTTTTATTGAATAATAATTTTCTTTTGATAAACTTTCTGATTGGCAATGACTCTAAAAATATAGCTTCCTTTAGCATAATTGCGAATGTCCCATTTGCTTTTTTCATTATCTAAGGCAATAGAATGACCGTTCATGTCGTATAATTCGACTTTTTGGATGTTTTCAAGACCTTTAATGGATAGGAAGTCGTTTGTTGGATTCGGGAATACCTGCCAATCTTCTGAAGTAGATTCAAATTCGTTCAGTCCTAAAATCCCCAATGCAGTTTGAATTGCTCGTATTGCGTCAATTTTACCGTGTCCCCATTGTGCATTCCCTCCTTGTGGAATACTGCCTGTAAAGTTATCTTGTCTGGCAGATGCAGTAATAATGTCTTTGATTTGAAGCGGAGTAAGATAAGGATTTGACTCCCAAACCAAAGCACAAACACCGGCTGCTGCAGGTGAAGCCATAGATGTCCCTGAAAGTTTTGCAAAACCATAGGTCCTACCATTAAAGTCTGTAGTGGGAAATAGAGAAATGTTTTGGTCTGTAAAGGAACTGATGGAACTTAAAATCTCTTGTCCTGGAGCAGATATGTCTGGTTTAATTACGCTGTCAATTCTTGGCCCAATACTTGAAAAGCCAGAGCGGATACCACCAACTTCACTTCCGTTTGTCAATTTCCAATTTGGTACATGTGAACCAACTGACAAACAAGAGTTGGCGGCTGTAGGTTCTCCAATTCCATACTCTCTGTTACCAAGCGTATAACTCAAATCTTTACCCGTAAAAGGCAAGCCCCAATTCCCCCCATTTGTCGTTAATTCAGCTACATTCCAACAATGAACCGTGCCACTCATAGCAGTTGCTCTTAAAAGAATGGTTAAGTTTGAATTTGTATTTTTAATCCTAAGTCGAATTGTGGGTTTTAAATTCTGAGGATGTTCTGACTGTGCAGCGACCTTATAAAATATTGTATCATAATTATCAATATAAATAAAACCTTCCGTGTTTTGATTCATAGAGGTCGAGAAATAAGGAGTTTCATCTAAAACTGTGCCAGTAGGTGTTAAAACTTCAAACTTAAACTCGAAGTCTTTACCAGCCTCTCCCCAGCCATGAATACTTTGACCCCAAAGTGAATCTACTTGCGCATAATTCTCGAAATTCACAATGGTTTTAATTGTATCGTTGTTGAATTCCTTTTTGATATGGAAATTAACACCTCCATTATTGCCAGCAGAGCTAACAAACAAAACACCAAAATCACTTAATTCATCAATTGCTTGACTTAACAATGATGTTCCGTCAGAAGTTCCAATATTATACAATCCCCAACTCATATTAACAATAAGGTTTTTGTTGTATTCAAGTGATTTTTCGTACATCCAATACCAAGAGTCTATTGCAGCTGCTTCATCGACAAGAATTGTAGTAAAAAGAAATTCAGATTCAAAAGCCACACCTGTACTGATTGCTCCAGCACCGCTACCGCCAGCTATTCCCGCAACGTGTGTTGCATGTGTACCATAACCATATTGGTTTGAAGTGTCTGATTGTGCAGTTGAAATTTCAGCCCAAGTATTATATTCTGTTCCGTAATTGAAATTATTCGGTCTTGGGCCAGAACGCTTCCATTGATCCCAAACTGCAAGGATTCTTGAATTTTGAAGAAGTGTATCATAAAACATGGGAGATGTATAGTCAAAGCCCCAATCATTTACACCAATTAAAATATTTTTTCCTGTGTATGATTGCGGAAGATACAAGCCACGATGGACACTGTCTGCTCTTGTGTCGTAATTTACGCGTTCTAGTGAAGGTCTTATCTTTGAGGCAAGTTCTAAATATTCAAACTGATTCAGAACGTTTATTTTATCCAAATTTGTCAGTTTAATTCTAACACTTCTAATTCTTCCGATTCCTTTTCCAATGATAACATTTTCGACTTGTTCAATTTCTGTAACATCTTCCTTGAGTTTTCCCAAAAAAGAAACATAAATTTCCTGATTAATGTCTGTTACAGGTAAATTATCCCATAAAGTTTTACTCTTTTTTAAGATAAAGGGAATGTTTTCTTTAATAAATTGAACGTCTTGCTTAGATATCTTAGACATTTTGGGTGACTGAGAAGCTACAAAAATAGGGATTGATAAAAAGATTAAAAGAAATAGTATGAGTGTTTTCATGATTGCGTTTCTTAGTTTAAGTTATAAATGTACTTAAAATTTATGAAAAACAAATACGATCAGAGCTTTTTAATTGCCAAGTTAGGCTAAGTCTTTTCTCTGCAACTTCTTTGTGGTTAACATTCTTGCGCTTATCTAAACGAATAATTCTAAAAATAAGCAGATAGACAAAATAATTCCATTATCTTTGGGAAACAAGTTTTAAAAAGTCATAAAATGATAGGATTAGACAAAATTGGTATTGCAAAAAGAATTTCAAAGGAATTACAAGATGGTTTTTATGTAAATCTTGGAATTGGGATTCCTACATTAGTTGCGAACTATGTTCCGGAAGATATAGAAGTTGAGTTTCAATCAGAAAATGGAATTGTCGGAATGGGTCCATTTCCTTATGAAGGAGAAGAAGATGCCGATTTGATTAACGCTGGAAAGCAAACAATTACAGCTAAAAAAGGTGCGGTTTACTTTGATTCTGCTACTTCATTTGGGATGATCAGGGGAAAGCATGTTCAATTAACAGTTTTAGGGGCAATGGAAGTTGATCAAAACGGAGATATTGCAAGTTGGAAAATTCCTGGTAAACTTGTAAAAGGAATGGGTGGAGCAATGGACTTAGTTGGTTCTGCTGAAAATATCATAGTTGCAATGATACATACCAATAAGCATGGAGAATCAAAGATTCTTAAAAAATGTACGCTTCCTTTAACTGGAGTGAATTGCATTACAAAGGTTGTAACCAATTTAGCTGTACTTGAAATCAGAGATGGAGCTTTCCATCTTCTAGAAAGAGCCCCTGGAGTTTCCATTGAGGAAATTAAAAATGCAACTGATGCTGATTTAATTATACCGGATAGTGTTCCAGAGATGGTTATTGACTAAATCAATTTAGTCAATCCTCAGGCTTATATCTTCTACATATCGAATCTCCTCTTGTTGAGTTGCGTTTGTTATTTTAAAAATATACTCTCCTTCCAAGGGAAATGGTTTAGAATCAAATCGTAAGGTGCTTTCAACAAGTGTTCCTGACTTTTTCCCAATCCAAGAACCGTCAGGGTTTGCCAGTGGTATCATTTGAGCAACTTTTGAGGTTGAGCCATCTGGCGCGGTAATAAAAATATGCAACCAAAGGTTGTTGTATTGATATTCTTTGGATGTCCTCAGACTTAAGATAAAATCATGAACTACATCTGTGTTTTTTACTTCAACCTTGAAATAGGCTGTATCTTTTTTGTTCCAAACATTATCCTTGAAATAATAAGATTTATCGTATAAAGCATCGCTGTTGCAGCCTTGTAAACTCAGCATTAAGCCAATGGAAATGAAAGAGAAAAATAACAGAATTGATTTTTTCATCCTATGTTTTTTTAATTATTACGTTTCTGTTGATTTTTGTTATTTTTTCTTGAATTTGACCTGCCTTTTTTTCGTTTTTTATTTCTCCTTTTAGACTTAAAGTTGGAGTCAAACCTAGTTAAATCATCTTGCCCCACAACATTATGAAGTTTTACTTCAGTTTCTTCTACTTCAGCGGTTATTACTTCAAAATCGCGTAAATCTTCTGGTAGCTTACCATCTTTATTCATTTTAATAATTTCCTTGGCCTTGTCAGACGAAAGTGCAACCAAAACAGGTTGTTTTTCTTCGTTTGACTGTAGTAAGTACCACATTATTTGTTTAAATACATCTGTTTTGATATGTATTCCTGTGCCTTTTTTGGTCTTTAGTTTAATTTTTGTTGATGGAAAATCTTTTAAAGCTTCAATGTACGAATCTAACTCAAAGTTTAAACAACATTTCAACTTACCACATTGTCCTGCTAATTTTTCAGGGTTTAAGGAAAGCTGTTGATACCTCGCGGCAGTTGTACTTACCGTTCTGAGGTCTTTTAGCCAGGTAGAGCTACACAAAACACGACCTGACGAACTGATGCCACCCAGTCGTGCAGCTTCTTGTCTGGCACCAATTTGGCGCATTTCGATTCTCACCTTAAATTCAGTGGCTAAATCTTTAATCAGTTGACGAAAATCGACCCGACCATTAGCCGTATAATAGAAAGTAGCTTTTGAGCCATCAGCTTGATATTCGACATCGGAAATTTTCATTTCAAGATTCAAATCCCTAGCCAACTCTCTTGAGCGCATCATTGTTACATGCTCTTTTTTATAGGATTCAACCCATTGGTCAATATCCTGTTGCGTAGCATGGCGTAAAACCTGCTTTGCATCATGAGCTTTAAAATTTGGCTCTTTTCTTTTTAATTGAATGCGTGCCAATTCACCAGCAACGGAAATTACCCCGACATCGTGGCCTGGATGAGCATCAACAACAACTGTGTCTCCTGCAACTAAATTTATTCCTTTTAGGTTTCTATAAAAGGACTTACGGTTATTTTTAAACCGAATTTCTACTATATCAAATTGACTTTTTGTTGATGGTAATTGCATATTTGCTAACCAATCAAAAACGTCATTTTCTCCATTTCTTCCAGTACCACAGGCGCCACCAACTTCACAACCCTTGCCGTCAGTTCCACATCCAGAACCACTCCCACAATTTGTACATCCCATAGTTATATATTTTATAAGCTATCAAAGTTAGTAAATATAAGCGATTTTCTAAAGAATAGTACTTTATATAAATTTATTTGATTTGTTAATCTTTGTTAATGGATTGATGATTTTCAATAAATATAATTGATAATTTTCAAACTAAAAACAAGCGTTTTGCTCAATGATTCCTTGGGTGAAATTTGAGAATTGCTTCTCGAATATATGCTTGATTCAAATGTGTGTAAATTTCTGTTGTGGTTATGGATTCATGACCTAACATTTCTTGAATTGCCCTTAAATTTGCACCTCCTTCAATGAGGTGGGTGGCGAAAGAATGGCGAAACGTGTGTGGACTAATGTTTTTGGTTAGTCCAATCGCGCTTGACAAATCCTTAACTATTGTAAAAATCATGACCCTTGTGAGTTTTCTTCCACGACGGTTTAGAAATACATAATCTTCATTTCCAGGTTGTATCTTTTGATGATTTCTGGTTCCTTCTACATAAAGGTTTATTTCTTTTTCAACGGAAGGACTAATAGGAACAAGGCGTTCTTTATTCCCTTTTCCGATAACCCGAATAAATCCTTGCTGAAAATATATATTTGAAAATTTAAGATTGACCAATTCACTTACTCGCAGTCCGCAACTGTAAAGTGTCTCTATGATGGCTTTATTTCTGTGGCCTTCTGGTTTGCTTAAATCTATGGCAGATTGTAATTGGTCGATTTCCTCAATGGTTAAAAAAACAGGTAATTTTTGGCTGATTCTTGGTAATTCTAACAAACTACTTGGGTCGTTTTGAATGGTATTTTCTAAAATCAGGAAATCAAAAAATTGTTTTATTCCACTTATTACTCTTGCCTGTGAACGGGCCGACAATCCCAACTCGTGCAAATCACTAATAAAGTCTTTTAAAGTTTGTAATTCTACTTCATTTGGAGCAATATTTCTAATCGTACAAAAATCAATTAACTTATCTAAATCTTGTTGATAGGCAAAAATAGAATTCTCAGCCAAACCCCGCTCTATCCTTAGGTAATTTATAAAATCCTTTTGATAAGTACTCCAAATTTTCATATAGTAAAGATATAGAATTTTTTATATAAAAGCGGATTTAACCTCTTGGGTTGTAAGCCAGATTCATAAAAATTGATTATTATTGTAAGAATAAAATGCAATGAAAGTTTTAATAATAAATGGTCCAAATTTAAACCTTTTAGGAAAAAGAGAACCTGAAATTTATGGTTCACAATCTTTTGATGAATACATTGATTCCCTTAATTTTGATGGAATTGATATTGAGGTTCGGCAGAGTAATTTGGAAGGAGAAATCATTAACTTTATACAAAATTCAGACGCGAAAGGAATTATTCTTAATGCTGGTGGATACACGCATACTTCTGTTGCTATACATGATGCAGTTAAAGCCAGTGATATTCCAATAATTGAAGTTCATATTTCAAATATTGTTGATCGAGAAACTTTTCGGCATAAGAGTTTAATTAGTCCTGTTACTGAAGGTTGTATTTTTGGATTTGGACTTGAAGGGTATCGACTTGCAATTCAGTATTTTGTCAATCAACGAGGTGAATAGAATTAACCAATTAATTCTAAAGTTTGCTTGCAAGCACTTTGTTCCGCCATTTTCTTTGTATTTCCTTTACCTCTTCCATGAGGAATGGAATTGAGTAAAACCTCAACTTCATAGTTCCATTCACCTTTAATGAGTTCTTCACGCATTAAATTAAATTCGATGTTGATTTTATTTCTTTGAGCCCAAATGTATAGTTGGCTTTTAAAGTCGATTTCATTTTCTAAAACATCTTGAATGTTTAGGTAATTACGCAAAATAGAATGTGTTATAGACTTTTTAACTGTCTTGAATCCACCATCTAAATATATTGCACCAATAAGAGATTCTAAGGCATTTCCCTCTAAAGAATGAACATTAATTCCCCTTCCTTTTTGGAAATAAATATTTTTACCAATTTCCATTTTTTTTGCCACCATGGAAAGTGTTTTACGACTAACGAGTTTAGATTTTACTTTAGTGAGGTAGCCTTCGTTTTTATCTGGGAATTTCTCATACAAGATATCTGCAATAACAGCATCAAGTATTGTGTCACCCAAAAATTCAAGTCTTTCATTTGATTCAAGTCCCTTAGAGACATTAGAAATGGATTTATGAGTAAGTGCGGTTTTAAAAATTTTCAGATTTTTAGGTCTATACCCAAACTTTTTAATTAGAAATTTTATAAGTTGTAGTTCATTTTTATTTTTTGGGCGAGATTGAAATGAAAACCATCTCATTTTTATTTATTCTTTAAACTTTTTAAAGATTGCCGATGTGTTGTGACCACCAAACCCAAAAGTATTTGATAAAGCCACATCAACAACTCTTTTTTGCGGTTTATTAAATGTAAAATTGAGTTTATTATCTAACTCTTCGTCATCAGTAAAGTGGTTGATAGTTGGGGGAACGATGTTGTTTTGAACTGCTAAAATGCAAGCAATTGCCTCAATTGCTCCAGCGGCACCCAAAAGGTGACCCGTCATCGACTTTGTTGAGGAAATGTTTAAATTATATGCATGTTCACCAAAAACTTCTTTGATTGCTTTTGTTTCTGCGACATCACCAAGCGGCGTTGATGTTCCGTGTACATTTACATAATCTACATCGTCTGGTTTCAATTCAGCATCTTTCAACGCTTCTATCATCACATTTCTTGCTCCAATCCCTTCAGGATGCGGGGCTGTAATATGATATGCGTCCGAAGACATTCCCACTCCAGCTACTTCTGCGTAGATTTTAGCACCACGCTTTATTGCGTGCTCATATTCTTCAAGAATTAACGCTCCAGCTCCTTCTCCCAACACAAAACCATCTCTGTCTTTGTCAAACGGACGAGAAGCGGTTTGTGGCGAATCGTTTCTTGTTGAAAGCGCGCGCATTGCTGTAAAACCACCCACTCCCATTTGAGTTACTGCTGCTTCAGACCCACCAGTAACAATTGCATCAGCTTTTCCTAATCGGATAATATTGAATGCATCGATAATGGCATTTGTAGAAGAAGCGCAAGCAGAAACGGTAACGTAGTTTGGACCACGCAATCCATATTGGATAGAAATGTGTCCTGCAGCAATATCAGCAATCATTTTAGGGATAAAGAAAGGATTTATTTTTGGAGAACCATCTCCTTTAAGAAACCCTTCTGTTTCATCCTGAAATGTTTTGATTCCACCAATTCCCGAGCCCCAAATCACCCCAATTCGGTCGCGGTCTGGATTTGACTCTAGTAATTTAGAATCAGCCATGGCTTCCATTGAAGAAACCATGGCGTATTGAGAAAAGTTATCTAATTTTCTTGCTTCCTTTTTATCTAGAAAGTCAAGGGCATTAAAATTTTTTAATTCACACGCAAACTGTGTTCTAAACAACGATGCGTCAAAATGGGTGATAGGCGCAGCACCACTCTTTCCCGAGATTAGTCCATCCCAATATTCACTAATCGTATTTCCGATTGGCGTTAGTGCTCCTAATCCTGTTACAACAACCCGTTTTAACTCCATAAGGTTTATCTAAATCAAAGTTTGCTTTAAATTTTACTTAGCGTTTTCTTCAATATAAGCAACTGCTTGACCTACTGTTTGAATGTTTTCAGCTTGGTCGTCTGGAATTGCAATGTTGAATTCTTTTTCAAACTCCATAATCAACTCAACTGTGTCTAGAGAGTCAGCTCCTAGATCATTTGTGAATGAAGATTCTGTTGTAACTTCATCTTCTTCTACACCTAATTTATCAATAATAATTGATACAACTCTTGATTTAATATCAGACATTTTCCTATTTTTTTAAGGTTATTTAGTTTGCAAAGAAATAGTTTATGTTTTAAATTTCAAAATTAAAACACAAAATATTGCATTTTTAAACTATTATTCATTCATTATCAGTTAATTAAGATGACGAGTTTTGCAACTCTCTTTATATTAAAAGATTGCTTAAAGATAATAAAAATTTAATATATTTCATTTTAACGACTAAAAAAATAACTTTGTATAAAAATTTATAATGATTATAAAGTCGGCGCAATTTGTTATAAGTAACACAGATATAGATAAATGTCCTGCACCAAATATGCCTGAGTATGCCTTTATCGGTCGTTCCAATGTTGGGAAATCTTCCTTGATAAACGCTATGACAAATAATAAAAATTTAGCAAAAACTTCTGGGCGACCAGGAAAAACCCAGTTAATAAATCATTTTCTTATTAATAAAGAGTGGTATTTGGTGGATTTACCTGGATATGGTTACGCAAAATCTTCTAAATCGGATAGACGTGATTGGGCAAATTTCATCAATGACTATCTTACCCAACGGGAGAATTTGATGAATTTGTTTGTTTTATTAGACAGCCGACTTGAACCGCAAAAGTTAGATATTGAGTTTATGGAGTTTTGCGCCACCAACGCCATTCCTTTTTCTATGGTTTTTACCAAAATTGATAAATTGACGAAAAATAAATTGGAAAGCAACATCGCTCATTATAAAAAAGTAATGTTAGAGTCGTGGGAAGAGTTGCCTCAAATATTTTTAACTTCTAGCACATCAAAAGAAGGAACAAATGATTTGTTAAAGTATATAGAAAGTATAAACAAGATGTTTTAACTCAATGATTAAAACGGACTTTATTTCTTGACTTCTGCGTTTTGATTTTACAATGTGCGTCCTTGAGAATTAAGTTAATGAAAATTGGACGTTAATTTTTTAAATTATTGGTTTAATCAAAACGGTTTTTTAACTAATCGCCATAATTAACTCTTGTGTAATTATTGTTACCTTTTTGATATTCAATGATATTAGAGCTGCGCAAATGATATTCGTCCCAGTAAGCATTCTCCAAATACACCCAGTTAATTGAAGGAAATCCTTTTAAATATGAATGATATACAATTGAATCGTTGAAAAATAAGGTTAAACTTTTATTTTGATTTAGATTTTCAAAGTAATCTATAATTTTGCTGTCTGAGCATCTGGCACAAGTTGAATAATCAATAAAAGTAAAGTACTCAGAGTCATCATACATGGAAAGAAAATCTGAAACTCTTAAATCAAAAGAATCTTTATAGAAATATCCTATTTTAGAGTAAGGTGTCGTTGAGTTGGGATTTTCTTTTCTATTACAAAAAGTTAATAATAATAAGATAAATCCAAGCAATATGCTTCTACCGATACTTAACACTGTATATTTTAATTTTATCATCTTTTGCTTTTAAATGTAATAAACCATGTTTTATACTTCCAAATAATGAAAGGTTTTTGTTGAGCATAGTTTCGCCAATATAATTCCATTCATTATCATATAAGATTATTGTATTATCTAATCTTTCTTCTTCTTTGTTAAAATCAAAATATTGCCTAACCAGAATGTTTTGATTTGGAATAAAGGTTGAAAAGCCGTAAAATGGCATGTCAGAATTAAAATTATCAAATACTTCCTGCTGAAGTTTGTCTATTTCCGTGTATGGTATGTGCTGAAATTCGTGCGATTTATTCGTTCCAAAAAAGACGGTTTTTAAATGTACGCCGTGCAAATCATATATGTATGCGGAGTCATTATATGGAAATGTCACTATTTGAAGGTTATCATCCGTAAAAAATCTATCTGGAATAAAATTAAAACCGTAGCAGTGATTTTTATACTCAGCAGGATACTTTGTATTGATAAATTGAGTTTTTGTAGAATTTAGATCTACGGCAACTTGAAAAGGATGTGTATAAAATTCTTTATTTGCATAAGTCCCGTCTATATTTGGGAAAAACTCTACGTATAGTTTTTCATTAATAATATATGGATAAAACGAAAAAGGTTTTAAGTTGGTAATAAAACCAATATCACCAACATCAATTTTTATGTTTTTAAGCAATTTACTTTCAAAAGTATAAGAATTTAATTCTTCATTCATGAATAGGTATATTTTTTCATCAATCTCATCAACGAAGTAAGCTTCAAAAAAATCTCCTTTTGGAATATCAAGAATTTTATCAATTTTAAAAGTGTTTAAGCTGATTCTGAATATTTGTAATTTATCAGCATTACCCATATTGTTGGTGCAATATAAATAATTAGAGTTTGGATATTGAATAGCTAATGATAAGTCAACATCGCCTCTATTTATAGAGTCAATTTCATTTAGTTTTATTTCTATTTTGTTTATTTGATGCGAGGTATTTGAGTTGTTCCTGCAACCAGTATTAATTGAAATAACAACTACTAAAAATAAGACAAGGTTTTTCATTATTTAAAATTTAAGAGAAAAAGGAGATACGAATTCGTATCTCCTTAAATTAATTCATTCTTTCACATCTTGAGAGTAATATCCTTGTTTCTCAAGAATCACTCTTGACTCGTCATTATTCCACACCTTGATAAATTCATCAGCTTTCATGCCTTCAGGCAACCTCTGTTCAGCAACAACTCTTATGGCTTCACAAGCTGTTTCCTTTTTTCCACACTTTCCTTTTGGGGTGCCACATCTCTTACCCCAAAAAACATCTCCTTCTGAGTTCCTAATAAAACAAGCTATTTCACCATAGCTAGGTCTTATGATTTTAAGTTCTTGATCATCGTTACTTGTTAAAATCATATTGTCATTAATTAACTCTGGATTTTGAATTTTATCTTTTTCACATCCAATAGTTCCAACTCCTATTAATCCTAATAAAAGAATTCCATAAATTATTTTTCCCATTTTATTTGTAATTTTAAGTTTTAAAATTTACCCTAAGGCACTAAGTATGCATGTTATCTTCGAATTTATCTATAGATTTTTAAGTCTTCTCCTTTCATAAATATTGTTCCAAAAGCTGGATTAACCTGACCTTTTTGCTATTTTATTATTAGTCAATAACACTTTTAGACCTTTAAAAAGAATGTGTTTCACCACAATTCTTTAATTAAAATCAAGCCCCTAAGTTAATAAAAAAAAATCAAATTCTGAGATATTTTCTATCATTTCTACCAAAAAAAATCTATTCTTTTATAAAAGGTCACAGCCGTCCGAAAGTTTTAAAAAATCGGTTGCGTCCGGGCTTAAACCATTGATTTACAGCCTTAAAACTATTTGTGTGCTGAAATTATCTCTGTCAAAAAGTGTTTTTTCAGGTGGTTTTTTAACTTTCTTTACGATTGGTTTGAGTTCGTTGCAGACATAATTCAAGGTCAGATAATGCATCAGACAGACCCTGATTTTCTCGCAAAAATTACTAAAAGCTGGTTTTCCCGTGCAATAACATCTTTTAATCAGTTCCAACAACAGATAGCATATCAAAGCTACGTAAATCTGAGACTTCACGGCATTTTTACTTGTTCCCAGAAAGGTTTTTATCTGTAAATTTTGTTTCATTGCTTTGAAAAACAATTCGATGTCCCAACGCTTTTTGTATAAATCAGCTGTGGTTCTTGCTTCCCAATCAAGATTATTAGTGATGATTTCGATTGTTTTGTTTTCATCTTCTTTGTAAACGTGTACCAAACGCAATCTTTTCTTGTGAATACCTGTTTTTTCTGCCCTTTTGGAAGTAAGTTCGATAATCTCATCTTTGAGAATATCTTGGTCTTTTTCATCGGGAAGTTCCTTTTCTTCCAAGGTGCGATATACCGTACCTTCTTTGATACGGGTAACGAATGTATTGTCTGCTTGGATTCTGCTCATCATCAATGAAAAATCAAAATAACCCCTATCCTCAACGATTATCGTGCCTTTATCGAATACATTGTTGAGCAATCCATAGCGGTCGTTAATCTTAGCTTCGCTGATGTTTACCATATCGGGAAGCCCTAACTGGTCGTCCCAAACTGTGTGGATTTTAAGCCCGCCCTTAGCTGTTCGGAACTTTGCCCAATTAAAAAGATTCAAACATAGACTAATCGTAGTACTGTCTATCAATTTGATATTATGGTTTTTGATTTCTTCGATAATGTGACTTTGATGTTTGGATTTCAAGGTGTGTTTGTAGTAGCTCAAGAGCTTGTAATATAGACTCTCGAACACCTGATAATTCCGGTTTTTATTGCCATCACTCATTGTGGATTTGGCAGGACTTTGACTTAATCCTACGTCGGATAAAAAGGTGCTACTAATTGATAATCCACAACTTATGTCGGAAAGCGTATAGCATTTGTTCAGCTGTCCGAACATTAAAGCTACCAATTGGTCGTAAGTCTTGTATTTAGAACAACCTTTGTCTGATTGGTGTCTGTGGATTTCAGATTTTAATAAATGAGTTGGAATTAAATTTAAAATTTGACCAAGTAAAGGTTTATTTGTATTTTTGGAGCGCCTGAATAATGCCATATTTGAAAACTTGTGAGATTTTTTTCAAAGTAAAGCATTTTCAGGCATTTTTTTTATAGCAAGTTTCGGATAGTTGTGATAAAAGGTATGGAATAACTGTTAATATATCACTATCGTCCGACAAAACAACCGACTGAAAGGAGCTTGCGCTCTGCCTGATTAACTAAATTGATTTTAAACTGGTTTTTCTAAAGCATGAGCGTTTATTATTTTTAAATTATCCACTTTTTATTCATTATTCTTTTCATTGTTTTTAATGTATTCATGAGCTCCCTGCGGTCGGTTGGCATTGCCCCAAAAAGTTCGTAACCGACTGAAAGGAGCTCACGAACACCATAAAATTTTAATAAAAATGGTGAGTAAAAAGGTCTAGCACTTCAAAACTTTTCTCGTTTCCGCTCCTAAAAACTGAAAGTTTCGGTGATTTCCTCCGCAAGCTGCGGAACTTCCTCAACTTTTTACAGTTTTTAGTTCGTTCCAACTTCTAAAAGTTTTAATGTGCGTCCTTGAGAATTAGGTTAATGATAATTGGACGTTAATTTTTTAAATTATTGGTTTAATCAAAACGGTTTTTTTATTTTGAGCGTTAATCTGCGGAAGTCAGGAGAAAGTATAAACAAGATGTTTTAACTCAATGATTAAAACGGACTTTATTTTTTTATAAATCTTTCTAAGAGTCCCGATTTCATCGGTTTTCTGAAATCATCCAAAATTTCTGTGCCGTTTTTTGCTCTGTATCCACGAATCCACTTTTTGTAGCCTTTCGTTTCTTTTAGTTTCAATTCATTTTTGAAAATTGGAATTACCGATAGAAAATGAATGGTTTTGTCTTCAATCGCTATCGGTCGCAAATAATCTTCCATTGAAATAGGTGCTGTCATCACAAAATATTCTTGTTTCATGGTTTCAGAAATGGATTTGGGCGGATTTCCATTGGCGATGGTGTGACCTCTTCCGTACCAAGTATTGTTTTTCATGACATTTTTAGCCAATTTTTGTAAGATTTCAACTGGCCAATTCATTTTTGGGTTGTTTTTATCTTCAATATCCCAATAACTTGGCAAACAAAAGTAGATTTCGTTAAATTCTTGACCTTTATATTGTTCAGGAACTGGCATTTTGTAATTTGACAATCCATTGGTAACAATGATGCACTTTGAAAATTTAGTCTGGATATTAACTTTTAATATACTGATATAATCATTGTCAGAAAGCTGAATAGAAGAAACATTGTTTTTTCCAAATTTATCGATTAATGTCAATTCTAATGCACTCATCGTGATTATGGAAATTTGGGATATTTACTAAAGTCTCTTTCGCGTTTTTCAAGGAAAGCATTTCGACCTTCTTCTGCTTCGTCTGTTCCATAGATTAACCGTGTAGCTTCTCCGGCATAAATTTGTTGTCCTACCAATCCATCATCAACCAAATTCATAGCAAACTTAGCCATCTTTGTTGCTGTTGGACTTTTCGTCATGATTTCTTGCGCCCAATCATAAGCAGTTTGTTCTAGTTCATTGTGTGGAACGACAGCATTGACCATTCCCATTTGGAAGGCTTCTTCGGCAGAGTAGGAGCGTCCCAAGAAAAATATTTCTCTTGCTCTTTTTTGTCCGACCATTTTCGCTAAATATGCAGAACCATAACCTCCGTCAATACTTGCCACATCTAAATCTGTTTGTTTAAAAATGGCGTGTTCTTTGCTTGCAATTGTTAAGTCACAAACTACGTGCAAAGAATGTCCGCCTCCAACAGTCCAACCAGGTACAACGGCAATCACGACTTTATTCATAAAACGAATGCGACGTTGAACATCTAAAATGTTGAATTTATTTACACCATCGCCACCTTGATAACCTCTCTTTGCACGCACACGTTGGTCGCCACCGGAACAAAATGCCCAGCCTCCATCTTTCGGAGATGGTCCTTCTCCAGTTAATAAAACAACTCCAATTTCTTGCGATTCATGTGCAATGATTAGCGCTTCTAACAATTCATCAACGGTTTCAGGTCGAAAAGCATTTCTCACTTCTGGTCGATTAAATGCAATACGTGCTACACCATTACATTTTTTAAAGGTGATATCTTCATATTTTTTAATGGTTTCCCATTTGAGTTCTGCCATAACCAATATTTTTTGTGTGAAGATAATGAAAAATACTGTTTGAGTTGCCTCAAAGATGATTTTGTTTCGATTACAAACCGTATCTTTTTTAATCTTCGGGGATATACAATTTCTTAATCCTTTCAATAGGCCCCGAACATTTTACCTTATGGCATTCGATACAAGAATTAACCATTAAATTGAAATTTGCTTTTGCATTGGTAGGGTCGGAATAAACCAAAGATTGCGCCTCTAAAAAACTCTCTGCTTGACGTTCTAAAAACTCATCTCTATCTGTTGGGTCTGTTAGCACTGCACTGTGAATGCGGATATAATCTTCGGGTAAATCACCAAAATTTGTTTCGCCGGCTTCAATTTTACGTTTTATTACCTGATTGTTAGCATAAAGACGTTCCATCAAGGCTGTCATCTCCGACACCTCATACATCTCGAAATCTGTTTTTTTCAAATCTTTACTTGGTGCAACAGTAGCTGTTTCGATATCCTCAGAACAGGAAATCAAAATGAATGAAAGATAGATAAAAAAGAAAAAATTATTCTTCATTACTTACTTCTGTTTCAGTTTCTGCGAGTGCAATGTCTTCGATTAAAACACCGTCTGCACGTATTAAAAATCTTTTTTCTGGCTCTGTAATTTGATTAATTTCCTCTTCTGATTTACCCGCATCTTTAGCATAATGTTGAAGTTCTTCAACGGAAACCACACTTATAAAAGCTGAACCTTCAACGATTGCTTTATGATCTCCAGCATTGAAAGGAACAAAAAATCCATAATCTGTGAAGCGGACAAATGCATCTTCCTCGCCGTCTAAATCCATTTTCATCCAACATCCTTTCTTTTGACAAACTTCGGAAATGGTAGAAGCGAATTTAATTGGAATGGTATCTCCTTCTTCAAGATTTTTAAATTTATCTGTCATTTCTACAAAATCAATTGCACCATCAGGAGTTATTTCTGTACCAAAACTGCTGTAAGTTACTTCAACGACTTCTTCTTCAACAACTTCATCAGATTTTTTTGAAGCGTCACCACAGCTACTCATAAATAATACAACTGTAAATAAAAAATATAAGTTTCTTTTCATATCTAATTTCTTAATAAAGTACAAATTTAGGCTAAAAATTATAACTAAACCCGTTGTGCATTTGAAAAATAATCAAAATACGATATCTATTTTTATCTATAACTCATGTATCTAATTGATTTAAAGTCTATTATAGGGTTTTGATGGGTTTGTTTAATTATTTTTAATTAATCTCAGGCTGAAAAAGTTCCGGGCAATTCCCGAGACAACCGTAGCTCACTGATCAACGGGAAGTAAAAGCGAATAAAACACTTCGTTGCAACGAATGTGTTGATAAACAAGTGTTTGTGGAGGGGGTTAATTTTCTTTAGAAACCAGTTTAATTATTCTTTAAATTAAAAGATGGCTAGGTAATAAGAGTTTTGATTTCCCATTTTTGGATTTCAATGAAAGATTAGGGTTGCAATTCCCGATATACTAAAAAAAATCATTAGGGTTGCAATTCAACAATCTTTCCTTCACGCATAACAATTAGCACACTGTTTTTTTCTTTTTTGAATTGAATAAGATTTTTGTAAGTCAATTCTAGACCTTTAATTATTTTCTCTAATTCCTTGCTTTTAGGTTTTGTTTTATTATCTTTTTTCATAATATGTTCTTAAAAGATCAAATTTATCTTGATTAATGACATTTATTTCTTCGTCATTCTCTTTTGATGCAATACTTATAGATATCCCTTTAGAATTATCAAAAATATAAATATTATTAACAATAGGGAAATAAATATCAAATAAATTGTTTATTCCTTTGGTATATCTTCGCTCAATAACTTCTGGAGGTATATTGTGTCCACCTTCTTTTACTCGAGTTTGAACACGTTTTTTGGCTAAATCTATTGATTGTAACCAAAAAAACAATAAAGTTACTTGGTATCCTTTTCTCTGTGCTTCTATTATCTTGTTTTTATAGCTTTTCGTAGCTAATGTAGTTTCAAATGCAAAGCTTGTACCACTTTTGATTAGCTCATTAATTCGGTTTAACATAATTCGACCTGCTTCAAGCCCTACTTTTTCGGGTTGAAAAGGAGATATTCCTTTAGCTATTTCATCTGCATTAATGAATTCCTTACAGTTTAAAATTTCTGGCAATATAGTATAAGAAGCTGTTGTTTTTCCCGCTCCATTACAACCTGCAATTATGTAAAGATTCTTCTGCGCCATTTAACAAAGATACGAATCATTTGTATATTTTTTGGGAACTTTCATTTAATACTCTTTAAAATGCTGTTTTATTTTTAAAATCACTATCGTCCGATTAAAAAATCCTTATCCCTTATGTTTTTTGCTTCAACAATTCTTTCTTTTCATTTTTTTCTTGATAAAAAAACGAAACAAAAAAATCAATGGAATTCCAAGGCGAATGCTTCGCAACATGAGATTTTCTAACGTTTCATGCTATAAATAGGGTAGTCATTGATTTCTCTATTTTTTCTCCATTGAGCACTTCATTTGGTGTTAGTCCGTAAAATTGAAAGGGGTATTTTTTCCTGCTCCGACGGAGGGTGATAGCTTGTGAACGGTTGTGCTTTGCTTTTGTGGCTTGGAGCGAGTACATCTATACCGATTATTATTTGATGGTTATCTCCCAAAAAAGGAAGATAAATCAAATATATATCGGCATACTTCCAGTTATAGGATATTATTCAAATAATAAGAGGAAGTACCAGCTAAAAGCCAAACAAAAGCAAGCACAGCAGGAACAACTAAAGCCCGTAGGCGGAATTGGCAGCCAAAAGTCGGAAATTACAATTAAGGAGGAGGGACAGTACAAAAAAGTGTATTAAGTCAGGGTGTTTATTTTTTTGGGGTTTGGGAGTTTATTAATTTTTAATAAAATAGAGGTGGGAATTTAACCATTAATAACACATTATAATCTGTTACAATCCATATAATTCGTACTTTTGTAAAATGAAGTTTACGGCACTAAAATTAAATGAACAACTTTTAGAAGCAATTGGATATATGGGGTTTAAGGATGCTACGCCCATCCAAGAAGCTGCAATTCCTGAGATTATGGCAGGAAAAGATTTAATCGGATGTGCGCAAACAGGAACGGGAAAAACAGCGGCTTTTGTTTTGCCGATTCTTCATCAATTGACAGTTGAGCCTTCGGATAGTGTAAATACATTAATCATCGTTCCAACGAGGGAACTTGCTATTCAAATTGATAATCAAATTCAAGGATTAAGCTACTTTGTTGGAGCAAGTTCTGTGGCAATTTACGGCGGAGGCGATGCAAAAGATTGGCAAATGCAAAAGGAAGCACTTGCTAATGGTGTTAATATTGTTGTGGCAACTCCTGGGAAATTGCTTTCTCACATAAAAATTGGAAATACTGATTTTTCTAACTTAAAACAATTGGTTTTAGATGAGGCAGACCGTATGTTAGATATGGGTTTTATAGATGATTTAAAGTCTATATTTGAAGTATTACCCAAACAAAGACAAAACTTAATGTTTAGCGCAACAATGGCTTCTGAAATAAGAAGTTTTGCTCGCACGTTGTTGAAAAATCCTGTCGAAATTAACTTCTCTTTATCGAAACCTGCTGAGGGTGTAAAACAAATGGTTTATCTCGCTTATGATGAACAGAAATTACCTCTAATTAAGCATATTTTAGACCAAAAGAAAGATTACCAAAGAATTTTAATTTTCTCTTCGACGAAGGCTAAAGTTGGTAATATTGTTCAATTCTTAAGGAAAAATGGCTATCCAAAAACAAAAGGAATTTCATCGAATTTGGAACAAGAAGAAAGAGAAGAGGTTCTTCGTGGATTCCGCTCAGGTAGAATTCCTTTGCTAGTAGCAACCGATGTTATGAGTAGAGGAATTGATATTAAAGAGATTAATATGGTTATTAATTTTGATTTTCCAAGAGATGCTGAAGATTATATCCATCGGGTTGGAAGAACGGCAAGAGCAAACACAGAAGGTGAAGCCATTTCTTTAGTAAACCCAAAGGATATGCCGAAAATTGATAAAATTCAGCGGTTAATCGAATCCAAAATCCCTCAAGGGAAATTGCCTGAAAAACTCGGTGAAGGACCAAAATGGCAAGCAGCTGATAAAAAGAAAAGGAAGCAATTTTATCGAAAAAAGTTAAAACAAAAATAAAATTAAAGATGTTAAAAAGAGGTTTTATTGTTTTGTTAGGAATGGGTATATTCCTTGTTTCTTGTATAAGTAACGAAACTAGTGAGACATCATCCGAAGAAGTTGAAATTACTCATTACGACAGCTTACCTGAGGGAAAGTGGAATGGGGAATATATCGAAATTGTAGATGAAGATCGCCCTGAGATAAAAAGAAAAAGTTTAGGCTCAGATTTCTATAATATGGGAAAAGCACATATTGAAATTGATGGAGACTCTTTGGATTTTAGAACCTTTGAAAAGAAACGAAATGTTTTATCTTTTACTAAAACAAGAATCAAAGCATTTATCCAAAACGCATTCAACGAACGGGTGGTAATTCAATTTAACAAAAAAGGGATTGACACTAATTTTAAAGGGAAATACAAGGGAGCTATGAACAATGACGGGAACCAAACTTTTACACTAACTGTATTTAAAAATGTTGATGGAAAAGAGGTTGAATATCAATTGCAATCAGGAAGTGCGGAACTGATTGATTTCCAACCGCGTTTAGGTAATTTTGAATTTACTGTAAAAGGAAGGTTGATATCTGAAGAAGGAACGGAACTTCCAATTGAAGTGGATATAAATATTCGTTTTGAAGAAGCAATAATGATGGTGGATTAGGAAATATTGTCTTCCAAAAATATCTTTTTTAATTCGGTTGCTTCGCCTGGTTTCATTCGTCCTGCCAAAATCAAACTCAATTGTTTCCGCTGTAAGGCACTTGCATATCTTTCCTTTTCTAGCTCAGTTTCAGGAATTAATTCAGGTACATCAATCGGTTTTCCATTTTGGTCAACAGCTACAAAAGTATAAATCGCTTCATTGTGTTTCTTTCGCTCGCCAGAAATGGGGTTTTCAACATAAACATCTACAAAAACTTCCATGGAACTTGTAAAAGCACGAGAAACAGTTGCTTCTAAAGTTACAATATCCGATTCTCGAATTGGAGAATCAAACGAAACATTATTTACAGAGGCAGTCACAACTATTCGACCAGAGTGGCGTTGTGCCGTAACAACTCCCGCAACGTCAATCCAAGCCAATAATTCTCCTCCAAATAAAACTCCATGTGGATTGGTGTGATTGGGCAATACAATATTTGTCATAATCGTTTTTGAGTCACTGGATGTTTTTGTCTTTTTCATATTGTTTTCTTTCATACAAATTTACAGAAACTTCTGTAAGAATAAGAAAAGAGTTTATATGAGATGATTGTGTTTTTGATTAAAATCATGTTTTTCTAAAAATAACACAGTAAAACTTCTAAATTTGCTATAAAAATTCATAATCTCATGATAGATACACACACGCATTTGTATGTAGAACAATTTGATGACGATCGCTCTGATATGATAGAACGTGCAATTAAAAATGGTGTTTCTAAGTTTTTATTACCAAATATCAACGTCGATACAATTTCTGAAATGGAAAAAATGACAGTTAACTTTCCTAATGCTTGCTATGCTATGATGGGATTACATCCTTCAGAAATAAAAGAAAATTGGGAAGAGCAAATAGAACAAATAAAAACTTTTTTCCAGCGCGGTCATCATGTTGGAATTGGAGAGATTGGGATAGATTTGTATTGGGACAAAACGTATCGGGAAGAACAAATACATGCGTTTCGGGCGCAAATTCGTTGGGCGAAGGAGGAAAAACTTCCTGTAAGTATTCACTGCAGAAATTCGTTTGACGAGATTTTGATGGTTCTAGATGAAGAAAACGATGATGACTTGTCGGGTGTCTTACATTGTTTTACAGGAAACCTGGAACAGGCGAACCACATTATCAATTATGGGAATTTTAAATTGGGAATTGGCGGGGTTGTAACCTTTAAAAAAAGTGGGTTAGATGAAGTTTTAAAACACATTGATTTGGAACATTTGGTTTTAGAAACAGATTCTCCTTATCTTGCACCAACTCCATACCGTGGAAAGAGAAATGAAAGTGGATATGTCCCATTTATTGCACAAAAACTTTCCAATATTTATGGAGTTAGTGAAGAAGAAATTGATCAAATAACAACAAAAAGCGCGTTAGAAATTTTTAAACTCTTGCAACATGAATAAATCGAAAGTTCTATTGATTTATACGGGTGGAACCATTGGAATGGTAAAAGACTCAGAGACCAAAGCATTGGTGGCTTTTGATTTTGGATATCTTAAAAAGCAAGTTCCAGAATTGGATAAAATCAATGTGAATTTAGAGAGTGTTTCTTTAGAACATCCCATCGATTCTTCTGATATGAATCCTGATATTTGGAAAGAAATTGCTCAAATTATCATTGAACATTATGAACAATTTGACGGTTTTGTGATTTTACACGGTACAGATACAATGGCATACACTTCGAGTGCATTAAGTTTTATACTCCAAGGACTACAAAAGCCAATTATTTTAACAGGTTCTCAATTACCCATAGACACAATTCGTACTGATGGGAAGGAAAATTTAATTACTTCCATTGAAATTGCTGCTGCAAAAAATGAATTTGGCGAAAGTCAAATCAAAGAAGTTGCCATTTGTTTTGAAGATTATCTGTACCGAGGAAATCGCACATCAAAAATCTCGGCGGATGCTTTTGAAGCGTTTTTATCTCCCAATTATCCGCCATTGGCAGTTGCAGGGATAAACATAAAATATAGCTCATCGCATCTATTATTTCAGACCAAACAGAAAGAACTCATGTTTTATCCAAAGATGGATAATCGGATAGCATTGATGAAAATTTTTCCGGGTGGTTTAACTTCTGTTTATCAAGGACTTTTTGATATTGAACGTGTGAAAGCGGTTGTAATGGAGACTTTTGGTGCTGGAAATGTTCCTCACAATCCAAAGTTATTTCAAATGATTGCTAATTATATTGAAGAAGGCGGAATTGTTGTCAATATCACTCAATGCCAATCAGGGAAAGTTAACCAAGGCATGTATGAGAACAGTGTGATGTTAAATAAAATTGGAGTAATTAGTGGAGAAGATTTAACAACAGAGGCAGCGATTACAAAAATTATGCACCTTTTGGGAAATTATAAAGATGTTGGTGTGATTTCAGAAATGATGAAAAAATCGATTGTGGGAGAGATGGTGGGATAATTTCAATACTACCGCAAAACGTTTTCTATTGTTTCATCCAAACCATAAAACTCATGACCAATTCGCTCTTTTACTTTATTGCTATTGAATTTTGCCACAGTAAAAGCATTCCGAGCAGTCTCTCTGCTTAAAGTAGGCTTAGAGAAAGTAATAAAACCCCACAAAACTGAAAGTCGCCAAGCAACTCCCATTAAAAATTTATTCACTTGAAAAGTGGGTGGCTTCTTATCTAATTGGATGGCTATTTTTTCAAATACTTCTTTAAAAGATATGTTTGTTCCTGTACATAAAAATCTCTCATTAAATATGTCTTGATTCATTAATGTTACCATGATTTTGGCAACATCTCTAGCATCTACAAAGGCGTTGGCGCCAGAACTGTAAAAATTAATTCCTTTTTTTATCCTTTTGAAAATTTTCATGGAGCTTTCATCCCAATTTCCATATCCAAAAATGATAGAAGGATTTACAATTACAGCATTCAGACCTTCATGGATTCCTCTCCAAACTTCTTTCTCTGCACTATATTTTGATATGGAATATCCACTTGTTTTTTCAGTTAAAATCCATTTGCCTTTTTCAGTAATTTCTACATTTGATGGAATATCTTTTCTCCCGACCGCTGAAGTGGAGCTAACATGGCAAAATTTATCGACTTTTTTTGATAAAGCAACGTTCACCATATTGGCTGTGCCATATCGGTTAATTTCTATCAATGAAGAAAAATCCCTACGTGCAAAAGATACAAATCCAGCGCAATGGTAAATGACTTTGTGCCCTTCCATTACTTCCTCTAATTTCGGTACATCCAAAATGTCACAAGCTACCCAAATGATTTTTTTAAAATAATTCTCGGTTTCTTCTTTTAAATAATGATAAAAAACAGACTTTACTCTCTCAATTTTTGATTGATTACGATATATCGCAGTGATATTGTCGTGTTGTTTTGACAACTCTACTAAAAGATGACTTCCTAAAAGTCCTGTACCACCTGTAACGAATACCATATTTAATTAATTGAACACTGACAAAGATAATGGAAAACGTGAAAAAATCTTCATAGAACATTACCAATCTTCTGACAATTCTTTTATTGGATCCCAGAATAGTTTTTCAAAATCAACAACTTTATCATCTTTTATTTCAATTCCTTCTGCTTCCAATTGTTTTTGCATGGATGATGGTGGATTAAAGTGATGTTTTCCTGTTAAAACACCATTTCTATTTACTACTCGATGTGCCGGAATGGGTACTCCATGTTCTTTGGAACAACCGTTCAACGCCCAACCAATCATTCTACTTGAACCTGTTGCTCCAAGTGCTTTTGCGATTGCTCCATAAGAAGTAACTCTTCCTTTTGGAATCAGTCGTGTAATTTCAAAAACTCGTTGATAGAAGTCTTTTTTATCGTCGTTGATTGAAGAAACCCTTTTCATCATCAAATGGTGAATTTTGTGTATTTAATCTGTGCTCCTTTGCCTGTAAACAGCTGCTCGTAATACGTTTTTATTTGTAACGTTTCTTGATCTTCTTCTGGCAATTGATTGATGTCACCGTATAAATCCCACGTATGAAACAAAGATTTATACCCATGTAATTTTATTTGCTCCTCTGTTGATTCGAAAAGAATATCGCTATCGGTTTTCAGGTGGATAATTCCATCGGGTTTTAAAAATTTGCGGTAACGATTAATAAAAAGCTCAGAGGTCAATCTTTTCCTTGATTTTTTGGGTTGTGGGTCAGAAAATGTTAACCAAATTTCGTTGATTTCATCTTTTTCAAAAAAATGATCAATAAAGTCAATTCTTGTTCGTAAAAACACAATGTTTTTTAATCCTTCCTCTGTTGCTTGTTTAGCACCGATATAAATTCTATCGCCTTTAATATCTACTCCGATAAAATTCTGATTGGGATATTTTCGTGCCAGACCAACCGAATATTCTCCTTTTCCGCAACCCAGTTCTAATGTAATCGGGTTGTTGTTCCCAAAAACCATCTCTCTCCACTTACCTTTATACGGGATGTTGTTGGTATGAAGCATTTCCCATGTTGGTTCAATAACATGTTCCATCTTAGCGATTTCTGAAAACCGGAATAATTTATTTTTCATGATTCTTCTTATTACAGCGAAGGTACAAAAATATGAAGAATGAGTGAGAGATGTATGGCAAAAAATGAAAACATTTCCCTGCTTTATATTGTTATATTTGAAACGATTAAAAATTAAAAATGGGTACAACAATAGATAGGTTAACTTTTCCTGTTACGGGAATGTCGTGTGTTGGTTGCGCGTCTAGTGTAGAAAATATTTTACGGAAAACCGATGGTGTTCAACAAGCCAATGTCAATTTTGCAGCAAATACCGTTTTGGTAGATTTTGACACTTCCATTGTAACAAAAGAGGAGTTGAAGTCAAGGGTTTCGGATGCTGGATATGATTTGATTATTGTTGAAAAAGATGCCGTGAAGGAGCAAGAAGAAATTCAAAATAAAGAATACAAAGACTTAAAAAAGCAGTTTTTAGGAGCTGCTATTTTAACCATTCCAATTTTTATTATTGGGATGTTTTTTATGGAATGGACCGTAGGAAAATATATTTCTTTTGCGTTGGCAACGCCTGTGCTTTTTTGGTTTGGACGGGTATTTTTTATCAATACGTATAAACAAGCAAAGCATCGACAGGTGAATATGGACACGTTGGTGGCAATGAGTACAGGAATTGCTTATTTATATAGTGTTTTAACAACATTTTTTCCTTCTTTTTTTATAGAAAGAGGTGTTGAACCACATGTTTATTTTGAAGCTGCAACAGTTATCATCACTTTTATTTTATTGGGAAGGGTTTTGGAAGCAAAAGCAAAATCTAATACATCAACAGCATTAAAAAAGCTGATGGAGTTGCAACCCAAAACATTGATTGCCATCATTAATGGTTCGGAAACCGAAATTCCAATTGAAGCGGTAGAAACAGGAAACACAATTGTGATTCGACCTGGAGAGAAAATTCCTGTTGACGGAGAAGTAATTTCTGGAAATTCTTATGTAAATGAAAGCATGATAACTGGAGAGCCTGTTGCGGTCGAAAAATCACAAGGTGATAAAGTTTTTGCGGGAACAGTAAACCAAAAAGGAAGTTTTCAATTTCGTGCTGAGAAAGTTGGGAAGGAAACGTTCTTATCTCAAATTATTCAACGGGTGCAAGAAGCACAAGGCAGTAAAGCTCCTGTTCAACGTTTGGTTGATAAAATTGCCAGTATTTTTGTGCCGATTGTAATTGTGATTGCCATTTTAACGTTTATCGTTTGGATTGTTTTTGGTGGAGAAAATGCTTTCACACTTGGCTTGACTGCCGCCATTGCTGTCTTGATTGTAGCTTGTCCTTGTGCGCTCGGTTTAGCCACGCCAACAGCGATTATGGTTGGAATTGGCAAAGGAGCTGAAAATAACATTTTAATAAAAGATGCGGAAAGCCTTGAATTGGCTCATAAAACAAACGCCATCATTTTGGATAAAACAGGTACAATTACTCAAGGTAAACCAAGTGTAACAAATACAAGGTGGTTGAATCAACATAAGACTTCTCTACAAGAGCCGAAAGAAGAAGCAGAAAATCAACTTGAAGAAATTAAATCATTAAAATCTAAATTACTTTCAATTGAAACCTTGTCAGAACACCCTTTGGCAGATGCTGTAATTCGTCATCTAAAGGAAGAGGGAATTGAGTCGGAGGAAATGACAGATTTCCAAAGTATCACAGGACAAGGAGTTCAGGCAAAAGACAAAGACGGAAAACTGTATTTTGTTGGAAATCTTGCATTAATGAATGCCCAAAATATCCAAATTCCTGATAAATTCAATAAAATAATTGAAGAATGGCGTTCAAATGCGAATACAGTTGTGTTTTATGCAAATGAAGAAAATTTGATTGCTACCATTGCGATTGCTGATGAAATTAAAGGAACATCACGAAAAGCAATTCAAGATTTACAAGCGCAAGAAATTGAAGTGTATATGTTGACGGGCGACAATGAAGATACTGCGTCTGCCATTGCGAAACAAGTTGGGATTACGCATTTTAGAGGAGATTTAATGCCTTCTGACAAAGCAGATTTTGTAAAAAAGTTACAGCAAGAAGGAAAAGTAGTTGCAATGGTTGGCGATGGAATTAATGATTCAGAATCTTTGGCACAATCAGATGTGAGCATCGCCATGGCACATGGTTCTGACATTGCGATGGATGTTGCAAAAATTACATTGACAACTTCTGACTTGGCGTCGATTCCGAAAGCATTGAAGTTATCTACAAAAACAGTAAAAGGAATACATCAAAACTTATTTTGGGCTTTCTTTTATAATGTAATCAGCATTCCAATTGCGGCTGGTGTTTTGTATCCGTTTACTGGATTTTTATTAGACCCAATGATTGCAGGCGCAGCGATGGCATTTAGTTCGGTGTCGGTTGTATTGAACAGTTTGCGTTTGAAACGAATGGAATTGTAAACTGTAAAACAAAATTATTTTACGATTGTTAAACAGAATATAGAAAAAAACAAGAAATCATGAAAGAATTAAAATTTAAAACATCATTAAGTTGTGTTAACTGTTTAGAGAAAGTAACTCCTGGATTGAACGCCATTTCTGAGATTGATAAATGGGAAGTGGATTTGGGCGATGAAAATAAAATTTTAACTGTTCAAACTGTAGAAGATGTGGAAGATAAAATCAAAAATGCTTTTGAAAGTAAAGGTTTCGAAGCAATCCGTTTATAGTTTAAATTATGTCCACACTTTTGAGCCTTCGGAACAATTTCGACAAATATCAATTTGATTTCGATTGGTAAAAACCGACTTTCTAAAAGATTGATAAGTTCGATGATTCCATAAGTCTTTAAATGGTGTTTTGTTAACATCGCCAAGGATATGTTTTGCGTCTTTGTCAAAGCAACAGGGCACAACCTTTCCGTCCCAAGTTAAAACTGTTGAAGACCACATTCTCCAGCAATAATCTCCGGTTTTATATTTTAACTTGTATGTACCATCTGGCATTTTCTTGTAACGAGAATATTCTTCATTTTTTGGAATGAGTGGGTTCCCGTGTTTATAGTCGTAGATTTGGGCGGTTTTGAGTCGAACTTCATCAATTTTCATCTCTTTTCCAAGTTTGAAAATTCCTTTAACTTCATGTTCGTTGGGCTGAACAACTAAAAATTGGAAAATCAGGTGGGGTGTTTTACTTTTCAACTTTTTTTTGGCTTCCACCATTAATTTCGCACCACGAATTACTTTTTCCAAAGTTCCTTTTTTTCGATACTGTTGATATGTTTCTTGCGTTAGACCATCAATTGAAATAATGAGTCTGTCCAAGCCCGATTGCACAATTTCCTCTGCTTTTTGTGCGTTCACGATAAAATGGGCATTTGTAGATGTTGCGGTATAAATTTTATGCTTTTTTGCCTCTTTAATCAAATCCAAAAAATGTGGATTTAAAAAAGGCTCTCCTTGGAAATAATAATTGATGTAAAAACATTGTTTCCCTAATTCTTGGAGCATGATTTTATGTTCTTCTATGCCAAGTTTTCCTGTTGGTCGTGTAAATTGCTTTAAACCACTTGGGCATTGAGGACAAGCCAAATTACAAGCTGTTGTTGGTTCGATACTTGCAGAAGAAGGTAATCCAATATTTTTAATCTTTTTAAAATGCTTTGCAAGTATATACGAATAAGAAAGTTTCATCAAATTCCACAAACGCAATGGAGTCATTTTTGACGCAATATTGAGGTTGTCTTTTAAAGTTCCGACCATAAAACAAAGTTAGAAAAAAAGTGGGTATTGTTACTTTACTGATTTACCTTTAACAAAGTTCAGAAAGTCATTTGCCAATTCCCTGTCCATTTGCATTTGGTTAATTTTTCCATTTAATCTATTTGCAATCTCATTCGCTGAAAGTGGTAGTTGAGCGGGTAAAAAATCATTTTCAAGCAGATATTCTTCCAGTTCAATTGCTTTGTTCTCTCTAAACCCTGAAACTTTCTTTTCTGACAATCCTTTGATGAGTTTGGACGGTGAATTATTAATTGATTTCAAAAACTCGCTAACTGTATCAATAAAACTTTCCGAAACTGCTCCAGAGTTCTCTAAAATTTCTCGGTCGATTTTTTTCTCTTTCCCGATTTTTTCTAATTCTTGATAGAAGGTAAGTAATTGTATTTTTTGCTTTAAACCTTCAATCGTGTTGTTGGTTAATCCTTCAATATTTCCGAATTTTAAGTAAGACGCTAATTGTCCCCAAGTATTTATTCGTTGCGTTAGACAATTGTAAAGAACTTCAAGATCTTCGATTAAATACCACAAATGGATTGAACTTACAGCATCATGTAAGATGTTGAATTCGTCAAATTTAAGTTTGTTTTTATACGCTTCTCGACTTAAATTTTTTGGAGAGGGAATTTCTACAATAATTGATTTATCTTTAAAGGTTAAAGAATTCCCTTCGTTAAGAAATTGTTTGGTTTTTTCTTCTTCCAATTGGAATTTTTCCAGTTTAACATTTGAATTGCTTTGCTTGATGATGTTTTTCCATTTTGATACTTCGTCTTGCTGTGCCGTAAAATAAAAAATTTGTCTTCCATCTTCACTAATTTTAAGCAATGTTTCTATAATTGCAGGCATACGAATATCGTCTGTGTTTGCCAATAATTCGTCGGCAATAAGTGGAAGTTTAATATCATTTTCTTGCGATTCTAAATAGGCTAATCGAACTGCTAAAATTAATTGAACACGCGTGCCTGAGGAGAGTTCATCTAAACTTAAACCTCTCTTTTCCTTGATGTCAAAAGCGCGGAATACACTTGACTTTTCATCTTGTCCTAAGATTAACTGATAGTTGTGATTGGTAAACTTACTAAACAGTTCATCTGCCCGTTTCATGATGTCGGATTTAGAATAAGATTCATCATTGTTCTTTAGGTTGTCAATGATTAAATTTCCAGTCATTTTTTGAATTGTTGCATGATAAACTTCTTCAACTTTGTCTAATGCCTCTTCTCTTTTTGTCAAAGCGTTTTCAAGTGAATTTCCTCCTTTAATTTGATTGATTTCGGCTTCAATTTCCTTAATTTCTTCAAAGAGTTTCGTATAACCTGCTGCTTCTAATTCAAAATGACGGATTTTATCATCAATTTGGTCTATTGGTGTGTTTTCATCCCAAGTTTCTTTATAGTCTTCATATAAAGAGTTGTTTTTTAAATCGTCTTTTCGGGTATTTAGTTGTGCCTTCTTCTTACTCTTTTCTTCCTTGGCTTTTAGAAAACTTGGTATCTCTTGTGTGTATTTTTGAAGTAAATATTTTTCATTTTCTGCAATTCCAATACGTGTAAAAATTTCATCCTTTGTGTTTTGGTGGTTTTGAATATTACGCAAAGTATCTAAAAGTCGTTCATTGTTTTGCTGAATTGAAGTTTGTGTTTCTACGATTTCTCTTAATTCTTCTTCAATCGTCTTTAAAATTCCTTGTGCTTCTGCTGATGTTTCTCCTTCTTGAAAGCCATACTTTTTAAAATTATTATTGATCTTTTGTAAGACATCATCAATTTGTCGTACTAACTCAGTTTGTTCAGCTGATAATCCTTCGATTTCTGATGAGGTTTTCTGTAATTCGTCAATTTGTTTAAAAAATCGAAGCAAAAGATTGACGTCTTTTTTGTTTAATTCTTCAAATCCTGGATTTATTTGTAGTTTTTCGACCCAATTACTCTGCTTTTTCAGAATTTCTTCAACTTTTCTATCAATTTCTGCCTTTTCTTGGTTTAATTCACCAATCCTATTTTCTAAATAATTAAAGTCAAGTTTGTTTTTTTCAAGCAATTGTTGTTTTGTATTCAGATTTTCTAAAGCAGAGGAAACATCTTTTATAGACCAATTTGGCGTATTGGGTTGAAGTTTTTTAAAATTGTCTTCTATTGATTGAGTATCATTGGATTTTTTTGTTGAATTTTTCTGGAGTAGAAAAAGAAATAGAAGGACAAAAATTCCAAAAAAGTAAAACCATTGTGATAATAAAATTGCCGTTAAAACAAAACTTCCTGCAATAAATCCGATTAAAACTCCAATCAGAATTTTTGAAAATGAATAACCTTCCGTTTGCTCATTCAACTTTGCTTCTATCCAGTTTATAAGCAACGATTTTTCATCTTGTAATTTTTTAGAATCGTTTTCTTGAAGTTTAATTTGTTCTTTTTGATTTTTAAGTCGAGAGATTTGTGATTCGGATTCAACCTTTTTACTAAATATTTCAAGTGTTTCTCTTATTAGGTCTTCCAATGACTCCAAGTCTTTTAGATCAATTTTTTTCCATTCATTAAGTTCGTTTTTGATATTTAAAGAACGGATAATCTCATCTTTTTTACCTTTTTTATTGGCGGTATCAGTTTTAATTTCGGATAAACGCTTCTCAAGGTTTTCTAAGGTTTTAATCTGGTGTCGAATCTCTTCAACTTTTTCTGTGGGAATTTGTGTTTTGTTGGATTGAAGATTTTTTAGCTTTTTCTCTAAACCTTTTATTTTGTCTTCAATTTTAGTTTTTACATCATTTTCTCTTGTAAATTTTTCTTCTGCATTTTGGATATTTTGCTCATCTTCTTGTCGGATGTTTTCCATTTCCTCCGGAAAACTTTCAAACGTTGATTTGGCAATTTTATATTCGTGGTTTGCTTGAAGAAACTGTTTTAATAATTTGTAAAAACCAACCAAATTTCCAGCTTCTCTGATTTTTTTTAATTCTTCATTTTTCTGATTTAATTCGCCTTCCTTGTTTTTAAGGTTTATCTGTTTATTTTCTTGGTCTTGATAATCTTTTTGTTTTTGTTTAAAAATCTCAGCGTTTTTACTTATTCCTTCAGGAGAAGAATCATAACCTAAACTTTGTTTAGCCGATTTAAGGTTAACGCCTCCATTTGTTTCATCGTCAATCTTTTGGGCCAGTGAAGCATCTTCTTCTATCAACAATGATTTTAAATCGAGCAAATACCTGTTTTTCACTTCGTGAGGCGGCAAACCAATGAGTTCACTATTAACTCCATTTTTTTGACGAATAATGTGTGTGCTTTCAATATCAACACGCCAGTTGTCGTCGCTTAGTTGAAAATTTCCACTTAATTCATATCCACTTGTGTCGCTACCCCAAATCATGCGTTGCAACGCTTTTGAAGTAGTTGTTTTTCCAGAAGCATTTGGACCATAAACGATGTTAATGTGCGGAGAAATATTTTTCAATTGAATTATCTTAGACCTTAGTCCAGGCATCTTAGAAATCGTAAATTCCTTTATTTGTAGCGGTTTTTTATCCATTTTGTTGTAAAATTAGTTCCGACAAAATACGGTTGCATTCATTTTCAATAAGGCTTTTAATTTCTTCATCGTTTCTTTCTAAATTGCGTTTTCCTTGGACGAGTCCATTAAAATAATTTCTTCTTCTTTCTTTTTGTTCTTCTTTTCGCCATTGTTCTATTAATTTATCAAGAAATTGAGATTCCATGTTGTTTTGAATTTCAAAAATTGTTTTTGCTATTCTGCCAATTGGTGAGTTTTCTTGAGATAAACTTTCTAAGTTTTCTATTTTCATTTTAACGTGCGTTTCAACCTTTCGGACTGAAATTTGTGCGCTTGTTGAAGTAGATAAACTCAGATTTTCGATTGAAGAAGACCATTGTTCGATGGATTGTCTATTTGTATGTTCCCCCACAATTTTAACATCAAAAATCAGGTGTTTAATATGTTCAGATTCTATTGAAATTTCTTCACTTTTATCAAAAATTGAGTCTGTAATTGCACTTCTTACTTCATTTTCACTTTCACAGTCGGAAATATCGATTTTAATTTCTTCGTAGCGAATAGGGGAAAGTAAAATGTGTTCAATTTGAATGTCATTTTTTGAATTTACCGTAATTAATAAAGGACCGTGTTCCCCTTGTTCTTTGCTACTCAATGCTTGTGGAGAACCTGTAAAAAGTGCTTTTGGATTTTGTTCTACAACTTCATACGGTCGATGGATATGTCCCAATATCCAAAGTTGAACTTGGTTTACGGTTTGGATAAAATCGTTTTTTGAAGTTGGTGCATACAGGCTGCCATTTATATCGACATCACCGTGCAACAATCCAATGGTTATAAAATTTCTATCCAATGTCACGTTTGAAAATGATTCCAGTGGATTTTCAGTTATATGTCGTTTGTTAAATGACCAACCAATGAACTGAATCTTTTCTCCTTGTTGTGTTGAGAATAATTCAGTACTCCAATTTGCATTTTCACCCAAAAGATGAATATATGCTGAGTTTGTTTGTTTTACAATTTGTGGCAACACGTCAAAATCATGATTTCCAGCAATCATAAAAATATGAATCTTATTATCAATCAACTTTCTAAACCCTTCTTGTAAAGCACCGATAGCCTCAAAGTATTTATTGTCTTCATCCACAATATCACCCGTCAATGCAACAATATTTACATTTTCTTGAATTGCGTACTCGACCATCTTTCCCCAAACATAACGCGTTGTTTTGTATTCGGTGTTGCTTGGGACGCCTGATGATTTTCTTCCTAGATGGAGATCTCCTGCTGCTAAAATTTTTATCGACATATTTGTGTGAGATTTTGAATTGAAAGATACAAATAATATTAGAAAGGTGCTATTTTTGTCTTCGTATTACAAGAGTAAAAACTCACACTTGAACGAAATAAACTAATTCCAAACCAAATCTCCAAGCCATTGCCTAAAATCCAATCGTTACTGTTATCTTTCCAAATAAGTTGTCAATCGGTTTAGGTAATTGATAAGCTCCATAACGATAGAAAGCACCAATTCCAATTCCTACGAATTGTGCCGTTAGGATATTGTCGATTTTTAAGCCAGATTCGTAAAAACCTTTTGTTGGAACAACAAAATCAAACTTTTGATGGAAATTTCTATTATTCATTTCTCCAACTCCTGCTGCACTATACAAAACAAATTGTGGTTCTGTCCATGTGGTCTTGTTTTTTAACGGTAAGAAAGAGAAATAGAAAAACATTGAGGCGTTTCTATCTGTAAAAAATTCTGCAGGCAACATGGTTTGGAAAGTGTTTGCAACAAAAACTCCGAATTGTGTTCCTGTGCCTTCTTCAACCTGCATTAAAGTTAAAGGTACATCGCCCAAAGTAACTCCACCAGTTGCCACTAAATCGATTTGACCAACACCACGAATCCTAAAATTCTGAGAAATTTCTGTATTGAGTCGCCAATAATCATAATTGGATTCAAAAATCCCACTTATGCCTTTCGCTGCTTTTATAGTTATTTTCGGCCATTTTGATTCTAATGAAATCCGTTGGTCGTCTAACATCATGACACGCTCTCGGATATTCCAACTAAAAACGGTACCAATTTCTGCAATGTCAAATCGCTCGTTTGCTTCTTTATCAATAGCAATTGGGACAAAACGGTAATCGTCAATAAACCAATATCGCTTGTAGTTTCCGAATAATTGAACCTTCATGTTTGGCGTAATTAATCCACTTAAATTGACACGAGCAGTACGCTCTCTGTCCATTACATTTCGAAAAAAGTTTTTCAATTCTGTTTCATCGGTCAAGAAAAATGATTTATTATAAAAATCAGTGCCACCACGTTGGAAAATATCTTCTAAATAGCTGAATTGTATTTTTATCTGTTGTTTTCGATACAAGTTGAATGACAAATCTCCGCCCCATTTCCATTTTTTGTCCTTCGTTCCATAAGCAAAATAACCTCCAACATTAAAGATTTTGCTCATTCTACGATTGGTTTCAACGCCCAAACCGAGTCGAATTCCTTCTTGAGCATTGTATGATATGATTCTGTCGATTGGTAAACCAAATTTCCAAATAGGAATTACACCCGTTGTTGCAATTTTTAATAGTTCGACATAACGCCCCAAATTCGCATCTTCCGCAACGCTATCAATAAAGTGATAAGTGAGTTCTTCCTTACCTGTGTATCGGTCGCCACGGGCATTTTTTAACCCCAAAGTGTCTTCAAGTGCACCTTCTACAACTTCTACTTGTACAGGATTGAACATACGTTTGGCATCGACATTAAACTTTACATCTTCAATATACAATGAGCTACGACCAATTAATTCTGTGCTGTTGTCTATTGTCAACATTGGCAAACTGATTTCTGCACTTATTTTTTTAGGAAACCATTTTAAGTCGTTTGTATATGCATATTCTTGAATGATTTTTGTCAAAGCTGAACCTTCACCAACAATAAATGGGGAAGCTATTACTTTTTCAAAAGCCCAATCTTTTGTGTTGATGTATAAAAATCCTTCTAATCCGTCGAAATTTTTATTGATTCGTGGTCGATAGCTGATTGTATAAGTTGTATCAGATGTTTCTTCATGAATCAAAGTGTCTTGTATCGTGAAGTAATATCTTCGTATTCCGCCTGGAGCAATTGGATTGATATAACTGATGCCTCCGATATCAAAAGTATTTTCGTAGAAAGAAAAAGTTTGGAATTGATTGACCAAAGCAGCGAAATAAGGTTCTTTTACCCCAGAAACATTATAAGATAAAATCTCTTCCTTGTCAAAGTTTGGCGGATTAAAGGTACGACTTGCCCTTGTTTCTACTAAGAAAATATATTGTCGGTCGAAAAATTCTAAGCCTTTAATGGTCGAAGTATCGGTAATGGTATCTCTAATTACGCCTTCTTTTAGTTTTCCTGTAATATGAAATCTAGAGTAGGATTGATAATTAAACGAGTTATTTCGTAATGGATTGTTATCCTTTTTGTGTTCCATTACATTTCGAATGATTCTGTGTGCTGGATTATCTGTCTTATATACAATAAATTCTTCAAGCATTTGCGCATCAGAAACCATCAACACGGTTGGCGATTTTATCAATATTTCACCCGAAATAATCGTGTCTTTATATTCAAAAAATCGGAAAGTGTAAGAGCGGTCTTTAGATAATTCGAGTTCAATTTTTCCGTCAATATCTGCCATAAATGTAGAAGTACCATCATTTATCTTGACAAATGAAATTGGCGATGCTGTTTGAGAATCTATAATTTGAATGGTTCTAACTTGACTATTTACAGTGTTTATACCTACAAGAAAAAGTAGGATAAAAATTAGATTTCTCATCAGAATAATGTTATTTATTTCGCTTGAATATCTAGGATTTTTAACTCAAAAACCAAATCCGAGTATGGTGGCATTGATGGCCCACGACCGTTTATTCCATAAGCTAAATAATATGGGACATATATATCAATCTCCATGTCTTTTTGTGAAAGACCAACACCTTCATTAAATCCAGGAATGAGTCCTGTAACTAAGTAATCTATTTCAAAAGGTATGTTTCTATCTACTGAAGAATCAAACTTTTCTCCATAGAAATGAGTCCCTGTATAATGTAACACAACATGGTCGCCTGCTTTAGGATTTTCGCCCGTTCCTTTTTTACGAATTACATACACCAAACCAGTTTCAGTTTGAATTGCTTTGGGCTCTCTTTCTTTCACAATCTCATAGAAATATGATTTGTATTCTTCAGGCGATTTTGATTTGGCTATATCAACACGTACGTCATTTTGTGCTTTCAATTTTTTCATTTCTAGTTCTTTAGCCTCCATTTCTTTTTGGATACGGGTGTATTGACTTTGGAAAACTTCTGTTGCGTTAAATTTTGTTCCTACGTAATAGATATCAACTTTTTTGATTGTATCGCCTTGTAAAGTGTTGTCAACGATGTCTTGACCTTCAATAACTTCTCCAAAAATGGTGTGTTTGCCGTTAAGATGAGGTGTAGGAACGATTGTAATAAAAAATTGACTTCCGTTTGTGTTTGGACCAGCGTTTGCCATTGCCAATAATCCTTTTCTATTAAAATTATCGGTGGGTTTTGTTTCGTCGAAGAACTTATAGCCTGGACCTCCAGAGCCATTTCCTGCAGGGTCGCCTCCTTGAATCATAAAATCTTGCGGTTGACCATTTGCTTTGCTGATTACCCGATGAAATTTTAATCCGTTATAATAAGGTTTGGTGAATTTAATAGAATCGACAGCGATTAAATTTCCTTCTGCCAACCCGACAAAGTTTGCAACAGTTAGAGGAGCTTTATCTTCGAATAATTTAATGATGATTTCTCCACGGTTGGTTGTCATCTGTGCATAAAGACCTTTTTCAGCTGACTCTCCAGAAGAAAGTTTTAAATCGGTTAATTTTTCTTTCGCACTTTCATTACCTAATTCTAATTTTTTTGTTTCACCACAAGAAGCTAATGTAAATAATCCTAATCCTATGATAATAAAGCTAATAATTTCACGCATTTTGTTATTTTTTTTTTTCAAAAATAACAAAATTACAACTCTTATTAATGATTCTTAAAAAGAAATGTATGTGAGACGCTTGAATTAAATTATTGGAATTTGATTCTGTGATACAAGTTGGGAGTAAAAAAAGGAATAAATGGCTAGGATTTTTACAGCTTGAATAGAAGTTGAAATTTAAGTAAAAAAATCTTTTACTTCAACTCCAATGGCATTGGCAATTTTTAAAAGATAAAGAGAAGTCACATTTTGCCTTCCATTTTCAATGCTACTTAAATTAGATTTTTCCATTTTTATTTCAGCGCAAACATCTAATTGACTAAGCCCTTTCTCTTTGCGTAGCTTAGCAATTTTAGCACCCAACTTTTTTAAAAATTGTTGTTCAGAAATTGTCATACAGCAATTTCGAGAAAAAAATTACGCCAAAGGTTATGATGTATCATAACAGAATATTATGTTTGTCCACTAAAACGAATATTATTAATAACCATAATAAATTGAGGAAAATAAAATGGGGTATAAAAATCATTGTAAAACACAATTCAATGTAGTAAATAAGAATAAACAAATTCACGATTTTAACAGCAAAATTTTTTAAACCTAAAGATTTCTTCGTTTAACGCACAAATTCTTTTGATCTAACCGCTTGATTAATAGTTGTATGAGTGGTGGGTTAGGGTTGATTACTAAAGTAGGTAGATACAAAAAAACCATCCCAAAAAAGTGAATGGTTTTCAAAATTTTAATTTGCTCCAGTTAAAAGGTGCAATGTTTTTTTATATCTTACACCCAATTTTACTGCCTGCTTCAATTAACTCTGCCTCTCTGTACATTCCATTAGCAATAGCTTCATCGATTTTGGCATTGAACTTATCTGTGTTTTCAATAGCTTTTTCAAATTCTTCATAATCAGCATTTTCATCCGCAGATAATTTATCTTCAATTTCATAGAGTTCACAAAGACATTTAGCCGCAGAATCTACGTCGTTTGCGTCACATTCTTTTACAGCTGTTTCTGTAGTTTCAGATGTTCCAGCTGATTCTGTATTACAAGCAAACATAATGCTTGTAACAAATAATCCAATTAGTAGTTTTTTCATAATTAATAATTTTTATATTGTGTATTCTTTGCACAAATGTAATAAAATATTAAAACACACTTAATTTTTTTAACTAATTCTTGCTAAATTCATGAAAGAAAGAGCTTAGGTATCACCTTTTTATGCTTTAGGTGATGGCAAGTTTGAAGATTTTACTTTAATATACGGAAGATCTACTAAAAGCTATTTAATCACAAATTCAAATCTCGGAAGCGACGAATTCCTTTAAAATAAAAAGACCAAAGTATAGAGGTATTGTATAAGCCAGCGGAATTAAAAACAGTACTTTCTTGAATGAGTTTTTTTCGCTTTTGATGAAGTTTTGTCCTTGTGCCGTAATATGAAAAATGTGCTTTTATAATTGCCCAAGTATGTTTTGGTTGAAATGAAAGGAGATATTTTACCCCAGCAATTCCGTCTAAACACATACGAAAAAACATTTTTCCAAAGAGCCAGCCTCCATAATTTTTATGAATCATGTAAAGATTGTTTCTGAAATTTAGATATGTTTTTTGTGGACTTTGATAGTTTAATGTTCCTCCTCCGACATGATAAACTTTAGAAGAAGGAATTACGAAAAAAGAAAGGTTTCTTCTTTTTACTCTCCAACAAAAGTCTATTTCTTCCATGTGTGCGAAGAAATCAGGGTCAAATCCGCCAAGTGCGTGAAATGTTTCTGCTCGAACAACCATACAAGCGCCGGTTGTCCAAAAAATCTCCATTTCATCATCGTATTGACCTCTATCTTTTTCTACTTTATCAAAGATTCTTCCACGACAAAATGGATAGAAGTTTTTGTCGATAAATCCACCTGAAGCACCTGCATGCTCAAAAAACTCTTTGTTGTGAAAAGCTAAAACTTTTGGTTGTACGCCAGCAACTTTTGGATTATTTTCTAATTTTTCTATTAGAGGAGAAAGCCAATTTGGTGTGACTTCAACATCAGAATTAATGATTGCGTAATATTCAAATTCTCCCTCAATTTGCTTTAATCCGTCGTTATACCCTTTTGCAAATCCTGCGTTTTCTGAATTTTGAATCATGCGAATTTGTGGATATTTTTTTAGAAACGAAACGCTGTCATCTGTCGATTGATTATCGATAACAATAATTTCAGCGTTTGGTGTGTGCTGAATTAAAGTAGGCAAAAACTGTTGTAGAAACTTTACGCCGTTCCAGTTGAGTATCGCGACAGCCGTTTTTTTCATTTAGTAGCTATTAAAATATCGCCTAGAATTCCCTCCAAAATGATCTCTTGTGCCACCTGTTGGGTCATCGAAATTTATATTTGGAGTATCCCTTCTGTTTAATTCGTATTGCCAACGCTTATTTTGAAGTTCACCCAACATATCGCTATGCAATAGTTGGTAATGATTATTCAAATTGGTTGGATTATAGAATATAAATCGTCTGTTGCTGTAATTTTTAATTCTGTCATATTGCCAAATTTCGTACGGATATTCAGCAGGGGAAGAAGCTTCATCGTAAATGCTGTTTGGCGCACCATATTGTAGGTAAACACGACCCCTATCTGTTTCAAAACCAACCTGATAGTTTGTGGCGTATAAACGCTCAACCAATTGTACTTGAGCTTTATATTTCATCCATTCACCGTATGGATCTTTTGAACTTACATTAAGCCAAAAAGCTTGTAGATATTTAAAGTTTTTTTCTTGATTTTTTTCTTTCAAAAGAGAAAGGATATTTTTTACTTCACGTTGACCAGAAATTGGAATCAGACTTGCTACGTAGTAAGCTGATGAATCTGGCGTGATACTCTCTCTGAATTTCGGATCCATAATAACATTGTCAAAAGACAAATCATTGACTTCGTCGGTATTGTTTCTATCAAAATCAAATGAAGAACGAGCCAAAATTGTTTTATTTTTATCGAGAATATTTAGCTCTAACGTGTATGAACCTTTTGGAAGAGAGCTGATATCAATCACTTTAGACACTGGGCGAACAGATGTTGTTTTATAGCGATAATATCTCGTGTATTCTGTTAAATCGATGGATGTATCATTTCCAATCAATTTTTGTTCAACAATGTATATAGAATCGTCTATATATTTATCTGAATTATAGACTTCCCAATAGTACAATAGGTTCTGAAGTTCAGTAGGATAGTAGTTCCCAATCATTGGAACGACATCATACCCGATTTTTGTAAAAATATTTGGTTCGCCATAGGTAGGTATAATTGATTCTGCTGCAATAATTTGAGAAACAGCCAAACCATCTGAAATATTCTCTATGTCAATTGATTTTGATATTCTGCTAGCTTCGTGTTCTGAGTTTAAATCTTTAATAATTAATTCAAATTGATATTTACCCGGTTGGAGGCTATATCTTTGGATATCATAAAAATCCTCAACAAGGCTGTCAATAACGAGTGGACTTTTCAATAAGTATCTATCTGCCACCACGATATCACCATTTTGGCTATAAATTTGAGTAATATCCAATTCTGCAAATGTTGAATCGTTTCGAGAGATATAATTTAAGGTATAACCATAAAAATTGAGTCCTGTTTCAATATAAGATCCACTTTCGGGTGTATAAAATTGAGATTGGCTGAGGTAAACCTTCATTTGTTTATCTTGACCCAAAGCAAATCCTGTGAAAAGAAGTAAAAATATAAGGTTATTTAATTTTAATTTTATCATTCTGAATTCTAATAGAAAACCAAAGTTAATATTTTTTGGTGTTATCAACAAAAATCAAGCCTTTCTAAATTTATTTATAACAAAAATTAACCACGAGGTTTATGTTTATTTTATCAGACTAAGCAATTTAACTGGTCTGACAAAAAAGGTTTTAAAAAAAATAAACGTCTTTTTTGTTTGCAATAAAAAAAGTATTGTTACTTTTGCCCCGGAGGAATGGTAGAGCGGTTGAATACACCGGTCTTGAAAACCGGCATACCGAAAGGTATCGGGGGTTCGAATCCCTCTTCCTCCGCAGAGACTTTAGTGAAAGCTAAGGTCTTTTTTTTTGATGATGCTTAAACTTTGCTAAGATTGAGGGATGAGAACCTCAGGGGTTCGTGCCGTAACGTAGTGAAGACCAGCGAAGCTAATCCCTCTTCCTCCGCAGAGACTTTAGTGAAAGCTAAGGTCTTTTTTTTTGATAATGC
>JBBAEU010000012.1:0-83969 GCA_041655765.1 Brumimicrobium sp.
CTGTCCAATTACGGTTGTATTCAATGTTAGTAATACAACTACAGCAGATAATTTTATTAATATTATATCTTTAAGTTTCATTGTTTTGATGCATTAATGTTTATAAAGTCAAAGTTTAGCAGTTGACTTTTTATATATCCGTTATTATCTTTTTTAAATACATAAAAAGTTTTGTTCCTAAAATATGTTTCTTGGTATTCAACTGTTGAATTGGCAGGAATAGTAACCTTAAAATCCTCGTCTTGGCGAATTTCATTTATACCATTCGCATTTTTATATGTTAAATCTCGATTAAAATGAAGCGTAATTTCATTATCAGTTAAATTTTCATACTTAAAAATTATCCGTTGATGGTTTATATCATCCACTTTATATAAGATAATTAATTTCGCTTTTATAAATCACGTAATTATCAGTCGCTGTTGCTACTTCCCAAGTTTGCGACAAGGTGTTGCCAATAAAAAGTAATGAAAGTAGTATAAAGAAAATTTGTTTCATAAGTACATTGTATTTTATTGCACTAAATTAAAATAATTTAAAGAAAGAGACAAGGTTGGTCTTAAAAAAATTTAATTCTTTAGTCAATTTATTGTTCATGAAGAGTAAGTAAAATACTTTTTTTTTGTAGAAATGAACAATGGCTTACTACTTTTCTATAAAGGTTTACCTAAAATTTTTGGACACATAATTTTCTAAAATTTTAAAAAAATTTAAAATTTCAGCATTGGTGTTTTGTCCATTTATTGTAACGAAACGAATAAAGTCTTGATCTTTATATGTTCCATGACTTACCAAAACTTTTTCATCTTCATAAAGCTGTTTAACCAACTCTTTTGCAGGAATACTTTTATAGTTAAAACATACAGAAATAGAATCATCGAAGCTGTACAATGTATAATCAGGATGATTACGCACGTATTTTCTTGCTGTATCTGCCAAGTCAAATTCGTGATTCACTAATTTCTCTAACCCTTTAGTTCCTACAAACTTCCAGAAAGTCCAAAACTTTAAAGCATCATTTCTTCTTCCGCATTGCAGGGAAGTTTTTCCTGGATTAAATTCATCCCTTTCGGTTTGAAATAAATAATCTGCTTCCGTGGAAAAAGAATCGTAAAGATGTTTCTTTTCTTTTACCACAATGATAGAACATGTAAGTGGTGTATTTATCATTTTGTGAGCATTGAAGCTAAAAGAATCAGCTTTTTCTACTCCTTTTATAAGGTATTTATATTTCTCACTAAAGATTACGGCACCACAATATGCTCCATCCACATGTAACCAAATATTGTATTCTTGGCAAACGTTCGAAATTTCTTCAATTGGATCAAAAACACCTAAAACAGTCGTTCCAGCAGTGGCGTTTACCATAATAGGATGAAAGCCAGCTGCAATATCCTTTTCGATTGTCGATTTTAAGGATTTTACATCCATTTCCCCTTTTTCATTTGTTGGTATAAATCGAACATTATTTTTCCCAATTCCAGTAAAAGCAGCGTTTTTAGGAATGCTATAGTGCGATTCAATTGAAGTGTAAACGGTCATTTTCTGGGCATTCCCATCAAAACGTACTTTTTCGTTTTGTGCATCTCGAGCGAGAATCATTGACATCAAGTTTGACATTGAACCACCACTAGGGAAAGTTCCGTCAGCATCAATATTCCAACCCAAAATTTCACAAACTTTGCGAATGACCACTTTCTCAATCCCCACTTGTACGCCAGCTGCTTTGTATGTGTACATACTGTTATTGAGCATCACAGAAAGGAGTTCTCCCAAAACAGCTTTTTCATTACGGCCTCCATACAATTGGTTAAAAAAACCATTAGTTGAAGTCCTTGTTGAAGTAAAAATAATCTCCTTCAATTTTTCCATAAATGCCTCTTCATCAATTGGATTATCTCCCAAAGAAAAATCGATAGTGTCAAACAAATCATTAGCTGGAATAAACTTTGCAACAGGCTTTTCCTTTTCATTTTTTAGCAACGCTTCTGCTAACTCTTGAAAATCTTTTAATGTCTTCTCCATAATCAAAATGGTCTCTTCATTTTTTTGAATGTAACTCCCAAAGTCAAATTCCGAGCCAATATCCCTTATTCATTTAAAACGGGAGACAAAAATATATTTTTTTTGATGGAAAAAGAAAAAACCATGCTACATTCCTTACTTCTTTCGTATTTTTGTCATTTTTACTATGAAGATTGGAATAAATACAAGGTTTTTGCTTTCTCATAAAATGGAAGGTTTTGGTTGGTACACGTATGAAACCATGAAACGTATCACTCAAAATCATCCCGAACACGAATTTGTATTTTTTTTTGACAGAAAATTTGATGAACGATTTATTTTTTCAGAAAACATTACACCAGTGGTTTTGTATCCACCAACACGGCATCCTATCCTACAAATAATTTGGTTTGATTATATGATTCCTCGCGCTTTAAAGAAATATAATTGCGATTGTTTTGTGTCCACTGATGGTTACTTATCATTAAAAACAGATTTACCCCAACTTACAGTGATGCACGATTTGAATTTCGAACACAATCCAAATGATTTACCAGCCAGTGCGGTTAAGTTTCTTAGAAAGAGGTTTCCTTTATTTGCTAAAAAGGCTACTAGATTGTGTACTGTTTCTAATTATTCTAAAGAAGATATTGTAAAAACTTATGATATTTCTCCAGATAAAATTGATGTCGCATATAATGGTGTCTCTCCAATATTTCAAGTAATTGAAGAAAAAGAAAGGCAAGAAATCAGAAAAGAGTTTACAAAGGATAAACCATTTATTTTATTTGTTGGTTCGATTCATAAACGAAAAAATCTCAAACGACTTGTAGATGCCTATAAACAATTAAAAGCTGAAGAAAAAATTGAGCACCATTTATTAATTGTTGGCGAACCCATGTGGAAGAATCAGGATTTTAAGATAGATGAACCGTTTAAAGAGTTTATCCACTTCACAGGGCATTTGTCCATTGAAAAATTAGCAAAAATCACAGCCAGTGCTACATGTTTGGCATTTGTCAGTTATTTTGAAGGATTTGGAATTCCAATGATTGAAGCCATGCAATCTGGTACGCCCGTTTTAGCAGGAAACAGGACTTCATTGCCCGAAATTGGAGGTGACGCAGCTATGTATTGTGATCCTTACAGTGTTGATTCTATCAAAGAAGGTTTGAAAAAATTGTTGCAAGATGATTCTATAAGACAGTTGTATATCGATAAAGGACTAGAAAGAGCAGATGAATTTAGTTGGGACAAAACAGCAGAAGGATTATGGAAGGCTATCCAAACTATTTTTTAATAAATATTATACTAAACCTATTGAGATGTTATATGAGCGATTAAAAAAAATATTATACTTTGTTTTTCCTAAAAAGAGTATAAAAAAATATAAGAAACAAATTAGAAAGTTATTTTTCCCTTTCTTTAAAGGAAGTAAGCACGCTTGTACAATTTGTCAAAAAAACTTTAGTCGTTTTATCATGATTAACTATCAGGATGATAAATTATGCCCATATTGTGGTAGTATTTCTCGAGACAGAAGGTTATTTTTACTCATTCAAGAAGAAATATATTTAAACAAAGATAGAAAACCAGTCATTTTAGATTTTTCACCATCTGACAGCATTTTTGATAAACTCTCTAAAGATAACCGAATCGAATATTACGCAAGTGACTTGTCAGGCAATTTTAATGCTGATTATCATTATGATTTAACGAATGTGAATTGTGAGGACAATAAATTTGATTTTATCATCTGCTTTCATATTCTCGAACACATTGTAGAAGATAAAAAAGCAATATCTGAATTATACAGAATTATAAAACCCAATGGCATAATTTTTATTCAAACCCCATTCAAAGACGGAGATATTTACGAAGATTATACTATTGTTTCTCCGCAAGAAAGATTAATGCATTTTGGACAAGAAGATCATGTTCGGGTTTATTCTGTGCAGACTTTGGCAGAACGATTAGCCTCATCTGGGTTCAAACTTGATATCAAAAAATTTAAAGATGGAAATGATTTTAATGGTTTAAGAGAAAATGAAATCATTATTCTCGCATCTAAATAATATTTTCTAAACTTATTATCATTTCTTAACATAGGTCAATGCAACAATAATTCACAAATGAGTATCTTTGTCCTAATTAACCAAATAATTATTTTAACAGATGAAAAAAGTATTTTTATTATTCGCAGGAGCAGGATTATTCATGACATCTTGCGTAAGCAATCCGGAAGGAGAAAAAGCAGAAACAACTGATGCTCAAGAAGTAAAAGAAGCAGTTGAAGAAAGTGTAACTTACACACTCAACACAGAAGAATCAACATTAAGATGGGAAGCTAGAAAAGTATCTGCTACTCACCATGGTACAGTTGAATTCAAATCTGGAGAATTTTACGTTGAAGGTTCAGAAATCGCTGGAGGAAGATTTGTAACTGATATGTCAACAATTGTTAACGAAGATTTAGAAGGAGAGTGGAACGAAAAATTAGTAGGCCACTTAATGTCTGATGATTTCTTTAGTGTTGAAAATCACCCTGAAACAGTTTTTGAAATTACTGGTGTAGAATCAACTGACCAAGCAAACATTTATAAAGTTTCTGGTAACTTAATCATTAAAGGGATTTCAAAAAACATCACATTCAATGCTGAAGTTGGTGAAGTTTCTGATACAAAACTTACAATGAATGCAGATTTCAATATCGAAAGAGAGAATTGGGATATCACCTACGCAGGTGCACCTGATGATTTAATTGCGAAAGAAATTAACTTTAAAGTTAATCTTGTAGCATACTTATAAGTATAATAGAATCTTATATTATAGAAAAGAAAGGGAGACATTAGTTTCCCTTTTTTGTAGTTTCATTACTTAAACTATTTGTATATTACCTATTTGTATATTACTTTTGAAAGGAACAAGTATTATGTAATAAATTTGAATCAAAAATTATTCATACTAATTTTATTAATTATCGGAGGTTTGACGTTCGGTTGTAAAAAAGATAACAAACCTGACTTCAGGGATCAATATGTTGGTGTTTATGCAGTGAAAGAAAGATATGTTCCATATCCGCCAGACACGATTAATGATACAAGCTATGAAAGAGATACTGTAATTATTGTTGATTACGGAAAAACGGATACTACACTGCGTGTACTTGGTCGTGATATATATTTAGATGAACATGGACATTATGGTGTCTATCATTACAGTTTAAGACTATGGAATGATAGTATTTCTTCTTATTTTATGAATGGTGGTCTGGGTGGTGGTACTCGGATTTATCATGATGGGGTTCGTGTTATTCCATTTTTAGATAAAAATAATTAGCACCAAAAATAATTTTCTAATTTATAGAATATTTTTTTACCTTCGCAAGCGTATGATTTCAATAAATCAAAAGAGAATTTTTATTGGATTACATAATTTCTAAACTAAAAATATTGGAAAATGTATAAGGTAGTTCCTGAAAAAAGATACAATATTACCCTAGAATTGGTTAACAGATTTTTCGGTAAGGATGAAAAAATATTAGACCTAGGCGTTCCAAATCCTTTATCAGACCTAATCCAAAAAGAGGGCTACAACGTTTCCAACACTGATGGAGGCGACCTTGACGAAGAGTTCTTAAAACTCAAAGACATTGAGGCGGACGGAGTTACTGCATTTGAAATTCTGGAACATTTACTCAATCCGTATTCTGTCCTAAAAAATATTCCAGGCAAAAAACTATTGATTACCGTTCCTCTAAAATTATGGTTTGCAGAGCCATACAGAAATATGGATGACATCAGAGATTGGCATTATCATGAATTTACTGATTGGCAACTGGATCGATTACTCGATAAAACTGGTTGGGAAATAAAATATCGACAAAAATGGACAAATCCTTCAGGAAAAATTGGAATTCGACCGATTTTAAGAAGATTTACACCGAGATATTATGCCGTTTATGCTGAGAGAAGGTAATTCATAAATCGTAGATTTATCCTTTGTTTTGATTAAAAACTCTAAAAATAAATCAAAGCAATTCTTTTCACTTTCATAAAATTTATAGTACTTTCGTTCAACCACTTAAATTAAAATGATGATGAATAAAAAATGGCTTATTAAAGAGCAACCCAACGGTGTTCAAGTAGAAAAATTACGGAAAGAACTCGGTGTTTCAGAAGTTGTAGCTTGTATGTTGGTACAACGCGGAATTGATACCTTCGAAGCAGCTGAAAGTTTTTTCAGAGGAACTTTAGATGAATTACACGATCCTTTCTTAATGAAGGATATGGATAGGGCTGTAAATCGCATTAATAGAGCATTAAAAGACAATGAGAAAATTTTGATTTATGGCGATTACGATGTAGATGGAACAACCGCTGTATCACTTGTTTACTCATATTTATCTAACTTCTCGAATCAATTAGATTATTACATTCCCGATAGATACACTGAAGGCTACGGTGTGAGTAGTCAAGGAATTGAATATGCAAAAGAAAATGGATTCACATTAATTATCACATTGGATTGCGGTATTAAGGCAAACGAAAATGTAGATTTATCTAATTCTTATGGAATTGATGTAATTATTTGCGATCATCATACGCCCGGCGATGAATTACCCAAAGCCATTGTTTTAGACCCAAAACGAGTAGATTGTGAATACCCATACAAAGAATTATCTGGTTGTGGTGTTGGTTTCAAGTTAATGCAAGCACTTGCTCAATTGAATGATTGGGATGTAGCGGAACTATTTGAAAATTTAGACCTTTTAGCAATAAGTATTGGCGCCGATATCGTCCCCGTTACAGGAGAAAATAGGATTTTGACACAACTCGGACTAAAACAAATCAACGAAAGTAAATTACCTCGTCATGGATTGGAAATAATGTTGAATTTAGCTAAAAAAGAAAAACCACTTACGCTTACAGACGTAGTTTTTACAATTGCACCAAGAATCAATGCCGCAGGTAGAATGAAAGATGCAAAAATGGCAGTTGAATTATTAACTTCAGATGATAAAAAGAAGGTCCGAGAAATAGCAAAAGAAATTCAAGATTTAAACGATACAAGAAAGGAACTAGACAAAACCATCACCGAGGAGGCATTGGAAATCATTCAAAATGACTCTAGTTTTAAGAACAAACATACCACCGTCGTTTATCAGAGTGATTGGCACAAAGGAGTTTTAGGAATTGTTTCATCACGACTTATTGAAAAACATTATCGTCCAACCATAGTTCTTACTAATGATGGTGATAGTGACTTAATTACAGGCTCTGCAAGAAGCGTCAAAGACATTAATGTTTATGAAGCTATTAAAGATTGTGAGCAAGACTTAGAAAAGTTTGGTGGTCACGTTGCAGCTGCTGGACTGACTTTAAAAAAGGATAATCTTAAAAGTTTTATTACCAATTTTGAAAAAGCGGTACAAAAACAGGTGGACCCTGAATCTTTAGTTCCTGAAATAATTATCGAAAAGGAATTATCTTTTAATGATATCTTCAACTTAGGAGAATCTGTTTACGAAGTGCCTAGGCTTCTACGTATTCTCAAAGAGTTTGAACCACATGGACCAGGCAATATGAAACCAAGGTTTATTGCAAAAAATGTTTTTGCTCACGAACCAAGACTTTTAAAAGGAGAGCATCTTAAAATGAAAGTTTTTCAACCAGATTTTCAGAAATATCTTAATGCTATTTATTTTTATGCATCAGAAATGCTCTCAATCGTTGAAAAAGGTCCTTTTGATATTGTATTTACACTTGAAATAAACGAATTTAAGGGAAAATCTACACCGCAATTAATGATAAAAGATTTAAGAAAAACCTCTATTTTGTAAATGAACACAGAATTGTAATATAAAATAGCCTCATTACTTTGTAAAGTCTAATGAAGGGCTTATTTTTGTATTCCTATGGCAAAAATTCGGGATATAGAAATTGGTGATTTCCCTTTATTACTCGCTCCAATGGAGGATGTGAGCGACCCTCCGTTTCGTGCTCTTTGTAAAGAAAATGGTGCCGATGTTTTATTTACCGAATTTATTTCCTCTGAAGGATTGATTCGCGATGCAATTAAAAGTCGTGCAAAACTTGATATTTACGAGTACGAACGGCCGATTGGAATTCAAATTTTCGGTAACGATATTGAACACATGAAAATGGCTGCAGAAATTGCCACACAGACAAATCCTGACATCATTGACATCAATTATGGTTGTCCAGTACGAAAAGTTGCAGGAAAAGGAGCTGGTGCTGGAATTCTAAAAGATATTCCAAAAATGGTGAAGATGACAGCCGAAATTGTCAAAAGTACTCACCTCCCAGTTACTGTAAAAACACGTTTGGGTTGGGACAATGATACAAAATATATTATAGAAGTTGCAGAACGACTACAAGATGTTGGAATAGAAGCCATTTCAATTCACGGTAGAACGCGGGTACAAATGTATAAAGGAGAAGCTGACTGGACATTGATAGCAGAAGTGAAGAATAATCCCAGAATGCACATTCCGATTTTTGGTAATGGCGACATAGATTCAGGGGAAAAAGCAGTTGAATACAAAAATAGATATGGTGTTGATGGACTCATGATTGGTCGTGGAGCAATTGGTTATCCGTGGATATTTAGAGAAATAAAGCACTTTCAAGAGACCGGAGAACATCTTCCCAAGCCAACACTTGAAGAACGTGTCGAAGCTGCAAGGAGACACCTTGAATTGAGCATAAAATGGAAAGGAGAAAGATTAGCAATTGCAGAAATGAAACGTCATTATACAAACTATTTCAAAGGTATTCCAAACGTTAAGCCTTATCGAACAAAATTGGTTACGACTTTCGAATTGAATGAAGTTTACGACACATTAGATGAGATAAAAGAGAACTTTAAAGGTGTTAAGTTTTTGGTGTAGTTCAATGATTTTATTTTAAATATTCCATCTTTACTTAGTATCTATTCCATTTTCACATAGATTAAAATCCATATTTACATAAGATAAATTCCGTTTTTACATAATATACTTTATATACTTTCTATATTTGCAAAAAGTAGAAATAATGCTATGAGTCAAACAACGTTAAAACCATATAAAGATTCTGCAGAAAGTAAGAATGAACAAATAGAAGGAATGTTCGATGCTATTTCTGGGAATTACGACTTTTTAAACAAGTTAGTTTCTCTTGGGATGGACAAACGCTGGAAACGTAATGTGGTAAAAATTCTACAAAAAAGAAATCCTAAAAGTATTCTCGACATTGCGACAGGAACAGGAGATATGGCAATACTCTTTGCGGAAACAAATGCAAATAAAATTGTTGGGGTTGATATTTCTAAAGGAATGTTAGAGATTGCAGACCAAAAAATTAAGGACTTAAATTTACAAGACAGAATTAAAACAGAAGTTCAAAACTCAGAAGCGATGACATTTGCTGACGAAACTTTTGAAGCCATTACTGTTTCTTATGGAATCAGAAATTTTGAAGTTTTGGAAAAAGGTCTATTTGAAATCTACCGCGTACTTCAAAAAGATGGTTGTCTTGTAATTTTAGAGACTTCTGTTCCAAAAAATAAAGTTTTCCGTGTTGGATATATGTTTTATACAAAACACATTATGCCACGAATAGCCAAATTATTTTCAAAAGACAAGGAAGCCTATAAATATCTATCTAATTCTGCGATTAGCTTTCCGCATGGAGATGAAATGAAGGGAATTCTTGAAGAAATTGGGTTTAAAAAAGTTGAAGTACGACCTCAGTTTTTCGGAGTAACCTCCATTTATTACGCAGAAAAATAAATTTGGATTAATCACAGATTAATTGTCGGCAATAGCAATTGTTGCAATACTAACTTTTATATTTTTTTGTTCTTCCATAATTGCTCGACTTGCAAATTCCAAAGTGGCACCTGTTGTTAAAACATCGTCAACAACAAGAACATGCCGATTATTCTTTAATTTATCCTCTTTCAATGCAAATTTTCCTTTTACATTTTCGTATCTTTCTTCTTTCGATTTTCTGGTTTGAGATTCATCATTTTTCGTACGATACAAAGCATCAATAATCGGAACTTGAAGTGACTTTTGAACACCTTGAGCAATTAATAGGCTTTGATTATAACCTCGTTGAAACTCTTTTTTAGAATGAAGTGGAATGGGTACAATGGCATCTACGGTTTGAAAACTTTTAATTTCTAATAACTTTTTTCCGACGATTTCCCCCATAAATATACCTAAATTTCTTCCATTTCTATATTTTATATGATGCAAAATCCGCTGTGTTGAATTTCCCTTTTCATAATACAACAAAGAATAAACATCTTCGAGGTTCAATCTTCCCCAAAACACTTCTTGTGCCTTTGTCGATTCCTTGTATTTTTCAAAATAAGTATAGTGCAAATCTGCTTTACAAATAAAACAAATGTTTTTATCCTGACTTGTTAATTCTCGATAACAGATATCGCAATGTTCTGGATAAATTAAATTTAAAAACCCATCAAGATAATCTTTTGTCGTATGGAAAACTTGTCTTATCATAGTGTTGTTTCTAAAACGAATATAGTGATTTTTATAATTTTCATTACACTTTTCCCTTTCAATGTCTTAACAAATGACTAAATTTGCGTTTATTAAATTAAAATTTAGAGAAATGAATATTGCAGATGCAGTAAACCAAGGAGATGTTCAATATAAGATCGACACAAACGGTGTAGCTACAATTGAATTTTCTCATCCTTTAAGTAACTCACTTCCAGGAAAGATTTTGAATAAATTAGCCGATACAATTACTGAATTAGGGAAAAATGACAAAGCAATGGTCATCATTCTAAAATCGGCTGGTGACAGAGCATTTTGTGCTGGCGCGAGTTTTGACGAATTGATTTCAATTAAAGATTTAGAAACTGGAAAAGTATTTTTCTCAGGTTTTGCTAATGTCATTAATGCTTGCAGAAAATGTCCTAAATTTATCATTGGTCGTGTACAAGGAAAAGCGGTTGGTGGAGGTGTTGGATTAGCATCGGCGGTTGATTATTGCTTTGCTACAAAGTTTGCTGCAGTAAAACTATCTGAGCTAGCAATTGGAATTGGACCTTTTGTTGTTGGACCTGCTGTTGCGAGAAAAATAGGTGATTCAGCAATGAGTCAATTGGCAATCAATGCAACAGAGTGGAAGAGTGCAGATTGGGCGTATGAAAAAGGCTTATATGCTGAGATCTTTGAAACGGCTGACGAAATGGATGAAAGCATATTCAAATTAGCAAATCAATTAGCAAAATCAAACCCAGAAGCGATGAAATTGCTAAAAGAAACCATCTGGGAAGGAACAGAAGATTGGTTTAACTTGCTGGCAGAACGTGCAGCGATGAGTGGTCAGTTGGTTTTATCAGATTTCACCATTGAGGCAATTAATAATTTTAAAAATAAATAGAAAAAAGTTGGAATCTTACAATTAGTTTTTAACTTTCTTTTTTTTAATGGCTCCGTAGCTCAACTGTATAGAGCACTGGATTTCGGCTCCAGCGGTTGGGGGTTAGAATCCCTCCGGGGTCACTACAAGGACTTTACCGCAACTTACCACAAGTTGCGGTAAGCGTCCAAACCCTACGCACAGTAGGCGTTCTTTGCTTTGGTTAGGTAATTTTGGTTTTTCATGGTTTCATTTGGTTAATTGAAAATGTGATACCAATGAAAGCAAGAATTGTTTTTCTGACCACCAGTTGAAAAGTTTGTTTCACTTGTCACACCTATGTTCAGCCCTTTGTTTATATGGCTTTAGGGCTGCTGAATATACATGTTATTTTATAATTTGGCATTATTTGGTGAAGTTTTTTTATTTCTATATCTCTTTTTGCATCAATGAATATTTCTTGAATGTTTCCCACTTCACCGATTGCAAAGAGGTGCGGATTTAAATTCACATTTCTGGGAATCGAATTTGTTGTAACCAAATGGCTTGGAGCGTTTTTGTGTGAGTCATCCAGGGTCACAAAACGATGTTTCAAGATGCTCTTCAAACATCGTTTTTTTTGTTTATTAATGCGGTGTTTATACGTTTGTGGATAATATGATACATCTATAGTCTGCTACAAATCTGCCACAAACTTTTAACCATGAAAACAATTGATAACGGCTTTATGTGTACTTCTGGTTCCTTTTGCAAGTTGCTTGTATCTCACAATTTATTCTGTCTGATAAAAGCATAAAAAAACCACAGTCAACGACTATGGTTCTTCTGCGGAGAGAGGGGGATTCGAACCCCCGATACAGTTACCCGTATAACACCTTAGCAGGGTGCCGCTTTCAGCCACTCAGCCACCTCTCCAAATTTCTGTTCTTTATTATTGCTTCAACAAACAATAAACAAAAAAGAATTAAGCGACTGCAAAACTAAGAAAATCTTAGATGAATACAACTGTTTTTTGAAAATAAAATGAAACAATAAAAAATAATGGTTAAATCTAATTTTTAAAACCCTTTTTACACAATCAACTCTCCGTTTTCATCTGTCGTTAAAACATCTGTCATATATAAGAAAAATGGGCGCATAACATGATAAACCTCAATTATCTTTTTCTTGAAATTAGGGGATAGTACTTGCTCATCGGTAAATCTTTTCATCAATAAAAATTGCTTGTGTCGTAATAATTCAATTCTTGGATGCTCTTTGTCAAACCCTTTAGGAGTAGTTTTTAGAGATTCTCCCTCTATTTTTCCTAAAACTTTCTTAAAAACATCATTACTAACAATTTCTTGTAAATCTTCTTCTACCTCAATCGCTTTTCGTATTCTCAACAAATCTTCCTTACTGGGATTCCAAAACCCACCACCAACAAACGAATTGTTAGGTTCAATGTGGATGTAAAAACTTCCTCTATTAAAGGGTTGTTTTCTCAAATAAACAGCAGAAAAATGATTTTTATAAGGTGTTTTGTCTTTTGAAAATCGTATGTCACGGTAGATTCTATACATCTTGAGCGAATTAAACTCGTCTTCTTTATCTAATAATCGAGCAACTTGCGAAAAGAATAAAAGGGATTTATCTTTCTCTTGTAAAAATCTCTCCTTGTTTTCATTAAACCAATCTCTGTTGTTATTTTTTCGTAAATCGTCTAAAAATTGAAGTGTTTTCTTGTCCATTTTTTTCTATAAAGATAAGAATTCATTAAAAACTTTGAAAGTCTTATTTCTATTCACTATTGATTTCATAGAAATGTGGTTAATTTTGCAGATATAAATACTTTTAAAATGTCCGTACCAAAGATTCACCCGAAAAATATTGAGATTCATGAGTTTCAATACGAATTACCCGAGGATAAGATTGCAAAATTCCCTATAGAACAACGCGACCAATCGAAACTCCTTGTTTATGAAAATACGGAAATAATAGAAGATGTTTATCGCAATATAACTCGTCATATTGATGAAAAAACGCTGATTCTTTTTAATGAGGCAAAAGTAATTCATGCACGACTATATTTTAGAAAAGAAACGGGAGGACGACTCGAGATTTTTTGTTTGGAACCCGACTCTAGATACGCTGATATTAGCACAGCGATGAAACAAGAGGGAGAGGTTTATTGGAAATGTTTAGTGAAGGGAATACAAAGATGGAAAGATGACAGTCCATTATTATTGGATGTTGAAGACCCAAATTTCAATGCCAAAGCCTATAAAATAAAACCAGAAGGAAATTCATTAATCATTCGGTTTACTTGGAAAAAAAATGTCTCTTTTTCAGAGTTTCTGGAAGAGATGGGAAAAATCCCAATTCCACCTTATTTAAAACGAGAGTCTGATAAATCTGATGATATCCGCTACCAAACCATTTTTGCAAAAAACGAGGGAAGTGTTGCTGCGCCAACTGCATCTCTACATTTTACCGAATCTATTTTGGAAGGATTCCGAAAGAAAAATATTGATATGGAACATCTTACTCTCCACGTTGGTGCAGGAACGTTCATGCCCGTGAAATCGGAGAAAATGGAGGGACATGAGATGCATTCAGAATGGATTGAAATACCTTTAGATCTCCTTAAAAGAGTTAAGAAACAAATAGAGCGAAAGGAAAAAACCATTGCTATTGGGACAACTTCTACACGAACCATTGAAAGTGTTTATTGGATTGGAGTACAAATTTTACGAGGAGAGTGGAATGAAGAAAAAGAACAGGGAATTGCCGTTGAACAATGGTATCCGTATGAAAAAGAGGATGAATTTTCAAGTCTTGAAAGTGTGAATGCCTTAATCAATTATTTAGATGAAAAGAAAGTCACAAAGTTAATTACCCGAACACAATTAATTATTGCTCCTGGATATGATTTTAAAATGATTGATGGCATAATCACAAATTTTCATCAACCTTCATCTACCCTATTATTAATAATTTCTGCATTGGTTGGCGAAAACTGGAAAACAATCTATCGATATGCTTTAGACAATAATTTTCGGTTTTTAAGTTATGGTGATGGAAGTTTGTTGTGGAAGTAGAATCGTTCTTTCGCCTAAAAGAAGAAATACACAAAATGCTTAGAAGTATCAGCGATTAATTGATAAATTCCGATAATAAAAACGCAAGCTGTGATAATTTGAATGCCGAATGGTGATTTTGAATATAAACTTTCTAACCAATTTTCATAACGATCAGGAAGCCAATGTAAAATGCAACCAAGAACCATCAAAGCAAGCGGTGTAGCGAATGTTGTGCACATCAACACAAAGGATTCTGAGCTGAATCGAAACTCTTTGACCATCCAAAGGAAATAATCAAACGGTTCCGATTTTCCTTCTACCCTAAACCAAATTCTGGCTATGGTCATAAAAGAAAAAGTCAACCAAATTTTCCAAGCCCTTACCGTCCAATGATTAATATCCTCATAGGGAGAAATCTTTTTCCAATGATTATAAAACACCAACCCAACTCCATTTATAGCTCCCCAAACAAGATAATTTTGGTCGGGATTGTGCCACAAACCACCAACAACCATTGTTATCATCAAGTTCATATCCCTATATATGATTTTTTTAGCTTTCGGGAATAACCACAAAATGATAAAATAAAACATGACAAATGATATCAGTGCATAAATCAACCATGTCCATTGTGTAAAGAAGAATAGAAATACGAAGATTATGGAAATCATAAAAATTGAAGGAAATCCTCCTGTTCTATTTCCTCCTAATGGAATATATAAATAGTTTTTCCACCAATTTCCTAGGGAAACATGCCATCGTCTCCAAAATTCGGCTGCATTTAACGATTTATAAGGGCGATTAAAGTTTTTCTCCAATTTAAACCCCATTAGACGGGCGATACCTGTTGCCATATCGGTATAACCAGAAAAGTCTGCATAAATTTGGACAGAATATGCATAAATGGCGAATAACAATACAAATCCTGGGTAAGATTCAGGTGAATCCACAATTTTATCGATAAAATGAACTGCGATATAATCGGCTAGAATCAGTTTTTTAAATAATCCTTTCAAAATCTGGAAAATTGCCCAACCAAATTCTGGTTTTGTGAGTCGATAAGGAAGAGAAATTTGCGGAATAAACTCTTTAGCACGAACAATTGGACCTAAAATCAAATGCGGGAAGAAGGAAATAAAAAACGAATAATGGAAAAAATTCTTGACAGGAGACACTTCTTTTCGGTACACATCAATCACATACCCGATTGAACTAAACGTGAAGAAAGATACACCCGCAGGAAGTAGAAGTCGATCGACAATATTACTATTTCCTTCTGTACTAAAGCCATTCTCAAAATAAGAAATCAGATTGAAAACCTCATGATTTGTATGGAAAAACTCATTAAAAGAGCTTGTAAAGAAGTAAGCATATTTAAAATAAGCCAATACCAATATATCTAAAGCGACAATAAAAGTCAGCCATACTTTTTTTGAAACTTTCTTCTTTCGACTTGCAATTAAATGCGCAATACTATAATTGGAAAGTAGTGTAAATGCGAGAATAACAACTGATAGTTCTGATGTTTTATAATAGAAAAATAAACTAACAGCAGTAAGATAAATACTTCTTACAAGTTTATTTTTATGTAACAAAGAAAACAGAATCATGACTCCCAAGAAGAAGAGCCAGAAGTCTAACCTTGAAAAGGTTAAATCAACCATATTTAATGAAAAAACATCAATTATGCGTTGCATTCTATTTTTCTTTTAATATCGAATTTTCGTGTCTCAGCTCCATTTGTTCAATCCATTTTAGGAATGCTTCAAAAAACATTTCTCCTTTTAGTCGATAACCATCAGCAGTAAAGTGAATCAAATCAGCTTTTATTAATCTGTGTGTTCTCCATGTTTTGGAAGACCCCAGCTCTCCCATCACACCGTATAAATCCCAAACAGGAATTTGATATTTTTTAGCTAAATCATAAATTACCTCTCGTTCTCTTGCTATATTTCTATTATAATACCGTCTTTTATAATAGCTATCGTTTGGAACGGTTAACAAAATTGCACAATTTGGATTTGCAGCCAATGTCTTTTTCATCATTATCTCCAAATTATTGCGAAATTCTTCAGGTTTAAACATTTCATACGGCACATTCGCATCATTTGTTCCAACAGAAAAAATCATTAAATCTGGTGGTGATTGCCCCAATTGTTCTGTAAAATTTTCATTGTCTCGATATGTATATAATCCAGCTCCATTTACGCCAATCGAAGTATAGGAAATTCCTGGGCGATTATTCATCAATTGAAAGCCATAAATTTTCAAAGTTTTTGTTTGAGTAGAGTCAAAATCTACTTTTTCATAAAAAATAGAATCATCAATTCGTGTAAAAAAAACTTCAAAATCTTTTATTTCTTTAGTAAAATACACTTCAGTAAATCCTAAACTTTCGTTTGTATATTGAAGTGAAACGGGGTGCTTTATTGAATCAAAATGAATCAGGTATGGCAATACACCTTTGTTGTGATAAATCTTGATATGATCAATTGGAGGTCGTACTTCAGTATTCCTATACTCGAACCTAAGGTTTACCAATGAATCTGTTGTTGTTATTGCCATTCCTAACAGTCCAAAATGTATAGAGTCGTTTCTTTTTAAAACAGACCGGTAGCCTGTCCATTTATTATCAGAATGAAACGCATAGTTCCATGGATTATTGGTTTTTGCCATTTTAAATGGAAACACCCAGCCTCTTTCTCCAGGTAAGTCTTCCCAATACGTTTGCAAATGTTCGCGTATTACATTTGAATAGATATCTGCTTGTAGGTGAGAACCTCCAATATGATAAAAATTCAGTTTTCCTTTTTTATATTTTACCGTTTGCTTTAAATTGGCAAAAAGTCGTTCAAAGGCAGGACTATCTTTAGTGTAAAACCGAAAGTTATTTTTGAAGAACCGAATAAAAGGATATTTAGACTGAATAGACGTGTCAATAATCCCATATAAATCATCGAAAAGATATCCATTCAAGGAATCGCTATTTTTCGTTTGTGATAAACGTGCAATCGAATCGATAACTATCGGATTGGTATAATCTATTGAGTCTTTTATTTCGGATACACTTGATTCACTTTGTGCAAACGATATTTGACAAATTACGATTCCAATACAAAATATAATACTTTTCAATTCTCTCATTTTATTTTTTCAAATTTTCACTCTTTACTTTTTGTTCTTTCTCTTTCATCAATCTATCGTAAACTGTCATAAATGCATCATAGAATTTTTGGGTTGCGAGTTTTCCACCTTCTGTCGTAAAATGAACATAATCTTCTGCAGCCAATCCATTTTCTACCCAAACAACCATTGCATCTTTACCGCCCATGGCTTGATACATATCAAAATATGCGCCACCAACCTCATGAGATGCTTTCTTTATTAGGTTAACTACCAAAGGTAGCAACGGATATGTTGTGTATTCACCATCAATTAAAGTGGACATATCACTTGGTCCAATAACCAAAATCATTGCATCTGGTCGAAGTCTTTTTATAACATTCAATTGACCTTTAAAGAAATTTACGGAACGTTCTGCGCTTGCTGTATCTTTGATATATGGTATAGAATTTCCTCCAAATTGCATGATAAACATTTCTACATTTTGCTCATCGTATATTTGTTTCGCCAGAGATTGGTCAATTTTCCCAAAGAAAGTCCCACTCGACCCACGCATAGCGATATTATCTACTTGAATTCCTGTGTTTCCATCCAAAGAGAAGCCAAGAATATTGGGACTTACTTTTGCTTTAAATTCAAATTTTATTTCCTCTGGATGTTCTTGAATATCCACTTTAATTTTATGATATTTCCCATCGGCAATCAACGTATCAGATTGAATTAACTCACCATTTCTGTAAATATCTAATAAACAAGGTACAAAAGCATCAGAATAGTGCATTACAACGTGTTTATACCCTTTCGTTCGCTCATACGTTTTTGTTCCAGGGGCAATAGATATCCACCCTTTTGAGACTTTAAGGCTGTCTATAAGAACAGTCGAATCTTGAAAGTATTCTGGCGTAAATCGCCCAACAGAATTGAGGATCCCATATCGCTTTGTCGAAAGTTCCTTACCTCCAAAATTGGTGAATCGTTTAAAGTTTTCAGAATGTTCTTGAACAAAAGAAATCGTATTATAGACGTTAATAGCTGAGATAAATCCAGGTCCATAACCACCAAATTGAGATTGTAAACGTTGTCGAAGAAAGCCTGTAACGCGATCACCTTCAATCTGTGAGTCTCCATAATGTAAAATTCTAGCCTTTTTATTGGATAACTTTCTAAGTTTCCCGAAAAATGTAATGAAATTCTCTTTGCCCACATCGTTAAATGTGATTAATTCATTGACAGTATGTTGGTAATTTTTTGGTTTATGAGTACCCAACGAATCAACAGATAAGTCTTCCACTATTGTCGTATCTACAGTTGCGATAAGAGAATCAACATCAATTTTATGACGCTGGTCTTCTTTTAGTAATTTGTTTTTTGATAAAAATCGAAATTCATATCCTAAGACATCTTGTTTGCCTGATGGCACGAAATAAACCACCAACCCTAACAGTATCAAACACGCTAAAATAAAGAAAAGAATATGATATGGTTTATAAGATTTCTCCATAAATAGAAAAGAAAGTACAAAATAGTATTTATTTTTTGAATAGTAAGTGCTTTAAAGTCGTTAACAATAAAGTCTAAGATGTTAATAACTTCGTTTTACGGATTTTTACGATTAACTTTCCACTCAATATCATTTATATTTTCTCTTTGGAAACAGATTCTATCATGAAGTCTGCTTGGTTGTCCTTGCCAAAATTCAATATAAAGCGGTTGTATTACATATCCACCCCAGTGAGGTGGGCGTGGAACCACTTGATTTTGGAATTTTTCTTCAGCTTTCCTTACTGCATCTTCCAACGATTCTCTATTTGGAATGATTTCACTTTGCTCCGATGCCCATGCCCCTAATTGACTTTCTCTCGGTCGTGAATTAAAATACTCATCCGATACTTCAGCTGTTGTTTTTTCAGCAATTCCTTGTATTCGAACGACTCTGGATAATTTCTCCCAAAAGAAAATCAAAGAAACTTGTGGATTTTCAGAAATATCTTGTCCTTTCTCGCTGTTGTAATTGGTAAAAAACACAAAACCATCATCGTTCAATTCTTTTAAATAAATGACACGAGAAGAAGGCATTCCTTTTTGGTTAACAGTAGAAAGTGTCATTGCATTTGGTTCGACACATTCTTTATCAAAAGCCTCTTTATACCATTTTTTGAATAAATCAAGTGGATTAAATTTCTTAGCATCATCACTTAGTGGGTCTTGTTGAAAATCGGAATGACTATCCCGTAACTGTTTTAGAAATTCGTCCATAGCTTTTATTCTTCTTCGCTTTCATCAACGAACTGCAGATCACTTCCTTCATCCTCTTCTTCTGAAAACTCGGTTTCCTTCTCCATGTCAAAATCATTTAATTGTCCACCGATATTATCCTTTTCTATGATATCACCAATTATATTTTCAGCTTCAAATTCTTTATCATAAGGGAATACATCTACAATGTTTGTCAAAGATATAGCTGGAATTTCATACGAAGATATCATATCTGCTATGCTTTCTTTGATACGTTCGAATGCCTCTTTCACGTTGTTTGCAGTAACCATGAAGTTTCCTGTGATTTTCTTTTCTTTTCCTTGTTCATCAGCATCAACAGAAGTGTAAGTTATTTTACATTTGTACCAATCGTCTGAATCGTCATAATAAAAAATATCTGTATAATTTGTTCGAGAAATTCCAGTAACATCAAACTCTCCTCTTACGTTCAATCCAATTTCATATTGGATACGTTTTTCTGCATCAGTGAAGGTAGCTGCATCTACCAAATACGGTTCTGTTACTCGTTTTAGCTTCCCATTGTCTAATTGTTTTGTATATTTTACTTTAACTGTAAACCAATTACTCATATTTTTAAATTTTCTATTTTTAAGGAAGACAAATATACGAAATTAATGAATGGAGAATAAAGAAATAAGAATGAAAATCATCATATCATGATGACACCTAAGAAGTCGTTATTTTATAAGATAATTAGAACGGATATCCAATACCAATATGAAATTGTGGTTTAAACGGTCGTGGCAACTTCGTTAAATAATGATATTGACCAGTATCTGGATCTATTCCCCACTGATCAATCCCTTCTTGGATGTAATTATCTCTACTTTGGAAAATCCAACGAGAACCATCAGGAAGCGCAGGATTTCTAACTGGGAATCCCATATCTACACGAATGATGAAAAACGTAAAATCCAAGCGCAATCCAATTCCTGCAGAGACACTTAATTGCTTGTAAAAATCCTTTGTTATTTCTCCACCAAGACGATTCGGGTCTTTATTATATGTCCAAATATTTCCAACATCTGAAAATATTGCACCTTCAATAATCTTACTCAACTTAAAGCGCAATTCAACAGAAGCACCCAATCGCATATCTCCCATTTGGGTGGATGTACTTGTAGAATCGAGATAGTATTTATAAATCCCTGGGCCTAATGTTCTAGCTCTAAATCCACGGTTATCGTTTGATCCACCACCAAAGAAACTATAATCAAACGGTAAGTTCGGTCCATTATGCAAAAGGGGAATACCTGCACCAACTTGTAAACGATAATGCAATGAAGTTTCATTATTGATTCTTTGATTCACAACTACCTGATTGTCTAATCGTGCAAACTGCGAATATTTTTGTCCTAAAAATTCCTTATTTCCATCCGAATTTACTGGTTGTTTTTGGGTGATAAGTCCCATTACCATCCCTGCAAGGTCAAAATTAGCACGATAACTCAATCCTACATTTCCTCTTTTCAAATCAGCATTAATATATGAATAAGTGACACCAACATCTTTGTAAATTGCTTGGTCGCTATATGCATTCAACAAGAAAAGATCATTGGTTTCTTTCAATCGTTGCTCAAAACCCTCAGTTTTATCAATTTGAACAAACTGTATCCCTCCAATCACAGGAATACCAACTGTAAATACCTGATGATTATTAATGTCTGTGAATTTCCATAAATAATTAAACTGATAAATCTGTCTATCAAACTCGGGTCGCACCTGATAATTATAAGCCATTGAAATTGCTGTACTCGGTGTTTGTCGTTTTGATAGTTTATGTAGTGGGATTGGAATCAATCCAGGCATTTCTAATTCCAGAGTTGGTCCAATTTCAAAAGTATTAAAACTTCGTGTTCCATCGTTCAAAACAGTTCCTTCTTCATTTTTTCCAAACACTTCTGGTTGCGATTCAAAACCACCGCTGATACTCGCTTTAAACTTATACCCACGACGAAACATATTTCTATTTGTATAATTTAAAGAAGCCGAGACTCCTAGAAAACTGTTATTATGCGTTCCTTTAGGCTCGACACTAAAACTATGCTTTTTCTGTGGCGACAAATAATAATGGACATCAATCAAAGTATCGTTTTCTGTTTCTATGGTTTCAATTTTTATGGTTCTGAAAATGTTCAAATTTGACATACGATTATAACTTTGAGGCAAGTATATCCCACGATATAAATCGTTTTCTTCTAAATAATTTTGAAATTCAATCAATTCAGGATTAACATTCAGTCTTTTATTGAACAAGAACGTCGCTCCTCTTTTATCTGGATTTTTTCCTTTATACCAATCATATCTTAATGTGTCAAAAGTCGGAATTTGATCGAAAGACTTTAGCGTAATTCCTCTCGGAACCAGCTCTTTTTCCTTGAAAGCTCCTTTGTATGCAATTGAATCCAACATATGGAACGTAACATTACGAACCCATGTCAATTTAAAAGGTTTTTCCCTTTCATTTTCTTCCGTCCCGACTGTTCTTTTAGAAATATTTATAGCAATTTTGATATTTTCTCTACCTGAAAGCGTGTCCACTTCAAAACTTAAATAGCTTTCTCTAAATCCGTAAACACCTTCATTCCGGATGTATTCAGCAAGACGTGCTCTAAAGTCTGAAAGATCATCTGAATCAAATCTAAAAGGTGTTCGAAGCATATCACCACTTTCAACAGCAAACTTTCTATAAATGAGATTAATGATTTTATTTGTAGAGTTAAGATAGATAGAATCAACCATATATTTTTCTTTCGGACGAATAAAATATTTAATTTTTGCTTCTTGTTTTTTATCATTCAATTCTGTTTTTGAATCAACTGTTGCATCAAAATAGCCTTTCCTTTGCATAAAAAGTTCAATTTGGTCTCTTGACTGATTTCTCTGAGTTGAATCATAAATAACAGGAGGTTCTCCCCAATTATACTTTATTCGTTCTTTCAATGGCGGTTTTAGGTTGAGTGTATCTTTATACTTCATCCGTTTTGGAACATAAAGTGAATCGCCCCGTTTTATTGCTTTCTCAATTCTTTTTTCATTAATGCGGTCTTCTTTTGCAGAGAGTTTTTTATTCTTTTCTCTGTAATTTTCAATTCGTTTTCTTCTGCTTTCGACAACTTTTAGAGAGTCAACAGAATTATATATTCTTAATTTTAATCGAAGACCTAGTGTTTTATGATTAGGCGTTTGTCGGAGAACGTCTTCAACATCAGAAATATCAACTTCTGTATCTTTTGACATTAAGACTTCACTCTTCACCAATAAATATTGATTTAATGGAACATTTCGCTTAATGTTACATGCTGTAAAAACCAAAATCAGGTTCAGTATAAATATATATCGAAGAAATTTCCTCACAACCAACAAAAATACAAATCAATCATTATACATCCGAAATTACGGTAATAATATTCACTTAGCATGATGTTTTACTTGCTTTTTTGAGAATATTCACAAAAACTGTGCAATTATTTAAAAAAAACAATAATAAAGTGAAATATAAGGGAAAACCCTGATAAAGCATTTTAATCGTTGCTCTACTTTTGTCATATTAACCAAGAAAAATAAAAATTATGAAGTTAAATCGAATGTTAATTATAGGATTAGGGGCAATGTTCCTCTTCTCTTGTCACCGTGAAGGCTGTACAGATTACACAGCTTTGAATTATGACTCCAAAGCTAAAAATGACAACGGGACGTGTATTTATAATGACGGCTCTGGTCCTGGCGGTGGTGGTCCTGGCGGTGGCGGCGGTGGTACGCTCCCAATTCAAATTACAAACTCGTTTTCTGGAACAACTTTAGAAGACCAAACCAGTAATACAGGCGTGGCAGACTATTATGTTCAAGGTACTTGGACGATTTCTGACGCTACGATAATCAAACCAGGTGTTCGCATCATGATGAAAGCAGGTTCTAAAATCTATATTGATGCGAATGGGTCTTTAGATGCAACAGGAACTCTCACCAATCCAATTGAAATTTTTGGAGAGCAACCAACCAAAGGATTTTGGAATGGAGTTTCCTTCAACTCGAATAACTTGAATAATAGATTAATTTATTGTACAGTTAGTGATGGTGCGGATGTTAGTTGGGCTGAACCAGGTATGATTTCTTTAAATGGAAACGCCCAAGTTGTTATCCAAAATTCTCAGTTTTATAATGGAGATAGCTACGGAATAGCACTTGATGATGTAACTTGTAAGCTACCAAATTTCCAAAACAACTACTTTAATAACTTTAAAGAAGAACCAATAAGAGTCGAAGCATTACACCAATGTAATTTCATTGATAACTCAATTAGTTTTGGAAGCAACAATAACAAAAACAGAGTATATGTTGAAGGAGCTAATTACACAGAAAATACTATCGTTTCAGCTTTTGGAGTTCCTTATTTTATTGCAACAAGTTTTGAAATAAATGGAGGAGTTACAAGTGTTAATGCTGGTGTTGAATTTATAATGGCAGCAAACACTAATATCAATGTGGGTACTTCTGGAGCGTTGACGACAAACGGAACCGCAGGAAACAGAGTGATATTTCGTGGCGAGCAACCAACCAAAGGGTTTTGGCGTAATTTAGTATTTTCAAGTAACAACACAAACAATGATATTTCATATACAGACGTCAGAGATGGAAGTGAAGTTTGGAACACTCCTGCTTCTGTTTATATAGCGACAAATGCAAGATTAGCGATGGACAATGTACATGTGTCCAATAGTAGTAGTGCGGCTTTGGGTGCACATACAACAGCAACTTTTGTTGACAATGGAGGTAATTCATGGTCAAATTGTGACGGTGGCGGAGGTGTTTTGCCATAATCAACAAATTAGTTAATTTTTAAAAATAATGAAATCAATGAGAAAAAATAATCTTTTAGCCATTTTAGTTGTTTTCTGTGTAGGATTTGCTACATCAGTGTTTGCAACAATGAATGATGGGAACAACCCAAAAGTAAACAGTTTGCAATTTTCAAAATTCCAACTAAACAATGATGAAGGTAAAACCAAAAGTCAAAACTCAAAAGGTTTTATGGAAAACCATTTGTATGTTGACTTAATGGTTGGAGTTCCTCGTCATCGTACTGGACTGCTTTCTCCTTTTTACACTGGAAGTAATTGGTATAGTTTACCGTATTTTAAAGCAAATATTGAATACGGTTTTGCAACCATGTTTAGTATTGGCGGATACGCAGGTTACACGCATTATGGATGGAAAAACACTGTTCCATATACAGATGCGCAGGGAATGCAAAGATTTGCTGATTTAAACGATAGACACTCTTTAATTACAACTGGAGTGAGATTTACTTGGCATATTTGGGCGTTTTTAAACCAAAAGTTAAATCTTGGGTTAGGAGTTGATGGACTTGATTTATACGTAGCTGCTATGACAGGTCCGACATTTACCATTCATTCCGACAAAAGATTACACAAAACAACAACAACCCAGAGTGTTGGATATTATTTTGGTCCTGTAGTTGGAGCAAAGTATTACTTCATCAAAAATATTGGTATTTTTATTGAAACTGGATACGAAAAAGGCTCTTGGTTTATGGGAGGATTAACATTCAAATTATAATTCCATGCCATAGAGAGGAAGAAGTAATTTAACATATCAGCTATTATCAATTGACCTTTTTTAAAAAGTCGATTAACTTCAAAGTCGGGGTTTGTATTTGCAGACTCCGACTTTTGTTGTATTTTTGATAAAAAAGATGAAAACTTACTATAGATTGTTACTATTTTCATTCCTTCTCTGTCCTTTCTTTAGTAAGGCGCAGGAAACTATTGTTTTTGAAGAAGATTCGTTAACCGTGTCTGAGAACTCAAATTTAATGATGCAAGCTCATTTGGCCTCAGAAAGCATTGATTCTGTTCGAAATTTTCTAAAAAATGGGGTAAAAAACTCATCCCAACAAATAGATTATCTTGTTGAGTTTTATCTAGCTAGGTATTATTATATACTGCAAGACATTGAAACTGCTCAATCCATAACCAAAAACGTAATAACTGATGATTATAATGAAGATGGTGCAGACGCACGTTTTTATAATTTGAACGGAGCAATCTATACTATACAAAAAAAATTCCCGGAAGCTATTCAGTCTTTCCTAAAAGCAGCAGACATTTATAAAGAGCAAGGATTAACTCTAGAAGAATACTCTGTTTACAATAACATCGCTAATATATACTTAGCTCTGGGTGATTTTGAACAGGCATATAAATACAGTAAAAAATGTTTTACAGTTTATAAAGACCATCCAGATAATCCGAATTATCTTAGTTTGTTAGGTGTCCTTTCAATCTGTGAAACGGCCTTAGACATGCTAGATAGTGCATCCGTTCATCTTGAACTTGGGTTAAAAGCATTAGAGTATAATTCCAATCCGCAAGGAAGCATAATTATACAATACGCAAAGGCGGAATTTGAATACAAAACAGGACAACCTCAAGTCGCTTTGCCGTATGCTCTTGAGAGTCTTGAATTGAGCAAAAAACATCGTCTAAACCAGTATATCTCAATTTCTTCAGTTTTATTAATGGGAATTTATAATGATTTAGGTAACTATGCAAAAGCCATAGAATATGCTGAAATTGCCCAAGCAGGGATGAATTTGAATAGTAACATTACATCCGAACATGCCATTGCCAATGGGAAAGCTGTTGCTTATGCAGGACTTGGAAAGTATAAAGATGCTTATTTTTTTAAAAATATTTCAGACTCCTTGAAGACAATTGATCGAAATATTGAAGATAAAAAGAGAATGGATGTCTTGCTGGTTGAATATGAAGCCCTCTCTCAAAAGAACAAAATCTTAGAGCAAGAGTTTACCATTAATCAAAAAAACAAATTGATATCAAATCGTACAAATGCGATTATAATTATTAGTCTAGCAACCTTTGCACTCCTCGTTCTTGTAATACTTGTTTTTGTGTACAATAGGCAGCGACTTAAACTTATTGACCAAAAACATGCCGTCCAATTATCAGAAGCTATTTCAGAATCTGAAGAGATAGAAAGAGATAGAATCTCTAGAGAATTACACGATGGTTTGGCCGCAGAACTTACTGCTTTGAAATTGCAATTGGAACAAAACGATTCTGTCTCAGATCAGTCATTAAGTACGCTAAACCATGCGCATCAAATTACGCGGAATATATCTCACAATCTATCTCCTTACCTAATCAAAGAAAAGGGATTAATCGATGCTGTTGTACATTTTGTTAATAGAAATAATTCAAAAGGAAATTTACATTTCTTCACCAATGTAAATCAAAAAATTGAACTTAATAAGAAGCACGAAATAATTGTTTATCGTGGTATTCAGGAACTTATCCAAAATGCGATTAAATATTCAAAAGCAGATCAAATTAACGTTCAGATTATTCAGAGAAAACAATCCCTTAGTTTGAGTGTAGAGGATAATGGAATAGGAATGGATGTTTCAAAAATCAACAATTCGCTTGGTCTTGGAGCTTTAAAAAAGAGAATAGAATTAATTGGGGGAAATCTTGATATAGAATCGAGTCAAGGCAAGGGAACAACTGCGTTTATCAATCTTGAAATTCAGACTTAAATGGAAAATAACTTCACATTCTTAATTGTTGATGACCACAACATGATTTTAGAAGGTCACCGTTCTTATTTAGCTTCTAATTACCCAGAGGCAAATATATTACTGGCATCAACTCAAGTAGAAATTCTCCACGTTCTTCAAAAAAGAGAGGTGGATATTATTTTATTAGATTTAATCTTAAACGGCGATGATTCACGAACATTCCTGCATCAAATATTTAATTTACAACCCACTATAAAGATTCTTGTTATCAGCTCACTTGAGGATGAATTGGTTGTAAACTCTCTTTTTCAAAATGGGATACACGGCTTTGTTGGAAAATCAAGCCCCACAATGTACATCATAGAAGGCGTTGAGGCAATTCTATCTGGCGAAAAGTTTATTGATCCAAAACTAGAAGAGACAATAAAGCAAAGACAAGTACTAAAAGAGAAGTCAGGACTTAAACTTACCGATAGAGAAAAAGAAGTTTTAAAAGAAACGTTAGCAGGAAAAAAAATAAAAGAAATAGCCGAATCATTATTTATTTCTCCGAAAACAGTTGAAAATCATCGGTCAAGCTTGTTTGTTAAATTTGAGGTAGAGAATGTAGCAGGACTTGTTAAAAAGGCTATTCTTTTGGGTTATGTTGATTTGTAGTTTATGGCTCAGTTCAAAAAATATTTAAAAATGAAATTCTCCATTGATTTGAATTGTATCCTTTTTTGATAAATCAGATACATCTATGAATTTACCTTCAAAACTCGCATGAAACTCTAATTTATCTGGATAGAAAAGTGACGATTTTGTTCTAATATCATAAATTTTAAGATTCCCTTTATGGCTTGTCAATGTCAATGTATTTGCAAACGAATGAATGTTTGGTACAATATAAATCGTCAAAGCCGGCTCATTAAACTCTTCCATCTGATGTGAAAATGAATATGGCTGCCCACTACTACTATCTATAATGAATATTCCTACTACAAAAAGTGAGTAATGAGGCGAAACACTGTCATTTTTAATTAATAAGTAAATTTCATTCTTCGGAGAATCTGTTCCATCAGAAGAAATTAAATAACTATCCTTACAGATTTCATTTTTATACTTTTTAAAGAAAGTTGTTCCAGCATAAACCCCATCCATAATCTCCATTCTGTATCCTGGACTTATATCTTCGCTATCAAAATGAAATACTTTTTCCGCATCACTTGAACCTAAGCCACATTTCGTGCAACATATTGTAAGAAACGGAAATATGAAAAGAAAAAAGAGCGCGCGAATTGTTGTTGGTTTCTTCATTTTTTTGTTCAAAAAGCAATAATATTTTTTTTTGTCGTAATATACACAAAACCAATTCAATTGACAGTCAGGGTTTTCCCTTAAAAACAAAGATTAAATTTGTACGAAACATCGCTTATCTTCCATTCTCTTTTAAAATAAATACATACAATGCTATCACAAATTCCAAAAAAAATGTTTTCTTCGTAGTTCAATGATTTCGAAAGAGCAGATAAAGAAAATTCGTTCGCTTCAGCAAAAGAAGTTCCGGGATATTCATCAAATGTTTATCATCGAAGGTCCAAAAATGATTCAAGAGGCGATTAACAAAGCACCGGAGAGCATTCTTGAGATATTTGGTGTTTCAGAACGTGAAAATTTCATACTTCCACAGTTTCAATATCAACAGATTACAGAAAAGAACCTACAACAAGTATCAGGTCTAAAAAATCCGCAGTCACAACTTGCAATTTGCCAATATTTACCTAAAGAAGAAATAAAAACAGATTTTATTCTTGCAATCGATACTGTACAAGATCCAGGGAATTTAGGGACCATTCTTAGATTAGCTTCTTGGTTTGGAGTAAAAAAAATTGTTGCATCTAAAGAGACTGTAGATTGCTACAACCCAAAAGTTGTTCAAGCATCAATGGGTGCAATTTTTACCGTGCAAATCGAGTATGTAGATTTAAAAACATATCTTTCCAATGCTTCTTTGCCAATATACGGAGCACTTTTAGATGGTGAAAATATCTATACAAAATCGATAGAACGAAAAGGAACTTTATTACTCGGAAATGAAGGGAATGGGATTCATGAAGATTTAATTCCATTGGTAAACCACCGTATCACAATTCCTCAATTTGGCGAAGGTGAATCGTTGAATGTTGCTATGGCAACGGCTATTTTGTTATCTGAATTTTCTAGACCGAGATAAATTATCCTTCAAACGTAAACGAAAGTAACCAAACCCGATTGTATAATTTATTAATTGGCTCAGAAACCCTTGTATGGTCTTGAATTAAAGCTTGTTTAAATCCATGAGAGAGTTTTAATTCAATAGAAAACTTAAAAAAAGCAAAGAAGAAATCGACGCCACCGCCAACTTGATATTGGAAATCATCTCTATAAATTTTTATAAATGGATCACCAAAAGATTGTGCTGTATTCTCTTTAGATTGAAGGTCTAGGGTATATTGCGCACCTCCAATTACAAAGGCGGCAAAGTTGTTATATCTTTTTGTTCTAAATTTAAGTAATAGGGGAAAATCAATGCTTGTTGAACCAATTCTCTCTTCATATAATTCAAAATCTTTCTCTGGATCAGATGAAACAAATTTATAATCTAAAATCCGCTCTTGGAAAGAGATTGATGGAATAAATCGCAGGCGAATCAGGGGCGTTCCAATTTTCATTGTTCCTATTAATCCAAGTTGGAATCCTGGTTGCAATCTGTTTTGTATAGAATAAAGATTGTGGTCTTTTAACAGGTTTGGCTTGTAAGAAGTTGTAAAATCAGAAGTGTTTATCCCAAGCAAGAATCCAAAATGAAACAACTTTTGGTCAAACTTACGGTAATTCATTACACTTTGCCTAGCTTGTCCAAAGCTTATGTTTGATGTTAAAACAATTAAAAGTATGATATATGTTATTTTCTTCAACATGCCTAATATCAACGCTAAATCTTGGTTTTTATTATATTCTACCTTTCTTCATTTATCCAATCATTAAATGTCCTTTTGGATATTTGTAATTACTTAGCATCTGCTTTCCAAATAGATAAGCAATAGTGAGTGTGCCACAACGACCGATAAACATGGCCACAATAATAACAATTTTTCCTGAAACGGTTAGGTGTGGTGTAATTCCTGTAGAAAGTCCTACAGTACTCGCTGCTGAAACATGTTCAAATATAATATCCATCAGGGTAAAATGACCTAATTCAATCGCATTATGTTCTGTTATTAATAAAATAAATATCCCAATCAAATTTCCAGCTATATAGAATATTAAAACAGTATAGGCTTTTAAAACAGTATCTGTATCAATGGTTCTTTTAAATAACTCTACATGTTGTTTTCTTTGAATTGTTGCAGAAACCGAGCTTAGCAAAACGGCAAATGTAGAAACCCTAATTCCTCCCCCAGATGAGCCTGAACTAGCACCAACAAACATTAAAAATAACATAAAAACCATAACAGGAAGACTCAGTGTTGAGAAATCAACCGTACTAAACCCAGTGCTTCTTGGTGTCATTGAACTAAACAGAGTAACAATTAACTTTCCAAATCCAGATTCATGAGCCACCAAGGAACGATTGTATTCAAAAATAAAAAATACAACTGCTCCTGCTACCAGCAAAATCAAAGTTGTGTACAATGTTGTTTTTGTATCAAACTTTAACGTTTTCCACGGATACTTCATACGATTTCTAAGGTGCTTAATTCCAAACAAATCGAATAAATAAATCATCCCAAATCCTCCTAAAAAGAATAAACCGAGGACAACAAAATGAAGAAAATAATTATTGACCAAAAGGGGATTCATCATACCTCCAGAAACTGTACTTAATCCTGCACTACAAAAACTTGATATTGCATGAAAAACAGCATAAAACACTTCTTGTCTTGTTCCGTCAAAAAGTCCGTTATTATGAATAAAAATAAAAATACCGATTGCCCCAATTAATTCTATTACTAATGTCCATTTAACAATTCTGACAAACATCTTTTCAGTATCTAAAAAAGACGATTCGTTCACGAAATCCTCGATTACAGCATGCTGTTTTAATCCTACTCCTAGCTTAGCAATCAAGAGGTATAAAGCACCAAAAGCGATTGTATTCAATCCCCCAATTTGAATTAAAAATAGAACAACTAACTGACCTTTAAATGTAAGTACTTCACTAATATCCAAAGTTGTTAATCCTGTTACGCTGGTTGAAGATGTAGCTAAAAACAAAACATCAATAAAAGAAATATCATTTGAGTTTGTCATTTCAGGAAGGAGCAAGAGTCCAGTACCGATGGTAATAATCAGCAAAATAGACAACATAAATAAAAGTCCAGGATGGATTTTAAAATATTGTCTGAAATCTCTTTTTTTGAAAATATCGATAATAATATATATTACGAAGAATAACTGAATGAAGATGTTTGAAAAGTCCATAAAGACTTCTTTTCCTGCTTCATTTCCAGAAATTTTAGCGAAAATCTCTCCAATGATAAACGTATCGTAGAAATTAAAAGCAATTCCCTCTGCTACTAAATACAAGATAATTAAGGTTTCTGCCCAATGTTCCATTATGTATTTTATGGGATTTAACTCATAAATCAGTCGAACGATAAATCGGAATGTATAAAATAGGAAGCTGAGTTCTATTAATCGAGTAAGAAACTTTTCAGATTCAGTAGTTTGAGGAAATCCATAGAAGTAAATTAATACACCTATCATAGACAAGGCTATAAAAATATAGCTAACCCTGACCAACCCTAAAACCATATTTTTAGAGTTGTAAAGGTTAAGATTAATTGTTTCCCGTATTTTGCTAATCCAGCTCAATCGACTTTCTTTTTGCTTCGCTTAAAAGTTGTTCTTTTTGAATGGCTACAACTCCTGAATACTCACAAACGATTCCACCCGCCAAATTTGCCATTTTCGCCAAAGACTTTGGACTTAATCCAGCGCATAAACACAACGTTGCAACACTAATTACAGTATCTCCTGCTCCAGAAACATCGTGGATATTACGTTTGTGGGCTTCTATATAATGTTTGTCTTGTTTAGCTTGTATATAAACACCGTACTCACTTAAAGTTACAAATAACAAATCCGCCCCCAATTCAGCGTCTAATTTTTGAATGGCAACATCAAAACTCTCTCTATCTCTCGCAAAGTCAATTTTCATTTGTAAACCTTCGCTTAATTCTTTTAAGTTTGGTTTAAATAGTGTTACTCCTTTATAGGCTAAAAAATTCTTTAATTTGGGGTCAACTGTCGTGTATGTATGATACTTTTTAGCTAAAGCGACAACTTCAGAAATTAATCTTTCAGTTAAAACTCCTTTGTTATAATCTTGTAAAATGATTGCATCTTGACCTTCTTTCAACAAAACTTCTAATTCTTCTAACAACTGATTTTCCTCATCAAAAGAAATATCATTGGTTTGTTCTTTATCGATTCTTAAAAGCTGTTGATGATTTCCAACTACACGTTCTTTAACAGTAGTTTGCCGATTTTTTGAGCGTACAACTCCTTTTGTAGATATACCTTCGTTTTTTAACAAAGTCAACAACGAATTCCCGTCATTATCATCTCCAATAACCGTAACCATAGAAACTTTTGCCTCTAGACTCAATAAGTTTAATGCAACATTTGCTGCACCGCCTAAGCGTTGTTCCTCTTTCTTGAAATTAATAATCGGAACAGGAGCTTCAGGACTAACGCGTGAGACTTTACCATAGAGGTAAGAATCTATCATAACATCTCCTAAAACAACAATTCTAGCTTGGTTAAATTTCTCAAAAAGAGTTTCTAATTCCATTTAATTTAATTTTTCAAGTGTGACTTTGATTCTAAGCATAGCCTCTTTTAGAGAATCTTCATCCGTAGCATAAGCTATTCGGATGCAATTTGGAGCTCCAAAAGCATCTCCAGTTACAACAGCAACCTTGCCTTCTTCTAAAATAAACATACACAATTCAGAGGCGTTATTTATTATCTTTCCCTGATAAGATTTTCCGAAAAAATTAGACACATCTGGGAAAAAGTAGAATGCGCCTTCTGGTTCGTTAATTTTTAATCCTTTAATGACTTTTAATCCTTCCAAAACCAATTCTCTTCGGTGTTTATAAGCATCAATCATTTCGTTGAGATAACTCGGATCCATCTTTAATGCCGAAATAGAAGCTCGTTGTGCAATCGAATTGGTTCCACTTGTGAACTGACCTTGCATTTTTATACATGCATCAGCAATTTCTTTTGGTGCGCCGATATATCCAATTCTCCAGCCCGTCATTGCCCATGCTTTTGACATTCCGTTTACGGTTACTGTTTGGTCATAAACCTCTTCAAACTGTGCAATACTTTCATGCTTCCCAATAAAGTTGATATGCTCATATATTTCATCTGAAATAATTGTAATGTTCTTGTATTTTGTCAAAACTTGTGCAATATCCTTCAATTCCTCTTTAGAATAAACAGAGCCAGTAGGATTACACGGAGTAGAAAAAATAATTGCCTTTGTTTTGCGTGTAATTTTACTTTCAACATCCGCACCAGACACCTTAAAATCTTTTTCAATGTTTGACTCAATAAAAACAGGAACGCCTCCTGCCAACTTAACAATTTCAATGTATGTAACCCAATATGGTGTTGGAATCAGAACCTCATCTCCAGGGTTGATAAGGCAAAGCATTAAATTTGCGACCGATTGTTTTGCGCCTGTAGAGACAACAATTTGGTCTTTACTATAATTTAAGTTATTATCTCTCTTAAATTTTTCAGAAATCACTTCTCTTAAATCATCATACCCAGACACTGGCGTGTAATAAGTATAATTCTGCTCCATCGCCTCAATAGCTGCTTCCTTAATAAAGTCTGGCGTATGAAAATCTGGTTCTCCTAAACTCAAAGAAATAATATCCAAGCCCTCATTCTTCAACTCTCGACTTCTTTGCGCCATTGCAATAGTCGCTGACTCCTCCATTCCTAACAAACGATTTGAAAACTTTCCCATACATTTATATTAAAACATAAACGCAAATTTAAACTATTTTATAAGCTTTTGAATGGAGGAAGGTAAAAACATTGTAAAAACGATTATTTGCGATGGGGATTTTATGTTAATGACTGTAATTAAGGAGCTTAACTTAGATTTTTTTTATGGCGATATTCTCACCACATATCTTAGTAACTTTTGTTGCATAAAAATAAAAGTAATTTAAATGTATTTTCTTTTTACCTATCTTTGTTAAATGAAAACAAAAAAGACACTCGTTGTTGGTGCAAGTACCAAAGAAGAAAGGTATTCCAATAAGGCAATTAAGATGCTACAAGAGTACGGTCATCCTATTGTGGCATGGGGAAGGCGAAAGGGAGAAGTGAATGGAGTTGAAATTGTAACTGAATTTCCTACTGATAACGATATTGATACAGTAACATTATATCTTTCTCCAAGTAACCAAGTTGAGTTTTATCAACCAATTATCGACATAAAACCAAAGCGCATAATTTTTAACCCAGGAACAGAAAATGATGATTTTGTTGATTTATTAACAAAGAATAACATTGAATCAGAGATTGCTTGTACACTGGTTCTATTAAGATCTGAACAATATTAAACATGACAAAAAAAGAGAATGATTCTCCGATAAAAAAATGGATTTATAAAAGGAAATGGGACATTCTTTTTGGAATTTTTATTGGGTTGATTCTTTTCGTCCCAAGCATTAGAATTCCTGTTATTTCGACCATTCAGCGGTTTTTAGCCATGTCGCCTTCAGAACTTTCAGAAGAAAAACAAATTAAACTTTCAACCTACGACTGGGAATTGGTTGATTTAAATGGAAACCTTATTAATTTTTCAGAATCACAAGGAGAGATAGCGTTGGTGAATTTTTGGGCAACATGGTGTCCGCCTTGCGTGGCAGAAATGCCTTCTTTACAAGAATTATACGACAAACATGGCGATAAAATTCAAATGTATCTTATTTCCAATGAAAAACCAGAAATTATCCAACGATTTTTAGATAAATACGGCTACACTTTTCCTGTTTATCTCCCCGCTAGCAATTATCCAAAAGAATTTGAATCTTCAAATTTGCCAACAACGTACGTGATAAACAAAGAAGGTGTAATTATCATGGAGGAGGTTGGCGCGCATAATTGGGCAAGCAAACGGTTTATAGAAAGAATGGGGTTGAAATAGTAAAACGCAATTCAATATTTACTGCAGAGAATTTATCTCACATCCTAGTTTTAAATTAAAAAACAACACAATAAAACTTAATGATTTTATGTATATTAAAGAAAAAAATTGTGTAATTGATTTCATAATGACAAGTTATAATTAATGCTATGCAATATTATATAGATTTTATTACAATAGCAAGAACTTTTAAATAATAACTCCATGATATCAGCCGAACAAATTAATCACCTACAGTGCAATTCTCACAAAGTCAAAAAAAAACAATAACTTTGGAGGATGATGTATGTCCAATTTAAAGTAAATCAACTATGAACGAAAAAAAATTCAACATTGCCATCTTAATTGATGGTGACAATGCGCAAGCAAGACTACTCAAAGAAACAATTGAAGAAGTTTCCAAATATGGAAAGGCTACGATTCGTAGGATATACGGTGATTGGACGAACCAACACATGAATTCTTGGAAAAACCTCATCAATCAATACTCTATCAACCCCATTCAAAAATTTTCATATACTTCTGGTAAAAACTCAACTGATGGGGCTTTAATTATAGATGCAATGGACATCTTACACAGTAAAAGTGTTGATGGGTTCTGCATTGTTTCAAGTGATAGTGACTACACTGGCTTAGCAAAACGCATCCGTGAAGAGGGAATGTTTGTTATGGGAATTGGTGAAAAGAAAACACCAGAATCCTTTGTTAAGTCATGCGATATATTCACTTTTACTGAAAACATTAGTCCTAAAGAACCTGCACCTGCAAAACAGAAAAAAGCAACAAAAACAACTGCTTCAAATGGGAAGGCAACGAAAGGGTACAAAAAGACACCAACAAATAAAAGTTTCCTTTCAGAAAAAGACAATGAAACAGTTTCAAAAGCATTCGATATTTCGACAGACGAAAATGAAATTGCTTATGTCTCAACGATTGGAATAAATATCCGAAAAATAGACCCAAGCTTCGATACAAGAGCATATAATATTTCTTCTTTGTCCAAGTTATTTGAAGAATTAGAAGAATATGAAGTAATCAAAAACCAAGTTGGCGCATTAAATCATCCTTTGGTAAAACGGAAGTAATTCAATATAAGTTTTATGCAATTTTGGTATTTTAACGACACGTTATTATAATTTTATAATATGGATAAAACTAAATAAACATAAGATTGACGTAAACCAATAACTGAAACTGCTATAAATTCTTTGGTTAATCAGTAACGAACTCGATTTCTACAATTGTTTTTATTTTAGCTTCTCCTTTAAAAACTGTCCTGTAAAACTTTCTTTTACCTGCGCTACTTCTTCAGGAGTGCCTTGTGCTACAAGAAAACCACCATTATCTCCACCGTTTGGTCCTAAATCTATTATCCAATCGGCATTTTTGACCACATCCATGTCGTGCTCGATGATGACAATGGAGTGACCAATATCAATTAAACGATTCAGGGAAATAAGTAGTTTATTAACATCGTCAAAATGCAATCCCGTTGTTGGTTCATCAAAGATAAAGAGTGTTTTCTTAGGGTTTCGAGCCTTCACTAAAAAGGAAGCCAGTTTAATACGTTGTGCTTCTCCGCCTGATAAAGTTGACGAAGGCTGTCCCATGGTTAAATAACCCAGTCCTACATCTACCAAAGGTTGTATTTTTTCTACGATTCTCACCGCTGTATTTCCTTTTTTAGATTGGAAAAACACCAAAGCCTCTTCAATATCCATGCTTAAAATGTCTGCAATTGTTTTTCCTTCATACCTGATTTCTAAAGCGTCTTTTTTATATCGTGTTCCTTGGCAAGTTTCACACAATAATTGAACATCTGCCATAAATTGCATAGAAACCGTTATTATTCCTTCTCCTTCACACGTTTCACAGCGACCGCCAGGAACATTAAAACTAAAATATCCTGGTTTTAAGTTTCGCATTTTTGATGCTTGTTGGTCAGCAAACAGATTTCGGATTTCATCAAATGCTTTCACATAAGTTACAGGATTACTTCGAGAAGAACGACCAATCGGGTTTTGATCTACAAACTCAATCGCCTCGACTTGACTAAAATCGCCTGCAATTTCCGTGTGTTTACCAACTTCCAAACCATGGATATCTAACTTTTTTGCCAATGCAGGATACAAGATGTCCTTTATTAAGGTTGATTTTCCAGAGCCACTAACGCCAGTTACACAAACCATGCTCTGTAATGGAATTTTTACGCTGATTTTCTTTAAATTGTGTTCGCTTGCCCCAATAACATGAATGGCACTTTTCGATTTTCTTCGTCTTTCAGGAACAGAAATAATTTTTCTACCTGTTAAATATTCAGCTGTTAAACTACCTTTTGCGTTTATCAACTTTTTATGTGGACCTTGAAAAACCAACTCCCCACCATTTACACCTGCAAGTGGACCAATGTCTAAAATTTCATCCGCCGCTTGCATAATCGCTTCCTCGTGTTCAACCACAATAACAGTATTTCCTAAATTACGTAATTGATGTAAAACTTCTATTAATTTTTTTGTGTCTTTTGGATGCAGCCCAATACTTGGCTCATCTAAAATATACATTGAGCCGACCAAACTACTTCCCAAAGACGTCGCCAAATTAATGCGTTGCGATTCACCACCTGAAAGCGTATTGGCTTGTCTATTTAACGTCAAATAACCCAACCCCACTTCATTCAACCAATTCAGTCGATTTTCTATTTCAGTAAAAATTCGATTTCCTACTGCAAGTTGATACGCGTCTAATTTTAGTTCTTTAAAAAACTTTAAATTATCTTCTATCGAGGTCAACACAATATCCGTAATCGACTTTCCTCCAACTTTTACATAGCTTGCATCTTTTCTTAACTTTGTTCCTTTACAGTCAGGACACAATGTCTTCCCACGAAATCGTGCTAACATCACACGAACATGAATTTTATATTTTTTTTTATTTAGGTAATCAAAAAAATGATTAATTCCTTTAATTTTCCCTTTTCCGTTCCACAAAATGTCATATTCCTCTTCTGACAAATCCTCAATCGGTCGATGAATCGGGAAATTAATGTCTGCAGATTGTTCAATAAAACGCTTTTGATATCTGCTTAATTTTGCGCCTCTCCAAGGTGTTATTGCATCATCATAAACGGAACGACTTCTGTCTGGAATTACTAAATTCTCATCAATTCCAATAACACTTCCAAACCCTTCGCATGTAGGACAAGCACCGTAAGGATTATTAAAAGTAAAAAAATGTAAATTCGGCTCTGCAAATTCGATTCCATCCAGTTCAAACCGATTTGAAAATTTAATGAATTCATTATCTGTTGAAAAAAAAAGCCAACATTCTCCATTTCCTTCTGAAAAAGCCAATTGAACAGAATCTGCCATTCGAGATTGGTGCATTTCATCCTCATGTCGAACGGCTAATCTATCAATCACCAATTCTAATTTTTTTACATTTTTAGGAATCTCTTTAAGAGCGTCCTCAATTCGGATGACCTTTTCATCAATTCGAACACGTGCAAATCCTTGTTCTTTAAAAATGTTTAATTGCCGTTCAATTCCCCATTTATCGAAATTCTTAATCGGAGTCAGTATCATAAACTTTTCTCCATCATTTTTCGAGGAAATAAAATCGACAACATCTGTAACATTGTCTTTTTTTACTTCTTTTCCGCTGATTGGAGAATAGGTTTTTCCTAAACGAGCGAATAAAATTTTCAAATAATCATAAATTTCAGTGACCGTTCCAACCGTAGAACGAGGGTTTGTAGAAGATACTTTTTGTTGAATCGCAATGGCTGGAGAAACACCTTTTATAAAGTCAATCTTCGGTTTATCCAATTTCCCAAGGAATTGCCGTGCATAAGAAGATAAACTTTCGATATATCTACGTTGCCCTTCAGCAAACAAAGTGTCAAATGCTAAAGAAGATTTACCAGAACCAGATAATCCTGTCACGACCGTCATTTTTCCGTGAGGGATTTTGACTTCCATGTTTTTAAGATTGTGTTCCCTTGCTCCTTTTATATGAATAAATTCTTCCCTCATTTTATTTTTGTTCTTCTTCTATCAGCTGTTTGTGGTAAATGTCTGCATAAATTCCATCTAATGCTAGCAATTCATCATGCGTTCCTTCTTCAATTTTCTGTCCATTATCCAATACTAAAATATTATCTGCATTTCTAATTGTAGAGACTCTATGACTAACAATTAACGCTGTGACATCCTTCATTCTTCCTTTGAGGTTAGTAAGAATAATTTCTTCGGTGTCTGTATCTACAGCAGATAAGCAATCATCGAGTATTAATAATTTAGGGTTTCGAATTAAGGCTCGTGAAATACTGACTCTTTGTTTTTGACCTCCACTCAGGTTCACTCCTCTTTCCCCTAAAACGGTATCTAAACCTTCTTTAAACTCTTTGATATTATGCCAAACATGGGTTGTTTTTAGACTTTCAATAATTTCCTCATCACTAATTTCCTCGTCATTTACCATTCCAAACATCACATTGTTTCTAATGGTATCAGAAAATAAAAAAACTTCCTGAGGAACAAGTCCCGATTGTTTACGAAAATCATCAAGGTTGATTGTTCTTAAATCTTCCCCATCAATTAACACCTTTCCTTCTTGTGGGTCAAATTGCCGCATAAGCAAATTTACAACAGTCGATTTTCCAGCGCCTGTTCTTCCTAAAACCGCTAAAGTTTCACCATTTTTAATAGTAAAACTCAAGTCTTTAATGGCTTCAATTCCTGAATTAGGGTAAGTGTAACTCACATTCTTAAACTCAATATTCCCCTGAAAATCAAATGGTTTTTTAGTGGAATTTTGAATTTTAGGTTCAATTCCCAAGAACTCATTGATACGTTCTTGACTAGCTTCAGCTCTTTGAATGATAGAAACAACCCAACCAAGGCTAGCAAAAGGCCACGTCAGCATATTTACATAAAAGATAAAAGCCACGATAGTTCCGGAAGTCAAATCGTTTTGTGCATCATAGGAGAGAATTCCACCATAATATATTGTAAGAATCACGCTTAATCCAATCAAAAATGTGATAGAAGGCATAAAAAACGCATTTGTTTTTACCAAATCCATTTGTTTTGAAAGGTAACTTTGGGCATTCTCATTAAAATCCTTCTGAAACTTTTTTCCACCCTTATAAGCCTTTAATACAGAAATACCCGAAAAAGTTTCTTGAACCAAGGTCGCAATTTTAGATTGTTGGGTTTGAACTTGAACAGATTGTTTGTTTACAATACTTGAGACTTTATATATTATGAATGACATTAAAGGCAGTGGTGCAAGCGTATAAAGGGTTAACTCAACGCTCTCTCTCATCATAAAGACAATCGTAAAAGTAAAAAGTGTAACCAAATTCACAGTGTACATCACTCCAGGACCTAAATAAGCCCTAACAAAAGTTACATCTTCCGAAATTCGGTTCATTAAATCGCCCGTATTGTTCTTTTTATAGAAATTATAAGACAATTTTTGGTATTGCTGATAAATCTCATTTTTTAGATCAAATTCGATATATCGAGAAACCATAATTATTGTTTGACGTGTAAAAAACAAAAAAACACCTTGTCCAATTGACAACAACAAATACATACCAGCCAATGAAAATGCAGCAGGTGCCCAATCTGCGACATTAAAATTTGATTCAAATTCATTCACTGCCTTTTTGACAATTAGAGGCATATTGACGTTAAAAAAATTGGAACCGATTATAAAAAGTACTCCAAGGAGCAATCTCCATTTATATTTTATGAAATATTTGTTAAGATACCTGAGAGACTTCATTTTTTAATTTCTATTTTTGCAAACAAATTAAAGATTGTTATTGTTTAATAAAAGCAATACAAAAGTAGTTAATTGATTTTAATGATAGACTAAAATTATAAACAATGATTGAAACTAGAAAAGTAAACGCAGAAGATTTAAAAAATCCTGTTATTGCAGCGATGAGTGAATACAATCACGAGCAGTTATTATTTTGTAACGACAACGACACAGGTTTGAAAGCGATTATTGCCGTTCATAACACTACATTAGGACCTGGTTTAGGTGGAACACGTATGTGGATGTACAATAATGAAATAGAAGCACTCAATGACGTTTTGAGATTGTCTAGAGGTATGACATATAAAAATTCAATTTCAGGATTGAACTTAGGTGGAGGAAAAGCAGTTATCATTGGTGATTCTAAAACCATGAAGAGTGAAGCGTTGTTTCGCCGTTTTGGTAAATTCGTTAATAGCTTAGGAGGAAAATACATCACAGCAGAAGATGTAGGTATTTCTCCAACTGATATGACGTATGTCAATATGGAAACAGATCATGTTGTTGGATTGCCTGGTAAAAGTGGTGACCCATCACCTGTAACAGCTTTGGGTGTATATGTAGGAATGAAAGCTTGTGCAAAACAACAATTCGGAAGCGACAGCCTTGCTGGCAAAAAAGTAGCTGTTCAAGGAGCAGGACATGTTGGTGCTTACTTAATCAAACATTTACATGATGAAGGTGCTGAAATTTATGTTTCAGACATCGACCAAGACAGTTTGAATCATGTTTCAAAAGAATACAAGGCAAAAGTTGTAGGTTTGGAAGAGATTTATGATATAGATATGGACATTTACGCACCTTGTGCTTTAGGAGCAACTGTGAATGATGATACACTTTCAAGATTGAAGTGCTCAATTATTGCAGGTTCTGCTAATAACCAATTAGCTAATGAACACGTTCATGGAAAAGCAGTTTTAGACAAAGGTATTATTTACGCTCCAGATTTTGCTTTAAATGCAGGTGGAGTGATAAATGTTTATGCAGAGCTTCACAACAAACCTTCAGAATGGGCGTTACAAAAAGCAGAAAATATTTATTCTACAATTGCTGAAATCGTTAAACGTTCTGCGGATGAAAATACTCCTGCATACGCGATTGCAAATAAAGTAGCGGAAGAAAGAATTGAATCAGTCGGAAAAGTTAAATTACCTTATTAATTAAATGCTTTTAAATAGAAGACATTTACGCATTAAGGCTCTCCAAACCTTATATTCATTTTCACAGCAGGGAGATGTAGATTTTGCGTGGGCAAAAAAGGAAATGATGACATCCATAGGTCAGATGCAAGACTTATACATCATGCTCCTTCAAATTTTTGTTGAGCTAAAAAAAAAGGCAGAGCTTCGAATAGAAGAAAACAAAAATAAACATTTACCTACAGAAGAGGATATTTATCCAAATCTTAAATTTGTTGACAACCAAATTATTAAGATTTTAGAAGAACATCCTGAACTAAAACATCAGTCAGATATCTTAAAAGCAAATTGGAAAGGCGACGTGAAGCAAGAACTCATGCGTAAATTGTTTAATCATGTTCAAAAATCTGAAACCTATTTCGAATTTATGAATAATGAGCAAGACAGTTTTAATGACGATAAAGAGTTCATGGTTCAGCTGTTTAAAAATGAGGTTGCGAACTTTCATTTTCTTCTCGATTATTTTGAAGAAAAAAGCGTTTATTGGCTTGATGATATTGACTTAATGTGTTCAATGGTAATTAAAACCATCAAGAAATTTGAGGAAGGAGAAGATGCAGATAACAGTATATTTCCACTTTTTAAGCCAAATGACGATGAGAAGGAGTTTATCATAAGGTTGTTAAAAGAAACCATCGATAACAGAGAAGAAAATTTAGAACTAATTGAGGGTTTAACAAAGAATTGGGAACTTGATAGAATCGCGAAAATGGATGTTCTTTTGATGGAGTTAGCAATTACTGAGCTGGTTGTATTTGAAAATATTCCAGAGCGGGTAACACTGAATGAATATATTGAAATTTCAAAGTTTTATAGTACACCAAAAAGTAATATCTTTATCAATGGCATTTTGGACAAAGCTGTTCAGCAGTTAAATAAAAAAGGAAAAATTTCAAAAGAAGGAAGAGGTTTAATTAATTAATGAAAATATGAAGATTACAATCACATTATTCATGACAGCACTTTTGTTAATGTCATGTGGAAACAACAGCGAAGAATATGCTATGCAAGTAGGTGAATATACAACCATCGAAGTAGAGGATGTTTATGATGCTGGGACAGTTGCCAAAGGAACAATTATCCACGTAGAGTTTGAAATAAAAAATACGGGCTCTTATCCGCTAATAATTGCCGAGGTAAAACCGTCTTGTAGCTGTACTGTTCCTGGATATGAAGAAAATCCAATTCCACCGGGAGAATCAACTATCCTCAAAGCTGAAGTTGATACGGATAGAACAGGTACTGGAACTATTAACAAACCAATTACTGTTACAGCAAATACAAAGCCGTCAACGACTACCTTGATGATTAAAGCAACGGTAAACAATTAAATAATTTATAAACTAAATAAAAAACAAAAATAGAAGTTATGGAAGGAGGATCGAGTCAAATAGTCATGTTATTACTCATTTTGGTTGTATTTTACTTTTTTATGATACGACCACAAATGAAGAAACAAAAAGAAATTAAAAAGTTTCGTAAAAACCTGAAAACGGGTGACAAAGTCGTAACTATCGGAGGAATTCATGGTGAAGTACTAGAAATAAACGAAACGAATATTCTCTTAAAATGTGAAGGAGGAACAAAAATTCGCGTTGAAAAGTCGGCTGTTTCTACAGGAATGGATGAGCAACAAGTAGCACAAAGATAAATATTCGATTTAATTTGATTCTTGCTTGGGAATGTTCTTGAATAATTCTTGAGAAATGTGCGGAAATATTTGAATTATAATAGATAACGAAGAGATTTGAAAACACCCTTAATGGTTCATTGAAACGATTAAGGGTGTTTTTTTTGAGAATCAGATAGTGTATTCATCAAATTAAAAATACTCTTTAAGATACTTATTTACGAAGGGTAAAAAAAATACATACAAACGGAACATTGTCTGTCTGATAAACTCTCAGAATTTTTGACACTATCCGTATGTATGTAAATTATTATTTTTAGGGTTAATCTTTATACCCTAAGACTTTTAATTAAGCCCCTAACTATTTGAATTTCTTTTTCATGAATTTTCCAACTCCTACACCAACTTTATCAAAAGCCTGAGAGATTCTATCATTGTTATTTGGAATTCCTACAACAGGTATATCTCCAAGAGCACCCAAACAAGAAAGTGAAAGAACTTCTGTACCTGAACTAGTTTCAATAAAAGATATAGTTGCGTTCAATTTTGAAGCCTGTCTCGCTACTCCTCCGTACCAACCTGGAAATACCCAGTCAACTTTGATTACCGCAGTGTATTTAGCACCTGAATCTTTATTAAAAGTAACTCCTGATTTACCAGTTTTATTAATTGCATGAATAAACTTCTCATACATTACATCCTCTTTATGGCGCTCCCAGTCTGCTTGCCATGATTCTGCTTCAGCTGCCCCTTTATCTGCTTTGATTTCTTCTATTCTTTTGTTGATGTAATCCGCTTCTGACATATTTTCCTTATAAAACTTTGCATTAGTAAAATCAACTTTTACATCAAAATTTGTTTCAGATGCCAATTCAGATGGGTTCCCACTTATTAGTTTAACTTTTTGTGAAATTCCAAAGAAAGGAATCAATAAGATAGTTAGTATTAAAATTCTTTGTTTCATAATATTAATTTAATTGTTTACCCTACAAATATAATCTAATTAACAAATAATAAAAATATTAGAAATACTTTTATTAAAAAAGATAAGAAAGTTTTAATCAAAAAAGGAAGTTATCATAAGACAACTTCCTTTAAATATTAACGGAGAAATCTATATCTATCCTCCAAAGTCATCAAATGATATATTTTCTTCAGGTACCCCCCATTCATCACACATCTTAACAACTGCATCATTCATTAACGGAGGTCCACAGAAATAAAATTCGATATCTTCTGGTTCTTCATGTTTTGTTAAATACTGGTCAATCACAGCTTGGTGAACAAATCCTACGAATCCATCTCCTTCAGTATCTTCCATATTCTTTTTCTCAACCCAATTATCTTCAGGTAATGGTTCTGATAAAACCATAAAAAATTTAAAGTTAGGGAATTCATCTTCAAGCTCTCTAAAATGATCAATATAGAACAATTCTCTTCTAGAACGACCACCGTACCAATAAGTAACCTTTCTTCCTGTTTTTAAAGTCTTAAATAAGTGATATAAATGAGATCGCATTGGCGCCATTCCTGCTCCACCTCCGATATATAACATCTCTGCGTCAGTTTCTTTTATAAAGAACTCTCCATAAGGGCCAGAAACTATTGCTGTATCACCTTCTTTAAGGCTAAAGATATATGAAGAAGCCACTCCAGGATTAACTTTCATCCAAGTTCCAGCTTTTCTATCAAAAGGAGGAGTAGCGATACGAACATTCAACATAATTCTTCTACCTTCAGCAGGATAAGAAGCCATTGAATAAGCACGAACAACGTCCTCATCATTTTTCATTTGAAGTGGCCATAACTTAAACTTATCCCACTCAGCATGAAACTTATCAGGCTCACCTGGATGTTCTTTTGGATGTGCAGTAATATCAATATCCTTAAAATCAATTACACATTTAGGCACTCTGATTTGAATATATCCGCCCGGTTTGTAATTCATGTCTTCTGGTACTTCAACGATAAATTCTTTAATGAAAGAGGCTACGTTGTAGTTAGAAACCACTTTTGCCTCCCATTCTTTAACACCCAGAACAGATTCTTCAACGCGAATCTCCATGTCTTCTTTCACCTTTACCTGACAAGACAATCTAATTCCTTCAGCAATCTCTTTTCTTGAAAAGTGCGGTTCTTCAGTAGGTAAAATACTTCCGCCACCACTATCTACATAACAAGTACATTCAATGCAAGTTCCACCACCACCACAAGCAGACGCAAGGAATACTTTCTGGTTAGCAAGTGTACTCAATAGGGTTCCTCCCCTATCAACCTCCAGAACTTTTTGCCCCTCATTAATCGAAATCTTAACTTTTCCTTCTGGTGTAATTTTAGCTTTTACAAAGAGTAAAATTGAAACCAAAACAAGTATGATTATTAAGAATACAATTAACGCAACAGTAATAATTAAACCATTCATCTTAAATTATTTTTGTATTATAACTAAAGAACTAGACGTTTTCTCATCATCAGAAATAATTTGAGAAGTTTGAACATCTGTTTCTACTTTTTCTTTTTTGCTACCGTATTCAATTCCAGTGAAACTCATAAAAGCGATTCCCATTAAACCAGTAACGATAAATGTAATTCCGATTCCTCTAAGCGGAGCCGGCACATTTGAATATTTAATTTTCTCTCTAATTGCGGCCAAGAAAACGATTGCAAGAAACCATCCAACACCAGAGCCAAGTGCAAAAGCCGCTGCATCTCCGATAGTTGAATATTGTCTATCTTGCATAAACAGTGCTCCCCCTAAAATAGCACAGTTTACTGCAATAAGCGGTAAGAAAATTCCTAATGCACCATATAAAGTAGGGGCGAATTTTTCTACCAACATTTCTACCAACTGAACGATTGCTGCAACTACTGCAATAAACATCAGAAAGGATAGGAAGCCTAAATCAATTGTTTTACTACCATTTACTCCATATTCAGGATTCAACCAAACCAGAGCTCCTTCTTTTAAGACATAATTTTCGAGTAAATAATTGACCGGAATAGTAACAACTAATACAAAAATTACTGCTGTTCCAAGACCAACTGCTGTTTTAACTGTTTTTGACACGGCCAAATATGAACACATACCTAAGAAGTATGCAAAAATCATATTTTCTGTAAAAATGGCCTTTAAGAATATATTAAATGTACTTTCCATAATGTTTTCTTATCTTAAAAAATTATTCTTCGATTAATTCTTTTCTCATAGTTCTTTGGATCCAAATAATAACGCCAACGATAATCAAAGCCATTGGAGGCAAAATCATCATATTATTATTCATATATCCCATCGCATAAAGTCCTGTTTCTTCACCTACTATGTTACTACCAAACAAAGATGCACCCCAGATTTTACCTGAACCTAGTACCTCTCTTACAAGAGCTACTACCATGATAATCCATGCGTATCCCAAAGCATTTCCTAAACCGTCAAGAAGTGAAGGCCAAGGTTTGTTTCCCATTGCGAATGCTTCAAAACGCCCCATAATGATACAATTTGTAATAATCAAACCTACGAAAACCGATAATTTTTCTGACACATCTGGAACAAAAGCCTGCAATAATTGGTCAACCACAATTACAAGGAATGCAACCACAACCAATTGAATAATAATTCTCACACGAGAAGGGATTAAATTTCTCAACAAAGAGATTGCAAGGTTACCTATCATTAAAACGAAAAGCACTGCTATTCCCATCCAGAATGCTTGTTCTACTTGAACGGTAATCGCCAATGCAGAACAAATTCCTAATACTTGAACTGTAATCGGGTTATTATCAGATAACGGTTCAGTAACAAGTTTTCTATTCTTTTTTGAGAATAGAGGTTCTTCAATAATTTTTGTTTTTTCTACAACTTCACTCATCTTATTTAATATTTGTGAAATAATTATAATAAATCTCTAAAGTACCATTCACCATTTTTTCTACCCCCTTAGAAGTAACAGTACCACCAGTAATTCCATCAACTTTATATGCGTCTTTACCCGTTCCATCTTTAACAACTTCTATGTTATGGAAACTTCCATCCTTAGTTATTTTCTCATCGATATACTGATCTTCAAACATTGGTGTTGCGATCTCTGCACCCAATCCAGGAGTTTCACCGCTATGGTCGAAAGAAGCACCTTTAATGGTTTCAAAATCATCTGCCAAGGCTACAAACCCCCATACTGGACCCCAAAGTCCATTCCCTGCCATTGAAAGAATATAAACTTTTTCTCCACTTTCGTTTTCTCCTTCAAAAATCGGAAAAATACGGTCTGCTTCCGCAACGGTTTTATCTCTATTTTGTTTTAGCACATCGAAATTGAATGCAAAATCCTCATTGTATTCATCCAATCTATTTCCATGAGAATCAATCATGTAAATATCACCAATATGCTTACTGTACAATTCCTCTCCATTTTGTCTATCAGAATCAATTCCCATAGCAGAAAGGATATTAATCATTTTCTTTACCTTTACATTATAGGCTTTTTTGTCAGCCAAAGCCAAAGTAACAGATGTCAGTATAACCCCTACAATTAACACGATGATAATTGAGAAGATAAATGTATAACTATTTGAATCTTTATTAAACTTCATATCTACGCTGTTTTAAATCGTTTTTTACGTCGAGCGATATTCACTTGAACCACGTAATGGTCAATCAATGGAGCACAAACGTTCATAAATAAGATTGCCAACATAACTCCTTCGGGATATGCGGGATTTAAAACCCTAATTACGAGGGCAAAAATACCACCTAAAAATCCATACCAGAATTTACCCCATTTGGTTTGAGCAGCTGTAACGGGATCCGTTGCCATAAATACTGCTCCGAAAGCGAAACCACCCAATATTAAATGATACCAAGGTGGTAAATCCATATAAGCGTTTACTCCAATCAAGTTCATTAATCCACCGAACAAGTATCCTCCTAAAAAGAAAGAGAACATAATTCTCCAAGAGCCAACTCCTGTAAATAATAAAATACCTGCACCAATTAATATTGCTATCATCGATGTTTCACCAATTGAACCTGGAATAAAACCTAAGAAAGAATCCATTGGAGTGTACGCTGCTTCGAACTTATCAAGAAGCGCAGAATGATCTCCCACTAATCCTTTTAAATCTTCACCATTAACGACGGGGTTTTCTCCTACAAAGGAAGCTAAATCGCCTAATGGAGTTGCACCAGAAACTCCATCTGGAATTTCTCCACCATTTGCTGCAATGATATCATTGGTTCCAGATTTCCAAACTTTGTCTCCCGACATTTTTGTTGGATAAGCAAAGAACAAGAAAGCTCTTGCTGTTAAAGCAATGTTTACAATATTCATTCCTGTTCCTCCGAACACTTCTTTACCGATTAATACAGCGAAAGCTACTGCAACACCAACCATCCAAAGTGGTACATCAGCTGGGACAATTAAAGGAATCAACATTCCCGTTACAAGGAAACCTTCGTGAAGAGCATGACCTCTAATCATTGCGAAGATAAACTCCACACCGAGTCCAACACCATAAGACACAATAAGTAATGGCAGCACTTTTAAGAAGCCAAAGAGCAATTTATCTCCAAATCCCGTCCAAAAATCTATATAAGTTCCATATTCAGCTGGATTTGTAATTGCTAATAATTCATAATGCCAATGACCTGTATTGTACATACCAAACAACAATGCGGGAATTAAAGCAATGATAACTGTCATCATTGTACGTTTCAGATCCACGCCATCACGTATGTGAGCTCCCTTAGTTGTTACGTGCTTTGGAGTAAAAGGGAACGTAGCCAAAGTTTCGTATATTGGAGCAAATTTCTCCCATTTACCACCTTTTTCAAACTTTGGGTCTAAATTTTCTACTATATCTTTTAAAAATTTCAACTTATTAAATTTTAAATTCAACAATCAATTTGGATAGCATTACATAGTTTCTCGTTCAATTACTTCTAATCCTTCACGAATTTTCTCTTGAATATTCACTTTAGAAGTACAAACGTATTCACAAAGCGCAAAATCTTCTGGTGCTACTTCATAGATACCAAGATTTTCCATAGCTTCAATATCTTCAACCATTATGGCTTTGATTAATTGCATTGGCAGAATGTCAAAAGGCATCACCTTATCCATTTCACCAGTAACAACGAAACCTCTCTCCTCTCCATTTAGATTTGTATCTAAACGGTACTTTTTATTTTGCATCAACCAAGTTGGAAACAAGCGGTGGCTAGAAAATTTATCAAACCCTAAGCCCAGCCAGCCTTCTGTTAGGAAAAATTTATATTGATTTCCTTCTGGTAATACTGTTATTTGGGTATCATAGAATCCGAGGTGTCCATCATTTCCGACATTTTCACCTGTTAATGCGTTACCACTTATAATACGAACGTTATCTTGTACTAAGTTATCATTAATAATTGCAGAGACATCTGTTCCTAAAATTGTTCTATAATACTTTCTGTTTTTAGCTTCTGAACCAGTTAAAGCAACAATTCGCGTTGAGTCGAAACTTCCATTTGCAAAAAACTTACCAATGGCAATAACATCTTGAACCTTAACTGTAAATACAAATTGACCTTTATCGATTGGGTCAAAATGATGAATTTGTGTACCCACATTTCCCGCAGGATGTTTCCCAGCGATGTAGTTGATAACACAGTTTTTTGCACTTTTTATAGCTTCATCTGGTGAATAAAACTTATTTAAAACAAGGTTTACCTTACCATCAGTTAACTTTGCTAAAGCGTCTATTCCCTTTTGGAAAAACTCACCTTGATGACGAGCAATATAATCCAAATCAGCTGCCAATGGTGCCGAATCAAAACCTGAAATAAAAATTGCTTTTGGAGTTATGTCTGGGTTCGCCACTTTGTCTAATGGACGCTGTCTAATAAATGGCCAATGACCACTTTTTAACATCAGTTCACGAACCTCATCTCTTGACAATGAATTTGGATCGACAGGTTCAAACTGTTCTACATCATCTTTTCCGTCAAGCGTAACTATAACAGACAAAATTCTTCTTTTTGCTCCTCGCACAATCTCTTTTAAAGTTCCAGATACTGGAGAAACATAACGAACTTTCTCATTTTGTTTATCAAAAAACAAAGTCTCTCCTCTTTTAACTTTTTCTCCTGGTTTTAAAATGACTTTGGGCGTAAGTCCTGGAAAATCTGTGGGCTTTATTGCAATCTCTTTAGAAGGTTTTGCATCAACCGTTACTTTATCCGCTTCTCCAATCAACTTAATATCAAGCCCTTTTTTGAGTTTAATTGTCTTTGACATAATTAGCAACCATTAAATTTACAAGGCAAAAATACAAAATTGTTAATGCAAAAGTACAATTGAAAGTTTATTTAGGTGAATTGCGATTAATTTATATTCAATCTAAATAAGCACGATTAACGCCTAAAATAAATAGTTTTGAATTAAAGTTTGTAAAATATGAAAACTTGACTATTTTTATCGTCAACAATATATACAGTAATGAATATTGCAACGACAAAAGGAATTAAAATTACGGTTACAACCGACTTCAGGGTTGACTTAACAAAATTAGAAAGCAACTTGTATTTTTATAATTATACAATCAAGATTGAGAATTTAGGTGAAGTCAAGGTTCAATTAATTTCTCGTTATTGGCGAATTGTAGATTCACTTGCACCGACACGTATTATAGAAGGGAGTGGTGTAATTGGAGAACAGCCAATCATTGATGTTGGTGAAACATACGAATACTCTTCTGGTTGTGACTTATCTTCAGACTTAGGATATATGGAGGGATATTTTGAATTCATTACCCTTTCTTCAGAGCAAAAAACTGAAAAATTCCAAGTTGAAATACCTCGATTCAAACTAGAATATTTAGGGAAATTAAATTAGGTTGACAAGGAATCGCTTTTAGTATTGACTTTCCACAATTGATCCAACCTAAATTGAATTAAAAGTCATCGTCCTCATCCTTATACTCGTCCTCTTCACCTTCAAACTCACCTCCAAAATCATCTTCATATTCTTCTCGAATCTCTTCTCTGAGAAAACCATCTTCATCATAATCATCATCATCTTCAATGATTGCCTGAGCTTGAGTTATAGTCATTCTAATTAAATAATAAATCTGATCAGTTTCAAAAGGTAGGGCACTTACAGTATCTCCTTCCTTATTTTTAAATTTAATAAGATTATCTTCAAATCCTTCAGGATACTCTAATTTGATTTGCTGTTTAACTTTATTGTCTAACTTAGCATAATCCATTAACAATTTCGGCTTATTAGTCATTTTAAAAATTAGAATTATTCATTTAAAAAACCAAAAGTATTAAATAATTATGTTTCACAAAACTTTAAAAAATAATTTTTTAGAAATTAACGCATTTGGATATTAATAAAAGATTAATTAAAAAGTATTTGATTTGGTGGTACGCAAAAACATTTCCATAAATACTATATTTTAAAAGATACAAAACAGCTTGAAGACTATTTCTAAGTTGATTTATTCAAACCTTACAAAGTAAAATAAGTAAATAGAATCTATCTAATTCAATTTTTCATTTAACAATTCAATAAGATAAATTAAAAAGATTAATTAAATTTGCTTTTGACTCAATTATAAATATGGATAAAGTAGTTGGTGTAATAGGAGGTGGAAGCTGGGCAACAGCAATTGTGAAAATTCTCACTGAGAATGTTCCGCATCTGAATTGGTATATGCGGAATGAACAAGCAATTGAAAACATCAAAAAATATAGGAGAAACCCTCGTTATTTGCAATCTGTTGAACTTAACACAGAAAGAATTTACGTCAGTTCAGACATTCAAGATATTATTAAAAAGTCAGATATAATATTATTGGTTACTCCATCTGCTTTTTTGATGGATTTATTTAAGGATTTTCCAGTAGAATTATTTAAAGGTAAAACTGTTTTTTCCTCAATTAAAGGGATTATACCTGAATATCATGCCATTCCTGCACGATTCATTCATAAAAGTTTTGGTATTCCTTATGATAAAATTGGGATGATATGTGGACCTTGTCATGCAGAAGAAGTTGCCATGGAGCGATTATCTTATCTTACAATTGTTTGTCAAGACGAAGACATTGCTGAAAACATTGCTAAAAAGTTCTCAACGAGATACATTAATACGCAAATATCAGACGATTTATTTGGAACGGAATTATCTGTCATCTTAAAAAATATTTATGCTATTGCTGCTGGCATTTGTGCTGGACTTGGATATGGCGATAACTTTCAGGCAGTTTTAATTGCTAATGCAATACAAGAAATCGAGAACTTTATAGATGAAGTGAGTCCAATTCACAGAGATGTAAAAAGCAGTGCTTATTTAGGCGATTTATTGGTGACGGCCTATTCTAAATTTTCAAGAAACCGAACTTTTGGTTTTATGATTGGAAAAGGGTATTCGGTAAAAATTGCACAAATGGAAATGGATATGATTGCCGAGGGTTATTATGCTGTGAAATCCATCATGGAAATAAACAAACGTTTTGAAGTAGAAATTCCAATTGTTGAAGCAGTGTATAATATTATTTACGAGAGAATTTCTCCTGTGATAGAGATGAAGATTCTTTCCGATAAATTGAATTAAAAAATCAAATCTATCTTTCGCACCTAAAAAAAAGCGGGAGTCAAATTACCCCCGCTTAATCTATTATAAGAAAACTCTTATCCTACATCATTCCAGGCATTCCTCCTTGCATTCCTACGGGCATTGCTGGTGCATCTTCTTCAGGTTCATCGACAATCACACATTCGGTTGTCAACAACATTGAAGCAATAGACGCTGCGTTTTCGATTGCGATTCGAGTTACTTTGGTTGGATCTAAAACTCCAGATTTCTGCAAATCCTCAAATTTATCAGTTCTTGCATTATATCCGAAATCACCCTTTCCGTCTTTTACTTTTTGAACAATAATTGCTCCTTCCGAACCAGCATTTTTAACAATTTGACGTAAAGGCTCTTCAATTGCACGTTTTACAATTTCAATTCCAGTTGTTTCGTCGTCATTGGCTCCTTTTAGCTTGTTAAGTGCAGGAATCGTTCTTATGAAAGCAACTCCACCGCCAGGAATTACACCTTCTTCAACAGCTGCACGTGTAGCTGCAAGTGCGTCATCCACTCGATCTTTCTTTTCTTTCATTTCGACTTCTGAGGCTGCACCAACATAAAGGACAGCGACACCACCAGCTAACTTCGCTAAACGCTCTTGCATTTTTTCTTTGTCATAGTCAGACGTTGAAGTTTCAATTTGTGCTCTAATCTGAGCTACGCGTTCTTTAATTGCTTTTTTATCTCCTCCTCCATTAACTATGGTTGTGTTATCTTTATCAACTTCGACTTTTTCGGCTTTTCCTAACATTTCAATTGAAGCAGTCTCTAAAGAAAGTCCTTTCTCTTCAGAAATTACTTGTCCACCTGTTAAAATTGCGATATCTTCTAACATGGCTTTTCTTCTATCTCCAAAACCTGGTGCTTTTACAGCGGCAACTTTTAGTGAACCCCTGATTCTGTTTACCACCAATGTTGTCAAAGCTTCGCCGTCGATATCTTCAGCGATAATTAAAAGTGGACTACCCGATTGAGCAACTGGCTCCAAAACAGGTAACAAATCTTTCATATTACTGATTTTCTTATCTGTAATCAAAATATACGGAGAATCAAATTCAGTAATCATCTTCTCAGTATTTGTTACAAAGTAAGGAGACAAATACCCACGATCGAATTGCATTCCTTCAACAGTTTTCACCTCTGTATCGATACCTTTAGCTTCTTCAACAGTAATTACTCCATCGTTTCCAACAACTTTCATTGCCTCAGCGATAAGTGAGCCTATTTCCTCGTCATTATTTGCTGAAATTGAAGCAATTTGCTTGATTTTATTGTTATCAGTTCCAACATCTTTAGACAGCTTTTTTAATTCTGAAACAATTGTTTTTACTGCTTTATCAATTCCTCTTTTAATATCCATTGGATTTGCTCCTGCCGTAACGTTTTTAAGTCCCGTAGTGATTATTGCTTGAGCCAATACAGTTGCAGTTGTCGTTCCATCTCCCGCTACATCTCCAGTTTTTGAAGCAACTTCTTTCACCATTTGAGCTCCCATATTTTCAAGTTCGTCTTTCAGTTCAATTTCTTTTGCTACCGAAACACCATCCTTTGTTACATGAGGTGCACCAAACTTTTTACTCAAAACAACATTTCTTCCTTTCGGTCCTAATGTTACTTTTACTGCATTCGCGAGGGCATCAACTCCTTTTTTAAGTCCCTCTCTTGCTTTTTCATCAAAAATTATTTCTTTTGCCATCTGCTTTAATTTTAATTATTTAAAGATTCCATATATATCGGATTCTTTCATGATTAAATGTTTTTTACCATCAATTTTGATCTCAGTTCCTGAATATTGTCCGTATAAAACAATATCACCTTTTTTTACTGTCATGGGTTCATCTTTTTTTCCATTTCCAACAGCGACTACTGTTCCTTGAAGCGGTTTTTCTTTAGCTGTATCAGGGATGTAGATTCCTCCCGCTGTTTTTTCTTCTGCTGCAATCGGTTCGATTAACACACGATCTGCTAACGGTTTAAATGTTGACATTTTGATATGATTTAAATTAATTAAATTAAAAATTCTACATTCACCATTTTACCAATTCTGTGCCAATCCACATTAAGTGAGTTTTTGTCAGTAAAACTAGGTTTATAATAAAAAAATGTCAGTACATAGTGACATACTGACATTTTTTTAATTTTATTTTCTGATATTCTATTCGCCTAGTTCGCTACCACCTTGTAGGTCATTGCCACCTTGGTTAACAGGCTGTTCTGTTTGTGGAGCGACATCATCTTGTGTTGGCACGTATGTAGGTGTGCTGTACATCAAAGTCATAGCAATACTCAATACTCCGATTGTTGCTGCTAAGCTCCAAGTAGCATTTTCTATAAACTTATTGGTTTGCTTTACACCTCCGAGTTGTTGTGCTGAACCAAAGTCAGTAGAAAATCCACCTCCTTTTGGATTTTGCATTAAAACCAACAAAATGAGCAAAATACTAGCTATAACAATAATTACCGTTAAAAAAGTTCCCATATTTAATTTATTAATTTAATTTTCTTTTTAGTGATTCAATTTGAAGTGCAAAGAAACTCTTTTTTTCTGGAATAATCAACATTAATTTCTGATAAGCTTCAATTGCTTTTGGAAAATTCCCTTGCGCAGCATAAATTTTAGCTAAGGTTTCTGTAACGACAATCCTTGATTCATCAAGGCTTTCCTTGGCTTTTTTAATTGGAGAGAAGAATTCTGGTTTTCTTTTTACAACATGAATATTTTTTTTCTCAGATTGGATTTTTGAAGTATTTTCTTCAAGTATTGGGCTTTTTTCATCATCTAGAAATGAACTCATCCATTCTGAAAATGATTTAGTAGCGGATAAATCTACCTGATTTTCCTCTTGAATAACGCCTTCAACCTCATCTTCAAACGCTTGATTATCGGTTAAATCAAACTCAATTTCTGTAAAATCTCCTTCTCCAGTACTCCTTTTAGTGAATCTATCAAGTTTTAGTTCTTCTATCTCTTCATCTACGTCCAAAGAAATTGAAGAACTCACAGCATGAGATAATATTTGTTTTTCTAATTCGTCCAGCGTTTCTTTAGAAGTTTCATCCTTTTCTTCTTTAACCTGTGTTTCTTCAACCTCATCTTCGATTTTAACTTCAACTTTATCTTCGACAATCTCTATTTCTCTTTTACTTTCTTCTGGTTCAGTTTGAACAGACAAATCAAACACTGGTTTTTCATCAACAGATGTTGGCTTCTTCTCAATAGTAACTGACTCAGATTTATCTTCCTCAGTTAAAACCTCTTTTTGTTGAACAATTTCAGATTCATTTGTTGAGGTAGCTTGTATAAGATTATAAAGATTAACCCTATCAGGAATTCGATAAGCATAGTCGTTTAATTCTTTTTCGAAATCAACTTGATTATAAAGAGATGTACCCTTCAGAAGGAGTTGAGTAAACACCCCCGTGTATCCATACTTATCCGATAATGAGCGAAAATGCTCAAGATCAATCCTCTCTATCAACGAAGGATTCTGAATTTTTTCTGCTATTTCTTTAAAATTCAACATCTACCAATTAGATAATAATTTATTAATTACATCTTGAACAATTTCTTCACTAATTGCCTCTAACAGTTGCTCTTGAATTGCACCAACATCTTGAGAAGCATCAAAATCGGCAAATCTTGCACTGCTTAGCTCCATGATATCTTCTTCGGGTTCGTTTATAAAAATCTCGAAATTTGCTCTTATCGTCAATCTGTTTTTAACTTCACTTGAGTTATCCTGAAGGGATAAAGGAGTAATTTGATAAGAAGACACAGTACCTGTTACTATTATTTGAGGGTTATCAGATTCATCTGAAACCAACCGAAGGCCGACCCTATTTTGAATTCCATCTTTTACATCTTCTGTAAGATTTGAGGCATAACTAATTGGTGCGTTAGAAGCTTTATTTTCAAATGTATTTACCATAAAGGTTTTCCATTCTGGTGGCACACTTCCATCGCGAAACGAAATGCTTGAAGGCCAACACCCAGTTAAAACAGCTGATAAAATAATCAATATCCAAAATAGCTTCCTCATGCTTACTTTAAGTTATACTCTTTAATCTTTCTATAGAGTGTTCTTTCAGAAATCCCTAATTCTTGAGCTGCATCTTTTCTTTTGCCGTTGTGTTTTTCAAGTGCTTTTTTTATAAATTCAATTTCACGGTCTTCTAGCGACAATGACTCTTCAACTTCTACATGATCAAGAAAATCTCCATCTATAACAGTTATTTCTTCATCTTTAGCTTCATTTGTCGAAGATTCTGAGCCAGCAGAAAGCAATTTAGTTCGGTCATTACTATCAAAATCAGAATAAACTTTACTTAATAAATCTTGCTGCGAACCTGTTAAATTTACTTCTTTTCCATTTAAGAGTTGAACGACCAACTTTTTAAGTTCATTCATATCTCTTTTCATATCAAAAAGGAATTTATAAATCAATTCTCTATCAGAAAAAGAGTTCTTTTCTTCACTAATATTCTCTATGGTCATTGGGAGTTGTGAAGGCATTTCAATTCTTGGAAGATAGGGCTTCAAATCTTCTGCTGAAATCTCTCTTTTATTTTCAATGATAGAAATTTGTTCAACTATATTTTTTAATTGCCTAATGTTTCCAGGAAAAGGATAGTTTTCCAACATGACTCTTGCATCATCATCTAGTTTTATAGCGGGCATTCTATATTTTTCTGCAAAATCAACTGAAAACTTCCTAAACAATAAGTAAATATCTTCTTTTCTTTCTCTTAAAGGTGGTAGATGAATTGGAACTGTACTCAATCGATAAAGCAGATCTTCCCTAAACTTACCTTTTGCAATCGCTTCATTCATATTTTCATTGGTTGCAGCAACAACGCGAACATCTGTTTTAATCATCTTTGAAGAACCAACACGCATAAACTCACCAGTTTCTAAAACCCTAAGAAGTCGAACCTGCGTTTGAAGGGGTAATTCAGCTACTTCATCCAAAAATATTGTTCCTCCATCTGCTTCCTCAAAATAACCTTTTCGACTGCCTGTCGCTCCAGTAAAAGCACCTTTTTCATGACCAAATAACTCAGAGTCAATCGTTCCTTCTGGAATTGCTCCACAGTTTACCGCCACATAATTTCCATGTTTTCTTATACTTAGTTGATGGATTACTTGGGGAATGTTTTCTTTTCCTGTTCCACTTTCACCCGTAACCAAAACAGAAATATCTGTAGGAGCAACTTGAATAGCAACCTCCAATGCTCTGTTTAATCCAGGAGAGTTACCAATAATTTCAAATCTTTGTTTTACTTGTTGAATGTCCATCTTCTTTAGAGATTTAGATATCAATGATTTCTCCTTTTAGTGTTTGTGAAGTACAATCAGTAATTTTTACCATAACATACTCTCCCACTTTTGCATTTTTTCTATCAAAAATAACTTTTAAATTTCTATCCGTTCTCCCCATCATTTGGTCGTCAGACCTCCTTGATACAGATTCAATCAAAACCTCTTCAGTTTTTCCTATTTGAGCTTGATTCGCTAACAAACTATGTTCATGTTGTAGCTGTATAATTTCCTCTAATCGTCGTTGTTTCACATCTTCAGGAACGTCGTCTTCGTATTTTCTGTCTGCAAGCGTTTTAGGTCGAACAGAATACTTATACATATATGCATTATCGTACTTTACTTCTCTCATCAAAGAAAGTGTTTCTTGATGTTCTTCCTCCGTTTCACCACAAAAGCCAGAAATTGTATCTGTTGTGATTCCACAGTCAGGAATAATTCTGTTGATAGCCTCAATCCTATTCATATACCATTCACGCGTATAATTTCTATTCATCCTATTTAAACAAGAAGAACTACCCGATTGTACAGGCAAATGAATATAATTACAGATGTTTTTATAATCCCGAATAGCATAGAGTACATCATCCGTCATATCTTTTGGATGAGAAGTTGAAAAACGAACCCTTAATTTAGGATTAACCTCTGCCACCATTCTTAATAGCTCTGCAAAGCCAACAGTCGGTTTTGTTTTATCTTTAATTTCTCCTTTGCTTGTCATATTCCAACGGTAAGAATTTACGTTTTGTCCTAAAAGAGTTACTTCTCTATAACCATTGTCATAAAGTTCTTGACATTCTCTAACAATTGTATGTGGATCTCTACTTCTTTCCCTTCCTCTTGTAAAAGGAACGACACAGAATGAACACATATTATCACAACCTCTCGTGATGCTAACAAAACCAGTAACTCCGTTTTTATCTAAACGAACTGGACTAATATCCGCGTACGTTTCATCTCTTGAAAGCAAAACATTTACAGCTTTTTGTCCACCTTCAACTTCACCAATTAACAATGGTAAACTTCTGTACGCATCAGGTCCTGCCACTATATCAACTAATTTCTCTTCTTCTAAAATTTGTTTCTTCAGACGTTCTGCCATACAACCCAACATACCAATAATCAAACCTGGGTTTTGCTTTTTAATTTTATTAAATTGAGCCAAACGGTTTCTAACAGATTGTTCAGCTTTATCTCTCACAGCACAGGTATTAATTAAGATTAAATCTGCCTCTTCAAAATCTTGCGTTGTTGAATAACCATCGTTCGATAAGATTGAAGCTACCACTTCACTATCTGAAAAATTCATAGCACAACCATAACTTTCCAAATAAAGTTTTTTATCACTTCCTTTATAATTAAGTGTTAAAGCTTCTCCTTGCCTACTCTCATCATGATTCTTTGTTAAAATATTGTCCATTGACTATAAAATTTCATTTTTAAATTAGTTGACAAATATACCATTTCTTATTAAGGTGTCAAAATGTCAGTGATTAAATTATATTAATTCTGGTAAAAAAGCGATTTTCAGAAGACTTAACAGGGTATTTAGAAGAAAAATCCGACATTTTAATAAACAATAAACAACCAAATTTCGTTTAAAGTTTGTATTTCGTATTTATTTAGATTTATTTTGCAAGCACTTTCGTTGAAAGCCAAAAATTTATACTATGTCAAAAAATTTAGTTATTGTTGAGTCACCAGCAAAGGCAAAAACCATTGAAAAATATCTTGGAAAAGACTTTAAAGTCATGTCTAGCTATGGACATATTCGTGATTTAACACAAAGTGGAATGTCAATAGATATTGAAAATGATTTTAAACCTGAATATGAGATTACAGCGACCAAAAAACTGATTGATTCATTAAAAAAAGAAGTTAAAAATTCGGATACAGTTTGGCTAGCAACGGATGAAGACCGTGAAGGTGAAGCTATTTCATGGCATTTATATGAGGCACTCAACTTAAAAAATAAAGACACAAAACGAATTACTTTTAACGAAATCACAAAGCCTGCAGTTTTAAATGCAATTGAAAACCCTAGAGAAATTGACAAAAATTTAGTTGATGCCCAACAAGCACGAAGGGTATTAGACAGACTTGTAGGATTCGAGCTTTCTCCTTTATTATGGAGAAGAGTTAAACCTGGCTTATCTGCTGGAAGAGTTCAGTCTGTTGCTGTACGATTACTGGTTGAGAGGGAACGAGAGATTAATAACTTCATTCCAGAAAACTTTTATAGAGTAAAAGGAGAGTTCTCAGATGGAAAAGACAAACTTTCCGCCACTTTATCAGAAAATCTTAAAGAAGAAAAGGAGGTAAAAGACTTCTTAGAAAAAAGTAAATCTGCAGATTTTGAGGTTTTAGACGTTGAGAAAAAACCAATCAAACGAAACCCCAGTGCACCTTTTACAACTTCGACTTTACAACAACAAGCCAGCTTAAAGCTCGGTTTTAGTGTCTCAAGAACGATGAGAATTGCACAGAGTTTATATGAAGCGGGACATATTACTTATATGAGAACGGATAGTATAAATCTTTCTAAAACAGCAATAGATGCTGCAAAAGATGCCATTGTTAAGAATTATGGTGCAAGATACAGCAATCCTAAAAACTATAAAACCAAGAATAAAGGTGCTCAAGAAGCCCACGAAGCAATTCGTCCTACAAACTTTTTAGCACAAACAATAAAAGGAACAAGCGACGAACAAAAGCTGTATGATTTGATTTGGAAAAGAAGTATCGCATCCCAAATGAGTCCTGCAGATTTAGAGCGTACAATTATTAAAATAGGTACATCAAATATTAAACACAAATTTATTGCAGAAGGAGAAATTATCAAATTTGATGGATTCTTAAAAGTTTACCTAGACTCTAAAATTGAGGACGATGATGAGGACAATGCTACTGAAGGACTTCTTCCTGATATAAAAGTAGGAACCAAATTAAAAACAGATGTTATTACAGCTACTGAGCGCTTTACACGTCCCCCAGCAAGATATGTAGAAGCATCTTTGGTTAAACAATTGGAAGAACTTGGAATTGGAAGACCTTCTACCTATGCACCAACCATTGATACAATCCAAAAGCGCGGTTATGTAGAGAAATTACAACGTGATGGTACAGAAAGAAATTATAAAGTATATACTTTAATAGATAATAAAATCACAAACGAAGTTAATACTGAAATAACTGGACGCGACAGTAAAAAGTTATCGCCTACAGATATTGGTATTATTGTTACCGATTTCTTAATTGAACATTTTGGCGATATTCTAAATTATAATTTCACTGCCAAAGTTGAACAAGAGTTTGACGAAATTGCAGAAGGACTAGAAGAATGGACGGAGATGATTCGTCGATTTTACAATCCTTTCCACGATTCAATAGAATATACTTTAGAAAATGCTCAACATGCAAATGGCGAAAGATTATTAGGAAAACACCCAGAAACAGGAGAAGAAGTCATTGTAAGAATGGGGAAATATGGGCCAATTGCACAAATTGGAAGTAATGAAGGCAATAAGAAAGCTCAATATGCTAGTCTTGGACCTTTACAATCCCTTGAAACAATTACACTCGAAGAAGCATTGGAATTGTTTAAAATCCCTTTTGACTTACAAGAATACAAAGATCAACCAATCACTGTTGCAACGGGCAGGTATGGTGCTTACATCAAATGGGGGAACACAAACATTTCAATTCCTAAAAATGAAGACCCACTATCTGTTGACCAAGAGCGAGCAATCGAGTTGATAGAGGAGAAAATTAAACTAGATGCCCCAATTGGCGAGTATAAAGGCCATGGAATCACAAAAGGCAAAGGGCGATTTGGACCATTTATAAAATGGAATGATATGTTTATAAACGTTCCGAAAGCCTATGATTTTGATAATCTTTCTCTTAAAGAAATGGAAGAACTTATTGACAAAAAAGTAGAGAAAGAGGCCAACCGTTATATTTTAAGATTTCCAGAAGAAAATATCTCAGTAGAAAATGGAAGATGGGGACCTTTCATTCGATTCGGAAAAATATCTGTCAATCCAGGTAAAAAAGAGAACGGCGAAAAATATTTAGCAGAAGATTTTAAAGCTATGACTTTAGAAGATGTTCTTAAAATAGTAGAATCCGTGAAGCCTGAATTAATTAAAAAGAAGAAGACCACAAAGACTAAGGCTAAGACCAAGAAAAAATAATGGTATATGAAAGATCTATCGATTTACTTCACTAAGGTCAACCCTACATTTCATTCAAAACAAGAAGAGAGTATAGGCAACATAATCCGTGCTTATAATGAAGTTAATGGTTTTCCTACGATAGACGGGAAAGGAATTGCCATTTTTGATGTTCCTGAGTATAGAAATAGTGAATTTAAAAATCATAAATTTAATCTCCAATTTAGAAATCATTTTTACAATTTGTTTAAAGGAGTTTCTTGGGAGACGGATTTATATGATTTAGGCACAATCATCCCTGGAAAAGATATTTCTGACACGATACACGCAGTTGAATCAGTTTGCTATGAACTTATTAAAAACGATGTCATTCCAATTGTTATAGGTGGCACACAAGAATTAACAATGGGGGTATATAATGCTTATGAAAAATTAGAACAGCTCATAAACCTTTCCACGATTGATAACAAGCTAGACATAGGAGATATTCAAGAAGACATTTCGGCAAACGGATGGTTAAATCATATTCTACTAAAAAAACCATCCTTCTTATTCAATTATTCAAACATTGGGGCACAAGCGCACTATATTTCCCCTCAAACATTTAATTTATTTGAAGAACTACAATTTGATATTTGCAGATTAGGTACAATTAATAATGACATAGAAGAAGGTGAACCCTATTTGAGAAATACAGATGTTTTAAGTTTTGATTTGACATCAATTAGGTCAAGTGATTTACAAAATTTGTTCTATACTTCTCCAAATGGTTTATTTGCCAATGAAATTTGTCGTCTTATGCGTTATGCAGGAATCAGTGACAAACTTTCTAGCGTTGGTATTTTTAATTATTATAGTGACAATCATGAAGTAACCGATGAATTAGTCGCTCAATTAATCTGGTATTTTATAGAAGGATATTCTCACAGAAAAGGAGATTTCCCGATTGGGGCTAAAAAAGAATATTTAAAATACCGAGTTTATCAAGATGAATTAGGCGAAGAAATCGTTTTTTATAAAAGTAACAAATCTGGTAGATGGTGGATTGAAGTACCATATCCAAGTAGAAGCAATTCTAAACTCATACGTCATCAACTCGTTCCTTGTAGTTATAAGACTTATAAAAAAGCAACCAAAGGAGAGATTCCGAATCTTTGGTGGAGAACATATCAGAAATTTGTTTGACATTAAACCTTAAACTTTGTCTTTGAAAAAAAATATTTTACTTTTTTTTTACAATTAAAAGGGTTTTTATTTCATTTTTACAGTTTTTTAACTAATTTAGTCGATTATATACAATAGATATTGAAGTAAATTATAACGTAACCTATTGAAAAATAACTATATATGAGAGAATTTATACTTGTTTTATCAGTGTTTGTTTTTGGTGTTTTTTATTCATCAGGGCAACAAGAAAAACTTTTGACTCATTTTATTTTTGATAAAATGAGTTTAAATCCAGGAGCAACAGGAATTGCATTAAACCATGAAATTTGTGGTACAGCAATTTATAGAAACCAATGGGACAAGTTTAATGGAGCCCCTAATTCGGTATTGGCTAATGTAGAAGGAAATTTATCTCAATATTTTCCAAGTGGATTGGGACTTTCTTTTTACCATGATGCAATAGGGTATGCAAGACAGAACAACTTAACTATCAATTATTCTTATCATTTACCGCTAGGTGATGGATTATTGGGGATTGGTGCAGGGTTAGGTTTCGTTAGTTTGGGCATGCAACCAACTTGGGTAACTCCAGACGGAATCGATACAGACGCCTCACTTCCAATGTCTTCAAATGCAATTACATTTGATGCGAATTTTGGACTTTATTATCAGTCATTTAATGGTTGGTATGCAGGAGTTTCTGCAACTCATTTACCAGGATTAGATTTGAAAAACATGAGTTACAAAACAGCACAACATCTATATGCAATGGGAGGATATAAATGGAGTGAAGCATTTGATGTTCAAAAATTAGATTGGGAAGGTAATGCTCTAATACGATCAGATTTAAAATTCATTAGTGCTGATATTAATACGCGTTTCATTTGGGACAACATGATTTATGGAGGAGTAACGTACAGAACTAGTGACGCATTAGCAATAATGGCTGGTGTAACATTTTATAAATTTACTGTAGGTTACTCTTATGATATAACATTAAACAGAATTTCAGATATTTCTTGGGGATCGCACGAAATACTAATCAAGTATTGTCATCCGTTGCCTCCATTACCTGTAACAAAGGCACGTAACCCAAGATATTTATAAATTTTATGGATTTTTGTAACCATTTAAAACTCTTTACGTTTATATAAGTCCAAAATTATTGATCCTGTAGAAAGTTAATTTGGATGTTCGTAAAGTAAAAACGAGGTATGATGAAAAGAATTATTATTATTGGCTTAATTGCGTTAATGCTTGGTGCTTGTAACACGAGATCAGGTCATTTAACTGGAGTTCTAGGAAGAGGAGTATATTATCCCGAAATTCCTTTAGGTATGGTTTATATTCCTAGTGGCGCATATACAATGGGGCAAAGTGACGAGGATGTGCCATTCTTGCACCAAACTGTTGCAAAAACAGTTTCAATCCAGGCGATTTATATGGACCAAACCGAAATTACAAATAATGAATATCGTCAATTTGTATATTGGGTAAGGGATTCAATTGCTAGAAGAACTATTTACTTAGATCTTGAAGAAGATACTGATGCTGATAGATATATTAATTATCAAGATGAATATTATGACGAGGGAATTATGGAGTGGGTTGAATATGAATCAAGCGATAGGTTCGAAAATATTGAGACTTTCTCATTAAACTGGGATCGTTCTTTTTCATATCAAGACCCTGAATTGGTGCCTTTGCTGTCAGAAATGTATTATCCTCAAGCACAACGTTTCTACAAAAGAAAAGAAATCGATACCCGTAAACTTAATTTTAAATATTATTGGATAGATATCGTTGAAGCAGCAAGAAGAGGTAAGGTTCACATCGTACAAGATGGATATGATAATCAAGGTCGTAAAAATGACCCCGACCATCGTGAGTTACGTATGCCAGAACATCCATTTACAAAAGAACCACAAGGTCAAGATAAAGATATGGGGGTTCCAAATAAATTAGGGCAAAACAATGCAATCAGGGGTCACGAAAACAGACAACGTTTTATCATTGACGAAACAATCAACGTTTATCCAGATACTTTATCGTGGGTAAGAGATTTTACATACTCGTTCAATGATCCAATGACAAATATGTACTTCTGGCATCCAGCTTATGACAACTATCCAGTAGTTGGCGTAACTTGGCAACAAGCGAGAGCATTTAATGTATGGAGAACACAATTATTAAATGGTTGGCTACAGTCAATGGGTGAGTTATACGTAAATGATTTTAGATTACCTTCAGAGGCTGAATGGGAGAAAGCTGCTCGTGGAGACTTGGCTTTACAACCATATCCATGGGGAGGACCGTATATTAGAAACTCATCTGGATGTTTCTTGGGTAACTTTAAACCGATGCGAGGTAGATACTTTGAGGATGGAGGATTCCATACTGTAAAAGCATACTCATACAACCCGAATGGTTACGGATTATATTGTATGTCTGGTAACGTAGCAGAATGGTGTGAAACGGCATATGATGAGTCAATGTACCAATTCTCACATGATTTAAATCCAGAGTATAGATATGACGCAATGGACTGGGATCCACCAGCAATGAAACGTAAAGTAATTCGTGGTGGTTCATGGAAAGATATTGGATATTACTTACAAACAAGTACAAGATCGTATGAATTCCAAGACTCTTCTAAATCGTATATTGGATTTAGATCTGTAGCGACTCATCTAGGACGTGGAGGAAAAGACTTCAGTAAAGAAGGAGGTGAAGAGTTAAGTCAAGATTTACAACTCAGATAATCATATAAATCAATAGTAAAACTGTAAATAAATTATAAACTAAAAATAAACGTTAAACCTTAAATTTTAAAACTATGGGAATTTCAGAATTGGTTCAAAGTAAGGCCTACAAAAATTTTATGGCCAAATTATACGGATGGGGTGCATCTGTAGTAATGGTTGGAGCTATGTTTAAACTTCAACACTGGAAAGGAGCAGATATAATGCTTGTCGGTGGATTATCAGTAGAAGCACTAATTTTCTTCTTCTCTGCATTTGAGCCACTACATGAAGAACCTAATTGGGAGTTAGTTTACCCTGAATTAGGTACAGGAGAACAAGTATCACTTGAAGAGTCACAAGCTAGAAGAGGTGGTGGTGCTGGAGGAACTGGTGTAACAGCGGCTCTTGATAAAATGCTAGAAGAAGCAAATATCGATAGCGAATTAATTGAAAGATTAGGTGATGGAATGAGAAGATTAGGAGATAATGCACAACAATTAACAGGGATTACAACTGCTGCGGCAGCAACTGAATCTTATGTTAATAGCTTACAAGCTGCATCTGACCAAGTTTCAAAACTTTCAGAATCTTATGAAAAGGCTTCTGTTGCAATCACAGGAATGACATCCGCTCAAGAAGAAGGCCAATCTTTCGGAGAGCAAATGCAAAAAGTTTCTAAAAACTTATCAGCTTTAAATAATGTATATGAATTACAACTAAAAGGTTCATCTGCACACCTTGAGGCAACTGAAAAGTTCCAAGGTCAGGTTACTGAAATGATGCAGAATCTTTCAGATTCGGTAGAAGACACTAAGCTATATAGAGAAAATATGGCCATGTTGTCTAAAAATCTAACTGATTTGAACAGCGTGTACGGAAATATGTTGAAAGCGATGACCATTAAAGGTTAATCTTAACTAAGTACACATTATTATTCATATAAAAATATTATTTAAAAACTAATAAAAAAAAGTTATGGGAGGAGGAAAACAAACCCCAAGACAGAAGATGATTGAGTTAATGTATCTTGTATTAACTGCACTTTTGGCTCTTAATGTCTCGAAAGATATCGTTGCAGCATTTGTTAATTTGGATGAAAAGCTAGGCAACAGTGCTGTTGTAATTAGTGGAACAACAGACAATACTTACGGCACTTTCGATGCAAAAAGAGCAGCAATTATTGCAGAAAAAGGAGATACAAAAGTCATCGATCGTTGGCAGGGTAAAGCTGAAGAATTAAAGCAAAAAACAAAAGAAATAGTTCATCTACTATTAAGTAGTTCAAATGATGTAATCCAAGAAGCAGAAGGAGTTAGCTGGGTTGAGAGTGCTGAGATTGAAAATGGAGATTCATTATACACTAAACTAAAGTCCTTAAGAAATATCAAGAACAAAGAGAATTATGATATTGCTACAAGGTTATTTGTAGGTGACAACCCAATGTCCCCCAATGCTCGTGGTAATGAATTAATCGCAGCTCTAAATCAATACAGAAATGATGTTACAGAGCTAATGGGTAATTATGAGCAAGGAAATACAAAGTGGACTTTTACCGCGCCTGAAACAATAGAAGGATTAAAAGACGCGCTTAGGACTGCGAATCCTGAGGATACAACAGCAATTGCTAGTTTGTATAAAACACTTACGATTCCAAAAGAAGTTGAAATATTGGATGCTGGACAACCAAAAATTGTTCCATGGCAATCTGCTATGTTCGACCATGCTCCAGTTGTTGCATCGGCAGCAATTTTTACATCACTTAAACTAGATGTCCTAAACGGAGAAAGTGGTGCTGCAGATTTTATGCTTTCAAAAGTAGATGCCCCGACGTTCAACTTTAATAAAATTGAACCTTTGGCATTTGCAAGAACGGGTTATATTAATGCGGGCGATTCTTTAAACGTAAGGGTTATGATAGCTGCGTATGACTCTACAGATGTTCCACCAATTCGATATGGATTGAACGATTCAATACAATCAAATTGGACGGAAACAACAGGTAGTATAAAAGTAAATGGTACAACTCCTGGTGAATATAAATTAACTGGTATAATTGGAGTAAAAGAGAAAGGAGAAACAGTTTGGAAAAATTGGTCGTACAACTACACAGTTGGAAAACCTTCAGGTACTGTTTCATTACCAGAAATGAACGTTCTTTACCGTGGTTATAAAAACAAAGTTGTTGGTGCAGCATCTGGATTCCCGAACTATAGTTTATCTGGTGGAGGAAACGTAACACTCACGCGTTCAAGTGATGGATATGTAGCTAACCCTGGATCGGGAAGAGAAGCAACAATTAATATTGCAGGTGTAGCAGAAGATGGTTCTTCAAGCAACCTAGGAGGATTTAAGTTTAGGGTAAGAAACTTACCTAAACCATCACTTCGATTAGGAAGAATTGAAGACGGTGAAGCAGCTACTTCAGCAGAAATTAGAGCATCTAGACAATTATTTGCTGGTTATGGAGATGATATTCCATTAAATGCAACATTTAGTGTTGTTTCATGGGAAATCAACGTAACTGGAGCTCCAAGACCTGCGAAAGGAAATGGTGCTGCTTTGTCTGCCGAAGCAATGAGATTGTTAAACAACGTTCAATCAGGTGGAACTGTGAGTATATTTTCACAATATAAAGGTCCAGATGGGCGTGTAAACAGACAGGGTGCTGTTATTAAAGTTAAATAATTAAATTAATAAGTCATGAAGAAGTTAATGCTAAGTACAATATTGATTTTCAGCTTGAGCACATTCGCTCAGGAAATCAATGGAGGTCCGATTAACAGTCGTACCAAAACAGGGGTGATTGACGGAGTCTATTTGAAATCGAATATTCCGACGAAAAGACTAATTCCTTATGTTAGCGTCCGTGAAGCAGATGTTATGTGGGAGAAAAGAGTGTGGAGAGCAATTGACCTTCGTGAAAAAATAAATATCCCGCTCTATTATCCTTTGGATGATTTTTCGAATCCAGACCCTGTAACTGGTGAGGTAGAATGGATTAGAAATGATAATAGATGGAGTTTGTGGACTGTCATTCGTCAACATATCTTATCTGGTGATTTAACTGCTTATTTGGATTATAATCCAGTTCGATATGATATTCACGATGGTGATAAATTCAAATATCCAATTTTACCAGAACCTGGAAAAAGTTATGCAACAGACGCAAATTATAGAGAAGAATTATCTTCAGTTCTTGCAACACTTGGACCAATGCCTTTAGACCCTTATTTAAACGCTTGGGGTGAGGATTCGGTAGATGTAAATGGAGACTTTGTGTTCCCTCCACGTGATACGCTATGGATTAAATCACAAGATATTGTTCAATATAGACTAAAAGAGGATTGGTTCTTTGACAAACAACGTTCGGTTTTGGATGTTAAAATTATTGGATTGGCTCCAGTAGTTTACGACAAAGACGATAATAATACAATTCAAGGAACAAAAATCTTATTCTGGTTATACTTCCCTACTGATTGTAGATATGTATTTAACAATTACTTTGCTTACAATGACAAAAACGATGCACAATGGATGAGTTTTGATGATTATTTCATGGCTAGGAGATTTAGTTCGTTTATCTATAAGGAAAGTAACAACTACGATAGAAACATAGACAAATATAGGGTTGGTGTCGATGCTCTTAGGGAATCTGAAAAGATAACCAACGAAATCAGAAACATTGAACACGATGTTTGGCAGTGGTAAAAAAATAAATATTTAATTTTAAATATAAAAGTCATCTTGAGAAATATCAGGATGACTTTTTTCTTTATTAAAAACTTTATCTTTACACTTCTACTGGCCTTCTAAGATTTATGCAAGGCTAACTTTTAAGACAATCGCTTTCTTTTTATATTATCTTTGCCAAAAAAAATATCATTATATGGAAAATGATGAAATATCAATTTTTATCATAGATCGAGAGGGTATTCAACATGAACTAAAAGCTCCTTTAGGAATGAACCTAAATATCATGGAGGTTTGTAAAATGTATGAATTACCCATCGAAGGAAGATGTGGAGGAATGGCCTTGTGTGCTACTTGTCAAGTATATTTAGAATCAGACCATCAATTAGACGAGCAATCAGACATGGAATTAGATATGTTAGATGAAGCACTTTTTGTAGAAAATAACAGCAGACTTGGGTGTCAAATTCAAATTACGAAAAAAATTGAAGGTATAGTTTTGAGACTAGCACCTGAAGGAAATTAAATCCTATGAGAATCTATCCTAAACTTTGTGTTTAGCTGAAATCTCCTAATTTATTAGGATTTAGGCTCAATTATAGAATCATGCTCAAATCAACCTTACCTCAACTCAGATAAATCACAAACCGGAATGGAATTGAATTTATGTTGGTTGATACGATTCATTTTTCGGTAAATAGTTAATACTTCTTCTTCTCGTGGAGATAGTTTTTCTTGTTTGTTACCTTCTTCATACGCCATCGCCCATTCCAACTCATCATACGTTGCACCAATTTGATCTTCATCATTCCTATTATCTCCCCACAATCCATCAGTAGGCTTTGCAACTAAAATTTCATCAATTACGCCTAAATATTCTGCTAGGGCATACACTTCAGATTTCAAAAGGTCGCCAATCGGATTAATGTCCACTCCTCCATCGCCATATTTGGTGAAGAAACCAATTCCCCGATCTTCAATCTTATTTCCTGTGCCAGTAACCAATAGTTTATTCGTTTGTCCAATACCATATAAACTTGTCATTCTTAATCTTGCACGAACATTTGCAGTTGATAATGTATCGTTTTGTACATCTATAGGAAATTGCCTAACAAGTTCTTGAAATGTGCTTGTTAAGTCGATTTTTAGGCTTTCAACATTTTTAAAGGATGCCTCTAATAAAGTTATTTGCTTTTCTGCCCTCAATAATTCAGAGGGTGATTGATGAATTGGCATACTTAACAAAAGAGTCTTTTTACTAGTTCTTGCACAAAGACTGGCAACCAATGCAGAATCTACACCACCAGAAACGCCAAGAATAAATCCATCCATTGGAATAGCATCAACATAATCTGTTAACCATTTGGTAATATGGTTTGCAAATGCTCTCTTATTCAAACTGGATAGTTAAAGTTAAAATAAAACAGAAACTTTCAACATTAAAAGTCCTTGTTTAAGTTTGGATGCATAATAATCATACGAATTGTCAGAATTTATATGGTATAACGAACGAGCATTTTCTCCTTTTCTATACATTTGAGTAAAACCATAAAAATAACCTAATTCTGCCACAAGCGTAGTTGAACCAGTAATGTTATACTCTGCTCCTCCAGTAATCCCAATAGAACCCCTATAAAAATTCATCAATCCTTTAGAAGACATTTTCTCTTTTGTAGAAGCTGACTGTTCTATAGGATTTCCTGCTGGATTAACTTCAAAACCTGTATCAGTTGTACGAGTCATTAGTCCAAAACTGTTTCTAACTCCAAATCTTCCGAAATAACGGAAATAACCCAAAAAGTTTGTTTGGAACTTTAACATTACAGGAAGTGTTACGTAAATATTACTATGTTTTCTGTCTTCCAATAAAAAATGACCTGCATTAGAAGAAATATCATCCTTATATCGTAAAATTTCTTTATCGTCGTAAGCATAATATACGGCTGGTTGGCCATCAATCTTATAGCTCGTCTTGAAATTATCAAACTCAAATTCTAATCCAGTAGTTAAACCAACATTATTTGAAAAATTCCAATCCAATAACATTCCCGCCATAAAGTCACCACCTACCTTCGCTTCCATTGATTCAGTTCGTGAATCATTAAAATTTAACGCCCCTCCAATGGTCAAACCTGCTAAGATTGTTTTGTCAGCAGCTTCTTGTCCAAAAGATGTTATTATCAATCCAACTGTAATTACTAAAGTTAATATTTTTTTCATACTTTTGATTTTTTCTTTTAAAAAAACATTATTCTATTCACTTGCAAAAGTAAAAATAATTCATGAAGATAAGAACTCATTTTTACATATTTGCTATTATGGCTACATTATTCGTCAGTTGTAACAGCAATCCCTTGGATATTAAACTAGAAAACCCTCCTGTAAACTACGATTTTATTAATGTCGATAAGCTCTTGAATAATGAGTCTGAAGATGAAACAAAAAAGAATTTAAAATATTTAACCAATAAACTCGGTGATTTACTACTTTATGAATTGAGTAATAACGTTCAAAAAAATGTTACCGATAGCTCATTCCAAATTATACACGACTTCTATCAATCTGAATATATCCAAGAACTTGAAAGAGAAAAAGCATCTATCGATTTGACTGAGCAAGAAAGTAAAATCAACAAAGGTTTTCAATATTTAAGTCAACACTTTGGGGACTCAATATTACCAGACCAGATTTTTTATATAAATAAATTATTCAGTCAAATAAGCTGTTCAGATAGTCAGATAGCCATTGGGCTCGAAAGTTACATCTCTCCAGAAACTGAAATTATTAAATCTATTCCAAGCTCTGAATTTTATCAATGGCAACGCAATCGAATGCAACTGAAATATTTATCAAGGGATGTACTTCTGGCATGGGTTCAAGTTCATTTATTTCATGAAATTGACGGTAAATTAGCCGAGCATTTTATTCAAGCTGGAAAAATTCTTTATGTGTTGAATGCTTGCTTCCCCAAAGAAACAGAATCTTATGTTTTAAGATATTCAGAGGAAGCGTTTGATTGGGCTACAAAAAACGAATCCATTGTTTGGGAATATATTGTTTCACAACAGATTTTATTTTCGTCGGATGTTACAACTAGGGTTAACTTTTTAAATGAGGGACCAACAACTGTAGGGTTATCTCAAGATTCACCTGATAGAATGGGACAGTTTATTGGCTATAAAATCGTAAAAGGATTTATGAACAAAAACAAATCCTTATCTTTGCAAGAATTATTAGATACAGAATACAATAATATTTTACAAACTTATAAAATTGATTAATTATGGCAGATAAAAAATCAGATATCATCATAAACGTTCTCACCAATGAGAACAATGTTCCAATATCTATGAAATGGTCGGCTGAAGACGGTGGAATTAAAGACTCAGAAACACAAGCGGTTTTCCTTTCTCTTTGGGATTCTAAAGAAGAGTCAGCTATGAAAATCGACCTTTGGACACCTGAGATGACTGTTGATGAAATGAAAGTATTTTTTCACCAAACGCTTCTTACAATGGCCGATTCTTTTGAAAGAGCAACTGGAGAAGTAAATATTGTAGAAGATTTAAGAGATTATTGCTACCATTTTGCAGAAAAAATGGAAATTATGCCAGAGGATGATTAAAAGAATTGTGAGGCACGAGCAATTTGTACTGAAGAATGACAAAAAATCTATTTATTTTTCAAAAATTCAAATGCCTTTTCAGCAGGATAAGCATTGAAAATACCACTTGCTTTTGCCACCAAAACATCATCTTGATTCGTGACCGTAGCTTCTACATAAATCAAACGTTTTCCAGCAGATAAAACCTCTCCTTTTGACGTTAGAGTATCTCCTAATACGACTGGTTTTAGGTAATTTACACGTAAATCCACCGTGCTTACAACACGATTTGTTTTCCCTGCAATGGTTAATGCTGCAACACCCATGGTGCCGTCAATTACCCCAGCCACTACTCCACCGTGTGCTGCAATCGGCGTTGCCAAATGTTTTTCTTGTATCTCAATTGTGTAAATCGCTTCGCCATCTTTTGGAATTTCCAATTTCATATCTAAAAACTTCCCATAGTTGTTAGAAGCTTTATATAATTCCAACACTTTATCGTCAATCATTTTACTTTTTTCTACAATATTAAGGCTTTTCTATAAATTAAAGAAGATAAAAGCTTAACTTTGAGATTGAAATAAATCAAATTATGGGTTTTTTTGATCGATTTAAGAAAAAAAGAAAAGTAAGGGTACCACGTGAAGGATTTAACAAGCCATTAACTTTCACGCCACAACCCTTTGATTATCATCCAAAAATCATCTTAGCGTGGGCAAAAGCAATTGAGGGTAACGAAGAATTACTCGATTATCTTTGGGAGCAGGGCTATCATGAACTGGTTATGACAAAGTATGCCATTTTCCTAAAAGATAAAGCCAGAGATTGGTTAATGGAAAATAATTATCCTCATTTTATGGCATTGATTCACGCTGCCGAAGGAAACAAGGAGGCACTTAATTGGTTGGCTAAAAATAAATTCTTCCTCTTTTATAATATGGCATTAGCAATTGAAGGAGAAAATAAAGGATTTGTATGGATAAATAAAAATAGTACCCGTGAAATATTTATGCTTACCAAAGTGATTAAATCTGTGAAAGATGAAATTGAACACGAGCATAATGAACTTCACAAAAGGTCGAGATACACATAGTTACTATATCATGGGAGAATTAATCGACATCAAAAGAGCGAGAGAAGAATTGCGAAATGGTAAAATAATTTTATATCCAACCGATACTGTTTGGGGAATTGGATGTGACATCAACAACGAAGAAGCGGTTCAACGAATTTTTGAAATCAAAAACAGACCAAATAAAAAGTCTTTTATCCTTCTTGTGGATAGCGTTGCGATGTTAGAGAGGTATATCGGACAAATTGAAAATGTAACGTACGATCTAATCGATATTGCTGTTAAGCCACTCACCATTATCTATGATAATCCAATCAATATTCCAGCCTATCTTCTTGCTGAAGACGGTTCAATTGGCATTCGGGTAACAAAAGACTTGAACTGTAAAAAAATGATTCAGGCAATTCGACGACCAATAGTTTCTACAAGTGCAAACCTTTCTGAACATCCAACACCAAAAAAATTTTCTGAAATCCATCTTAAAATAAAAAATAATGTGGATTTTATTCTGAACGACCGACTGAATGAGAAAATGACAACTCCATCATCTATTATTAAAATTGGAAAAGGAGGCACAGTTAAAGTTATTCGATAACCATTTATTCATGAATTTATATTGATTCATATAGGGAAAATTCTTTACCTTTGCAGCTATGAAAAATAATGAGGACAAATTAAAACAAGTGATTTCCCATGCGAAAGAGTATGGATTTGTTTTTCCATCTTCAGAAATTTATGATGGACTTTCAGCAACTTACGATTACGGACAGTTAGGTTCGGAAATTAAAAAGAATCTAAAGAATTATTGGTGGACGGCAATGGTGCAAATGCACGAAGACATTGTAGGTATTGATGCTGCAATCTTTATGCACCCACTAACTTGGAAAGCATCTGGTCATATTGATGCGTTTAATGACCCATTAATCGACAATAAAGATTCTAAAAAACGTTACCGTGCCGATGTTTTGGTAGAAGAATATATTGAAAAATATCATAAGAAAATTGCCAAAGAAGTTGAAAAAGCAGAAAAGCGTTTTGGGGAAAGTTTTGACAAAGAACAATTCCTTGCCACTAACCCGAATGTTCTTAGAAACCAAGAGAAAATTGACGAGTTAGAAAGTCGGTTAGAAAAAATATTTGCAGAAAACAATCTTGAAGCTCTAAGGGATTTAATCATAGAATTAGAAATTGTTTGTCCTATTTCTGGAACGTCTAATTGGACAGAAGTGCGACAATTTAACTTGATGTTTAAAACTGAATTGGGTTCCGTAGCTGGAGATGCATCTTCCATTTATCTTCGCCCAGAAACAGCACAAGGAATTTTTGTAAACTATTTAAATGTACAGAAGACAGGGCGTATGAAAATTCCTTTTGGAATTGCACAAATTGGGAAAGCTTTTAGAAATGAAATTGTTGCAAGACAATTTGTTTTTAGAATGCGAGAATTCGAACAAATGGAAATGCAATTTTTTGTTCGTCCGGGAGAAGAAATGCAATGGTATGAACATTGGAAAAATAAACGCTACAAATGGCACAAAGTACTTGGGTTAGGCGAAGAAAATTATCGCTTCCACGACCATGTAAATCTTGCCCACTACGCCAATGCAGCAACTGATATTGAATTTAATTTCCCTATGGGATTCAAAGAATTAGAGGGAATACATTCAAGAACCGACTATGATTTAAAGCAACACGCTACATTATCTGGAAAGAATATTCAATATTATGATCCAGAAACACAAGAAAAATATATTCCTTACGTTATTGAAACATCCGTTGGTTTAGATAGATTATTCTTAGCTGTTTTCAGTGCTGCGCTAAAAAATGAATCACTAAAAGATGGTTCTGAAAGAGTTGTTTTGGCTTTACCTCCTGCTATTGCCCCATACAAAGTTGCGGTTTTACCTCTAACAAAAAAAGATGGATTACCAGAAAAAGCAAGGGAAATCATCGATGAATTAAAATTTGATTTCAACTGCCAATATGATGAAAAAGATTCAATCGGTAAAAGATATAGACGACAAGATGCGATTGGAACACCTTTTCACGTTACAGTTGACCACCAGACATTAGAAGATAACACTGTAACAGTACGTGACAGAGATACAATGGAACAAATCCGCATAAATATTTCAGAATTGCGAGGAATGATTGATGAGAAAGTCAGTTTAAGAAAGTTGTTGTCGTAGATATACCCAAAAATTGAAAAAACAAACAGTTCCCTTTTTATTGTAATCGGTAATGATGCCAATTTAGAGGGGCTGAATCAATTGACAAAATACTAATTTGGAGTATTAGTTGACTCAAACATAAACTTCCAATTGTAGTATCTTCTTTTTATTCTATTAATGTGTTCCTGAAGTTGCTTTCTTTGGGTTTCAAATAACTAATGTTAATTTTTTCTTTTGATTTTATCAAAAATTATTGAACCACCTCCATTAAAGAATGTCATAGATTTTAAGTTTAGGAAAAGTGAAACATCTAATACTCCTTTTATATTGAATACTCCTTTTATATTGAATTAATAATCGTCATCATCCCAAAAAGGACAAATTTTCATATAAATACCGCTTCCTCCATCCTTATGAATTTCAATAATTATCGGTAAAAGTACTGTCAAAATTTCTATTTTATTCAAAAATAAGTTAATTCTTAACGTGCTCTTTTGATGTCAATTAATTATTAGTTGCATAATAAAACCTTGTGTATTTTCTAACGACCAACACCTGAATATTCTTAATAATTGCAACTAAATATTTACAATAATCTTAATTTGAACGGACTTCTTTGTTGTTGAACGGAATAATGTTTATATTTGCGATTAAAAGTTTTGCTATTTTTTCGAATATTCGATGATTTGCTTAACAATATTTAATAATTAAAAAGTTAGTTTATGAAAACATTTTACTTTAATTTTAATGTAGTTCGAACATCTTTGTTTGGACTGCTTATGTTCTGTTTCGGAACATTGACTTTCGGACAGATTTCAACCTTTCCCTATTCGGAAGGGTTTGAAGGCGGAAATATTCCCGCAGGATGGACACAAGAATATGAGTCAGGAACAGTGGACTGGCAGATAGTTGCAGCTAATGGAAGTGGAAACGTATCACCGCGAACAGGTACTGGGATGGCGGAGTTTAGAACCGGGACAAGCGGTAACTCAACAAAGTTAGTCACTCCACAATTGGATATCACCTCTTTAGCAAATCCAGAATTGAGTTTCTATTTTGCGAATGAAAATTGGTTTGGAGATATTGATGAGTTAAGAGTGTATTATAAAGCTTCTGCAACAGATAGTTGGACACAAATTGGTCAAAGCTATACTACTGAACATGCTTCATGGACAGAAGTTTCTTTAAACTTACCCGATGCATCAGCAGATTACTACATTGCTTTTGAAGGAACCTCCAATTGGGCACATGGTCTAGATATCGATGATGTTGAGGTTAGGGAAGGTCCAACTTGTCCACAACCTTCAGCTTTAGCTCAAACTGCTATTACCACTTCAAGTGTTGATGTGAACTGGACAGAAAATGGTTCTGCAACAACATGGAATGTGGAAGTTGGTCCAACAGGATTTACTCCAGGAACATCAACTGAGGTTGTTGCTGATAATGGGAATACTACGCAAGCATCATCTCTATCTGGTCTTTCTGGTAATACATCTTATGATATTTACGTACAAGCAGATTGTGGTCCTGGTGACCAAAGCTTTTGGGAAGGCCCTTTGACTATAACGACTCCACCAGCAGCTCAAATTCCAGTTTCTACTTTCCCTTGGAATGAAGATTTTGAAACAGGTGGTTCAGAATGGACTATTCTTAATGGATCACAAACTAATCAATGGTTTGTAGGTTCTGCTATAAATAATGGTGGTTCTAACGCTATGTATGTTACAAATGATGGTGGAGCAACTTATGCTTATACCAACAACAGTACTTCTAGATCATTTGCTTACCGTGACATTACAATGCCTGCTACTTATCTAGAAGCAAAATTGTCATTTGATTGGCAAGCTGATGCAGAAACATCATTTGACAATTTAATTGTATGGGCACTTCCTATAGATTCTATTCCAGCACCTGGAACTGCATTGAGTGCTTCTGGGACTGCTCCAACTGGAGTTATTAACTTAACTGGTAATTTAAGTGAGAATGTACCTTTCCAAAACGAATCATTTTCAATTCCTGATGAATATGCTGGAGAAACATTTCGTTTAGTTTTTCAATGGAAAAATGATGGTTCTTTTGGACAACAACCTCCAGCAGCTGTAGATAATATCTCTATTCAAACATTTAACTGTAATGCTCCATACGACTTGGCTTCTTCTGACGAAGGTAAGTTTGGTGCAACTGTTTCTTGGAATGATTCAATTTCAGCACCAAGCTTTAATGTTGAATATGGTCCTGCTGGATTTACTCCAGGAACTGGAACAACAGTTAATGTAGCTGATACATTCGCTGTTCTAACAGGATTGATTTCTGATCAAGATTATGATTATTATGTTTCTGGAGAATGTTCAGATGCAACGTTTTCTTCTCAAGTAAAAGGTAGCTTCACAACGCTTGTAGCTTGTGCTGTACCTACCTCATTTGCGCTTGTAGAAAAGACAGAAAGTAGTGTTGAATTAACATGGATGGTTCCAGTTGGTGGAGCTTCAACTTTCACTGTTGAATATGGTCCTGCTGGATTTGCTTTAGGTACTGGTATAACAGTTACTGCTCCTCCAACAGTAATTACAGGTTTAGATTCTGATACAGAATATGACTTTTATGTAATTGCTGAATGTGGTGGAACAGATGGTCCAAGTCAACCTGCTGGTCCTGTAACGGTTACAACAGACATTGCTTGTGAGCAACCTACGAATATTGTAGTTTCAGATATTGAATCAAACTCTGTTGTAATAACATGGGATGGTCACTCTGCAACAAACTGGGTAATTGAATACGATACCTTAGGATTTACTCAAGGTTCAAGCGTAAACGCAGAGGTGAATACATCTACTATTCCGCACACTTTAACTGGTTTAGATCCAGCAGCAACATACAGTATTTATGTATGGGCTGATTGTGGAGTTGGTGGTACATCACTAATTTCTGGTCCTGTTTCATTTACAACACTACCACCATGTGCTGCGCCAACTAACTTAACGGTTAGTGATATTGGTGCAGATACAGCAGTTGTTGCATGGGATGCAAACGGTACTACAAACTGGGTAATCGAATTCGATACTTTAGGATTTACACCTGGAAACGGAAACTCTACAATTGAAAATACAACAGATAATCCATTTACATTGACAGGGTTGTCTCCTGAACAAACGTATGATGTTTATGTTTGGGCTGATTGTGGAACTGATGGTCTTTCAGATACATTAGGTCCGATCAACTTTACAACGCAACCAGTTTGTCCTGCACCAACTAACTTAACGGTTAGTGATATCGGAGCAGATACAGCAGTTGTTGCATGGGATGCACACGGTACTACAAACTGGGTAATCGAATTCGATACTTTAGGATTTACACCTGGAAACGGAACGTCTACAATTGAAAATACAACAGATAATCCATTTACATTGACAGGGTTGTCTCCTGAACAAACGTATGATGTTTATGTTTGGGCTGATTGTGGAACTGATGGTCTTTCAGATACATTAGGACCTATCAACTTTACCACACAACCAACATGTTTAGCACCAACTGGATTGATGGCAACAGTTAATTCATCAACTACTGCTGATTTAGGTTGGACTGAAAATGGTTCAGCAACTGAATGGCAAGTTCAATATGGTCCAGCTGGATTTACTCTAGGATCTGGAAATATTGAAAGTGCTACGGCTAACCCACATCCTATAACAGGATTGACAGGAAATACAGATTATGGATTCTACGTTCGTTCTGTTTGTGCAGTTGGTGATACAAGTGCATGGGCTGGTCCTTTTGCTTTTGATACAAGGTACTGTGGTGTTTCTACATCTTATGGAGAATACCTAACTTCTATTGTTTCTAGTGGTGCAATAACGAATATCTCATATTCAGCCTCAAGTCAACCTGCGGGTTCTTATGCAGATGAAACAACTCAAACTTTTGAAGCTTATGAAGGACAAGTATTTGATATAAATACTAATTATTCTGACGGTTCAAATGGTGTTAAAATTTGGGTAGACTGGAATAACAATTTACAGTTTGATGAACCAGCTGAATTAGTTGATTATCAATTTGGATCTGGTGGTCAGAGGTTATTGACTTTTACTGTTCCATCAGGAACACCTCAAGGAGATTATCGTGTTAGGATACGTGGTAGATGGAGTTCTACAGCTAACCCTTCTGCATGTGGTAATGAAAGCTGGGGTTCAACTGTTGATTTTAATTTAACAGTAGTTGCAACGCCGACATGTTTTCCACCAAGTGATGTTGTTGTTTCGAATATAACTACGACTTCAGCTGATGTTGCATGGACAAATAATAATGCTTCAACAACATGGAATATCGAATATGGTCCAGTAGGGTTTACACCTGGATCAGGAACAACTGTAAATGGTGTTACAAATCCATATACAATTACCGGTTTAAGTGATACTACTTCTTACGAAGTGCGTGTTCAGTCAGATTGTGGAAGTGGAGACCTGAGTTATTGGGCAAATCAACAATTTACTACAGAACCAAACCCAATTCCAGCATTAGGTTTCTGTGAGGACTTCAATGTTGGTTCACCAACAGTTGACTTATGGACTATCCTTGATAATAATAATGACGGAGAAGTGTGGAATTTGTGGAATTACACAACTGATCCTGACAACAAGTTCATGGGGTTTGACACATACTGGAATACAAATGACGATTATCTAATCTCACCAGCAATAACTTTAACTGGTGTTGAAGCATTAAATTTTGCTTATAGAGTTTATGATAGTTATACTGTATATCCTACAGAATTTCAAGTTCTGTTATCAACAACTGGGAAAAACCCTGCAGATTTTACCGATACTTTAATGGATTTAGCTGCGTATTCTAACGAAGTATTTTTGGATACATCTATAGATTTATCAAGCTACACAGGTGATGTTTATATTGCGTTCAATATCCCACCATCAGCTGGTGATAATTCAGTTATTTTCATTGAGGATGTTTGTTTCGGTGTGTGTGTGCCATCAACTGGTACGGACGGTACTGTAGAAGTATGTAGATTGGATGGTGCTATTGATTTAACAGATGGAATCATTACGCACGATAATGACTTTGGACGTTGGGCTTACCCTGCTAACCAAGCATTGATACAAGACGACACAATGTTTGCTATTGGTACATTGCCAGCAGGAGCTCATGAAGTGCTGTATATTGTTGATGGTTTCTGTTATAACTCTTCAGATACAACAGTTGCGGTTGTCAACGTGTTTAATCAGTCTTCAGCAGGAAATGGTGGTTCAATTACTGTATGTGCAGGAGCACCAATTAATTTATACGCTGCTTTATCAGGAAATGTGGATATGGGAGGAGACTGGTATGATTACAATGGTAATTTACTAGGAACTTCACAGCCTACAGCACCAAGCCTTGGAGCAAGCTACAACTATATGTACATCACTTCTAACGGAGTGTGTGATGCGGATACAGCTTTTGTAGAAGTGGTTGTAGATGCAAGTCCTGATTGTACTTCTAATATCCAAGAAGAGATGGCGGTGAACTTATCAGTTTATCCAAATCCAACAACAGATGTGCTTCACATTGTTAATCCAACAAATATTGCAGCATTAAAAGTTGAAGTATTGGATATGAACGGACGTATAGTACTTGTTGAAAATAGTGCTTTAAAAAATACTACTGAAGCTACAATTAGCTTAGGAAATCTGAATACTGGAGTGTATACATTAAGAGTATACAACGAAGAAGGTCAGAAAATCTTTAAAGTAGTGAAACGTTAATTAAGTTTTCATAATAATGAAAAAGCCTCGACAAATTGTCGGGGCTTTTTTTATTTATAAATTCTAAATAGTTTCAACATTTATGCTGAAATTATTGAATTATAAAATACTTCCCCCTACAAGCAAAACTAAGATGAATATAAAAGAATGAAATACAAGGCGAAAGAAGAGTTTTATGCAGGAGTGTACTTTTGTACATGACTAAATAAAACTTGAGTTTCAACATTTATGCTGAAATTATTGAATTATAAAATACTTCCCCCTACAAGCAAAACTAAGATGAATATAAAAGAATGAAATACAAGGCGAAAGAAGAGTTTTATGCAGGAGTGTACTTTTGTACATGACTAAATAAAACTTGAGTTTCAAC
>JBBAEU010000013.1:0-66558 GCA_041655765.1 Brumimicrobium sp.
TTATTTTAATATATTCGTGAAAGGAAAAATAATCTGGAGAAGAGAAGCACCCATTTTTTGGGAGCTCTCTTCAAAAGAAATTAATAAATTTAGTAACATCCCATACACACTTTATTGAACACTACCATGCTTTGAGTTTATTACCAATTTAAATGGAATGAATGCTGGACATATCGCTTTAATCTATAAAAAACGATGGCAAATAGAACTCTTATTTAAGCAATTAAAACAAAATTTTCCTTTAAAGTACTTCTTGGGTGATAACGAAAACGCAATAAAAATACAAATTTGGTGTACTTTGATTGTTAACCTGTTGCTTACTGTTATACGTAAAAAAGTTAAACGTAAATGGGCGTTTTCGAATATAGCAAGTTTCTGTAGATTACATCTATTCAACTACATTCACCTTATTAAATTTCTTGAAAATCCTGAAAAAGATTGGTTAAATGAAAATAAGGAGTCAGAAAACAGTACTCAGATGACCTTAAAATTTAATAGCTCATAAAAAAAGGGGCTTAATTTTTAAGTTAAAATAGAATACTCAATAAAATCAATACTTTAATGAAGTTTAAAGTTTATTATGTATTTTTATCGGACAGTAGTGATTTAATATATTTCTTTAGTGTTTTATTTATGACTTTGAGCGTGTTTTTATGGGTTATAATCCACTTAAACCAATGGTTTTTTCAAAAAACATAAAAAAATATAGAATTGTTAACAAATTTAATTAAATTTGAATCTTTTAAATATGGTTTAATTCAAAAATACCGTAAAATCTAGATGGGATTATTCAGCTTTTTAACACAGGAAATTGCAATTGACCTTGGCACAGCTAACACGCTAATTATCATGGATAACAAAGTAGTTGTAGATGAGCCTTCTATTGTAGCGCGAGATATTCAAACGGGAAAAATTGTGGCTATTGGGAAACGCGCACAACGGATGCAAGGGAAGACCCACAAATTAATTGAAACAATACAGCCACTACAAGATGGAGTAATTGCTGATTTTCAAAGTGCGGAACAAATGATTCGCGGGATGATAAAAATGATTAAAAGACGTAAAAGTTTATTTAATACATCCTTAAAAATGGTAATTTGTATTCCTTCTGGAATTACTGAGGTGGAGAAAAGAGCCGTAAGAGATTCAGCTGAACACGCTGGAGCAAAAGAAGTATATCTAATTCATGAGCCTATGGCAGCTGCAATTGGGATAGGTATTGACGTCGAAGAACCAATGGGTAATATGATTATTGATATTGGTGGTGGTACTTCTGAAATTGCGGTAATTGCTCTTGGAGGAATTGTGAGTGATAAATCAATTCGCGTTGCAGGGAATGATTTCACAAAAGATATTGAAGAATATATGCGCCGCCAACATAATATATTGGTCGGACAAAGAACAGCTGAACAAATAAAAATTGAGGTAGGTGCTGCTTTACCTGAAATAGATGATCCACCTAAGGATTTCGCGGTTAGAGGTCGTGATTTAATGACCGGTATTCCTAAAGAAATTGTTGTTAGCTATGTTGAAATTGCCCATGCCTTAGATAAATCAATTTCGAAAATTGAAGAGGCAATTTTAAGTGCATTAGAAATGACGCCGCCTGAGCTTTCAGCAGATATTTATCGAACTGGGATATATTTAGCGGGTGGTGGCTCAATGTTAAGAGGTTTAGATAAAAGATTGTCGATTAAAACGAAATTGCCCGTTCATATAGCAGAAGATCCACTTAGGGCAGTGGCAAGAGGAACAAGTATCGCACTTAAAAATGTAGATAGATTCCAATTTTTAATTAGAGATTAATGTAATATCATACAATGCGTAAGTTTTTAGAGTTCTTAGAAAGGTTTCAGGTCTTTCTTGTCTTCTTAATATTGCAAATCATCGCATTAACTTCCTATTTTTCTGTAATGAACTTTTCGAGAACAGTATTTTTTAATACTTCTCAAACTGTTGTAGGAACTTTACTCTCATGGGAAAGAGATTTAATTAAGTTTGTTTACCTCGATGATGCCAATCGGAACTTGCAAATTGAAAATGTTAAATTAACACGGAAAATACCTGAAAATTTCATCCCCATTGATGATCGCACAGCCATTATAAATGATACGCTGAATGAAATAGCATTTGAATACATTCCCGCAACTGTTATTAATTCTTCATACCATCATCCTAACAACTTTTTTACCATTAATGCAGGAACAAAAAAAGGAATTAAAAAGAGAATGGGTGTGATTTCTCCTAATGGCGTTGTAGGAATTGTTTTTGACGTATCAAAACATTATGCGATTGTTAAATCAATTTTGACTGAAGACTTTAATTTAACTGCTTATATTGGCGGAACAGGAACTTTTGGTATCTTAAAATATGATGCGAAAAATCCACGAATGGTCCAGTTAACTGGTATTTCTAACGATATTCGAATTCATAAGAGCAGTATAGTAAAAACAAGAGGAAGTGGAGGATATTTTCCGCAAGGATTGGAAATTGGAATTATTGACAGTTTTGAACCGTTAGAGGGTAAGCCCATGTGGAATATAAACGTCCTGTTGAGTCAAGATATGAGAAAACTGCGATATGTATATGTTATTAAAAATATTAATTGGCTGGAATTAAACGAATTGCAAAAAAGTGTAGAATCATTGAATGAATAATTTTAAAATTATAATACGGTTACTGATTTTTGTATTAGCACAAGGATTAATTTTCGGGCAACTTGATTTTGGCTGGGGCGTCTATCCTATGATATATCCGCTATTCATTATTCTACTCCCATTCGATATGAAGCCAATAAACATTATGATTTTAGCGTTTCTCGTCGGAATTGGAGTTGATTTCTTTATGAATACTTTTGGATTACACGCAAGTGCTGCCGTCGTAGCTGCATTTTTTAGACCCGCAATCTATCGCAAGTTCTCTCCAAGAGATGATTACGATGTGTTAAAAGAACCCAGCGCAACTGAGCAAGGATATGGATGGTTTCTTAAAGTATCAGCTAGCATCGTTGTGATTCATCACCTGTGGTTTTTTATACTAGAATACTTTAAATGGTCGTCATTGAAAGAAATTATTTTGAGTACAATTTTTAGTTCTTTGCTAACTTTAATTATCTTTATCATTATTCAGATACTTTTCTTTAAAAAGCCAAAAGGAGCATGAATCTAGAAAGCAGAAAGATTGTTTTTATCCTTCTATTTATATTGGTTGGGCTACTCTATCTTGGTCGTTTATTCTACATGCAGGTAATTGATGATCAATGGATTGAGAGAGCGGGAGAAGTGGCTCGAAAAAAACTAACTATCAAACCTCCAAGAGGAATTTTCTATGATAGAAACGGGGAAAAAGTTGTTGGAAATAAAACCTACTACAACCTTATGTTTGTAGAAGACGATATTGAGGATTTTGATACAATCGCTTTTGCAAAATTATTAGAAATAGAACCTGATGAGGTTAATAAACGCTTTCAAGAAATTGTAAAAAGTCTCGATAGAAAAACAAAAAGTAAGAAAACAGGGAATGATACAATTGTCAACGATTATCGGTCTTACTTGCCACATTCTTTTATCAGTGAATTATCAGCCGATGAAATGGCTAAAATCATTGTTGACCTTCCATATTTCAAAGGATTTTACGAAAGTCCGATTAGCATGCGAAGCTATCCGTTTCCAAATGGAGCTAACATATTTGGGTACCTCAACGAAATCAATTACGAAGAGTTAAATGCTGATAGAAATTTTTACAATATTGGCGATTTTATCGGTCGATCTGGTCTAGAAAAGTATTATGAGAAAGTCCTAAGGGGGCAGAAAGGGACAAAAGTAATTCTTACTTCGGCAAGGGGAAAAACAGTAGATAACTTTGCAGATGGAAAGTTGGACACAAATGCTGTACAAGGACCTCCTTTGCATCTTGGTTTAGACATATATCTTCAATCGTATGGAGAAAAATTAATGGAGAACAAATTGGGTTCAATTGTTGCTTTGGAGCCTTCTACAGGTGAAATTTTGGCTATGGTAAGCTCCCCAAGCTATGACCCTAACTTATTGGTTGGCACAAGAAATATCCGAACAAATTATTTGGAACTGTTTCGAGATTCGTTAAAACCTTTTTATCCACGACCAATGGCTGCAGAGTATCCGCCTGGTTCAATCTTTAAAATAGTCCAAGCCTTAATTGGAATGCAAGAAGGAGTGATTACTGAAAATACAGGATTTCCATGCAACAGAAGTCTTGTTGGTTGCCATTCTCATCCTCCAGTTCGAAATGTTTCCGAAAGTTTACAATATTCTTGCAATCCATATTATTATATGGAGGTAAAACGGATTATTGAGCAAGGAAAATCTCCAAATCGTTTTAAAGATGCTGCAATTGGTTTGGAACTGTGGGGGAAATATGTAAAAAGTTTCGGTCTTGGTGTTACCCCAAATACAGACAACTATGGGATTCGTTCTGGAGTTATGCCTGGTGTTGAATTTTATAATCGATGGTATGGTGAAAATCGTTGGGCTTTTTCTACAATCCGATCCAACAGTATTGGTCAAGGTGAAGTAAAAATGACGACGCTTCAGATGGCCAATTTGGCAGCAATCGTTGCGAATAATGGTTTCTATTATGAACCCCATTTTGTAAAAAGTATTGGTGAAAATGGACCCCTTCCCGAGTTCAAGAAGAAAAAACAAACCATGATTGATGCTAAGTATTTTATTCCTGTTAAAGAAGGAATGAGAAAGGCTGTAAATGAAACTGGTGGTACGGCAAGAAGGGCAAGAATTGACAATATCGTTGTTGCAGGAAAAACAGGAACTGCACAAAATCCACATGGAGAAGACCATTCTGTTTTTATTGCGTTTGCACCATTTGAAGATCCAAAAATTGCGATTGCAGTATTTATTGAAAACGCTGGTTTTGGAGGTACTTGGGCGGCACCAATTGCAAGTTTAATGATGGAGTTGTATTTAACAGGAGAGGTAAAATCCGAAGCCAAGGAAAGAAGGATTTTAGATAAGGCTTTTGTAAACATAAAACCTACCAATGAATGAGGTACAGTAGCCAAAGAGAGAAATATCAGAATTGGGATTTTGGTGTCATCATTATTGTGACAATACTTCTTATCATGGGACTGATTAATCTTTATTCTGCAGCATACAGTGCTGACCATCCCAATATTTTCGATATTAAAACATTGTACGGAAAACAAATTATGTGGATTGGTATAGGTTTATTCTTAGGAATTGTCATTTCTTTGATTGATGCCAAACATATCCGAAAGTTAACACCTACTTTTTTTATTTTCGTAACCATTCTGCTCATTGTGGTTTTATTTACTGAACCTATAAAGGGGGCAAAATCTTGGCTTGGAATTGGATCATTTGGTGTACAACCTTCTGAGTTTTCAAAACTTACTACCGCCTTAATGCTTGGTTATGTGATTGATAGTGGAAGTAGAAGAACGATTACAAAAAGTGCTTTTTTTACTTCTCTAACTGTCGTTATTGTTACAATGCTTCTTATTTTAGCTCAAAATGATACTGGAACATTTTTGGTTTTTACTGCATTCTTTTTTGTTATGTATCGTGAAGGAATTACTTTCGACCCGATTGTTCTCTTTTTTACTAATAACATATTGAAATTACGATTTAAACAAACATGGGTTGGAACACACTTTATTCCCGTTCTATTTGTTGTCATTGTTTTCAGTATAATCATTCTCTATTTTACTGACTCTAAATATGATTTTTTATTTCTTCCAGGATATGATGTTCCTGGATGGTTTGTGTTAATTTTTGGAATGACTGTCGTCGCTGTTCTAATTTTTATGATTGCAAAATATTTTGCTAGTCCTAGAACCAAGAAAAAGGTTAAACCAATTATTCTCGTTATTTATCTCATTTCTGTTGGATTTGTAGGTCTTGTTTCTTATTCATATCTCAATGTACTCCAAGTACATCAAAAAGATAGAATTGATTTGTGGTTAGGTAAGATTCAAGACCAAGATGGAAAAGATTATAATAGAAATAGAGCATTGGCAGCAGTTGGTTCTGGTGGTTTTTCTGGTGTAGGTTATCAAAACGCTATCTTGTCGAGTCCGAGAAGTAAACATGTTCCTGAAAGTGAAACAGATTTTGTGTTTTCTGTGTTCTCTGAAGAATGGGGCTTTTTAGGTGCTGCAACATTGGTTATTCTTGTGTCCCTGCTTTTGGTTCGGATTATCTTCATTGCTGAAAGGCAAAAAAGTAGATTTTCTCGGATATATGCTTACTCTGTTGCTATGATTTTATTTTATCATTTTGGGGTTAATGTCGGTATGAACATAGGATTAATTCCTGTAATTGGTATTCCGTTGCCATTTTTTAGTTATGGTGGTTCAGCGATGATGACATTTTTAATCATGATTTTACTATTATTAAAATTGGATAGTTCACGTAAAGAATTTTTAGCATAATGAAGAATAATTTCAACGCACTTCCTTCATTTCGTCAAGCAATCCTTTTGTTTATAATTGGATTTGTTGCGTTTTTATTCCTTTCAATGGTTTTGAATGTTTTGATAGGGCAATTATATCCTGAGATGGTTGAATTACCGATGAGCAAGCAAATGGAGAATTATCCTATTCCTTTTATGTTGAAACAATTCTTACCTGTTCAATTGGGACTTTTATTTCTTCCTGGATTTATTTATTGGTCTTTTAATCGGAATGATTTAAAACAGTATAAAACTCAATTTGAATGGGTTTTATGGTCTATATTATTATTCATTTGCGCTTTTTTTCTTTTACCAATCTTGGGAGAGATTAATATTGAAATTGTTAAATCATTCGGCTCCTTTGATGCGTTAATCGTACAAAAAGAATTATCTGATAAAAACCTAACCATTTTGATTGGTGAATTGTGGTCGCCTTCTTTTTGGACAGCAATTCTTCTTATAGGTGTTGTTACAGGTATTGCAGAGGAGTTGATTTTTCGCCGCTTTTTGTTTCATCACATGCTCAAAAATACTGGGAGAATTGGTTTAAGTCTGCTATCTAGCTCATTTGTTTTTGCTTTATTGCATTTTAATTATATACAGATCCTACCTTTATTCTTCTTCGGGATTATTTTGGCAATGATGTATTTTGTATCTAAGTCAATTGTTCCTGGAATTATTCTTCATGCTTTAAATAACATAGTTAATGTTTACTGGCTCTCAACGGATACTTTCCCAACTTGGATGGAAGAAATCGATACAAGGATTACCATTCCCTTTACAATCTTATTGATATTTCTTTTGATATATTATCAGAAAAATCATGAAAAGCAATAAAAAAAGCCTTGTTTTCAACAAGGCTTTTTTTATTAAGAACATATTATACTTTTTACTTAGTATGAATATTATATGTATTCAAATTACCCATTTCTTGTGCAGAATATGCAATTGAATTAAAATCTAAATCTTGTAAGATTGAACGAGCGCTAAAGATGATTCCCATTGGCACTCTTTCATCTGCTTTAAAGCAAGTAATTACATTCTCTTTAGGAGCTGTAAATTCGGCAGGTTTTGTTTTAAATTTATCTTGCTTCCACACACCGATATAATTGATTCCATCAGCTGGAAGGAGTCCATCATATTGTACGGCAACGCCTTTATAGAAACGGTCTTTATCCCCTTGTATGGGCTCTCCCAAATAAACAAAATCCACCTCTGAACGTTGCTTAAAAGGTGTTAAATCTGTAACCCCTGCTCCTTGAGCATTAGTTATTTTTACCATTGGGTCTATCTCTTTTGTTGTTGTAGCCACCATAAAGAAGAATAACAACATAAATACAATATCGGGTAGCGATGAAGTATTAATTGCTGGTGGCGCACCTCCTGAACTTTTTCTAAATTTTGCCATTTTAACGTCTTGGTTTTACCTCAATTAATTTTAGTGGGAACAATGTTTCTATCAAATCCATTCTCTCCCTAATCATTCTTATTTCTGGAGTATTTTCAGTGATTTGTTGTTGATACTGATTATTCATTGTTGTATAAGTAACACCAAACAAATCCTCTGCCTCTTTATTTCTAAGTTCTGTTATTGCCTTTTCTATTTCAGATTGAACAGCGATGTATGCCGAATAATCTGTATCATTAAAAGACTCTAAACGGATATGAGCTTGGAAGGCTATCTCAGGCATTTCTCTTTTGCCACTATATTTAGAATACATTTTTGCCATTTCCAATTTAGCTCTCCATTGGTCAATCGCTCCTTGCGCTTGTGTAATACGTTTTAAAGTATTTTCGTCAGGATTCTCAATTGACAATAAATTATTGAGTCGAGTGATTTGCTCATCCATATTACTTTGATATAAAGCAACACTACCATAAGCATAATATGGATAATGTATATCACGATTCGTTTTTTTACCTCTATTTGCGAGATAAAAATGCTTAATTCTCCCATTTAGAGATGTAATATCTTCGGGGTTAATAATTGAGTCCCTCGCCTGAATAATATTGTTACTATTTATGGCGATTTTATAGATATCTTTATCTTGTGTGGGAGAAGGTGGCGTTTCGGTTTCAACCTTTTTTGGAATTTTACGCAGGTATGCTGTATCTTGATCCATTGTTGTGGTAACAAGGAAGAAAATCAGCAAAAGGAAAGCAATGTCTGCCATCGATCCTGCATTAATTTCCGGTGCTTCTCTTTTAGCCATTCTTCTATTAATTTTTAATAAATCTCATTATTGATCCCATTCCAACTGCTAATAGTGAAGCAATTACTAAGAGGATAAGTACTGTGTAAATTCCAGCGTGAGTAAAGTTAATCCCACCTGCGGTGACACTAACATCTCCTTGAACACCTAATGACTCAATGGTGTCGTTTGTTCCTACTAAATATAGAACAAAGTAAATTACACCTGAAATGATAATCCCCATGATTGATTTTATCGCATCTTTTGGTCTTGATATTAACAAGATAAAAAAGAAGATCAGAATCAAACCAGCTGCGATAAAAATTGTCCAAAGAGTTATATTCATTGCACCTGTAAAAGCAGTGTTGTTCATGAACTCTTGGATAACTAATTTATCACTATCTCCAGTTACATTTGAAGTCATTACTATCAAAGTTAGAATTAACGCAGGAACTGCGAAAATCAACTTGATAGCCATACCGATAATATTTAATTTTTTTTCTTTTTCCATGATGTATGGTTTTTTTTAAAGTGAATAATATATTGACAAAGACTTATTAATAGCGAATTATTTTGCTACATCATGCTTAATCAACATATCCACTAAAGAAATCGATGAGTTCTCCATTTCGTTAACAATACCTTCAACTTTAGAGATGATATAGTTATAGAAAATCTGAAGTATCATCGCTGCAATCAACCCAAATACAGTTGTTAATAACGAAACCTGGATACCCCCAGCGACTGTGATTGGTGACACCTGACCATCTTCAACAATTTTTTCGAATGCGAAAATCATCCCGATTACTGTTCCTAAGAATCCTAGCATTGGTGCGATAGCAATAAATAAAGTAATCCAAGTGATACCTTTTTCTAATAACCCCATTTGAACACCTCCGTACGAAACTAGGTTTTTCTCAACGGACTCAATGCCTTCGTCTATTCGAGATAAGCCTTGGTAATATATGGAGGCTATTGGGCCACGGGTGTTTCTAGCAAGATCCATTGCTCCTGCAATGTCTTTATCTGCAACTTTCGCTTCAATATCTGCAACAAACTTTTTAGTGTTTATTGATGAAAGGTTTAGATAAATAATACGTTCAATACAAATTGCTAGACCAACGATAAGGTCAATCAATACCAATCCCATCCAGAACGGATCCCCTTCAATAAACTTTCTTTTTAGCATTGAAACGAAACCAACTTCAGTTTCAGCTTCTTCTACTGCTTCAACGGACTCCATATCGTCTTGGGTTTCATCTACTGCGATTGTAGTGAGTTCAGCATCAGCTGAATCTACCAATTCATTTTCAATGGTGTCTATTGCCTCTTCTTGTGCATCCTGTGCATAAGATAATGTGTTAAAACCGAATATTAATACTCCGGCAATTACTAAAGATTTAACTATTTTTTTCATGTTCTTAATAAAAATATAAATTAATTGTGTAAAGTTAAAAATAATCTAATAAACTCCAAAAATTCTAAAAAATTGTGGCGGAGAGAGAGGGATTCGAACCCTCGATTCCGCTATAAACGGAATACTCGCTTTCCAGGCGAGCCAGTTCAACCACTCCTGCACCTCTCCTCAAAATTATTCTAAAGAATTATTTAGAAGTTGCTAATGTACTAAAATAAATTAATCCAATCGCATTTGTATTAATAAAGAATGTGTGTAGGCTCGTTTCTAACTATTTAATGGTATAAATGGTAAAAAAAACAGAGGAGAAAACGGGCGTTTTCTCCTCTGTTAAAACTAACACTACTAATTATGAAACTTAACTACTACTATAATTACTAAACTATCTTATTGCCCTTTTGTTGTGCAATGAGATTTAAAAAATGTTAAAAAATCATGATTTATAATTTTAAAGAATAGAATCCTTTAAAATTTGGCCAAAAAGAAAACAATCTTGATAAGAATTGTACAGCGGAACAGGTGCAATTCTAATTACATTTGGCTCCCTCCAATCGGCTACAACACCTGCTTTTGAAAGTTTGTCAAACAATGGCTTTCCTTGTCCATGTGCCAATATACTCAATTGTGAACCTCTCTCTTCTTTGTTTTTTGGCGTGATAATTTCAAAGCTCGCATTTTCTACAGAATTAGAAATATCTTCAATAATAAACTCTAAAAATGCAGTTAAATCATCTCTTTTTTTACCGATTGCGTGCATGCCTACTTCATCAAAAATATCTAAAGAAGCTAAATGAGCTGCTTGACCAAGAATTGGGGCATTACTCAATTGCCACGATTCTGCCGTTGGTATGGGCTGAAACTTCGACTCCATTAAAAACCTACGCTCTTTATTGTGTCCCCACCAACCTGCAAATCGAATAAGGTTTTCATTGACTACATGATTTTCATGTACAAACAGACCTGCAACACCACCAGGTGAAGAGTTTAAATATTTATACGTACACCAAGCCGCAAAGTCAACCTGCCATTCGTGAAGTTTTAACTCTACATTTCCTGCCGCATGCGCTAAGTCGAAACCTACAATAGCACCAACCTTATGCCCTGCTCTTGTAATCGACTCCATATTTAGCAATTGACCTGTATAGTAATTTAATCCACCAAACATCACCATTGCCAGCTCATCTCCGAGTTCATTGATTTTATTAATAATATCTTCATGTCGGATAAGATGTTCTCCTTCGCGTGGAGAAACTTCTACAATCGCTTCGTCTGGATTAAATCCGTGGTGTACTGCTTGAGATTGCAAAGCATAATGGTCAGATGGAAAGGCTTTTGCTTCGCATATTATTTTATAACGTTCTTTGGTTGGTCGATAAAATGAAACCATCAATAAATGAAGGTTTGTTGTTAAAGAATGGGTGATAACAACTTCTTTGTTTGTCGCACCAACAATCTTGGCTGATTTTTCGGTTAAAAATTCGTGATATGAAAACCATGGCTTTTTTGCCTCAAAGTGACCTTCTACTCCCCATTTTGCCCATTCATCTAGTTCATTGTTAATATAAGCTTTGGTTCGTTTGGGCTGTAGTCCAAGCGAATTTCCCGTGAAATAGATTACACCTTTATCATGAAATGTAGGAAAATGAAATTCATCTCTCCACTTGCTTAAAGGATCGTTTAAGTCTTTGTTTTTTGCAAATTCAAGTGTGTTTTTGAAATCTGTCATGGTCTATGCTTTTTATAAAGGTCGAAATTATAAAAAAAATACGGATGTCAAACATCCGCATTTAATTTATCTAACTCTAAATATGTTGATTATTGAATAATCACTTTTCTTGTTGATTCTCCTACTTTGATAATATATATGCCTTTGTCCAAACTTGCTACTGGAATTTCAATTTGAGTGGACGAAGAAGTTGTTTTAAAAACCTCTTTTCCATTCATGTCTAATAAAATTATAGGACTTTGAATTGATTTATCAAAGTTTACAAATAGAATTTCTGAAGCTGGGTTTGGATAAATTGAAAACTTAAATATTGCATCTTCTGTAGGAACACTAAGTAACGGATTTTCGTAGCGGTTAAAAAACTTCCAAATTTCACCAGAGTATGAAATATCGTGAATACCTGTACGAAGCCATATGTGTCCTGCATCATTTACTTTAAAAAGTTCAACAACAGATTCGTCATCTCCATTTGGATAAACAAAATGTTCAACTGTAAATCCATCGGCTACCAAATCTGGCAATATTTCTTGAGTTGGAGTAATGTCACAATTATTATTATCTACCCAGAAGTCAATTAAATCTGCTACGTTTGACCCAAAAATATTACTGTCATACCCAACAGTAGCATCAGTTGTTCCGTGAAAGTGGGCAATGGGAATTGCACGGTTGGGATTGGCAAGTGTTAAACCACTTCCGAATGTTCCAGCAACGGATGCAAATGCAGTAAACTTTGTATTTCCCTCTATCGCTAATCGTTGTGTCATAAAGCCTCCCATAGAAAATCCACAAGCGTAAACTTTTCCAACATTAACACTATAATTATTCATTGTTTCATCAATAATGGTGTGAATAAAACCGATGTCATTAATTGTAGCATTCGGATAAATTCCTGCCACGCCCGCTTGGGAATTCCACGCAGTCATTCCCGTTAATCCGTCAACCAAAGATTCAGGTGCTAAAACAATTACATTTGCAGTGTCGGCGATATTATCAAATTCAATTCCTTTAAAATTGGTAGCATTGTCTCCCATTCCGTGAAGTGTTACGACCAATGATGCAGGATTAGCGGCATTGTAATTTGGTGAAACATATCTCCAATACATTCTTTCAATTCCATCGTGTGTGATAAATTCTTGTTCCCATTGTGAAAAGGTCTGTAAACCTATGATTAATGAAAATGCAAGAACCAATGCTTTTGTAGATGTTTTTTTCATAATTTTAGTACTTATTAGATATTAATTAAAATCAATTAACAAATTGGTAAAGTTTTGACTAATTTAATCATTTTATTTGAATTCTATAACAAAGTTTTTGAATATTTTTAATTTTTATATATCCGAATTTTGAGTTTTTTCATCGAAAAATAAATAATTTAGAATTAATTTTGTTCTTAAATATTAAATATACAGTAATTTAGGATTAATTTAAAATTATCTATTTTATTGAATATGTAGTTGTTGGATACTTCTTCTTTGATATTTGTTTGTGCAGATTTAAAGATAAACATAGAAACATAACATGGGAGAAATATTTTTATATTTGGGTATATTAATAGCTGTAATTTTTGGTGTTTTTATAATACTCATACTAATTATTCGATTGTATAGTCGTGGTAAATTAAAACCTTTACGTGATGAAAAAGGGAATGAAATTAAAGGATCAATTGCTGAAAAAAAATTCATAGAAGTAGGAGGCATTAAGCAAGGACTTTTTATCCGTTCTGAAAATTATAATAATCCTGTTATTTTATTCTTACATGGAGGACCAGGTGGACCTGAATTACCAACACTTCTTCCATTTGAAACCACGGAAAGGCTCGAGAAATATTTCACTGTTTGTTATTGGGAGCAAAGGAACTCAGGGATGAGTTATAATAAACATATAGATTTAAAAACACTTACTATAGCTCAATTTATTGAAGACATTTTTCAAGTTACCGAGTATTTAAAACAACGTTTTAATCAAGAAAAAATATATCTACTTGGACATTCCTGGGGGTCTTATCTTGGTATAAAAACAATTCAAAAACACCCACAATATTATATAGCTTTTGTTGGTGTAGGACAATTAACTAACCAAAAACAATCAGAAATTTTGGCTTATGATTATATGCTTAAACTTGCCACAGAAAAAAATCAAAATTCGGATATAAAAAAATTAAAAAAATACGACAGAGATAATCTCGAGTTTGTTAATGATTTTACCTATATAGCTCAAGTTCGAGGTTCATTATTAAATAAATACGGAATTGGTTCTACGCGTGATAAGCCTTCCTCCACAATGGCTATGTTAAAACTTGTTTTGAAATTTGAAGGTTATACTTTAATGGAAAAAGTAAATTATTTAAAAGGTATGATTTCATCTACAAAGTCTTTATGGTCGAAAGTTGTGGAGGATAATTTGTTCGAATCTTCTACTCAATTTCAAGTTCCTGTCTATATAGCGCATGGTAAATACGATTATCAAGTTTCTTATTCTTTATCTCGTGAATGGTTTGAAAAAATAGAAGCACCCAAAAAAGCTTTTTATACTTTCGAAAACTCAGCACATGGGGTCATGGTGGAAGAACCAGAAAAGTTTATACAAATTATGAAAGATATTGCAAAACAGACTAATTTGCAATTGACCTTTTAATAATAAGAAAAAATTATACTTCAACTGATTCAGGGTCTGCTCCTAATTCAATTAAAGCCTTGGTAATATCTTGGGTAAATTCTTTTGGACCGCATACGTAAAATTGTAAGTCAAATCGCCCAATATTTTCGATTAAAAATGCTTTGTCAATGTGTCTTTCTTTAAATCCAATAACACCTTGACGGGTAAATACGTTTTGAAAAGCATTTCCAAGCATTTGATGTAACTCCTCTCCGTATATAATGTCTTGTTCTGTCTTATTTGAATACAAAAGTGCGTGTCCTTTTATGTTTCCACTTAAAAATAATGCACGAAAAATTGCCATAAACGGTGTGATTCCTGTTCCTCCTGCTAAAAAGAGGCCATGACCTTTATATTTTATTGTGTCAAAGGTATTGTGAAGAATAAGTTCATCTCCATTTTTTAGTTTGCCAATTTGTTGGGTAACACCATTGTTTTCTTCATAGATTTTAATGGTTAACTCCAACTCATCCCAATCACTTAACGATGTAAATGTAAACGGTCTGCTTTTATCTTCCCATCCTTCAACATTGGCAGAAAAATGCCCTGCTGTTCCAGGTCTATAAACCAATCCTTTTGGTTTTTCTAATATAATTCGTTTTACGTCATGTGTCACATAGCTCGTATGTAAAATCTTTAAATTTTTCATTCAGGTTTATATTTATTGGGCTCTAATTTAATCTTTTTATCTGAGTTATATATTAAAGTATTTAATTATTGTTTCTTCATTTTTGATTTCAATACAAAAAAACTTAAAAATCGTTTTTAGAAGTTTTGATTTTTTTTATACTTTTACACCATGAAAATGAATAAGATTCATCTTAAAGACAATGTAAAAGGATACAAAAACCCCTACAACCACTCTCTTTTTCAAGCAACTTCTTTAATAGTAAGGACAAATAAATGTCAGGTAACAGGTCTTCCATAAATTTCTTTCTTTTTAAAAACTTATTAGAAAAAATAATAGAAAGAATGATGAAAAGACAAGTTATAAATGAAAAAAACCATACTTAAAACAAATTTTAATTTCCCAAACCAACTGAAATCGTATAAAGGAAAGGTTAGAGATGTTTATACGATTAAAAACGACATCTTGGTTGTCGTTGCATCCGATAGAATTTCAGCTTTTGACCATATTTTACCTTCTGGGATTCCGTATAAAGGACAAGTTCTCAACCAAATATCTACCTATTTTTTGGAGGAAACCAAAGACATTGTTCCCAATTGGTTGATAGGAACACCTGACCCATGCGTTTCTGTCGGATATAAATGCGAGCCAATCCGCGTTGAGATGGTAATCCGTGGCTATCTCACTGGCCATGCGTTTCGTGAATATAAATTGGGAAAGAGAACCTTATGCGGAGTAAATCTCCCAGACGGCTTAAAAGAAAATGACCCTTTTCCAGAACCCATCATCACTCCTGCGATTAAAGCAGATTCGGGTCATGATGAAGACATTTCTAAAGCAGATATTATTTCAAAAAAGTACGTTTCTGAAGAGATTTATTCTCAAATGGAAAAATACACAAAGGCATTATTCAAAAGAGGGACTGAAATTGCTGCAGAAAAAGGGCTGATACTTGTCGATACAAAGTATGAATTTGGATTGAGAAATGGAGAATTAATTCTCATTGATGAAATTCATACACCCGACTCTTCTCGTTACTTTTATGCAGATGGATATGAAGAAAGACAGCTACGAGGAGAGCCCCAAAGACAATTGTCAAAGGAATTTGTAAGAGAATGGTTGATGGAACATGGTTTTCAAGGATTAGCAGGTCAGCAAATGCCTTTGATGCCAAATGATTTTATAAATACTGTTTCAGAAAGATATATTGAATTATTTGAAAAGGTAACAGGAAAGAAATTTATCGGTGCGGATGACTTTCAGATAGAACAACGTATTTATTCAAATACCGTGAAGTTTCTCGATAAAATCTCCGTTTGAAAGCTACTCAATTGTGGTTTTTTAAAAAAATAAAAAAAACAAAAAAATGTCTGATAATTTAAAACATGAATGTGGCTTAGCTTATATCCGCCTACGAAAGCCATTTTCTTTTTATCAAGAAAAATATGGAGATGCATTTTATGGCTTAAAGAAGCTGTATCTTTTGATGGAAAAGCAGAGGAATAGAGGACAAGATGGTGCGGGGTTGGGTGTACTTAAATTAGATGTGCCACGAGGTGATAAATTTCTTAGAAGAATTCGGGTTTCGGGCGGAAATGCTGTTAATAAAATTTTTAAAAGAATCGAAAAAGATACCTTGCGAATTGAACTCGAAAATAAACAGTCAATTGGAAAACTAACCAATTTAAAAGAATGTTCAGACTTTGCAGGAGAAGTGTTGATGGGACATTTAAGGTATGCAACACAAGGTTTAAACAACATTGAGTTTTGCCACCCTTTTGTAATCACAAATCATAATCCCTCAAGAAATTTGGCCATGGCAGGGAATTTTAACCTAATTAATACTGACGAATTATTCCAATTTTTAGGTTTATCAACAAATGGCGTTTTATCTCAAAGCGATTTGGGAGCAATGATTGAAACATTTTATCACTTTTTAGATCAAGAACTTACTAAAAACCCCAATCAATTGGATGTAAATAGTATGTTGAAACAAGCGAGCGACTTATTTGATGGCGGCTATGTTTGTTGCGGAATCATTGGAAATGGCGACAGTTTTGTGTTGAGAGATAAATACGGAATCCGTCCTGCGTTTTTTATGACAAATGATGAGTTTGTGGTAGCTGCATCGGAGCGACCCGCAATAATGACCAGCTTTAATGCACCATTAGAAGAAATTAGAGAAATACCTGCAGGACACGCATTAATCGTTAAAAAGAATGGTGATTTTTCAGTTGAGAAAATAAATGAGGATGATGTAACCCAGTCGCCATGTAGTTTTGAACGAATTTATTTTAGTCGTGGAAACGATAAAGACATATACGAAGAGCGTATAAATTTGGGTAAAAACTTAGTTCAAAAAGTGCTTTTGTCGCTTAATAATGATTTAGATAATGTGGTTTTTTCATTTATTCCTAACACTGCGGAATTGGCTTTTTATGGGATGATACAAGGTTTAGAAAGGAAATTGAATGATGAAACAACCGATTATATATTGAGAAACAAACCAGACTTATCTTTTGATGATGTTGAACTTCTCTTAAATCGGAAAATTCGGATTGAGAAAGTGATACAGAAAGATGTGAAAATGAGAACATTTATTACCAATGACAATGGGAGAAACGAACTCGTTAATCATGTTTATGATGTTACTTATGATGTGGTTCGGCCAACAGATACACTCGTTGTTATTGATGATAGTATTGTGCGAGGGACAACGCTTAAGCAAAGTATTATTCGGATTTTGGATAGGCTGAATCCTAAAAAAATAATCATTGTTTCTTCTGCTCCGCAAATAAGGTATCCAGATTGTTATGGGATTGATATGAGTAAATTAGGAGATTTTATTGCGTTTCAATCCGTGATTGAGTTAATTAATGAGTACAACATGACGGATGAGTTCTCAGAAATCTATCAACTCTGTAAAACTGCCGAAAAGGAAAATCGACTAAAAGAAGAAAATTATGTCAAAAGAATCTATGATTTCTTTAGCGAAGAGGAAATAACTAAAAAAATCAGTCAAATGCTTCGCCCAGAAGGCATACAAGCAGAGGTTGAAGTAATTTATCAAACCGTTTCTGGTTTACACAAAGCTTGTTCAATGCACAAAGGAGATTGGTATTTTACTGGGAATTATCCAACACCGGGAGGAAACAGGGTTTCAAATCGGGCATTTTTAAATTTTATAGAAAAGAAGAACCTACGGGGTTATTAAATAAGGAAAACAGAAAAACAATGACAAAATATGTATTTATAACAGGCGGTGTTTCTTCATCTTTGGGTAAAGGAATCATAGCATCTTCTTTAGCAAAATTGTTTCAAGCGAGGGGATTAAAGGTTACAATTCAAAAATTTGATCCTTATATTAATATTGACCCAGGAACGTTGAACCCATACGAACATGGAGAGTGTTTTGTAACCGATGATGGAGCAGAAACTGATTTGGATTTGGGGCATTATGAGCGCTTTTTGAACCGTTCAATGTCTGAAGTAAATAGTGTTACCTCTGGTAAAGTTTATGAATTCGTAATAGAAAAAGAACGCGAAGGCGGATATAAAGGGAAAACCGTTCAGGTCATTCCTCATATTACAGATGAAATTATTCGTCGTTTTAAAATATTAGAAAATTCTGCTGATTATGATATTATCTTAACTGAAATTGGCGGGACAGTCGGCGATATTGAGTCTTTACCTTTTATTGAATCTATCCGCCAAATGAAATTTGAGTTAGGTGATAAAAATTGCTTAGTGGTTCATTTAACATTGGTTCCGTATTTAAAAGCAGCCGATGAGTTAAAAACAAAGCCAACCCAACATTCAGTAAAACAATTAAATGAATTGGGCGTGAGACCAGATATTATTGTTTGCCGAACAGAAACCGCTATTGGAGAAGAAATAAAGCGAAAAATTGCTTTGTTTTGTAATGTCGAGAAACAGGCAGTTATTGAGGCGAAAGATGTAAATACAATCTATGCAGTTCCAATTGATATTTTAAGAGAAGGTCTGGATTCAATTTGCCTTAGAAAGATGGAAATTAAATCTAAAAAATCACCCGATTTGAAGAAGTGGGCTGAGTTCTTAGACAGATTTTACAATCCAACATCTAAAATAAAAATTGGTTTGATTGGAAAATATGCTGAGTTACAGGATGCCTATAAATCAATTTTGGAAGCGATGATTCATGCTGGCTCTGCAAATGCTTGTCGGGTTGAGGTAGAATCTATTCAATCAGACGATATTACAAAGGAAAATGTAAAAGAGAAATTGAATGGTTTGGATGGTATTATTGTGGCTCCGGGATTCGGAAACAGAGGAATTGAAGGAAAAATCTATTCCATTCAATATGCACGCGAACAGTTTATCCCATTTTTTGGTATCTGCTTGGGAATGCAATGTTGTGTTATAGAGTTTGCGAGAAATGTTGTGGGATTAAAAAATGCAAACTCAACAGAAATGGATCCAAATTGCCCACACCCAGTGATTCATTTGATGGAAGAACAAAAGAGTATTAAAAGTATAGGTGGAACAATGCGCTTGGGTTCGTATAATTGTCAGATAACTAAAAACTCCAAAGTATATAATGCTTATAAAAACGAGATGATTCAAGAGCGTCATCGACATCGCTACGAGTTTAATAATTATTATCAGTTTCAATTTGAAAGGTTAGGATTAAGGGTAGTTGGGAAAAATAAGGAAAAAGGTTTGGTTGAAATTGTTGAGTTAGATAATCATCCTTTTTTTGTCGGTACTCAATTTCACCCTGAATACAAAAGTACTGTAGAAAACCCTCATCCACTTTTTGTGGAATTTGTAAGAACCATAAAAGAAAAAACAAACAAAATACATAAAAACTGAAACAATGCCAGATAAAAGAATAGACAAACCTGCCGTAATGTTGTTAGAAGACGGAACACTTTTAAGAGGGAAATCCTTAGGAAAAATAGGGACAACAACAGGTGAATTAAGCTTTAACACGGGAATGACAGGCTACCAAGAAATTTTTACCGACCCTTCTTATTTTGGACAAATTTTGGTGGCAACTGCAAGTCACATTGGAAACTACGGAATTAGCGAGGAAGACAACGAGTCTGATGGTGCAAAAATCAGTGGTTTTGTGTGTAAAAATTACTCTGTTATGCAATCAAGAAAATCGGCCAATCAAACGTTAGATGATTACCTAAATGAACAGGGTGTGGTTTCCATACACAGTGTTGATACGCGCTCAATTGTAACACGGATTCGTAATAAAGGAGCAATGAATTGTGTTATATCTTCTGAAGATTTGCCGTTGGATAAATTAAAAGCAATTTTGCAAGCAGTTCCTTCAATGGAGGGTCAAGAATTAGCATCTAAAGTGACAACAAAAAATCCTTATGAATTTGGTGATTACAACGCTGAAATAAGAATTGCAGTACTAGATTTTGGTATAAAACGTAATATTCTTCGTTGTTTGGCAGATAGAAAAGCATTTCTTAAGGTTTTTCCTGCAAAAACTTCGTTTGAAGAGTTAATGGACTTTCAGCCAGATGCTTTTTTCTTGTCTAATGGACCAGGAGACCCAGCACCGATGGACTACGGAATCGAAATAGTGAAGAAAATACAAAATTCGGGTTTACCTGTTTTTGGTATTTGTTTGGGACATCAACTTTTAGCTTTGGCAAATAATGCAAAAACAACTAAAATGCACTACGGACACCGGGGAATCAATCATCCTGTTTTGAATAAACTTACTGGTAAATGTGAGGTTACATCTCAAAATCATGGTTTTGCTGTGGATGTTGAAAGCCTAAAAGGTTGTGATAATTTAGAAGTTACACACATCAATTTGAACGATAATTCAATCGAAGGATTAAGGATTAAAGGCAAACCTATATTTTCTGTTCAATATCATCCTGAAGCAAATCCTGGACCAAACGACTCGCGTTATTTATTTGATGAGTTTATTCAAAATATTCAAGAATTTAAAAATCAAAATACCTTCCTTTGAAAGTAATTTTATTGGATAATAAAGACTCCTTTACCTATAACATTGTTAATATTTTAAGATGTTACGATATTGAACTTGATGTTGCCGACTCTACACTTTTCTCTCCCGAGAAGTTAAAAGAATATGATAAGATTATTCTTTCTCCTGGCCCAGGTTTATCAGACGATTTCCCGATTTTGAAAAAAGCAATTCGCTATTCAGAAGAGTCAATGAAACCTTTGCTGGGCATTTGTTTGGGACACCAAGCCATTGGAGAATATTTTGGTGGACAATTGATTCGAATGAATCATCCTGTTCACGGACAAAGGATAAGTTGCCATGTTGATAACTCCAATCCGTTATTTAAAGAAATCCCAAAAGAAATTGAAGTTGGTATGTATCATTCATGGACGATCCGAAGTACGCCGAACAAATTAAAACTAATTGCCCTTTCACCTGATAATGTTGTCCTTTCATTTTGTCATAAAACTCATCCAATTTATGGCGTTCAATTTCATCCAGAATCTTTTATGTCAAAACAGGGAAAGAAAATTTTAGAGAACTTTTTAAGTTTATAAAGTCTTAATGGAAAAGTTGATGTTTAAAGAAAAGTTTACAAGGTATTTAAAAACTCAAACGCCCTTTTTATTTATCATTGATTTTGAATGTAATTCACCACTTATCTTTACACTTGATGAAGCAAAAGAAAAAGGGGTCTTGTTTGACGTTAAAGGGCTACGTAATGTTGTATATAGACCTGTTTCAAAAACGATTGATATGGCTTTAAATCCAATTAATCAAACAGAGTATTTCAAGAGATTTAATAATGTTATGAAACACCTAATAAATGGAGATACATATTTAATTAACCTCACTTTTCCGACAGAAATTAAGGGAAATTTTGGATTAAAAGATGTTTTTAATTGCTCGAAAGCACCTTATAAATTGTTGTTTAAAGATGAGTTTGTTGTTTTTTCTCCTGAATGCTTTATTTGCACCCAAAATCAAGAAATATTTACTTATCCAATGAAAGGAACAATCGATGCTAATCTGAAAAACGCAGAAGAACAGTTGCTGAAAAACAAAAAAGAGGAGTGGGAACACAACACAATTGTCGATTTAATGAGAAATGACTTGTCGATGATTGCAGATGAGGTTGTTTTGAATAAATATCGTTTTGTGGAACGAATAAATACAAATGCACAAGATTTATTGCAAACAAGCTCCGAAATTAAGGGCGTTTTAAAACCAAACTATCAAGAAACTTTGTGCGATGATATTCTTCGATTACTTCCGGCAGGTTCAATTAGTGGCGCACCCAAAACCAAAACAGTTGAGATAATTAAAGAAAATGAAATTGAAGAAAGGGGATATTATACTGGAATTTTTGGAATTTTTGATGGTAAAGAAATTGATAGTGCGGTAAACATTAGATTTATCCAAAAACAGAAGCAGAAATTTGTGTTTAGAAGTGGCGGTGGAATTACTTGTAACAGCAAGGCAGATGAAGAGTATGAGGAAATGCTAAAAAAAGTTTACATACCCATAGAAAAATGAATGCTTTAAAAAACGAAATTTTACCTTGACAAAATCGGATGAATTTTGCTGAAGTTTCAAGACAATAGTTAATTTTGCATAGCGATTTATTATGTCAATCAGAAAAAAACAAAAAATGATTTATTTCTTCCAAGATCCTGAAGGTATAGTGTATGCTGTTCAACAACAAAAAGGAGAATTATCAAATGACGAAATTTCAAAATTATCTTGGTTGTTTGGAAATGCACTTTTACTTAATCAGTCTTCAGTTAATGGGAATTTTATAGGAACGTATTCTTCAATGGTTACGCCTTGGAGTACAAACGCTGTGGAAATTACTCAGAATATGGGAATTCAAAATATTGAAAGAATTGAAGAATTTACTCCTGTAACGCCAGATTTTAAAGATTTCGACACAATGGTTCTTCAAAAATATCAGAAATTAAACCAAAATATCTTTGAAATTAGCATCATTCCCGAAGAAATTCGTGAAATTGATGATATTCAGGCATACAATTTATCAGATGGATTATCGCTCAACATGGATGAAGTTACTTATTTGGAAAGATTGTCTGAAAAAATAGGAAGAAAATTAACAGATTCTGAAGTTTTTGCATTTTCTCAAGCAAATTCTGAACATTGTCGCCACAAAATCTTTAATGGAACATTTGTCATCGACGGAAACGAAATGCCTTCTTCTCTTTTTTCTTTAATCCGAAAAACATCAGAAGTCAATCCCAATAAAATTGTTTCGGCTTACAAAGACAATGTGGCATTTGTGAGAGGTCCACAAGTAACACAATTCGCACCTCAAAAAGCAGATACTTCTAGTTTTTATAAAAAATCATTGTTTAATTCTGTAATTTCTTTAAAAGCAGAAACCCATAACTTTCCAACAACTGTTGAACCTTTTTCAGGTGCTGCAACGGGTTCTGGTGGAGAAATTCGAGATAGAATGGCAGGCGGTCGTGGGTCATTGCCTTTGGCTGGAACAGCGGTTTATATGACAGCTTACCCACGATTGACAGAAAAAGAATATGAGAAGAAAATGCCTCCTAGAAAATGGCTATATCAATCGCCTTTAGATATTTTAATTAAAGCCTCAAATGGTGCGTCAGATTTTGGAAATAAATTCGGTCAACCGCTTATTACAGGTTCGGTTTTTACATTTGAACATGATGAAGACAAAGATAAAATCGATTCTCCACGCGCTCTTGGGTACGATAAAGTAATTATGCAAGCTGGGGGTATTGGATATGCAAAAGATGAACAGTCGTTAAAAGATATACCAAAAGATGGAGATAAAATTTTAATCCTTGGTGGAGACAACTACCGAATAGGAATGGGTGGAGCAGCTGTTTCTTCTACAGATACAGGTGCTTTGGGAAGTAAAATAGAGTTGAATGCTGTTCAACGGTCTAATCCTGAAATGCAAAAACGTGTTGCGAATGTTGTTAGAGGCGCAGTAGAGGGAGAAGAAAATCCAATTGTGTCTATTCACGACCATGGCGCTGGAGGACATTTGAACTGTTTGACTGAATTGGTTGAAGATACAGGCGGAATCGTTGATGTTGATAAATTGCCAATTGGTGACTCAACTTTGTCGTATAAAGAAATTATCGGAAACGAATCGCAAGAAAGAATGGGGTTGGTCGTTCCACAAAATGATTTAACTTATCTTGAAAAAATTGCAAAAAGGGAACGTTCTCCTTTTTTTGTGGTAGGAGATGTTACAAATGACAATCGGTTTACGTTTCAATCTTTCTCAAAAGGAGATAAACCAATGGATTTTGCTTTGGAAGATTTCTTTTGGTCGGGCTCAAAAGCTTATCGAGAAGATAAAACCATTCAACGTAAATACAATACTTTATACGTTAATGAAAACAAAGTTGAAGAATACTTAAATCGTGTTTTACAACTTGAATCTGTTGCTTGTAAGGATTGGCTAACAAACAAAGTTGATCGTTGTGTGAGTGGACGAGTAGCAAAGCAGCAATGTGTTGGAAGTTTACAATTGCCTCTCAACAATGTTGGAGTAATGGCGTTGGATTTTGATTCTAAAAAAGGCATTGCAACATCGGTTGGTCACTCGTCGCTAACAGGATTAATTGACCCAGTTGCTGGTTCTCGAAATTCAATTACTGAAGCGTTGACAAATCTTGTTTTTGCGCCCATCGAATCGGGAATAAAAGGCGTTTCTCTATCTGCAAACTGGATGTGGCCTTGTGGTAATGAAGGTGAAGATGCTCGCTTATACGAAGCTGTAAGTGCTTGTTCAGATTTCGCTATTCAACTGGGAATCAATATTCCTACGGGAAAAGATTCACTATCAATGACACAATCTTATCCTGACAAAAAAGATGTGATTTCTCCTGGAACTGTTATTATTTCAGCAGCTGGGGAATGTACAGATATCACAAGAGTTATAGAGCCTGTTTTGAAAAAATCAGCTGGTTCGATTTATTATATTGATTTATCTAAAGACAATTTTAAATTAGGCGGTTCTGCTTTTGCTCAAATCTTGGGAGAAATTGGCAATGAAGCACCGATGTGTCAATCCGCTGAGTACTTTGCAAAAGCATTTAATGCAGTCCAAAATTTGATTGAAAAAGATTTGATTGTGGCGGGACATGATGTATCGACTGGTGGAGTTATCACAACTTTGTTGGAAATGTGTTTTGCTGACACAAATTTGGCGGCTGAATTTGATTTGACAAGTTTGGGTGAATCGAGTGCAGTAAAGACATTGTTTAATGAAAATACAGCCTTAGTTTTACAAGCAAAAAATGATGCCCAATTTGAAGGGATTTTAAATCAAAATGAGATTAATTTCAAGAGAATAGGAAAACCTATTAAGGGAGAGATCATAAAAATAATCCATTTTGACTCTGAGTTTAAACTGAATTGTCCAGAATTGAGGAAAACATGGTTCAAAACTTCTTATTTATTGGATTCACACCAAACGAAAAAGGAAATAGCCCAAGAACGTTTTGAGCAGTTTGATAAATTACCTTTGAAGTTTTCTTTTCCTAGTCATTTTGACGGAAAACTACCTGATTTACAAAATCAAGCAACCAAAAGACCAAAAGCTGCGATTATTCGAGAAAAAGGTTCCAATTCTGAGAGAGAAATGGCTCATGCCATGTATTTAGCTGGATTTGATGTGAAAGATGTTCACATGACTGACCTTGTTTCTGGAGAAGAAACTTTGGAAGATGTTCAGTTTATTGGTGCTGTTGGCGGTTTTTCAAACTCTGATGTTTTAGGAGCTGCAAAAGGATGGGCAGGAACGTTCAAATACAATGAAAACGCAAGAATGGCGTTGGAAAATTTCTTTAATCGCACCGACACACTTTCTGTTGGAATCTGTAATGGATGCCAGTTGTTTATGGAACTTGGATTGATAAATCCAGAGCTCAAAGACAAAGATAAAATGATGCATAACAAATCTGGTAAATTTGATTGTGGATTTGTTTCTGTTACAATTCAAGAAAATAACTCTGTAATGCTAAAAAACTTTGCGGGTTCAACTTTGGGAATTTGGACTGCGCACGGAGAAGGTAGATACGCACTTTCGCAACCAGAAGATTATTATAATATTGTAGGAAAGTTTAGCTACAATCAATATCCACACAATCCAAACGGTTCAGATTATAATGTAGCTATGATGTGTGATAAGACTGGACGTCATTTGGTGACAATGCCCCATTTTGAACGTTCTATTTTCCCATGGAACTGGGCAAATTATCCAAAAAACAGAAAAGATGAGGTGAGTCCGTGGCTGGAAGCATTTGTCAACGCCAGAATATGGTGTGAAAACACAAAAGAATAGAACGAATTTAGTTAATCTAAAGGCAAGTGTCAAAATAGAGGAACTCAGTTCTATTTATTTCTATTCCCACTCAATCGTAGCAGGTGGTTTGCTGCTAACGTCTAAAACTACCCGGTTAATTCCCTTTACTTTGTTGATGATTGAATTGGAAATTTTGCTAATTAAATCGTAAGGTAAATGTGCCCAATCTGCGGTCATTCCATCAATTGAGGTTACTGCACGCAAGGCTACTGTGTATTCATACGTACGTTCATCTCCCATAATTCCAACACTTTGTATGGGAAGTAAAATTGTTCCGGCTTGCCAAATATTATTGTATTCACCACTTTCGCGAAGTAATTGCATATAAATATCATCTGCGTCTTGAAGCATTTTTACCTTTTCAGGAGAAACGGCACCAATTATTCGAATACCTAGTCCTGGACCAGGAAATGGATGACGATTTAATATGCTTTGGTCAATTCCCAATTCTTTGCCAATTTTTCGCACTTCATCTTTAAACAAATAGCGCAATGGCTCGATTAAAGCAAGATTCATTTTTTCAGGTAAACCGCCAACATTGTGGTGCGATTTGACAGTTACAGATTTCCCATGAACAGGTAATGATTCGATAACATCAGGGTAAATTGTTCCTTGACCTAAGTATGAAACATCTGAAATTTTTTGGGCTTCTTCTTGAAAAATATCGATGAACAATCCACCAATTATTTTACGCTTTTCCTCAGGGTCGGAAACTCCTTTTAAAGCATCATAAAAACGACTTTCTGCTTGTACGCCAACCACATTTAGCCCTGACTTTTTATAACTTTTTAAAACCGTTTCAAATTCGCTTTTACGAAGTAAACCATGATCAACAAAAACACAATGCAAGCGATTTTTAACAGCTTTATGGATAAGATATGCTGCCACGGTTGAATCAACACCACCACTTAATGCCATAATAACATTGCCCGAAGGTGCTTGGGCTTTGATTTTTCCAACCGCTTCCTCAATAAATGAATTGGGTGTAAAATTTGGTTCACAATCACAAATATTAAAAACAAAATTAGAAAGAATCTTTGCCCCATTTTGACTGTGCGTAACTTCAGGATGAAATTGTATTCCATAAACTGGGTTTGGATAACCACTGTATGAAAAAGCAGCAACAGGGATATGTTGTGTTTTTGCAATAATTGTAAAACCTTCAGCAAGCTTGAGAATACTGTCGCCGTGGCTCATCCACACCTCATTGTTTTTTGGAATTTGTTCAAAAAGTTTCCCTTCTTGTACAATTTCAATGGTTGCACGCCCATATTCTCTACTGTTTGACTGAGCAACCGTTCCGTTGTGTTGTTTTGCAATCAATTGAGCACCGTAGCAAATCCCTAAAACTGGCACTTTTTTAGCCCATTCCGCAATGTTTGGGAGTGGTGAGTCGGGATTATTAACCGACATAGGACTACCAGAAAGAATGATTCCTTGAATGTTTTCTGAAAATTCAAACGGTAAATGACCTGGGAGAATTTCGCAATACACGTTGAACTCTCTGACTCTACGAGCGATTAATTGAGTGTACTGTGAGCCAAAGTCTAAGATTAAAATCTTTTGTTTCATAAAATATTAATTTTTGATTGGAAAAATTTGGTGGTATGTGTTTTTATCCTTCCCTCTGAAGGAAATACGAAACAGTTGCGATATACTTTTTCTTAAATTTTTAATACAGTATATTTTATACGATTCAAATGGGTTAATAGAAATTCTTGGGGTACAAAAATAGGTTTTTTTTAAAAAATAGGGAAAAAGAATAAAAAAATATTTAAGGATTTTAGACTTCTTTATGGCAGAAGCTAAGAAGAATAAATATTTTATGCAATAAATGCTAATAAAATCCTTTGTTTCACATCCGTTTATGGCAAATTTTCATTACGATTGCTTTGTAAAAGTTTTGAAAGAATAATTAAATTTGTGTATTTTTGAACAAAGTTAATTAAGTGTGATAGACAAAATTACTCATTGGATGATTGAGTTCCAGTTCATTACAAAATGGATTTTTTTAATCTCTTTTGTTTTGGTTTTCCTGTTTCTTTATAAGTTCGTCAAGTCACGCGTTAGAGGAAATCTTTCACCTCAAATGACGTATGCAATTTCATTGATATTTGTTGTTTCTACAATTATTATTGCTTTGCTTTATCGAAAAGAATTTATTTCGTTTTTGGCTTTTGGTTTAGCAGGTCTAGTTTATTGGATTGTTTATTTTGGATATACACCGAAATGGTCTCCTTCCTTTATAACGACTTTCTTTTTTATTTTTTTGCCAGTTTCTTTAGCAAACTTTATTTCCATTCAAGATTCTATTCCAATTTTCAGTCTTAATCAATATGATTTGTCAGGATTACATATCCTTTCAATCCCGTTAGAGTTGTTTTATTTAGAATTTTTATTGTCTTATGTTGGCGTAATAATATTCGAAACAATAAAACAAAAAAGCACGTAATTCATACATGCTTCCTTGTTTTTAAAGATACCCAAAAACTTATTTCTGAATATCACTGCAAGACCATTTTGCATATCGTTGATTAGGATGGTTTTCAAATGGTCTTAGGTCGATAGCGAGTTTTAACTCAAAGCGACAACATTATTTGCCTCAATTGAAGTATAAGTTCTTGGCTTTCCGTTTTTAGATAGATACTGTTTTGTAACGATCTTTCCGGTTAACGCCAATTGAGTTCCTTTTTTAGTTGCTTTAACAATGTAGTTGGCAGTTGGTCCCCAAGCGTAAATTGTATGCCAAAAAGTTTTTGTTTCTTTTTCACCATTATTTTTGACGTAACGCTCGTTCGTTGCCAATGTAAAACGGACTCTTTTTTTACCGTTATCGTAATTTGTGATTTCTGGGTCGATTCCCATGTTCCCGATTAGTTGAACTTGATTTTTCATAGTATTGTCTTTTTTTAAGTTATAAAATAATTAAATCATTTACCTCTATTTCTGTGTATGATTGAGGCTTCCCATTATTACTGTAATGTTTTGACCTTAATCGACCTTCTATGGCAAGGCCTTGACCTTTTTCGCAGAGTTCTTCAAGGATTGGAATCCATTTTCCCCAAGCTGTTAGACGATGCCAATTTTTAGTAAAACAGGTTTTTCCATTTTCATCTAAGTAAGGTTCGGATGTAGAGAGTGAAAATTTTACGACTCTTTTGCCATTTTCTAGTCGTACGATTTTCGGATTACTTGTCATTTGCCCGACTAAGTTTACAAAGTTTATTTCTTGTATCATGATTGAAAGGTTTTAGGTTTTTAATTTAATAGAGGCACCTGACTTATGTTTACATTCTTTTCACTAAATCACAATAAAACAATAGATTTAGCCAGATGCCTCTTCATTAATTGATATTACTTGTTTTCAGGATTTGCAACAATAAATTCTCTTAACTGAATTTCAGTTTTATATACTGTTTCACCTTCTTTTGTTTCAAAAGAGCCATTGATTAATTTTCCTTCTAAGGCAATTTTATTTCCTTTGGAAAGATTCTTTTGACAAATTTCAGCCATTTTATTCCAAGCTACAATGTTATGCCAAGATGTTTTTGTTACCCATTCGCCATTTTGTCCTTGGTAAGACTCATTGGTTGCTACACTAAATTTTGCAACTTTACCTTCTTTTCCAAATTCTTTTATTACAGGATCTCCTCCTAAGTTTCCGATTAAATTCACTGAGTTACGTATTGTATTCATGTTTGTACTTTTTAATTAATAAATGTTTGATTGAATTTCTAGATTTTGTTTTTGATTAAGCTTCCTCGTTTTTTGAATCAAACGAAATAAAATCACGTACCGATATTTCCGTAGATGTGCGTTTTTCTTTTTCTTTTGTTTCAAAGTCGTTGTAAACCAACTTGCCATTTAATGCTAGACTCATCCCTTTTTTAAGTTTCTTGCAACGTTCCGCCTTCGCTCCCCACACAACAATGTTATGCCATGTTGGTACGCTTATCCACTCGCCTTTCTTATCTTTGAAAGACTCGTTCGTGGCAAGTGTAAAACGTGCAACTTGATTGTTTTCACCGAATTTTGTGATGATTGGATCTTTTCCTAAGCGTCCAATTAAACTTACTGTGTTACGTAATGTGTTCATGTTTGTAAATTTTAATTAATAATAGTTTGAACAAATTCAATCGAGCTGACTTTCAGCAATCGACAGTGCAAAGATGAGGACACAAAAAATCTGAAATCGGTTATTAAGCAATTGTTGTCGAATATTAGTCGTTTGTAACTGATTAAAACCGTTTTTAACGCTGATTTTATTAAGAAATACAATAATTTAAAAAAGAAAGGATTTTTTTGAAAATTATATTAAAAATAAATTTAAATAGTACTATATGAAGTCCAAGAATCTGGAAGAACTTGTGGGTAAAATTATTTGTAATAAATATTATTCAGATACACTAATATATAAAGTCTTAGATTATTTTGATGTCACCAAAAAATACACAATACTTAATTTATATAATGGAAATGTATCTCCTATCTATTATGACACTCTCATTGAATTCTATAAAAAGTATAATGGTTCTGAAGTAAGTTCAATTAGTAAATGCGACAAAAGGTCATAGGATAATTGATTTTTTTCAAATGAAAGGGCATAAAGCCCTCTCACCTGAAATGGTAAAATTTCATTATTTTGTGTCCTCGACCAAAAGTTGCAAAAATTATGAGACATCTTACCGTAGAACAAAGATACATTATTGAAGCGTATTTAAAGATAGGAAAGTCAAAAGATTTTATTTCTAAAGAGTTAAATGTTCATCGTTCAACTATTTACCGAGAGATAAAAAAAAAGAAATTATATTCTGTTTCGGGTCGCCCGATTGCAGAGAACCAAAATGTGAAAACAGCAGGCAAGAGAGGACCAATGTTGTTAGAAGATTACTGGTTTTTGGAGAAACTATCTCATTTCGATAGAGGGGTTATCCCAGAAAGAAGAATGCACGCTAAGGGCTCAGGTGCTTTTGGAACATTTACAGTAACACATGATATAACCAAATATACCAAAGCAAAAATTTTCTCGAAAGTTGGAAAGAAAACAGATGCTTTTGTTGGATTTTCAACTGTTGCAGGGGAAAGAGGGGCTGCCGACGCAGAAAGAGATATCCGTGGCTTTGGAATAAAGTTTTATACAGAAGAAGGCAACTGGGACTTAGTCGGGAACAATACACCTGTGTTCTTTTTAAGAGAACCTTATCGTTTTCCAGATCTAAACAAGGCTGTGAAACGTGACCCAAAAACCAATTTAAGAAGTGCAAATCACAATTGGGACTTTTGGACACTTATGCCAGAAGCTTTACACCAAGTTACAATTACAATGAGCGACAGAGGAATACCGAAATCTTATCGAAACATGAACGGTTATGGAAGTCATACTTTTAGTTTAATTGATAAAGACAACAAGAGACTTTGGGTGAAGTTTCATTTAAAAACAGAGCAAGGAATTAAAAACCTAACCAATAAAGAAGCGGCCGAAATAATTGGAAAAGACAGAGAAAGCCATCAAAGAGATCTATTTGAGGCGATTGAAAAAGGTGATTTTCCTCGTTGGAAAATGAAAATCCAACTGATGACAGAAGAACAAGCAAAAAAATGCCCTTTTAATCCATTTGATTTGACAAAAGTGTGGCCTCATGGAGATTATCCATTATTGGATGTGGGAGTTTTGGAGTTAAATAGAAACCCAGAAAATTACTTCGCCGACGTAGAGCAAGTCGCTTTTAATCCTGCAAACGTAGTTCCTGGAATTGGTTTTTCACCAGATAGAATGTTACAAGGTAGATTATTTGCTTATGGAGATGCACAGCGATATCGCTTGGGTGTAAATCATTATCAAATACCTGTAAATAAACCCAAATGTCCTCTTCATAATTCATCAAGAGACGGCGCAATGCGAGTAGATGGTAATGAAGGTAGTACTTTACATTATTTCCCGAATAGCTATCAGCAATGGGAAGAACAAAAAGAGTACACCGAACCGCCAATGAGCATTGAAGGAGATGCATTTCATTATGACTTTAATGAGGATGACGATGATTTTTACACACAACCTGGCAACCTTTTTAGAATTATGAGTAAGGAACAGCAAGAAGTTTTATTTAATAATACAGCGGCAGAAATTAGTGGAGCTGAGGTGTTTATTCAAGAAAGACATATTGTAAATTGCTATAAAGCAGATCCTAAATATGGAGAAGGTGTTGCAAAAGCGCTTGGGTTAGACATTAAAAAAATAATTTAATCTCAAAGCAAAAACATTTTGTAATCAAAGGTAATACTATCTTGTATGACTAAATCGTACCTTGTACTGGAGAACAAATATTAAAGAAGGTAATCAATAAAATGACATCCTTTTTTAATTGCTTTTTATATGACGGAAAACCATTGAAGAAATTAATCCCTAAAAAAAAAAACGTTATTGTTGCATAAAAAAATAACAGAAATAACTTTAAGATAAAAGAAAATATATAGTTTTAGCTTTAATTTTGAGCTTGAATGATTTTTCTATATAATTAATATAGTAAAAACATGAGTTCAAAAGAATTGATTTTTAGTTTATGGCTTTATTATTAGTTTATCTTCTTAGTGCACTTATTGTCTCATTTGTTTGTTCATTAGCAGAGGCAACATTGCTATCAACCCCCATTTCTTATCTTAAATCGAGGATAGAACAAGGTGATAAAGGTGCTAATCAGTTATATAAGCATAAAGAAGATGTGGATAGAGCGTTATCTGCAATTCTTACGCTAAATACGGTTTCTCATACCGTGGGGGCCGCGGGAGTTGGTGCTCAAGCAGTCATCGTTTTTGGAGAAGCATATTTTGGACTTGTTTCAGCTATTTTAACAATTCTCATCTTAGTTATTACAGAAATAATTCCCAAAACATTGGGAGCAATATATAGTAAAAGTCTTGTAGGTATTACCGCTAAAATTATTAACGCAATGATTTTTGTTGCTTATCCGTTGGTAATGGCTTCCACTGCATTGACAAAATTTTTGTCGAGAAATAAATCCGAATACACAACAAGTAGAGAAGAGGTTTCTGCTTTGGCAAATTTAGGAACAGAAGAAGGTCTTTTTGCAGACAAAGAAAACAAAATTATTCAGAATTTGATTAAACTTAAATCTGTAAAAGTCTCTGATGTCATGACACCGCGTGTTGTGGTAGTTTCAGCAGATGAAGAAATGTCGCTACAAGAGTTCTTGGAAAACAAAGAGTTTTTGCATTTTTCAAGAATCCCTGTATATCAAACAAACAAAGAAAATATCACAGGTTATGTTTTTCGTTCATTGGTTTTTGAAAAATTAGCAGAAGACCAATTTGGACTTAAGCTAAAAGACATAAAACGGGATATTTTAACTTTTTATGAAAGTACAACCTTATTTAGTGCTTGGGATAAGATGTTATCAGAAAGAGAGCACATTTCTGTTGTCATTGATGAGTACGGTGGAATTGGCGGTATAACAACACTGGAAGATATCATCGAATCACTTCTTGGCTTTGAGATCATAGACGAAAAAGACAAAGTGGATGATATGCAACAGTTTGCCATGGAAAGATGGAAAGAAAGACAAAAGAAATATGACCTTTTAAAATCCAACGAGGAGAAGAAGGATGTTAAAAATGAGGTGAAGGGTGATGGTGAATAGAGTCCATGAAGTCGAATTTTATATATGAAATTAAAGCCTTTAAACCTTAACTTTCAAAAACATCAATTTGATTTGTCAACAATTGCTTAAACTCATCTCGTTTTCGGATTAAATATGCTTTGCCATCCATAAATAATACTTCGGCTGGCTTTAAGCGACTATTGAAATTCGAGCTCATCTCAAATCCGTATGCACCTGCATTTCGAAACACTAAAACATCATCTTCTCGTATTTCACTTATTTTTCTGTCCCATGCAAAGGTGTCTGTTTCGCAAATATTTCCAACTACAGTATAAATTCGCTCTTTCCCTTTGGGATTAGAAATATTTTCAATTCTATGATAAGATTCGTAAAACATGGGTCTTAATAAATGATTAAACCCAGAATTTACTCCTACAAAAACAGTAGCAACAGTTTGTTTGATAACATTGGAGTTGACAAGGAAATGACCGCTTTCACTGACCAAATATTTACCAGGCTCAAACCAAAGTTCAAAATCACGGTTTGTTTTCTTTTTGAAATCATTGACAAACTTTGTTACCTCTTTCCCCATTTTTTTGACATCAGTCGCTTCTTCACCATCCCGATAAGAAACCTTAAAACCACTTCCCATATCGATGTATTTGATATTCTCAAAATCTTCAAGTATATCAAACATGATCTGTAGTCCTCGGATAAAAACTTCAACATCTTGAATCTCACTTCCTGTATGCATGTGTAGCCCTTCAACATTGATGTTTGTAGTTTTAATGATACGCAAAGCATGGCGGAGTTGATGAATGGAAATTCCAAACTTACTGTCGATATGTCCCGTAGAAATATTGTAGTTTCCACCAGCAAATATGTTTGGGTTAATACGTATAAAAATGGGATAACTATTTCCATACTTATTACCAAATTGTTCTAAAGCAGATAAGTTGTCGATATTGACGTGTACTCCCATCTGTATTGCCTCTTCAATTTCTGAAAATGCTACACAATTTGGTGTAAAAAGAACACGGGAAGAATCAATGCCAGTGCTTAAAACCAATTTAACTTCGTTGATGCTTACACAATCAAAGTTAGCTCCTAACTGTTTAATATATTTTATGATATTGATGTTCGTTAACGCTTTAGCTGCGTAAAAGAAACGTGTTTTATCATCAAAAGAAGATGTGAGTTTTTCATATTGATTTTTGATTTTCTCTACATCATATACATAAGTTGGTGTGCCAAAAGTTTCTGCAATTTGAAGTAAATCTTGATTTCTCATCTTAGAGTTTTAAAAAAAAATAGTAATGATTGCACAAATATATAGATAGCAAATATTTATTTGGCAGAAATTGTAAAGAAAACATCATAAAAAGTTAATTTTCTACGGAAATTGGAACCAAAATGTTTTCTACAGAAACCAACGCATCGTCAATACTTTCAATTTTTTCAAATACCATACGCAACTTATCGTTTTTCTGATTCAATTGAATACCTTTCGGATTGGTTTGAATATAATTTAAAACTTGTGTGAAATATGGACTTTGATAATAGCTGTGTTCTGAATCTTCATGGAAATACCCCACCATTTTTTTGGATTTGACAACCAATCTAGTGAATCCAATCTCTTGCGCCATCCTACGAAGTCTAATTGATTGTAACAAGTCTTCTACAGCCGTTGGGATAGATCCAAATCGGTCGATTAATTGATGTTGATATTTCAACAAATCTTCTTCCGTTTGGATTTCATTTAACTCTTTGTAGAGCGCAAGTCGTTCGGTAACATTGTTAACATAATCGTCTGGAATCCTAACTTCCAAGTCTGTTTCTAATACACATTCTTTAATCTGTGTTTGATAATCATCGGTATTTCTATCTTTAAAAAGCTCCTTAAATTCTTTTTCTCGCAACTCTTCAATTGCTTCATTAAGAATTTTTTGATACATATCAAAACCAATATCTGCGATAAAACCACTTTGTTCTCCTCCTAATAAGTTTCCAGCTCCACGGATATCTAAATCCTTCATGGCAATACTAAATCCTGAACCCAAATCAGAAAACTGAACCAATGCATTGAGTCGTTTTTGGGCTTCTGAGGTTAGTGCATTGTATCTTGGTGCGACCAAATAACAAAATCCTTTTTTGTTAGAACGTCCCACACGGCCACGAAGTTGATGTAAGTCGCTCAGCCCAAAATTTTGTGCTTGATTGATGATAATTGTGTTCGCATTTGGAATGTCGATTCCCGATTCAATAATCGTCGTTGCCAATAAAACATCGTATTCATGGTTGATGAAGTCAATCATAATTTGCTCCAACTTTTTTCCATCCATCTGACCATGGCCAATAGCAATTCTAACGCCAGGAACAAGTCGCTGTATCATTCCAGAAACCTCTTTGATGTCTGCCAAACGATTGTGTACAAAATAAACTTGTCCTCCACGACTTACTTCGTAAGCGATGGCATCTCGAATGACTTCCTCTTTAAATTCCACGACTTCTGTTAATACAGGTTGTCTGTTTGGTGGAGGTGTATTAATGATGCTTAAATCTCTCGCACCCATCAAAGAAAACTGCAGGGTTCTTGGAATTGGAGTAGCAGTTAAAGTTAGCGTATCTACGGTTTCTTTTAACGTTTTTAATTTATCTTTCACTGATACGCCAAATTTTTGTTCTTCATCAATGATGATAAGCCCCAAATCTTTGAATTTGACTTTGCTTCCTACAATTTTATGTGTTCCAATCAGAATGTCAATTTCACCTTCTTCTAAATCTTTCAATGTTTTGTTCACACTTTTGGTAGATTTAAAGCGATTGATGTAGTCAACGTGAACAGGGAAATCTTTTAATCGCTCTGTAAAACTTCTATAATGCTGGAAAGAAAGGATGGTTGTAGGCACCAAAACCGCAACTTGTTTTCCATCGGTTGCAGCTTTAAATGCAGCACGAATAGCAATTTCTGTTTTCCCAAACCCTACGTCCCCACAAATCAATCGATCCATAGGTGTGTCTTTCTCCATATCTCTTTTTACAGCTTCCGTTGCTTTTAATTGATCGGGTGTATCTTCATAAATAAAAGATGCTTCGAGTTCATTTTGAAGATATGAATCGGGAGAGAAGGCAAATCCAGGTTTACTTTTTCGTTTTGCATATAATTGAATGAGGTCAAAGGCAATTTCCTTGATTTTCTTTTTCGTCTTATTTTTGAGTTTCGTCCAAGTTTGCGAACCCAACTTATGAACCGTAGGCATTGTTCCATCTTTCCCTGTATATTTTGAAATCCGATGGAGAGAATGAATGGAAACATAAAGGACATCATTGTCTTTATAAATCAATCGAATCGCCTCTTGTGGCTTTCCGTTTACATCGATGGTTTCTAACCCGCTAAATCGTCCAACTCCATGGTCGATATGTGTTACATAATCTCCTTTTTGTAAATCCTGAAGTTCTTTTAAGGTAAGTGCTTGTTTGGCCTTTCGGAAGCCTTCTTTTAAACGGAAACGATGATAGCGATCAAAAATCTGATGGTCAGTATAACAAACAATTTTTAGTTCTTCATTGATAAATCCTTCGTGTATTGCATGTGGAACGGGAGTAAATTCAACCTTTCCTCCAATATCTTCCAAAATATCATAGACACGTTCTATTTGTTTGGGCTGATTTGAAAAGATGAAATTTTGAAACCCATTCCCTTTATGCCTTTCTAAATCTTCTAATAATAGGTCAAAATTTTTATTGATGGAAGGCTGTGGTTTGTCTTGAAAACGAACAATCATTGCATCATGATGCGTGTAATCAGGCCCAAACTCTACATGAGAAAATAGTAAACTTTCTTTTTCCCATTCAGAAGGATGAAAAAATAAATCTGCAGGTGCGCTATGTTTTGTTTCTGTGTCTAATTGACTATAAATTTCTTCCGCTTTTTTAAACTCTTGGTCTAATTGTCCTACAATTTCTTTGTACGAACTCATCCATATCGTTGTATTTACTCCTAAAAACGAAAGAAAGCTTCCATTCTCTTCTTTGTTTAGTGAAAGTTGAATATTTGGAACAATATGAAAGAAAACATGGTTTTTGATAGAAAGTTGAGAAATTGGATCAAAAGCCCGAATGGTTTCTACTTCATCACCAAAAAATTCTAAACGAAAAGGTTTGTCGTGAGAATAGGAAAAAATGTCCATAATTCCGCCCCTAATCGCAAATTGGCCAGGCTCATATACAAAATCAACAATTTTAAATTTATTCTCTAACAGAAATTCATTGAGAAAATCAATTCCATATTCTTTACCTGCTTCAATCTTAAATGAATTTGTTTCTAACTTTTGCTTGGTTGGAACTCGCTCGAACAAAGCTTTGGGATAAGTAACAATCCATGTGTTGGGAGAAGATGAGATTTTTTCCAATGCTTCTGCTCGGGCAACAACATTGGCATTATCAACTTCTTCTAATTTGTATGGAACCTTATAAGATGAAGGGTAAAATACAATTTTGTCGTTTTCAGGATAAAACTCTTGTAAATCATTTAAGAAATATGCAGCCTCTTCTTTGTCTTGTAAAATGAATAAGTGGTGACCAGGTACTTGTTCTGCTACGGCATTGGCGTGAAATATTCTGCTAGAACCGACAATTTCCTTCCACTGAATTTTAGATGGACGTGCCTCAAGTTTGGCGATTGTATTTTTTACACCGACTGATTTTCTAAATAATGATTTTATATCTCCTAAATCCATAACGAAAAATTCGACTGCAAAGATAAGGGATTTTTAGGAGATTATAGAATTTTGGTTTGTTTGTAGAAGTTTGTGGTTTTTTTTAGAAAATGGACGCAATTATTATGGTTTAGATGTTATGATAAATATCCTCTATTAAGGAATTCTATTTTGGCATTTATTTGGGTACAATTTCTCACTATATCTTCATCAAAAACAGGGTGATTTATTTTTGTACATAAGGGTATTATATTTTTATAACGTGTTTTTTTTATAAAACGCCAAATCGCTTATAAATAGTGTCTTTTAGGCGTTAAGTAGGTGATTTCGCACTATAAAATGCAAAAAAAAAGATACAAAAAAGGGTTTGTCCACTTTAGTTATTAACACCCTTTGTTGATAGATTTTTTTAAAAAGTTTATCCACAATTTTTCCGATAAAATAAATCAAAAAATACTTCATACTTCTGTTGTATAATTGAGGGTTACAAAATTGTAAAAGTTTGGTTTATTTTTTTCTCTTTTTGTAATTGTGAATAATTTTGGGTCGAAAAAAAAAATCGTCAAAAAAATATCAATTAAAGTTCCTAATTTTATCCCAAGATTTGAGGGTGAGAATATCATTTTTATGAACCTGCTATAAATTACACCCAATAATCAAAGCAAAACAAAAAGAATTTTAATTAATTTATATATAGTATTTTTAAAGTATAGAAATATGGAGGAAAAGTTGGCACTTAAGAACAAAAAGACAAAATTAAATGCTTTTAATCAAGAGGATGTGTTAAAAGCTGCCATTGATTATTTTAAAGGAGATGCACTTGCTGGAGAAGTGTGGATGAAAAAATATGCACTAAAAGATCCCCAAGGAAATATTTATGAGAAGACTCCTGATGATATGCATAAGCGTTTAGCAAGTGAGTTTGCAAGAATTGAAGCCAATTACCCAAATGGAATGACTGAAGAGTATATATATAACCTTCTAAAAGACTTTAAATATATTGTTCCTCAAGGAAGCCCGATGGCTGGTATTGGAAACGATTTTCAATATACATCAATTTCTAACTGTTTTGTTATTGGAAATGAAAAAGATGAAGATTCTTATGGTGGAATTTTAAAATTAGACCAAGAATTGGTTCAACTCATGAAAAGAAGAGCAGGAGTTGGAGTTGACCTTTCTTTTGTTCGTCCTTCTGGCTCACCTGTACAAAACTCAGCTTTAACAGCAACAGGCGTGGTCCCTTTTATGGAGCGTTTCTCAAATTCTACTCGTGAAGTGGCTCAAGGTGGCCGCCGTGGAGCTTTAATGGAGTCAATCGCAATCGACCACCCAGATTCAGAAGCATTTATCGATGCAAAAACAGAAACAGGAAAAGTTACTGGTGCAAACGTTTCTGTAAAAATTTCTGATTCCTTTATGAAAGCTGCTCTGAATAACCAAGACTTTACTCATAAATATCCTGTTGGGTCTGAAAATCCTACTTTTACCAAAAAAGGAAATGCAAAAGTACTGTGGGATAAGATTGTTCATAATGCTTGGACTTCTGCTGAACCTGGAATTTTATTTTGGGACACTTTAATTAATGAGTCTATCCCAGATTGCTATGAGGATTTAGGATTTAGAACAATCTCTACAAATCCATGTGGCGAAATTCCTTTGTGTGCAGACGATTCTTGTCGTTTATTAGCAATTAATTTATATTCTTATGTTAATAATCCGTTTACCGATGATGCGTCTTTTGATTATGAATTGTTTGAGGAGCACGTAGTGGCAGCACAACGTTTAATGGACGACTTGGTAGATTTAGAGATTGAGAAAGTTGATAAAATTATTGATAAAATTAAAAATGACCCAGAATCTGAGGGTGTAAAAAATACAGAACTTAGATTATGGGAAAGAATTAAAGAAAGATGTTCACAAGGTAGGAGAACTGGACTTGGAATTACTGCAGAAGGGGATATGTTAGCTGCTTTAGGAATTACTTACGGGACAGAAGAATCAAATACTTTCTCTGACAACCTTCACAGAAGATTGAAACACGCGGCTTACACTTCTTCTTCGATTATGGCGGAAGAAAGAGGCGCTTTCCCTATTTGGGACGTAGAACGTGAAGCAAATAATCCTTTCTTATTAAGAATTAAAGATGAAAACCCTGGTTTATACGAAAGATTAACTGCAATCGGAAGAAGAAATATTGCATTGTTGACAATTGCTCCAACTGGATCTGTTTCGATTTTAACTCAAACAACTTCTGGAATTGAACCTGTATTCATGGTTTCTTACATGAGAAGAAGAAAAATTAATCCAGATGATAAAGATGCAAGGGTTGACTTTACTGATGAAGTGGGCGATTCATGGCAAGAATATCCAGTTTTTCATCATAAATTTATGACATATCTTGAAGTAAATGGATATGATTTAGATGAAGTAATGAAAATGGATCAAGACCAAATCGATTCAATCATTGCAAAATCTCCATACCATAAAGCAACTTCAAATGATGTGGATTGGGTGAAAAAAGTGGAAATGCAAGGTCGTGTTCAAAAACATGTTGACCATTCAATTTCTGTAACTGTAAACTTACCAGCCGATATCGATAAAGAAATGGTTGGAAAGGTTTACCAAACAGCTTGGGAATCTGGCTGTAAAGGAGTAACAGTTTACCGTGAAGGTTCACGTTCCGGTGTTTTGGTTTCTACAACAGATAAAAAAGAAGAACAGAAGAAACATATTTTTGATGATCATCATGCGCCTTCAAGACCAGAAGTTTTAGAGGCGAAAGTTGTAAGATTCCAAAACAACCTTGAAAGATGGATTGCTTTCGTAGGTATGCTTGACGGACGTCCTTATGAGATTTTCACAGGACAACAAGAAGGGTTTAACGGAATACCTGAAGAAGTTGAAGATGGATACATCATCAAAGTAAAAGCAGGTGATAGCAGTCGTTATGACTTTAAGTATCAAGATAAAGGTGGTTACAATGTTACCGTTGAAGGACTTTCTCGCTCTTTTGATAAAGAATATTGGAACTATGCAAAAATGATTTCAGGTGTAATGCGTCACGGAATGCCACTTTTAAATGTAGTGGATTTAATTAGTTCACTAAACCTAAGAGATGATGTATTGAATACTTGGAAAAATGGTGTTTCTCGTGTAATTTCCCACTTTATCCCTGATGGAACTAAAAGCAAAAACGAATGCCCAGAGTGTCATCAAGATTCAGTGTTTTTCTCTGAAGGATGTATGACTTGTAAAAACTGTGGACATAGTAAGTGTGGATAGAAAAAAGAATCATATATGATAAAAAGCGCACCATCATCGGTGCGTTTTTTGTTGTTTGATTTTTTTCGCTTTATTATTGTAAACAAAACTTTAATTGCTAATTTGGTAATAGAAATGACAGCAAAATTAACATCAACAATAATTACTTTCAACGAAGAACGAAATATTGGTCGTTGTATTGATGCTTTGTTGCCCATTTCAGATGAAATAATTGTGTTAGATTCGTTTTCTAAGGATAAAACAGTTGAGATTTGTAGAGAAAAAGGAGTTGCCGTCTTACAAAGAAAATGGGAAGGATATGCTTCTGCTAAAAATTACCTAAATACTTTGGCGAAACACGAATTTATATTTTCTGTTGATGCTGATGAAATGCCTGATAAGATATTACAAAATGCAATATTAGATGCAAAAAATGAGGGATTTGAAAATCAACTTTATGAGGTGAACCGATTAACCAATTATTGTGGAAAGTGGATTCGACATTCTGGCTGGTATCCAGACGTAAAACCGCGTATCTTTCCGAAAGGAAAAAGTAGATGGATAGGCGAATTTGTTCATGAAGAATTGGTTGTAGATGGAAACCCTCTTCCAAAATTACTCGAAGGACATTTGTTGCATTATTCCTATTACTCTCAAGAAGAACACAGAGAAAGAGCTGATAAATATTCTCAATTGACTGCTCAGAAGTTATTTAAAAAAGGGAAAAAAGTCGGATTTTTAAAGCCTTACATCAGTGCAGTTGGAAGGTTTATTGCCATGTATTTTATAAAATTGGGTTTTTTAGACAAAAAAGCAGGATTTACAATTGCAAGAATTTCAGCACAATCCAATATTTTTAAATATAAAGAGTTAAGAAGGTTGCACCGTGAAAAAATATGATTTAACAAATAATACTGTTGTTATTAGTCGAACTGATAGTATTGGAGATGTTGTTTTGACTTTACCTATTTGCGCTTGGCTAAAAGAAACGTATGCTGGAATTAAGATAATATTTCTCGGTCGATCTTACACTAAAGATGTAGTTGAATGTTATCCCCTGATTGACCAAATTGAATTTTGGGATAAATGGATGGAGAAGCCAAAGTCAGAACAATTGAATTATTTGCAATCGCTAAAAGTTGATGCCTTTTTTCATATTTTTCCAAATAAACAAATCGCACAGTTGGTAAAACAAGCGAAAATTCCATTACGGATTGGAACAAGTCATCGAGTTTTTCATTGGACAACTTGCAATGTAAAACCAAATTTTACTAGAAAAAATTCTGAGTTTCATGAAGCACAACTCAACTTTGAGTTATTAAGAAATTTTGGGATCAAAAACCTACCTACTTTTGATCAGCTCTTTAATTATTTATCATCTTTTACTCCAAAACTTCCGTTAAACTCTTTTTTAAAGGATAAAATTAATACAGATAAGAAGAAGGTAATATTACACACAAAATCTCAAGGTTCGGCTGTCGAATGGCCATTAGAAAAGTACATTGAATTATCTTTAAAGTTGGTTAAGGATAATTACAAAGTATATTTTTCTGGAACTGAGAAAGAGGGGCTTCTTTTTAGAGAATATTTACCAAAAAACGAAGATATTATTGATATTTCAGGTAAATCAACTTTGGGAGAATTTATAACATTCATTCATAAAGCAGATGTGCTGATTGCATGTAGTACAGGACCTTTACATTTGGCAGCAATTTTAAACATAAAGGCTATTGGCTTATTTTCAGAACTTCGTCCAATGCACCCAGGACGGTGGAGACCCTTAGGAAAAAATATAGAAATACTTTCAAAAAAGAACAGCCAACCAAAGTTGACTGACATCAACGATATTACCGTTGAAGAAGTGTATAAAAAAATACTAAATTAATTAAGGTGTAATTATTGTTCGAAATTTTCTTTCTTAACCAATTTATTCTGAAGACGTAGCCAATAAATCATTCCTGCAAGAATAACAATAATTGCAGTATAGTTAAAAATGTTACCAATATTATCAAAAACAAAAGCTGTTGATCCTTCAAGTATATCTCCTAACCAATAAATTACTTTATCTGTCCAACTCATAATTATTAATTTAATGCTCAAATATAATATATTTACTTAAATTTCAAGTTATATTTTCAAGAAATAATTCATTCTAATCAATATTCATCCAAAATTTACAATTCAAATGGAAATATTCACTGATTTTGAACCAAAAATTTAATTCTTGAAAATCATTTCCCATTACTTTCTAAGATTTTTGTATATTTCTACTTTTATATTATGTGCAGTATTGATTGAGAATACGTAATTTTGCACCAACAGTAATTCAATGATAAAATTATTTTTAAATAACCAATCACCCGTTTTGGTGTTGATTCCAATTTTCACAGGGATCCATCTGTTGTTGGGATATTATCATCCATCTTTTGAATTGTTATCCGTTTCTAGTTCTGATAATTTATGGGGAATTAATTTTACAAACATCAATTATTTGGCCTCAAAAGTTCTCGTACTTATTTTTATTTCAATTAATGCAATTTTTTTAAACTTTATCTTTAATACCTTCGAGTTTTTTGAAAGATTGACATATATCCCGAGTGTCTTATATATCTTGATATTATTTCTCTTTCCCACAAGTTTACAGTTTAATGAGATAGTCATCGCTCATTTGTTTTTCTTACTGTCTTTTTATCAACTATTAAAAGTTAGGCAAAATGAAGATGCTAGAAATTTTGCCTTTCTAAGTGGATTCTTTTTGGGAATAGCCATATCTTTTATACCTGCCTTTTTTGTTGCTTTGTTAATTATCTTGATAGGAATTTTTACTATAAGACCTTTTAACTTGAGAGAACTGATCCTTCCTCTTGCTGGAATTGGTGTAATTTTCTTTTGGCTTTATCTTTTTGTTCCCGATTTTAGCCTAAACAATATTCAATTTGAATCCAATTACAATATTTCCGAAGTTAACTCTACTTTTCAATATGTTGTTCTTTGTTTTTTAGGACTTTACTTGCTTTTTGCATTAAAGCGGATGATTGATTCTAGAAGAAAAAGTTCCGTACGATTTAAAAAAATAAACTACATTGTCATTTTTGGATTGTTAATTTTATTTTTAACTGCAGTTTTACTATTTCTTATTTATGATACCGTGTATTATTTCCCAATCGCAGTGGTTTTAGTGCCATTTATCCTTGCCTATTTATACATTAGAGAATTGAATAGAATCGCAATAAGAATTTTTTATTCCATGTTTTACATCCTTATTGTTTTAAATATTATCAAGTTTCTTATTGTGTAGTAGAAACAAAAAAAGGACTTCTAAGCAAAGTCCTTTTTTAAGCATTAAACTAAACAGACAATAGTTAGTGGTGTAAAAACGCATCGTTCTTCTACTTTCTAAAGTTACTGTGAGACAGTTGACCACTTTCTATATTGCAAATATACTATTATTTTTTAATTGGACAAAATTATCTAATTTAAAAATTAAATTATTTTCTGATTTTAACATATTCTTGTTATTTCACTTAAAAGTAGTACCTTTGAAAAACAATGAAAGTTCAAAATTTAATACAAAATAGATTCTCAGGAGGGCTTAGCAATGAAGCGGAATACATCGAGTTACTCGTTCAGGTTTTTGCCGTTTTGGTTTTAGGTTTGTTTCTATGGCGAATGATGGTTGTTTTCCAAAAACGAAGAACCGCTAAACGTAAAAAGAGTACATATTTTGAAAGTACTTTTTCAAAGAATTGGAAAAAATAAGACCTTACCTATTAAATCATTTTTTATCTTTGAGTCACATCACAAATTAATTCCAATGGAAAATAAAAATATTGCTGTTGTTGGGGCTGGACCAGTAGGAAGTTTATTGGCTGTGTTATTAGCTAAGAAAGGACTAAAGGTTGATGTTTTTGAAAGGCGACCTGATTTGCGTAAAGCAAAAACTATTGAGGGGAAATCCATAAACTTGGCATTATCAAACAGGGGTTTTAAAGCACTGAGGTTAGCTGGCTTTGAAAATGAAATTAAAGATATTTCTATTCCAATGTATGGCAGACAAATGCACGATGTTCAAGGAAATTTAACTTTTCAGCCGTACGGGAAAGAAGGTGAAGCAATTTTCTCTGTTTCAAGAGGAGAGTTGAATCGGAAATTGATGAATTTGGCAGATAAATATCCAAGCATTCACTATCGTTTTAACCATGCTTGTAAAGACGTAGATTTAAAGGAAAATAAAATTATTTTCAAAGATTCAAACACAGAAGTGCGAAAAGAATATAAGTATGATTATATCTTCGGTGCGGATGGAGCATTTTCTGCCGTAAGGGGTCGTTTGCAAAAAACTTCTTTATTTAACTATTCACAAGAATATTTAGAGCACGGTTATAAAGAATTATACTTTCCTCCGAATCCAGATGGAACACATTGTTTTGATAAAAATTGTTTGCATATCTGGCCAAGGGGAAATTTTATGCTTATTGCTCTCCCAAATTTAGATGGTAGCTTTACCGTTACCTTGTTTTTTCCATTGAAAGGAGAAGTTTCTTTTGAAAGTCTTGACACACCAAATAAAGTATTCTCATTTTTTGAAAAAACTTTCCCTGATACATTAAAACATTTGCCCGATTTAAAAGAGGATTTCTTTAATAATCCTACTTCAACGTTGGTTACAATTCGATGCAATCCGTGGAATTATAAGAATCAAGTTTTATTAGTGGGAGATGCATCCCATGCCGTAGTTCCCTTTTATGGGCAAGGGTTAAATGCAGGAATGGAGGATTGTTCAATTTTCTTAGAAGCCATTGAAAATAACGGTAATAATATTGGAAATGCAATTGAAAAATTCGGTAAAGACAGAGTAGCCGACGGAGAAGCAATTGCAGATTTGGCTCTTTATAATTATATAGAAATGCGCGATTTAACAGGAGATAAAGATTTCTTGTTACAAAAGAAAATCGAAAGAAAATTCAGTAATTTATATCCAGAAAAATGGATACCGCTATATTCCCGTGTTACATTTAGTAACCATCCCTATTCGGAAGCGTTAAGAGAAGGAGAGAAACAAGAAGCAATAATGAAAGAAATCATGAAAATGAATGGAATACATGAAAAATGGGACAGTCAAGAAGTTATCGATAAAATATTAGAACTTACATCATGAGAAGAATAGGATTTTTATTATTGCTTATCATCTTTGTTGTTCCTGTTGCAGATGCTCAATATGCAAAAGCAAGAAATACAAAGAAAAAACATTATTTCAAAAATCAAAGATTGGAGAAGCCGCTTTTTCGCTGGGTTACGGGCGATTATATTCGCCATGGAATCCAATTTTCTTTTGGGCCGACTTATACATTTACACCTTTAAAAGGGAGAGAAGCTGTCTTTCAAGATTCTACTTATACAAATATTACACATCATGCTTATAGAGAAACAAAAAGTAGATTGGGAGCTTTTGCAGAAATAGGAATGATTCACATCACAAAGCACCCCAGAAAATACATCCATTATTATGATTGGGGAATTGGATTTAAACTATTTGGTGGCGGAGAAAACACTACTGTAGATTCATATCAAAATGACAATTTAATTGGGACAAGAGAAGGGACGGGTGAGTTTTATCTTGGATATTTATATGGTCGATTTGATGTTCATTCTGTTTATCAAATAAATCCTCATTTATTTTTAGACAATGCACTTGGTGTTAACGTTGATTATGCCATTATACCTGGAAATACTGCATATACTGGTGCAGTTCTAACATACGACCAACATTTTCAAGGAGATATTGTTGCACAATTACATTACTCCTTCGGTTTGGGAATTAAACCGTGGGCGGATAAAGGATTTTTTATGATTCCAAGTGTAGAAATTCCCGTCTTTGGAATGTATGAGTGGAATAGAGGAACACCAGAACTTCATTGGTTCTCAAGTAAATATTTTCCTGCACAGCTGCGATTGAAATTTGTTTGGCTTTTCAAAAAAGGTCCAAACTGGTGTCCACCTGTTGAAACAAATGAAATGGATAGACAGCGTGCTAACGAATACCAAAACAGATAAAAATATGAAAATGAAGTTGTCTTTGTTGACATCGCTGATGTTTTTACTAACCTCTTGTGGAACAACAACTACATCTTTTCAAACTGAAGCTGATGTTTTATTAAATTTTCAAAATGATTATCCAGAATTGGAATCTTTGAGCAAAACCACAAGGATATCACCACATTTTCTTAAGAAATTTGCAATCAAAGAAAATTATATACCCTTTGAAGACAGTCAAGAAGATTTTATTAAAACCATTCATGTAAGCGTTCATATTTGGCAACGAGCTGATGGAACAGGAAATCTTATCGAGAATAATGAAACGCTAGAAAGGTTTAAAATGATAGAAATATGGTTGGACAATTCATACCATAAAAATCAAGAGTTTTCTTTACCGCTTCCTTATGAAACGATTTATGTAGAACACCCAAAATTGAATATTGTTATTGATAGTGTCTATTTTTACCGAGATCAAACCAAAGATTCTAGCTTATTTTATTGCAACAATGACTATCAACACAACAAAAAATTAGATAAATACCTGAAAGAAAATCATCCGGAAAGATTAAACAGCATTCCGCTACATATTGTTAGCGGATATTATCGAACAGCTTGGGGTTTTGCTCATGGTGGTTCTATTCTAACATTTAATATTGCCAATGGTACAGACATGAGTCAAACAGACATGGCAGATTATGCTTTATCGCTTCATTATACACATGAAATCGGTCATGCTCTTGATTTATGGCATACCTACGACGCACAAGGTGCATGGGCGCAGAATTGTAAAGAAGATTATTTTGATTTCCTATGGGATGTGTATGATACAACTGCTATAAAGCCATGTGAATCGAGAAAGAACTGTGATTTCTGCCTCATTCCTAAATCCGATGAAAATAACAACATCATGGGCGGTGGTTCAGCATGGTATAAATCGGCACTACAAATTGGAATTATGCGTCGGGCGACCGTAACCAAAAACTTTTATAACAGAAAATTTGAAGTGCGCGATTTTGTTACAGGTTACAGCGTAACTCCTATCCGCGTTACAGAAAGTGAAATTTGGGATTTTTCACTAAAGTTTTATCAAGATTTAATTATTGAATCAGGTGTAACACTTATTGTTAAGGATGAACTTCAGTTTTCGCCCAACACAAGAATCATTATCCAACCTGAAGCAAAGTTAATCTTGGATGGAGGAATTTTAAGAAACGAAAATTATTATCAATCGACTTGGGAAGGAGTACATATAGTAAGACCAATAAATAAAGAAAAAGCAGGCGTTTTTGAAATCATAAATCATGGAGAAATCCGCGATAATCGGCAATAGAAACCGATTGCTTCTCATGTTAAAATTCGTTAACAATCTCATTATTTGACTTTTCATTCATAAATTAGATTCCTAGTGAATAGAATACGTTTAAAATATATTGTCATCTTAATTAGTGTTGCACTATTGGTCTTGGTTGGACTCCAATTATACCAAGCTGTTCAGCTGTATGAGAAGAAGTCAGAGGAGCTGAGCAGTCACATTGATAATATTTTAACCAAAGTCGCCATTCGACACGAAAAAGCATCGGATTTACAGAGATATACAGCTTTTTTTGGTGAAGATTTTAGTGGACAGTATAAACAAGCACTCAAGCAAGAATTTCAAAATTTAGTTCCTGTTAAAGAATCCGTTTCTATTATAGATACGATGGTTTTTGAAGAAGGAAGAAATGTAAAATATCTTTATATTACTGGAGAATCATACGATTCATTAGCCCATATAACCGCTAAACATAGTGTTTTGGCAAGAGATATAAGCGAACTTCCCTCTTTAATTAAAAAGAAAGGAGAAAGCGATGTATTTTTGAAAGACTCAAATGACTTGGCTTTTCAGTTAGACAAAAGAGTTGTTAGTAGTCTTTTTAAAAAATCTAAATATATCAATGAAATGATGGTATATGCATTTCGAAACAGTGGCTTGCTAACACCGGTACAAAGAATTGATTTGACTTTGTTAGATTCAATTATGAGAATTACGCTGGAGGATGAAGGACTTGAAACGCAATTTAATTATGTAATTACAGATGATAATGTTGAGGTAATTGAATTTCCCGCATATACAGACGGATATTTACTTGGAATGGATTTGAATCGTGCCGAGAGTGTAAAACTTTTTCCTGGAAACATCTTTGACGAGGAGTTATTTTTGAATGTAGTATTTCCCAATCGTAAGTCTATTCTTTTTCATGAAATTTGGTTTACAATAATGATATCATCCTTGCTAATCGTTATGATTGTCGTTTCATTTTATATAATGTTTAAAACGATTCTTTCACAGCGAAGATTAGCCGAAATAAAGAATGATTTCATTAACAATATGACTCATGAATTTAAAACTCCAATCAGCACAATTTCTCTAGCTTGTCAGGCCTTAAATGACAAGGATATTATACAAAGTGATGTTAACTTGGCATCTTCTTTTATTAATATGATTGATGAGGAAAATAAAAGGTTAGAAAGCATGGTTGAGCAGATTTTAAAGAATACTTTTATAGATAAAGGACATTTAAAATTAAGGAAAGAAGAGCTTGATTTAAACCAAATCACTCGTGAAATTGTTGATAAGGCTAGAATTAGAATTAGCAAGGGAGCTATTGATTTTGAGTCTGTTATAGAAAACCCCATTGTTGTTGGCGACCCGATTCATGTAAATAACATGATTTCTAATTTGATCGATAATGCCATAAAGTATAGCAAAGAAATTATAGAAATAAAGGTAAAAATTGAAAGTAAGAAAAATAAAGAATATATATTAACAATAGAAGATAGAGGAATCGGAATAAAAAATGAGCATATAGATAAAATATTTGATAAATTATATCGTGTACCTACTGGAAATGTTCACAATGTTAAAGGCTATGGTTTAGGATTGAACTATGTAAGAGCAATCATTGACATGCATGGCTGGGATATCAAAGTGAAAAGTAAGTATGGAGAAGGAACAATTTTTTCTATCATAATAAAAACAACAGATCAATGAGTGAGAACAGTAGAAATATTAGAATTCTTTTAGCAGAAGATGATGAAAATTTAGGAAAGTTATTGAGTACTTTTCTAGAAGCAAAAGGTTTTGAAGTTGAATTGGCGGTGGACGGTAAGGAAGCCTTGGAAAAATTCCATGAGGGAACATTTCAATTCTTAATCCTCGATGTGATGATGCCTGAAATTGACGGATTTACTGTTGCTAAAGAAATTAGAGAAACAGACAAAAAAGTTCCGTTTCTATTCTTAACCGCCAAAGCGATGAAGGCTGATAAATTGGAAGGTTTTGCAATTGGAGCTGATGATTATATGACAAAGCCATTTAATATGGAAGAACTTTTGGTAAGAATCGAGGCGATAATGAAAAGAACAAACATTAAGGAAAATCCAATTACTGATAAATTTAAAATCGGTAGGTTTGATTTTGATGCGCAAACGAGAACAATAAATATTGACGGAGAAGAAGTTAAATTAACAACCAAAGAAAGTCAATTGTTAAAGTTTTTAGCTAAAAACAAACACGAGGTTTTGGATAGACAGGCCGCTTTACGTGCTATTTGGGGCGATGATAATTACTTTAATGGTCGAAGCATGGATGTTTATATCGCTAAATTGCGTAAAATTCTACGTCCCGATGAGAGTGTAGAGATTATGAATATTCATGGAAAAGGCTTTAAATTACTGGATTAGGAGAAGTTTAACATATTTGTAGATTCACCCTTTTTTTCTTATGAATTATTCTTAAAAATTCACTTCGATATTTTTGAGATAAAACCTTGATTTATCTATGTTTTTTTGCTTGTTTTGTCTTTAGAACATTTTTGTGATATTCAAATACGATTTTGATGTTCTAAATGATAAAATAATAACAAATATGAGAAACATTTTATTGCTGGGAGCAGGGCTGTCATCGTCTTCACTTATCCGTTATTTGCTTAATAACGCTGAAAAAGAACAGTGGCATATAACGATTGTTGATCGTGACAAAGAAACAATCGAGCGAAAAATAAAAAACTCGCCTTTTGCAACAGCCTTGGTGTTTAACGCTATAGACCCTAAAGAGAGAAGGCCAGAAATAATAAAAGCTGACTTGGTAATCAGTATGCTTCCAGCGAGGTTTCACGTTGATGTCGCACAAGATTGTATCGAATTTAAAAAGGATTTAATCACCCCTTCTTATGTTTCAAAAGAAATGCTTGCATTAGATGAAGAAGCAAAAGCCGCAGGTATCATTATCATGAATGAAATTGGAGTTGATCCAGGAATCGACCACATGAGTGCAATGCATGTGATTGATAAAATTCGTAGTGAAGGAGGAGAAATGAGAAATTTTGAATCTTTTACCGGTGGATTAATTGCTCCGGAAAGTGATAATAATCCTTGGAACTATAAGTTTACATGGAACCCAAAGAATGTTGTTTTAGCTGGACAAGGTGGAGCGGCTCAATTTGTTCAAGAAGGTCAATACAAATATATTCCTTACAATAAGCTTTTTAGGCGAACAGAAGTCATTGAGATTGACGGATATGGGAAATTTGAAGGATATGCAAATAGAAATTCACTTCAATACCGTAAATTATATAATCTTGGAGGAATTCCCACAATTTATAGAGGAACTCTAAGAAGGGTTGGTTTTTCAAGAGCATGGAACGCCTTTGTGCAATTGGGTGCAACAGACGATTCTTATGTAATGGAAGGTAGTGAAAATATGAGTTACCGAGATTTTATTAACTCATTTTTACCTTACCATCCTTATGATACAGTTGAATTAAAATTGCGATACTACCTAAAGATTGACCAAGATGATACGCTTTGGGAGAAGTTGGTTTGGTTAGATATTTTTAACCCAAACACCAAAGTTGGATTGAAAAATGCTACACCTGCAGAAATTTTACAGAAAATTTTAGAAGAAAAATGGCAATTGGAACCAGATGATAAAGATATGATTGTTATGTACCACAGATTTGTTTATCAAATTGGTGATACATACAAAGAAATTACTTCTGAAATGGTAAATATCGGAGAAGATCAAACATATACTGCTATGAGTAATTGTGTTGGATTACCCATCGCTATATGTGCGAAGAAAATTCTTAATCAGCAAATTCAATTGAAAGGTGTCCAAATTCCAACATTAAAAGAGATTTATAATCCAGTTTTAGAAGATTTAGAAGATTTTGGAATTGTATTTATCGAGAAGGAAGTTCATCCTCCACGTTTGTATAACGAGATGACAAGTTGGAAGTAATTGTATAAAACAATACCATTTATACTTTTCAAGATACCTATATCACTTTAACAATACACAGTATAATATAATACCTTTATTTATTTTCAAGCAAAGTTTTTTGGTACTATTAGATATAAACAGTATAGTCTTCAACTCTATACAATAATCAGAGTTTATAAGTAGCGTAGTAAATGTGTGTTGATTAAAAAATGTATTGACATAAAAAAAGGAGAGTCGAAACTCTCCTTTTAAATTATATATTATCTCTTGCTCTTCTCTTAGAAGTGGAAGATAATATTCAGACGACCAACAGGGCCAAAAATTGGGTTGAAAAGAGAGCTTTCAACTCCAACATCAGTTGAGCTAACACCTTCTCTTTCAATAGTTTGAACAGATGCAGAAGTTGAACCATCAAGAGTACCTACTGCTTCAGCAGTTAACTTGGTTTTTCCTGAGATGTTTAAACCAAGTCCCCATCCGATTTCACCACCAAGTGATAATTTAGGTAGAACAAAGTATTCAGCACCAGCAAAAGCTCTTAGACCTAAACCGAAATCTATTCCGCTTTTTCTTGTTAAGTCTCTAATTTGAATTGGGTTTCCGATACCATCATTTCCTGCATAAACGTTTCCTGCACCACCAAAGTTATCAGCTGAATTAACAGGATGAGTAGCGTCTATTGCATTACCATAAGTGAATTTTTCAGAATTTGATTGAATCATGAAACCGATTTCAGCCCCATAAAAACCTTGTAAACGAGTGCTTCCTCTTCTGTATTCCACCCCAAGGTTTAAACCTACAGCAGTATAACCAGATTTCATTTTGTTTTCTACTTCACTAGGAAGAGCAGGCCATGGGTTAGTAGTAGAGTTATCATACAAATCAGCTACTCTGTTAGTAGTAGTTGTAGATCCAAACCCTAAACGTAATCCAACACGGAAAGCCATATCTTCTTTGTAGAAGTATTTTGCACTAAGTGCTAGGTTAGTGTTGTTTGGTAACCAGATGTTTGACGCATCATTTGGTCCTGTTTTACCAAAAAAGTTACCAATGTAGTTAAGGAAAGGGACTGCGTCCATTCCAATAGCATAATCTCCTTCTTCTGGAAGGTAGTGTTCACCTTTTTTAGACTTTAATTCAGTATCACCTGAATTGTTGCCTTGCGCGAACATTGATGTTGTGCCGAATAGTACGGCAGCCATAATTACAAACTTTTTCATATTTTATTTTATTTTAAGTTCACGGCAAATATAGTTAAAAAAATAAAAACAAGTGTAAAAATCTGAGAAACTTTGGTTCAATTGTTAAAAAGTGAATTTTTAATAATTAATTTTTAATCCTTCGATAAGTATTGATTATCAATAATTTTATTAAAAAAACACAATTTACAGTTTAACTGAGAAGTCAGATTATATGAATAACATGAGAGTTGTGAACACCAATTTTGAACGTAAAATATTTAACGTTTAAAAGTTTTCTGATATATGTGTGATTATGCGTTAAATTCGTTTAGCCTCTTGGGTTAGAAAAGGTATTCACATCAAACCCAGTGATTTCATCATCACATAAAATTACCATTCGTTCGATAACATTACGAAGCTCCCGTATGTTTCCTGTCCAAGTTGTATTTTTTAATGCCTCCAATGCATCATCTGTAAACTTCTTTAAAGGAACACCATGCTCTGCACATATTATCGAAAGAAAATGTTTAGCTAACAATGGAATATCGCCTTCTCTCTCGTTTAAGGTAGGTACATGGATTAAAATAACACTTAATCGATGGTATAAATCTTCTCTAAAATTGTCATTTTTAATCTCTTGACGTAGATTTTTGTTTGTTGCGGCAATAATTCTTGGATTTACTGATATATTTTTATCTCCTCCTACCCTTTGAATAACATTTTCTTGTAAAGCCCTTAAAACTTTAGCTTGAGCAGACAGACTCATATCTCCAATTTCGTCTAAGAATAAAGTTCCGCTTTTTGCCAATTCAAACTTTCCTTTTCTTTGTTTAACAGCTGATGTAAAAGCTCCTTTTTCATGACCGAAAAGCTCACTTTCAATAAGTTCGGCAGGAATTGCTGCACAGTTGACTTCTATAAATGGTTCTTCTTTTCTAGGACTGTTATCATGTAATGAACGTGCAACCAATTCTTTCCCTGTTCCATTTTCTCCAGTAATTAAGACCCTCGCTTCACTGGGACCAACTTTCTGAATCATCTCTTTGATATTGATGATTTCATCACTTTCCCCGATAATAGAAGATCCCTTAAATCTTTGAACGGTCTTTTTTAAGGTTTTCTTTTCTTCGACTAGATTTTGTTTGTCGTTTGCGTTTCTCACAGTTACAAGAATTCTGTTCAAATCAAGTGGTTTCTCTATAAAATCAAATGCCCCCAATTTAATCGCTTCAACTGCTGTTTCAATGTTCGCATGACCTGAAATCATCACAATAGGAATATCAACTTTTTCTTCTTGAAGTTTTGTTAAGACTTCAATCCCATCCATTTTAGGCATTTTAATATCGCAGAAAATCAAATCATAAATATTAGAGGTGGCCATATTAAACCCTTCTTTTCCATCTTCGGCTTCCTCTACTTCATAATCTTCGTACTCAAGAATCTCACGCAGGGCTCTTCGAATACTTTTTTCGTCATCAATGATTAAAATTTTACTCATAGGATAAGATAAATTTATATTTAAAAGTTACAAATTTACGAAAAATTCATGATTATCTTTTAAATTAACTTTGTTAGAATTATCTATACAAATTTATTTTGCAATTACAAATTTCATAATTTCCCTGGCTTTACACACTTTTTATGGACACTATCGGAACAACTAAAGCCCGTAGGCGGAATTGGCAGCCAAAAGAAGGAGATTACACGGCAATAAATGGCGCAACTCCGCTTGCAAACGTACAAAACACAAGTCATGCCGCACAAAACAGCCATGACCTTTACAACGGAAACATCCGCTATATGCAAACCAGCATTATAAATCCGCTTGACAGAACAAAAATGCCGATGCTGAATGCGTATAAATATGACCAACTCAATCGTTTAAAAGAAAGTAGAAGTTATGAAAACGGACTGAGCTCCAATACTTGGAATCCATCCAACTACGGAAGTGAATATTATAATGCCTTTACTTATGATGCGATGGGGAATATCTTAACGCAGGAAAGGCATAACCGAGCTGGTCAAATATTCGATGACTTAGAATACAAATACCAAATGGATGACGACGGAAATCTTTTAAGAAACCGTTTATATAGCATAAAAGATGATGAGACTTTAGCAAATGTGATGGAAGACGATATTGAAGATATGGATCCATTTATTTCTGCCATAAATCAAATCAATACCCATAATAACTATAGTTACGATGCCGAAGGGCGTCTTGTTAAAGATAAACAGGAAGAAATCGATACGATAATTTGGACAGTCAGCGGAAAAGTAAAAGAAATAAGAAGAAGTTTGTCTAGCAATAAGAAAAACCTTATATTTGATTACAATGCAATGGGTAACCGTATCGCAAAACATGTTTACGACAATCAAACGTTAATGCTGGAAAAAAGTACATATTACATACTAGATGCCCAAGGAAACCAGCTTTCCATGTACGAGCATAGTGTGGGCGATGCGGATGTAAAATACTACCTTACAGAGCGTAACATTTACGGAAGTTCTCGTTTAGGGACTTTAAAAGACCCTGTAAACATGTTTAATGCCGAGCCGCTTCAAAGTTATGGAATACTTGGAAACCGTAATTATGAATTGTCTAATCATCTTGGTAACGTTTTAACAGTAATCTCTGATATAAAGTATCCTTTAAGTGATGATAATACTACGATAACAGGATACGAAGTAGGAATTTCCAACATTTTTGATTATTCACCATTTGGCGCGCCACTAGATGGTAGGACGGTAGAGAAAGAAATGTATTCTTCAATAGAAGTGTGTTCTGATTCTGTAGTGATTGACACCAATTATCATATTTCTTGTGACTTTCAAAATGGACATTGTGGCTGGGATGCTCAAAATTGTTTGCTATCAATAAGCTATGATTTAGGTACTGGAGAAGCCAAGTTGAGGTTGCCTAAATGCAAAAAAAGAATTGGATTTTTGCCTCCATATAGCTATGTTCCACAGGATAATATGATTTACCATAGTTTAGAAACAACCGACGGAACAACATATTTTTATGAATTTGATTTCAATATAGGGAGATGTATAAATATTGATAGCATCATCTTTTTTGAGGGAGAAAACTTTAATTATATTCATCATTTAACATCATCTGGGCATTTTACAGGAAGTTTCACTGTGGCAACATCAGGGACTTCAAAAGTTGGTTTTTACTTAGCTGGTGGAACAGAAGATTGTTTTTCAACGTTAGACAACTTTAAAATATACACTTTAGATACAAATATAATTCAAAATTGTGTAACTGAATTAGTGGCGAGTAGATATGTTTATGGATATAACACGCAAGAAAAGGTAGATGAGATAGCAGGGGCAGGAAACCACTATACCGCACCTTATTGGGAATATGACCCAAGGGTTGTACATAGGTGGAACAGAGATCCAAAACCAGTTCCAAGTATAAGTCCGTACGCAATTAATCAAGGGAATCCAATTTGGTTTAGTGACCCGTATGGAGATACGATAAGAATTGATGAAAATGCATCACCAGAGTTTAGAGCTCAAGTAGAAAAAGAATTAGAGATTTTGAAATCAACTAAAAGAGGGGCGAAAATGTATAATAATTTGCATAGTGCAGAAGAGGATTTTATAATAAAAGAAAGTCAGGATAGAAGTTATTTTCAAGCTAATCAAATAACTGTTCGTTCTTTCAGCACAGGGGAGGAGTCAGAGAAATTTGAAAAGGGAGGAACAATATTTTATAAACTTGGAGGAGCAAACATTCCAGTTCAAAAAAATGAAAGAAGTTTACTAAGTAAATCTGAAAAAAGTGGAAAGTTTAGTTTATTTCATGAACTCGGACATGCTGAAGATTATTTAGATGAAAATAATAGGAAAAGATGGTCAGAGTTTGGGAAGGATGAAATAGGAGAAAGGGGCTTAAGTGAAGCTGAATGGAGTAGTACTTTTAAGGAAAATCAAATAAGAACAGAATTGAACTCTCCATTGCGCTTGTATTATTTTACAAATAGAAGTGGAAAAGGTTCTTTTCCTGCATTACTTAAAATTGATAAGATTGGTGTAAAATCAATTTGGAGTGAACAATCAGAGTATTATTTTATAAAGTTTAATGATTAATTATGAAAAGAATACTTTGCTTAATATATATACTTCCATTTTTATTAATTCTATCCTCTTGTAGTATGCATAAATATGATAGAGAGTGGAATGAAGAAGTGGTTTTAAATAAGATAGTTAAAACCCAAAAGAAAAAAGCAAAAAAAACGGGAACAGCATTAGCAAATAAATATTTTAGAAAAAATTATTTTAAATATACTATACCTCGTTTTAGAGACCCTGCATTTTATTCTTTTTTTAGGCATTTTGATGAAGTAGATACATTGTATATTTTTGAACGTTTAAGTGAACTAAATAGCTATTATAAAGGCTATATATTTGATAAAGATTTTGAGGGAATAATGTATGATAGACAAGAAAATAATTATAGTTATAATTTTACCATAGATAGTTTAGATTTTGAAAAACTTAGAAATGAGATAATATTTGAATCTCTATACTTATATGATTTATTTGATATAGAAAAAATAAAAAATAAAAGAAATATTGGTATTGGAAGTATTCTGGGAGGAGATATTCTGCTGTTTGGTAGAATTATTTTAAATAAAAAACATCCGAGAAGAAGTGAAATAGAAATTTTTCAGAGAGATGAGTGGGCAAAACCCATTAAGATTATTTATGAATAACCAAACACTGATGTTAGAGCAAAGCACATATTATATTTTAGATGCGCAAGGCAATCAATTAAACATTTACGAACACAGTGTAGATAGTGTTTCGGGTTCTGTATATTATTACTTAACAGACCGCAACATTTATGGAAGTTCCCGTATTGGAGTAACCAAAGACACACTAAATATGTTTAACCCAAGTGTTTTGCAAAGTTACGGTATTTTAGGCAACAGAAACTATGAACTCACCGACCACAGAGGAAACGTGCAAACGGTGATAAATGACATTAAATACCCACTTTCTTCCGATAACACAACCATTGATTCATACGAAGTGGGAATAAATAGCATTGCCGATTATTCACCGTTCGGAGTTCAATTGGACGGTAGGACGATTGAGAATGTGTTTTATTATCCTGAAAATGGAAACAGCCCACAAACTCCAGCAGATACAGTTGAAATTTACAACAATAACTTTGACAATCCACCAGCAACAGGAAGTCCGTATTACAGCACAGAAGTGACTTTAGATGCAAACTTATCTAACACAAAATGGACAAGTTCTATAGGAACTTTTACCAACTATAATAGTACAGGAGCAGGAAGTGGAAAATCCATTGCAATAAGTTCAGCAAGTGCAGATACAGCATATTTAACTTTGAGTTTTGATGTAGAAAATGGTTATGAATTAGATATAACAAGTTACAGTTTTGCACACAGAAGTTCCGCAACTGGCTATACTAACTATAAACTAGTAGTAAACGGCATTGAAATTGGCAATGGAAGCATCTATGTTTCATCTTCTGGAAGCTCATTGCAAAGTACGGGAATTGTCAATGCAATAAACTCCGTTTCAGGACAGATGGGTTCAGTAAACGTGGTTTTAAAACTATTCGGAGGCTCACACGGAAGTGGCGGTACTTTTAGAATGGATGATTTTGTGTTAAATGGCTTTGTAGAGGAAGTAAATGGAAGTATTGTTAGCGATATTGTTTACGCCTTAGAAGACGATTTTGAAACCGCCTCTGACTGGGACGAAATGACAATAAAAACACAAATCACGTATCCATCAGGTAAAATGCGGGTAAGAAACACAGGGATTGATTACCTCAAAACAGGTGCTTCTCACACTTTTACCGTAGGCACAGGCGTACATGAAGTAAATTTTGAGGTAAAAAGTCTTCCCAAAGCATTATGCGACCCTGTTCAAGGTCCAATAGATCCATTTTCTCAAGGAGGAATGGAAACACAGTCTGTTATTGGGGCTAGGGCTTATTTAATCTGTGCTATCAAAGATATAAACGGAACAATTGTGGCAATAGACAGTTCAAAAACTGTTGGAACATTCCCTACCATGCACTTTACACCAAATTACAGCGGTAATTACACCATGGAACTCTTTATCAGTGGGGCTTGCAATAACGCATATTTTGAAGTGGACGATGTATTTATTACTTATGAAGAGGATGTAGTTGTAGAAAATACAAACGCTTTTATTGCAACTAATTACCGCTATGGATTCCAAGGACAGGAGAAAGATGACGAGGTAAAAGGCGCTGGAAATAGTGTGAATTATAAATATCGTATGCACGACCCTCGCTTGGGCAGATTTTTTGCGGTGGACCCGTTGGCGAAGGATTATCCTTTCTACTCTCCTTATTCTTTTTCAGGAAATAGAGTTTTGGATGCTGTGGAATTGGAAGGATTAGAACCTGCGAGTGTACATCTAATATTAGTTAATGACGCAGGCGAAGTCGAATATGATAATATCATAGAAGCCTCTGGTACTGCGCATTTAGGATCGTATCATTTAGAGAATTTGCTTCCAAATTTGGGGTTGAAATCTAAAGACTTTGCTTTAAATAGCCATGTTACTATTAAGTTTAATGTTGATGCTCAGAAAGTTGAAGGACTTGCAGAGAGTGCAAGCGCGTATGTATTTGGGGAAAGGAAAACAGCTAATCTTGAGCTTTCAAATTGGGAAAGAAATGGACCATTAGGTATTATCATAGGAGAGGAGAACGCAGATAAATTTAGAAATTGGGAATCGGATAATTTATCAGGAAAAGCACCTTTACCAATTAGGGTTTTAGTGAAAATATTGCCAGGTCCTGCATGGGTTGATGCATTACATACAATGATTACTGGAGAAGATATGATGTCTCCAGAAAGAGGAGAAGTTACGGGATGGAAGGATAGGTATGCTTTGCCTGTTGTGACCTTGGGAACGGGGGTGTATGGTATGTTTGGTGGGACAAACAGTGTAATTAAAGGAGTTGGTGTTGGAAGTGATGTTCACAGTGTTGGTAATGAGATAATTGAAACGATTAGTGAAAATGATAAATTAGATCAAGATTAAGTATGAAAACAAAAAAATCATACAAATTTTTTATTTTGACAATATATATATCTTTAGCTGTTATTGGGGCTCTTTTTTTACGTGAAAACCAATTTAATATTTTAATGCTATCAGTTGTTGTTTCACTTTTTCCTAAAGTATTAATTCCATTAGAGAAAAATGTTCTATTCATAGGTGTTTGTGTATTGTTATCATATTCTACTTTTCTGCTAATATCCTATTTAAATAGTGACTTTAAATCTGCATTTACTTTCTCCTACCTTTTAGTAGATTATTTTCTTCTAACCCTTTTAAATTGGTATTCTATTAAGCGTTATAATAGAGGGCTAGATATAATTAGTTTTGCTTTTATTACAACAAATAGTTCTATATTAGATATATTCTACTTTATCTTTAAGATTACAATAATTATTGTATGGACTTATATTTTTGTAGTTTAATTTTAAGGGTAAACACATCTGCACACTCTACCTCATTCTACAACCAAACCGTTCCAATAATGGTCACTTGTGTTTTATGTATGATTTTTCCTGTATTTTCAGTGTAAATTGAGTTCAAAAGGCAGTTATCCCAAAAAAGTTCCTTATTTTTATTCTGTGAAACAAGCTAACACATACATACAAATCCGTCAAGCAGGAACGTATTATTTGGATAATATTAAAATGTACCGAACATACCAAGATACGGTGTTTGTAGGTGGGTTTGAGATGGACATGGTGTATAGGTATGGGTTTGCACACTCCACATCATTCTACAACTAAACCGTTCCAATAATGGTCACTTGTAATAATATGTGTTATTTTCCCCTTTTTTTGGTGTAAATTTGATTTAGAATTTAAAAAAAAACTATCTTTATTCTGTGAAACAAGCTAACACATACATACAAATCCGCCAAGCAGGAACGTATTATTTGGACAATATCAAAATGTACCGAACTTACCAAGATACGGTTTTTGTAGGTGGGTTTGATGTGGATATGGTGTATAGGTATGGGTTTAACGGAATGTTAAAAGATAATGAGATAAAAGGTAAAGGAAATAGTTATGATTTTGGAGCGAGATTGTATGATAGTAGGCTAGGGAGATGGTTGAGTTTAGATGATTTAGCACAGAAAAAGCCGTATTTAAGCCCTTATCAGGCTATGAGAAACAATCCATTAATTTATAATGATCCTGATGGGAATGACGAATATTTAACTATTGTAATCAACGATAAACGTACGGGACGTAAGACGACTTTAGAGATACCGACTGCTGTTTCTACTAGAGTCAGAACGGATTATGTTCGAAAAAATCAATATACAAGTATCAATTATTATGATTTTAAAACAACAATCACTTTAACAATTGAAGAATCTGGTGAAAGATCAGTTAATACTCAATACAGCATTTTGTATAGTAATGGGGTAAAAGATAATGACTTTATCGGCAATAATCCTTATATTAAACCGAAGCCAGATTTCTTATATACTCTTTTTCATTCTGAAGGTGAAGGAGGAACACAGCCTGATGGGTATAAGTTAACAACTGAGGAAGGAGGCGTGTCATCGACCAAATACATTGCTGAACACAAGGTAAAAAGTATAGATATTACTGCTTTGTTAGCTGCTTTTGGAGGTAAAGGAAAAAGTTTAGCTAAACCAACAAATATTGAAGAAGGAATGGAAATTATTACGGAATTGTATAAAGAAATTAGTGAGATGGCAGAAGATAATATTAAAGGAACTGGTGAAGGAACTAAAGGAACTGGTCATGGAGGGACACCAGGAAGTGGTCTCAATGTCTATCAAGACTCTGTGATCCATAGAACGCCTGATGGTACATATAGAATACAAGTTGATTCGTCAGATGCAGGTGGATATCCAAATGAAAATAATTCAAGAAAAATATCTAATGACAATTAATTTTAAGAATACAGTAAATAATTTAATTTTATCTATGTATTTGTTATTCTTCATTACGGCATGTACAGATAATCAAAATTTAAAGGAAACGACAGAGAAATTTGAATCAAGGTTTAATGATTTTCCAAAACTTGACTCAAGCCAAGTAAGGAGAATAGAAAAGAGATTTTATAACTCTGGGAGACTTAAGAAAGTAGCTTTTTTCGAGGGAGGCCAACTACAGGGTTATGTAAAAACTTTTGACTCTATAGGTAGACTGACAAGAAAGTCCCGATACGGTTGGAGTGGAGATACGAAAAATGCATTGGTTGAGAATATAGTTTATGATAGTATAGGAAATATTGACTATAATAAATCTTTTTTCTTATCAACCATTCCAGAGTCAGTAAACGACACAATCTATTTTTCAATAAGGGAGACAAAATTTTTGAACTTAAAAGTAAAATTCTATGATTCTAATTTAATATCTTCTAAGGTTATTATTAAGTATGACAATTATAGCGACACCTTAAATTCTTTTGGGGATAAATGGGCAACACATACTTTTTCAAGATTGAATAAAGGGATTATAAATATTTATTTTGGTATTGAAGTAAGAAAAAGTGATAGTTTAGTTAGTATTCATGAATCAAAAAGAATATTAAAAATTAGTGAGTAGATTTAATTGCACACTCCCGGGCAATTCCCGAGTGCACACTCCACATCATTCTACAACCAAACCGTTCCAATAATGGTCACTTGTAATAATATGTGTTATTTCCCCCTTTTTTTGGTGTAAATTGAGTTCAAAAGGCAGTTATCCCAAAAAATCCTTATCTTTAATCTGTGAAACAAGCTAACACATACATACAAATCCGTCAAGCAGGAACGTATTATTTGGATAACATCAAAATGTACCGAACTTACCAAGATACGGTGTTTGTAGGTGGGTTTGATGTGGATATGGCGTATAGGTATGGCTACAACACCCAAGAGCGAGTGCCTGAGATACAAAAAGACCATTATACCGCACCTTATTGGGAATACGACCCGAGGGTTGTGCATAGGTGGAACAGAGACCCAATGGCTTTTAAATACCCTTGGCAAAGCCCGTATGTGATTAATAATAACAATCCGATTTGGTTTCATGATCCACTTGGAGATGAGTTTGACCCAGCCAGCCAAGAAGTTGTTGATGAACATAAGGAGTTTACAAGAAATGAAATAAATACGTTAGAAAATGATTTAATGTTTCTTAATTCGCTTAATTCAGCATTAGGAAATAATTATGAAGGTATGGATCCTTTCAATGAAGTAATGGCAGAGATTAATAGGGTTGAAGAAGCTTTAGCAGAACTTAATGATGCACTAGTGGAAATTACGATATTGGAAAATTCTGATCAAATGTATTCAGTTGCCCAGATGACTGCCAAAACAAAGGACGGCTTTACAGGTGTAACGAGATACGAAAATGGTATCGTTGTTGCTTATTATAGTGATAGGAGTACTTTAGCTCATGAATTAAAGCATTTGTATCAATTTGAAAATAAGCAGATTAGTTTTGCTCCAGATGGAGGTCCAGGTTATTTATATGATGCAACTGATGAAATTGAGGCATACACAAGACAATCGTATTATAACGGAGACATTTCGATAAGAAAGATGAGTGCGAATGATGTAAGAAATTTACATGAAAATTATAAAAATTTAAGAAACGGACCTTTAAATGTAAATACTCCTATAGGAACTGTTTTTGAGGGTGATCCGTATTTAGATGGGTATGATAAAAATAGGAGAATGGTTTCTTTTTCATTATGGAATGAAATTGAAAAAGCAGATATAATTAGACCGTGATTTTATGAGGTTGAAACATTTTTTTATTTTTTATTTTTCTATTATAGTATTTAATAGCTGTGCTATTTTCTCTTCTACAACAAAAGAGAAACGCTATGTTATATTCAAGGATATGTCGATTCTTTTATATTCTGATAATAAGTTCGAGTTATTGAATAAATTAACAGAAAATACGAAAGGTAGGTATACTATAATTGGAGATACAATATATTTGAAAAGTGAATATCGACGAGATTCAATTGAAATTCTTGATTTAGAGTTTAAAAATGTAGAAAATGTAAGTAAAGATAGTATATACATTAAGTATTCTGTTAAAGATAAAACAGGCACTTATTTGTCTTTTTTAGAGTTTTATAATGAAGATACTTCAAGTTTTAAATATTTTCATCCCCCTTTTGATAGAAAAATTGAGAACAATACTTTTACTAAATTTAGGGTCAGGTTTGGTGACGGTAGTTCTCCATACATTCATTTACCTAATTTTACGTTTAATTATATCTCCTTTAAGATTTCTTACCCATCTCGACCAGACTGGTATATTTTTATGAATAATGATAAGTTTTTAATTAAAGGAAATAAATTAATAAAAATAGATAGCCTGGCAATTCCCGAGACAAAAGCGAATAAATAACTTCGATACAACGAATATTTTGATAGGTAGATTAGTGAAAGACCGTCAAGAGGAAATTGATACTGTCATTTGGACGGCAAGTAATAAAGTCAAAGAAATTCGTAGAAATTTTGATAGTAACAAGAAAAACATTATTTTTGATTAAGCGAAAAAGCACTGCTTTTGAGAGACGGAAGACGAGAAACGTTAGTGCCGAAGTCTGGAGGAGGGAAATCAAATCGCCAAGCACGTATATAATAATCAAACACTGATGTTAGAAAAATCAACATACTATATTTTAGATGCTCAAGGCAATCAATTAAGTATTTACGAGCATAGTATTGATAGTGCTTCAGGTTCGGTGTATTATTACCTAACAGACCGTAATATTTATGGAAGTTCTAGGCTTGGAGTAACAAAAGACACGATTAATATGTTTAATCCATACACTCTGCAAAGCTATGGTGTAATTGGAAACAGAAATTATGAACTCACCGATCACAGAGGAAACGTGCAAACGGTGATAAATGACATTAAATACCCACTTTCTTCCGATAACACAACCATTGATTCATACGAAGTGGGAATAAATAGCATTGCCGATTATTCACCGTTCGGAGTTCAAT
>JBBAEU010000014.1:0-60016 GCA_041655765.1 Brumimicrobium sp.
GAAATTTGTGAGGGATCTTCTACTACATTAACTGCAAGCGGAGCAACTGACTATGTTTGGTCTCCATCAGCTGGTTTGAGTTCAACAACTGGAGCATCTGTTACAGCAAATCCTACTGTAACAACGATTTATACTGTAACAGGTACAGATATTAATGGATGTGAAAACACAGCACAAGTAGAAGTAACGGTAAATCCACTTCCTACAGCAAGTATTACGGGGAATGCTGAAGTATGTCTTGGAGATGTTGGACCAACAATTACCTTTACTGGAGCAAACGGAACAGCACCTTATACTTTTACATACAACATAGATGGAGGACCTAACCAGACAGCTACTTCCACTGGAGATATTGCAACAGTCGCAGTTCCAACAACTACGGCTGGAACATTTATATATAATTTAGTTTCTGTAGAAGATGCAAGTTCTACTGCATGTAATCAAGTACAAACTGGCTCTGTAACAGTTACTGTCAATTCCCTTCCAATAGTTTTAGCATCGGCAGATGATTCAGAAATCTGTGAAGGATCTTCTACCACATTAACTGCAAGCGGAGCAACTGACTATGTTTGGTCTCCATCAGCTGGTTTGAGTTCAACAACTGGAGCATCTGTTACAGCAAATCCTACTGGAACAACAACTTACACAGTAACTGGAACTGATGGAAATGGATGTGAAAATACAGCACAAGTAGAAGTTACTGTCAATTCCCTTCCAATAGTTTCAGTAAGCTCAGACATTGAAATTTGTGAGGGATCTTCTACTACATTAACTGCAAGCGGAGCAACTGACTATGTTTGGTCTCCATCAGCTGGTTTGAGTTCAACAACTGGAGCATCTGTTACAGCAAATCCTACTGTAACAACGACTTATACTGTAACAGGTGTCGATGGGGATGGATGTGAAAATACCGCACAAGTAACAGTTATTGTCAACCCACTTCCAACAGTTTCAGTATTTGCATTAAATACAGAGATTTGTACAGGTTCATCTACCACATTAATTGCTACTGGTGCAAGTACATACTCTTGGTCTCCATCAGCTGGTTTGAGTTCAACAACTGGGTCTTCTGTTACAGCAAATCCTACTGTAACAACGACATATACTGTAACTGGTACAGATATCAATGGATGTGAAAATACAGCACAAGTAGAGATAAGTGTAAATCCATATCCTGACGCTTCTTTTACAGGATTAGACAATGTATATTGTTCTTATGAAGGCTCATCAGTTTTAACTCCTGTGGAGAGTGGTGGAGTTTTTACTGGAAATGGAATAGTAAATGGGAATGAGTTTGATCCTGTGGTTGCAGGTGTTGGTCTTCACTTTATTACATATACTATACAAGGTGCTAATTTATGTGAATCCGTGAGTAATCAAATTGTTGAGGTGGTTAATCCTGCAGTTGCTTCTTTTATTGGTGTAAACACTCAATATTGTAATAATGACGCTCCTGTTTCATTAAATGCCATACCAACTGGAGGAGTATTTTCTATTGATGGAGTTGTTGTGAATGATTTGAACCCGAGTAGTCTTGCTCCAGGAAATTATACTTTATCGTATGAGGTAAACGATGTAAATAATTGTTATACAAGTACATCAAAATCTATTGAAATATTAGACAGTCCTGATGCTTCGTTTAGCGGGATAAACGTCAATTACTGTATAAATGATGCGCCAGTTAATATAACTTTAAATGAAGCAGATGGAGTTTTAACTGGTTCGGGTATTATTAATGAAACATTTAATCCATCGTTTGCGGGTGTTGGTTCATTCTTAATAACCCATACAATCTCCTATGCGAACGGTTGTAATGATTCATATTCTACATTGGTAAATGTTTGGGATCTTCCTTTAGGAGATGTTACAGTATCTGGAGATACATTGATAGCAGAATATACTGGAACTGGTGTGACATACCAATGGGTTGATTGTGAAACAAGTACAGTTATTCCAGGAGCAACGGGTCAAAAGTTCGAACCGACTAGTTCAGGAAATTATGCCGTGATAATTAAAAATGGCGGTTGTGAAACAATTTCTGCATGTACCAAGATATCTGTCTCAGGTATTGATGAGTTAACAGCAGAAATTAATAATATTGTCGTTTACCCTAATCCTAATAAAGGTGTATTCATAATTAAATCTTCTGAAGAATTAAACGTAGAGGTATTCAATTCCGTGGGACAAATTGTGTATCAAGGAAACCAATATCCAGGAACTAATGAAATAAATTTAGGGTTTAAAGTTGAAACAGGATTATATGTTGTTAGAATGACTAATAAACAAGGATATTCTTATTATGAAAATATTGTAATACAGAATTAACAGAAAAAAGAGTGACAATACTAAATTTTTGGCTAATTTTAATATCGCAAAGTGGTTAAATACAATTCAAATTTTAAAGATGATTAGAGGTTGTTTTCTTATAGTGTGTTTTATGTTGTTGAGCAATTTAGCTCAAGGGCAAGATGCTGGTCTTTCGGCACATACTTCACCAATTGACGGATGTGACAAGGCAGCAAGTGAGATGGTTACCATAGTTATTATAAACAACAGTACTGCTCCTTTTATTCCAGGAGGACAAATAACTGCGAATTATACTATAGACGGTGGCGCTGTAGTTCAAGAATTAGTGTCTGCGCAAATCAATGTGGGTAGTACATTTAATTTTACTTTTTTTCAAAAAGCAGATTTGTCTGCATGTAATCAGGACTATGAGATAAAAGTTTGGATTGATTATGGAGCAGATACCAACCCAAACAATGATACGTTAACATGGACTGTGAGGAATGATTGTACAATTATTCCAGGACAAGTAGTCAATGATGAATTAGTTTGCTATGGTGATAATTCTAATACTTTATCGCTCGTTAGTTGGTCCAATGGAACAATTTCAAATTGGGTTTACTCTGAAGATAATGGTGCGACGTGGACGCAAATTGCAAATACAGGGACAACCCATACGTTTAATGATTTAACTGTTGATACACAATTTGCTGTTGAAATTGAGGGAGGATTTTGCAATAACGATAGATCTGATGTCGCAACAATAACAATACAGCCCAACCCAATTGCAGGGACTATCACAGGTCCTGATACACTTTGTATATCATCAGCAAATGGAACTCTAACTCTTTCAGGAAATTCGGCTTCTATTTTGGATTGGGAATATTCAGAAGATAATGGAGGTACGTGGATCAGTACTGGAAATACTTCTACTACTGAGACTTTTACAGGTTTAACTCAGACTGTATTATACCGCGCGTTGATTGATGGTGGTGTTTGTGCAAATATTTATTCAAATGAATTTCAAGTTGCTATAGCACAACTAAGTGATGGAGGTGTATTAAGTCAAGATGAAACAATTTGTGAAGGAAATGATGCGAACTTGAGTCTAAACGCTTATGTTGGTGATATTCAAAATTGGCAATTTTCTTCTGATGGAGTAGTATGGAACGATGTTAGCCCTATAAATACAGCAGATACATACAATACGGGAAGTTTATCTGCATCTACTTATTATAGAGTAAGAGTTAAAAATAGCGTCTGTGATATCGCGTTTAGTAATGAAGTACTAATTACTGTTGAACCTTTTGTGAACGCAGGAACAATTAGCGGTAGCGATAGTTTATGTATCACTAATGCCACAGGAGTACTTACGTTGAGTGGCAACTCAGGTAGTGTAATAAATTGGGAATCTTCAACAGATGATGGATTAAATTGGAGTACTATTGCAAATATCACAACTACAGAGAATTATACAAGTCTCTCTACTACAACATGGTATAGAGCACTTATTGATGGAGGTGCTTGTCCTGATGCTTATTCAGACACAGCATTTATTGTTATTTCTCAGAGTTCGGATGCCGGTAATTTACTCAGTGACACAATAGTTTGTGAAGGGGAAAGTGTAAATTTACAACTCATAAACAATATTGGCTCTGTCATTGACTGGGAAGAATCTTTAAACGGAACAGTTTGGACAAGTTTAAATAATACAACTAATTCTTATCTTATCCCAAGTGTTACCGTAGCTAAAAGTTATCGTGTGATTGTAAAAAGTGGTGTGTGCGACGAAGATACAAGTAATCTTGTATTGGTTGATAAATTTAATTTGCCCATCGTTGATGCTGGTTTAGATCAAACAATTCTTGATGGTGATACAATTCAGCTTGACGGAAGTGGAGGTCTTATAGGAGTATGGACACCAGGGACTAATTTGAGTGATTCTACAGTTTATAACCCATTGGCTTACCCGAATACAACAACAACTTATACATTAACTGCTATTAGTGCCGATGGATGTATAAACAGCGATGAGGTAGTTATTACAGTAAACCCAGGTATTCCACCCATTGATGTGAAAAATTTAATTACGCCAAACAACGACGGAGCAAATGATACATGGATAATTATAGGAATGGAGGCCTATCCGAATGTCGCTGTTAAAGTTTATAATATTTATGGAATGTTGGTTTACGAAAATGAAAATTATGCCAATGATTGGAGTGGAGATTATAAAAATAAAGAATTACCGAGTGGCGTTTACTGGTATTTTGTAGAATTAGGAGGTACAGACGATGTTCTGAAAGGAAATTTAACAATTTTGAAAGATGAGTAAAAGTGTTTTAAATATTATTTTGGTTCTTTTACTTTTTGCTATTAGTGATGCAAAAGCTCAACAGGTTCCATTTTACAATCATTACATGACAAACCCGGTGGTGTATAACCCTGCGTTTGCTGGTCTTGATGATAATTTGAATATATACCTAACTCGGGGACAAAGATACATGGGAGTAGGTACTGGAGCGGTAGAAAACACCCTTTCCTTGGAAGGTAAATTTTTTATACCAAACTCTGGATTTGGTTTATTTGTTGGTCACCAATCCGCAGGACCTTTAAATCAATTAAGCGTAAAAATGGATTATGCTTATCATGTAAAGTTTGGAGAAGAACACAGTCTTGGATTGGGTGTGAGCGTTGGGTACTTAGAGAATAGATTAAGAACAGATCAATTTAACATCCTTCATGAGCAGGATCCATTCTTGCTTGGAATGAGAAATTTTAAGCCTTCATTTGATTTAAATGCGGGTTTACTTTACAGATTTAATCATTTAAGGGTTGGCTTTTCTATTCCACAAATAATAGGTAATAAAGTGAAATTTTCTGATGAAAAAACAAGGGGATATTATACTTTAGCAAGACATATGCTAGCGACTGCTTCTTATGATTTTATATTCCCCTCAATGGAGGATGTTACACTTACACCGCATGCACTACTTCGATTTGTCCCAGGTGCTCCTATGCAATACGATTTTGCCCTGCAAGTTGCCTACAAAAATATAGGATGGTTTTCTACTACCTATAAATCGGATTATGCTGTTCAGTTTAATTTAGGATTTCACATCTTAAAACAACTACACGTAGGATATAGCTATGAATGGGTAGTGGGTTCTGCAAAAAATTATTATTCTGGTGTTAATCATGAATTCTTATTGGGATATTCGTTTAACATGAAAAAACCTGAAGTACAAATAAGAGTTGAAACCCAAAAAGTAGAAGTTCCAGATTCGAGTGTTATTAAGGAGAATGAGGAATTAAGGCGTCAATTGAAAGCAAAAGAAGATTTAGAAAGAAGGTTGAGAGAAGAATTAGCACTTAAAAAAGAAATTGAGGCAGAAGAAAGTATTAATAAAGTAGATACTGTGTACGAAGAGGAAATAGATAGAAGTAGTGTCGTTAGTTCTTTTGATAACCAAACATTTATTAATGTGGACGGTACAGATGCACCCCATGGTTATTATGTGGTTGTAGGGGTTTATTCTGATATGAATAACCTTAGAAATAGCATGGAAAATTTGCGTGCTACATATCCAGATGTTTATTACATCATTAATACTGAAAAGCATAATTATAACTATATCATTATTAAATACACATTAAACCTGAATGAAGCATTGAAAACATGGAGAGACTATGCGAATTCAACAGGTGATAAAGTATGGATTTTAGATTATAAATAATTATATGAAATGATTAAAAATATTAAATTTAAAACTCGTTGGATTGTTACGGTTTGTTTGTTCTTTGTAATAAACTTTATTTCTTCACAAGAAACCTATATTTACGATGATTCTATTAATGTCGTTAAAAATAGCGAACAAATAGATTTACCTTGGGCTGGAGGGCTGAATCATCCTCAATTCTCTAAAATGGACATAAATTTTGATGGTGTTGAAGAGTTAATAGCCTATGAACCTGAAAACAACTTATTCCACGTTTTTAAAATTATCGATGACAACGGTGTCATAAAATATCCATACATCTATAATGGACAAAGGTTTTTTCCAAATGATATTTCTGAAAGAGTGCTCTTAGTAGATTATGACCAAGATGGTAGAAGAGATTTGTTCACGTTTGCAGAAGGAAATGGAATTAAAGTTTATCGCAACATAAGTACTGAAGCAGATGGAATCAAATGGGAGTTGGTTGCAGACCCAATCTACTCTGAGAAAAATGGAGTAGATGAATTGCTTTTTGTTAACCACAATGAAATGCCTGCTTATGTTGATGTTGATGGAGATGGAGATTTAGATATCTTAACTTTCCACTTTGGGCTAAAAAGCGTTGATTTTCACAAAAATATGTCCATGGAAACCTATGGCATCCCAGATTCTTTACTGTTCGTCGTCAAAAGTGAATGTTGGGGTGGGTTTATGGAAAGAGGACATAATAATGACATCGAATTAAACTCTACAACTTATCCTTGTGGAACAAATCCAATTCCTCCTTTTACGGGATATGAAGGTCATGAAGTGAAAGCGCGTCATCAAGGTGGTGGCTCTCTTCTTATTTTTGATTATGATGGAGATGGCTTGATGGATGCTTTGGTTGGTGATGTGGACTATAATAATATGACAATCATCATTAATGGTGGACATGACTCGAATGATATTCCTTTGATGACGAGTTTTGACAATCAATTTCCAAATTATGATACACCTCTTGATTTATCCAATTTTCTTACAGCTTATTTTGAAGATGTGGATTTAGATGGAGTGAAAGATTTAATTGTTTCTACTTCCTACATAGGTTTATCTGATAATACCAGTAGTGTCTGGTTATATAAAAATACAGGTACAAACGAACATCCAATTTTTGAATTGCAGACAAAGAGCTTTCTACAAGAAAGTATGATTGAAAACGGTAATAATTCAATCCCTATTTTTGTGGATATAAATAATGATGGGTTAACAGACTTATTAGTGGCAAACCAATATAATTTCAATGATGCAGGAAATACCACACGTGTGAATTATTACAGAAATATTGGGAGCGAGGAAGACCCTGTATTTGAGTTGTTTAATAATGATTGGAATGGGTTTTCTATAAGTGGATTGCCTACTAAAGTGGTTCCTACTTTTGGCGATTTGGATGGAGATGGTGACCTTGATATGATTGTAGGCGTGAGTAATGGTAAACTTTTTTATTATGAAAATGGAGGAGGTAGTGGTGCCATGAATTTTAACATCTCTCAAGTTCTACTACAAAACCATGTTGGAGACGAAATTTTTGTAACTGCTTTTGCAATTCCTGTACTTTACGATTTTGACAATGACGGATTGTTAGATTTAGTAGTTGCTCAAGGTGCTGGACCTTTACTCTACTTTAAAAATGTTGGAACAGCACAAAATTTTGCATTTCAATTGATGAATTCTAACTTTGGAAACATAGACTTTACCTTTGGTCAATATACTTCAACCATTTGCTATCCACACTTTTATGAGGAGGATGGTGAAACTACTTTGCTTTTGGGGATGAGAGATGGGAAAATCCGAAAATATCAATCAATTGATGATAATCTTACTTCTGGTACTTTCTCTTTATCTGATAATATATTCGCAGGAATAGACGTTAAAAGTGGCGCAGCTCCAATGTTAAACGACATTAAAAACAATGGTTCGCCAATGCTTTTTGTTGGTATGGGAACAGGTGGGATTTGGAGTTTTAGTCTTGGTATAGACTCAACTGCATCTATTATAGAAGAAGATTTATATATGAATCATGAGGAGTTAGTTATTTATCCAAATCCTGTTTCTAATTCGTTCCAGATAAAATCAACAGAATCAATAAATGAAGTAGCTATTTATTCGATAGCTGGGCAAAAACTGGAAACTTGGAAAGGTCAAAAAAAATATAATGTTTTGGGCTATCCAGAAGGAATATATTTTGTTAAAATCAATACAGCTAAACGAGAAAAAACTATCAAGATTGTGATTCAATAATTGTAAGCGTTTTACTTAAACGGGAGTATCTTATATATCCCAGCTCTTTCAAAACAGTTTATACATTTTGTGGGGTTCGTATTATTCTGATAGACTTTTCAGTGTAAAGACTACTTCACAAATCTAAATTTGAAGATACAATAAATCGCCCTAACCCCATCTTTCCAACCAATCTTTTTCCCTTCTTCGTAAGTTCTTCCATAATATGAAATTCCTACTTCGTAGATTTTAACTTTTGGAACCCTTGCTAACTTAGCAGTAATTTCTGGTTCAATTCCAAAACGATTTTCTGTGATGGTAATTTGTTTTGCAATAGTAGTGCGCATCAACTTATAACATGTCTCCATATCCGTTAAATTCAGATTGGTCATCATGTTAGAAAGGAAGGTTAAAAATTTATTTCCAATGGAATGCCAGAAAAACAAAATTCTGTGTGGATTACTTCCCATAAATCGTGAACCATAAACAACATCAGCATTATCCATAAAGATTGGTTTCAAAAGTCGATTGTAATCCTCTGGGTCATACTCTAAATCTGCGTCTTGAATAAGTACATAATCTCCAGTAGCTTCTTGGATTGCTCGGCTAATGGCTGCGCCTTTCCCTTGGTTTTTTTCCTGTGAAAATAAAAAAATCGGAAAATCGAGGTTGTTTTTCTTATATTCTTCAATCCTTTCAACTGTATTGTCAAAAGAGGCATCATTCACTATAATAACTTCTTTCTCAATATCATTCTCTAACTTTACGGCTTTAATTCTATCAAGTATTAAGTGAATCGTTGGTCCTTCATTATATGCAGGAATAAGTATTGACAGTTTTTTAATGGGCATAATGTTTCTTTGTTATAGGATGAAAATTAGATTTATAATATTCTAAATTTTTAATTTTCACCGTATTTGTAATCTTATCTGGATTCCAAAAGTATAACTTTATTTTATCATTTTTCTTTACAGGTAAAATTATTTCTCGATTTTTAGCCTTCCTTAGGTGTTCTCCCATCCATTTCTCCCCTTCATTGATGTCGCAAACCAATATGCCCCCATCTTTCTCCACGTCTATCAATGTACGTAATTGGTTGTAGTCATCTGTTAAATCTTCTCCTAAAATACCGATATATTCATCCACTTCATTTAAGAATATAGAAGTATCAGTTGAGATGATTGTTTTGACTGAATAAGGGTTCATTTTTATCTGGTCTTCAATTGGAATACGCTGGTAAATACTCACGCTCCACGGCTCACTGTGGTATGAACTTCCACTTGACTCAGGGATAAATTCTTGCACCAAAACGAAATCTTCCTGTTCTTCTAATAATTTTAAGGATAAACCCATTTCTTTTGGACCAAAATGACTTTCTCGAACGACTAAATCACCATTATCCAAACTCAGTAGTCTTTCTTTATTTTCAAAGAAGGTATTGCGCACGTAGATTGAGTCTTCCGTGTTGTACGGATTAATTCCAACACTGAATGAAATTAGTGGGTGATAATAGTAAACACGAGAGTTTTCGGGCTTGTTAGCTTTTATATATTTCCCTGCTTCTATAATACTTTTGCTGAGTGGATTTTCTTCTGGTAAAGTATAAATTGAATCTCTTAGCTGAAAAGCAAGAAAGCAAAAGGCAAACGCTACAATCAGTTTCAAATTGATATACTTATATTTCACCTCATTCAAAATGTAGATAATTGCAACGATTAACCCAGGCAATCCAATTGTTGCAACACGAGTCAAACCCAATGAGCCTTTAATTCCGTTTGCCCATAAATATGTATGGACAATCACAATTCCAAAGAAAGTTCCAAACGTGAAGAACAGCATGTCCCAACGCAGTGAATTACTTTTCTTCTTAATTATTAACCAAGCCAAAGTTAGCAAGCCGAACCACAAGATTATTAATCCAAAAACACCCATGTATTGCTCTTTTAGATCCCAAAAATGTGACCAAGTTCCGCTTCCATAAATTGAATTCGAAGGATAGGGGTCTTGTGAAAAATACCACCAGAAATCACCTAAAGCGAAAAATCCAATGATAGCGTAAATGAGCCAAACACTTGCAAGAAAAGGAATGTATTTGTATTGTTTATTATAAAGTAAAACCAAAGCACCCAAGATAACCATTAACTGCCCTTCGCTTCTTGCAAATGGAAGCATAGAAATAACGATGGCCATAGCTATCCACTTTTTCTGATAGAGAAAGTAGGTGGCTTGAACAACTAAAAATCCAGCAAGTACTTCTGATAATCCTGATAAAATATTTTGAACATAATCAGTTGAATAAAGAAGGGTTACAGGAAGTAAAGTCCATAAAAAAGGATGGACACCTGCCTTTTTAAAGAGAGAGAGTCCAACTAAACTGGTGAGAATAAAAATAAGTATATTTGCAAAAATCACAGCATTTATGCCAAATTGAGCAAAAGGACTCATCAGTAATGTAAAGATTGGTTTGCCCCAGTGATCGAGTAATAACAATGGATTTTCGAAAGCATACGCTGCTAGGTAATAATGTTGCATTCCATCACCTACGTCAATCGGAATTTCAATATTCGAGTTTTGATAAACTAAGTAGAGTGAACAAATAAGTAAAATCGAAAAAGGTGTATATTTTAAAAGCACACTTTTCATCTATCGATTTAATGTGTCGTCCAGCCACTTGTAAAATTCATGTTGCCACACCATGGCGTTATGTAAACCTAAAATCCAGTGATTCTCATCGGGAAAATAAACCAACTTAGATTTAAGCCCTTTTATCTGTGCAGCTTGAAACGCTTCGAACCCTTGAGTTTCTGGGACACGATAGTCTTTGGCTCCATGAAATATTAAAATGGGTGTATCCCAATTGTCAACTAAATTATGCGGGCTGAATTCGCCATAGGATCTCTCATTTGACTTGTCCCAATATGGTCCGCCTATATCCCAATTTGCAAAGAATAACTCTTCCGTTGTTCCATACCAAGAGGTCATATTAAACAATCCGGCATGCGAGATAAATGTTTTGAATCTCTTTTCATGGATTCCAGCAAGGTAATAAACAGAATATCCGCCATACGAGGCGCCGATAGCTCCAAGTCTGCTTTCATCAACATACTTTTCTTTGCTTACTTCGTCAATCGCAGCTAAATAGTCGCGCATCGGTTGTCCACCCCAATCTTTTGAGATCTCATCATTCCATTTCTGACCAAACCCAGGTAAACCACGACGGTTTGGTGCAACAACGATATATCCCTGAGAAGCCATCAATCTAAAGTTCCATCTAAAAGAGAAAAATTGACTTACAGCACTTTGTGGACCACCTTGACAATACAACAATGTTGGATATTTCTTCGTTTCATCAAAATTTGGAGGAAGAATCACCCACGTTAACATCTTCTTGTGGTCGGAAGTGGTAACCCATCTTTTTTCAATGGTTGGAGTTCCAAATTGACTCAAAAAATCTCGGTTAACGTGTGTTAATTGTTTTGAATCACCTGTTTTTACATCTACTTCAAAAACTTCATTTGGAGCTAACATTGACTGGCGAAGAGCATAAATTTTATCATCAGCTAATGTGATACTTCTATAATCATGGTCACCTTTTGTAATTTGATTAATTTCAGCGGTTTTAACATCTAACTCATAAAATTGATAAGTAGCTTCGGTAACAGCTAAGAAGTATATTTTGTCTCCTTCTTTATTCCAAACAAAATCACTCACTGTTAAATCAATTTTTGCTGTAAGATTTTTGTCTTCTTGGGTTTTAATATCCCTGACAATAATATCAACTTTATCAGCCTCAAAACCATCTCGCGCCATGCTTAGCCATGCAACCTGATTTGTTGACTCATGTGCTTTTGGATTCATGTCATAGCCTTGATATGCTTCTGTCCAATTAGAAGTTTTTCCTGTCTTGATATCATACAAGTATATTTCAGAGTCTGTACTAGTCGCAAACTCCTTCCCAACCATTTTTTTAGAAACATAAAATACTTTCGATTCATTATAAAATATCACATTAGAAAGTCCTCCAAAAGGCCTTAAAACGCCATCAAAAGGGGTTCCTTCTAATAGATTGATACCGTCTTCTGTGATTTTTCCGTCTTTAATTTTATATAAAAACAGTTGGTTACTATATTCATCAGCCCAAGTGTCCCAATGACGATATAGAAGATCGTCAATAATCTTAACATTCGCTTTGTCGTAATCTGGATAAATATCTAACGTCGTTTCCCTTGTTTTCACCCTTTCCAATGTCAGAAGGAATTGCATATCAGGACTAAATTTAAAGTCGAGTAAATCTTCTTTTGATTTGGTTAAGTAAACTGTTTGAGTAGAACGATCTAATGGTGAAACAACGATTTGTTTTTCATCATCTTTTGTAATTGTTCCTGCAATTCCATTTTTTACCCAACGAATACCTTTTAACTCATCATCTTTATTGGCAAACTCTTTTGCAGTACCATTTTTTAAATCTAGCAAGTGTACACTTGTTGAAGATTTATTTTCTTTCAAATCATTTACCGTGATGTTGTAAAACGCTTGTGTCTTATCACAAGAAACTTGGAGGTTACTAATTTGCTTTAATTCGAGCAAATCTTCAGGGGAAAATTGAGATTTTTGAGCCTGAGTCAAAGTAGTTGCCATAAAAAAAATACCAATCAAAAATTGTCTTGAAATCATTGAATCTTAATTTTTAAAAAAAGGTAAAGTTAAAAAATATACACCAAAATCATCAGTATTCAGTATAAAGATTAAATTAATTTTTAAAATTTATCACGGTTTCTCGTTAAAAAAACAGATAGGCTTACTTTTTTAATGTATATTGAGCTTTACATAAATGGTCAAGAAGGTGCTGACATTAATTTAAAACTTGAACCTACCCTAAATGTTTTTTAAGTCATTCTTGCATTATTAAAAATAAAATATCTATCTTTGCCCTCCAAATTAAAATTTATATAAATATGAACAAGTACGAAACTGTTTTCATTTTAACTCCCGTTTTGTCTGAAGATCAGGCAAAGGAAGCAGTAAGCAAGTTCGAAGGAGACATTAAATCCTTTGGTGGTAAAGTTACCCATTCAGAGAGTTGGGGACTAAAAAAATTAGCTTACCCTATTCAGAAAAAAACAACTGGATTCTATTTCTTAGTAGAATTTGAAGGTGAGGGAAGTGTCGTTAGCGACCTAGAATTAATCTTCAAAAGAGACGAAAAAGTAATCCGCTTTTTAACCGTTAAAATGGACAAACACCATATCGAATGGGCAGAAAAAAGAAAGGCGATAGTAAAAGAAACAAAGCCAGTAGCTAAAGCTGATGCTTAATTGTAGAATCAAAAAGAAAGAATAAAATGGCACAAGATATTAGATATTTATCACCGATTAAAATCGATTTGAAAAAAGACAAGTATTGTCGTTTTCAAAAAAGTGGAATTAAGTTTGTAGATTACAAAGATCCAGATTTCTTATTGAAGTTGTTAAACGAACAAGGTAAAATCTTACCTTCAAGGATTACTGGAACTTCTGCAAAGTACCAAAAGAAAGTTAACAAAGCGGTAAAACGTGCTCGTCATTTAGCTATTCTCCCGTATGTAGGAGACCAGTTAAGATAAGCCTATTTATTAACATTAATACAATTAAAATGGAAGTTATATTAAAGAAAAACGTTGATAAACTGGGTTACAAAGACGAAATCGTTGACGTTAAACCTGGTTATGCAAACAACTTCTTAATTCCTCAAGGATATGCAATAATTGCAAATAAGTCAAATAAAAAATCACACGAAGAATTATTAAGACAGCGTTCGCACAAATTAGAAAAAGTTAGAGAAGAAGCTCAAGAAATTGCTGGAAAATTAGAAGGGATTACTATCAAAATCGGAGCGAAAGTTGGAGAAAATGGAAAAATCTTTGGTTCTATCAATACCATCCAATTATCTGAGGCTCTAAAAGCAGAAGGAATTGATGTAGATAGGAAGTCATTGAAAATCATTCAAGAACCAATCAAAGAAGTTGGTACTTATGATGCAAGAGCAAACCTTCATAAAGAAGTTGTTTCTGAATTCAAATTTGAAGTTGTAGAAGAATAATTCTCTTACTCAAATTATTAAATACTAAAGGCTGTTCGATTAGGATAGCCTTTTTTATTTTAACTTTTATTTTTAATTTCTATCTTCCAACATAAAGATTACCTTTGTGAAAATCAAAATTGCCAAATGGATAAATTTGAAACATTTACAAAAAGGCATATTCAATATGACCGTCAAGATTTTAAGGATGAGGAGCTTTTAGATATTTATAAAGCAATTTTAAAGCCACGTATGATTGAGGAGAGAATGCTCATATCATTGCGTCAAGGTAAAATAACCAAATGGTTTTCTGGCTGGGGACAAGAGGCAATCAGCGTAGGAACAGCTTATGCTATGCATCAAGACGAAGTTATGTTACCTATGCATAGAAACCTCGGGGTTTTTACAACAAGGGGAATTCCTTTATTTAACCTTTTCTCTCAATTTCAAGGAAAAATGAACGGATTTACGAAAGGAAGAGACCGATCTTTTCATTTCGGCACAATGGATTACAATATTGTTGGAATGATTTCTCACTTAGGACCTCAATTGGCAATTGCTGACGGAATTGCATTGGGACACTTATTGAAAAAAAATAAAAAAGCAACACTTGTTTTTACTGGAGATGGTGGAGCAAGTGAAGGCGATTTTCATGAGGCAGTCAACGTTGCCGCAGTTTGGGAGTTACCCGTGATTTTTACAATCGAAAATAACCAATGGGGATTGTCAACGCCAAGTAACGAACAATTCCGGATGAAACAGTTTATTGATAAAGGAATTGGCTACGGAATTGAAGCACATCAAATAGATGGGAATAATATTCTGGAGGTAATTACAAAAGTAAGAAAACTCGCAGAATCAATCCGAAACAATCCTCGCCCGATTTTATTGGAATGTCTTACTTTTAGAATGAGAGGTCACGAAGAGGCTTCTGGAACAAGATATTATCCAGAAGGAATTCAAGAGAAGTGGAGTTTACAAGATCCAGTCGAAAATTTTCAACTTTTCTTAAAAGAAGAGGGCGTTTTGACAGATGAAATCATTAAAGAGATTTCTGACAATTTTAAAAAGGAGATTATTGATGCTTTGAATCAGGCAATTGCAGAAGAAGATGTGGTTGCTGATACCCAAACTGAAATAAAAGACTTGTTTAAAGCACATAACCAAGTTGTAGTTGCTCCAAAATCTGATAAAATGTCTGAAAAAAGATTGATTGATGCTGTTTCTGATGGATTGCGTCAAGCAATGGAAAAGCACGATGATTTGGTGTGTATGGGACAAGATATTGCAGAATATGGCGGCGTTTTTAAAGTGACGGAAGGATTTGTAGAAAAATTTGGCAAAGAAAGAGTTAGAAATACTCCAATTTGTGAATCTGCAATCGTTGGGGCAGGACTGGGACTGTCCATCAATGGCATGAAAGCAATGGTTGAAATGCAATTTTCTGATTTTGTAACCATGGGATTCAACCAAATCGTCAATAATTTAGCAAAATTACATTGGCGTTGGAAACAAAATGCTGATGTTGTAATACGTATGCCAACAGGGGCAGGAACAGCTGCTGGACCTTATCACTCACAAAGTACAGAAGCATGGTTTTTTCATGTTCCTGGATTAAAAATTGTTTATCCTGCATTTCCAGGCGATGCAAAAGGACTTCTAACCGCTGCCTTTGAGGATCCAAATCCTGTTTTGTACTTCGAACATAAAGCGTTGTATCGTAGTATTCGCGAAGATATCTACGATGATTATTATACAACAGAAATTGGAAAAGCAAACGTTTTAAAACAAGGTGATGATGTAACAATCGTAACTTATGGTTATGGCGTTCATTGGGCATTGGATGTTTTAGAAAATGATGGATCTATTTCAGCAGATTTGATTGATTTACGAACATTAGCACCGTTGGATTGGGATACAATAATGACTTCCGTAAAAAAAACGGGAAAAGTAATTGTATTACACGAAGATGTTGAAATTGGAGGAATAGGTGGTGAAATTGTTACGCAAATTAATGAACAATGTTTTGAATATTTGGATGCTCCAATTCGTAGGGTTGGGGCAATAAATACTCCTGTTCCATTTGCAGTTTCTTTGGAAGAAAACTTTTTGCCAAAAGACAGATTTAAAGAGGTTTTACAAGAATTACTAGACTATTAAACTGATAGATGGAAAAAGGAAGTAAAAGTGTCATTAAAGGTTGGATTTTTTACGATTGGGCAAATTCGGTGTATAACCTTGTAATTACCGCAGCCATTTTCCCAATATTCTATGCAAATATTACAGAAGCTCATTATTTGACTACAGTTGGTCGAGATGCGTTGTTGCCAGACGAAAAAGTTACCGTAAATTTCTTCGGATATGAATTGTTTGACTCAGCACTAATGTCTTATACTTTATCCGCTTCTTTTCTATTGGTAACGCTACTTTCTCCAATTCTTTCAGGAATTGCAGACGTAACGGGAAACAAGAAACTCTTTTTGAGGATATTCTGCTACATTGGTGCTTTCTCAAGTTTATCGCTTTATTGGTTTAATCCTGAATACATCGAAATTGGAATGCTTTCGGTATTTTTGGCAAGCGTAGGCTTCTGGAACAGTTTGGTCTTTTACAATGCATATTTGCCAGAAATAGCTGAACCAGAAGACCATGACCGTATTTCTGCAAAAGGATTTTCTATGGGTTACTTCGGCAGTGTGATTCTCCTCATTATTTGTCTTGCGCTCATCGAGATTATAGGAGCTAGCTTTGCTAAATATAGCTTTATTTTAGTTGGTGTTTGGTGGATAGGATTTGCACAAATTACTTTTAGTCGCTTACCCAAAAATCCGAGAAAAGGAATCATTAAATCTGATTGGTTTTCAAGAGGATTTAATGAACTACAAAGAGTATATCTGGAGTTTAGAAAAACCAAGCGCTTAAAACGATTTTTAACTTCTTTCTTCTTTTTTAATACTGGCGTACAAACAGTTATGTTGATGGCAGTATTGTTTGCAAAAAGAGAGATCCATTGGGGCGAAAATGGGGGGGACACAGGTTTGATTACTGCAGTCTTATTAATTCAGGTTTTAGGCGCTGGAGGTGCTTATTTAATGTCGAGACTGTCTAGTAAAATCGGAAATCTGAATACATTGATCGTGACCAATTTAGGATGGATTTCATTAGTGACTTGGGCTTATTTTATTAAGACACCGATAGAGTTTTATTTTTTGGCATCAGGAGTCGGTTTGGTTATGGGTGGTATTCAATCGCTCTCGCGGTCAACTTATTCTAAATTTCTCCCAAAAACCAATGAACATGCTTCCTATTTCTCTTTTTACGATGTATCCGAAAAAGTAGGAATTGTTCTCGGACTTTTCTTCTTCGGGTTGATGGAAGAGCTAACAGGAGATTTAAGGATGTCAGTTCTTTCGATTCTCGTTTTCTTTGTAATTGGTTTAATTGTTCTATTGACTGTGCCAAAAGAAGAAGTGAGAATTTATAAAGTTTGATTTTACCTATCAAATATATAATCTGAACTAATTTCTTTTTTACTTGTTATTAAATTCAAAACAAAAAAATGAAAGTAGAAATTTGGAGTGACGTAATGTGTCCTTTCTGTTACATTGGAAAAAGAAACTTTGAAAACGCATTGAAGAAATTTGAAGATTCAGAAGATATAGAAATAATATGGAAATCGTATCAATTAGATCCAGATATGCCTGAAGATAAAGTAAAGTTTTCTTCAAGTGAATATTTATCAGAAAGAAAAGGCTTGCCAATCAATCAAGTTCAACAAATGTATGAACGCGTTCATGAAATGGCTAAACAAGCAGGGCTGGATTACGATTTAGAAGGTTCAAAACCAGCTAATTCTTTTAAATCTCACCGAATCATGAAAGCGGCTGCCGAGAAGGGATTATCTAATGAAGCAGAAGAGGCTTTTTTTAAAGCACATTTTACAGATGCAATCGACCTGAACGATGAAGCAGAATTGATAAAAGTAGGAAAGTCAATTGGCTTATCAGAAGAAGAAGTTAATCAAGCATTATCTGAAACAAAATACGAACAAGCAGTTAAAGCTGATATTGTAGAAGCAAGACAGTTGGGCGTTCAAGGTGTTCCTTTCTTTGTTTTTAACAGAAAATATGCAGTATCAGGAGCGCAACCTGTAGATGCTTTTTTACAAACCATCGAAACAGCTTTTAACGAGTGGAGAGATGAAAATCCAAAATCCCCCTTTCAAGTAACTCAAGGGAATTCTTGTGATATTGATGGGAACTGTGACTAATTATTTTTTTCATTAGCAAAAACCAACTCACTTGTTCTTGAGATTATTATGTGACATGTGACAGAATCAACATCATATAGAAAAACCGTAACAAAAAACCTAAGGAAACGTTAAGAGATAGTGATTTAATATAAAATCCTATGAAAAAATATTTGGGAATGATTTTTATTTTCTCTTTTTGTTCTTTTGGATATTCACAAAAGATAAATCTCAAAGGTCAACAAGGAGGCTTACTCTCTGCGGGTGTACGAACAACGATGAATGTGTTTGGGCATCATAATCAAGGAGTGAGTGCTTTTGGTGCAGGCGGACAGTTTCGCTTACAATTTGCAAATCGTGTTAATTCTGAATGGTTTTTCGATTATACAAGAGGGTCTATTGGCGACATTGGAAATCGAACAGATTGGCATGTAGGTTGGAGCGTTATGTATTATTTCACAGATAAAATTTCACCACCTGTAAAACCATATATTTTAGCAGGACATTGTTTTGATAGAACAGTTGTTAGAGATAATCGAGATCCTTCAATTCAAATGGTTAAAAACAGCTCAGCAATTCAAGCCGGAGCAGGTGTTCATTTTAATCTGACTGAACGTTTAGACATTACGCTTGTTACAAATTACATGTTTCACCTTGGTAAAGACTTACACGCGCATGCACATGGAGATGAACTGCATTTGGAGTTAAAAAAAGGAACAGGAATCGAAGGACATGTATTAATCAATCTTGGTATTAACTTTAAAATTGCTGACTTATGGGATACAAAGAAAAAGTAAATTATTGTGCTTTATTATTTGCCTTTATCTGTTTTTTTCATCCATTAAAAGCACAGGATAATACAGTGATTGTTAAACAAGATAAAGAGATTTATATCAAACCAGGATTGTTATCTGCTTCAGCAACTTTGGCTCCGTCATTCATGCTGAATCGTAACGAGGTAAATTACTTTATTGCTAGTTTTTTAGAAGGTAAATTCACCAAAAATTTTAGCGCACGTGGCGACTTTCAATTTATGTTGGGAAATGATAATTCAAAGTTTTTGAAAAATAGCGCAAGGGTAACTTTTGGACTCCAATATGGAATGCCTTTTGGGAATTTTGAATGGCGTGCTGGGTTTGCTCCAGGTTTAGCCATGATGAAATCGTATCGTGATGAATCAATGATTGAATTTGTTCCAATTGCACAAGTCAATGTTGGGGTTCGTTTTTATGTTTGGAAGTACTTTCATTTTTTCGCTGATGCTTTTTATACACATGCGAAAATGCATAACTTGGCAAATGTAAATGGAATGGCGGATGAAATTCGTATTGAAGCAGGACTTGGCTTCAATCTTTTAGTAAAAAGAAAGAAGTAAGTTTCAAAATTACATTCCTAAACGTTTCATTACGTAACCATTAATTTTCTTAAAAAATTGTTCTGGTTTAAATGTTCGCCAATCAACTTCTTTTAATTCTCCCCCTAAAACAAAATATTGGTCCAAATGGATTTCGCAAAATTCTCGGATAACGTGTTCATGAAAATTAATCATGGCAATATAGCCGTCATCCAATTCATCAAACCATTCTTCGTAATAGCAATCGTCTGAGTAATGAAAATTGAGGACGTTCTCGCCAATTAAAATAAATTTATCTATTCCTTCATAAATGAGGTGTTCGATAATATCCCGTTTAAGAAACATGATGTCATTGTTTATCGCATCGTTCCATTCTCCGATCAACTCTATAATGGCGTAACCTTCCTCGTAATCTGCATATAGAATTTTCAAAAAAAGTGTTGAAGATCCAAAATTGTCCCATTGAGGATGAATAAAATAATTGTAAACCTGATCAGAAAACTCAAATTCACTGTATTCTCGCCGATAAAATGGTGAACGTTTATCATCTTCAGCCACGTACTCATCACGCCAATTGTAATATGGTTCTAAATCATGCATAATCTGCTCTTCCGACCTACAAAACAAATATGGGATAAATTAGTTTATAATTGCATAAAGTTCTTGTTTTTTTAACCAATATTATAAACATCTATGATTTTTAAAACATCATAATTTATATCTTTGCTATATTACAACTTGAAATGAAATATATTATCTCCATTTTTGTATTTTCAATTCTCTTCCTATTTGGATGTAATTCAAGAAAAACGGGAAAAGACATAAAATCAGGATTTGTTTCGTTTGTCTCCAAAAAAGAAAATCTTGTAGGCTATGGAAGTGTACATTTAGAGAAAATCATTGAAAAATCTAGAATTAAGGAATTTGAAATTATTGGTTCTTTGGTGAGCGAATATCATGATTTATTGAAAGGTGGTATAGAACTGGGAGATCGCGTTTATTATGCCATCGAAAAAGAAGAACAAAATTATCTTCTGTATATTTTTTTGGATATTAAAAGCAGAGATAAGTTGCGAAAATCCCTTTCAAGAATTGGATTTTTCTTTGAGAAAAAATATGGTCTGGAAAAGTTTAATAGCGACCAATTTTCGTTGATGTTTGATGACGAGTTTGCACTTCTATTACTCGGGATGAAAAAGCAAGACTATTCGAAGAAAATAGAACAAACTTTCAAGGAAATTAAGAAATCAAATCCAAATACGCGTGTTGCAAACCTTCTGGAAGATAAAAACGATATCGAATTCTTGACAGATTTGCCATTTTATCATTCCACAATAAAAAAATATTTACCAAGAATGGAAGATGATAAGTTGTCTGAAATTTTGAGTGAAGGAATCATTAAATCGACCATTAATTTTAAAAATGGAAAAGTAATAGGAGACATTCATGTTTCTCATGCAAATGATTCATTGAAAAATCTATTCTTTTTACAGAAAGAACCAAAAACAGACTTGTTTGAAAGTTTAATGTTGCAACCAGTCGATTTGGCATTAAAGCTCAATTTTATTCCTTCAAAAATGGATCAATTGATTTTCAATTATACGAATCATAAAAAAGGTGTTTTCAATTCTATGGGTGTAACAGGGATGATTCTCAAAGCATTGGTAGGAGATAGCTTAACAGGTTTTACAGATGGCCATGTAGGATTGGTTCTAAACAAACAAGATTCTACTGAAATTCTGAACTTATCAGTTCCAAATACCAGTATTTTTATAGGTCTTGGCAACAACACAGCAAGGATGCAGGAAGCCATGGATGCATTGGTTCAAGCTAAAGTTTTTGGTCTTTCTGAGGGGGATTTTTATCGCTATAAAAATATGGTTTTTCAACTAAAAGATAATTATCTATTTTACAATTCTAACATCGAACAGCTTAATACAAAAAACAATGTTCAGCTCAATGATCATTCTGAAAATCCGTTCTACTTATACCTAAATCTGCAATCTAAACCCGTGCAAACCACCTTTTTTCAAGATGAAATGCAGAAATTATCATTTTTAGATGACTTCAGCATTTTTGGGAATAATGAACAGTTTTTCTTTGAGATTTCTACAATTAATTCCAAAGAAAACTTCCTTTATCAATTGACGCTTTCTTTTCAGGAAGAAATAAAGGAAAAACTTAATTAAAATTTGATTTTATCATTTGTTTGTTTTATATTTACAGAACAAACAATCACATATAAGGTGTTCGATACGTTTGAGAGCGAAAGCTCCCCATGTAGCGTATGTTTGAGGCTTAAAATACAATAATTAGGGGTCACTTGATTTATCAATGGCGAGCTTCCCTTCATCTTCGGATAAGGATAACCCAGAAGATTACAGAAATAAATCGGAGCTCCTATACGTTCAGATATGAGGTTCTCATTATCTAAAGCTACATGGGTTTTTTAATCATTTATTCTTGCCTTTAATAACATCTTAAACATTAATTTTATAATTTTACAACTTATATAAATTATATCCAAAGTTTATACGTGTTGAAAAAGATTTTTATTTCTTCTATATTCCTTGCGCTTTTCGTTTCAGTGAATGCACAAAAAGAACTTTTTTTTCCAAAAATGGATTCTATTCCAATTGATTATCGCTCAAGTGGAACTTGGTTGGATTCGATTGATGCAAAAGTTGCTGAATCCCCGAATTTAAGACCTGGTGGTGGATTTGGAAGTGTTTTTGAACAAAATCTTGCAGAAAATCTTTTTTTAAGCCCTGCTGGCTTCGCTTATCAAATGCCCAAAAATAAAATCATTCCCAAATTTTCGGGTTTGCCTTATATTGGCTTTCAGTATGCTTTTGGATCGGCTTTAACGCAAGATTTAAACTTGGAATATCAACATTTCTTCCGACCCAATACACATCTTCATTTTAGGTATAATCGAAATACAAGCAATGGATTAGCGAGAAACAGTGCATACAAATTAAACGATGTTCATCTTAGATTTTATCATCAAAAGAGGTTATACGCAACAAACTTGGAAGCGTTTTATGGAGCTTATGAATTAAATCAAAACGGTGGAATAACAATAGATTCACAATTGAATCAACTTCCCCTAGAATTTATTCCAGTTGAAAAAGATGATGCAAAATCAAAAGTTAGGCAATTAGATATTCGTTGGGATAATTATTTTCGACTCGCAGGAGATTCTATTGTTGGATTTGGACTAAAAACAAAACACCAATTTGAATTAAATGGGAGAGAGTTTACAGAAACAGTTTCTGACGTAACAGCCATAGATACAATGTACATTGATACAAATGGCTATACCAGAGATCAATATCAAACTTCAAGAATTTCAAATGGAGCAGGTTTCTATTTCGACTCAAAACCTTTTAAAGTCGATGCAACCATCAACCATTCTTATTGGGAAAACCAAAATTTGGGAGTTTATAGAGATACCAATGAAATCTTTTTACATTCTAATCTCTGGACAGCATTGGGAAGAAAAATTTTACTACACAATGAGTTCTACTTTAATTTGATTGGTGCTACTGGAGAAATAAAAAATTATGCAAAATTACAGTATCAAGTTCTTAAAAACCTATCAGTTACAGGAAAAGTAAATTTTGAAAATGTTTATCCCGAACCTTATTTGAGATTTCATAGTGCCAATTATTTTCAATGGAAAATAGATGAATTAAAAATGCAACAAAAACTACAGTTTTTAGGAAAAGTAAAATATGGTGACACGAATTTTGTTCAAGCTGATATCGTATGGACAAATATCAATAATGGTCGATATTTTATTGGCTCTCAATGGCGACAGGACACTTTGGCTTTGGTTTCTCTCGGTGCTATAAAATTAAAAGGCGCATACAGGATAAAACAGTGGTCGTTTTATCCAAGCATATCAGTTAGGTTTGGTTCTGAAAATTTTAACTATCAACCTTTATTCTCCACGCTTAACCGATTTGCATTTACTACAAAATTATTTAAAGCAAAACGTTTGGGAATGTCTGTCGGATTTGACGTTGGTTATCAAACCAAGTATCATTTTATGACGTATGATGCAGTTTTTGATTTGTACCAACCAGTACAATCAGGTTTTATGACAGAAAACTTGATGCAACTAAACGCATTTTTGGCATTATCAATTGATAGCTTCCGGTTTTTCGTAAAAGCAGAAAATCTCTCATCTTTGTGGCAAGATGCTACAATCAGAATTGATGAGAACTACCCAATCACACCTTTTATCTTCCGCTCAGGAATTACATGGGATTTCTTTAATTAATTTAATTAATTTGTTAAGAAGGTGTTTTTTATCAACCCAATAACTAAACATTACAAATTAGTTTTTGTTTTTATTATGCTTTCTTTTTTCTTACGAAAACCTCTTTTTGGTATATCCAGAGTTTTGCTGTATTATCGAGAAAAAAATGTAATCACTTCTTTGGAGTTCTTAAATCTCAGTAAAACAAACAATAATCATTTTTCTTTTAAGATTATATTTTATATCTTTGTCTAGTGAGAAAGTATAAGCAAATATTAACAGCCTTCTTAATTGGTGTTTTCTTTATAAGCACCACAGGACTCTCTGTGTTTACACATTACTGTTTTGTAGATGATGAAGCGTTTACAACCTATTTTAATCCTGATTTTACTTGTAACTCACATAAAGAAAATTTTACTGTAAAAGATTCACATGCATGTTGTGAAAAAACAAACTCAGATAATAGCTACGATTTTTTCGTTTCAGATGATTGTTGTTCAAATGAAGTTAATGTTGTTCAGATCGATACTGAATTAATTACACACAATTTTAACATTGAAATAATTGGAGGCTTTCCAGCTTTAGCCCCTGAAATCAAAATATTCCCATTAATTAAAGATGAAAAAGAAGTACTTCTTCACAATCCACCTCCAAAGTTCCTTATGACCTCAGAAAGGCTTGCGACCTTTCAGCGCTATTTAATTTGATTCAAATTGATTTTTAAAAAAAAGTATCCAATTGATGCTTTTCAGGAAATGTATTATTCAAAAATTAAATCAAATTAAAATCAAATGAAATTTATAATTATTTTTTTAAGCATATTTATTTCTTTAAATATCTTTTCACAAAAGAAAATTCATATCCAAGGTGTAATTAACAGCTTTGTCGATGATAAAACACTTTCTCCACTCGAAGATGCACAAGTTTTCCTTAAAAATGCACAAGTAGGAGAATATACAAATAATGATGGTAGATTTTCAATCAATGCTAAGTCAATACTGCCTGATACTTTGATTGTTAGAGCAATAGGGCATTATTCTGATACCATTCCAATTACAAGCTATTTTGATAATAATTTTCAAATCACACTTTATCCTGAATATATGATGGAAGAAGTGGTGGTTAGAGCAAAATTAGCAAATTCAAACGTTCTACGACTTGACCCAAGAAATGTAGAAAATCTAAATGTTGGAGAATTAAGAAAGGCTGCATGTTGCAACTTATCTGAATCATTTGAAACCAACGCAACTGTCGATGTAAACGAATCCGATGGTGTTTCTGGCTCTAAACGTATCCAAATGATGGGATTGGACGGTCGATATGTCCAACTTCAATTTGAAAATATACCGTTTATGCACAATTTAGCACAACCATTCGGACTGACATCTGTGCCAGGAACATGGATTAACTCTATCCAAATTACCAAAGGTTCAGGAACTGTGACAAATGGCTATGAGTCAATGGCAGGGTTAATTAATATAGAATATTTTAACCATGACAATATCGACAAACTTTTTATCAACGCGTACGGAAGCATTCAAGGTCGTGGTGAATTAAATCTTCAAGGTGGTGGCCATGTAGGTGAAAAATGGGGAACATCTTGGTTTGTCCACGCTTCTTCTGTTTTTGCTGAGAATGACAGAAACAATGACGGTTTTCGTGATATACCATTGGGCGGTTCTTTAATTGGAATGAATCGTTGGAAGTACGAAGGCGATAATATGGAAGCTCAAGTCGGATTGAAAGTAAATTATACCAATCAAATGGGTGGACAAATCGGGTTTGGAAATCGTAATTTTAGCCCAACAACCAACCTTTACGGAGTGAAAATGCAAAATTTCAATGCTGAATTATTTGCAAAAACTGGATTCTTCTTTAAAAACAATCCCTTTAGTTCAATAGGTGTGGTTTATTATGCCAAATATGATGAGCTAAACACGTTTTTCGGGAATAGATACATGAATGGTGTGGAAAAAAGAGGTTATATTAACACAATGTATGAAACGATCTTAGGAAATACAAACCATCGAATAAAATCAGGATTGAGCCTTGTTTATGATGATTTAACCCAAAGTATGGGGGATAAGCTCATGCAAATTGAACTTCCTAAAATATTAAATAGAACAGAACTTGTGCCAGGAGCATTCACCGAATATACATACACAGGATTGCGCTCTATAGTTGTGTTGGGTGCACGTGGTGATTATCACAATCTGGAAGGCTGGCAATTTACTCCACGGGCAAATTATAAACTGAATTTCACAGAAAACATATCACTTCGATTAACTGCTGGTCGTGGATTTAGAATTGCAAATTACATGACCGATAATCTTTCTCTTTTATCAACAAACTTGCCTTGGGTAATTGATGCAGAGATAAAGCCAGAGATTTCATGGAACTTTGGAGGAAGTTACATGTGGGACTTCAAATTGTTCGGTCAGAATGCAACTTGGCTGGTTGATTTTTACCATACTTTGTTTACAAGTCAACTTGTTGTGGATAGAGATGAGTCTTTAGATTACATTAAAATAGGTAATCTAAGCGGAAAATCTTACTCTAACGCCTTTCAAACAGAATTTAGATTTGAGCCAATTACTCGGTTTGAAATCAAAATGGCGTACAAATTCTTGGATGTTAAAACCACGACTGGTGGAGAGCTTCAAACAGAAATTATGGTGCCAAATCATAGAGGGTTTGTCAATTTTGGCTACGAAACCAGAAACACAAGATGGAGCTATGATTTAACTTTTTCTGCATTTGGAACGCAGCGTTTGGCTCAGGTTCAACTCCCAGACGGAACTATGTCAACAGATAATAAAAGTAAACCCTACCCGCTTTTGTCTGCACAAGTTACACATCGTTTTAGGAAAGGGATTGAAGTGTATTTAGGTGGTGAAAACTTGACAAATTATCGACTAAAAAACCCAATCGTTGATGTTGAAAACCCTTTTGGCAGATATTTTGATGCTACAAGAATATATGCACCAATTTATGGAATAAATATATATGGAGGAATTAGAATAATGTTAAACTAAAAATAAATAAAATGAAATTAAATGTATTTGTATTATCATTGCTTTTTTCACTTGGTTTAAGCGGAGTTTTTGGACAAGAACAAGAAACAAGACCAACCGTTATCATCAAAACAAATACGGTTTGTGGGGACTGTAAAAAAAGAGTTGAAGGTGTCCTAAATTTTGAAAAAGGAATTATTTATGCTGAAGTAAATCTTGAAAAACATGAGATTAAAGTTAAATACAACAGCAAAAGAACATCCTTAGAAGAAATAAGAAAAAAAATTTCTGAAATTGGCTACGCCGCAGACCATGTAGAGCCTGTAAAAGAAGCTCAAATGAGTTTACCAGCTTGCTGTCAACCAGGCGGGCATGATTAGTTCATATTTGTTAGATTTTAAGGAAATTAACTTTTAACAAGATGTGGAACCAACATAGAATTGTTAAATGTTGATAATTATCACATTTTTAAAGTCTTTTTATTAAAATAAAGAACTATATTTGCGCAAAATTTTAACATTTAAACGACAAAAAATGTCAGAAATCAAAGGAGAAGTAGCACAAGTAATTGGACCTGTTGTTGACGTAAGCTTCGAAAAAGGAGTAGAATTACCAAAAATTTATGATGCCTTAGAAGTGCGTAAAGCAGACGGGACTGTAGTAGTATTAGAAGTTCAATCTCATGTTGGTGAGAATGCTGTAAGAACAATTTCCATGGATACCACAGATGGTTTTATTCGTGGTATGGAAGTGGTTTCTACCGGAGACCCTATCAAAATGCCAATTGGAGATCAAGTGAAAGGACGTTTATTTAACGTAGTTGGTGAAACAATCGACGGAATGAAATCGTTAGACAATTCTAATGGTTTGCCTATCCATAGAAGTGCACCTAAATTTGAAGACCTTTCAACAGCTTCTGAAGTTCTATTTACTGGAATTAAAGTTATCGACCTGATTGAACCTTACGCAAAAGGTGGTAAAATTGGCCTGTTCGGTGGTGCTGGGGTTGGTAAAACAGTTCTTATTCAAGAGTTGATTAATAATATCGCAAAGGCTTATGATGGACTTTCTGTTTTCGCAGGAGTAGGAGAACGAACCCGTGAAGGAAACGATTTGCTCCGTGAGATGCTTGAGTCTGGAATTATTAGATATGGTGATGATTTCCTAAAATCAATGGAAGAAGGAAAATGGGACCTTTCAAAAGTAGATGAAAACGAACTAAAAGAATCTAAGGCTGCATTCGTTTATGGACAAATGAATGAACCTCCAGGGGCACGTGCGCGTGTTGCTCTCTCTGGTTTGACTTTAGCTGAATTCTTCCGTGATGGTGATGGAGATGCTGAGGGAAGAGACATCCTTTTCTTCGTTGATAATATATTTAGATTTACACAAGCGGGTTCTGAAGTGTCAGCACTTCTTGGACGTATGCCATCTGCTGTTGGTTACCAACCTACTCTGGCAACTGAAATGGGGGCGATGCAAGAACGTATTACTTCAACAAAAAATGGTTCAATTACATCTGTTCAAGCGGTTTACGTTCCTGCGGACGACTTGACTGACCCAGCGCCAGCAAACACATTTGCTCACTTGGACGCAACAACAGTATTGTCAAGAAAGATTTCAGAGTTGGGTATTTATCCTGCTGTGGATCCGTTGGACTCTACTTCTCGAATCCTTTCTCCTGAAATTGTTGGTAAAGAGCATTATGACTGTGCCCGTCGTGTGCAATCAACTCTTCAACGTTACAAAGAGTTACAAGATATTATTGCAATTTTAGGTATGGACGAGTTGTCTGACGAAGATAAATTGGTTGTTCATCGTGCACGTCGTGTACAACGTTTCTTATCTCAACCTTTCCATGTGGCAGAACAATTCACTGGATTACCTGGTGTGTTGGTTGATATTCAAGATACAATCAAAGGATTCAATATGATCCTTGATGGTGAATTGGATAAATATCCAGAGGCAGCCTTTAACTTGAAAGGTGATATTAATGACGTTATTGAAGCTGGTGAGAAAATGCTCACTGAAGCATAAAAAAATAAAAAATGAAGTTAGAAATAATAACTCCTGAAAAAAAGATGTTCGAAGGCGAAGTGGAAGCTGTACGTTTCCCCGGAGTTAACGGCTCATTCCAAGTGCTAAAAGGACACGCCCCAATTGTTTCTGCTCTTAAGGAAGGAAAAATAAAAGTGAATCTTTCTGATGAAGTAAATGATAGCGGTCACGAAAAGTTTAAGGGAGCGTATGAAAAAGATCCTGCAGATTCTAAGGTGATTCGTCTCGGAATTAAAGGCGGTGTGATGGAAGTGCAAAATGATAAAATTATCGTACTTGCCGACTAGTCAAACTTTTTAATTCCGCTATTAGGAGTATAATATAATTTATTTTAGAAAAGGGAGTTTACTTGTTAATTCCCTTTTTTTGTTAAACTACGTTAAGGTTTTAACAAGTAATTGAGTTAAATTGATTTTCTTATTGTAAATTCGTGCTTGAAAATGAGTTTTTTACAGCAAATTAATCGTGATAAATGCCCCAAACATGTCGCTGTTATTATGGATGGCAACGGAAGATGGGCAAAGCAACAAGGTGAACAACGCTTGTTTGGTCACTCTTTTGGTGTAGAATCAGTGAGAGAAGTGTTAAAGGCAAGTAGAGAATTAAATATTAAATACCTTACATTATACGTCTTTTCTACCGAAAACTGGAATCGTCCAGAAGAAGAAGTGAACGGATTGATGAATCTTCTTGTGAAAACAATTGCTAATGAGGTGGAAGAATTAGATGAAAATGATGTGCGATTAAGAAGCATGGGAGATAAATCTCGACTCCCAAAAGATTGTAAAAAAGAATTGGAATACGCAATAGAATCAACAAAAAATAATAGAGGTATAGATTTAATCCTTGCCCTTAATTATAGTTCCAGATGGGAAATTATTGAAGCTGTAAAAAATATTGCAAAACAGGTTCAAGATGGAAAAATGAAACCTGAAAATATTTCAGATGAGGTTTTTGCCGAAGCTTTGTGTCTTGCTGATGTCCCAGACCCTGAATTGTTAATAAGAACATCAGGAGAATACAGGATTAGTAATTTTTTACTCTGGCAAATTGCCTATTCAGAACTATATTTTACAAATAAACTATGGCCAGATTTTAAAAGAGAAGATTTCTATCAAGCAATTGTAGATTTCCAAAATAGAGAAAGACGATTTGGTAAAGTTTCTGAACAATTTTTAGACCAAGAATGAAACAAGCATTATATATACTTGCGACTTTGTTTTTTGTGCCTACTTTTTTTGCGCAAAAGGTGGATTACACTGAACCTAAAGAATATGAAATAGGTCCAATAATGGTCAATGGAGCTGATAACTTCGATCACAACGCAATTAAGCTTATTGCAGGATTGAAACAGGGTGAGAAAATTAACATCCCAGGAGACAAAATATCTAAAGCTATAAAAAATTTATGGAATGAAGAACTATTTTCTGATGTCAAAATTAATCTTGATAATGTCATTGGAAATGTTGCATACTTATCTATCGACTTACGGCCAAGACCAAAACTTTCAAGATTCAGATTTACAGGAGTAAAGAAAAAAGATGCCGATAAAATTCGAGAAGAAATTGATTTGTTCTCAGGGAAAAATATTACAGAAAATTTAATCTTTAACACCCGAGCAAAAGTTATTGGTTTCTACAGAGAAAAAGGATTCTATAGTGTGCAAGTTGATATCGAAAGAGAAGTAGATTCGTTAATGAATAACGCAGAGATTTTTAATATTAATGTCAATAAAGGAAAGAAAGTTAGAATAAAGCATATTACCTTTCATGGGGCTGAATCTGTAAAACCAGGTAAACTCCGTAGAAAAATGAAAGATACCAAACAACGCGGAATATTAAGGATATTTAAGTCTTCAAAATTTACCGAATCAGCGTACGAAAGAGATAAAAAACTCGTAATGAATGAGTTTAAAGAGATAGGTTTGAGAGATGCACAAATTGTAAAAGATTCAGTTTATGTTATTGACGAAAAGAATCTTGGAATTGATATCTACATAGATGAAGGTGAAGTGTATTATTTTGGAGATATTAAATGGGTAGGAAATGCAAAATATTCATCGGGTTATTTAGACACGATTTTAGGGATTAAGAAAGGAGACATATACAATAAAACCCTTCTTGAAACACGACTTTTTCAAAGTATGGACGGTAGAGATATCACTTCTCTGTACATGGATCGTGGACATTTGTTTTTTAATATCACGCCAATCGAAACAAAAGTTGAAAACCATTATATCGATTACGAAATTAGATTAATTGAAGGAAAAGAAGCAAGGGTTAAGAATATCATTATTAAAGGTAATCATAAAACAAACGACTATGTTGTACGTCGTGAAATCCGAACAAAACCAGGGGATTTGTTTAATCGAAATGATATTATCCGAACTCAAAGAGAATTAGCACAATTGGGATATTTTGATGAACAAGCATTCGAAATTAACCCAATACCAAATCCTGCTGATGGAACTGTTGATATTGAATATACGGTTACTGAAAAATCATCCGACCAAATCGAATTGTCGGGTGGTTACGGTGCAGGTCGTTTAATCGGTACTTTAGGGCTTACTTTTAGTAATTTCTCAATCCAAAATATGTTTAAAAAAGAAGCTTGGCAACCACTGCCAACTGGTGATGGACAAACTTTCTCCATCAGAGCGCAGACAAACGGGAAGTGGTATCAGTCGTATAACCTTTCCTTCGTAGAACCGTGGTTTGGTGGTAAAAAACCAAATGCGTTCTCTTTTTGGATGAACCATTCCCAGTTTGGTAATAATTTCAGTCGTAAAAACCCTGAATATGAAGGGGTTTCCATTACAGGATTAGGAGTTGGTCTTCAAAGAAGAAAACGAATCCCAGATGATTATTTCAGTGCATACTATGAACTGTCGTATGAATACTATGATGTAGTAAAATATGGTCAGTACTTTGACGTAAATGACGGATTTTCAAATAATATTGCACTTACTTACCGTCTGATAAGGAACTCCGTGAATGCACCAATATACCCTCAAAGTGGGTCGAAACTTTCTTTTATGGCAAAAGGAACTTTACCTTATTCTTACTTTGATGGTGTTGATTATAAAACCGCTCCAGAACAAACAAGAATTAAATTTACTGAATTTTATAAATTTAAATTTACAGGAGAGTGGTACTTGCCATTAACATCTGACCAGAAATTGGTGTTGATGCCAAAAATTGGGTTCGGATTTATGGGCGCATATAATAAGAAGAAAGGATTGAGTCCTTTTGAAAGATTCTACTTAGGTGGAAATGCTCTAACTGGAGTTTCTCAATTGGATGGAAGGGAGTTGATTTCATTGAGAGGATACAACGACCAAGAGGTTTCATCCCAAAAAGGAGATCCAATTATCACGCGATACACGCTCGAATTAAGATACCCAATTTCATTGAACCCTTCAGCTACTTTCTTTGTGTTGGCCTTTGCTGAGGCTGGAAATACATATCCGAATTTTGCGAAATTCAACCCATTTAATGTGAAAAGAAGTGTGGGTGCTGGCGTAAGAATTTTCTTGCCAATGTTTGGGTTGTTAGGATTTGATTATGGTTGGGGATTCGATGGGTTAGACCCACATAGCTCTGGATTTGGAGGAAATTCAGACAGTGGAAGAATGAAAGGAAAACCATCAGGTGCATTCCAATTTATTATTGGTGCAAACCTTGGTGATTTATAATAAATTAGATTTTAAATAGTTATTATACCTAATGTAAAATTTAAAAAAATAAGGACCTATGAAAAAGCTAATAATATTGTCTTTGTTAATTTTTGGTACGGCATTTGTTTCATATAGTCAGAAATATGGATACATAGACTCAGAGTATATTCTTGAAAATATGCCAGAGTATGTAAGTGCACAAGAAGAGTTAGATAAATTCGCCAGAAGATGGGAAGCGGAAATTTCCGAATTGTATAAACAAATTAAAAAAAGAAAAGATGAGTTCTTGAGAGTAGAAGCAATTTTACCAGAAGAAGAAAGACTAAGAAGAAGTGAAGAAATTAAGACAATGGAATCCGAAGCGTTGGAAACCCAACAAATGAGATTCGGCGTAACTGGAGATTTATTCCAAAAGAGAAGAGAGTTAATAGAACCAATTCAAGATAAAGTGTTTGACGCACTCGGAAAAGTTGCAAGTAATAGAAATTTTGCTTTCGTTTTTGACAAAGCGAATCAAACAAATCTTATCTTTGCCGATCCAAAGTATGATATTAGTAAAATGGTGCTGAAAGAATTAAAAATAAATGTACCATAAACTTAAGATTTAATAAACAAAAAGGAATAATAAAACAACTATGAAAAAGTTAATATTTACATTTATAATCACAGCTTTCACTATTGGTGGAACTGTATTTGGGCAAGCTTTAGGGCACTTAAACTCACAAAAAGTGTTAGATACATTGCCATCTAGAAAAGCAGCATTAGAAGAACTTTCAAGGTTTGAACAACGTGCATATAAAGAATTGGAGGAAACTCAACAAAGTTTACAACAAGCTTACATGAAGTTGCAAGAAGAAGCAGGTTCAATGAGCAAAACGGCTTACAAATTTGAAGAAGATAGGTTGATGAGAAAATCTCAAGAATTTCAACAAAGACAAGAAGAATTGGATCAACAATTGAAAATGTTGGCGAATGAACTCAATACGCCTGTACTCGAAAGATTACAAGAAGCTGTGAATATTGTCAGTAAAAGAGAAAAATTGAATTATGTGATGGATATCTCTGCACTGCTTTATTCTGACGGAAAAGATATAACCAATATGGTAATCGTCGAAGCACTTAGATTGGAAAAAGAAGCAAGCAAAACAGCTGCCGAATAAGAAGATATTTAGTATATCATATTTTATAAAGTCGCTGTGTGTTCATAGCGACTTTTTTGTACTTTTGAATTATATGAAAAACAAATCTCCTATCGGTTTTTTTGACTCTGGTTATGGTGGGTTGACTGTATTAAAAGACGTTCAACAACTTCTCCCAGAGTATGATTACCTATATTTAGGAGATAACGCAAGAGCTCCCTATGGAACCAAAACAATGGAAGAGGTCTTCCATAATACATGGGAATGTGTTCAAATCCTATTCGATAAAGGTTGTGAGTTGGTTATCCTTGCATGTAACACCGCTTCTGCAAAAGCACTCAGAAGAATCCAACAAACAAAGCTAAAAGACTTCCCTGGAAAAAGAGTTTTAGGTGTAATCAGACCAAGCGCAGAAATAGTAGGAGATTATAGCAATACAAATAATATTGCTGTCTTAGGAACTGAAGGTACGATATCCTCTAATACTTATTTAGATGAATTTAATTTTTTGAGCCCTCAAACAACCGTTTATCAATACGCATGTCATAATTGGGTGTCAATTATTGAATCGCAAGAATACCACTCGACAGATGGAAAAGCAAAAATTCAGAAAGATTTAGACAACATCATTTCTTCTTTTCCCAATATTGACGTAATCCTTTTGGGGTGCACCCATTACCCAATCCTAAAAGATTTTATTGAAGCGAATATCCCTGATAACATTACAGTGATTAGTCAAGGAGAAATTGTTGCAACTGCTTTGAAGTTATATCTACAACGACATATTTGGATGGAAGAGAAGTTGTCTAAAAACGGAAAATCTGTCTATTTTACTACAGGAGATGCAACAACTTTTCAAGAACATGCTTCAAAAATCATAGGAGTCGATATTTCTGCAAATCAAATTGAGATATAAATATTTAATATTATGGCCTTATTAAAAGAATGTAACGGGAAAAAACCATCATTTGGAAAAAACTGTTGGTTAGCTGAAAATGCAACAGTAGTTGGCAATGTGAAAATGGGAGATGACTGCTCTGTCTGGTTCTCAGCTGTAATAAGGGGTGATGTAAATTCGATAGAGTTTGGTGATAATTGCAATGTTCAAGACGGTGTAGTAGTGCATTGTACGTATCAAAAGACAAAAACAATTATTGGGAACAATGTGTCGATCGGTCATAACGCAATCGTTCATGGTTGTACCATACATGATAATGTGCTGATAGGCATGGGGGCAATTGTGATGGATAACGCAGTTGTACACGACAATGTTATTGTGGCGGCTGGTGCGGTCGTTTTAGAGGGGACAAAACTAGAATCTAATTCTATATACGCGGGTGTCCCAGCGAAAAAAGTAAAAACCCTTTCAAAAGAAAAGTTTAAAAAAGAGATTAAGAGGATTGCAGATAACTATAATCTATATGCAAGTTGGTTTAAATAATAGAATCTCATTAATAAAATTAAATTTTTACTTTAAAAATAAGTGAAATTTACCGTTTACTCGAAAAAAGTGGCTTATTACTCGTTAGCCTGCTTTAAAATTTTCTCAATTAAACATGTTTTGTTAAATTTGTTTAAAAATATTTTAACAATATTGATACTAGAAGTTGTGATAAGTTTATATATTTACGACTTTTATAATAGAATAAGTAAATTAATAAATAAGGTAATTTATGATACGAAAACTCTACTTTGTGCTCTTAAGCATAACGATGTCAATAGGATTCGGATACGGTCAAGCAGGAAGCGGTTCAATTAAAGGGTCTGTTATTGATGGAAAAACAAAAGAACCAGTGGCTTTTGCTCAAGTCGTTCTAATTCAAGGAGGAATTGTCAAAGGAGGTGCAGAAACAGATGAAAACGGAAAGTTTGATTTTCCGTCTGTAACTGCTGGTTCTTACGACATTGAGGTTCGTTCGATGGAACATCAAGCTCTAAAAATGGAAAGTGTTTCTATTCGTAGTGAGCAAATTACATTCCTGAATAATATTGAAGTAACCGTTCCAGATGACGTATTGGATATTGAGGAGATTCAAGTAGTTAAATATGTAGTACCGTTAATTAATAGGGATGGAGGAGCTCAAGGGTCAACTGTAACAAGAGAAGATATTGACAAACTTCCAATTCGTACTGCATCTGGAATTGCTGCAACAGTCGGAGGGGTTAATCAATCAGAGGCTTCTGGAGGTATTAGTGTCCGAGGTTCGCGTGAAGGTTCAACATATTATTATATAGATGGTATAAAAGTAAGGGGGTCTTCTAACTTGCCGAAATCAGCGTTAGAGGAAGTTACTGTTATTACAGGTGGTGTACCTGCGAACTATGGTGATGTTACTGGAGGTATTATTTCGATTACAACGAGAGGACCTTCAGCACAATACTTTGGAAGTATAGAAGGTGTAACTTCAGGATTCTACTTTAAAGGTAAAGATGAGTTGGGATATGACGGAAAAGTTTATGGACTTGACCAATTCGGTTATAACCTTGTTGAAGGAATGGTTTCTGGTCCACTTTGGAGAAGAAAAGATTCAACAGGGAAAAAGGCTGAACCTATCTTAGGATTCTTGCTTTCTGCTTCATATAATAATGTAATTGATGGAAACCCTTTCGCTGATGGTTCTTATAGAATTAAAAAAGATGTTAGAGAAAGTTTAATTGAAAACCCATTAAGGTTAGCAGCTGGAGGACAAGGATATATTAGTAATGCTGAGTTCTTAAGACAAGATTCATTTGAAAAAACTAAATTTAGAATGAACGCTGCTAGAACAATCGTTTCAGCATCTGGTAAAATTGATGTAAATACTGGGCCAACTGTAAACTTATCATTTGGAGGGTCTTTAAACTATAATACAGGAAAGGCTTATAGCTTTGCAAATTCATTGTTTAACTTTGATAACTTTGGAAATACAGAAACATTTGATTGGAGAGTCTATGGTAGATTTAGACAAAGTTTTAGAAATACAGCAGAAGGCTCTAGCTCAAAAGTGAAAAGCTTTTACTATAACTTAATGGTCGATTATTCAAAAACAAACGGAAAAGCGTATGACCCAAATCATGAGTACAATATTTTTGATTATGGCCATGTAGGTTATTACAATACAACTTGTGAGCCAACTTATGGTTTCAATGTGACAGGAGATAGCTTGTTGCACAATGGATTTAGATCTGTTGTTGTAGATTATGCTCCGTCAGATATTAACCCTACTTTCTCAGCGATTACATCTCAGTATTTTAGACTAAATGAAGGGAATCCTATTGGAAGATACCAAAACCTTGGTCAAATTGAACAAAATGGTGGTTTGAGAAATGGAGATAGACCAGGTAGTGTTTACGGAATTTGGGGGGCATTAGGAAGTCCTTACGAAGGGTTCTCTAAAACGGAAACTGAACAATTGAGAATCTCAGGTTCTGCATCTTTGGTTGTTGGTGGTCATAACATCTCATTGGGTGTTGAGTACGAACAACGTTGGGACCGTGGATGGGGAGCAGCTGACGAAGGTCCAGTTGGTATTTGGAGAATCGCTCGTCAGTACATGAATAGCCATATCTCAGAGCTTGATTTTAACAAAACAAGTTATGATTATGTTGGCCTATACCCTCGTGTGACTTATGAAAGACTGAACACAAGCTGGGCAGCTAACGATGGTAATGGTGCTTATGGTGGTGCTGAGAAAATGGATGAACAATACTTTTTCGATTATAACTTTAGAAAAGCAATTGGACTTAACCCTGCTGGAAACGATTACGTAGATATTGATGCGTATGACCCAAGTGTTTTTAGCTTAGATATGTTCTCACCAGATGAACTATTTAATCAAGGTAGAAGTTTCATTACTTACTACGGATATGATCACACAGGTCAAAGAGTGAAAGGAACCACAGATATCAATTCATACTTTAACGATTTTGATGAAAACGGTAACTACAAGCGTTTCGTGGGAGCTTATCAACCAACTTATATTGCTGGATATATTATGGATAAGTTTGCGTTTGATGATATTATCTTTAATATAGGTGTTCGTGTTGATGTATTCGATGCTAACCAGCCTGTATTGAAAGACCCTTATTTATTTTTTAATGCACGATCAGTTTCCGAAGCAAAAAAATTGAGAGATGCTGACCCTAGTACTTACAGCTGGGTTAACATTCCATCATCAATGGGAGATGACTATGTTGTTTATGTGAATAACATTGACAACCCTACACAAATTAATGGATTTAGAAAAGGAGAGACTTGGTACAATGCAAATGGTGTTGAAACACAAGACCCTGCGACATTAAGAGGTAGTGCTGGTATTGCTCCTTGGTTATTAAACCCTGATCAATCAACACCAACTGCTGACGCATTCGAAGATTATAAAGTTGCTGTAAATGTTATGCCTCGTATCTCTTTCTCTTTTCCGATTTCTGATGAAGCAAACTTCTTTGCAAACTATGATATCTTAACGAGAAGACCAACAACTGGCGTGCGATTCGATCCAATTGATTATCACTTTATTACAGCAAGATCTAATAATATCATTGGAAACTCAAACTTGAGACCAGAGAAAACTGTTGACTATTCATTCGGATTCCAACAAGTACTTACACGTACGTCTTCATTGAAATTAAGCGTTTTCTATCGTGAAATGAGAGACCAAATTCAGTTGAGAAACGTGTTTGAAGCTTACCCTTCGACTTATATGACTTATGGTAATCGTGACTTTTCTACAGTGAAAGGTTTGACAGTTGAATACGATTTAAGAAGAACAGGAAATATCCGTCTAACAGCTAACTATACATTACAGTTCGCTGAAGGTACTGGTTCTGATGCAAATTCTTCATTCACTTTTGTTAACTCTCAACAACCAGATTTCCGTACGGTTTATGCATTGGATTTTGACCAAAGACATGCACTTTCTTTTACAATTGACTACCGTTATGGTGATGGTGCTGACTATAATGGACCAAGTATTGGAGATGTTAAATTATTCGAGAATATGGGAATCAACGTAGTAACTCTAATTAAATCGGGAAGACCATATTCAAAACAAAAGAATATTACTCCTGCTGCAATTGGAGCTGGTACTCCGCAATTATCAGGTTCTCAAAATGGATCGCGTATGCCATGGACATATACACTTGACTTGCAGATTGACAGAACATGGGAACTTACGTTTGGTAAAAACGAGGATAAAAAGAAACATGCTTATTTGAATGTTTACTTAAGGGTGACAAATCTTTTAAATCAGTTTAATGTGTTAAATGTTTACCGTGCAACTGGTGTTCCAGATAATGATGGTTACCTTGCAGCAGCAGAATGGCAAACTTCCATCGCAAGTAGGCTGGATGAACAAGCGTACAGAGATATGTATACGATGTTTATGAATAACCCATACAATATCAGCATGCCAAGAACCATCAGATTAGGTGTTAAATTTGATTTTTAATATAGGAAAGAACGAAAAATATAATATTATGAAAAAGTTTTTAATCACATTAGTTGTTTTGGGCATCTCAATAGGGGCTAATGCAGCTGAGTTTATCGGAGATAAAGGAAAGCCTAATAAAGGTAATGATGCTTATAATAAAGCAAACTGTCCTCCTTCTTCCGCTAGAATATTCATGGATTTTAATGATGTAAAAGCACTTGTTGAAGTAGGAGGCTCGTTATGGCAAAACAGACAGACAGGTACCGCATCTTATGAAGTTCCTGTTGGAGGAGGTAATCACGTGCTTTTCTCTGGTTCGATTTGGATGGGAGGAAATGATATTAATGGGCAATTAAAATTAGCCGCGGTTAAATTTAGACAAGGAAATGATTTCTGGCCAGGACCACTTTCTGTTACTGTGGGTACAGGAGATTATGATCCTCGTTTCCCTGTTGGAGATGATGCAATTCGTGATTTTGGTGCGGCTACAATCGACCCAGATGTATGTATCGAATACGATAAATTTTTTCCGATTGCTAAAGCAGAAGTTATTAATTTCATATTGAAAACCGAATGTGAAAATAATCCACCTTGTTTAGATGATTTTCCACTTTCAAATGATGCAATCCAAAGAATTTATAACTGGCCTGCACATGGTGATATTACCAGAGGACAAGATTATTATTTAGCACCATTCTATGATGCTCCTATAGCTGGCGGAACTGGAGATGGAATCTATGATCCAGATCAAGGAGATGTTCCATGGTTTGACGATATCTTGGGTCGTGATGATGTTCAGTGTGGATTCGACCGTCGTGTCACTTTATTTGGTGATAAAACTAACTGGTGGGTATTCAATGATAAAGGAAATATTCATACTGAAACAGGTGCAGATCCTATCGGAATGGAAATACACGCACAAGCATTTTCATTTGCTACCAATGATGAAGTAAACCAAATGACTTTCTACAACTATGAAATGATTAATCGTTCAACTCAGACTTTATATGACACATACTTTACACAATATGCGGATGCTGATGTTGGTTATGCAGACGATGATTATGTAGGGTGTGATGTTTCAAGAGGATTGGGATTTGCATATAACGGTGCAAATCATGACCCAGGTCAAAGTGGAGCATCGGGTTATGGAGATAACGTTCCTGCTATTGGTATTGACTTCTTTGAAGGGCCTTACCAAGATGCAGATAGTCTTGATAACATTGGACCACACATGCAAGAACAACCAGATGGTTCTTTTGTTTATTATGTTCCAACAGTTCAAGAAGCCTTAGACGGGAAAGGGATTGTTTATGAAGGTATTGGGATTGGTTATTCTGATGGTATCATTGACAATGAACGTTTTGGAATGAGACGTTTTAACTACTATAACCGTCAGGATATGGGAGATGGCAGTGGAAGTGATGTTGATCCTTCTACCCCTGGAGGTTTCTATAATTATATGAATGGATTTTGGTTGGATAATACTCCTTTTGTTTATGGTGGTACAGGAAGACTTGGTTCTCCTGGCGCAACCACAACTCCTGCGGCATATACTTACCCTGGAGACTCTGACCCTTATCATTGGGGAACAGAAGGTGTTGATATGGGCTGGGGATGGTCTGAAAGAAATGTTGATGGAGGTAACAACACAAACCCAATTGGAGACAGAAGGTTTTTACAAACAGCTGGACCTTTTACCTTAACACCAGGTGCGATAAATAACCTTACAGTTGGTGTTGTTTATGGTCGTGCTTTTGAAGGAAATGCTGCCGCATCAATTGATGTTTTATTAAGAAATGATACAAAAGCACAAGCATTATTTGACAACTGCTTTGAAATTATGGATCCACCAACGGCTCCAGTCCTTGAAATTGTTGAACTTGAGAATGAATTGATTCTTCTTTTAGACAACCCTTATGGGAATAATATGAATGAATCCTTCCACGAAGAGGATAATATTAATATTCCTGATTCACCAGACCCATCTGATCCGTATGATAAATTTTATACATTTGAAGGATATCAAATCTATCAAATGTTAAATGAAGAAGCAAAAGTGAGTGATATTGGTGACAATAGATTCGCTAGATTAGTGGCTCAGTGTGATATTAAAAATGATATAGATAGATTGATTAATTTCATTTATGATGAAGAATTAGGTTTCTCTGTTCCAACAGAAATGGTAAATGGTGAAAACAAAGGTATTCGTCACTCGTTTAGGGTGCAAACTGATATGTTTACAAATGAAGCATTGGTAAATCATAAAACATATTACTACATAGCAATTGCTTATGCACATAATGAGTATAAAAAATACTCACCAGATGATGCTGGAATGATAGATGGTCAAAAAACGCCATATATCAGTTCTCGTTTGGCTGCCGATGGAGGTTCAATCAATGCGGTAGCTGGTATTCCTCACTCTCCGGCACCTCGTTTTGACGGAACAATCACTCAATTACAATATGGTGATTCTCCTGAAATTACAACGTTAGATGGTCGTGGGAATGGAAACAGAGCTGTTGATTTAACAAAAGCTACCGAAGATTTTATCGTTGAGCATGGTTCTATTGACACTCCAACTTATCAAAGAGGTAAAGGACCAATTGGAGTAAAAGTTATTGATCCACTTAATCTAGTAGATGGATATTTCTTATTGAAGTTTGATAATTATGCCCCCCATAAACTTGATACTGCATCTTGGACACTTGAAAGATATTCTGAGAAAGGTGGTGATTTACTTGAAACGGTTCAGTCAAATGTAACAATTAATCGAGATAATGAACAATTGATTCCTCAATGGGGTATCTCTGTCCAAATTAATCAAGTATCTTTCAAATGTCCTGAAGGCGTTTCTTCTTCTCAATGTAGTGACTCTAAATCATTCTTTCATGCGAAAATTGCAGAGCCTATTGAGTCAACTATGACTTTTAGTGATAGTTCAAGACGTTGGTTATCAGGAGTGTCTAATACAGCTTCATACTCACCTGATAATTGGATAGCTTCAGGGACTACTACCACAGGAACAGCGGGTTGTCTCCCTGATTTAGGACTTTTCGACCCTTGTTGTTATAATCCTGTTGAGAATAAGGATCCGCACAAATTATATACAAATATTTTAGGGGGAACTATGACAATTGGTCAGTTGGCTCGTAGAATAGGTTCTGCCGATTGTACAGATCAATTCTTCCCTCTTGGAGTTCCTAATGGTTCGCCTGCAATACCGTTCTCTGCATATAGGTCAGATAAAATGGGATCTGTATTTCAAACAAGTGTTGATATTGTCATAACAAGTGATAAATCTAAATGGACTAGAACTCCTGTTATTGAGCTTGGAGCAGACCCTAACTTAAATGTTGGTGGTGCAAGACCTGGTTTACTGCGTAAAAGCCCTTCTGTTGACAAAAATGGTAGAAAACTTGGAGATCCTGGGTACAATGCATCCGAAGCAAACCCTGATGGTGATCAACCAACGGGTATGGGATGGTTCCCTGGATATGCAATTGATGTTGAAACAGGTAGAAGATTGAATATGGCGTTTGCCGAAAACTCTTTCTTAGCTGGTGAAAATGGAGCTGATATGATTTGGAATCCAACTTCAACTATGTATGGAAATTCTGTTGATATCAATGGTAACCTTAACCCAGTTTTGGGTGGACAACATGCAGTTTACGTTTTTGGTAGGCCAGAAGGGAAAATTTATGATTTCAGTACTGCACTGATAGGTGAAATGCCTACGTATGATAAAGGAAGATATATTTATGACTTCCTATCTACAGAAACGATCACTAGTTTCAGAAAAGTATATGATGAACTTTCATGGGTTTTATACCCTATGTTGGCTGAAGGAGAAGAGCTTCTTTCTTCTGATGTAAGAATTAGAGTAAGAATTAATCAAATGTATGGTGATTACGAAATGACTGGTGCTTTTGGAAATTCTCCAACTTATGAGTGGAATATGGATGGCTTCAAAACAATAAAAAATGACGCTGAAACGTTAGCCTCTGCTCTTGATATTATTAACGTTGTTCCGAACCCTTATTATGCTTACTCTGAATATGAAAGAGGGCGTCTTGATACAAGAGTTAAAATCACAAACCTTCCTGAAAGATGTAAAGTTAGAATCTACAATACATCAGGTAAATTGATTAGAGCATTCGATAAAGATAGTCCAATTACATCTTTGGACTGGGATTTAAAGAATAGTGAAAATATATCTGTTGCAGGTGGAGTTTATCTAATTCATGTTCATGTAGAAGGAATTGGAGATAGGGTTGTTAAATTCTTTGGTGGAATGAGAGCAGCAGATTTAGAAAACTTATAATAATTGACTAACACGAAATAATTTTAAAAGATGAAAATTTTAAATAAAATAGCTAAGAATTTAATGCTGACTGGAGCTGTGTTTATGAGCTTCTCTGTAATGGCAGGTAATGAAGACAGAATCGGTTCGGCTGGTGCTAGCGAATTATTAGTAAATCCATGGGCGCGTTCTACCGCTTTTGGTTCTGCTGGTATAGCAACTGACAATGGACTAGAAGCACAGTTCTCAAATATTGCTGGTTTAGCCTTTACTGATAAAACACAAATTAAGTTTAATTATACAACTTGGTTGGGTGATGCAGGAATCTCATTAAACTCTGCAGGAATTGCCCAAAGAATTGGTGAAGCATCAGTTATTGCTGTTTCACTCCAAGCTTTTGGATACGGTGATATTGACATTACTACCGTTGATCTGCCAGAAGGTGGAATCGGAACGTTCACTCCGCGTCATAATGTAATTAACGTTGGATATGCTCGTTCGTTTTCTAATTCTATTTATGCAGGATTGAACATGAAAGTAGTTACTGAAAATATCGCAAATATGAGAGCTACTGGAGTTGCTTTCGATGCTGGTGTTAGATACGTTACTGGTAAACAGGAGCAAGTAAAGTTTGGTATTACTTTGAGAAATGTTGGTACTCCAATGAAATTCTCAGGTGATGGATTGGCGAAAGAAGTGGCATACAAAAGTACTACCACAGAAGCAACACTCGTGCAGCGTTCAGCTTCTTATGAGTTACCATCAATGTTAGCGATGGGGTTTGGGTATGATTTTATTTTTAATGAAAACCATGTACTTACAGCTGCTGTTGCTTTCCACGCTAATTCATTTACAAATGACCAATTTAATGTTGGCTTAGATTATGGAATGACTTTTAGTTCTGTTGCAGCTAACCTTAGAGTTGGATTCGTTGGAGAAAAAGAAATGTTTGATAGAGAAAAAACAACAACAAGTTTAACTGGATTGACTGCAGGTATTTCGATTGATGCTCTTCTTGGTGCTAAAAAGACTCCTCTTGGAGTTGAGTATGCAATGAGAACATCTAACCCGTTTGGTATTATTCATACATTCGGAATTACTCTGAGTTTGAAATAGATATTATATAAATTTTCGTGGTATAACAAGAGAGTCATTTGACTCTCTTGTTTTCGTTATTACACTAACCAAATTTTTAGATTTATGGCAACAAAAATCAATTATTACACAGAAGAAGGATTAAAGAAATTAAAGGATGAACTGAATGATATGGAAAATGTTCAGAGGCCTAAAATTTCACAGCAAATTGCTGAGGCAAGAGATAAAGGAGATTTATCTGAGAATGCAGAATATGACGCAGCGAAAGAAGCACAAGGTTTGTTGGAGATGCAAATTGCTAAACTAAAAAATATTATAGCAAATGCTAGAATTATAGACGACTCTGAAATTGATAGTTCTAAAGCATTGATACTCTCAACAGTTAGAATAAAAAATTTAAAAAATAACGCAGAAATGGCCTATACACTTGTGGCTGAAAAAGAAGCCGACTTAAAGCAAAAGAAAATTTCTGTTGAATCGCCCATCGGTAAAGGACTTCTTGGGAAATCTGTTGGTGATATTTGTGATGTTCAAACACCCAGTGGAATCATTCAATTTGAAATACTAGAAATTACAAGATAATGGCTTCAATTTTTACAAAAATCGTTAACGGTGAAATCCCTGCATATAAAGTTGCTGAAAATACCGAGTTCCTAGCCTTTTTAGATGTAATGCCAATCATTAAAGGACATACTCTGGTTATTCCGAAAAAAGAAATCGACTATATATTTGATATCAATGATGATCTACTTGGAAGATATATGGCTTTTACAAAAATGGTTGCTAATAAAATGGATAAAGTATTTGATTGTAAAAAAATTGGAATGACTGTCGTCGGACTCGAAGTTCCTCATGCTCACATCCACTTGATGCCAATTAATGGTATTGCTGATATGGATTTTAATAAACCAAAGCTGAATCTATCTCAAGATGAAATGATGGAGATAGCGAAAATGATCGCTGAAGCGTAACTTACTTCTTAGAAGATTTATCTCGTGATGGGTTTTTATTTATAAACGCTTTCCAAGATGAAACGCTTTCTTTATTATTTTCCCCAATTCCTTTAGAAAAATGATGACATATCGCAGCGGCCAACCCGTCAGTAGCGTCTAAATATTTAGGAATTTCTTCTAAACCAACAATGCTTTGAATCATTGCTGCTACTTGTTCTTTGCTGGCAGATCCTTTACCTGTTATCGCTTGTTTTATCCTTCTTGGCGTATATTCTTCATAAGGGACTTCCTTGGATAATGAGGCAGCAATACAAACTCCTTGTGCACGACCTAGTTTTAGCATAGATTGAACATTCTTTCCGAAAAATGGTGCTTCAATTGCCATTTCATCTGGCTTATATTCTTTGATTAACCCTTCAACGCGCTCGTAAATCCTTCTAAGTTTGTCTGGATGGTTTTTAATCTTGCTCAATTGTAAAATCCCATAAGTAACCAATATTAACTTATTGTTTTTTACATGAATAATTCCATAACCCATTACGGTTGTACCAGGATCAATTCCAAGAATTATTTTATCTTTAACCATTATTTGATGCGATTTTGATTCTAAAGATACTAAATACTATTGGGTTTTCAATTAAAAAATTATGATTGACTTTTATCTACTTTTTTTAATTTGCTGTTTTTTATTTTTTATCTTTTTAAAGATATCCAAATCAAAACAAATTAAGGAAAATCAAATTTCTTTAAATGAGGTCGTGGTCATTATTCCATTTAGGAATGAAATGAATAATCTACCTTTGTTACTTAATAGTATCAAAACTCAGACAAAACTTCCAAAAGATATTTTTTTTATCAATGACCATTCTACAGATTCTTCTGTACAACTAATTGAAGAGTTTATATCAGCAAACAACATCGGAAGTCTTTTTCATCTTAATGATGATAAAATGGGTAAAAAAGAAGCGTTACTTGTGGGGATTGAAAATTTGGACTCGAAATATGCGCTAACAATGGATGCAGACGTTGTTTTGAATGAAAAATATTTTGAAACCCTTTCCTTTACCCCTGAAACTGATCTACTTGTTTTGCCAGTTATCCCAAAAGGAAAAGGATTTTTATCCAATCTTTTCAGCACAGAATATTTGTTCCTGAGCGCATTTAATTATTTGCTTCAACCTATTTATCCAATTTCTGCAAGTGGAGCCAATCTTTTGATAAACCTAAATGAAATTGATTACAAAGAGCAACTTTCATCACATCAGTCTATATCTTCTGGAGATGATTATTTTTTAATGCAAAAAGTAAGGTCAGAAAAGCAGAGGATTTTTGTTAACAATCAAAAGCAATTATCTGTAGTAACAAGTTCACCAAATAGTTTCAAAGAATATTTTCATCAAAGAATACGATGGATTGGAAAAGCTAACGTAAAACCAACAATCAGCGAGTATTTTTTTGGGATATTTATTATTTTCTATTTTTTAAGCTCCATTGTGACATTGGTGTTTCTTGCCTTGATGGGTTGGATTGAGGTTTTAGTGGTTATTTTTACGTTACGTCTTGTATTGGACACACTTATTTTTACAAATTACACCATAAAACTTCAAGAATCTTGGAGAATTTTATATTTACCTTTGTTTCAGATAGTCTATTTTCTGCTGATGATTTCTACTATGGTCGGTTCATTTTTCTATCAACCTAAGTGGAAAGGAAGACTTATTCAACGGTAGGGACTTCTTCTTTAATTCCGTTTTGTGGATATTTCCCTTGGTATTGACTAAGTTCTTTTTTAATAAAGGCAATATCCTTATCTATATCTCCTGTCGGTTCAAATAAACTATGGAAACCACCTGTTTTTGTTTTGTAATCCATATAACCAAGATAAATCGGAACATTAGCTTTTAAGGCAATATAATAAAACCCTTTTTTCCAGTTTGGATTGTACTTTCTTGTTCCTTCAGGAGTAAATAACATATACATGGTTTCATTGTTCTGGAAATATTCCACTGCCTGATCTGTAAAATGATTGTGCTTTTCCCTACTTACAGGGATTCCACCTAATGACTTTAGAAACCAGCTAAAAGGAGGGACAAAAACCTCTTCTTTTATCAGAAATGTTGCGTTAATTCCATAATTCCAAAATGCTAATCGACCAATTACAAAGTCCCAATTACTTGTGTGTGGTCCCATTGCGACAACTGCTTTTTTAACTCCAATTGGATGGTCATTAATCTGCCAACCTAATATTTTCAAAACAACCCTTGCAATTGCTTTTTTCATAGAAAAGTACTAATAATTAAATGTCTAATAAATGTTAATGCAAACCAAAATTAAAAACAATTTTACATTTCTTCTAATAATCTTGTAAAATAACCAGGTGAACTCGCTAATCTCGAACCATACCATGTGAAGTATTCGCCATCAACAATCATGATCTTTGCTTGAGGAAAATATTTTTTTACTTCAGGAATATGTTTCTCATTGAAAGGATAAGGTTCTGTACTGAGAAAAACATAATCGACGTTTTGAAATAAATCTGGATTAATTTCTGGATAACGAGGTAGTTTGATAATGTTTTCAAATCCTAAATGCTCCGTTAAAATATGATGAATGAAGGTGTTCGGACCAACAACCATAAATGGGTTTTTCCATATCATGTACAAAACCTTTTTTGTGGTTTTTAATGGTTTGATTTCTGAAAACTGCGACTCTATTAGCCGAACAATTAGATTTCCTTCACTTTGTTTGTTACAAATCAATGAGATGGAATTAATCATTTCAATTGCATCGGTAAGATTGTAAATATCACTTAGCCAAACAGGAGCAATTTTTTGAATTTCTTCTATTTCTTCTCTTATGTTTTCTTCTTTGTTTCCAATGATTAAATCAGGATTTAGACTTTTAATTTTATCTATTTTTAGCTTTTTTGGGCCACCGATTCGTGTTTTAGATTGGTACCATTCTTCAGGATAAATACAAAATTTGGTAATGCCAATAACCTCTTCTTTTAATCCTAAGTGATATAAGAGTTCTGTTTGTGATGGAACAAGAGAAACAATTCTCTGAGGCGTTCTTTTTAATTCGATTGTAGTTCCGTATTGGTCTGTGTATTTCATTTAACTAAAAAAAATGGAGAGTTAACAAGATTTCATTGTAACCCTCCATTTAATATATTATTATTTTTACAAAAATCCTTGTTCTTTCATCCAATCATCATTGAAGAATTTACCAACGTACCGACTTCCATGATCATGGAAAAGTACTACAACTACGTCGCCTTTTTTAAACATGTTTTTCATCTGTAAAACACCTTTTATTGCTGCTCCAGCTGAATTTCCGACGAATATTCCTTCTTCTCTAGCAAGTTTTCTGGTATAAATTGCAGCATCCTTATCGGTTACCTTTTCGAAGTGGTCGATTATATCAAAATTAACGTTTTTTGGAAGAATATCTTCTCCGATTCCTTCTGTGATGTATGGATAAATTTCTTTTGTATCAAAGATACCAGTTTCATGATATTTTTTAAACACAGAGCCATACGTGTCGATACCTAAAATTTTAACATTTGGATTTTTTTCTTTTAGATATTGACCAACTCCAGAAATTGTTCCTCCCGTACCAACACCAACAACGAAATGTGTTATTTTACCATTTGTTTGTTCCCAAATTTCAGGTCCCGTTGTTTCGTAGTGAGCCAATCTGTTTGATAGATTGTCATATTGGTTAACATACCAAGAGTTTGGAGTCTCCTCAGCAAGTCTTCTTGAAACAGAATAATATGAGCGCGGGTCTTCAGGTTCAACGTTTGTAGGACAAACAACAACCTCTGCACCCACAGCTTTTAGAATGTCCATTTTCTCCTTACTTTGTTTATCACTAAGTACACAAATTAACTTGTACCCTTTTATGATACAAGCCAAAGCCAATCCCATTCCAGTATTTCCTGAAGTTCCTTCGATAACTGTTCCTCCTGGTTTTAGGAGTCCTTGTTTTTCTGCGTCTTCAATCATTTTCAGCCCCATTCTATCTTTTACAGAATTTCCTGGGTTGGTAGTTTCGATTTTTGCAATAACATCAGCTTCGATTTCTTTCGTTAACTTGTTAATGCGCACCAACGGTGTATTACCAATTGTCTCTAAGATATTGTTATAAACTTTCATTTATCTAATTATTATCTGTATTTATTATCGTGCATAATGGACTGACCTTTTTTCTCTGATTAAAGTAACTTTTACTTGACCAGGATATGTCATTTCTGTTTCAATTTTCTGAGAGATAGCAAATGACAATTCGTCTGCTTGCAAGTCAGATACTTTTTCACTTTCTACCATCACACGCAATTCTCTTCCAGCTTGAATTGCATAAGCATTTGTAACGCCGTCATACGACAAAGCAAGATTTTCGAGTTCTTTTATACGATTGATGTAAGCTTCAATTATTTCTCTTCTGGCTCCAGGTCTTGCCCCAGAGATAGCATCCGCAATTTGAACAATTGGAGCGATAAGAGAGGTCATTTCTATTTCATCATGGTGAGCTCCAATTGCATTACAAACATCAGGTTTTTCACCATATTTTTCTGCTAACTTCATTCCAATAATTGCGTGAGGAAGTTCTGGTTCATCTTCTGGAACTTTCCCCATATCGTGTAATAATCCTGCACGTTTTGCTAATTTTACATTCAAGCCTAACTCTGCTGCTAAAATAGAAGCGATATTTGCCGTTTCCCTACTGTGTTGTAGTAAATTTTGTCCGTAAGAAGAACGGTATTTCATTCTTCCAACCATTTTAATAAGTTCTGGGTGTAAACCATGAATACCTAAATCGATACAAGTTCTTTTTCCAGTCTCTGCAATCTCATCATCTAGTGATTTTCTTGTTTTAGCAACAACCTCTTCCACGCGAGCAGGGTGGATTCTACCATCTGCAATTAATTGATGTAATGAAAGTCGAGCAATTTCCCTTCTTACAGGGTCAAAACAAGACAAAAGAATTGCTTCTGGAGTGTCATCTACTACTATTTCTACACCTGTAGCAGCTTCTATGGCACGAATGTTTCTTCCTTCACGACCAATGATTCTTCCTTTGATGTCATCGGACTCAAGGTTAAATACAGAAACAGCATTTTCAATTGATTGCTCATGCGCAACTCTCTGCATTGCTTGAATTATTACCTTTTTTGCTTGCTGATTTGCATTTAATTTTACTTCATCTACGATTTTCTTGATGTCTGCCATAGCTTGTGTACGTGCTTCATCAGTTAGCGCTTCCATGAGTTGCTTTTTAGCTTCTTCAGGGTTTAACTCTGAAATCCTAGATAGCTCTGAAACTCTTTTTTCTTGTAAGGCCTCAAGTTCTTCAGTTTTTTTAGAGTTCAGTTCTAATCTAATATCTAACTCTTTTTGAGTGTTGGTGAGTTTATTTTCTTTACGGCTGATTTCTTCAAGTTTATTAGAAAGGTTTTTTTCTTTTGCTCTAACTTTATCGTGGGTAGATTGCAACCTTCTTTCTTTATCCTTGATTGATTTTTCGTGCTCCTCCTTTAGGCTTAAAAAGCGTTCTTTAGCTTGAAATATTTTTTCTTTTTTGATGGTTTCTCCATCCATCTCAGCTTCTGCCAAGATTCTTTCTTTTTTCTTCTTAAGCAATACATTCTGTATTACTAGCGCAATGATGACTCCAGCTATGAGTCCAATCATTATCCCTATTAACATTTTTACTTCCATAATTTTAATATTTAATTATAAATTATGGGAAATAGGTTAAAAATGCGATTTATTCATCAATACTATTAGAAAGAAGATTTAGTGCGTCTAAAACTTTTTCTGTATCAAATGTATCTTTATTTTTCAAATTAGAAGTATTATTTTTTTTTGACTTTGTCGCGAGTTGCAACGAGGTCATTGCTAATAAATCCTGCATATCTTTAACTGCATAACTCTCTTGAAGACGTTTGATATTGTCATTGATATCTGTGACTGCTTGTAATACAATATCCTCCTCAGACTCATTTATGGTCAGTGGGTATTTTCGTCCTGCGATAACAATTTTAATTGACTTCTTAGTCATTTTATTCTACTTTCAATCGACTTATACAGTCATCTATTTCCCTTACTAATTCATCAATTTGAGAAGAATAATCGTCTTTTTTAGACGTTCCAATCAATCCTTGCTCTAATTGATTCTTTACGTTGTTATACTTTGACATAAAATCTTCCAACTCATTCTGTTTTTGACTTAAATTGTTTGTCAAAGTTTGAATCTCAGACTTTAAATCTTCATTTTCTGTTCTAACAGTACGTAAAGACGCCCGCATTTTTGCGATTTTCGTCTCAATTTCTGCTATTACATTTTGAATTTCTTCCATTTTTTTGTATAACAATACAAAGATAGTATCAATAACGATAAAAAACAATATTTATTGAATCAAGTTGTGAGTTTTGTTGTTCGTTTTTAACAAATATTATATTCAAATATTACATGTTTCTTCTATACTGCCCACCAACATCAAACATTGCCTCGGTGATTTGACCTAACGAACAATATTTAGTTGCTTCCATTAAAGTATCGAATAAATTTTTATTATTAACAGCGTCCTCTTTTATTCTCTCAATCCATTTTTCTGAATCGCCTTTATGGAAGTTTTGTAGCTCTTCCAACATTGAAATTTGATATTCCTTTTCTTCTTTGGTCGCTCGAATTACTTCTTTTGGAATGATTGTAGGTGAACCTTGTGAATCTTTAAATGTATTAACACCCATAATTGGCAACTCACCAGAATGTTTTAGTTTTTCGTAATGCAATGATTCTTCCTGAATTTTTGAACGTTGATACATGGTTTCCATCGCGCCCAAAACACCGCCTCTTTCATTGATTCTGTCAAACTCTAAAAGAACCGCTTCTTCAACTAAATCTGTTAGTTCTTCAATGATAAATGAACCTTGAATTGGATTTTCATTTTTCGCCAATCCTAATTCATGATTTATAATTAATTGGATGGCCATTGCTCGTCTTACAGATTCTTCTGTTGGCGTCGTAATCGCTTCGTCATAAGCGTTGGTATGCAATGAGTTACAGTTATCGTATATCGCATACAATGCTTGAAGTGTTGTCCTGATGTCGTTAAAAGCAATCTCTTGTGCATGCAAAGAACGACCAGATGTTTGAATATGATATTTCAACATTTGAGCACGCTTGTTTGCTCCGTACTTGTTGCGTAAGGCTTTTGACCAAATTCTTCTTGCAACACGACCAATTACTGCATATTCAGGGTCGATTCCGTTAGAGAAGAAGAACGATAAGTTCGGACCAAACTCGTTGATGTCCATTCCTCTACTTAAATAGTATTCAACATAAGTGAATCCATTTGACAAAGTTAAAGCTAACTGTGTTATTGGATTGGCTCCTGCTTCTGCGATGTGATATCCCGAAATAGATACAGAATAGAAGTTTCTCACATTTTTGTCTATGAAATATTCTTGAACATCACCCATTAACCGAAGTGCAAACTCTGTGGAAAAGATACAGGTGTTTTGCGCTTGGTCTTCTTTTAAAATATCTGCTTGAACAGTTCCTCGAACAACAGAAAGTGTTGCTGTTTTGATATTTTCATAAATGTCTTTTGGTAAGACCTGATCTCCTGTAACGCCCAATAACATGAGTCCTAAACCATCATTTCCTTCTGGTAACTCTCCTTGATATTGAGGTTGTTTTGTACCTTTTGCGTCAAAAATCGCTTTTATTTTTTGCTTAACCTCTTCTTCTAAACCATTTGCTTTGATATATTTTTCACATGCTTGGTCGATGGCTGTATTCATGAAAAATCCTAATAACATCGGTGCTGGACCATTAATTGTCATAGAAACCGACGTTTTCGGGTCGCTTAAATCAAAACCTGAGTATAGTTTTTTGGCATCGTCTAAGCAACAAATTGAAACACCTGAGTTCCCAATTTTACCATATATATCTGGGCGTATTGCTGGGTCGTGACCGTATAAAGTTACAGAATCAAACGCTGTTGAAAGTCGTTTTGCAGGCATTCCTAAACTTACGTAATGAAATCGTTTATTTGTACGTTCTGGTCCTCCTTCTCCTGCAAACATTCGTGTCGGGTCTTCTCCTTCACGTTTAAAAGGATAAAGTCCAGCAGTATATGGAAATTCTCCAGGTACATTTTCTTGTAAAATCCATTTCAATAAATCACCCCAAGCAGTATATTTTGGCAAGGCAATTTTTGGGATTTGTAAATGAGAAAGTGATTCAGTATGTGTTTGGATTTTGATTTCTTTGTCTCTTACTTTAAAAGTGTAAAGTGGGTCTTTATATTTTTTGGTAACATCAGACCAAGATTGGAGAATTTCCCAGTTGTGAGGATCTAAATCCAGCTTTGTATTCTCAAAAGTAGTTTGAAGTCCTTCGATTATCGTATTTTTATCCGCTAGTTCACTCTCCTTTAATGTATTAATAGATTGTTGGATACCATATAACTTATTGGCAACTTTCACTTGTTTCTCAACCCATCTGTCGTAAGCCCTGTTGTTTTCAGAAATTTCTGACAAATACCTGCTTCTTTCTGGAGGAATGATAAACTTCATTTTTGACATTTCCTCTGTCATACTATATGATGAGCTTAATTTTGCATCTGTCTTTTCGACTATTTTGTCCATCAAAACTTTATAAAGGTGATTTGTCCCTGGATCGTTAAATTGTGATGCGATTGTGCCGTAAACAGGCATGGACTCCGTCGGTTGGTCAAATAAAAGATGATTTCTTTGATATTGTTTTCGAACATCTCTAATTGCATCTAACGCCCCCCTTTTGTCGAACTTATTCAAAGCAATTACGTCGGCAAAGTCTAACATATCAATTTTTTCAAGTTGCGTTGCCGCACCAAATTCTGGTGTCATGACATACAAACTGACATCTGAATAGTCCATGATTTCAGTATCGGATTGCCCAATTCCTGATGTTTCAAGAATAATCAAATCATAATTTGCAATTTTAAGCACATTTAACGCTTCTTGAACGTATTGAGAAAGTGCTAAATTGGCTTGTCGAGTTGCTAATGAACGCATATAAACTCTTTTGTTGAAAATAGAGTTCATTCTGATTCTATCACCTAGTAAAGCTCCTCCCGTTTTTCTTTTGGAAGGATCGACAGAAACAACAGCAATTTGTTTATCCTCAAAATCAGCTAAAAATCTTCTCACCAATTCATCAACCATAGATGACTTTCCTGCACCTCCAGTTCCAGTGATTCCTAAAATAGGAACGGATGATTTTTCAGCTTCTTTATGAACTTGGTCAAATACAGCTTTATTTTGCTCAGGAAAGTTTTCAGCAGCAGAAATTAATCGAGAGATTGTAGGAACATCTTTGCTCTTTATTTTCTCTAAATCCAATTTCACATCTTTACCAATCGGGAAATCTGATTGCTCGATAACATCGTTAATCATACCTTGTAATCCCATGTTTCTACCATCATCTGGGTGGTAAATACGTGAAATTCCATAATTTTCTAAATCCTCAATTTCTGAAGGTAGAATGGTTCCGCCACCACCACCAAAAATTTTAATTTGTGGAGCTCCTTTTTCTTGAAGTAAATCGTACATGTATTTAAAATACTCAACATGTCCACCTTGATAAGACGTCATAGCAATTGCTTGTGCATCTTCTTGAATAGCGCAATCTACCACTTCTTCTACACTTCTGTCATGCCCCAGATGTATAATTTCGCAACCCGAAGATTGCATAATTCTTCTCATGATATTAATAGAAGCGTCGTGTCCATCAAAAAGGGAACCCGCTGTCACAATTCTTACGTTGTTTTTTGGTTTGTATGATGTTATTTTCTCCATAATTTCTCAATAATTGATGCAAATATAATCAATTTTAAAATGTATGTGTCATAATTATTGGCTGTATTCAACTGAATAAAGAGAGGCCGATTTGTAGTGAATCCCGACAAAATAGCTTGTTTTCATCTACGATTATGACAAAGTAGCAGTTTGATGCAAAATTGAACAACTTGGCAGACTAGTTGTTTAGTTATATCTATCAATGTAATATTGTCGATTTTTAAGTTGTAATTATTTTGTAAAAAGACTTAAAAATGGCAGGTTAATATAAAATTTAATTAGTTTTGTGAATAGCTAAAAAATTGAATGATAGTAAATAAAAAAGAAATAGACTCATCCAGATTGTGTGAGGTAATTGTAGAAGGAATGCGAGACAACAAGGCAGAAAACATTGTTGTTATTGATTTACGTGAAATTGAAAATACAGTGACAGATTTCTTTGTAATTGCAACTGGAAACTCTACTGTTCATATTTCTGGGATTGCAGACGCAGTTGTTAGGTTGACACGTAAACAATTAAAAGAGCGCCCTTGGAATGTAGAAGGAAAAACAAACGCACAATGGGTGCTTTTGGACTATGTAAATGTTGTTGCACACATATTTATGAGGGATGTCCGAGAATTTTATGAATTAGAACAATTATGGGCTGATGGAAAAGTTCATCATATTAAAAATGATTAAACCTTAAGAATGACAGATAATAATCAAAAAAAATCAGACGGAAACAAAGGGAATGACAAGAAAAAGAACCCGTATTTAATCTATTGGATTTATGCGGCTATTGGAATTGCAATTATTGGAGTGCAGTTGTTTTTAGGGTCAAATCCGACACAGAAAATCCAATCACAACGAACCTTTTTACAATTAATGGAAGATGGTTATGTTGAAAACGTTACGCTATGGAGAAACGTTGGAAGGGTTGATTTCAAACTGAGCGATGAAGGAAGGGTTGCAATTAATGGAGGAGATTATTCAGGAGGAGATTATGACCTGATTAAACGAGTTTTAGAAGGATCCAATAATTCGTTTGCGGCTTCTGACCCGAAATTGAGTTTCGATATCGCCTCAGTAGAATCCTTTCTTAAAGATTTCGACAAAGTAAATGACGACAGAGAAAAGAACGGCTTTGAACCTGTTTCATATAGAGTAGATGAAGAGCATAATTATATTGGACAGATATTTAGCTTTTTATTGCCCATCATTATCATAGTGGCAATATGGATGTTTATTTTCCGAAGGATGTCGGGTGGCATTGGAGGAAGAGGAAATCAGATGTTTAACATTGGTAAATCAAAAGCACAGGTTTTTGAAAAAGGAAAAGGTACAGATGTAACCTTTAAAGATGTCGCAGGATTAAAAGGAGCAAAAGAAGAAGTCCAAGAAATTGTTGACTTTCTGAAGAATCCGAAAAGATATACTGCATTAGGAGCAAAAATTCCAAAAGGAGCTTTGCTGGTCGGACCTCCGGGTACAGGAAAAACTTTGTTGGCAAAAGCAGTGGCAGGAGAAGCAGATGTTCCGTTTTTCTCATTGTCAGGTTCTGATTTTGTTGAAATGTTTGTTGGAGTAGGAGCATCACGTGTGAGAGATTTATTTAAACAAGCAAAAGAAAAAGCACCTGCAATTATATTTATTGACGAGATTGATGCAATTGGACGCGCAAGGGGTAAAAATAATAGCTTTGGATCTAACGATGAAAGAGAAAATACTTTGAATCAGTTGTTAACAGAAATGGACGGTTTTGGAACAAACTCTGGTGTTATTCTTTTGGCTGCAACAAACCGAGCAGATGTACTAGACAAAGCTCTAATGCGTGCGGGAAGGTTTGATAGGCAAATTTATGTTGATATGCCAGATTTATCTGAACGAGAAGCAATCTTTGATGTTCATTTAAGACCAATAAAATTAGCGGATAACATTGATAGGGAATTCTTGGCAAAACAAACACCTGGTTTTTCGGGCGCAGATATTGCCAACTTATGTAATGAAGCAGCTCTTATCGCTGCAAGAAAAAATAAAGAAGCAGTTGAAATGCAGGATTTCTTGGATGCTGTAGATAGAATTATTGGTGGTTTAGAGAAAAAGCATAAAATTATTACAGACGAGGAGAAGAAAGTAATTGCTTTCCATGAATCTGGGCATGCAACAGTCTCTTGGTTGGCAGAACACGCTAATCCGCTTGTAAAAGTTACCATCGTGCCAAGAGGACAATCATTAGGAGCAGCTTGGTATTTGCCTGAAGAAAGATCCATCACAAATACGGAACAGTTACTTGACGAGATGTGTGCCGCACTTGGAGGAAGAGCTGCCGAAGAAATTATTTTCGGGAAAATCTCTACAGGGGCATTGAGTGATTTGGAAAAGATAACAAAACAAGCTTATGCGATGGTTACAATCTATGGATTAAACAATGTGATTGGTAATATTTCATATTATGATTCTCAAGGTCAAAATCAGTTCACAAAACCTTATTCAGAGGAAACGAGTAGAATTATTGACCAAGAAGTGAGTAAACTTATTGAAGAACAATACGAGAGAGCTAAACAAATTCTTTCTGACAATAAAGATAAATTAATCGCTTTGGCAAATCAATTGTTGGAAAAGGAAGTTATCTTTAAAGATGATTTGGTGACAATCTTTGGTCCGCGTCCATGGGATAAACTTACACCAGCGGAAAAAATTCAAGTGAAAGGTCATGAACATGAACATGAATTGAAAGATAAAAGTGATGCTGATACGTTGCTAACAGATAAATCTGCAACTAATCTGGATGAAGGCAAAGAGGAAGCAGATGAAAATAATTCCATAGGCAATGTTGAGAAAAATAAAGACTTGGATTCGGAAGATTCTTCCCAGTCACACGGAGTTTGATGATGTAAGACTCGTTTTTAAAACAAGGGAACATCATCTGATAAGTATCATGAAGCTGAAATTAGAAGAAGAAGGAATACAGGTTTATGTAATTAATAAGATGGATAGTGCGTATAACAACTTTGGTGAAATTGAGTTGTACGTTAGCCATGAAGATGTTGTTAAAGCAAAATACATAATCGAGAAATCTTATGAGTAATATTCTAACAAGAACAATTTATGGGGGCTTATTTATTGCTTTGGTAATGGGTGCTTTCCTGCTTGGAGAATATGTTTCAGCTGTGGCTTTAGGTGGATTTATGATCTTGGGTCTGCTTGAATTCTATAAGTTCTTCTCAGAAATAGAAAATCCACAAGTTAAACCCGTTAAATTTATTGGATTATTTGGCGGAATCATTTTGTTCTCTACACTCATTGTTTTGGAGGTAACACAATATGACTTTGATATATTGTTGGTATTAATTCCATTGTTTTTCTTGCCTTTATTTTCCATTGTTTTTAGTCGTGAAGAAAATCCGCTTCTCAATTTGACAGTTACTTTTTTCTCTTGGATTTATATCTTGCTTCCCTTTTATATTATGTTTAAAATCTATCTGTTTGAATCGGATGTTACCTTTCAATGGACGTATGTAATTGGCTTTTTTATTTTGGTTTGGAGCAATGATACTTTTGCTTATTTATCAGGTCGATTTTTTGGAAAGCATAAATTCTTTGAACGTATTTCACCAAAAAAGACGTGGGAAGGAGCAATTGGTGGATTTCTGATGACCATCGTTTTTGGAATTATCTATACATCTCTTTTTGACAAGGATTATCTTTTCTGGATAACTGCCGCAATATTTGTCTCTCCAGTAAGTATTTTAGGCGATTTAATCGAATCTAGATTCAAAAGATTGTATAATATAAAAGACTCAGGAACAATCCTACCAGGTCATGGTGGCGTGTTAGATAGATTCGATGCTTCACTGTATGCTGCGCCTTTTTTCTATCTTTTATTGGTGATGTATTTTTAAAAACCTACCTCCTCAACACCACAAACCCTGTTTTTACGCTATTATCTTTTTCTAAAATCAAATCGCCGCCCAATTCTACTACATAATAATACGTTCCTTCAGGGAGTTGACTTCCACCGATGTTAAGACCACTTTGAGAAATTCCGTTCCAGTCGTTTTGGTAGTTTTCCGAGTGGAAAACCAAGTTACCCCAGCGGTTGTATATCCAAACTTTTGTGTTTGGGAAATTTTCTAAGCCCTCAATATAAAAGACTTCGTTTTTTGCGTCATCGTTGGGCGAAAACGCTTCTGAAATAAGAATATCGCCATTGCTGTATGCCACAACAAAGCGTTCTACTGTGTCGGCGCATTCAGGTAAACCGCTCCACGCAATGAGTTGAACAACATACACGCCTGCCTTATCTGCCGTGAAACCTGTAAAGCTACTTCCTTGGT
>JBBAEU010000015.1:0-59230 GCA_041655765.1 Brumimicrobium sp.
ACTTTTGTCTTTTTTCAATTTTAGTATTTATGAATTTGACGACTCAAATTCTAAACGCGGGGGCAAAGATAATTACTTAATTTTAATAAACAAGAACTTTTTGTAAAAAAAATAACTTTTAACAAAATTATGTGAAATAAAAAAATCAATGACATCCACTCGTTTGCGGGACGGCAAAGATAGATAGCCTTTTTAATATAACAACTATTTTTGATGAAAGTTTTTAAATTTTTATTAAAACATCTATAACTATCTGTAAATACATGTTTTACGGATTGGACATTAGAAGGATTTTCCAAAAGTCCTTAAATATTTGACAAGGGTCAGTGCTGATAACAAGAAAAACACGAAAGTAAAGGTCCTTCCAATGATATCTCCATACATAATATAAAAAGTGGGTTCTGAATTTAATTGGATTGTTTCAGCGAATGCATCCTTTTCCCAATACCTTGTTTGTTTTACCACATCTCCCCTTTGATTTATAATAGAGGAGATCCCAGTATTTGCTGATCTTGCAACATATTTCCTTGTCTCTACTGCTCGAATTCTAGCAATTGTAGCATGTTGCTTATGTCCCGCTGTATTTTCCCACCAACCATCATTTGTTATAATAAATATTGCCTCTGCTCCTTTTCTTCCTTGCTTGCTAACAAAATCGCCATATACAGACTCATAACAAATAACGGGTGCAAAAGTAACCCCATTTGCACCCATAACTTGTGGTTCTTCTTCTACGCCAAGTGTCCCTGAAGTACCTCCATTTTGGACAGAGAGTTCTTCTAAAAATGGGAACCACCTCGTAAAAGGGACTTTCTCCACACCGAGTACTAATTCTGATTTATGGACAAAGGCTGGAGGTTCAGTTGTTGTCATTAAAACGGAAGTATTATAAAATTCTACAAACACTCCATCTCCGTACTCCCTCGTTGAAGGTCGTTTTTTTTCGTTAAATACTTTGTATGTTGAAGCACCTGTTAATAATGCGGGACCGTTCCATTCATTAACTTTGCTTTGTAAATACTGCATCGACAAGCTATTTTGATAATTATCCTCATCAAATCCCATGGCTATTGCAGTTTCTGGAGCGAGAACGAAAGCTGTCTTATCCGTTAACAACTGTTCTGCGGGTAATACGAAATTATCCAGATGTTTTTTAAGCTCATTTGGGTCATTGGTAAACTTTTCATTATAAGGGTCAATATTCGGTTGAGTAACAACAACTTCAATTGGGTTATTGGTTTCTTCATAGGTGTAATACGTCCAAAGAGAAGTTAAAATCGGAATAAGCACAAATAATCCAGCAAGAATAATTAAAGGTGTTTGAACCTTAAAGGTTTCTTTCCGACACATCATGTTTGCAATGATTTTAAAGACAATAAGATTTACAATCAAAATCCATAATGAACCTCCTAAGACACCAGTATAAGTGTACCATTGGATAATTTCTGGAACAACAGCAAACGTATTGCCCATTGTTAACCATGGCCAGCTAAGCTCCCAGTTAAAATGGATATATTCAAGACCAATCCAAAAAAAGAGAATCCCAATATACCCCTCTTTTTGTCCAACATATTTTTTTGTCCAATGAAAAAGCATAAAGACAAATGTCATAATTAAACTATTTAACAGATAGGCTAATACTGCGGCAGCTTCTCCTCCAATAGAATAATAAATCCAATAAGACGCTCCTACATTATATATAAGGAATGTAATGTAAGCATGTAGAAATATTTTTTTTGCTTTATATTTTTCTTTATATATGTTATGTTCGACAAGTAATAAGGGAACCCATGCAATAAAAACAAGGGGAAACAAACTTCCTGTATGAGGAAATGAGATAACCATTAATACACCACTTAATACACTAAGTAAATATCTTTGTAATCTAGATAACTTCATAATCTACTTTTAAAACTTCAATCTAACTTCATACAATTTTTGAGGTAACCCTAAGGTATATTTTTATTCATTATAGTGTATGGAACAATTCAAAATTGTAAATACGTTGTGAAGATAATAATATTACAAAGATAAATGGCTGCATCCTATAAATTATCCAACAAATTATATATAAAAGAAAAGATATAAGTTTATCTAAGAAGGTTTATGTGCCCTACTTTAATTTGTTCTACTCCAGGCTCATTTACGGTTGAATAAATCATTTTCCATAGGTAAGTACCATCCTTTGCAAGTCTATGCCCGTAAGTTCCATCCCATTCAAAATCTTTATCAAAAGCTTCAAAAATAAGTTCCCCCCATCTGTCAAAGATTTTAATTTCAAATTTTTCAATACCGATTGTACTTATTGAGAATGTATTGTTGTAGCTATTTCCATCCGGAGTAAATGTATTTGGGACATAGAGATATACTTCTTCTTGAATGATAATTAATTTAGTAATTGTGTCTTTACATCCTTTTCGATCTGTTGCAATCAAAGTAACTTCATAACTACCTTCTTCTTTATATGTGTTATTGGGATGAATTAATGTTGAAGTTTGTCCATCGCCAAAATCCCATTCATAGATAATGCCACCTTCTGTTAAGTTTTGGAAGGTAACTGGAATTCCAATAAATTCGGGGTTATCAAAAAACTCAAAATCTGCAATCGGTTGAATCACCTTCACAAGAGTACTTGTTGCGACTTGAAAAGTTTGACAATCATCTTTAACAATTACGTGGTATCTTGTATCCTCGTCGGGACTTACCCAAATACTTTGCGTAGTATCTCCAGTTTCTACCCAATAATAATAGTAATCACCAAATCCACCTATACCTGACACGGTTAATTCAATAGAATCTCCTGGACATATACTATAAACAGGTATTATATCCAATAATAAAGGATCACTCAATATATGAATTGTCATTTCTGCGGTTTGAACTTCACCACAATGATCGGTTACTTCTACGTAATAGGTAGTAGTTTCACTTGGTAAAACTTCTAGACTATCGTCAATACCAATGATTGTTCCTTCTTCGTTTGTCCATACATAAGAGAACATTCCTGAACCACCGGAAGGTGTTACATAAATAACATTAGGGATATAAGGACAATCTTCAAAGATATCCTCTGTAATATCAAGAGTTATTGGGTCATAAACAGGTACAGTTACTTCTGCCGAAGTTGTTGCAGTTTCATTTAGACACTCATCTGTAACACTAACAGTATAAGTTGTTGTTACAGATGGTGATACGTTTATTGTAGGAGTTGTTTCGCCGGTACTCCATAAATATGAATATTCACCTCCACCACCTGTTGCAGTTGGGATTAACTCAATGGGCTCACCTGGGCATAAAAGTGACTGATTATTCAGGGTAATTTCAACTGGGTCAACTGGTTTTATATAGAGCTCAACATATTGAAATTGGTCATTTCCACAAGCATCTTTAATTTCAAACTCGAGTAATAAATCTACTACCCCAACTAAAGCAGGATTATATAAAGCATCAATTGTAAAAGTTTTTACTGATTCTCCAGGTTGGAAAGTTATGCTTGTAGGTAAACTTGAATGATCGATATTCTCAATTGAAGTTCCTGTAAAATTGATAGGAATTGTTAATGCCTCATTAATTTTATTTCCTGAGCGTTTAATTGTAACGATAGCGCTAGTGCAGTTTTGAGCCATGGTTTGGCCATCACCATAAGGATTACTTGTCAATTCATAAGACACCTGAACAGGCTGTTCACTATTCAAACTATTTTTTTCTAGAAAAATTCCAGAATCCCAAACAGGATCACTTACATCGGCAATAGCAATAACGAGGTGATATTTTTCTCCACATTGCACCTTAGACCATGCTGTTAAAGACTTTGTATATCCGTCATATTGAATATACCTTGAATTCTGGTTATATGGAGATTGCGTACCATTTCCATTTGCTTGATAATAAGCTGAATTAGAATTGTGATTTACGTTATTAATGGTAACTGGTTGGCTAGTACCTGGTATAGTTGCCATATTTTTTGTTCCAGAAATCCCAGGTCCTGAAATAAAGAACGCAAACACATCATTAAATTCTGAACCAACATATTCAGGGTATTCTTCAGAGGCAAAAATATAGTTAAAACCGATTGAATCTGCTAAAGGAATAAAGTCAAACTCTAAAACAGACGCATTAAAAGTTGGGTTTCCGACTAGGCTAGTAAGTGGTGGATAACCTCCTTTTCCATTGTCTAACCCTGCGTCTGGCCGATTATTAGGTCCATGTGGTCCGTCTGGACTATTATGAATTGTACCTGTTGTTATAATAATTCCTTCGTTAATCCCAAAATTATTAACATTTGTTGCATTGAACGTTCCAATGGCTTGAGGGGAACCTGAAAAACTAACATTTGATACTTCTACACCTTGACCTAATAAGACATTCTGAACAAGTTGAGTTGGGCTCATTCCTCCAGAAGTTTGTAACTGCCCTATTGTTGGTAGAGAGATTAATAGTAAAAATATTTGAAATATATGTTTCATTCACAATATATAACGATTAAAATCAAGTTTAGTTGTCTTTTAGTTCATTAAACAACAATAAATGCGCCAAAATTTTCAATCTATATAAAAATATTTTTTTATCCTTAAATTTTCAATGTAATTCAATTATAATTAATCTTTTAATTGGCTTAATATGAAAGTGTAAAGATATGAATAATAATAAAAAAACGGGATTTCAACAAATAAAAATCCCGTTTTAAATTTATTTTATTTAGACAGTAGAGTGATAACGTCTAAATTATTTAAAATTAATAATAAATTAATCTTCTTACTTTTGCTACGTATTTAGCTAAACGAATAACTTGTTTGGTATAACCAAATTCGTTATCGTACCAAGTATAGAGGACAACATTTTTCTTATCATTAGAAACCAAAGTGGAAGGAGAGTCGAAAACCGAACAACAAGTATTTCCGATTATATCATTTGAGACCATTTCGTCATCAACAGAGTAATATATTTGGTTAATTAATTTACCATTCAATGCTTCTTCTTTAATAGCTTTATTGATTTCTTCGACATTAACTTCTCGTCCTAATTCCAGTGAAAGAATTGCTAAAGACCCATTTGGAGTTGGTACACGCACAGCGTTTGCAGTCAATTTCCCGTCCAGATCTGGAATTACTTTTGTAACTGCTTTTCCTGCTCCGGTAGAAGTGATTACCATGTTAATAGCAGCTGAGCGTCCTCTACGGGGTTTTTTGTGCATATTATCCAATAAATTTTGGTCGTTTGTATAAGCGTGAATTGTTTCGACATGACCTTTCACCACACCAAATTTATCATTTACCACTTTCAATATTGGAGAAATAGCATTTGTGGTACAAGAAGCCGCAGAGAAAATCTTTTGTTTTTCTAAGTCTAAATCTTCTTGATTAATTCCGTAAACAATATTTGGGATTCCTTTTCCAGGCGCAGTTAAAATCACTCTTGAAACACCTTTCGACTGCAAATGTCTTTCTAAAGATTCTTTATCATTAAAGACTCCAGTGTTATCAATAACCAAAGCGTTATTGATTCCGTATTCTGTATAATCAATATCTTCAGGATTTTTTGCTTCAATCATTTGTACGCTCATCCCATTAATTCGCATTACTTTTGATTCAACATCTAACTCAACACTTCCATCAAAAGCGCCATGGACAGAGTCATTTCTTAATAATGCCGCACGTTTTTCAAGAATTACAGGATCGGTATTACGTGTAACAATTGCTCTGAGTCTTAGTTGTTGACCTTTTCCTGCTTGTTTAATTAATTCTCTGGCAGCCAATCGTCCAATACGACCGAATCCGTATAAAACAACATCACGTGGATTCATTTTAAACTTATCAGGTCCAATAAAATCTCTTAATTTATCCTTTAAAAAAGCAACTTGATTATCATTGTAGTTCTCTTTTTCTTGCGAATACTCATAAGCTAATCGTCCTATATCAAGTTTTGAAGGCGCCAAATCTATTGTAGTCAATGCTTTAGCCAATGAAGATGATACGTCAATATCAACAGGTTTACCGATAACACTAAGTGCATATTTATGCAAATTCAAAATCTCGGCAACAGATAAATCAACAAGGTGATTTCTAAAAAAAACCAGTTCTACTCCTTTTTCGTACAAAAGTTGTCCTGTCATACTAGAAAGTCTTACTGCAGCTCTTTCTCTTTTTACGTGAGCGTCTAGATGCTCTTCAAATCCAATTAAGGTGCTCATTCTTATAATATATATTAGTTATTATTTTCCTTTAAATTTAAAAATAAAAAAGGCCACCAAAACAGGCAGCCTAAAATATCTATCCCAAATAAGCTTTAAGGAGCTTATTTCGAGAGGTGTGTCTAAGTCTTCTTATTGCTTTTTCTTTAATTTGTCTGACTCTTTCCCTAGTAAGGTTGAATTTAGAGCCAATTTCTTCTAAGGTCAATCCATGATTCATACCAATACCAAAGAACAATCTAATAATTTCTCTTTCTTTATCTGTTAAAGTAGATAAAGATCTTTCAATTTCTTTTTGTAAAGATTCTGCCATCAAGAAAGAATCCGCTTTTGGAGAGTCTCCATTTGCGATAACATCCATCAAAGTTCCACCGTCATCGTTTGTAGAAAGCGGTGCATCCATAGAGACGTGTCTTCCAGAGACCCTGATACTTTCTTTAATTTTGTGCTCAGGAACTTCTAAGGCTTCTGCCAATTCTTCAGCTGAAGGTGGGCGTTCAAATTCTTGTTCCAAACGAGAGAATGCTTTATTAATTTTATTTAGTGACCCAACTTGATTTAGGGGCAATCTAACAATACGTGCTTGTTCCGCTAAGGCTGATAATATAGATTGTCTAATCCACCAAACTGCATAAGAAATAAACTTAAACCCTCTAGTTTCGTCGAATTTTTGAGCAGCTTTAATCAATCCTAAATTTCCTTCATTAATTAAATCTGGAAGCGTTAATCCTTGGTTTTGATATTGCTTCGCAACAGAAACAACAAAACGCAAGTTTGCTTTTGTTAACTTCTCTAATGCTTGTTGGTCTCCTTGTTTGATTCTCTTTGCTAATTCAACTTCTTCTTCAGCAGTAATAAGTTCTTCTTTTCCAATATCTTGTAGGTATTTGTCAAGAGATTGACTTTCACGGTTAGTGATTGATTTTGTAATTTTAAGCTGTCTCATGTTTATATTTGAATAAAATAATTTGAAAAATTATAATGCATTTGCAAATTTAAAGCAATAAAACCATTATACAAAATATATCTTTCAACATTTTTTTTCATGAAAGAAAAAGCATTGATTTTATTACTTTTTACTATATTTTTATCTTAACTTATCGTTGTCTTTTGACTCATCTCTTTTTTTGAGCGTTTTTTTCGACCAATATCGAGCCAAGATAATTCCAACAATAACTGCAACCGTAATCAACATATATTTTGGCGACGACCACAGATCAATATATTTCTTATTATCTTGTTGATGAATTTCTCTTGGTGTTTGCGCAAGAGCAGTCATATTGATAATCAATACCCAAATAAATGTAAAAATCTTATTCTTCATATCTAAAATTTTAATTTTATTTATCGAGGATGTACATTAACATTCCATCTGTATATGCTCTTGCAATTCGCCCATCCTCTTGTTTAAACAAAAAGTATGCATCAATGTTTAAATCAGTTGCATTTTCTATAATTCTAAGTGCACTATCTACACCAACGACCATAAACGAAGTCGCTAAAGCATCAGCCGTTGCAACATCATCAGCAATTACTGTTGCACTCAAAATATTAGTGTTAACTGGTTGACCTTTAACTGGATCAATCGTATGACCAAAAACTTCACCATTTAATTCATAAAAATCTCGATAATTACCTGAAGTTGCCAATGCTTTATTGGTAATCTCAATGTAATTTTCAATTGGTCGTTTTTCACCATCGTTTAAACCTGTATTAGAAATAATAGGTTCGTCTATTCCAATTAACCATTTAGAATTTCTATCATTTAGTCCTTTTACCTTTAATTCTCCGCCAATTTCTACATAATAGTTTTTCTGTCCCCTTTGCTCAAGAAGAGCTGCCAATTCATCTACAGCTTGACCTTTAGCGATAGCGTTGAAAATCAATTCGTAACGCTCATCAGTTTTGCTTAAGATTCCGTCTTTGTATGTATAAATATTTCCTTCTGAAAAACCGACAAAAGCAAGGACGCTATCGATTTGTTGTTGACTAGGAACTTTTTGGTCCACTTCAATCATTTTCCACAGTTCAACAATTGGAAAAACTGAAGGGTCAAAAGAACCATTAGTCATCTGATATAATTTTTGGCTCAGCTCAAAACAAGGTTGAAAATACTTGGTTTTGTTCAAATCTATTGCAGTTGATTTTTGATTAAACTCATTAATTAATGAAGTTGGGACATAAGTAGAAAGCTCATGATTAAATTCATCAAAAAAAGCATCTATTTCTTTGGGAGAAATAAACAAAGAATCATCAGGTGTCTTTACAATAAGATAAGTACCCAAAGCGTTGCCTTCGATAGTGTTTTCATTGTTGTACCAAGCATTATCTGTATTCTGGAATAAAGAATTATCATCAATCTCAGAAGATGTTTCTTGTGAACAAGAAAGCAACATTAATCCTATAATGAATGCACTAATAATTCTTTTTAAGATTTGCATTTTCTGTACCATTAATCCATACTTGTTCTGTTATCGGTGTCCCATTTCTACTGTATGTTAATCCATTTCTTGTTTGGATTCTCATAAAAATTTCACCATATCCATCTTTAACGACAAAACGACGGGTAACAATCTTTACGGGAATACCTCTTGCGTCTTTGCGTACATAATTTTCTTGTGACACTCCTTCTGGATATTCATCTCCAATTGTATTGGCGAGTTTTGGAGAAAAAGTAAGACTATTATTTTCTAATTTATCAAGCAACTCTTGGGTGTTAACGTGATTTCGTCGAAGTTCTTCCCCTCTTGTTTGTCCATCATCGCTTATACTTGCCTCAAGACCTTTTAGTGCTTCATGGTTTTCTTCCTTCACTTTGGCTTTTTCTGCTTTGATTTTCATATCATCACTTTCTATCTTATCTAAAGTTCTAGTTGCCAAATTACGTTCACTTTGTTCAATGTCGTTTCTTAATAATTCATTTCTTTCAAAGACTTCAACTTGATTTTTAATTGCTTCATTTAATTGTGATAAGTCTTCTTTATGCGCGCGTTTTTCAGCGTCTTGTAAGTTATCAACCGATTCAATGATGTCATTTGAATATTGAGTTTCAGCATAATACTTTTCATTTCTCTTATTCATCTGTAGCAGATCATTATGCTCAATCTCTTTTACTTGTTCAACTATTTTTAACTTTTCATCCTTTTTCCCTTCTTGAGTTTCAACGTATATATCTTCCGCACGCGTTAGTAACTGGTCAATTTGCTTATTTGTCGCATAAGTTTCTTCAACTTCTTGATTATTTTGTCGTTGAATAATTGCATCCAAAGCATATATATCATCTCTTAACTGATTAGTAACTTCAGACTTATCTTGCATAGATTGAGTAGTTTTAATCTCAGCAATTAACGCTTTATTTTCTAGATCAAGAACCCTTTGATAGTTTGCGTTATTATCATCAAAAACACGCATTTCTTGTCCTTTTATGATATCATCTACTTTCACCTCAAGATCAATGTTCTTTAATCGGTTAAGTTCATACCTTTCTTCATTTAACTTTTCAGTTTTGATAATTTCTTCGCTATTTGCAACGACATTAGAACTGTGTTCAATCATTTCATTTCTCAACTGACTATCTCTTTCACTTTCGATGACTTTTATCCTTTCAACCATTAATCGGTGGTCATCCTCCAAACCAGATTTATGTTTTTCTAAATCTTCTTCGATAAAATCGATACTTTTATAATTATACATTCTTTGGCCTTCTTCAAAACCATCTAATCTATTTTGCAATTTTTCATAAGTTTGTTGTTGAGTTTCCACATCTTCAACCAAAATTCTGTGTTGATTAAACTCTTCAATTTTTATTTGATTACGTCTGTCTTTAATTGCAACAACCTCATTCTCATATGCATGTCTTTCTTCTAGATCTTTTGCGCTTTTATCTTCAGCTACTCCTTCATTCCGTCTCAATTCTGTCTCTACAGACTCTCTTTTCAATTGTTCTCTCATTCGCGCTCCCTCTTCAAGTAAAGCAGCACCTTCAAGGATTGAAATGTCTTCTTTTTGTCCTAAGTATTCAATGTTTCTATTTTCCTTAGCAGTAGAAAGTAGCCTTTGAATCTCTTCAATTTTATCATGCGGATAAGGATCGTTACTTCTCAAAGAAATTGCTCTTTCATATAATTCGATTGCCTTCTCATAATTTTCTTCATCTAAAGAAGTATCTGCTTTTGATAATATTTTTTGATAGAGTAGTTCATCTGCCATATCCGTTTTTTCTTTCGATTTAATTACAGACAACTTAGATCTTTCAATCGCATAAACATCGTTGGCTTTTACAGAAATAGCCAAGTCATATTGTTTTTTTGCTTCGAGGTATTCTTCTGCATCAAAATATTGGTCAGCCTTTAAAATATATTGTTTGTACTGCTCTTCTTTCTGAGCATTCAAAGCTCTTTGTTCATCAAAGTTTTTTAGAATCTGTTGAACCTCATCAATTCGATCATTAACAAAACTATCATCGTCAATAATATTTTTTGCTTCTTGATATTTATTGAGTGCTTCTTGATATTCATTATTCGAAAAATGATTATTTGCGTTATTAACAAGACTTTCAAACTGCAAGCGTTCTGCATTCTCTTCTAAATCTTTTAATGCACTTTTTGCTTTTTCTATTTGTGTTGTTGGATAACTCTCATTTGGTTTAAATGTTAATGCCTGATTATATAAATCGATACTTTGCTGAAATTTTTTGTTATCATAGGCTATATCTGCAGCTGAAATTGCTTGATTATATTGATTTTCATTTTGTGCTTCTAAATTCAAGTTTTGTATAATATTTTGATATTCGTGAATTTTTTGAGGAGGGTAAGATTCATTCGGTTTAATCTCGGAAGCTTTTTGTAAGAACTGAATTGCCTTTTCATAATTCTTAGCTTGAGCCTCAATATTTGCAAACTGAATTTGTTCTTGATATCTTGCTTCATTTTGGTCAGCTATTTCTTCCATATTATCTTGAATCTGGCGAATTAAATTGTCGATTTCAACAATTTTCACTTGCGGAATAGAAGCATTTGGTCTGATTTCTTGCGCCGACCTATACTTTTCTTTTGCTTGTTCTAAAGTAGGAATATCATTGTCATTAATCAAAGCTTGGTCAAACAGAGATTGTCCTTCACTTACAAATCTGTTATAGCTTTCTTCTTCAGAACGAAGCGCATCAATTTCAGCTTTTGCTTGATCGCGCAATGTCGTTGCCTCACTATCTAATGGCTTTTCCAGTAACGCTGCTTCAAAGAAATCGACTGCTAATGAAAAGTCCTTATTAGCCAAAGCTTCTCTTCCTTTTTCCATAGCTTCATCATAGCGTTCTGATGCCTCTTCAGCATTTTCTTGTTGCTGGATAAGTTGGCGAACATCATTAATTTTACTTTGAGCAATTGGATCATTTTCTTTGATTTCTAATGCTTCTTCAAACTTCAAAATAGCTTGCTCGTATCGTTTATTTGTGATTAGGTTTTCACCCTCATCCATTTTTGCTTGATAGGCAGCATTCAACTCGTTTTCAGCCTGTTCTTCGACAAGTTTTTCAGCAATTATTTGCAATTGTGTTCTAATTTCTGAGTCATCTTGTATAGTCAAAGCTTCTTCAAACTTTCCTTTGGCATTGCCCCACTGTTGAAGTGCCATAAATTGCATTCCCTCATCTTTCAATTGTTGGAAAAGTTGTTCCTGTGATTGTTGTGAATCAAACGCTTGTTTCTGATTACGAGCATCAACTAATAGACTTTCAATATCTGTTCTAGAGTTATCTAAGCCAAGTGCTTCTTCATACTTTTGAATGACAAGGTTCCATTTATCATCCATTTTTAAATTTGCTGCTTGGTCTAACAAAGTTTGGATTTCACTTGCGATATTTTCTCGGCGATGGATTTCATTTTGAATTGTGGCAATTTCATCAATACGATTATTTACATGTTCACTATTGCTAATAATAGCTTTTGCGGCGGTGTATTTCAACTTTGCATCCTCCCAGTTTTCTTGAGAAAAGGATTTGTCAGCTTCAGAGACGAGTATATTAAATTGCTCTTCCAGTTCAGATTGGCTTTCTTTTTCAGTCAACAACTGTTGTGCTCTTTCTTTTCCTTGGTTTGCACGTTGATATTCTTCATTAACTCCAGATATACCAACTGCCTTATCCCCTATCAATGCAATGATTGCATCATAATCAGCAATGGCTCCTGTATATTCTTCGGTAGCTATTTTGTTATCAGCAACAGTGAATAGTGAATCAACCTGTTGTTTTAGTTGACCTTCTGCCAACTGTTTTTCTAACAGTTTTTCAGCATTTGTTTTTTTATCTTTGACATCCGAATCATCTTTTAAAGAAAGTGCTTCTTGATACTTTGAGATTGCTTCTTGGAAATCACTTTGATTCATTCTTATGTCGCCCTCTTCAACAAGCCTGTCAAATTGTTCTTCCAATGCTGCTCCCTCACGTTGTTGAGCTAATTGTTGTTCAGCCAATGCTTTTTTATCTTTTACCGCTTGATCATCAATTAATGCAAGTGCTTCAGTGTATCTATCAATTGCAATTTCGTAATTCTCATTATCAAATTGATTATTTCCATTTTCTACAAGTTGATTAAAACTATCAAGTTTATTCTGTTCAGCCTGTTGCAACGCCAATTGCTCTTGTGTGGCAGTAATTTTTGCTTGAATGTCTTCATTTTGGATAAGAGCGAGTGCTTCTTGATATAGTTGAATTGCAGACTCATAATTTTTCTGTTCAACCTCTTGGTCACCTTGCGCCACAAGCTGATTAAATTGGTCTAATTTCTCTGCATTTTCCTGTTCAAACGCTAACAGTTGTTCAGCATTTACTTTTTTACTTTGTACATCAGGGTTGTCAAAAAGTGCCAATGCTTCGGTGTATTTATTGATTGCATTTTCGTACGCTTTTTGTTCAACTGCCTCATCTCCTTGTGCAACCAATTCTTCAAACTGTTCCAACTTTTCAGCATTTTCAATTTGAGCAACCAGCAATTGTTCTGCATTTTTCTTTTTACCTTCCACTGCTTCATCTGAAATGAGTGCTAATGCTTCTGTATATTTTGCAATGGCAGGTTCATATTCGGTATTTTCAACATGTGCATCCGCTTCAGTTACCAATCTTTCAAAATTATCACGTTTTTCTTGTTCAGCTTTTTCTTCATCCCATTTGGCGTTTGCCATTGCAATTCTTTCACTTGGATATGGTGATGCATCTTCAATTGCCAATGCTTCGGTATATTTTGCAATGGCACTTTCCCATTCTCCCTTATCGTAGTGTGCATCTGCTTCACGGATTGCATCGTTGTATTTTTGTTTTAATTCACGAGCTGCACTTTGCTCTTCAATTTTACTATTCAATTCCGCTAGCTTATCCTTCGGATATTGTTCATTTGGAAATATCCTTGAAGCTTTTTGGTAGTTATCCCGAGCTGCTTCCAAACTATTTTGTTTAAGAAACATGTCGGCTAATTTAATAAGCTCATCATACTCACCTTGTTTGGCTGCATTGGCGACAGTAAGTTCTAATTCTGAAATTCTATCTTTGGGATATTGTTCGTTGGGATTCAAATTACTGGCTTCTTCGTACTTATCAATTGCTTGTTGATACTTTTTCACACTTGCCAAATCATCTGCTTCTTTTATTAGGTTAATGTATTCTTGATTATCTTGTTGAAATGTTAACTCTTCCTCTGCCTTTTTCTGTAAGATGTCGCCTATCTCTACAATTCTGTTATTTGGATGTGACTCTGCCTCTTTTCCTGGAATTTTAATTGCGGCGATATATTTCTCCATCGCCTCGTTATATTTTCCATTATTAAAAAGCTGATCTGCCTCTTGTATCAGTGCGTTATATTCCGCTTCTGAATTATCAGAACCTGCTTCATCTAATTTATCTTGAATTTTTTTCTTTACTCTATTGACATGTGCACCATCAAAATTCATGTGGTCATTATCATAAAACCACTTCACAACAGGCTCGTTATCCAAGAACGAGAAATCCACACCAGGTCTGACTTTAAATAAGTCTAAATCTATCGAGGGAAAGATTTTTCCGCCTGCGGGGATGTCTTCTTCATTAATTTTAGAAACATCAACTTCTAGGAATTTGCTTACATATCCGGCCGACTCATAAACAATTTTATATTTTCCGCCAACAGGAAATTGCACTGAGTATCTTCCATTAGAACCAGATGTGGTGGTACCTATAACATTTGTACCTTGCATTACCGAGATTTTTACATTTCCTTTACGTGAACCTGTTTCTAACTCTGACATGACACCATAAAGCGTTACTTGTCCGTTCAAATCATGGACAAATCCGACTGTCGTCAAGGTCAGTATAATTATCAACAGGTTTTTCATCATCTAATGCATCTATCAGGTAGAACGTAATTTATTAAGTTCTGTTACAAATTCAGTTCACTTTTTATGTTAACTTACAAATATCATGAAAAAATATGGAATTTGGATGTTTTTTCTTATGATTATACAGATAATTTATGTATTAATAACGAAAAGATAGAAAGTCAATCAAATTCACAACCTGAGCTTTAGTTTTTAATCGAGCTCAAATTAAATATTTGTTACATTTTTTGAAAACATTCTATTTTGGTCGCTTTAAATATTAAATTTGCTATTTTCGTAAAATGCAACAAAAATATATAGAGGTGTGTCATACACCAGCGGATTATGAATATTTCAAGGGGAGATTTGAAATTATAGTTGTCATTGATGTTCTTCGTGCTACATCTGTAATTTGTACTGCAATTAATAATGGCGCGAGCTCTGTAATTCCTGTTTCTGATATTGAAGAAGCAAAAAGCTATAAAGAAAAAGGATATATTGTAGGAGCAGAAAGGCAAGGAGAAATTGTTGAAGGATTTGATTTCGGAAATTCACCTTATAGTTATCCTAAAGAGTCTATTGAGGGAAAAGATATTGTTTTAACAACGACAAATGGAACCCGTGCTATTAACATTGCTAGTGAAGCACCAACGGTTGTTATTGGTTCACTGCTCAATCTTGATATCATAATCGACTGGCTATCAGCTCAAAACAAGAATATCGTTTGTCTTTGCTCTGGCTGGAAAGATAAATTTAATTTAGAAGATACAATTTGTGGTGGAGCCATTGCAGAAGGTTTGTTAAAAACAGGGAAATTCATTTCTAATGAAGATTCAACAGTTGCGGCAAAGTATTTGTATCTATCTGCCAAAGACAATTATCTCTGGTTTTTAAAAGCAAGTTCACACAGAAGAAGGTTGATACGATTAAACATGAGTGAAGATATTAAATATTGCCTTACTCCCAACCAACTAAGTGTGATTCCTATCTTAAAAGACGGAAAGATTGTTAAGTTGGATTATTAATCTCTTACAATGAATAAATCTCTAACCATATTGATACTATGCTTACTAGGGATATCCTATGGTTTTACGGCATCTAAAGATACGAGCAACGTTGAGTTTATCAATGTGTACTTTAATTCTGAGTCAGATCATAAAGTTGCACTTGAAAGTAATAAAAGTAAAGACTTACAAGACATGTTTGTTCCACTACTCAATCTTATCGACAGTGCAAAGTATAGCGTAGATTTGGTAGCTTATGATTTACAAAACATGAGGGTTGGGATGGCAATTGCCAATGCAGCGAGAAGAGGAGTTCGTGTTCGCGTAATTACAGACAACAGCAATCGCAATAGAAACCCTCGTTTCAACGAACCATTGTGGGATACTCTACGGGCTGCAGGGATTTATAGCATTGACGATGCTGGAACGGTGTATCATCCCAATGGTGAAATAAAATCCCTTACCGATAATCTTAGAAATGCTGGAGCAATTATGCACCATAAGTTTGCTGTTATTGATGCTTTTAATGATGACCCAAACGATGATTATGTATGGACAGGCTCGATGAATCTTACATATACAGGAAACTGGAATACAAACGTTACTTTTGTGATTAAAGATAGCGGAATTTCAAATGCTTATCTCCATGAATTTGAACAGATGTGGGGAAGCAGAAACGAAAAACCCAATCCCTTTAGAGCGAGGTTTCACAAAAACAAAGAAGGATTCAAAAACAAAATATTCTACGTCAACGACATTAAAGTAGAGGTTTATTTTGGTCCAATGGATGTGTACAACAAAAAACAAAGTATTTCTGAGCGAATTACACAACTTATCAATGAAGCAAAGCATGACGTCCGATTCTTATCTTTTGCGATTAGCCCTGATATTAACATCAGCAAAGCCATGATTGCACGTTCGGGTCGTGGTGAGATTTCACTTTATGGCGTAATCGACCCAGATTTTTATGCGAGATATAGGAATGAAGGACAAATTTGGGCGCAACCTGAAATGTCTTTTGGAAATCGTTTGGTGCTTCCAGCGAAAGAAGTAAGAAAGTTGCATGCAAAAACAATTATCATTGACGCTCAACATCCATATCCAGAGGAAAACACTGCGATTACGATTGCAGGTTCCTATAACTTTTCTAAGGCAGCTGAATTATCAAATGATGAAAATATCTTAATGATTCATGACAATAAAATTGCTAATTTATTTCTTCAAGATTGGCAAGGCGTTATGAATCGAGCAAAAGGTTTGTCTTACCACCAATATCCAGATATAGACACGGGAAAATGGTTTAACAATTATTATTTCGATAAAGGAAAGTTAATGGTGGAATTGGAAACAGGCCTTTTTTATCCAATAGATTTATTAGGCGTTGAACGACCAAGAGAATGGGCAGGGCATAAAGATTCGAGTTTTTACTATGCTGAAACTGCATTTCAATATTTTAAAAATCTCTTAGGTCAAGAGGGTACAAAACTTAAAATAACCGCAGGAAAAGAAAAACCTGAACATAAATTTGGTCGTTACATGGGATATATTTCTGCGGCTCTCCCTAGTGGCGACACCATAGAAGTAAACCGTGAAATGCTCATATCTGGCAATGGCACTTATTCATTTTGGAATCGACAACAAAAAGATTCAATTTTGACTTTTAAATTATATGAGCAATTTGCAAAAGATGCTATGGTTGGAATGTGGGCGTATCCAGATTCTGTAGGCAAGAAAGTATTGGCAAGTGAGGTAGCAATTATGCAAAATCTTTTCCCGCTTGATATCAACCTTGCGACTGTTGACGACCTTACATATATTAAAGGAATTGGTAAAAAGACAGCTGAATCTATAATAGAATATCGAAATAACCGTGGAAAAATTCAAAACCTTGAGGAACTTCTAAAGATTCAAGGAATCGGCGATAAAACTTTAGAAAACCTAAAGCAATTTTTAATCATCGAAGAAGATTGATAGACTGCGATATATTAAAACTTAATTCCGAATTATTTCATCATAATTAAATCCAGCGCGTTCGCAAGCTCGTTTAGCAGCAGACCAAGCCAAAGGAATATCTTTGTGTGGATGCAATGGTGTTTTTGGAAAGTTTTTTACTGTATTAAGCAATTCTTCAGTTTGCATTTTGGTTAATTTCTCACAGATATCATACATCCCTCCAGGTTCTTCTTCTTTTAAGTCGTGTGCTTCGAGAATATGTTTCAAAACTTTTATTAGATCTGGATTCGGTGGCGGAACCATTAAAGAAGTTATCGCGCCATGTTCTAACCGCAACTGCTTTGCCAACGGAATGGGTTTATCTCCGTTAGCAAGTTGAGCTGCTTTAAAAAGACCTTTTTCTTCCATTTTGATGTGTGTTAGTAGTTCTATCCGAAATTTCGCATACAATACTAAATCAATATTATCAATATCCTTAATTGCTTCTTCTAATATTTCTTCTATCCGACGATGATCTTGAGTAAAAAAATCATAAATGGGTTTATTCATCTTCTATTTTTTGTTTTATGAATGATTTTGAACAGAAATTAAAATCAACTGTTTATATGATTAACTAAATATACTCAAATATCGATATTTTAAGAATAAAGCATTGAAATGAGATTCGAGAACTGATAAAAGTCATAAATTCCCTACATTTGCATTAATTAAATAAACAGCCATATAAAAATGTCAAAAATTACAAAGATTATTTCGATTGAATATCTTACAGATGATGTCATCCAATTAAGAATTGAGAAGCCAATCGACCTAATTTTTAAACTTGGGCAAGCTACAGAGATTGGTTTTAGAACTAATAATCAAGAGATAACCAAAAGTATCTTTACCATTGCTTCTCTCCCAACTGAGGATTATTTATCATTTATCATCAAAATCACACAGAGTTACAATCCATTTTTCACACGTTTAAAAGAAGCGAAATCTGGTGATGAAATACTTGTTTACGAAAGTTTTTACAACAGTGGAATTGGATACAAAGGAGAAGGAATATTTATCGCAGGAGGTGTTGGAATCAGCCCTTTTATGCCTTTACTTAAAAAGTTAAACAAAGAAAATTCTCTTGGGAAGTCGAAATTAATTTTTGCCAATCGAACGAGAAAGGATATTATATTTAAAGATTATTTTGAAGAAATTTTAGGCGACAACTTTATAACCATCCTTTCGGATGAGAAACATGACGACCATCATTATGGATTTGTAACTTCAGACTTTATTCAAAAAGCGAACACAAACCATCTTCAGTATTTCTACTTATGTGGTCCACAACCCATGTTAGATAGCATAGAGTCGGGATTATTAAAAGCAGGGGTTTTAGAAGAAAACATTGTTAAAGAAAGTTTTTAATCATGGATAAATATGCATTTGTAACAGGCGGATCTGATAGAATTGGAAAAGCCATAAGTATCGAATTGGCAAAACAAGGATATAATGTCATTATTCATTATAATTCTTCTCAATCAAAAGCTGAAGAGGTAAAAGAAGAGATAATTTCATTAGGAAGAAGCGCTGAAATTTTAAAAATCAATTTTTTAGAAGACCATGATTTTGATATGACTTTTCAATCCTTAAAAACCTCAGGAAAAGAAATTGATGTTTTGATAAACTGTGCTTCAGATTTTACCTTATCTACGATAAAAGACGTAGGAAGTCAGTTATTAAAGAAAGAGTATAGAATTAATTTTGAAATTCCGTATTTACTTACAAAGGCATTTGCTACAATATACAAAAAAGGACACATCATCAATTTCTTGGACACAAAAGTAGAGAAAAATGCAACAAATCGTTTGGATTATATTCTCAGTAAAAAATCTTTAAAGGATTTCACATTGATTTCAGCCGTAGAACTCTCGCCTAACATAAAGGTAAATGCGATAGCTCCAGGGTTAGTTCTGCCACCAGCAGGAAAAAATGATAATTATTTATTAAATTTAGCTCCTGAAATTCCGATGAAAACCATTGGGAATATGGAAGATATTTTAATAGCTTTTAGGTATTTGTTGGAGAGTAATTTTGTTACAGGACAAATACTATATGTAGATGGAGGCGATCATTTGATTTGAAATTAGAACTTATGGACATACCAAAATTATCAACAATTAGCGTAGAAGATTTAAGATTACGAGCTTATATCGGGTTTATGGATTGGGAAACCAAAAAGCTACAAGACGTTGTGCTCTCATATTCTTTTAAATATGACACTTCAAGAGCTTCGATAACCGACAGTGTAGATGATGCTGTTGACTACAAGCTATTAACAAAGCAAATCATCGAAATGGTTGATAACCAAAGTTTTTTTCTAATTGAATTTTTAGCAGAAAAAATTTACCAACACATTCAATTGTATCATCCAAATATCCAAAACATTACAGTAAAGGTTGAAAAACCAAATGCTTTAAGGTTTTCTGACAATGTTTTGGTAGAAATATCAAACGAAGATAGATACAACATTGCTTCTGTTTCACTTGGCTCTAATATAGAAGCAGAAAATAATTTTGATAAAGCACTACGAGAAATTCAACGATTGGGAATAATCAATCAAAGGTCTGAATTTATCAAGACCAAGCCCTTAAAATTTGAGAATCAACCAGATTTTTTAAATGGAGCAATTTTATTATATACAAAGAAAAGTCTTGCAGAACTTCAATTAGAGTTAAAACAGATAGAAGCATTATTAGGTCGCGTAAGGGTTGAAAACAAAAACGCACCCCGTGTTATTGACTTAGATGTTTTAACCTATAATGGTCATTTAATCGACAAAGAAATTAACGAACTTCCGTTTTTGGTTAAATTTGTACAATACTTACAACCAGAGATTAAGATTTAAAAAAAAAGCCCCTTTTGGAGCTTTTTAGTGAATTTTTAATTTAAACAAATAAAAAAAGTTTCTTTTTTAGACTTTTTTGCTTCAGTACTTTTTGAGTAATTTAAAATAAATTGAAGCGTCTTACTTGATGGACCTTGTTTATCCTCCGCCATCTTTGGAGTAGATGAGTAATCTTTTACCATAAGCGTTTTATTTACGATTCTAATTTATTAAACGCTTACTTTTATTGATTATTATATTAAAGTGAAAAAAATTACATTACCATTCCACCGCAAACATTTATGGTTTGTCCTGTAACGTAAGCCGACATATCTGAAGCTAAGAAAACAACAGTATTTGCTACGTCCTCAGGTGTTCCACCTCTTTTTAATGGTATGGCATCTCTCCATTCTTGAACTACTTTTTCATCAAGCACTTCTGTCATTTCTGTTTCAATGAATCCAGGGGCAATTGAATTGCAACGAATATTTCTTGAGCCTAATTCTTGAGCAACAGATTTAGAAAAACCAATCATTCCGGCTTTTGATGCTGCATAATTAGATTGTCCTGCATTACCTTGAACACCAACGACAGAAGACATATTAATAATCGAACCTTTACGTTGTTTTAACATGGGGCGAATAACCGCTTTTGTAAGATTGAAAGCAGATTTAAGATTAATATTAATAACATCATCCCACATCTCTTCTGTCATTCTCATTAGAAGATTGTCTTTTGTTACGCCTGCGTTATTAACCAAAACATCAACTGTTCCGAATGCTGCAACAACATCTTCAACAAGTTTTTGTGCATCATCAAAAATCGATGCGTTTGATTTAAAGCCTTTCGCTACACCACCAACTTTGGTTAATTCTTCGACTAATTCATTTGCTTTAACATCTGATGAAACATAAGTAAATGCAACTTTGGCTCCTTGTTCGACACACTTTTCAACGATAGCTTTGCCAATTCCTCTTGTACCACCTGTAACGATTACAACCTTACCTTCTAATAATTTCATTTTATTTAGTTTCGTTTTGACAAATATAATGATTTTAGCAAATGACAATATAAATTATAGATTTATTCACTCACGGTTACAAGTCACTTAGAAAAGACATTGTATCAATTCCATCAGCATAATCTGTTAACGAAGGAGATTGAGAATTGCCAATTTTTTCATAATTCTTCCCGATAATTACTTGTAATTCATCTTTATGCTGCTCTATATAATCCTCAATTTCTTGATTCGACTCATAAAAATGATAATGAACAACAGCAACAGGAGAAAACAAATCCGTTGTTTCTTTAAAGAGAACAAACCCATTATCAGTAAATACTACTTGATTCATCAAGTAAATGGCTTTGTAATAGTCGTAATTATTTCCGTATTTATTGTTATTAATAACTTCTCCATAATCTACAATTGCACCGAAAATATTATTTAAATTATATCCTTTCGGCAGTAGTAAATGTGTTACGTTTCTACACCCCAAACCGTAATAATCGAACAAATCCCTGCCTAATAAATTCAATTCATCAACACTTTCATTGCCTGTTAAGACAGCCAAAGATGTTCTGTTTTTACGGATAATATTTGGTAAATGATCAAAATACTTTTCAAAATAACGGGCTGAATTGTTGCTTCCAGTAGCGATTACAGAATCCACATTTTTTATTCTCTCTACAATTTGAAAACGATCACTCAACTCAGGTTGAAGGTAAGTAATGATTCCTAAAAGCAAAGGAATCAATTTATCATCATCTCTAGAAAGCTTGATTATCGCTTTATTTCCAGAGAAAATCACAGCAAAAATATCGCTAAAGCCAACCATTGGTATGTTTCCAGGTAAGATTAATCCAACATTTTTTGGCGATGAAACAACGGGATACTTATCGAGCCATTGTGTTAATTCTTCTTTGTTTAAAATCTTCCCTAAATTCAAAAAAGCCTGTCGAACATAATTCTCGGAAAACCAACCATTGTAGATTATTGATGTCTTAATTGTGGATTCAACTTTTTCGTTGAACTCATCTGCAACGAACGTATTAATTTCACTTTTATCTTTTGATTCGCCCCAATTTCTCATGCATTCTCCGAGAATTGAAAATGTTTCAATTGTTTTTGTTCTTTCCATTGACTTTTATGCTATTGAATGATATTATCGACCTAATAAAGTCGTTTTCTATCCAAATGTTGATTATATTTGCAAAAATAAAGATAATAACCTATAAAAAACACAAAAGAATGGCAATAATAATTACGGACGAATGCATCAACTGCGGTGCCTGCGAACCAGAGTGTCCAAATAATGCCATCTATGAAGGAGGAGACAATTGGGCATGGTCGGACGGAACTTCTCTTACAGGAATGATTACCACGTTAAAAGGAGTTGAAGTTGATGCAGAAGAAAGAAACGATGCAATCGATATGGATATCTACTACATTGTACCAGAAAAATGTACGGAATGTGAAGGTTTTCATGACGAGCCGCAGTGCGCAGCTGTTTGCCCTGTTGATTGTTGTGTTGACGATCCGATGTATCGCGAAACAGAAGATGAACTTCTGAAAAAGAAAGATTTTATGCATTTGGGTAACTAAATTATATCTAATTATCTAACTAACTATCAATTATTTAATTATTTTTTCAATTTTTTATATCCTTTTTATAATAAAAAGATGAAATTTTTATCATAACTTGGATATTATTAAACTAAATATTTGGAAAGATATATCAACATACTAGTCATTGAAGAAAACCCTGATCATGTTAAACAACTAAAAAGTATATTATCTGGCGGTGGTAATAATTTAATATTTTCTGCTAACAAAGAAGAATTTTGGGAAATAATATCTCGTCAGGAAATTGGTATTATTTTAATTAGTAGTCAAAGCAAATCTATTAACTTCACACATTTACTACAAGATTTAGAAAAAAATCCTCGGGCCAAAGAAGCATATAAAATTATAGTTGAAGGGGAAAACTCGAAGACTTCTAATTTAGTAAACGGATTACGAGAAGGTGCAGTAGATTTTATCCCGAAGCCATTCAATCGAAATTTGATTAATGCAAAAATAGAAGTATTTAAAAACCTTTATTTTAAAGATAGACGGATTACCCAGCTACTTGAAAACATCTTTCCCATCGATGTTCTTAATAACTTGAACACAAAAGGTAAATACTCTCCGAGAAAAATAAAAGAAGGCGTGGTTTTATTTACAGATTTCATCGCATTCACAAAGGCAGCCAAGAAATTAAACCGTATGACCCTTATTCACGACCTTGAGGGATATTTTACCAAATTTGACGAAATAATAGAGCGTTATAATCTTGAAAAGATTAAAACAATTGGTGATTCATATATGGCAATTGCTGGTGTAACAGAGAATAATCAAGAACCCGAGATTCGTGCAACCTTGGCAGCCTTAGAAATTAGAAATTATATTATCAACACGAAACAACTTTCAGAAGCTACCAATCATTATTCATGGGATATAAGAATTGGAATTCATTCTGGCCCTTTGATTGCAGGAATTATCGGAACAAAAAAAATGAGTTTTGACGTTTGGGGAGATACGGTAAACATTGCTTCAAGAGCCGAGCAAAATTCTGAAATAAATAGTATTACCATAACTCAAAGTGTGGCAAAAAAGATAAAGAATGTTTTTAATATAACTCATCGAGGAGGTGTTGAAATTAAACACGGTGGCTTTGTAGATATGTATTTCGTAGAAGATTTAAAACGAGAAGTTTCTTTATTTCATGAAGGACGACTTCCCAATAGCGAGTTGCGCAAAAGATGTGATTTATTAGAAATGGATTTTGACTACGCTAGAAAATACATTATTACAAAATTAAAAGCATTGTTGCCTGAGTATGTTGAATATCATGACATTGACCACACGCTAAATGTTGAAAAATCTGCTATTCGATTAGCAAAATTAGAAGGGATTTCAAAAGATGATTTAATACTTTTAAGAACAGCTGTCTTATTCCATGATTCTGGTTTTATTTTTAAGTATGATGAAAACGAGGAGTTTGCCAAAAGGTATGCATCATCTGAATTACCGAAATTTGGGTACAACAAAGAGCAAATTAATGAAATTTGTGAAATAATAGAAGTAACAAAAAGGAAGAGTCAGCCAAAAACTTTACTTCAAAAAATCATGTGTGATGCAGACAATGATTATCTCGGTCGTGCAGATTATTATGTAAAATCTAGAAAGTTAAGACATGAACTTGAAAATAGAAACATATTTATGTCGGAGATTGAATGGATTGATTTTCAACTAGAATATCTTGAAAATACACATGACTATTTTACAAATACTGCGATAAATATCCGTGAAAAGGGAAAGATGAATAGAATCAAAGAATTAAAAGAGCAAAAAATCTTATTAGAAGCTAAACTTTAGTTTGTTTTTTTAGTTCAACCAACACCTCATCATATAACTCTTCATATTGAGGTAAAACTTCTGTTAAGTGATATTTCATTGCTTGTTTATAAGCATTTGTTCTAAATTTATTGAGTGTTTCATTAGACTTTAAAATTGTCATTGCATTTTTAAACATATCGTCAATATCTCCTACATTCGATGTAAAACCTGTTTCTCCATGGATATTTACCTCTGGTATTCCTCCAGCATTTGAGGATACTACAGGCACACCAACCGCCATTGCTTCGAGTGCAGCCAAACCAAAACTTTCAGTTTCTGAGGGTAATAAGAACAAGTCTGACAATGCCATCATACTTTCTGGATCTTTAATCTTTCCAGCAAAAATTGTACGGTCACATGTTCCTAATTCTCTACAAAGAACTTCCACATTGTATCTTTCAGGGCCGTCACCAATCAATAATAATTTCGAGGGGATTTCATCATTAATTTTCTTAAATATTTTAACAACATCCTCTACCCTTTTTACTTTCCTAAAATTGGAAACATGACATATAATTCTTTCTTCGTCTTTTGCATATTTTCTACGTTTTTCAATATCTATCGAAATTGGATTTTCTTTGACGTAATGGATGAAATTTGGAATTACTCTAATTTCTCTATCTGTTCCAAAATGTTGATATGTTTCCCATCTCAAGCACTCTGAAACTGCAGTAACAGCATTAGATTTGTTAATACAAAAGGTAATAACAGGCTCAAAAGATTTATCCCTTCCAACGAGCGTAATATCTGTTCCGTGTAACGTTGTAATAAACGGCATTCTGATTCCTTTGGTTTCTAATATTTGCTGTGCCAAATAAGCAGCCGAAGCATGAGGAATTGCATAATGAACATGGAGAATATCCAATTTTTCATGTATCGCAACATCGACAATTTTACTTGCCAATTCCGTTTCATAAGGTTGATATTCAAATAAAGGATAATTACTTACTGTTACTTCGTGATAGAAAATATTATCTCTGAAAGAACCCAAACGAACAGGTTGTGAGTATGTTATAAAATGGATTTTATTTCCTTTTGCCGCTAATGCTTTACCTAATTCTGTGGCTACTACTCCACTTCCACCGTATGTTGGATACAATACAATTCCAATATTCATAATTGTTCTTTGAGCTTTTGAGTTTCAAAAATAACAAAGAATACGGGGGTATGTTTAAATAATTGTTGTATTTTTTTAAAGTTGGTTCTTGTTTTTTTGATCTCACATCACTTATTAACCAATTTTAATAAATTTATTTTGGTGTATTGATACTTTGGCTTTATATTTGTGAGTAATAATCACATTTGGGGCTGACTTGGATTTGACAGCAACTGAAAATGATTAGTGTAAGCATACCGAGCCATGTGGTGAGTCTCGTTAATCTCTGGTCACAAACAATAATTGACAATACGTCATATTCTTTCGCGGCTTAATCATTAGATGATTTCGCTTAATCCACTCCGAAGAACAGTAAGAGGGACGAATTCCTTGCCAACGTTTCTGTCTCATAAACGTGGAATCCAAGGAAACAAAACTTTGAGACTAGCAAGAAGACGGCTTCTGTTTCTCTTGCGAAATTTAACGAAGCTAAGTTGAAGTTCGGGTGTTTATGTCCAGACTTCAATCTAAAATCGAATCATAAACTAAGTATGTAGAAGCCTAGTTGTTTCCTTGTTTGGACGAGGGTTCGAACCCCTCCAGCTCCACTAAACATAACTTACAATAAAAACAGTTGTGTTATTTAGATACTAAAAAAGGCACGTTTCAGTGCCTTTTTTATTTATCAAAATTTATTTTTTACTTAATCTGTGCTAAGATTTAATACGCTATTACCCTATGCGTTACTCTTTAACAAATTTATGTGTTGAAATTCCTTTGTCAGTTACAATCTTAATGAAATATGTTCCAGCTTTAAAGTAGGAAACATTTATTGTCGTGTTATTAGCATGTGCAACTCTTCTTCCGTCAACAGAATAAACTTCAATGTTGTTAACTTCTGCAAAATCAACATCAATGTTAACGATATTATTGGCAGGGTTTGGATAAATAACAACACTTTGCTTTATTTCTTCTTTTGTTAATCCCGACCAATCACCTGATCCATAAACAATATTTAAAACTGGAGCAAAATCTGGATCGTCAACTCCTGAAAACTCCACCATAGAACCATTTGCTGTGGGTGCAGAAATCTTAAATTGTGTAACATCATAAGGTTTGATATATTCCAATAAATCTGTTGGCAAATCAAGGCGAACCCATTCTCCATCAGTATTAGAACCAAAAACGCAAGGATTCCCTTCAGCTTTACCAATCACATCATAATCAGAAACTTCAATGGTAGTACTTAATCCAAAAGGACCGTCCATAATTTCAATAATAATGTCGCCATTGATTGGATTATCAGTTCCAGTTTGTTGAATTCTGTGTAAAAAAAGACTTGCTTTATCTACAATATTATCAAGTTCGTTTTGGGTTTCAAAGGATAAAATTGTTTGATGATTTACGCCCGCATTTTCACCGACAAATAATTGATCGTTTAAAGTACCGTCAGAAGCAACAGAGCCATTAGCTTGAGAGGTAGTTGCAATGAAATATTTATCATCCATCATAGCTTTGTGATAATATTTTTGAGTGGTGTAGCCAACCAGAGCTTGATATCCTATTTTAGAAAGGTGAAAACAATCTTTTGTCAACAGATAATCTCTCATTGAATTTCTAGGAGAAGGATATTCAGGGTCTCCATAAGGAAGCGGAACGTATTTCTCTGGATATGTACCAAATGGCGCAACTTCTAATGGGTCAATTTGACCATACTTATATTGCGTGATACCAGTTGCAGGAACAAAATGAACTTTTGGATCATTTATATAAAAGTTATAAACCAAATCTGTAAATTCGTTTAGTTGTGTGTTCAATTCAAAGTTACTTGGGAATTCCATGTTTTCCCAAGTAGAATAAAACGGATGGTCTTCAGGTCCAGTGATACCTATAGGATCTCCAAAAGAATTAACTACTTCCTCAAAGTTAGGATATGCATAACCACTGATAACAATGTCGATGTCTGGTCGTACCCCTTTTATGAATTGAATAACCATATCTAAACTATCTAGCGTAGCTTGTTTCAGATCATCATTTTGTTGCTGTGTAAAAGATTGCGACTTCCAATTTCCCAATAAATCATTTCCTGAAAGACTTAAATGAACGTATTCGAGTTCAGGTCTTGATGTTAACTCATTCTCTAGAATTTGTTGCTTCCCAGCTTCTAAAAAATGATATGTTTTGGCTCCATTTTGGGCTAAATTCAAATCTGTGTAAAACTTATTTCCAGAGTGTCCCCAACTTTCCATAACCGTATTGATTGTTCCGTCAACCCCCATGAAAAAGGCCCAGCTATCACCAACCAACAAAATTTTAACTTCTGAATCTTCATTACATTGTGATTTTGAGAAGTTTGTAAAGCCAATTATTCCGATAAAAAAAAGTGTAAAAATATGTTTCATAATAATTTTGTTATTTATACTACTAAATTACAAAATCATTTCGTTATTCCTTCAATAAAGTTGATTTGTTTTGTATCTCCAGATAAGGTGAAAACACAAACTTGGTTATTTTCTCTATACCTTCTAATTCATCTAACCAATCAACATTTAATTCATATCCCAGAACCTGCTCACCTTCTTTTAAAGCAAATAAAGGTGAAATATTATTAATGGTTAATTCATGATTTTTATTGATAAATTCCTGAAGAACAATTTTTTTGGAAATCTCTCTAAAATCTACGGATTGAACCAAGAAAGCTGTTTCCATCATTTTCATTGTATGCGTCATAAATTCATCCAACTCAGGCTCTCTAATTAAGGAAAATGCTTTATTTTTAAAAAATCTCAGAAACTGCTGTTCTTGTGTTGATATATGCATGGGTCTATTATCAATAAAATGCATTCCAAATTCATACGCATAATAAAAGTCTTGATATTTTTTGGGAATAGAGTAATTAAAGAATGGCGTTCTTGAAATAAATTTATCTTCATAATCAAACAAGTAGAAATCGTGATGAACTTCTATTGTATCACCTTTTATTAATTGGTAAAGGTGTTCGATTTCATATTCTATTTGATGAATTTCTTTATCTGCTGCTTCTTTATAAGTAGGAATCACATCATCAATTCCCGACATTTTTAATCCTCGAAAATCATTATTATCTACAAATTGCTGTTTTATTCTGTAAAGTGAATCTAATTCTACAAATGATTGAGGCTTATACATTTTCATAGGACCATAAGCAGTCGATTGATAAATGTTGCCACTAAATTGGCTACTTGCGTGTGATTCAATAAACTTTTGAAACTTCTCTTCTTTTTCAATTATACTATTTGACGAACTTATAGAAGATACTGCACAACCAGATACAATAAATAAAGTAGATACCAATAATAGATTAAATAAAGGAAATTTCATACAACACTTTTGAGATATAAAGATAGCAATATAATTAAATTATTTTTTTTTACAACAAACCTTGTTTGATATTTAAAAATTCGTATATTTACGTATATAATAATTTAAAAACCTAAATCAAAATGTTAGTAAAATCATTTGGCAGTGCCGTATTTGGCATTGAGGCCACAACAATCACTATTGAAGTCAACATCGACAAAGGAATCGGATTTAGTTTAGTTGGATTACCTGATAATGCTGTGAAAGAAAGTCAGCAACGCATTAAAGCATCTCTTACAAACAATGGGTACACTTATCCAATGAAAGAAATTACGATAAATATGGCTCCTGCAGACATCCGTAAAGAAGGCTCAACGTTCGACTTGCCCATTGCCATTGGATTGATGGCAGCAAGCAACCAAATTAAACCCGATAATTTAGAAAACTATGTATTACTTGGTGAATTATCGCTCGATGGAACATTAAATCCGTTAAAAGGAATTCTCCCAATTGCTCTAAAAGCCAAAGAAGAAGGATTTAAAGGGATTATTCTTCCTACAAAAAATGTTCGCGAAGCTGCTATCGTGGATGGTATAGAAGTTTATGGTGCGGATGATATCAATCAAGTTATAGATTTTTTAAATAATGGAACAGGATTAGAACGAACAACGATTGACATCAAGCAAGAGTTTTATGACAAATTGGATAATTTATCAGTTGATTTCCGTGATGTAAAAGGTCAACAAAACATCAAGCGCGCTTTTGAAATTGCAGCATCAGGCGGGCACAACATTGTTTTGATTGGACCTCCAGGAGCAGGAAAATCTATGTTGGCTAAGCGTTTACCAACCATTCTTCCACCTATGAATTTAAACGAGTCTTTAGAAACCACTAAAATTCATTCAGTTGCAGGAAAAGTAAGCGCTGGTGCAGGATTGATAACACAAAGACCTTTTCGAAAACCACATCACACCATTTCAGATGTTGCATTAGTTGGTGGAGGCGGATATCCGCAACCAGGAGAAATTTCATTGGCGCACAACGGCGTTTTGTTTTTGGATGAATTACCAGAATACAAACGTGCTGTTTTAGAAGTAATGCGTCAACCTTTAGAAGATAGAACAGTAACGATTTCAAGAGCGAAATTCACGGTCGAATATCCAGCTGGCTTCATGCTTGTAGCGGCAATGAATCCTTGTCCGTGCGGTTTTTATAATCACCCAGATAAAGATTGTGTTTGTGGTCCAGGCGTTGTACAAAATTATCTAAATAAAATCAGTGGCCCACTACTTGATAGAATCGACTTACATGTAGAAGTTACTCCCGTAAATTTCGATGAATTGGCATATCATCAACCCGAAGAAGGAAGTAAAAATATTCGTGAGCGAGTTATTCAAGCAAGATTGGTTCAAGAGGCGCGATTTAGAAATATTGACAATACGCATTGCAACGCACAAATGACCAGTAAACAACTTCGAAAGTATTGTAAAGTTGGTGATACATGTAATATAATTTTAAAACAAGCGATGGACAGATTAGGTTTATCCGCTAGGGCTTATGACAGAATTTTAAAAGTTGCAAGAACCATTGCTGATTTAGAAAAATCAGAAGACATTCAAACAGCTCATATTTCAGAAGCCATACAATTTAGAAGTTTAGACAGAGATAATTGGGCAAAGTAGATAAGTTTTGTTGTCGAATGAAAGTATATTTTTGTGAAATTCACTCAATTTGACAGTAGAAAACTTAGTTATCACGCTTGTATTTTCTAACAATCAATCGACTTCCTTTGTCATAAGAGAAATAACTCCATAGCCAATGAATTCCGACCAACAAACGATTCTTAAATCCACTGATTGAGATAAGGTGTACAAATGACCAAATGAGCCAAGCGATAATACCGCCAATGTTCATTCCCCAAACATCTGCCACTGCTTTTCTTTTACCAACAGTGGCAAGTGAACCTTTGTCTTTATACTCAAAAACAATTCTTTCTTTTCCATTAAGTTGATTAAGGATGTTTTTTGCAAGTGTTCTCCCTTGTTGAATTGCTACTTGTGCAACCATAGGATGAGCCCTTGGATATTCATCAGAAATAAGTGCTGCAGTATCTCCGATTGCATAAATTCCTTTGTAGTTTTTAACCTCAAGGAATTCATCTACGAGAATACGTTTTCCAGACACAAAATTTTCTTTATCTAAACCATCAGGTGAACATCCTTGCACACCTGCATTCCAAATAAGGGATTTAGCTGGTAATTCTAGTCCTGTATTTGTTCTAACAATATTGCCATCGTATGAAGTAACGCGATTTTCTAGATGAACTTTCACACCCAATTCTTCAAGGTATAACAATGCTTTTTTTGAGGATGATTCTGACATTCCAGTTAACAATGTACCGCCAGCTTCAAGGAGGTGAATAGACATAACAGAAGCGTTCATATCTGGATAATCTTTTGGTAAGATATATCTCCTAAATTCAGCGATTGCTCCTGCTGTTTCGACACCTGCAGGTCCACCACCTACAACGACAAAACTTGTCAATGCATTTCTTCTTTCATTGTCAGAAGTCACTACTGCTTCTTCTAAACTTTGTAGCATCATACTTCGTATATCGAGTGCTTCTTGAATAGACTTCATTCCAATTCCATTGGTTTGAACATCTTCCATTCCAAAGAAGTTTGTAGTACTTCCCGTTGCTAACACCAAATAATCAAAGTTGATTACACCAATATCTGAAATTACTCGGTTTTTCTCTGTGTCAATTTTCAGCACCTCTCCCATTCTAAAAAACACATTTTTGTATTTTTCGAACTGTTTCCTCAAAGGAAAAGCAATATTATCAGGTACGATACCACTTGTAGCAACTTGATAAAGTAAGGGTTGAAATTGATGGAAATTATTTCTGTCAAGTACGATAACCTGAACGTCTTTGTTTTTTAGTCCTTTAACAAGAGCCAATCCTGCAAATCCACCACCAATGACTACAATTCTGGGTAGATCAGTTTCTGGAACCCGAATCGAGTTCATAATATTTTCATCGATATTTGTATTTTGTTTAACTACTTCCATAATCATCTATAATTAAAAACTCTGATATAAACATTACAAGAGTGTAACAGTCTAAAAAGGTGTTTTGTTATATTTTTTTGCAAATTAATATAATAAAACCATAAAAATTATTCTGTTATAACAATTCTTTTTCAGCTACTGATAATTTACCTTGATTAATCGATAAAGCATACAATCCAATTAAACAAAGCAAACCGTTGAGAATAAGGATAAAGAATCCAAATTCAAAACCATAATTTTCAGAGAAGAATAAACTAATAAAATATCCAATTATAGGCGATAAAACGGCAACAATTGGCACCCATTTATCAACCAATTTACGTTTTGTAAACAAACCAAAGGTATATAGTCCCAGCAGAGGTCCATACGTATATCCAGCAAAAACGAAGAGTTTAGCAATAACCGATTCATCAGCAATCAGATACTTGAAGGCAAGTACAACTAAAATTACAGCAATAGACATTCCGACATGTACGATTCTTCGCATTTTCACTTGATCCTTTTTTGATCCTTTTTTTTCAATTTCCAAAATATCAATGGAGAAAGATGTTGTTAAAGCTGTCAATGCACTGTCTGCACTACTATATGCTGCGGCAACCAATCCTACCATGAATAAAACCGCTGCTGTTATTCCAAATTCACCGCTTGTTGCCAAGTATGGGAATAATTCATCCCTATAATAATCCAAACCATTTTTTCGAGCATAAACAGTAAGAAGTAATCCTAAAACGAGGAATACAAAGTTTACAATAACCAAAATTATGGTGAACCAAAACATATTTTTTTGTGCATCTCCCAGATTTTTACATGTAAGATTTTTCTGCATCATATCTTGGTCTAATCCTGTCATAACAATAGCAATAAAGGCACCACTAATAAATTGTTTGTAAAAGTTATTTTCAGATTTCCAATCGTCAAAAAAGAATATTTGACTCATTTCATTATTGGCTATAAAACTAACTATGTTTGTGGAGTTTAATCCCAAATCTGTTGCCACGAAATATACAGTTACTCCAACAGCGAGAAGCATAAAAAACGTCTGAAATGTATCGGTAATCACAATGGTTTTAATGCCACTTTTAAATGTGTATAACCAAATTAAAAGAACTGTTACAATCACGGTTATCCAAAAAGGTATATTCATTTCGTCGAATACTAAAAGTTGAAGAACGATTGCGATCAAATAAAGCCTAAAACTCATTCCAACAAGTCGAGACAAAAGAAAGAACATAGCACCCGTTTTATATGAAGCATTTCCGAATCTATCTTTTAAATAAGTGTAAATTGAAATTAAGTTTAGCCGATAATAGAGTGGCAACAAGACAGTACCTATCACAGCATATCCTACGATATAACCTAAAACAACTTGAAAATACCCAAAACTTGACTCTTCAACCCAACCAGGTACAGATATAAATGTAACACCACTTAGAGAAGCACCAATCATTCCGAAAGCGACAAGATACCACTTAGAGTTTCTATCACCCGTATAGAAAGATTCGTCTGTGCTGCTTTTTGATGTGAAATATGAAGTTAAAATAAGGATACCAAAGTAAATCCCAATGATTATTAAAATAAGATTACCGTCCATAATAAAATTTATGTGGCAAAATTACAATAAATCTAATATTTAGTGGGTTTAATAAAAATATAATTGCTAAGGTTCAGAGATAAAAATCCATTAAGCACCCAGAATTCTTCTTAAATCTTCAATGGTATTTTCCCAATAGAGCTGAACTTCTTCCATTTCGTCTTCCTCTGCAAAACTTGTAACATTTAAAACAACAGCTTTGGTCATTGGGTCTTTTTTAAATCGAATTTCTACAAAAGTATCTAACCCCTCTTCTTCGTCTTCTATCCACTGAAATTTAATGTACTCATTTGCTTTTTTTCCAATCAATCGAGCTTCCTCCTCACTCCCATTCCAGAAAAAAGTATAAATATCTTCATTAACATTTACATCATCTGCAAACCACTCACTTAATCCACTTGGCGTCATCACCATTGTGTTTAGTACATTTAGAGAGGTCTTAAATAGATATTCTTGCTCAAATTTTATTTTTTCTATCATTTCTAGTGTTTTTTACCTTCCCCAATTTTCGGGTTTGCAAATATACAACATTTTTTTTAAACACGATTCTAATTAATTGATCATATATAAGCTAACCATCTAAAAATGAGACTATATATCAAGAAATATCGTTAAATAATCTATACAAAATCTTTTATTTTAGTTCTTACAACAAGTAATTACATTGAGTTTGCTCTTCTATGAATAAAAAAGTATAGTATAAATTGTTGATTATAAAAAATACATTATATTTGCCACCTCAAATGAAAATGGCGAGGTAGCTCAGTTGGTTAGAGCGCAGGATTCATAACCCTGAGGTCACGGGTTCAACTCCCGTCCTCGCTACAAAAATAAAAGTGTGATTAACAACAGTTTCATCACACTTTTTATGTTTAAAGAGGTTTAAAATGACCCTAATTTTTTTTCTCTATTTACTCCATAACAAACTATAAATTCTTTTTAACTCGTACTTTATCATTATGTTTTCTGTAAATAAACCTTCACAAGTGAAGATTCTTTTACACCTTTTAAATTTATAAAACTTTTGGAAATACTGCTCTTCTCTCTTTTGGATATTCAGGGAATTTTTCTTGATACCATTTATGATGAGCGATTGCTCTTGGAACTAAATTTGCAAAACTCCACACAAAAAACGTCAATCCAGGTAAACTCCATGTTAGAATGGCAAACCCTAACCATTCAACGATTTCTCCAAAAAGATTCGGTGCGCTCACATATTTAAAAAGTCCTCCCGTAGGAATTTTATATCCTGTTTCACCAGGCTTTCGTAAACGTATTAACGTATTGTCTGACTGCCAATTTATTGCCATTCCTGTTATAAAAACTATGCTTCCAATAATAAATACGGGAGAAGAAAGCCACCCTAAGTCATAAGTTTTAAAATTTCCAAAATAATAGCCAATCAAAAATCCATTTGCTAAATTAAAAGTCATTCCCATTAACATTATTACAACGGGCATTTTCTTCCCTTTTGTTTTAATTCTAAAAGGAAAAACAAGACTTCTGTTGATATAGTGGAGCGCAAAAAGAGAAAGGATAATCAAATTCGTAATTGATTGTTTTTGAGAACCAGTTGCTATGAAATAAAAAAGAACTAAAAGCACAAATACTTCCATGATAATCCACCCAAGTCGATTAGATATTAATGGACCCCAATTCTTTTTTGTGTGGCGGCCATAGGGTGCTGTAATAAATATCAAAACGATAAAAACAACAACCGCAATGGCAATCCAAATATAATTGAGCGTTAGATAATCATTATAATTCATCTTAAATATTTGTTCAAATATATCACATAAAGTTTAACATTCATCCAGTATAAATTAAATTGCATCTATAGTTATCACTCTTGTTAATTTGGATAAATTTGTCTAAAAAGTGATAAAAGTCATATTTACATCCACCTTATTCATAATATTATAGGTCAAATCTAAAATTATTCTTATTTTTGACAAGATGAAATTAATGTTATTTCTGTAAATAAAATTTAAACCATGAAAAACACAGAATTATTAGATAAACACTTCCAAGACAAAGTTGACCAGGAAATTAAAATTGAGCCAAAGGATTATATGCCTGACGCTTATAGAAAAACAATGATTCGACAAATTTCTCAACATGCGCATTCTGAAACGGTTGGGCAATTACCCGAAGCAAATTGGGTTACACGTGCACCTTCTTTGATTAGAAAAGCCACATTGTTGGCCAAAATTCAAGATGAAGCAGGGCATGGATTATATTTATATAGTGCTGCCGAAACTTTGGGAGCTAGTCGTGAAGAACTCATCGATGATTTACACAGTGGTAAAGCTAAATATTCAAGTATATTTAATTATCCTTCTTTAACTTGGGCTGACATGGGCGCAATCGGTTGGTTAGTTGATGGTGCTGCGATAATTAATCAAGTTCCTCTATGTAGAGCATCTTACGGCCCTTACGCAAGAGCAATGGTTCGAATTTGTAAAGAAGAATCTTTCCATCAAAGACAAGGATTTGAAATCATGCACAACCTTGCTAAAGGGAGTCCTGAGCAAAAAGCGATGGCACAAGATGCTTTAAACCGTTGGTGGTGGCCTTCATTGATGATGTTTGGACCTAAAGATTCAGATTCTACCCATACTGACCAATCAATGAAGTGGAAGATTAAACGACATACAAACGATGAGTTAAGACAAAAATTTGTTGATCAAGTTGCTCCACAGGCTGAATTTATCGGACTTAAAATTCCTGATGAAGATTTAAAATTCAACAAAGAAACAGGACATTATGATTTTGGTGAAATCGATTGGGACGAATTTTGGAGAGTTGTAAAAGGTGAAGGTCCTTGCAACAAAGAACGAATTGATGCACGTAGAGCGGCAAAAGAAAATGGAATGTGGGTTAGAGAAGCTGCAATGGCTTATGCTGAAAAAAGAGCAAAAAGAAATATTAAAGTTTCTTAATAAAATAGAAGAATTTAACTGTCAAAATAAAAGAAATGAGTGAAAGTAAAGAGTGGCCTCTATGGGAGGTTTTTATAAGAAGCAAACAAGGTTCTAGTCATAAACACGCAGGAAGTCTTAGAGCCCCAGATGGAGAAATGGCTTTAAAAAATGCACGTGATGTTTACACAAGAAGAAGTGAAGGCACAAGTATATGGGTTATTCCTTCAAGTGAAGTGATTGCATCTGACCCATCTGAAGAAGGCCCAATGTTTGAACCTGCAAACACAAAAGTATATCGCCATCCGACTTTTTATAACGTTCCGGACGGAGTTAAGAACATGTAAAATTAAATTATGACGAAAGAAGAAGCATTATTTGAGTTTTTAATAAGAAAAGCTGATGACAGCCTTATCTTAGGTCACCGTTTATCGGAGTGGTGTGGACATGGTCCTATTCTTGAAGAAGACATTGCTTTGACGAATATTGCATTAGATTTAATTGGTCAAGCGACTGAGTTATATCGTTATGCTGCAAAAGTTGAAGGAAAAGGAAGGACGGATGATGATTTGGCTTTCTTAAGAATCGAGCGAGATTATAAAAACGTATTATTGGTTGAACAACCCAATGGAGATTTTGGAAAAACAATTGTAAGACAATTTTTCTTTGACCAGTTTGAAAATATTTTCTATGAAGGTTTAACAAAAAGTACTGACGAAACGATAAAGGCCATTGCAGAAAAAACAATTTTGGAAATCCGTTACCATGTTAAACATTCAGCAGAATGGATAATCCGATTAGGAGATGGTACTGAAGAGTCTCACAATCGTGTTCAAAATTCTATCAATGAATTGTATCGATTTGTTGACGAATTATTTTATCAAGATGAAGTAGATGAAATTTTGATAAAAGAAGGAATCATTCCCGATAGTAGCAAAATGAAAGCTGAATTTGACAAAAATGTTCAGAATATTCTTTCAGAAGCTACACTTTCTATTCCAGAAGGAGTTTGGCAATATACTGGTGGAAGAACGGGAACGCACACCGAACATTTAGGCTATTTGTTGACAGAGTTGCAATACATGCAAAGGGCTTATCCAGGATTGGAATGGTAATTTTCACATGAATGCGGAAAAATTATAAATAACCAAATAGGTTGTTTTAAACAAAATACTAGGTTTAAACGTTCTTAGTTTATATTTACATTAGAATCTATCATGACACAAGATATAACAGAAAATCAAGTTATGGATTGGTTAGACGAAGTGTTTGACCCCGAAATCCCTGTGGTTTCACTCGTAGATTTAGGTGTCATCAGGTCTGTAAAACATATTGATGGAAATAATTGGGTTGTAAAAATGACACCAACTTATACTGGCTGTCCTGCAACTCAAGTTATGGCTTTAAAAGCCGAAATGCGGTTAAAAAGAGAAGGAATCAATGCAAAAATTGACATTGTTCTTTCTCCAGCCTGGACAACTGATTTTTTAACCCAAAAAGGGCGAGATAAATTATTAGAATATGGAATTGCTCCGCCACAAGAAAGCGGAGATTCAACTTCATTGTTTGGTAAAGGTCCAACAGTACCTTGCCCGAGGTGTGAATCTAAAAACACGACAATGATTTCACATTTTGGTTCAACTGCTTGTAAGGCTTTGTATCAGTGTGAGGATTGTCATGAACCTTTTGATTATTTTAAATGTCATAGGTGATTTTGAAATGAAAAAATATCCTTTTTATGATTGCCATTGGCTTTTTTGTATCTTGTCAACAAGCTACTTAATTGTCGGTAATTATGGACAAGTAAACAAAACGCAAGTTGTTTTTATCTAATTCAAACTTTAAAGTTTTAGGAAGTTTTTCTGGTATAGCTACTTACAAGAAGAACGTTGTTTCAATAAAACAAAAAGATGGTATAATTGCAGAAGCAAAAGCAAATCTATTAGAAAATAGAAAACGCAAAAACTGCAGGAATTGAACTAACAGGTAGCAGAACACTTGCAAACATTACAGTTGACATAATTCAAAACATTAAAAGAGTAACAGCAACTGTTTCAGCTGAAATAATTGAGTTTACTAAATAATCAGTAAAAAAATATTTCTCACTTCGCTTGACAATGACCCTCAATTTTGTTGTCGAGTGATAAATATCTAAATACTATAAAAATAATCGCATCAATAACATCTGTTATTTTATTTTTTTTTGTAACTTCATACTTTGTATTAAAACTATAAATTATAGAAAGATGAAAAAAGTAAGATTATTAGCAATAGGAGGATTACTATTCTTAGGTGGCTTAACATTCACTTCCTGTACAAACGCAGGAGCCTCAACAGTTCAATACGCTTGTCCAATGGATTGCGAAGATGGAAAAGTGTATGATGAAGCAGGAACTTGTCCAGTATGTAAAATGGATTTGGTAGATGTTACTACAATAGAAAGTATGGAGTAGAAATATTTTTTGAACTTAAAAAGTCTGGGATTTTTCAGACTTTTTTGTTTAATTTCACTCCAACTCAGTAGTGATTGATAATTCCAATCCCTTTTCTACGTTGTTATATAACACTTCTATTGTCCCAACTTGATGACCAATAAATCCTTTTGTATCAAAATGTAAGACAAAGTTCAGAGTATCACCTGGAAGTAGAATTTTCTTTTCAAATTCGCCAGTGACACCTTTTTTATTAGATTTTATTTCTTGAATTTGAACAGATGTTTCACCAGCGTTGACTAAAACAAAATTTCTGCTTAAAACAACTCCTGACTTCTGTAAGCCAGCATCAAAAACAAGTGGATTAGCTGTTAATATTGTTGTTAAAGTGTCTTCTTGACGTATAATATCTACACTTTGAATTTCAATTTTACGCTCAATAGCAGCAAAACGAGAATAAACAGAGTTTTGTACATCATTTGGATTGTCGCTTGTTATTTGATCGGCTGAATATTCACCAAAAGGGATTTGTTTAATTCGTAATTCACCTCCATTTACAGCTGTATGATCTAAATATTGACGAAAAACACCCCCGTCATATTCATACAAGTAATTTTTTAACGAAGCAATTCGTCGCATTGTTAAATTCACATTATATTCTGTTTTTGCTAAAGGACTTGCAAATCCTTTTACAGTAATCTCAATTTTTCTACCTCGCTCTAATTCAATCAATAACAAATCCCTAAATTGCTCTAAATCATTTACGCCTTGTTCCACATATTCTGTAAAAAAATCTTCAATATCATCCTTCGCATCCGCTGCTTTTTCTCCCGAAAGACCCCTTGAGTATTCTTTTTGATATTTTTCAAGCATTCCAATATAATCATTATAAATATGAATATAATTAACTGTTGTGGTTGTATCCCAAGACCGAGGATTGGGAATATCGTTATGGAAATATAACGTTACAGGTAATCGTTTATTCAAATCTTCTAATGTTTCTTCAATCGTAATCAATTCCTCTGGTTGGTTGATTACCAAATAAATATCACTGCAACAAGTTGGGTTTTTGCTATAATTACTTCCCAAACGATTGGAACTAAAATAGGCAGAGTCTTTGGTTGATGTTTGAAAATAGTACAAATCATTGGCTGGAGAATTTATTGGTTCTAACAAGTTTTCTGGTTCTGTAAAATTTCCATTTCTATAAGTAGATTTAAAAACATCATATCCTCCAAAACCGTCATACCAAGAGCTACTGAAATAAATTGTTTCTGTATCACTATCCCAAAACGGAGAAAGTTCATTGTCTAAACTATTGATCTTACCAAGGTTTCTGGGGCGTTTGTACTGATTTCCTTTTTGAATAAAGCTATACCAAATATCCATTCCTCCTTTACCTCCTTCCCTGTCAGATGCGAAAAACAAAACCTCGTCTCCTTCCCATTTTCCTATAAATGGCATGGTAGTATTTGCGTTGGGATAATTAATGATTTCGCCCAAAGTATCTGCATCAACAAATTTTCCTTGTTCAAAATAAGCAACTAAAATTTTGCATTTATAATTTGAACCTTCATCTCCACAGTAACTAAAATAAAAACGCTTTCCATCAAGACTAAATGAGCCATTCCCTGTGCTTGCATCCTCCCAATTTAATCCCTGAATTTTCTCTTCTACACCAAATATATAATCTCTTATTTCAGCTGAATAAAGATGTGTTTTATAAGTTAGCGAATAGACTTCTTCAGCCGCACTAATAGAATCGGCCCGTAATGAAGAAAATAATAATTTTCCATCATAGACGCGATGAGCGAACTCTGCGTTTTGAGTATTAATATGTTCAGGTAATCGCTCGAAAATATAATTACTTGAGTCTCCAACATTTGATTTTGCCCAGACTGTGGATTCAATTTCTCTTCTGCTTTTTCTGGATAAATAACCCCGTGAATCCTTTCTGTATCTCTTTTTACATCGTTTAAAAACTTCGAGGGCTTCTTCGTATTTCCCTTGTTGCTTCAACATCAACCCATAATTCAATAAACTTGCAGGATAGAGTTCTCCACCTTCTCTTTCATAAACTTTTCCGTAATAGAAAGCAGCTTTTGGATAATCTTTATACGCACGTAATACTTCTGCATATTCCCACAAAGTATTAATGGAGTTCGAATCTAATTCCATCGCTTTATCATAATATTGCAATGAATATACATAATCTCCTTCTTGATATTTTTGCTGAGCAAACTCAAGGTATTTTTTAAGATCACCTTGTCCAAAAGCAGTAACAGAAAAGTAAAAAGTAAATATTATTAAATATAATCTGGACATATTCTGTGTTGAATTTTCTTAGGTTTAAAATGATGGATAATATAACGCAAACTGATTTCAAATCCACCCCTCACATTACTTGCAGGTGTTAAATCCGAATAATTTATGTCATACGAAAAGCCTGCCCACCAATTTTGGTATTCCATTCCAACAGAGACAAAAAGGGCATCGACGGTTCTGCTATAAATTCCTGCCATCACTGCACGGTATTCTCCCAATCTATCTTTTAAAATATATCGAATTTGAGAGCCAATAATAAATTCACGATAAGTTCCTTGCAAATTCATTTGCAAGCTAGGCAAGACGTCCCAATCAAACCCAATTTTGTATTCTGCTCTTGCGTATAAATTAAGACGCATATCACGTTTTACTTTTTGACCGAAAAATCCTTGATCTGGCTGATTGATATTAAACAACCCTATACCCAATTGTATTCTTTCTCGCTTTCCTTTTTGGAATTCGTATCCCAATCCAACACCAACAGTAAAGTTTGCTCGAGACTCTCTATCAAAAGTTTCATTGGTTGCTAAATTTGGGTCAAAATATTGGCCATTCCACTGATTATCAAAATAAAAAGCATCTGAATTGAGTGAGCGAAAGTTTAGTCCAAATTGCAAGCCCGGTCGAATCAGATGTGTAGAATCAGAAGAAAGTTTGAGTGTATAAGATGCAGAAGGTTGAAACTCAACTGTAGAGTATTTTCCATCCCCAGCAACATCTGTCATGATAAAAGCACCAATATTTAGGTTTTTATAAACATTTTTCACCTCTCCTGAAACAGAAAAAGTATTAAAAGGAACTGTTACGCTTCTCCATTGGTCGCGATAATTCGCATGAATACGATAATCACCATTAAACTGCCCAACATTGACTGGATTTTGTAAAACAGGATTGTGGTCAAATTGCGACCAATGAATATCTTGTGCATTCAAAAATTGAATACATAAAAGAAAAGTGAATATGCATTTAAACTTCTTCAATTATCTAATTAATGTAATATTTCCTTTGATAATAAAATCTTGCTCATCGATACACATTCCTTCTAAATAATAATCATACACATCTGGAGGCAATTGTTTTCCTCTATACGTTCCGTCCCAACCTGTATGTAAATTATCTGTTTCAAAGACTTTTTCTCCCCAACGGTCATAAATTCTTAAAATTACTGTTCGCACTATTTGACTTCTCAAATAAAGCACATCATTTTCTCCATCGCCGTTTGGGGTAAACGCATTTGGAATAAAAATAAACGGTTCATCACAGATATAAGGATAAGCAGTAATGAGCACTGATGCAGATTTTGTACAAATCCCATCTGAAACCAAGACAGTATAAACTGTTGTTTCTTCCACTGTTGAAGTTGTTTCTTGAGAGGAAGGACTATCTACTAAATTAGGAGGCGACCAACTGTAAGAATATCCGCTTGGTTCTGCTGTTAGCGTTACTTCCTCTCCTATTGGAACAATTGTATCTGATACAGTTGCAATTACCAAAGACTCGTCAATGTCACTTACATAAATTTGAATATCTGCGGTAACATTACAGCCGTTACTCGCTGTTGCTGTTAGGGTATAAATTTGATTACCATTGGGTTGAACAACAACATTTGAAGTTCCTTGTCCTGAAATAATATCACCACTTGGCTCCCACACAAAATCAAAAAATTGTATTGAAGGATTAGAACTTGTAGCCGTCAATGCTGTTTGGTCTCCCAAGCATAGATTTGTTTCACCAGAGATAGAAATATCGGCACTTGTAAATTCCACCAATATACTATCGACGACTTCGCAACCGTTATTTTCGGCTTTTATGTAATAATAACCAGGTTGAGGATCATTAATCGTGATAACCGAATCTATTGGACCAACAATTAAAACATTGTTAAAGTTTGGATCATCTGACCAAGAAAAAGTAGTAGCAGAACCACCAGCATCGGCTGTTAACGTAATGGGTACAGGCGTACAAAGTGAGATATCGCTTGAAACAGATAAATTAATTTCTGGGAACACTTCTACTTGTAAAGTCATGGAATCCGTAATGAGGCAAATTGAATCAACAACAACCAATTTAATATCATAAGTTCCTGGTTCAGTAAAAGTCACTGTCGGATTAAAATTAATCGTATCAATTTCACCATCAAACTCCCAAGTATAACTATCTGCACCAACAGAAAGGTTGTTAAGATTCACCACAAATGGCGAGCATCCTCTTTCATTGTCCAAAGTAAACTCAGCTTTAGGAATTATATCAAAATCAAACTTAAATGTTAAAGCATTACAGTTATTTGCCATATTTACGCTCGACCATGCGCCAGGTGTTGTTGCGAAATCACTTACACCGCCACAACCTCCACAAACACTTTGGTAAATGATTCCATTTTTATCAAAACGGCTGGTTCCACCATCCACATGATCTTTAGACTGTGTTCCACCGATATAAGTTCCGTACAATAGTTGATCAAAATCACGATTTAAGGCCATTAAATAAAAGTCGAATCCATCGGTTGAAGTTTGAAATGCATCTGTTGTCAAATCTAATCCCGATATAGCAGTTCCACCTAATAAAACGCTTCCACCCCAACCAGAAGTATAAATATTTCCACAAATATCAACCATAAAAGCTGATGGAGATAAATCAAAATTAGTACTTCCAGAGCCAAAAACAGTTGAGTTTTGAATAACAGATAAATCTTCATCCAATTTGATAATAAATTGGCTTGAATTTGGGTTAGAATAAGAAGCATTAATCACAGGAAAAACGCCCCCATTACTTTGACCAAAGGCATAAATTTCATCATCGCGATTTACTTCTACAAAAAACACCTGATCATAACTTGCGTATCCTAAATATGTTGCATGAGTCAGATTTGTGCCACCTGGAGAAAGCTTAGCTATAAATCCATCAGCCTTTCCTCCACCATAAGTTGGCTGAATAACTCCCGATGAAACTGGTAAATTGGTTGAGATTGTTCCTCCTCCAAAGATGATGTTATCTTGAGAATCGACTTTCACAGAATAAATTGCGTCTGCTCCTTGTCCACCATAAAAGCTTGAAAACAACAATTCTGAAAAGTCATGTTTTAGCTTAAAAATCACCCCATCTTGTTGTCCTGCTCGTGTTGGTTGAAATGCGTTTACAATTGGGAAGTTATCTGAACGTGTACAGCTTCCAACAATGATGTTGTTATCTGAATCCAACATGATTTCGCCACGAAATTGATCGCCATAATTCATGGTCAAGCTATCATAAGCCAAGTAATTGTTATAATTTCCTGCACTGATTATGTAGTTAACACCATCATTTTGACTTCCTCCGACGTAAGTTGACCCCATTAATGTATGTCCATTTGCGCTAAACTTGGCAATATAAATATCAGTACCAGTAATTCCAAAATTAATTCCGTTGTTAGTTACAGAAAAAGGTGTTCCGCCACCAAAAGTTGACTGAAATCCATTTACAATTGGAAAATCTGTGGAAGACGTCGTTCCAAATACATAGATATTATCATCTTCATCGCAAATTAATGAATGAGGCACATCGGTTCCTTGCGTATTATTTCCACCACCATAGAAAGTTGCCCAGAGCAATTGAGTCCCATCTGCTGAATACTTATTAATAAAACCATCCGTTGTTGCTATATTCACATTCACCACTGTCATATTTGATTGTGTATCATAAGCATTTGGGTCTGGCATAGGATGAGCATTTCCATATATTGTCCCAGCACTGTATGCTGAACCGTCATGTCCATAAGTGGCGGTCATTCCAAAATTATCAGAAATCGCTCCATTGTATGTACCGAAAATCAATGTTGGGTCAATAATTAATTCGGCTCTTTTATCATATTCTCCCAAATTAAAAGAAACAATATTATTTGATAAACTATAAAATGCAGAAATTTCAACAATTTTACCATTTACAATCTGATATACATAAGGTTTTTCTTCTATTACCTCTCCCAATGGAGTTTTAATTATCAAATCTCCCTTTTTGTTTATTTTTAAATTATCCTGACCGTGATATTGTAATTTTATTTTCGAGGGACTTGCATTGGGTGTAACAATGAATTCATATTTAATATGTGTTCCTTGTTCGATGTATTTCAGATCAATCCCATCATATAAATTGTGCAACGTAAATTCTTCATATCCACGAACGTTTGAAACCCACTTAGATTCATCGTTTCCAATAAAGAAATTGTAATAATGGTCGGTTTCTCCTGTTTTTGTGAATTCAAATACATGATTTGCATCTATAAACTTTAAATAAACCAACTTTTCTTTGAATGTAATCGGTTCTTTAAATTCTTTATTTGGCAGATGAACATCCTGAAGCATAGAATAATCTTGTAATTGAAAAAGCATTCCGCCTTGTTCCACCCAAAGATTTCCTCCATCCATTTTATTTTTGAAAATCACCTGCGACGGCCATTGACCTTTATTTTCTACAAGAGAATGATGAACGGAGTGAGTATAATTTATCTCTTGCCCCAAACTTATCATTGAGGACAAAACAAAAAAAAGTAATGTTAAAATTTTAAACATGAACGAAATATATGAATTTTTTTCGAAAAAGAGAACTTAGAATTCATTTTAGTGAAGGTAAATTGAGGTTTTAATTGTAACACTATGATATTTCTTATTAAAATAAGGTTTAAAATATTTTTATTAATCTGAAAAGGTAGATGAATAATTTCAATTTTTTATACTTATTTAAGTGATTATTAAACACCAAGTTCTTGGAGTTACACCATATCTTCTCCCTCTTAGCCTTCATGTTTCCTATATAGTTAAACACAGTTTTTGGTTCGTTATATCTGCAAAAAAAACTCCATTATCTTTATTTTAAACGTATCGAAAATTAAGAATAAAATCTTGTCGATTAAAAAATTTTATTTAAATTTACAAGTGAATACTAACTAACATAGTTTAATTTGAAAGATGCAAGAATTTACAGACAGACAAATAGAGATAATGGAAGCAGCAACCAACAGGATATCAAAGTTTGGTATTCAGAATTTGACAATCAAAACATTGGCAGAAGATATTGGGCTTTCAGAACCTGCATTATACCGCCACTTTAAAAGCAAGAATGAAATTCTTTGGAGCTTATTGGAGTATTTCAAAACAGAAATGGAAAACCGCATTCAATCTATACCATTTAAAGCATCAACAAGCGAAGCAGATAAATTAAGAGCTATTTTCAACTCTCAATTTGAAACTTTCGTCGATAAACCTGAAATTGTCAGTGTTATTTTTGCCGAGAGTATTTTTCATTATGAAGAAAACCTAAGCAATAAAGTATCTGAAATAATGAATATGATGCAGAACTATGTAAAAAACAATATCAAGCAAGGACAAGAAAGCGGACAATATAGCAAATTAATGGGGGCATCTACACTTACGACAATACTAATTGGTGGTATCAGAATGACTGTTTTAAAATGGAAATTATCGGGGCATAAATCCGACTTAATAAAAGACGGAAAAACTGTTTTAGAAGGAATTTTAAAAATGATAGAAAAGTAGAATTATGAAAGCAAACAACAAATACACATTATTGCATCGTCTTTTACATTGGATAATGGCAATAGCAATGCCGATTTTATTCATTACTGGATTTTTGAGAATGTATTGGATGAATAAGCACCATATCGTTTCCATTATAGAGAGTAAAACTGATTTAATTCCAAAAGAAACAATGACTGAAATTGCAAAATCAATTCGTGAACCTATGTGGGAATGGCATTTTATCTTTGCTCATGTTATGATTTTTGCATTTTTAGCAAGAATAATTTATATGCTGGTAAAGGGAATACGTTTTCCAAATCCATTTAAAAGAAACCAACCATTAAAAGAACGTTTACAAGGTTTTGTCTATATTTACTTCTATATTTTTGTATTTATTTCTATTGCAACAGGAATATCCATTGAAAAAGGTTTTTTCCCAGAAATAATATCCAACATAGAAACTGTACATAAACTTGGTCTTTATTGGTTTCCGATATTCATCGTATTACATCTTTTAGGAGTATTATTAGCGGAGTTTTCAACCAAAAAAGGAATTGCTTCCAAAATGATAAGTGGAGATTAATTTTATTTTCATAAAGTTGATGATAATCATATTTTTATTATTATCAAATTAGTAAATTTGGAATATGAAAAAGGTAATTGCAATATTCTTTATCTTCTCTTTTCTAAGTGCTAACACAACATTTGGGGAAGTATTAAAATTACCTTTACTTCTCCATCATTACATTGTGCATAACCAAGAAGATAACGACAATTCGATATTATACTTTTTGGCAAAACATTATGTAAATGACGTCAATCACCAACATAATGAAAATCAACACGACCACGATAACCTTCCGTTTAAGACAATTAATGTACATGCTGTACAAGTAGTATATTTTCCACCTTTGTTTATTGATTTTTCAGGACAACTTGCTGAAAAAGAATTAAAGATACCTATACGTCAACAACAAAATTATTCTAACGCTTACCTTAACAGCATTTGGCAACCGCCACAAACTTCTTAGTTCATTTATAATTAGCAATTTGTTATACGCAATAAGTAATACCTATTACCTCATTGTTGACTGCTAATTGAATTATCAATTAAATAACTAAGAAATAATAAAAAAATGCTAAACAAAATAATTGCGTTCTCAATAAAGAACAAACTCATCATTGGCCTTTTCGTCCTCGGATTGATTGGCTACGGTGTGTATGAATTACAAAAACTCCCGATTGATGCTGTACCCGATATTACAAACAATCAGGTGCAGGTCATTACAGTTGCTCCAGCTTTGGGAGCCCCTGATGTGGAAAGATTAATAACCTTTCCCATAGAACAAGTTAGTAACAATATTCCCGGACTGATTGAATTGCGGAGTTTTTCCCGGTTTGGCTTATCAGTTGTTACGATTGTATTCGATGAAAAAACCGATATCTATTGGGCAAGGCAACAAGTTACTGAACGACTACAACAAGCACAGGAACAAATACCGAAAGGATTTGGGACGCCTGTTTTGGCTCCAGCCACTACCGGATTGGGTGAAATCTATCAATATACCGTTAGATCAGCAAAAGGCTACGAAAACAAATACGACGCCATGGAACTCCGAACCATTCAAGACTGGATTGTGCGAAGACAATTGCTCGGTGTAAAAGGCGTAGCCGAAGTGAGCAGCTTTGGTGGTTTACTGAAACAATTTGAAATAGCGGTTATACCCGAAAAATTGATGGCCTACGGTATCACCATCAGCGATGTGTTTGATGCTCTTGAAAAAAACAATCAAAACACAGGCGGTTCCTACATCGAAAAAGGCCCAACCATTCTATTCATCCGAAGTGAAGGACTGGTGGGATCAATGGAAGACATCGAAAACATTGTGGTGAAAAACTTGACCAACGGAATGCCCTTACTCATTCGTGACATAGGCGAGGTTCAATTGGGCAACGCACCAAGATATGGAGCTATGACCTACAATGGCAAACAAGAAGTTTCCGGGGCTGTAGTCATGATGCTGAAAGGAGCCAACAGCAATATCGTCATTAAAGACATCAAAGAGAAAATCGAGGAGATTCAAAAATCTTTGCCCGAAGGTGTGGTGATTGAACCCTTTTTGGATCGAACAAAAATGGTCAATAACGCCATCAGTACAGTGACTACAAACCTTTTGGAAGGTGCTTTAATCGTGATATTTGTATTGGTCTTGTTTCTAGGAAATGTCCGTGCTGGATTATTGGTGGCTTCGGTCATCCCGCTTTCTATGTTGTTTGCGATTATTTTAATGAACAATTTTGGAGTAAGTGGAAATCTAATGAGTCTGGGAGCGTTGGATTTTGGTTTAATTGTAGATGGAGCGGTGATTATTGTAGAAGCCGTCATGCACAAACTTTCGCACAGCAAATTGTTCGCAAAGGTCAATAAACTATCACAAAAGGAAATGGATAACGAAGTCAAAACCTCCGCTTCACGAATGATGAACAGTGCCGTTTTTGGACAAATTATCATTCTGATTGTTTATCTACCCATTTTTACTTTAGAAGGAATTGAAGGCAAAATGTTTAAACCAATGGCGCAGACTGTAGCCTTTGCTTTATTGGGTGCGCTTCTACTTTCGCTTACTTATATCCCAATGATGAGTTCGTTGTTTTTAAGTAAAAAGATTTCACACAAAGCATCCTTTTCTGACAAAATAATGAATCGATTGGCGCAATTCTATCAGCAATATTTAATAAAAGCACTTCGTCATCAAAAAAAGATTTTGGCTACCGTGGTCGTTTTGTTTGCTGCAGCAATCCTTACCTTAACCACATTGGGCGGAGAGTTTATTCCCTCTCTTCCCGAAGGTGATTTTGCAGTAGAAACAAGGGTGCTACCGGGCAGCAATTTGAATACATCGGTGGAAGCCGTTAAAAAAGCTTCTAAAATCATTTTGGAAAACTTTCCGGAAGCAGAACAAGTCGTTGGTAAAACCGGAAGCAGCGAAGTGCCTACCGACCCAATGCCCGTGGACGCTTCTGACTTGATGATTATTTTAAAAGACCGTAGCGAATGGACTTCCGCCAAAACTTATCCTGAATTGGAAGCAAAAATGAGTAAAGCTTTGGAAGATGTTCCGGGCGTGGCTTTTGGTTTTCAATATCCAGTTGCCATGAGATTTAATGAATTAATGACCGGAGCAAGACAGGATGTGGTCTGTAAAATTTATGGTGAAAATTTAGACACGCTGGCTTATTATGCCGACAAATTAGGGCAACTGTCAAGCAGAATAGAGGGTACAGAAGCCTTGTATGTGGAATCGGTCACCGGAATGCCGCAGATTGTAATTGATTATATACCCACAGCAATCGCACAATACGGCCTGAACATCAGCGACATCAACCGGATTATCAACACCGCTTTTGCAGGCGAAAGCAGCGGAATGGTGTTCGAAAACGAAAGAAGATTTGATTTGGTCGTTCGTCTTGCCGGCGAAAAAAGAAAAAATTTGGAAGATGTGCAACAACTGTTGATTGCTACACCTCAAGGCACTCAAATTCCGTTGAACACCGTTGCCAATGTGGACATTGTTGAAGGCCCCAATCAAATTCAAAGAGAAAATTCACAACGAAGAATTATTGTGGGATTCAATGTTCGTGGTCGCGATATTCAAAGCACCGTTCAGGAATTGCAACAAAAAATAGAACAGCAATTAAATTTACCTCCCGGATATTTTGTCACCTACGGAGGAGCATTCGAAAACTTGCAAGCAGCACAACACCGATTGGCTGTTGCCGTACCTATTTCTTTGGTTCTCATTTTTCTGTTGCTCTACTTTGCACTGGGTTCTGTAAAGCAAGGTTTACTCATTTATACTGCCATCCCTTTGTCCGCAATTGGCGGTATATTTGCTTTGGCACTTCGTGGCATTCCTTTCAGTGTAAGTGCGGGCATTGGTTTCATCGCTTTATTTGGTGTAGCCGTCTTGAATGGCATTGTATTGATTGCAGAATTTAATCGTTTAAAAAAAGAAGGGTACACCAACCTAAAACGCATCGTATTGTTAGGAACAAAAACCCGTTTGCGACCAGTGTTGATGACGGCTTTTGTCGCTTCATTAGGGTTCTTGCCAATGGCATTGAGTCATGGCGAAGGCGCCGAAGTACAAAGACCTTTGGCAACGGTTGTTATCGGTGGTTTGCTGCTAGCTACTTTCTTGACCCTGTTTATTTTACCCATTTTATATCTCATATTTAATAAAGGAATTTCAATGAAAAATCATTCCATCAAAGCAGTAAGCATTTTTGTATTTATTTTTATTTCAATCAATACAAGTGCCCAAACGCCAATTACGCTTCAACAAGCCATTGACACGGCATTGGTTCATAATCTTTCAGTAAAAAATGAAAAATTGAAAACCAATTATCATCAAAAACTCATCAAGTCAGCTACAAATATTCCCTCTACAAACTTTGGTGGGCAATTTGGGCAAATCAATGGATTTTATACCGATTTAAGTTTAAATGTTTCACAAACGATTAATTTCCCAACGGTTTATTCACGACACAAAGATTTGTTGAACGAAGAATGGAAAAGCAGTGTTTTAAATTTAAAAATTAAGGAAACAGAACTGAAGAAATTGGTTACAGATACTTATTTTAATCTGCTTTACATTCAACAGAAAAGAAAACTCTTAATAGAAAATGACAGTTTGTTTTCTGAATTTCTCCATAAATCCAATCTTCGTTTTCAAAAAGGAGAAAGCAATGTTTTAGAAAAAACAACCGCCGAAAATCAGCGGGGGCAAATCGCACTTCAACTTTCTCAATTGGAGCAAGATTGGGAAATTGTACAATTACAGTTTCAATATTTGCTCAATACAACCACTGTTTTTGTTCCCGTTGAAAATGATGTATTGGCACCAAATATTCTCTTATCGGAAAATCCCGAATTTGATTCACATCCTTTGATTCAATACTGGAAACAGCAACAAAATATTGCCGTTGCCAACACCAGAGTAGAACAATCCAAATTGTTGCCTGAAATCACTTTGGGTTACAACATTATGGGGATGAAAGGAATGGGCGTTAACAATATTGAATACGACCGCCAACTTCGTTTTCATTCGGTTCAGTTTGGTTTGGGCATTCCTATTTTCAACGGTAGTCAAAAATCAAAAATAAATGCTTCAAAAATCAATGAACAAATCGCTGGCAACGCATACGAATCTAATTTAAAAAACATTGAAATGAAATTTGAAAACGCAGTGATGCAATATCAAAAATATCAAGATGCTGTTTTGTACTTTGAAGTCACGGCTTTAGAAAACGCAGAAACAATCAAAACAACTGCCGACAAACAATTTCTAAATGGGGCAATCAATTATTTAGAATGGGTATTGCTTATGAATCAAGCCATTGACATCCAAAGCGATTACATTGAAGCCTTACGAAACAGAAATAATGCTTTAACAGAAATTAATTTTTATTTAAATAAATAATCAAAAAATGAAAAAAACAATCATCCTCATCAATATGTTTTTATTGTTTGTCGCTTGCAAAGACGGACAATCAAACGAAGAACAAATGATACAAACACAAGAGAATATTACGCAACTCACTGAAACACAATATAAAAATGCCGGAATAGAAATCGGTCAAATTGAAACAAAAAATGTTTTCTCTGTTTTGAATCTAAACGGAAAGATTGATGTTCCACCCCAGAATAGGGTATCTGTCAGTGTGCCGTTAGGCGGTTATTTGAAATCCACCAAATTATTGCCTGGTATGTATATTAGCAAAGGAGAAGTAATCGCTGTTATGGAAGATCCTCAATACATTCAATTGCAACAAGATTATTTGACCGCCAAAGCTCAATTTGCATATAATGAAAGTGAATATTTGCGCCAAAAAGAACTCAATGAGAGTAAAGCGGTAAGCGACAAAGTATATGAACAAGCAAAAGTAACTTATCAAACACAAAATATTCTGATTAAATCATTGGAGCAAAAACTGAGATTGATCGGCTTAAATCCAAAAAACATTACTCCAAACAACATTACACAAAGCATTTCCATTTATTCCCCCATCAATGGATTTGTGGATGCCGTAAATGTGAATATCGGAAAATTCATAATGCCCGACGAAGTTATGTTTGAATTGGTCGACCCCAATGACATTCATTTGGTATTGACCGTGTTTGAAAAAGATGTGAACAAACTCACCATCGGACAAAAAGTGTTTGCATTTACCAACAATCATCCAGATCAAAAATATGAAGGTGAAATCCTTTTTATTAGCAAAAATATCAGCAACGACAATGCCACTCAGGTCCATTGTCATTTTTTGCAATATGACAAAACATTATTGCCCGGAATGTTTATGAACGCCACCATTGAACTATCAGGTGGCAAAGCAGTTGTTTTACCAAATGAAGCCATTGTCCGTTTTGAAAATAAATATCATGTGTTTATCGAAAATGGAAACAGACAGTTTGAAATGACAGAAGTGAAATTGGGCAATTCAGAAAATGGTTTTACAGAAATTATTGACGCTGAAAAATTAGTCAATAAAAACATCGCAGTCAAAGGAGCCTATAACCTTTTGATGATGTTAAAAAACACCATTGAAGAATAATTTGTAACTTTACATTATATTTATATAAATTATGGCATTTAACATTCCTCCGCACCTCCAAGGGTTAAGTTCTGATGAAGTTTTAGCCTCTCAAAAGAAACATGGCTACAATAAAATGAATGCTATCTATAAGAGCTCTTGGATAACAATGCTTTTGGATATCTTAAAAGATCCCATGTTGATTTTATTGATTGCAGTAGCCATAATTTACCTTATTGTTGGCGATTATGGTGAAGCCATCTTTATGTTTGGGGCGATTGTGGCCGTTTCAGGAATTTCTTTTTATCAGGATAACCGCAGTAAAAAAGCCTTGGAAGCCTTGGAAAAACTCAACGAGCCGCTCAGCAGTGTCATCCGTGACTCAAAGATCCAAAAAATTCCGACACACGAAATTGTTGTTGGCGATTTATGTATTATCGAAGAAGGAAAAATGATTAATGCCGATGGACAAATTATACACAGTAATGATTTTTCTGTGAATGAATCCTCACTTACAGGTGAAACTTATTCGGTTTTTAAAAGTTTGGAAACAGACGACAAAAATGTTTATAGCGGAACTTTGGTTGTATCGGGTTTAGCTGTTTTCAAGGTTGAAAAAATTGGCAATGATACCAAAATAGGAGAAATCGGGAAATCTATTCAATCCATAGAAGAAAATCGCTCACCTTTACAAATCCAGATAACCAAATTCGTTAAATGGATGGCGGTAATTGGTGTTGCAGTGTTTCTAATGGTTTGGGGATATAGTTTTTGGCAAAGTGGCAATATAATTGAAAGTTTATTGGTCGGATTAACCTTAGCCATGTCTATTTTACCTGAAGAAATTCCTGTAGCATTCACCACTTTTATGGCATTGGGAGCATGGAAATTGATGCGAGAAGGAATTATTGTCAAACGTAGCAATGTAGTAGAAACCCTAGGAAGCACCACTGTAATTTGCACAGATAAAACTGGAACAATTACTAAAAACTCCATGCAATTGAAAGCACTATTTGATTATCGTACAAACAAATTATATGAAGGCGAGCAATTGAAAGATGATGCCCTTTCAGAACTGATACAGTTTGCGATGTGGAGCAGTGAACCTGTACCGTTTGACCCAATGGAAGAAACCTTGCATTACGTTTATCAACAAACTCAGAAAGAGGACAAACGGCAAAGTTTTCGCATGACACACGAATATCCATTGGAAGGAAAGCCACCGATGATGACCCACATTTTTGAAAATGGGAACGAAGAACGAATTATTGCAGCAAAAGGTGCACCTGAGGCCATATTGATGGCTTCCAATTTGACCGAAGACGAAAGAAATTCATTACGTCAACAAATAATAAACTTAGGAAAACAAGGCTACCGTCTGTTGGGTATTGCAAAAGCACAATTTACAGGAAATGATTTCCCTGAAAGACAACAAGATTTCAACTTTGAGTTTTTAGGATTTACTGTGTTTTACGATCCGCCAAAAGAAGGTATTCAAGAAGTATTTCAACATATCTATGATGCAGGAATTAAGGTGAAAATCATCACAGGGGACAATGAACATACCACCAATGCAATTGCTATACAAGCTGGAATTAATAACACCTCTCCTTCCGTAAATGGTGTTGAAATTATTAATCACACCGAAGAGGAACTTATAGAGATTTCTAGAAAAACCACTTTGTTTACACGAATGTTTCCTGAAGCAAAGTTAAATATGGTTAATGCGCTCAAAAAAGATGAAGAAGTTGTAGCGATGGTTGGTGATGGTGTTAATGACGCGCCTGCGCTGAAAGCAGCACACATCGGCGTAGCCATGGGAAACAAAGGAACAGAAATAGCCAAAATAGCCGCTTCATTAGTAATTATCAATGATGATTTAGATAAATTGGTTGTTGGAATTGCAGCTGGCCGAAGAATCTATACGAATATTAAAAAAGCAATCCAATACATTATTTCGATTCATATTCCAATCATACTAACGGTTTCCTTGCCTTTGTTTTTGGGATGGATTTATCCGCATATTTTTACGCCGGTTCACGTGATTTTCTTAGAGCTAATCATGGGGCCAACTTGTTCTATTGTGTATGAAAACGAGCCGATGGAAAAGGGAACGATGACCCAAAAGCCACGTAAAATGACTGAAACCTTTTTGAATTGGAAAGAGCTTAGTATCAGTATCATTCAGGGATTACTGATTACTATAGGAATTCTTGTGGCTTACCAATATACAGTGCAAAAAGGCGGTGATGAAGTAACTACGAGGGCAATGGTTTTTACAACTCTAATTTTTGCCAATATTTTATTAAGTTTGGTCAACCGTTCGTTTAAATACAGCGTCTTAGAAACGTTTAAACATAAAAACAAGCTGTTTCCAATTATTATTGGATCGACATTGGTTCTACTTTTTGCCATACTTTACATCCCATCATTCGCTGGATTTTTCCAACTTGTAGGATTAAACTTCCAAGAATTATGCATTGCTTTTTTAATCGCATGTACTTCGGTGTTGTGGTTTGAATTATATAAATGGGTAAGACGGAAAATGTCAGCTTAGGAAAAACGCAACAAATCTTCATTGTTTTAACTTTTTAAACCCTAAATCTGACGAATATTTATTTTTGTTTTTTAGCAAAAATTATAAAATGATCTTTTGGGGCTTTGATCTATTTTTAATAACTTTGAATTAAATCATTTAAAATAAATATTATGAAAAGGTGTTTTGTTCTTCCACTGTTAGTAATTTCTGCCATTCTTATATTGACAAGTTGTAATAAAGATGAACAAGGCAAAATTTCCGTAAAATTGATTGATGCACCTGCTGATTTCGTCGAAGTTAATGTTGAGGTAAATTCTGTTTGGGCACATTACGCGGGGAATGGCAATCAAAGTGGTGAATGGATAGAATTGGTCTCAAATCCAGGGATATATGATTTACTCACTTTGCAAAATGGCGTAGAGGCCGTAATTGTAGATCCAGCATCATTGCCCGTTGGAAAAATAACGCAACTCCGTCTCATATTAGGCGATAATAATTACGCAATCGAATATCAAGATTCAACTGCCATACAGCATGACTTATCATTGTCCAGTCAACAAAACACTGGAATTAAAATAGTTCCAAACATTGAGATAAAACCAAATCTTACAGCCAATGTCACACTCGATTTTGATGTCGAAAAATCAATTGTAGAAACACAAGAAGGAAACTACAAATTAAAACCTGTAATCAAAATAGCTAATATTGACTATGCTCCATAGTAATTAACACTTTGACTATTTCAATCAAAGTCTCAGAGCAAAATAAATCGGTGTTTGTAATTTTTCTGTGATTTTAACATGTTCTGCAAACTCAGAACCATTATCAGTTGTAATTGTGTGTACAAAATCTTTGTAAGGAAGTAAATAGTTAATAAGTGTCTTTGCTAAATCTTTTTCATCATTTCCTGACGATAATATTGTAATTAAAAACGCAGATAAAGTAGATAATAATATTGTTTTCATATTTATTTTTTTATTTAACACTTGTTTTATTCTTTTTCAGCTTTTCTTTGATAGTATCAACAATATCATATACCATCGGCACTAAATAAACGGTTAAAGCCAATGACGAAAGCAAACCGCCAATAATCACCCAAGCCAATCCGTTTTTCCATTCAGCTGATGTTCCTGTAGCTAAGGCAATCGGTAACATCCCGATAGCCATCGATAAAGTAGTCATCAAAATCGGTCGCATTCTTCCTTTACTAGCTGAAACGATTGCTTCTTTGTAGTGCTTTCCTTCGGCTTTCATTTGGTTGGTAAAATCCACAATTAAAATTGAGTTTTTGGTCACTAATCCCATCAACATGATTAAGCCAAGTAGCACAAATAAGCTGATGTGACTCAACGACAAGTTTAATGCTAAAAGCGCTCCAATTGCTGCCACTGGAATGGCAAATAAGGCTACAAAAGGATAAATATAGCTATCATATAGCGCCACCATAATCAGATAGATGAGCACAAAAGAAATCAACAAAACAGAACCTAATGCACCAAAGCTGTCGTTTTGCCTTTTAATATCGCTTCCCCAAGTCATTTGTATGCCGTCTGGCAAAGGATTTTTGTTGATATAAGCCACCACATCATCGGCTACCGTTCCTGAAGGACGACCTAAGGCATCGGCAGTTAATGTAACAGCTGGCTGACGGTCTTTACGCTCTAAAAGTGAAGGCGAATTGTCTTTTTCTATGCTCGCAATTTGTGATACTTCAATGGGAACACCCATTGGATTGATAATATTCAATTGCTTGATATCATCTTCATTTTGGCGACTGAATTTATCTAACCAGATACGCACAGGATACTCCGTTCCATCTTCGGTTAAAGTGGCGTCATCATTGCCTGTAAAAGCGGTTCGTAAATTCATTCCCACATAAGCTGTATTTAAGCCTAAGCGTTGCATTTTATCTTTGTCGGGGATAATTTTAAGTTCAGGACTTCCAGCTTCTACGGAAAGACGAACATCATCTGCTCCCGGAATTTGTTCGATAACCGATTTCAAATCGTCTCCTGCTTGCATGACTAAATCTAAATCATTACCACTTAATGTGATTTCAATAGGTGCTGTTTTAGGTACAAGGCCCAATGCAGAAATAGAATAATTTATGCCTGAAAAATTATCTTGTAATTCTTCTCTTAACTCTCGCATAAAAGCTTCTGTAGAAAGGTTGTTGATTTCTTTTTTGGATTTTAGTTGAATTGTAAATTCAGTTTTATTTGTTGAACCAACTCCCAAACTTCCCATTCCTGTACTTGGTCCACCGACATTGCTAAATATACTTTCCACTTCAGGTTGTTGCAAAATATAAGATTCTATTTGCTCAGAGACCGAGTTATTTTGTTCAAGGGAAATACTTTTATCAAATTCTAATGCCAAGCGGAATTTTCCTTGGTCGCCAGTTGCAATTAATTCTTTTCCGATAATTCCCTGTTTCATCATTATAGCAGTTCCTGCAAAAAGTAAAAGAACAAAGCCTATAAAAATAAGTTTATGATTTAAAACCCATTTCAATGTACCGCCATACCAATTGATAAAATTGTCCAATTGTTTTTCAAACCACAATAAAAAACGATTGAAAGCATTGCTTGGTTTCAAGTCTTCTTTTTCTCCAATTCGTGAGGCTAACCAAGGAGTTAAAGTAAATCCAACCAATAAACTCGTTAAAACGGTTACAATAACGACAACCGAAAACTGTTGAAGCATATCGGCAACAAATACTTGCAAAAATAGAATTGGCACAAAAACAACCACATCTACCAAAGTGATAGAAACAGCCGAATAGCCGATTTCCATTCGTCCTTCTAATGCTGCTTTTCGCTTGTCTTTTCCCATATCCAAATGACGTTGTATATTTTCTAAAACCACGGTGGCATCATCTACCAAAACTCCGATAACTAAAGACATTGCCAAAAGCGTCATTAGGTTGAGCGTGTAACCTAATAGCCACATTGTTCCAAAAGCTGTTATTAGAGAAGTTGGAATGGCAACAGCAACGATTAATGCGTTTCGGTAACTTC
>JBBAEU010000016.1:0-53413 GCA_041655765.1 Brumimicrobium sp.
TTATCTAACAACAAAGGCGAACAAGTGATTGACACACGCCAATTGGGTCAGGGAATTTATATCATCAACATATACAACAACGGTCAAATGAAAGCAGACAGAAAGTTGGTTGTAGAAGAAAGATAAGAATTTTAAATAGTTTATAAACAAAAACACGCTCGAATGGGCGTGTTTTTTTGTGGTGTGTTGGAAAAAGCTAAAGATTTATTTTATACCTTAGTAAACAGAAATAATGGTTGTGTCGCATTTGATACTTGAACCTGCCCCTTATGTTTAGTAGGAATAATTTTTTATTGTTCTATCATTTTGCTTAATTTTGTAATCTGACAAATAATAACACAATGATTCAATATAAAAAGGTTGCTTTCTACACATTAGGCTGTAAACTTAATTTTTCAGAAACGAGTACGATTGCTCGTAACTTTGAAGAAGCGGGCTACGCCAAAGTAGATTTCGATGACCATCCAGATATTTATGTGATTAACACTTGTTCTGTTACAGATAATGCAGATAAAAAATGTATCAATCTCGTAAAAAGAGCAAAAAAGGTGAATCCTGAGAGTTATGTTGTAATGATTGGTTGTTATGCACAACTAAAACCTGAAAAACTTGCCAAAATGTACGGCGTAAACATGGTTTTAGGAGCAAATGAAAAATTTGACGTCGTAAAACACGTAGAGGAAAACTTTGAGGATAATGATACCATAATAGAATATGGAAAAATCAAAGCTGTTGAAAACTTTGTTCCCTCATTTTCTTATGGAGATCGTACGCGTTCTTTCTTAAAAGTACAAGATGGATGTGAATATTTTTGCACTTTCTGTACGATTCCGTTGGCACGAGGAAAAAGTCGTAATGCCTCTATAGCAGATACTGTCAAACAAGCCGAAGAAATTGCAAAAACAGAGGTAAAAGAAATCGTTTTGACAGGCGTTAATATCGGCGATTTTGGTCAAGGTGGTGAAGAAAACTTTTTTGGATTGATTCAAGCACTCGATAAGGTTGAGGGTATCAAAAGATATAGAATTTCTTCTATTGAACCTAATCTATTGAGCAATGAAATCATTGAATTTTGTTTAAAAGAATCCAAACACGTTGCACCTCATTTTCATATTCCGCTTCAATCTGGTTCTGATGAATTGTTGCAGAAAATGAGAAGGAAATATTTAAGAGCGACATATACAGACCGTGTTGAACAGATTAAGAGATTGAATCCAGATGCTTGTATTGGCGTTGATGTAATTGTTGGGTTTCCAGGTGAAACAGACGAACATTTTATGGAAACTCTTGATTATTTAAAAGGATTAGATGTCTCTTATTTCCACGTTTTTACATATTCAGAAAGAGCAAATACAACAGCAAACAAAATGAAAGATGTTGTGCCAATTCAAGTGCGTAAGGAACGCAATAAACAATTAAGGATTTTATCTGCAAAGAAAAAACGTGCATTTTATGAATCTCAAATAGGAAAAACAGCAACTGTTCTTTGGGAATCTCATAATGACAATGGATATTTACACGGTTACACCGAAAACTATGTCCGCGTAAAATGTCCATATTCACAAGAATTAGAAAATACACTTCAAAAAATCCGTTTTACTGAAATTGACCGCGACGGATTGGTTAAGGTTGAGTTGGTTGAAAAGATATTGGTAACCTAGTTATAATTTTTTATCGAACTCAGGTTATAGTAGTTTAAAAAACAGTTAAAATTGTTGTAATTTGTTCTTGTGTAAAGTCCATATCTTATAAAATTTATTTTGCAATTACAAATTTCATAATTTCCCTGGCTTTACACACTTTTTATGGACACTATCAAATGACTATATAATGGAAATAAATGAGTAGATTTATTGAAAATTTTAAAAAAAATAAGTTTTCCATTTAAACAAGAAATAAGGTTTTTAAGAATGAGAAAAAGACAAGTCAAAAGAAGGTTCTATAATTCAATACGACCGAATTATTTGTTATCACAGTTTTTCCATTGCTAAAAATCACTTAAAATTATGAATAGAATTACAAAGTTATTTAAAATCAAATATCCCATCATTCAGGCTGGAATGATTTGGTGTTCTGGTTGGAAGTTAGCGTCTGCCGTTTCAAATGCTGGCGGATTAGGAATTATAGGTTCGGGAAGCATGTATCCTGATGTATTGGAGGAACATCTTCAAAAATGTAAAGCTGCAACTGACAAACCTTTTGGAGTGAATATTCCTTTATTTTATCCTGATATTGATAAACATTTGGAAATTATTATCCGACACAAAGTTCCTATTGTGTTCTTATCGGCAGGAAATCCTAAAACATATACTTCGTATCTAAAGGAGCAAGGAATCATCGTGGTGCATGTTGTTCCTGGGGCGCGATTTGCTAAAAAAGCGGAAGATGCAGGGGTTGATGCGATTGTAGCGGAAGGATTTGAAGCAGGCGGTCACAATGGTTTTGAGGAAACAACGACATTGACCTTAATTCCGAATGTAGCAAAAACAGTAAAAATTCCAATCATCGCAGCTGGAGGAATTGGAACTGGAGAAACCATGTTGGCAGCAATGAATCTTGGTGCCGATGCTGTACAAATTGGAAGTCGTTTTGTGGCTTCTGAAGAGTCTTCTGCCCACATTAATTTTAAAAACGCTGTGGTTAATGCGCAAGAGGGCGACACGAAACTAACTTTAAAAGAATTGATTCCGGTTCGACTAATTAAAAATGAGTTTTTCCATCAAATTGAGGAAGCTTATCAAAATTGTGCAAGCAAGGAAGAGTTGCAGGAGTTACTTGGTCGTGCAAGAGCCAAAAGAGGAATGTTTGAAGGGAAATTAGATGAGGGAGAACTTGAAATTGGTCAAATCTCTGGATTAATTGATAAAATTATGCCTGCTGCAGATATTGTTGAGGAATTGGTGCGAGATTTCAGAAAAGCAATTGCTGCGCAACAAACAGATTCTAAATTTCAATTTTAAATGGTAGAGTTTGAACGCTTTACTTTAGACAATGGATTACGCGTGATTTTCCACAAAGACACCACAACTCCGATGGTAGTTGTTAACACGCTTTATGATGTCGGGGCTCGCGATGAAAATCCAGATAGGACAGGGTTTGCCCATCTTTTTGAGCATCTTATGTTTGGGGGCTCTGTAAATATTCCCAATTTTGATAGACCTTTAGAATTGGCTGGTGGGAATAACAATGCATTTACAACAAATGATTTAACCAATTATTACGACATCCTTCCTGCTCAAAATATCGAAACTGCGCTTTGGCTAGAAAGTGATAGAATGTTGTCCTTGGCATTTACTGAAAAAAGTCTTAAAATTCAAAAAAATGTTGTTATCGAAGAGTTTAAACAAAACTATTTGAATCAACCTTATGGCGACTTATGGTTAGAACTAAGTCCTTTGGCTTATCAAAAACATCCGTATCAATGGACAACGATTGGGAAGAGCATCGACCACATCAAAAATTCCACAATGGAAGAGGTTAAATCCTTTTTCAATAAATATTACCATCCTGGAAATGCAATTATCACAATTGCGGGAAACTTGGAGTTTGAAAATGTTAAAATGCTCGTAAACAAATGGTATGCCGATATACCAGGCAAAGAAAAAATCATTAGAAAACTGCCCAAAGAACCACAACAAAATGAATTTAGGACAAAAACAATTGTCCGAGATGTTCCTTCCGATATGTACATTTATGCATTTAAAATGCCAGGGAAAGCTGAAAAAGATTTTCCTGCCGTCGATTTGATTTCTGATGTATTGGGTCATGGAAAAACTTCACGATTAAATAGACATCTTCGGAAAAATTTAGAACTTGCTTCTGACATAGAATCGTATGTTACAGGGACATTAGATACAGGATTACTCATCATTATGGTTCAACCAGATGAAGCAGCTACACTTGAAGAAATAGATATGGAGATTTGGACGGTTTTAGAAAAATTAAAGGCTTCATCTATATATGAAGATGAGTTAAATAAAATCGTCAACAAAGTAAAAACATCAAAAGCGTTTGAGGAACAAGGAATTTTGAATAAAAGTATTATTCTTTCAATGTTTGAATTAATGGGAGATGCAAACCTCATCAATACAGAGATAAAAGAATATGAAAAAGTTACACCCGACGATATTCAACGAGTCGCACGGAGAATTCTGAATCCTAAAAATTGTTCACGACTCATCATACAATCTAAAGATCATGCTTAATCGTAAAATAGCACCGAAAACTCAAATTATTACTGAGATTCCATTTAAAAAGCCAGAAGTTATCAGTTTAAAAAATGGAGCGAAAATTTATTGTATTCGGGAAACTTATAACAGAACCGTCCGAATCGATTTTGTTTTTGATGCAGGAAGTTTAGAGTCATCAAGGGTCGTTGCTGTTTTATGTGGGGATTTACTACTTTCAGGAACGGACAAAAAAACCAGTGATGAAATTGAAGAGGCCATCGATCGATTAGGCGGATATCTGGAAGTTGGAACAACCACTGAACATTCCCGTGTTTCTGTCTTTGGATTGAAAGAACACATTGTAAAAATCGTAGAAATCTTAATCGATGCAATTGTTAATGTTACGTTCGACCCAAAGGAAATAAAACAATTAATTCAGGAGAAAAGAAACAAACTTGAAATTGATCTCAAAAAAGTAAATGTCTTAGCAAAACGTGCTTTTCTAAGTCATGTTTTTCAACACTCTCCTTACGGTAAACTATCTACATTAACAGATTTTAAATCCACAAAGAAGGAAGATATTATTCAGTTTCATAAGAAAAACTATCTAACGGGGTTAAAATACTTGAGTATTGTAGGCGATTTGGAAGACGATCAGATAGATGAAATACATGAATTAGCAAGTCAATTTGATAAAAACGGTATTCTAAAGGTTAATTATAACTACAATTATACACCTGTGCGAATTCATATTCCTAAATCTGAGAACTTGCAATCAGCTATTCGCATTGGGAAATTATTATTTAACAAAAAACATCCTGATTTTAAAAAATTCCTTGTTTTAAACACAATTCTTGGGGGATATTTTGGTAGTCGATTAATGACTTCTATTCGTGAAGAAAAAGGATATACTTATGGCATTGGATCGAGTGTTGTTCAGTATTTAGAAACGGGATATTTCTATATCAGTACAGAAGTTGCCAAAGAATTTAAAGCATTAACCATCAAAGCGATTCGAGAGGAAATAGAATTATTACAGGCAGAAGAAGTTTCTACTGAAGAGTTAGACCTTGTTAGAAACTATCTTATCGGGGAAGTTTTAGAACAATCTGACGGTGCTCAAGCCATGATGGATCGTTTTATTTCAGTAAATACATTTGGCTTAGACTTATCATATTACAACGATTTGATTCATACGATAAATACAATTACAGCTAAGGAGATTAAAAATTTAGCCAAGCAATATTTGAACTGGGAAAGTATGACGGTGGTCACTGCTGGATAAGGTTATAATTGATATTTTTTTGTTATCAAAGCCCGTATTTTCAAAAACATCCAAGCGATGGCAAAACCTATAATCAATCCACCAATAACATCTCCTGGATAATGTCTTCCAACATAAATTCTGCTATAACAGAAAAACGCAACCCAAATCATGAGTGGCCATAGAATCCAGCTGTAGTATTTTTTTAAAGTCATACCGATATACAACATCATTGCGAAAGCCACCGAGGCATGCGTAGATACAAACCCAAATTCACCGACACAATTTTCTGATGAAAGATAACGCAATTCAAGTCCCGCATCACAAGGTCGCGGTCGCCCGATTCCATATTTAAATAAGTGTGATACTGCAATCGTAAAAACCACCACAGTAACAATAAAAATTCCGTCTATCACGGCAGGTTTGAACCATTTTTTCTTTAAGATTATCAAAGAAAGGAGCAAATAAATTGGGATTGACATCCATTCATTGGTCATTGATAACCAAAACAGATCCCATGTTTCTGTGCCGAGATGATTCAGATATAGGAAAAGTTTTTCGTCTAAGTTTATCAATTTATCCATCATGGTTTTACCTATTTATTCAACTACGATTATGTAATTATTTTTCTTTCCTTTTCCTAGAAGAATGTAGCTGTCGTTTAACAATTGGTTTTCCGTCAGAACAAAATCTGCCTTCACTTTTGTTTTGTTAACGCTGATTGCATTTCCTTGCAACTCTCTTCTTGCCTCTCCATTTGACTTTAAGAATCCTGTTTTCGCAGACAATGCATCAATAATTCCGATTCCTTGCTTTATTTCATCTCTTGAAACCGTTGCTTGAGGCACTCCTTCGAAAATAGCTAGAAAATCAGATTTAGACAAAGTTTTAAGATCCTCCTCTGTCGATTTTCCAAACAAGATATTGGTAGCTACAATCGCAGTATCTAAATCTGCTTTGGAATGAACCATAATCGTTATTTCCTCAGCCAATTTACTCTGTAATTGACGCAAATGCGGTTCTTCTTTATGTTTTTCTACAAGCGAATCAATCTCTTCTTTTGACAGAAAGGTAAAGATTTTGATGTATTTTTCAGCATCTTCGTCTGACGTGTTCAACCAATATTGATAAAATTTATAAGGCGAAGTTCTTTCAGCGTCTAACCAAATATTTCCACCCGCTGTTTTTCCAAACTTTGTTCCATCAGCTTTGGTTATTAGTGGACAAGTAATTGCGAAGGCTTTTCCATTTTCAATTCTTCGGATTAGCTCTGTTCCAGTAGTAATATTTCCCCATTGATCAGAACCTCCCATTTGGATTGTCGCATTTTTTGTACGATACAAATGTAAGAAATCGTTTCCTTGCACCAATTGGTATGTAAATTCTGTAAACGACATGCCTTCTGCGCCATCTTCTCCTGTAATTCTTTTCTTTACAGAATCTTTCGCCATCATATAATTAACCGTAATGTGTTTCCCAATGTCACGAATAAATTCAAGAAACGAAAAATTCTTCATCCAATCATAGTTGTTTACAAGAATTGCAGTATTAGGGTTGTTTGAATCAAAGTCCAAGAACTTGTTCAATTGTTTTTTAATTCCATTTTGATTTTTCATCAAAGTTTCTTCATCTAAAAGATTTCTTTCTTCTGATTTTCCAGAAGGATCACCGATCATTCCTGTTGCTCCGCCAAGCAAAGCAATCGGACGATGTCCTGCACGTTGCAAATGGCGTAACATCATAATGCTCACAAGGTGTCCAATATGCAAAGAATCCGCCGTTGGGTCAATCCCAACATAGGCAGTTCTCATTTCTTCTTGTAAATGTTCTTCTACACCGGGCATCATGTCGTGAATCATTCCTCTCCACGTTAGTTCTTCGATGAAATTGTTTGTCATTTTAAAATTTTTAGGCAAAAATAGGGATTAAAGCCTTTCAATATGATGTTCTGCGCAATTTTTCTTTGGAAAAAGACTGTGAGAAGTAGGGTATATAAGAATTACTTGCGACCGAAGTCAGCAGGAATCTCCCCCCAAACCTCTGTCTCCCATTTCAAAATTGGATTTTTGTATGTATTTTGTTCTAACCACTTCTCTCCTCTCGCTATCAACTCAAAAATCCTTTTATTTTTAGCTGTTTGTTTTAAATTTGTCTTACATTTTTTTTGTCGAACCCAGCTCATTGCAATTCGGCTGTCCGAATAAATTGGTATTTCAGGCATTTGATTTTGTTTACAATAAGCTAGGGCATGAACAATGGCTAAGAATTCCATGATGTTATTTGTTCCTTCTTCAAATGGACCAACTTTAAATAATTCTGTTTTTGTTTCGGTATAAACGCCTTGATACTCAGCTTTTCCAGGGTTTCCGCTACATGCTCCATCAACTGAAATACTATTAGGGATAGGAAATCCAAATGCTTTTTTATCAGCTTCGCTTAATTCTTTTTTTTGAGTTCTCTCATTGACTCTCAAATGCTCATCATAATGTTCATTAAATGCTTTTTTTGCTTCTTCTAGGGTTTTAAACGACTTATAGCGTGCGTCTGAATATCCTTTAATTTGTAATTGGCACTCTTCCCATGAATTATAAATTCCGGGTTCATATCCTTGCCAAACAACATAATATTTATGTTTCTTTTTTGTCATTGTGATTCGAAGATAAAATTTTAATCAATTATTTATTATAAATTGAACCAATTAATTTCAAAATCTTCTAAAAACCCTTTTTTTCTATAGTTTTCTGCTTCTTTTTTCTTGTGATAACATCAATACTGATTCGATAAACCAGACTTTAGAAGATATTCCATGGGAGGAAATACAGATCGATAAAAAGTATAATAACGCTGTGATTAAAATCTATGATTTTGTCATTATGATTGAAAGATTGCTTTAACGTTTATTATCAGAATGTTACGTGAAAAATAAAAAAGTGGTAAAGTACACAACCTTACCACTTTTGAAATATTTTAATCTATGATTAACTACAACCTTTCTATGATTCCTGCTGCGCCTTGACCAGTACCAACACACATGGTAACAATTCCATAGCGTTGATTGCGTTTTTTCAATTCATTGAATATTTGCACGGTTAATTTCGCACCAGTACAGCCAAGCGGATGTCCCAATGCAATTGCACCACCATTTACGTTCACCATTTCTGGGTCGATTCCCCATTCTTTGATAACAGCAACAGATTGAGATGCAAAAGCTTCGTTTAACTCGACTATTCCAATATCATTCCAAGTCAATCCTGCATGTTTTAGCACTTCTGGTGCCGCATAAGCTGGTCCGATTCCCATCACACGCGGAGGTACTCCAACTACACGATAATCGACTAAGCGAGCAACAGGTTCTAGGTTTAATTCATTGACCATTTTTTCAGACATTACCAAAACGAATGCTGCTCCATCACTTGTTTGTGAGGAGTTACCTGCAGTAACAGTTCCATCAGCTTGAAAAACAGGACGTAATTTTGAGAGTGCTTCCAAAGTAGAACTACGTCTTGGTCCTTCATCAGTATCAAATGTGTAATTTTCAACTTGACGTTTTTCGTTTTTATCCAAGAATACTCTTTCTATTTCTATGGGAGCGATATCATCCTTAAAACGACCGCTATCAATTGCTGCAATAGCTTTTTCATGAGACCTTAAAGAGAAGACATCTTGTTCTTCACGAGAAATATTGTAGTCTTTCGCTACTTCTTCAGCAGTTAATCCCATTCCCCAATACCAAGAAGGATTTTCTTTTCCAACTTTTGCGTTTGGTACAATTCTCCAGCCCCCCATCGGCATGGAAGACATTGATTCTGTTCCACCAGCAATGATACAATCTGCCAGTCCCATATTGATTTTAGCAGTTGCGATTGCAATGGTTTCCAAACCTGAAGAACAATAACGATTTATTGTCATCCCTGGAACTTTTTCAGTATTTAATCCCATTAATGAAATCAACCGACCTACATTCAGTCCTTGTTCTGCTTCTGGATTAGCGTTTCCTACGATAACATCATCAATTCTATTTGGGTCTAAATTTGGAACGGTTTTCATGATGTGTTTAATTACATCTGCTGCCAAATCATCAGGACGATAAAAACGAAGTCCTCCACGATTTGCTTTTCCAACCGCAGTTCTGAACCCTGTTACGATATATGCATTTTTATTTGCCATTTTTCTCTGTTTTAAATGTTATAATTCTGATTAGTTTCTAAGGATTTTACCTTTCTTTACCATACTTTCAAGTCGCTCTAAAGTTTTTCTTTCTGTACAAAGTTCTAAGAACGCTTTCCTTTCTAAATCCAGTAAGTATTGTTCTGTCACCATTTCTCTTTCAGAAAGGTCTCCTCCGCAAAGAACATACCCTAGTTTTTCTGCAATTACGCCGTCGTGTTCAGACATGTAATGACCTCTTTTCATTGAGTCAGAACCTACATAAACAATTCCCAATCCTTCTTGCCCTGGCACTTCAATATTTTTTTCACGAACAGGCGGATTATAGCCTTTGTTTGCCATTTCTAAACAAGCTGCTTTAGCTCTTGTTAATTGTCTTTCACGACTAACAATAATCTCATCAGTCCCCTCTCTCAAATAGCCCAAATCGAAAGCTTCATGAGCGGAAGTTGATACTTTCGCTTGACCAATTGTTAAGAAGCGATTTTGCAGACGGTTAATTCTGATGTCTCCGTGCCGTAATTCCTCTGAGTATCTTTTTGTAAACTCTTTTGTTCCACCACCACCAGGAATTAATCCAACTCCAAATTCTACCAATCCCATGTACAATTCTGCGTGAGCGACAACTTTATCAGAGTGCATTGAAAACTCACATCCTCCACCTAATGCCATATTGTGAGGTGCAATAATTACAGGACAGTGGGCATATCTCAAGCGCATACTTGTGTCTTGAAATGCTTTAACAGCCATATTCAGTTCATCAAAGTCTTGTTCGATTGCCATCATAAAGATTAACCCAACATTTGCTCCCGCACTAAAATGATCCCCTTCGTTATAAATAACCAAGCCTTTGTATTCAGATTCTGCTAAATCGAGTGCTTTGTGGATTCCTTCGACAACACCTTGCCCGATTGTATTCATTTTTGTATGAAATTCTAAATTTAATATTCCATCACCCAAATCAACGATTGTAACGTCATTATTTTTCCAAACAGTATGGTCATCACGCAGTACATCTAAGATGATTAAATCTTCTGTTCCAGGAATTACTTTATAAGATTTACTATCTATATCGTAATACAATTTTTGACCATTTTCTTTTTTGTAGAACGATTTTACTCCAGCTTCTTTCATTTGAAGAATCCATGGAGCCACTTTTTTTCCTGCTTTTTCAATCAGTTCAATTCCTTTTTCAAATCCAAAGATATCCCATGTTTCAAAAGGTCCTAATTTCCAACCAAATCCAGCTTTAATTGCGTCGTCGATTTTATAAAGGTCATTAGCAATTTCAGGAATCCGATTTGTTGAGTAGGCAAACAATCCACCAAACATTAATCTGTAGAAATCTGCTGCTTTGTCCATTCCTGCAATCAACATCGCTGTTCTTTTTGCCAAATCATCTACTGATTTCGCCATGTCTAATGTTGGGAATTTCACTCTTTTTTGTTCTGAATATTCCAGCGTATCCAAATCCAAAGATAAGATAACAGATTGTCCATTTTCACCCTTTATTTTTTTGTAAAAACCTTGTCCCGACTTAGACCCTAACCATTTATTTTCTACCATTTTGGAAATATAATCTGGCAATTTAAACAAATCATGTTCTTCGTCATTTGGAACGTTTTCATACAATCCATTTGCAACCAAAACCAAGGTATCCAGACCGACAACATCTGCTGTTCTGAAGGTTGCAGACTTCGCACGCCCCAGCACTGTTCCCGTCAATTTATCAACTTCTTCAACAGTTAAACCAAGTTCTTGGATGCTATTAAACAGCGACATAATTGAATAAACCCCAATTCTATTTGCAATAAATGCAGGTGTATCTTTACACAACACTGTTTTTTTACCTAAGTATTTACTTCCGTATTCCATAAAGAAGTCCACCACACTTGGGTCTGTTTCATTAGTAGGAATAATTTCTAATAACTGTAAATATCTTGGTGGGTTAAAAAAGTGTGTACCACAGAAATGCTTTTTAAAATCGTCAGAACGACCTTCTAGCATCAAATTAATTGGAATTCCAGAAGTATTTGAAGTGATTAACGTTCCTTGCTTTCTGTATTTTTCAATGTTTTCAAAAACTTGTTTCTTAATATCTAATCGTTCGATTACAACTTCGATAATCCAGTCAACATCTTTAATTTTTTCTAAATCATCATCTAAGTTTCCTGTTGAGATTCTATCAGCGAACGATTTCTTATAAATTGGAGAAGGCTTCATTTTTAATGCCCCTGCTAAAGCATCATTTACAATTCTGTTTCTGACAATTTTATCGTTCAAAGTGAGACCACTTTTAGATTCTTTTTCTAGCAGTTCTCTTGGTACAATGTCTAAGAGTAATACTTCCACGCCAATATTTGCAAAGTGGCAGGCAATTTGGGATCCCATCACTCCAGAACCAATAATGGCAACTTTACCTATTTTTCTTTTCATACTCATTCAATTTTAGTTTACTAAATTTAATTTTATTAATTCATTTTCTACGTGTTCATCAACGATATTCATAACTTCAAAAAATATATCCATTTTTGATTTTGGAATTTTTTTAATCACGTCTTCATTAAAGCCAATAACAAACTTTCTTACCTCTGATCGCAAAGCCAATCCTTCATCTGTTAAAAATACCAATGTTTTTCTACGATCTTCTTTATCAATTTCTCTATAAATGTAACCTTTTTTAGCCATGGTTTTTAGTGTACGAGAAAGGCTTGTTGGCTCCATTCCCATTCTCGGACCTAATTGCGTACTAGGCGTTCCAGCTTTATCTACAATCAATAGAATAAATCCAATAGACATTGTTAACCCGTGCGACTTTGCTTTTTGGTTATACATTCTTGAGATTCTATGCCACGAATGACGCAAGTTAAAATCAATCAATTTTTCTTTTCGAACTTTCCCTTTCATAGGATAAAGATATAAAATTTATTAAGCACGCACAATAATTTTGATCTTTTTTACCAGACCTGATACAGTTTTACTTGTTCCTCATAAAATCACTCGGTCCGACAAACACATTCAACTTAATTTAATTAATACTCCGGTAAGCCTTTCTTGCTTCGGTTACAAATAAACTTCCGGGATAATCTTTCATCAATTGGAAATAATATTCGGCTGCTTTCATAGAGTCAAACAGGTGATTATCGTAGATGGTTGCGATTTGAAACAGTGCATCGTCTGCCAAAACATCTTTGCTATGTTTCTCTACAATTTCTTTTAAAAACGAGATAGCTTCTTGCCATTTTCCTTGATTTTGGGCAGCTGTAGCCCTTCTCATTAAAATATCATCTGTTAAATTATGCTTTGGAAAAGAGCGATTGATTGAATCAAACAATTGGAAAGCCTCACTGTAACGATGTTGCTCTAACAATAAATCTGCTTTAGCAAATTGACGCATTGCTGTATAGTTTGAATCTAATCCCAAGTTGTCTGTAATCAGAATAGAAAGATTCATTGCGTCGTTTGCAATCAAACGTGTTGTGGCTTCTTTTAATATGTCAAGTTGTGATTGCGCAAATTTAAAGTCTCCATCATAATAAAAAATTCTTGCATTTTTAAATTTTGCTTCTTCTCCTATCGATTCATATTTGAATGATTTTTCGATTTGCATATACAACAAAGAGGCCTCCCAAACGTCATTTTGAAGTACGCGAATATCAGCCTGAAGCATCTTTGTTTTAGCTCTTTCTAAATCGCTATACCTTGGAAATTTTAATGCTTCTTCTAAAATTTCTATTGCTTCATCGGGCTGTTGACCAAAATACGCTTGAATGTATGCCAATTCTCGCATGACAGGAATCTTTTTTCCATTATTTGGCATTCCTGCCAACACCTTTTTATATTCGTTGATTGTTTCTTGAATTTGTTCTTTTGAAAAATTTCGTTTGGAAGTAATTTCCTGATAGCTCGTAGAAAGTAAAAGTTGTTGTGAGGAATAAAAGAAAGCACTCGACTCGCCCAAATCGACGATATATTTATAGGCATTTCTAGCAGTGGAGAAATCCTTATTTCTTAGCGCCTGATTTGCCAGAGAATACACTTCTCTTCCGTCGTTTGTTGTTCTTTTATCCAATCCCTTTGCTTGAATCAAAGCCGCAGGAAAATTTCTTTTTTGAACCAAAGCCCAAATCAAGAGTTGAGAAAAAGCATTTTCATTCGGATTTTTTTGAATTTTCCTAATTAAGTGATTTTGAAATTTTTCAAATCGGGGATTATTTTCCTCTTCAAAATCTATTGTTCTTGGTATAATTATCTTTAAAGTAGAAAGCATACTTGGTCGATGTTCCAATATGTCTATATACTCTTTAATCATCAATTCATCTTCATTTAAAGCCCCATAAATATCTGCGTATTGTAAATTAAATGGATAGCTCCCTTTCATCAATTCATCACCTTTTTCAAGTGTTTTAATTGCCCAATCGTATTTTCCAATATCTGAAAAAGCCTTTTGGAGATTGATAATTTCATTTGGGTTTTGTCGAAGATTATCTATCATTTCTTGATAAATACTTTCCCCTTTGCTTTTACTTTGTTGTTTTTCGAGTTCTAGTCCATATTCAACGCCATATCGCGGAACAAATGGATGTTCACTAAATTGTTCTTTTGTTATTCTTAAAACAGTTTTGTCATCACCTATTTCTCTTAAACAACTAACATATTGTCTATATATCAGGTCAGTTTTTTTTAAAGTATAAACTTTTTCAAGGTAAGGAATTGCTCTTTTACAATCTCCTTCATTATAATAATAATTGGCTAATTGTTCATCTGTGCTTTGGGAAAAAGCTAAAAAGAAGATATTTAAAAAGACAATATTTACAATCAGTTTATTCATTTATATTACTTTGCAATGATTGTTCAAATTGATGAACAATTGGGTGAAGTGAATCATACCAAGACTCATATTCACTTTTGGTGTTCAGATAATAAGTTAAAACTTCCTTAACATCTTCAACTTTTTCCGTTTCTTCATCTACAAAAGTTTGGTATTCACTTCTTTCATTGACACCAAATTTAACATCATGTCTTAATTTTTCCAAATTATCTTTTATTTTCGGGATGACTTCTTTTACTTTTGATAAATTCGCTGAATTGACAAGCAATGCGTCGCCGATTTCCTGATAATTATCCAAATTTTCTGCCAAAGAGAAGTCAATTGTATCGTTCTTATAATTTTTCTTGATGGATTCGATTGTTGCACTTACAGTTTCTTGAATGGAAGAACTATACTGTATTTCTTCATTATTTGCGATATAATCAAGGCTATCGAGTTTAAGGATCAATGAATCGATTTGTGATATATACATTTCCTTTTCATTATCTTTACAAGCCATAAAGATTGTAATCAGAAAAAATAAAAGAAATATTATACGGACTTTCATCATTGCTTGTTTCTATTTCAAATATAAGATTATTTACTGATTTATAATTAAATCAAAGTGGTAAGTTTCCACTTTTTTTCTTTTGCAAGTTGAATTACTATTTCCGTTGCTTTAAAGATTTTATCTTTTGATTTATCATTTTCATGTAAAACAACAATGTCTTTTTCTTTTAATTCATCCTTGATAACTGAAACAAGCACTTCTGTTGACAAAGCAGGGTCAAAGTCATACGGCATCAGCGACCACATCACAATCTTCCAATTTTGCAAAGCCAAAATACGCGTAAATTTTCGTTTGATTTCGCCATAAGGTGGCCGATACAACTGATGTGTGACCAGGTCTTTTCCACGATTAAAATTTTCTTGAAATTCATCAACAGAAAACTTTCTATTATTCAAATGTTCAAAGCCATGAAACCCGATTGTATGTCCTTCCTTTTTAGCTCTTTCCAACAATTCTGGATACCTTTCCATGTTTTCGCCCAACCAAAAAAACGTTGCTTTTACATTGTGATTTTGTAATAAATCGAGCAATTTTGGAGTAATTTCTGGGTGCGGTCCATCGTCAAATGTCAGATAAATTTTTGCTTTTTCACCAAACCAAATACGGCGCGGATAAATCCACGCCGTAATTTTTGGAACTCGGTAAATACGTTTTGGTCTAATCAAGTTCTGTTTGGAATCCATATCTTGCCAATAATCCGTTATATAATCCTAACATTTCATCTGCTTCCTTATCCATTTTTCTAACCCTTGTTTGACTTCTAATCGTCTCTTTAATATCAGTATTTCTCAATTCTTGAACGATTCTACCAATTACGTCAGTGGTAAATCTTTTATCAATTTCATGCCCAAGTTTTGCAGCTTGACTTTCATCATCCGCAATTAAAACCCTTGCATAAGTTCGCAAGAAGTTTGAAGCAAACGAAGTAAAATCCTGTTGATTGTTATATGCAATCATTGGGCGTGAGTTTGCGTAATAATTCACAAACGTTTCCAATTGTTTGAAATAATCAAAAGCCAATTGATTAGCCAATTCTGGTTTATCGACTTCATAGAGGATAGAAATCATTTCAGGAACAGTACCATCTGATGCAATTGGTGTTCCGTCGTCAAGTGTTTGTCCCATATTTCTTGGCTCTCCAAAGTCAAAAACTTTATGAATTGGTAGAACTTCTAAGCTATACTGAATAATTTCTGTTGCTTTATCAGCATTCTCATTTGCTTTAGCTTGATTACCAGCTGCCAATTCAGCTTTGTATTCAGACATATATTTAGAAGCCAAGTCAACGAAGCTATTTCTGAATTGATCGGTATGTCTTCGTGTATAATAATCAACTAAAACTCCTTCTTCTGCAAGATTTCCGTATTTGTAAATCTCCATAATGTTTTCGTACATTTTTTCTCTTGAGAAATTTGCCAAATCAGTTTTTCCAAGAGGAGTTAGTCCGTGAGTTTGTCCAAAATTTCCTAAATATCCTTCAGCGTAAAAAGCTTTGGCAACGTTTGAGCCGCCAGGGCTAGAGAAATGTATTCCACGCTTCCAATCAAAGTTTGCCAAAATATCCATCATCATTACTTCTTCTCTACTCAGACCTCTTACTGGCGATCTAAACAAGCCACCTTCTCGGAAGTTGAAACGAATTTCACTAAGAATTTTGTCTTTATAATCTTCAGATACAATCTCAGCATCTACAACATTGTCTGCATCAACAGAAAGAACAAATCCTGATGCTGGGAAGTAACGTATGCTTCTTCCGCCAGGTTGTAACAGCATATTGTCATCATTGCGAACAAACTCCATTGCATAATCAAGTGGAAGGAAATCCCACGACTGTGTCCATGATATTGCAGCATCTTCTAATTGCTTTAACAGATTTTGATCGGCTGTAATCGTTCCTCTCTGAGCATCATTAAAGATTCTTTTAATAAAAGCATTAATTCTTTCATAGTCTTGCATTCCTGGATTTTCGATTGGAATCATTAACTCTTCCTGCATTTTATTCAATATTTCTTGAGCTTCAGGAGAGTTTCCACTTATCATATTGATTGCTCCACCAAGTCCACTTCTAATTCTGTTAAGTGCATCACTGAATAAATCTTTATTACCTTCTATTTTCTTTTGGATAATTTCATTTGCCAATTCGGCTGAAATTGAACTTTTATAGACTTCATAATCAATAAAGAAAACATAATCGGTGTTTCCAGCATACATAAGAATCTGGTTTTCCTCAAATTTAATTGGTAAAGGATCCGATTCATAAGCCCTCATTTTCATTTGATTTGTGTACCAATCTGTTTGCATAAGCGACAAGTTTGCCACACGAACATCTGTTCTGACTCCCTCAACCTCTTGAGCATGCCAAAGCGGGAAAGTATCATTATCACCATTCGTAAATAGGATTGCTTTTGGAGGACAACTCATCAAATAGTTATTTGCTAGGTCTCTGGTTGAAGTTCGGTTGCTTCTGTCATGTCCCTCCCAATTTTGAACTCCCATGAGTACAGGAGCTACCAAACCGAGTAAAACCACTAATGAAGCTGTGCCGACACCAGAAAAGTTAATCTTTTTCAGTAAAACCATGAGTAAAACTAGACCTCCTCCCATTGCACCGATAATCAACGCAGATACTGTTGCTGGCATTCCGCTTGGCGCATTGATATCTGCGATTAAGCATAATGCGAGTAGCACTCCATAGCCAATTGCTAAATTCTTATATTCATCTTTAACGAAAGACTTATACATTTCATATAAAGCATACACACCCATGCCTATCCAAATTGCAAAGGCGTAGAACGAGGCAGCGTAAGCATAATCTCTTTCGCGCGGTTCAAAGGGTTTTTGATTGAGATAAAATATAATGGCGATTCCCGTCATAACAAATAATGTTGTGACGACAATTCCATCTTTTGGTGCTCTTATAAAATGAAAAAGGAGTCCTATCAGACCTAAAACAATTGGGATATAGAAAAACCTATAATTACTTGAGTTGTGCTGTGTAAAAAATGGTGCATTTTCTCCTTGCGCGCCCAGCCTCATTTCATCGACGACATTAAAACCTGAAATCCAATTTCCACGGAGTTCATCACCATGACCTTGCACATCGTTTTGTCGTCCTGCGAAGTTCCACATAAAATACCTCCAATACATCCAACCTAATTGATAGTTCACCAAGTATGAAATATTATCTCCCATTGTAGGAAGCGGCAATCCATCGGCACCGATTTGACTGGTGGGCACCCTGCGATTTGGATTGTATCCCGACCAACGTTTGTATCCTTCCATAGCTTGGCGTCCATTTTGCGCATCCATATCAATATACATTCTTGGGAAGAGTGTATTTTGGGCATAAACTGTCTTTTGTCCTTTACGAATTTCTTCATTGGTGACAAAATACTTTTCTTTTAACTCGTAGTTTTTACCACTTTTCTCAACATATTTTTCAGCATCTTCCTTTTCTTTAAATGAAGTTATTGTACTTCCCGATTTAGAAAGTACCACCCATCTTCTGTCGTAGAATCTTGAGTTGTCTCCATATTCTCTTGGGTCTGCTTTCTTCGAGTTAAAATAAGGTCCATACAAAATTGGCCAAGAACCATATTGTTCACGCATAAGATATGCATGCAATGTCGCCAAGTTTTCAGGATTATTCTCGTCCAAGGGAGGATTTGCAGCTGAACGTATAAGAATTGTTGCAAAAGAGCCATATCCAATAAGCAACACAATAAATCCTAGGAGAACTGTATTTCCAATTTTATAGCCTTTTTTGTGTGTATATCTTAGACCAAAAACCAATCCTGTAATCAAAAGAATAAAAAACAATGCCGCACCCGTTCCAAACGGTAATCCCAATGAGTTTCTAACAAATATTTCCATACTAGAAGCCAAAGAGATTGTGCCAGGAATTACTCCATTTTGGATAAATGCCACGATGACAACACCGATTAATCCTGCGATAACAAACAGTTTAAATGTATTTTTTTCTTTATATTGATAAGTGACTAAATATACAATTGCAGGTAGAACAAGTAACCCAAGAAGGTGAACTCCGATTGCTAAACCTATGAGAAACATAATGAGAACCATCCAACGTAAAGGGTGTGCGTGTTCTGTAAGTAATCCTCTTTTAATCAGCGTTCTTTCTTCATCCCATTTCAATGCAGCCCAGAAAATAACTGCGGTAAACAATGATGACATTGCATATACTTCGCCTTCAACAGCTGAAAACCAGAAAGATTCAGTAAATGTATATGCTAATGCACCAACTGCACCAGCACCCATGATAGCGATTATTTGTCCTTTTGTCATTGCTGCACCATTTTTTCCTGCAATTTTCTTTGTAAGCATTGTAATTGACCAAAACAAGAAAAGAACAGTAAAGGAGCTACTTAGTGCTGACATTCTGTTTACCCAATGGGCAACTTCCAGTTCGGAACCTGCAAAAAGAGAGAAGATTCTTCCAATTAGCATGAAAAGTGGTGCACCTGGCGGATGTCCAACTTCTAACTTATAGGCTGTTGTAATAAATTCGCCAACGTCCCATAATGAAGCTGTTGCTTCAGCGGTGATAAAAAAAACGGTTGTTGCAATCAGAAACACAAACCAACCTATTATATTATTCAGCTTTTTATAATTCATAGTGAAAATTTGAAGGTACGAAGTTATAAAATTATCAGTTCCTGAGTGTTAATAAACCTCAAAAAATCGTAAAAACCTGAGACTCTGTGTTAAAATCTTGTTTTAAAGAATTATTTTTTACAAAAATCACCCTATTTATTACTTTTTTCATATTTTCATTTTGAGATGATTAAAAATGTATTATATTTGCACCCTCAAACACCAAAATTAGGTTTTTGAAATAATGATTGTCCCATGGTGTAACTGGCAACACGTTTGGTTTTGGTCCAAAAGAGTCTAGGTTCGAGCCCTAGTGGGACAACAAAAACAAAAACGCTTAATTATCAAATAATTAAGCGTTTTTTTATTTTTAAAGTTTTTGAACTGCCTAGACAGAAGGAAATAAAGTATTAATTATAATCTATTGAACTTTTCCTAAGATACCTTCCGTAACATTAATGATGTGGTCTCCAACTCTTTCTAATAGATGATAAATATTGTTATAAAGTAAATCTCCTGTTATTCTGTTTGGAGAGCCCTCCATCAACATTACATTATAATATTCTCCTCGGATTTCGTCACGTTTAACATTGATTTTTTCCTCAACAACGAGTGCCTGTGCCATTGTAACATCTTCCGCTTTTTTGCCAAGATTATCGCACATGACTATAAATGCTTGGTCTATCAATTCAAACAATTCAATTAAACGTTGATTCTGAAGGCCAGAGAACGATATTTTTTCTTCATTTCTCTTCTCGATAAGTTTAGAAATCTGATAGAAAATATCGCCAATTCTTTCAAGGTTAGTAATTACACGATTCATTCCACTAATACGTCGAGCCAATTTTTCATCAAAACTCTTGCTGGCTATTTTGTTAAGATAATCAGCAATTTCCATCTCTACACGGTCTGTGATTTCTTCGTATTTTTGTATGCGCTTATAAAGTTCTCTTTGCATTTTACGATTATCTTCTACAAGGAGTTGCTGTGCAAAGCCAGACATTCGACTTGTAATTTCTCCAAATCTTGCCAATTCTTTCTTTACTTCTTCTAAAGAAAGCTCTGGCGTACGATTCATTCCTTCTCCGATATACTCCAAAACAAATTGTTCGTCCTTCTTACCTTTTGATTTTACACTGTAAACAGCAAATTTAACCAACTGAGGAATAAACCAAACCATAACTAAAGTGTTGACTACATTAAATGTTGTATGTAGTAATGCCAATCCTGTACTTCCAAATTCTCGTGTATCTGTAAGTGGGTTTCCACCAAATAGGTTCTCTGTTAAAAATGCAACTGTTTTTAATAAAAAAGGGAAGAGTATTAATGCGATAATAACACCAAATATGTTAAAAGAAGAGTGAATTCTAGCTGCTCGTTTTGCATGAACATTCCCTACAGAAGCTGCCAACTCTGCTGTAATAGTTGTACCAATATTTTCTCCAAGCACCATTGCTGCACCAATCTCAAAAGGAATTACACCACTTACCATTAACGTCATTGTCAATGCAACTGTCGCAGAAGAAGATTGAATAATCACCGTTAAGAGTGTACCAAATAGTACTGCAATTACCGTAGAGAAATAAGGAATGTTGTTAATATCTACAAAGAAATTAACGATTCCAGAATCTGGCCCTACTTCTGGAACCGAAGCTTTTAAGAATCCAAGTCCTAAGAAAAGAAGTGAAAACCCGATAATTACACTTGCCCAACTTTTTAGTTTAGAAGAGTTCATAAAGAATAAAGGAACGCCTATAGCCAATAAAATTAGAGTATAAGGACCGATATCAACTTTAAACCCAAAAATATCAATTAACCAAGCAGTTATAGTTGTTCCAATGTTGGCTCCCATAATTACACCAGCGGCTTGCATTAAGGTCAAAATCCCAGCATTTACAAACGAAACTGTCATTACAGCTGTAACTGAGGAAGACTGAATGAGCGTGGTAATTCCTAATCCAGTTAAAATTCCTTTAAAACGATTCGATGTCATTGATCCTAAAAAATGCCGAAGTCGTTTACCTGTTGCTTGTTGTAACCCATCGCTCATTATTTTCATCCCATAAAGGAACAGAGCTAATGAACCGATAAGCACCAATAACTCAAATAAATCCCATTTACTTTTGGTTTCAAAAGAATAAGATTCTGTCCAGAGAAAGTCATCCTCATTACCTATCCCAATTTGAAAGACATATTCAACACCATCTTCCAATCCCTCAATTGTATGTTGTGTTGATTCGATAGAAATTCCTTCCTCAACCATCCAACCTTTATCTGAAAAACCTTTCTCAAAACGTTCTTGATCCATTTTTATGTTGTAGCGAATTGAAACTTCAGCAGATACTTCTTTCAACTCTTCAAAAGTATAACACGCTACTCCCCATTTGATTTCAGCACTTTCACTATTTACACTGGAAGTTACATGGTCAATAACACCATCAAACTGATGGATAGCACTTCCTTGTGAAAAAACAAAACTTAGAAAGAAAATTTTAATAAATAAAACGCTACTTAATTTAAAAAAACGGCTCATATTTGTTACAATTTTGCTACAAATATATTACAAAATATAGGTGTCAAACTTTTTTATTGAAAATATTCAAAAATTCAAGTTAAATCACTTTGTTATTTAAAAACATTCTAAATAATCTTTTGAATTTCTTCAATTAGTTTTAATTTTGTCATACATAAAATTTACACTAAAATGTCAAATGCACAAGAGTTATATCATCAATTAGAAAGTCTTAAAACAACCCCCTCAAAAGAAGCAGTTCTGCAAACAGTCTTAGCTATTTTTGAGAATCAACCAAAAAAATTATTGGATGAAAAAGAGCAATTATCATTGGGATTTGATGGGCAATCGAATCTATTTTATGAGGAACTTGCCCATCGATTCGTTAAAGATTTAGAAAAAAGCCAATCACTTTATTTTTTAGAATGGTATTATATATTCAAAATATTCAGCAAAAATTTTTTGAAGCAGTTTTTTGAAGTTGTCGTTGCCAAAGCTGAAGGAAAAGATATTTATAATTTGGTTTATGGACTTCAACTATATTATGACAAACAGTATGGTTTAGCAATTATCAACTTAGACAGTTCAACGGGAATATTAAGTTATTATTGTCGAGCAAATGCTTATTATTTTAAAGATGATTATGGAAATAGCATTCAATATTATAAAGCATTTATAGACAGTGTTGAAAATACATTTATTGATGATTTCGATACACTAGATGAATTGAGTCTATTTGAATGGATTGCTTTTGTAAATATTGGTAACTGTTATACCTTTACAAAGCGAATAGATGAAGCTATTTTATCATTTAATGATGCAACAGAACTTTTTTCTTTAGAAGAATCTTATAATCAGATGAATATTTTAGCTCAAGAGAATAAGCGGTTCAAATCATCAATCTTTGTTGCCAATTATTTAAAAGTTTTATCTAAAAGTGGCAATCCGAAGAGATACAATCAGGTTTTAGATTTTGCTCAAACCAAATTTCCTGACACACCCTATTTTTCACGGATGTTAAGAGCGGTTGAATCGTAGGGTATTATTTTTTTCTTTTTTTATTAAAATTAATATCTCCACCCATGGTTAGCATCATTTCAACATATCCAAAATCATGGTTAGCACGGTTTCCTTTTGTTGTTTCGGTATCTGCTAGTACGTTTAAATAATTGACGTATCCAACTTTTGCTGCAAACTCAAAGAAGAATGTTTTTGCGGGATAATATCGGACTCCACCTTCGGCTCCGATGTTAAATCCTGCCAGATGAAATTTATTATTCAATCTATCTCCCCGAAAAGTGAAATCTGTTCTCGGCACATTAAACCCTGCTCCTGCTTTCCACACGTATGTCAACAAATTTCGATTTTTTATTTCAGAAAAGAGGAGTTTATCATGCTTTACAAAATTAAAATGAAAAAGATTTACTCCGTCAGTATGTTCAATATGTAAAAAGGCCTCAGGGTCTAGAACCATGTCTTCATCGATTTCTTTTCCATCTAAAATACCAGAAACTCGGGCATGACCATCAACAACAACATACTTCATGTGGTCAAAATTCACTTCAATTGCCATTGTTTTTTTCTTGTTGATATAAAAACCCATTCGATAATTGTATTGTGGTACACTAATTTCAAAAGGGTATTTATAAATGGCATCAAAATCTGGTCTTTGCTTTGCCTTGGCATCGTGAACAGTAAATTTATCACCATTCGCCATTTTGAAATGAAGATCACTCTTTGTGTACCATTCCAGATTATATCCCCATTGTAAATACATTCCCGCAAGTTCAAAACGTTTCTCATCAAGCGATTCTTGAGCTTTTAAATTTAAAGTACCAGCGCAAATCAAAAAAGGAATCACAAAATAGTTAAATGTTAATTTCACGTTAAAAAAATTTTTAAAACCACAAAAGTAACATATTCATTTGCTATTCAGCTTTTTTTCTTGTTATCTTTACAAAATTAAATTAAATCTAAATAATTAATATCATGAATATAAATAGACAATTTTTATGGGTTGCATTCATTGGGATAGGATTTTTCTTCACAAGTTGCAACAATACTGAAACAATAGAAGCTGAAGCTGTAGAAGTAGCTGAAACAACTAATGAAACAACATATAAATACGACAATAGTACAACTGAAATCGGATTTACCGCGTTTAAATTTTTAAATAAGACTGGCGTTGGTGGTGCTTTTGATGAATTTGAAATGACTGTTGGAGTGGAAGAAGGAAACGCAAAAGAAATCATTGAAGGATTAAGTGTTGCCATTCCAATAACAGGTTTAAATACAAAAGATGAAAGTCGCGATGGCAAAATCAGCAACTTCTTTTTTGGCACAATAAATACAGACGTAATTGAAGGTCGAGTTATTGGTTTGTACGATAACGGAACGGCGAATTTTGAGTTCACAATGAACGGCGTTACGAATGAAATCGAAGGAGATTATACATTAGAAGGCGGGAATTTCAACTTTACCGCAGAAATTGATGTAAACGACTGGAATGCAGAGGCTGGCATAGAAGCATTGAATGAAGAATGTCATGATTTACATATCGACTACGAGAATGGAGATACTGAATCCAAACTTTGGTCTGAGGTATCTATCAATTTTTCGACACAATTAGAGGAGATTATTAAGTAGGTAATAAAACATAAAAGAGGATGTCAGAAGAATTGTTTTTTTGGCATCCTCTTTTTATTTTTATGGCTACAGTGTAATTAATTTATGGCTTCAATACAATTAAATTAAGATATTAATAATATTTTTGTAGATTCAGAGTTAATATCTTGCAATAGTGCAATTGTATGAAACAGAAAAAAATCATAGGAAAAGGTTTTGGTCACTTTGTTGTCCTATTTTTCTTATTTGTAATCATAGGAGCTTGTTCGACAGAGAAAAACACCTTTGTCAACCGTGTCTATCATAGTACAACAGCAAGGTACAACGGACTTTTCAATGCACGTGAAATGATTCGCATTAGTTTGGAAGAATATCAAGATATAGCAAGAGAAGATTTTAACGATATTCTCCCAATTGAGCTCCTTCCAACTGAAGACAACGTAGCTGACTTCTATCCGGTAATTGATACAGCCATCACAAAATGTGAAAAAGTAATTCAGCAACACAGTATGCCAACAGCATCAAAACCTTCTCAAAAGAAAACAGAACATGCCAACTGGATTGACCAGAACTGGTTAATGATTGGACGGGCTCAATATCTTAGACAAGATTATCAAGCATCCCTCAAAACGAACGAATACGTTAGAAAGTTTTTTGAAGACCAGCCGAGTAGTTATTTAGGTGCACTGGGAGAAATTAAAGCCCTAATCAAACTTGGGGATTTAACCGAAGCAAGGTTATCTCTACAGAAGTTAGATCAAAAAATATCACGCATCAACAACAGTGATGAAAAAGCCGAGAAAAGTAAAAAAAGAAGGAAAACAAAAAACGTAAAGAAATCTCCAGAAAAAGAAAATAAAACACCTTCATTACCAAAGAATTTCAAATTTGAAATCTCTCAGACCAAAGCAATTTTAGCAATGGCTGAGAACAATCATAAAGAGGCAATTAAGCATCTTGAAGATGCACTTAAAAACGCAAAGAAAAAATACGACAAAGCAAGAATCAATTTTATATTGGGTCAATTATACCAAGAAGCTGGCGACACAAAAGCAAGAGATTTTTACTCTGAGGCAATCAAGAAAAATGCTCCATTTGAGATGAGTTTTAATGCAAAAATAAACCGAGCACTTATCAGTGATTTGGGTGCTAATGAGATGATTGCAGAGCTTGAGAAACTAGCCAAAGAAGCAAGATATTTAGAATTTAGAGATCAAATCTATTATGCAATGTCGAAAATAGAATTGGAAAGAAACGACCGAGATATGGCAAAGCATGACTTATCTCGTTCTGTTTTTTACTCTTTAAATAATAATCTACAAAAGGGAGTTAGTTATGAAACATTAGGTGATTTAACTTTTGAAGAAAAAGATTATGTCTCTGCACAAAGATATTACGACAGCTCGGCTCAAGTAATACCTGAAACTTACAAAAACTATGAAATTATCAAAAACAAAGCAAACAATCTTGCTCAATTGGTTAATGATATTGAAGTGATTACATTTGAAGATAGCGTTCAAAGAATCGCAATGATGGATGAAAAACAAAGAGAAGATTTTCTAAAAGATGTAATCAAACAACTTAAAAAAGAAGAACAAGAAAGAAAAGAACGTGAAGCAGTAAGAGCAGAGCAATTAAGAAAACTTCAGCAAACCTATGACGCTCAAAATCAAAAAGGAGGAAATAAATTTTATTTCTCAAACCAAAAAGCAATACAAGAAGGTTTTGAAGAGTTTAGAAGTCGATGGGGCTTAAGAGAAAATGAAGACTATTGGAGATTGTCAAACAAGCCCGCTCGAATTTCTATGGACATTGCGCTAAGTGAAGACTCTTTAGCAACTGATCAACAAACGCTTGCTTCCACCAAAGCGCATCTCGACTCGCTTACTGTGGATGATTTATTGGTGGATATTCCTCTTACCGACTCAGCATTTGCACAAAGCAATGAAAATTTAATCGCTGCTTTATATAATTCTGGTAGAATTTATCAAGAACAATTAAATGAAAATGATATGGCTTCGGCTCAATATCAAAGAATTATTGATAAAAATGAGGAAAACATACACAATGTGATGGCAGCCTTTCAGTTGTATAAAATCAATGAAACGTCTGGTAATCCAACACCATACAAACAATATATTTTAACCAATTATCCCGACTCTGATTATGCCAATTATTTGCGAGACCCAGATTATTTTGTAAAAAAGAAAGAACGAGATGCGTTGGCATTGAAAGACTATTTGCGCTCTGTAACACATTTTGAACAAGGTCTGTTTTATCCTGTTATTACGAAAGCCAATCAAGTAATTGATGGTGAACCTGATAACAATTTCAGAAAAGAATATATCCTCCTAAAAGCGATGGCGATGGGTCGTGTTAATCAAGATAAAAGTTCATTGGTTCCAGTTCTTCAGCAAGCCATTGACGAATATCCAGAAACGGAGGTGGCAGTAAGGTCTCAAGAACTCATTGATTTAATCAATAATGGGGTTCCTCCATTTGAAGAATTTGAAATAGCTGAGCCGGATATATTTAATCCTGACTCAAAGCAATATTATGCCGTGTTGATTCTTGAAAATGGCGAAGATGGAAAAAAAGCAGCAATCAGTGTAACCAATTTTAATGGTGTTTACTTTAATAGATTAAATTTATCTGTTTCTGATAGACTGTATAGTGATAGTGTAACTTTTATTCTCATTGACCAATTTAAAACATCAGGCGAAGCGAGTTCATACATCAGAGATTTTAAAAATGCTAAAAGATATGTGCATGAAATTAATAAAAACGAAATACTTATTATTTCAAAGGAAAACTTAAGGACAATTATGCTAGACAAGAAACTAATCGACTACAAAAAATTTCATGATAAATATTTTTAAGAATTAAAACCAATGGCAAAGAGTAAAAAAGGAAAAGTCGAAGATCCAAACCACATTAACAGATTAGCAACAGGCACGAAAATAACGGGAGATATTTCTTCAGATAGTTGTGTCCGCGTAGATGGGGAGATATTAGGTAATTTGAACTGTAAGAGTAGGCTTATTCTAGGAAAGGAAGGTTGTATCGAGGGTGACATCCAAGTCGTTGAAGCGGAAGTTAATGGAAGGGTAATAGGCAATGTTTATGTAGCGGAATTGCTCATATTATCAAATACATCAATTATAAATGGCGATGTTCGAGCAGAGCGGATTGTGATTGAGGATGGCGCCCAAATATCTGGTAAAATAGAAATTGGTAAAAATTCAGCTCCAGAGGCAACAAAAAAATCTAAAACAAAAACTGAAGAAGAGCCTGATTTAGTTTATTAATGGAAGAACAAGAGAAGAAAGAAAAGCTAAAAAAACGGCTGAATACCTATCTTCGTTTTTCGAATATTGGGATTCAAATGGGAATTATAATTACAGCTGGTGCACTTGGTGGAAAATGGCTGGACGATAAACAAAACAATGAGTTTCCTATTTGGACATTAAGCCTTACGCTCTTCTCTATTTTTGTAGCATTATATCAAGTTATCCGAGCGGTTATTAAAATGAGTAAAGAAAATGAAGAAGATGAAAAGGGCGAAAAATAAATAAAACCACCTAATTTCGTGCTTTATGAATAATATTTGTTGTTGAAAATCCTTCTTCCAATGCTATCGTAACAACCTTACCACCTTGTTTTTTAATTTCATTTGCACCAACAACATATTTAGGATGATTTTCATCAGTGATGGTTTCATCATAATCTGCACCTTTGGCTAGGATATTTGGACCGAGAAATTCAATTAACTCCTTTGGTGTTTCATTTTCAAAAACAACTACCAAATCGACAACCTCCAGAGATGCAATGATAATGGAGCGTGAGTTTTCGCTGTTAATTGGTCGATTAGGACCTTTTCCTAATTTTTTAACGCTGTCATCGGAGTTTACAGCAACAACCAATTTACTTCCCAAAGAAGCAGCTTTAGCGAGGTAAACAACATGACCTTGGTGAAGGATATCGAAACATCCATTAGTGAAAACAACAACTTCGTCGGTATCTTTCCAAGCACCAACAATTGCCTTTGCCTCTTCTTGCGAAACAAATTTGTGTTTAATTTTCTCCCACTTTGTCATTAGATTTCTTTTTAAATTTTCGCGGTATTAAAATTAATGAAAATAATCCTAAAACTATCATCATTACGGTTTGAGACAACCAGATAATCATTCCCAGTGCTTTTCCAACTCCTTCAATTTCGGAAGAAGAAAATGTAGATTGCCCCATATAAAAAATCACAACAATGCTTACTAAATATGGATAAGCACCGATTCCTCCATTCGTAAAAGCGATACCTAACGTACCAGCGATAAAACCAATTAAAATTCCATTTATCGGAAAATCTTTCGTTTCTTCAAAAGCAAAAAAACAGATTCCAAAATAGAATAGATATAAAATCCAAATGAGCATGGTTTGAAAGGTGAATTTGTATGGGTTTTTTGATTTAAAAATAGCAAAAACACCATTCAATAAATCTTTTCCAAACGATTGAACCATTAATCTAAATCTTTCAACTTTAAAGTAAACAAAAATGAAAATAACGCCAATTAAAAGTACAAATCCCAAGATTCCGTATAAAATCCACAAACTTACTCCCGACTCACTTTCGGTAGAATTAGAAATCAAAATATTTCTAATTGTAATGATGTCATCGTAACTTAAAAAAAGTGCCACAAGTAAAATAATACCCAATGCCAGAGTATCAAAAACTCGTTCGGCAATAATGGTTCCAAAACTTTTTGAAAAAGGTATTCCGTCAGACTGATAAAGCAAAGCTGCTCTTGATGCTTCTCCAGCTCTTGGGAGTAAAAGATTGATTAAATAACCAGCCATTACCGTATAAAATCTGTTTAAAAATTTAGGCTTATATCCAAGTGGTTCTAACAAATATTTCCACCTATAAGCGCGAAGCAAATGACTTAAAATGCCAAAAACAATTGATAAAGTAATATAAAAGTAATTTGCACGCCCCAATGCGTTGTAAAAAACATCTTTCGTTTCCGCATCCATGGATTGATAAAAATACCACATCAAATAAACCCCAATTCCTAAGGGAATAGTAACTTTAAGTATCTTAAGAATAGTATTCTTTGCGCTTTTCGTCATTTAAACGATTAATATTTTTACTAATGTAGCATTTCTAAAGTCCGATTCTCTAATTTATCAAACAGAATTACTAACAATGTAACGCTTAAAAGTATTTTTTATTCTCATTAAGAATCAACACAAGTTTTATATCTTTACTTAATTAATGTTGTTCACAATAAAGCTGTAAGATTATGAAGTTAGCACAAGCAAAAACTTTAGCAGAGATAGCAGATTTTCTTGGTTGTAAATTTGTTGGAAATCCCAATCATCTAATTACGGGGATAAATGAAATTCATCGCGTTGAAATTGGCGATATAGTTTTTGTGGATTTTGAAAAATATTATAATAAAGCACTAAACAGTGCTGCAACAACCATTTTAATAGATAAGGAAGTAGATTGTCCTAAAGGCAAGGGGTTGCTCATTAGCGAACATCCTTTTGATGATTTCAATAAACTTACCCGCCATTTTAAACCGTTCAATCTTCCAAGCAAAACAATCGGAGAAAATGTACAAATTGCTTCTTCGGCAAGAATTGCCCCAAATGTAATTATCGGAAACAATGTGAAAATTGGAGAAAACGTTACCATTTATCCTGGTGTTGTTATCATGGATGATTGCATTATCGAGGACAATGTTTTAATTGGTGCAAATACGGTAATTGGTCAACATGCTTTTTACTATAAGAAAAAACCAACTGGCTACGACAGAATGCATACTTGTGGAAATGTTTGGATTCAAAAAAATGTAGAAATTGGTGCACTATGTACAATTGATGCTGGTGTTACTGCAACAACACTTATCGGGGAAGGCACAAAAATTGATAACCAAGTACAGATTGGACATGATACCATAATTGGGAAAAACTGTTTATTTGCAGCAAATGTTGGAATTGCTGGAGCTGTGAACATCAAGGATAATGTAACCATGTGGGGACAAGTTGGTTGTGCAGCGGATATTACGATTGGAGAAAATGTCGTGGTTTTGGCTCAATCTGGAATCTCAAAGAGTTTAGCTCCCAACCTAACTTATTTTGGTAGTCCTTGCGTTGAGATAAAGAAAAAATATAGAGAAATGGCTGCCCTCAGAAGGCTTCCTGAGATTCTTGAAACTTTATAAATGGAAGAGAAATCTCATATCGAAGAATTAAGTGAAAAGTTAAGGAGAAAAGACTTTGAGTTAAACTCTATTCTTGAGATTTCAAAAGCCATTAACGAAGATAAATCTGTTGATTACCTCCTTTCAATCTATGAATTTGTATTAACAGAACGAGTAAGGATTGATAAATTTGTTTTATTCAAAGAAAATGATGATTGGGAAACATTGATAAAGTTTGGGGTAAAGAGAAAAACAAAATCCATCGATATTGAAAAAGACTTACTGCGGTTTAATGAAATCACGCTAATTCAATCTTCTAGCAACGAAGTATTGAATGAATTTAATGTTGTTATTCCAATTATACATCAGGAAAGGGCAATAGCTTTTTTGTTGATGAAAAAAGATTCTTCAGAGAATGCAGGAAGTTCTAAAGAATCTTATGGCGAATTATCGTTTATTCAAACATTAACAAATTTATTGGTTGTCGCAATTGAAAACAAAAGAATGAATAAAGAAGGAATTATTCAAGCACGAATAAAAAAAGACCTTGAAGTTGCTTCGGAGATGCAAAAATCTTTGTTTCCAAAAGACTTACCTTCAGACCGTCGGTTAGATTTGGCAGCTCAATATACGTCCCGACATGAAGTAGGTGGCGATTATTACGATTTTATTCCAATCAATGATGATGAGTTTATTATTTGTATTGGAGATGTTTCGGGAAAAGGAATCGGCGCAGCCATGTTAATGGCAAATTTTCAGGCGATTATTAGAACCATTTTAAGTTTTAAAAAGTTTGAATTTGAGTCTTTGATTCCACTACTGAATGAAAAAGTTATGGAAACCGCAAAAGGAGAAAAATTTATTACTTTTTTTATCGGACATTATAACGCAAAAAATCGGAAGTTTAAATATGTAAACGCAGGACATAATCATCCGATATTGACAAATGGAAAACGGGCGATTTTATTGGACAAAGGTTCAATTGGTTTAGGAATGATGGAAAATGTGCCATTCTTAGAACCCGATGAAATAGATATTAAGCCAAATTCTACGCTTGTTCTTTATACAGATGGTGTTGTGGAGCTCCAAAACAAAGAAGGTGAGTACTTTAAAACAGACCGATTAATCAAATTAATTCATAGTTTTTATCCACTAAAAATGGAGGACTTAAATAATCTTATTTTTTCAAAACTGGATGAATTTAGACAGAGCGAAGAGTTGGTCGATGATACGGCAATTTTTAGTTGTAGGATATTCTAATATAATTTCGACACATATATCGAATAGATCATTTGATCAATTTTAAGATTTTATCAGAATTATATCGCCAAGAAAGTTTTTGAATTGAGTCTTTATCTGGAGAAAACTCTATGCCTTTGAAAGCTTCCTCATAAGATTTCTTTATGTAATTCTCAATGGCTTCAAGTTGATTTCTATCAAACGATTCCCCTGCTTGGCAATGTGAAATTAATTCTGAACTGTCTCCTTTCCCCAAACAAATAATTCTTCTGAACGAAGCCAAATACTCGAATGTTTTTCCTGGGATTGTTCCTTCTTCTCCTTGAGTTGCCAGCAATAAAACGTGTGATTTTCTCATTGCTTTTATCGCTTTTTCATGAGAAACTGGCGGTGTATAAATTACTCGATTGCCAATGTTTTCAGCAATCATTTCTCGAACAGAAGGCTCTACAATTCCCGTAAAATGAAATTCAACAGGAAAGTTTTTATTTTCATTTTTTATCAAATTTGATAATGCTTTGAAAAACACATCTGGTTGATATTTGCGTGACATGGTCCCCACATACGAAACAATAAATTTATCCTTGGATGTTTCTATTTTTTGAACCGCATCAGGAAAATCATCTTCATCATAAGCATTTGTAATAATCGTAAATTTATCTGAAGAAATGGCGTTTGTTTTTGATAAAAAAGACTGTTTAAAACCCTCTCCTGCTGTAATAATTGAATCTGCTTCTTTCAGTACTTTTCGTTCTAATTGAAGATTTTTATTGTGTGAATATCTAGAATTATTTAGTAATTGATAATAATAAATATCTGTCCACGGGTCTCTAAAATCTACAATCCAATTAATTTTTTCCTTGAATTCTTTTTTCACTTCTAGTCCAATTAATTGCACAGAGTGAGGAGGAGAAGTTGTAACAATTGTATGAATATCGTGCTCATTGATAATTTGTTTTGCTTTTTTTATAGCATATTTTTTCCATCCAATTCTTGGGTCTGGAATAAACAAATTACTACGGATAGCATTGATGATTTTTTGTTTTCTTTTATGTTGGTCGATATTTGAAAATCCAGCAGTTGGAACCTTTGATTTTCCTATAATTTTACTATATAATTTAAGTGGTTCGAAAGAATCTGAGTGATGAACAACAATATTTGGGTGAACATCTTGTTTTAAACTTTCGTCAATAGTAAAATAACTTGCTCTTTCAGGTTTTACTGTCAACACATGAACTTCTAATCCTTTTTTCGCGAGGTATTTTGTCATTTTTAGCCAACGCTGGACACCTGCACCTCCACTTGGAGGCCAATAATATGTGATAACAAGTATCTTTTGAGTGTTCGACATATTTTTTAATACGAAAATAACATTTTATCGATAAATAAAGCTCAAAACTTGATTTCCTTTATCGTCAAAGAACGTAAGAATTTCTGAAGAATATCTTATCGTAAATTCCTTTTCTTCTATAAGAACGAATAAACTTTCCTTCTTCTTTATTGACAATTTTCGGAGCAGAACTAGAAAATTGAGAGAAATAACCTTGCATCACAGACCAAAAGAAGCGTAAACTTTTTCTCTTCCAACCAACTTTAAGGGCGGATATAAGACTGATTATAAAGCGATAATCCATTTTATAAAATCCTTGTCCCAATTTATATCCATGCTGTTTTTTATAATCTGTTCCTGTTGGTTTTTGGAGGCGAACTTCTAATTCTGGCAAAACTTTTACTTTAAAACCATAGTATTTCGCTAACAATTCATCCAAAGTATCCCATCCAATAGATTTTCTTGGTCCACCGATTTTTTCAAAACACTCTTTTGAATAGGTTTTTAAAGCACCACGAATAAAGTTTTTGTTTTTAATATCTTCAAAGATCCATTCTCCATCCTTTTGAATTAAGATAATTCCACCAACCATCCCTATTTGCTTATCAGATTGAAAAGTTTTTATCAATTCTTCAAAATAATTCTTTGGTAAAATTATGTCTGCATCCAATTTTGCCACAATATCCCAATTCGGGTTTAATTCGTCAAAACCTTTGTAAAAAGCATTAATGATTTTACTTCCAGGCTCATGTGCTTCTGATTTTGAACCAGAATGGATGGGTTTTATAAATGAATATTCTTTAGCATATCGTTGGATGATTGATGCTGTTAAATCGGTTGAATTATCATCTACCAAAACAAGCTCAAAAGGGAGCAAAGTTTGTCCGAGAATAGATTGAATTGTATCTTCAATATACTTCTCTTCGTTATGAACTGGTATGACAATGCTATAATTCAATGTATCTGATAAAATTAGAAGTTTGGTGAAAGTGAATGAGTTTTAAAAAAGTCGTCAATATAATCTACTGCCTCCTGTTCATCGTCAACAACTTTAAAAAGATTCAAATCTTCTTTATTGATATTTCCAGCTTCTAACATTGTGTTCTTTATCCAATCTATTAATCCCGACCAATATTCTGTCCCAATAAAGACAATTGGATTTTTTTTAATTTTTTTTGTTTGAGTAAGGGTCAACGCTTCAAAAAGTTCATCCAGCGTACCAAAACCACCTGGCAACACAACAAATCCTTGGGAATATTTTACAAAAATCACTTTTCTCACAAAGAAATAGTCAAAATGCAAACTCGATTCTTTGTCAATATAAGGATTATTGTTTTGTTCAAAAGGCAAAACGATGTTTAGACCGACGGAAGGTCCACCTCCTTCTTGTGCACCTTTATTTCCAGCTTCCATAATTCCAGGTCCACCTCCAGTAATCACTCCATAACCTCTTTCCGCTAATAATTTGGATACTTTTACGGCTTTTTTATAATATTTTTGATGTTCTTTTGTTCTTGCCGAGCCAAATACAGAAATACTCGGTCCGATTCTCGACATTTTTTCATATCCTTGTACAAACTCAGACATGATTTTAAATATTCCCCAACTATCGTTAGATTTAATTTCTGCCCAATCCTTTTCTAGTTTATCATTCATAATTTATTATTATTTACTTTATCTCTGTTTTTTTATCGAGACAATTCAATTTTCAAAAATTTTGCAGTAACAGATTTCTGATTTTTAATTAATTCCTCTGGTGTACCTTTTGCAACAATTTTTCCACCCAATCGCCCACCTTCAGGTCCAACATCAACGATATAATCTGCCACTTTTATAATATCTAAATTGTGTTCAATCACTAAAACTGTATTTCCGTCATCAACCAATCTATTAAGAAGATTAAGTAACATTTTAATATCTTCAAAATGCAAACCAGTTGAGGGTTCATCAAGGATATAAATTGTTTTGCCTGTACCTCTTTTTGCTAATTCACTCGCCAATTTAATCCTTTGTGCTTCGCCGCCAGACAAAGTTGTTGAAGGTTGTCCCAGCTTCACATATCCTAACCCAACAGACAAAAGCGTCAACAATATACTATGAATTTTTGGAATTGGCTCAAAGAATTTCGTTGCATCTTCAATTGTCATATCAAGAACGTCAAAAATTGACTTTCCTTTATACCTAACCTCTAATGTTTCTCGGTTATATCGTTTACCATGACAAGTTTCGCATTCCACATAAACATCGGGTAGAAAGTTCATCTCAATTTGTTTCAATCCTCCACCTTTACAAGTTTCACAGCGCCCACCTTTTACATTAAAAGAAAATCTTCCTGGTTTATACCCCCTAATTTGAGATTCAGGAAGTTCTGCAAAAAGACGACGGATTTCATCAAATAACTTTGTATAAGTTGCAGGGTTAGAGCGTGGGGTTCTTCCGATTGGAGATTGATTAATTTCAATGACTTTGTCAATATTCTCTAGTCCTTCAATTTTTTTATATGGTAAAGGTTCTTTTACACCTTTATAAATATGAGCGTTTAAAATCGGATATAAAGTTTGATTAATCAGCGACGACTTTCCGCTACCAGAAACTCCTGCAACACATATAAACATACCCAAAGGGATTTCTAACGTTACATTCTTTAAATTATGTCCAGTTGCTCCTTTTAAAACAATACTTTTCCCATTTCCTTTTCTACGAGTTTTAGGAATTTCGATTTTCATCTTATCCGCAAGGTACTGTGCAGTTAAAGTATCTTTCTTCAACAAATCTGTATAAGAACAAGCACTCAAAATTTCACCACCGTGAACGCCAGCTTTGGGTCCAATATCGACAATAAAATCTGCTTCCTCTATCATTTCTCTATCATGTTCTACGACAATGACAGAATTTCCTGTATCTCGCAGTTTTTTCAAAGAATTAATTAATCGGATATTATCTCTTTGGTGCAGTCCAATGCTTGGTTCATCTAACACATACAACACATTCATTAATTCTGCCCCAATTTGAGTGGCTAAACGAATTCTTTGTCCTTCGCCTCCAGACAATGTTCTTGCTGAGCGATTCAACGTAAGGTAATCCAATCCAACAGCCAAGATAAAAGAAAGTCGATTGTTAATTTCTTTAAGAATTTCTCTTGCGATAATCATCTCCGAATCACTTAATTTCTTCGGTAGTTCAAGAAAAAAATCAGCCAACTCGTCAATATCCATTTTGGTTAATTCTCCTATATGATGACCATCAATTTTAAAATAAAGGGATTCTTTTTTTAGTCTTGTTCCATCACAAGAGGGACAAGTTTTTGTATTCATAAAAGATTCAATCCAGCGAGATATTTTTGCTGATGATTTTTCTTCTAAATGTCGCGTTAAGAAATCAATAATACCTTCAAAATTTCTTTCATCTTCTTTTCCATACAGGATAGCAGAGAGAATTTCTTGCGGAATTTCTTTAATTGGCGTGTTTAGGGATAAGTTTTCAACTTCTAAGAAGTCGCTTAATTTCTCAAAGATCCAAGTTCGTTTATATTTTCCAAGCGGAACAATTCCCCCTTCTTTAATGGATAGGCTCATGTTGGGGATGATTTTATCAAAATCCATTATAGCAACTTCTCCCAAACCATTACATTCTGGACAATATCCATAAGGAGAATTGAAAGAAAATAAATTTGGCTCAGGGTCAGGATAGCTTATTCCAGACGTTGGGCACATGAGCGTACGGCTAAAATGTTGGATTTTTTCAGATTCAAAATCCATAATCATCATTGTTTTATCGCCTAAATCCATGCTTATTTCAACAGCTTTTTTAAGTCGTTGAATATCTTTTTCATCAACTTTTATGCGATCTACAACCAATTCAATATCATGAATTTTGTAGCGATCGATTTTCATGTCTTTCACCAAATCTGTGACATCTCCGTCAATTCTCATTTTGGCGAAACCTTTTTTCATAAACCGTTCGAATAACTCCCGATAATGTCCTTTTCTTCCACGAACCAAAGGTGCTAAAAACACGATTTTCTTTTGGTTGTATTTTTCCAAAATGAGTTCAACGATTTGGTCATCTGAATATTTTACCATTTTCTCACCAGAAACGTATGAATAAGCCGTTCCAACACGAGCAAAAAGCAATCGTATAAAATCGTACACTTCTGTAATTGTTCCAACAGTAGAACGAGGATTTTTTGAGACTGTTTTTTGTTCGATGGCGATAACAGGAGATAAGCCCTCAATTTTATCAACGTCTGGACGGTCGAGTCCAGATAAAAACTGACGTGCATACGCCGAAAATGTTTCGATATACCTTCTTTGTCCTTCAGCAAAAATAGTATCAAAAGCCAAAGACGATTTTCCGCTCCCACTCAATCCAGTAAAAACGACCAGTTGATTTCGTGGAATGCTGATATCTATATTTTTTAGGTTATGTTCTTTAGCACCGTAAACCTCAATAAATTCAGTAACATTTCCGATTAAATCGCTCATACAATATTCATTACTCATTTATAAACCACTTACCTGCTCAAGTTGTTCTTTTATATTAAATAAATTAGTGATACGGGTCAATAAATATACAAAGATAATCGACTATTCTTTTGTTTCTGGAGGGTGATATTTTAATGTATTTCTATACAACGGAATAAAGACAATCAAAAAGTAAGGCAAACCGAGAAGGGCAAACAAAATATTGTGGTACACAATCAGGTAAGACAAAACGGCTGAGAAAGCAAAAGAAAAGAAACCTAAAATGGTAAAAATCACCCAAACTTTGAAGTCTGAGAACCCTTTATAAACTAAGTGGTGAGTTGTATGATCTTTCCCACCTTGCATGACAGAAATACCTTTTTTTGTACGATTTATAATTACGGTTAGTGTATCTGCAATAGCCGGAGAGAATGCCACCGTTACTAGAAATATGCTTGTCCAAGACGGAATTTCGTATGTCGCTGGAAGGTTCCATATAGCTCTAATTCCGAAAAAGCTAACCATTAGAGCTAGAAACTGACTGCCTGTATCACCCATGAACATTTTTGCAGGATAAATATTAAATGCTAAAAACCCAACAAGTGCTCCTATTCCAGCAACAGCCAATAACGGCCAAAGAGCAACAGTAAAATTTGAGAAGAATGTAAAAATAAACAAGCAAGTACTTAAAATAAATAGAGAAGTTGTCCCTGTGATGCCATCCATGTTGTCTAACATATTTAGACTATTCATGACAGCAACAACCCATACAATGGTAATGAATCCATCAATTAATTCAACGTGAAAAATATCAAGTCCATTGCCAGTAAATGCAAGTATCAAACCACACATTATTTGTCCAAATAGTTTTAGTAAAGGACGAGTATTGTATGCGTCATCCGACATTCCAATAGCAAAAGCAAGTGTTCCTGACCCCAGTAATCCAAGGAACTCAATATCCTCAAATAAATTTTTTCCTTTGGAAAAGAAAGTAGCGTAAACAAATACGGCTATTATAAATGTAAAATACAGGCTAATTCCACCCAAAGATGGTTTTGATTGTTCGCTCCAACGGATAGTGACATCATTTTTGTTCCTAATACCTAATGTACGTGCAAAACGCAACATCAATCTATTAGTAATATAAGAGATGATAAATGCACCTACAAAAAATGCCAAATGGTAAGAGAGAGAGTTAAAATTCACCTTTGATTTTTAATTAAATGGACTGTCAAAATTATTAAATTTTTTATAATTCATATCTTTTTCAGATAATATTGGGTTTTGAATGCTCCAATCTATCTCAAGATCTGGATCATTCCACAATAATCCATCCTCACTTTTTTGGTTATAGAAATTGGTACATTTATAACTAAAAATCGTGTCATTTTCCATTGTTAGAAATCCGTGAGCAAAACCCTCAGGAACATATAGTTGTGTTTTATTTTCCTCTGAAAGAACAATTTTAAAGTGTTGACCGTAGGTATCTGATGATTTTCGGATATCGACTACAACATCTAAAACACTTCCCCTGACAACCCGAACTAATTTTCCTTGGGCGAATGGAGGTTTTTGAAAATGTAAACCACGCAAAACACCTGCTTTAGACATAGATTCATTATCTTGGACAAACGATGGTGTTTCTCCTATTGTATCTTCCCATTTTTTAAGACTAAAAGACTCAAAAAAATATCCTCTATTATCTCCAATAATCTTAGGCTGTATTACCAATAAGCCTTTAAATATAGTTTTAATTACCTCCAAAATATTTTATATTTATTCATCTTCTGCATAATAACCATATCCAGAACCATATCTCCTACCAAAAGTTGAGTTTTCCAACTTAACTCCATTTAGAATTACATATATATTTTTTAAACTTTCCATTTTGACCAGCTCTCTTAAATCATCCATAAAATATCGTTTTGAATAATTTGCTCTAAAGACGAACAATGGAACATCTACACGATTCATTATAGGAATTCCATCCGAAACCAAACCTATTGGTGGATTATCAAAGAGAACAACATCGTACTTCTCTTTTAACTCATCAAAGACCTCATCAAATTTCTTACTTAAAACCAATTCTGATGGATTTGGAGGTAGCGTTCCTGCGGAAATAAAATCTAAATTTTCAAGTTCAGATTTTTGAATTACATCATCCAATGAACAGTGGTTCGCTAAGAGATTACTCATTCCTATGTTATTACGTGCATTAAATGCTATGTGAATCTTTGGCTTTCTCATATCTAAATCCACAACAATAACTTTCTTTCCTAACATTGAAATGATTCCTGCAAGATTAAGAATTACAAAAGTTTTTCCTTCTTGTGGAATTGTAGAAGTTATTGAAATTGTTCGGATATCATTATTAATAAACGAGAGGTTTATCCTTAAACTTCTAAATGCTTCACTTAAAGATGATTTCGAGTGCTTTGTTACTAATAAAGCGCTTTCATCGATGATGTTGCTATAAGGAATTATACCTGCAAATTTCACGTACTCAGGTATAATCCTTTTTAAATCAGAGTATTGTACAATGTTGTTAAATGAAATATAACGAAGACCTAGAAACCCAACAGAAGAAAATAAAGCTAAAAATATGGAAAGACCATAAACAACCCCTTTTCGTGGAAAAATTGGCGTTGAAGGAACTGTTCCTGCGTCAAGAATTTTATTGTCTGATGAATATCCAGCATTGGAAATAGAATACATGACTTTTTTTTCAGTCAATAAATTATAGTACTTTTCATTTAATAATTGAACATTTTTCAATCGATCAAGCTCCATTCGTTTGTTAGGAATCTTATTATAAAAGTCTTCTTTCTCTATAATCTTTTCTTGAATAATAGCCAATTTTTCATTACTTCGCTCATACAACGCCCCTACAATGTCGTTGATGATTTCCTTTCTAATCTCAATTTTTTCATTAATTCTTATAATTGACTCATTATCAGGTGTGACTTTATGTGATAAGTTTTCTTTACTTTCTACCAACTCATAAAACCCCCGAATTTGTTCACTGAGGCTAGCTTCATAGGAGCTCCCTAAGATTATAGGCAATAAGCGATAAACCTCAATGCTATTTTCAGGGTTGTTTAACCGATTTTTAACTCTATCCAATATTCTCAATTCATCATTTATCAGATTCTCTTCTGCTTGTAGTTTGGTTATTTCATTGAGTAATGTTTCTGAAAAGTAATTCCCATCGTTGATATCTTCTTTACGGCGATAGCTTATTACACTATCTTTTGCGTTTGACAACTCTACTTTCAAAGAATCTAGTTGAACTTCAATGAATTCAAGGATATTTTCTGCTCCTTCCTTTCTTAATTCTTCGTAATATTGAAAAAACTCTGTAGCAGCAGAGGTTGTAATGTCGTGCGCCAATCGTGGGCTGTAACTTCGGTATTTTAACTCAACTGTTCTGGCGTTAAAATCTACCGGTTGTACAGTTAAATCTTGATAATATAAATTCGCTAAATTTGAAAGTTTATTAAACTGAAAATACATTCTATTTTGTAAACATTCAATTGAAAAATCATCTGAATTTAGCGGTGTTACATTGATATCAAAAAAAGGAGTCTCAAATATTTTATTTGGTTGACCTACATACTTATATTCTTTATCATCTTTTAAAAAGCTAAGGGTAATTTCCTTTTCATTTCCACACAGATATATTGGCACTTGATACATTGACGAATCTTTCAAATAAAGCAAATCTACCTCGTAATTATTACTTTTGTATCTCGTTTCGGTTAAAAACTCTCCTTTGGTATGATGTGTTATTTGAAGGGGCAAACTACTAATTACTCTTTGAAAAAACATTTTTGAACGCAATAACTCAACTTCTTTAGAAAAAGAATTATCCATCATGTGTTGTCTGATGTTTTTTAGTTCAAAAATATTCTCACTTTGATTTTCGCTGTTAATTTGAATCAGTATTTTTGCTTCATAAATTGGCTTGGTGTACCTTAGAAAAAGATAAGCACCTGAAATAAAAAGGAATAGAATTATAGTACACCAATACCAATTTCTCTTAATGATTAACTTTAAGATATCAGCATCAAAAGTTGTATTACTAAATATTTTTCCTTTGTTTATTCCCATTATTTAAACGATAAAACCAAAGTTATTATCATCACTGTTGTTGTTATAATTGAAACAATTGGAGAAAGCTCTTTTAAGAATTCTCTCGACAATTGCTTGGTTGGTTCAACATAAATATAATCATCTGCTTGAACTATCATATCAGCATATTGTAAACCTTCTAAAACACTCAAATCAAGTTGATATACTTCTCTGCCTTTATCAGTTTGGCGCATTATCTTGATATTATTTGCTTTTCCTCTCTCAGTAATTCCGCCAGCAGCTGCCAAAACTTCCATCAATGTTGTATTATCATTTTCTATTGGGATCACCTTTGCTGCACCTCCAGAACCAGGAAAAACAATTACCCTTCGATTTGTTACTTCTAATTGAATAAATGGATCAATATAACTTTCAGAATAATATTGTTTTAACAGCTCTTGCGCTTCAATAACTGTAAGTCCGCCTAATTTAACCGAGCCTAGAATTGGCAATTCCACTTCTCCGTTTTTTCTGACTTTATAGCTGATAGAAGTTGAGCCTCTGGCCATGCTACTTGTTTGTCCAGAAAGACCGTCATTTATATCAGCGCCAAAATCAATGATTCTTCGTCCATTTTCAACAAACAACTTCATGGTAAATCTATCATCTGATGCCAATCGGTATGAATCTTCAGGAGACATTGGAATACTATCAACAAACACCATATCTTTATTTCTCTCTTTGGTTTTAAACATGATATGACTGTTAACACCGCATGATGTTAACACAAGTGTTGTCGCAAGAAACAGAAAAATACTCATGTAGAAATACTTTCTCATCTATTTAATAACTGTTTATAATAGTTTCTAATGTCATTTACCAATCGCTGATAATTAAATTTTTCCATCACGTTTTCTACACCTAAAACGGAGAAGTCTTTACGTAACTCGCAATTATCAATCAATAAACGAAGTTTTTCAATATATGTTTCAATATTAGAGCGTTTAATCACAAACCCTGTCGTCCCATCTCGAACAATATCCCGAACGCCACCCACATCGGTTGAAATAACTGGCAATCCTGCTGCTTGAGCTTCGATTATACTTACAGGCGTTCCTTCGTTTTTAGAAGTCAAACAAATAATATCCATTCCTTGGATAAATGTGGCAACATCCAACACCCATGAAGTCATGACAAATACATTGGGATATTTCTGATGAATTCTATCTATTTCCTTTTCTATAAAATCCCTTTCTGTGCCATCACCGACAATAAAAACTCTGATTTTATTTTCTACCGTAGGAAGAAGTCTTTCAATTACTTCTAAAAAATATCCATGGTCTTTTATTGGCGCTAACCGACCAACAATAGCCAATGCAACCTCATCTTCACCTAAGTTATATTTATCACGAATTGCTTTTCTTTTTTCTGTTTTGTTTTCTTGAAACTTTTGTAAATCGAAGCCTAGTGGAATTACAGAAATTTTTTCTTTAGGTACAATCTTATGAATCTCTGATAACTCATATTTTTGAATATCGCTGATGGAAATAATTCCACTTGACTTTCTTCCTAAACCTCTTTCAATTTGTTTGAATAATTGCGTTTTTAGCTTACCAAAGTAGGAATGAAAAACATGTCCATGAAAAGTATGAACAACGACAGGCACTTTTAAAGAAATTGCTGCTGCTCGACCTAAAAAACCGGCTTTTGATGCATGTGTATGAACAATATCTGGTTTGATTTTCTTTATGATTTTTCGCAGTTGAAGAAAGGCTTTAAAGTCTTTAACTGGATTTAACTCTCTTTGAATTGACTTTAATACAATTGGCTCAACCCCATATTCTTTTAGTATATGAGAAGCATCCGTTTCTCCTTCTGCAGGAACACCACCAATCAAAGTGGTTTCATAATCTTCTCCCAAGTATTTGGTCAACAATGTTGCATTATACACAGGTCCTCCAAGATTAAAGCGATTGATAATACGAACTACTTTTATTTTATCAGCCATTGTTGAAATTGATTATTAAGAATAATAAATTTTCTGAAGAAACTTCAACGTGGTTCTGGCATGATTTTTTGTCTTCAATATAAAAAAGATATGTTCCAACGATATTACTCACAATATTTTATCGAATTTTGGGCAAAAGTATTAATTTTAAACTTATGAGAGGTATTGTTATTTCTTTATTTATAATTCTTATCAATTTTGGAACTTTTTCTCAAGTTGAAGAAAACAGAATCCAAAAGGCAATAAATAATTTTGCTAAAAGTGATGGTTTGGAAAATGCTGCTATCACTTTTATGGCTTATGATTTAGACAGTAATGTCGTATTGGCGCAATTAAATGAACGATTATCTATTTCTCCTGCATCCACCACAAAATTATTTACTACGGCGGCTGCTTTTGAGATTTTGGGAAAAGATTTTCAACCAAAAACAGCGTTCTACATCACTGGCGACATTGATACTTCAGGAGTTTTGCAAGGAGATTTAATCATTCGCAGTTTGGGTGATGCATCTTTGGGAAGTCTATACTTTTACGAGGAAGAAGAGCAACATCAATTTTTAAGAGATTGGCTAAATTTAATTTCACAAAAAGGAATAAAATCGATAAATGGACAGATTATTGTCGATGGTTCTGCTTTTGGATATAATGGCGTTCCCAACGGTTGGGCTTGGTCAGATATGGGGAATTATTACGGTGCTGGACCCAGTGCTTCTGCCTTATATGATAACATGACAAAACTGCATTTTTCAACAAGTAATCGTGTTGGTGGACCAACTTCATTGGATTCGTTAACGCCAAATATTCCAGGTTACAAATTAGATAATCGTGTAACAACTTACAACAAAAATTCTGACAATGCCTACATCTATGGCTCACCTTTCTCTTACGACCGATTTGCAATAGGAAATCTACCGATAAATCGCAGTAATTTTGAAGTAAAAGCAAGTATTCCCGACCCAGAATTGCTATTAGCCCAAACGATTCATTACAGTTTGGATACTTTTGGGATAACAACATCTTCTCCTGCAACAGGAAGAAGAATTATTGAACAAAATGATGATTTCAGGATAAATTATTCAGAAATAACACATCTTTTCGACTATAAAGGAAAAACCATTGAAGAAATTGCTTTTTGGACAAACATGCGGAGTGTCAACTTTTTTGCGGAGCAACTTTTGTCTCTTATTGGCTATCAAACAATGGGAAATGGTGAGACGACTACAAGTTCCAATTATTTGAATCAATATTGGAAAAATAGATTGGGTGTTTCAATGTTTCAAAGAGATGGTAGTGGACTTTCAAGGAGTAATGGGTTTAGTGCCAATCACTTTATTCAACTATTAACGTATATGTATCAATCTGATAATTTCAAGGTATTTGAATCAACCTTTCCCATTGCTGGAAAGTCAGGAACTTTAACTTCTCTTGGTCGCGGGCAAGCCATTCAAGGTCGCCTTAAAGCCAAGAGTGGAACAATGAATAAAATTAAGTCGTATGCAGGATATGTTGATGCGAATAATGGTCATAAAATTGCTTTTTCGATTACGGTAAACAACTATGATTTATCACATTATCAACTTGTCAGAAAAATGGAGCAAGTTTTCAACACTTTAGTTTACTAAATTCCTTACCTTCGCAGGGTTATGTCAACAGTCAAACATTTAATCAAACAATGGAAAGAAGATTTCTTCACACCAAACCAGAGTGATGTTTTATTGACATTGATACAAGGAAAAAACGCATTTGAAATCTCTGAATTTTACCTTGAAGAATCTGTTTTTTCTCTACCCGATTCAACCTTATTAAAAAGGATTTTTGTTGCTCATCAACAATCAATCAAAGAAACAGGTTCGCCCATTTTTGGCATTGTAAAAGATACCATTTTATTTTCTTTAGCAGGGAAAGATTATGCAATGCCCTTATTTTTGGCGGGTGCAGAAATTTACAAAAATCGTTTCAACAATACTTTTAAAGTTCAGCAAACAGAAGATTTTTATTTAAATCCTTTATTGTTTACTGTTCTTTCTATCGAAATTGAAAAAGATGTAGAGAAAATTCTCGAAAATCTAAAAGCAAATGGTTTATCCTTCCAAACAGTCGAAGGTATTTGGGGAGCGAACTTTCATCCTCACCGATTTGTACTGCAAAAAGAACTTGATGGATTAATTCGTTTGAACGACTACAGTAATCCACTAAAAGCTATTTTTGGAGAGGAAAATGAGTCAGAAAAGTTACAATTTTCTGATAGCTATTTATTCCCTGCTGATGAAAGTCAGCGCAAAGCCATTGAGTCAGTGAAAGACAAAAACATTGTCATTCAAGGACCACCAGGAACTGGGAAGTCTCAAGTAATTTCAAATTTAATCGGTAAAATATTAGGCAGTAAAAAATCTGCTTTACTTATTGCGGAGAAATCAGTTGCTTTGGAAGTGATTTATGACCAACTTAAAAGTAGAAATCTACACCATTTTTCTCTTTTATATCACCACGAGTTAAAATCTAAGCAGTTTATCAATTCTATAAAAAACACGTGGAAATATATTGAAAAACTTCCGTTAAAACCCATTGTCATAACCCAACAAACTACTCTTTTAAAACAAGGTTTAGACTTAACGTTGAATCGCCTGAAACAAAAGGATTTAATTGGTGGAACAGATATTATTCAATTCAGAAAAGTATTCAAAAAAGACCAATCATCAACCTATTCTTCAGTAAAGCCTTTAATTCCTCAATGGGAAGAGGAGCGTATTATTTTAGAAAAATTAGAAAAAACGTTATTTCCTATTTTTGGTCAGTGGACTTCGCTCAACTTGAATCGATTTTCCGTTCAAGAAATAGATACTAAAATCAATCAACTATATCTTTTAATCAAGAAGAATAATTTACAAGATTTAACCATTGACATGCTGGATAATCAACGTAAATTAAGCGGTTTGGTTTCTCTTTTTTATCATGACGACCAGCCTTTGTCAGTAGAATTGTTTAAAGCTGACAGTAAACAGCAGAAAAAATTTATTAAACTGTTTAAAAAGTATAAAACAACACTTGAAAAAGAAGAACTTTTACGCAAAGAAGAGAGGAACTGGAAAAAAGATTTTAGTCTTTCAGAATTAGAAGAATACACGAAAGTTTTAGCTTCAACCAATCCGTTTAGTTTGAGAAATCGGTTAACCAAAAACAAGCTTTTAAAATATACAGACTTAAACCTTGTTCAAGGTAAAAAAGCCATTGAAAATTTAGTTGAATTAAAACTGGTTCGTAAAGAATTGATAACGATTCGAGAAGCATTACGAAAGGAGAATTTACCAGAAGAATTGCCTGTTTTGGAACATATAAATTATACAATTCTTAAACTAAAATCGGTTGAAACCAATCAACTAAATCAACTTTTTTCTCTTTCTCAAGAAGAAAGAAATGCGCTTAAAAACAAATCTACTGTTTTACAAGAGATCCATCATTATTTATCGCATTATTTCACATTGGTCGAAGACAAAGCTATTCAGACACAAATTGAGAATATTCAGTCGTTGATTCCAAAGATTATCGAAAACTCTTCTTATTTTGCTAAGATTAGTGACGAGACGAAAGAAATTTTGAAGAAAAGCAAAAGTATTGATGAATCAGAACAAATAATTTATGAATCGCACTGGAAAGATTTTAAAGGCAGATTTCCTACGTTAGCAGAAATTGATGGTGACAAGATTCAAGAAAAAATAGAAGAAATTATCTCGTCTTTTCACCAAGAAAGTGATGAGTTTTGCTTGTTTATTCAACAACAAATAAAAGAGAAATTTGAGGAATATCATCAACTTTTACAAACACCAGCACGAAAATTAAATCAGAGTGAAAAAGAACTAAAAGCAACATTGAGAAGAGGCAAATCTATCCTTGTTAAAGCGTTTGAAAAAAAACGAATTTTTCCAAGTGTCCGTGAATTGTTGGAAAGCGAAGCAAATCTTTGGATACAACTATTACATCCTGTTTTTTTATGCAGTCCGTACAGTGTTGCAAAAAGTTTACCCATTGACTATACCTTCGAGCTTGGTATTTTTGATGAAGCGAGTCAAATTCCTATCAGCCATGTTGCTGGCAGTTTACAACGTTCAAAAAAAGTAGTAATTTGTGGTGATCAACAGCAAATGGCACCTCAATTTTATTTTCAGCGTAAAGATAAGCATCAATCTGATGTATTGCATCATGCTAGTTTTTACTTAGAAAATATAATGTTGACACATCATTATCGCTCAAAATATCCCGCATTAATTGAATTCAGCAATCACTATTTTTACGAAAATAAGTTAAAGGTTTTTCCAACATTTGGGCAACCCGAAAATGTAATTGATGTAATCAATGCAAAGGGTTTATTTATAAACCGAAAAAATGAAGAGGAGGCAAAAATTGTTGCTCAAATTATATCTGAAAAAATTAAAAACAAGGAGTTTAATTTTGGGTTGGTCGCTTTTAGTCAAACTCAACTTACCTGTATTTTAGAAAAAATCCCAAATTCACTTTTAGGTCAACTTGAAAACAAAGATTCCATTTTTATTCAGACGTTAGAAAACGTGCAGGGTGATCAATGCGAACATCTTATCATCAGCATGGGATATGCGAATAATAAAAACGGCGAATTTCACAAAAGATTTGGTCCTTTAAATCAAGAGCAAGGACATCGAAGACTCAACGTACTCATGTCGAGAGCAATTTCAAAAATCACGTTTGTACGAAGTGTAACATCACAAGATTTTTCAATTTCCGACAATGATGGTGTAGAGTTGTTAAGAAAATTGATGATTTATTTAGAAGAAACCAAAAGTGTAGCAAAGCAAGTTGATTCAGGGTTGAAGATTAATGATTTAGGAACATCATTTACCACGACTCAAGCATTGGTTGACTACTATCGTGTGATGAAGGTACGCGGTTGGGAAATTAAGTTTGATTGAGTATATTTATCTGAGTACCTACTCCTCGAAGAAAGCCATCAAAATTTCTACGAATTTCTTTGACTTTATTGCTTGCTGTCCAGATGACAGTATCAATTTCCTCTTGACGGTCTTTTACTAATCTACCCATTTTATCACGGACGTAATTGTTAGCCGTTTCAATAAAATCTGGGTCAGAATTAAACACTCCTTGGTCGTCAATATCTGTGCTGTCCACGTTTGAAGCAATGTTGTCGTTGATATGGTATAATCTGTTTCTCAGCAGTTTATTGTTGGCGTCATATCTATAACGATACGTCATGTCTTCGATTTGCGTTCCGTTTCTTATGTGCCTTTCCTGAGTTAAAATATTCCCCATAGCATCATAAGTAAAGGCGTTGAAATATTCATTTCCGTAGCTTGTCGGGTTCCACGTGTTGCCTGATAATCCGTTTTCATAGCTTCGGCTTTCTTTAAGGCGGTTTAATTGGTCATATCCGTACGCATTTAACATCGGCATTTTGGTTCTGTCTAGTGGATTTATAATGCTGGTTTGCATATAGCGGATGTTTCCGTTGTAAAGGTCATGGCTGTTTTGGGCTGCATGACTTGTGTTTTGTATGCTTGCAAGCGGAGTTTTGCCATTTATTGCCGTATAATCTCCTTGGTAATAATCCAAACTAAAGCCAAAGACATCTTTAGCAAAATAGGCGTTTATGTTGTTTGGGTTGCTGTCTTTTCCTAAAAAGAATCAATAATTATCTTTGTTAATTGTACTTTTTTCTCTATATTTGTTTAATTAGATATACAAGATTAGGACTTAAGAAAAATATTATCATGAAACAAATCACTTTAAATATCGATGAAACTAAGTTTAAAGCGTTTCTAGGCTTTATTAAGACCCTTGATTATGTTTCAGTATTGGATGAAATAAACATTCCTATAGAACAGCAGCAAGAAGTTGCTAGACGATTAAAACTTATAGAGGAAAGGAAAATGAAAACAAGGAGTTGGAGTGAAGCAAAAAAAGATCTTTTTAGACAATAATGGAATATTCTGTATCTATTTCAGAAGCTGCAGAGTTTGATATCAGAGATGCCTTTCATTGGTATGAAGACCAAAAAGATAACCTAGGTCTTATCTTTGAAAAACACATCTCTAAAACTGTCCAAAATATTCAGAAGAACCCTCTAAAGATCCAAGTTCGGTATAATCAAACTAGGGTCGTTTTCTTAAATAATTTTCCCTACGGTGTACACTTTAATGTTATTGAAAATGAAATAATTATTATTGCCGTTTTTCATACTTCTCAAAGTCCACAGAAGTGGAGTAAAAGGTAAAATCCTAGACCACAAGAAAGTTTTGCTAATTTTCGAGGCAGATTGGGCATACTTTTACTTCCCGCTGGTCAGTGAGCTTCGGTTGTCTGGGGAATTGCCATGGAATGTGCATTCGGGAACTGCCGTTCCATTCTATATTGCTGTTCTACACTTGAAGATGTATACATCTGATTTTAAAATAAGAGTATATAGTCCATTTCCCCTGTCAATAACTTCAACATTATATTGACCGTTAAAGTCCACATAAGGTAATTGAGATATTTTAATCACAATGTTTGAACTGTTTGAACTATTTGAACTATTTGATTTATTCATTATTTCCCAATAACCATTGTTTGGAGTGGCAGAGTTTATCCATGGCATTCTGACAAAGTCATCTTCTTTAAAAAGAATAACATTAGAAATAATGTTCAAATTTTGATCTGGAAAAGAAAAAATTATATTGTTTTTATGAATAATAGTATCAACCACCCACCGATGATTAAGAAAAAGTTTGTTTTTAGGGTTACTGCATGAAAATAGTGTAGTGCTTATAAAAACTAAAGCACTTATAAATGATGCAAAATACTTGCACTTTTGGACTTTACTCATCACTTTCTTTGTTTTCATTTCGATATCTTTGATACTCTTGCAAAATTGAATAATACTCTGAATATATTTTAACTGCTGTGTTGTCCCTTGGATTTGCTTGTTGAAAGTTGTCATCTGAGTTATTTACGAATGGTTGTGGTACTACAATAGTTCTATATAATTGTAATCCCAAATCAACTAAATCTTTATTCTCCTCCTCTTTAGACCATGGACTTGTTTTACCGAATAAAATCACGTTTGCCAATGACGATAAATCATTTATATTTTGATATTTCTCATCGATTAAACCTAAACCTATACCAATGTTTAAAACATCAATGACATCCCCAAATGTATTTTGTATTTGTCGTTTAACTTCATCGGCATTATTACTGTTTACTGACGAGTAATAAGCATTAAATCCCTGAACTACAGCGTTAACTGCCAGAAGACCAATACCAGAAAACCTTGTCATCGATGTATGTCTCATTCCTGGAGGAACATAGCTTGAAGAATTTGTTGGATTCTCATAAGGACCAATCATATCAGGACTTGGCTTTCCAGAAGTATTAAAGCTAAAATATGGTCCACCTGCTGCATATGCACCTAATTCATTTCCGTATCCAGTACCCATTCCTGGGTTGTTTCTTTGATTATCATTCTCTAACCACCACCAATTACTTTGTGCTATGTATGCTTTTCCATTAGAAATATAATACAAGTACTCGTTACTTGATAAAAACTCCAACCCTTCCAACTCTACTCCATCTAACACCCTATTTTCACTAAAAGCATAAGGACTATTCCAAGGATATTTTTTCGCCAACGGATCAATCAACCAATCCAATCTTCCTATTCTTGGGTCATGTCCACGGTATTTATAATTAATGTAATTTCCTTTTCCTCGAATTTCATCGTGATGTTCTTGTCCTTGGAAAGAGCTGCGGTAATTTCTGTTTTGTATATGATATGTGTTAGCTTGTTTCACAGATTAAAGATAAGGAAATTATTCTTCTAAACTCAATTTACACTGAAAAAGTGACCGTTATTGGAACGGTTTAGTTGTAGAAGGATGTGGAGTGCGCAATGGCATATAACACTCATATCTTTCAATTTCAATTTGATCGTTAGGTAAAAAAACAAACCTCAAATAATCCGAAGCCCCTGGTAAACAAAGTTCAAAAGAATTACCATACTTTAAAATTATATGCTGCTTACCTATATATTCAATAGAATCTTTAAAAGGTAAATCATTCAAAACACTTTCTCGTATAAAAACCCTTATTGAATCGACCATTAAGACGACTTTACCCATTTCCTTTAGCTCTTCTAAATAATTATCTACATGAAATGGCATGTTTTGCATATTTCGTAATTCGTAGTAATAATATTTTTTAGTTGAATCGCTACCAATTCTTTGTAAAATAGATAGTTTATCAGTATTTGCGCATCCAAATCTATTATATGTTGAATCTAAGTAAACTTGAATTACATTTTTAAATAAAGAAGAGTAAGATCTGTAATGCTTTATTTCTCCCTCATCAGCTATATCTTGACAATACACATGCAGGGAGCAAGATATAAATAAAACGAATAATAAATTTACTTTTCTCATCTTTCTTTATCAACTACTCCATTACTATCATATTGTGTCTTAGTGCCAAATCTCCAAACATAAAATTTCGGTTTTGTGTTTTGCTTAATAAAAAGAATTGACACTTCATACGCAAAGTTTTTATCCTCTGGGGAAGGATTGTAAGAGCCTAATCTTCCTCCTCCGGGATTACCATGATTATGAGTATGGGACAATAGTTGTATGTTAGGATTCTCACCAATTAATTTAACGTCCATATACAGATATTGACCTCGAATATTTTCAGGACTCCCTGATGTGAAAAATCTTGTTTGCACACTACCATCCTCAAATTGATATTCAGTTTTAGAAATTTCAATATTTGTTTTTCTTGCCATAAAATTATATGCTTTTTCTCCATCTTCTGAATTTGAAAAAGTATATGTTTGATAATTAAATTCACCTTCTTGGTCAGTACCAGAACTATTTTCCATATTTTCAATTTTCCCATCTAATTCTAGTACCTTGAAGTTCCAGTTCTTCAATTCACCCTCTTCGTTATACTTAGCCTTTCCAATAATAATCCTATCGGGTCCGTCGCTCTGACTTCCTTCTACTAACGTTAACTTTCCAGTATTTTTGTCAAACTCATAATCATCATCCCCATTTGGATCTATCATTAAGATTGGATTATTTGATAAAACAGAATATCCACTTAAATGTGGTTTCACAACTGGGTCAATATTCCACCTTTTCCCTAACCTTGGAGAATACTGCCAAAACTCTGCTGTGTAGCTGTTTCCTTTACCAGAAACCTCGTCATCCCTTTCCTGTCCTTGGAACCCGTAGCGGTAATTAGTTGCAATAAAAGCGTTTGTATTTTCTACAACTACATCCTCTTCATAAGTAATAAATACATCGTCCACTTCAAAATATGCGTTATTGCAAGCCCCACTGATAAAGAG
>JBBAEU010000017.1:0-52189 GCA_041655765.1 Brumimicrobium sp.
AATGATTTTTACAACGGTAAAAATTTTAAAATAAAATATTGCGGTTAGGTCCAATGACCTGTACAAAATTTTGCAAGAGATTGTTGTTGACTGTTGTCAACGTCGGTTATTCCGATTATAAATTTTGGTCTGGTAGTTCAGTTGGTTAGAATACCTGCCTGTCACGCAGGGGGTCGCGGGTTCGAGTCCCGTCCAGACCGCTTTGTAGCAATACAAAAATAAAAACCCTTGAAGATAACTTCAAGGGTTTTTTGTTTTTTACACGTTACATAAAATTCAAGAAATCACACCCAAGTTGGTAACCTATTCGGTAACCTCAGTGGTAACTTCGCAAAAGGTTACCGATTAAATGCGAGTTACTCTATTCATAAGCGTTTCAGAAGTCTGTTTTTGTTCTCTTTTAGAGGATTTTGATACCAAAAAGTTAAAAATTAAGGTAACCAAAAACGACAAGCTATTGTAGAGCATCCATTTGGAATTATAAAAAGACGGTATCGAACATAGTAATAAGTTAATTAGATAATTTATACCAAAAGAAGCAGATTTAACTAAATACACTCAAACACAACTGACAGAAATACAGCACTTAATAAATAAAAGACCTCGAAAAAAAAATGAATTTTGAAACTCCAAAAAGAGATATTTTATAACTTTATAAACAGAAATTATGGTAGTGTCGCATTTGAAACTTGAACCTGCCAATTATGCTGTTTTTATTTAAACTAATTCAAAATAATATAAATTTATTATCTTTGTTGTATGAACGTGGTAATTGGTGATAGCAATGACATAATTCGATTGGGCTTAAAAACAGTTTTAGCAACAGATAAAAGTATAAAAATTGTAGGTGAAGCCACAAACAACGAAGAGTTTATACAGTACATTGAAAACAACAAAGTAAATGTAGCCGTATTAGACTATACAGCTCCTGATTTTTCCATCGATGTTGTTCCAGAAGTTTTACGTATCAATAAAAACCTTAAAATTGTTGCCATAACTCCTGAACAAAACCCCAATATTATTTTAGATGCACTTCGTTCAGGAGTAAAAAGTTATGTAAAAAAAGATTGCGATTTAGATGAAATTCTTGATTCTGTTCAACAAACTTATCATGGCAACCACTTCTTTTGCGGAAAAATCATGAATATTATACGAAAGGCTTCAATTGACGTTCAACACCTTGATGATGCTGTATATTCTTGTCTATCTGTATCTTTGTCTGAACGTGAGTTAGAGGTCATAAAATACATCGCTGAAGGAAATACAAATGTCGAAATTGCTAAACTACTCTTTTTAAGTCCACACACTGTAAATACGCATCGAAAAAACATAATGACAAAGTTGGGAATTAAAAACACAGCTGGAATTGTAATGTACGCAGTGAAATCCAACATTGTCAGTCCAAATAAATTTATCTTTTCAGTAGAAAACTGATTTTTATAATTCATTGTAATCAATCCCGTCAAAATTGCCAGAACTCATCATTAAAAGAACCATTTTATTGGTACTTTCTTTTTCAATAAAATCTAACACTTTTTGCGTTTCTGTTTCCACTAAAACTCCTCCGCCAAATCCTTTTAGAACATCTTCTTTGGCAATTGGTTCTAAGTTTTTATGTTGCACAACTTTTGGACTAAAATAAACACAAGCAACATCGGCAGCAGCCATAGTATTTTTATATTGTGGTAAAAAATCCTTTTTTAACGATGAAAACGTATGTAATTCCATGCAAGCAATGAGTTTTCTATCTGGAAACTGCTCTTTTACAGCTTTTGTTGTTGCTCTTAATTTACTTGGCGAATGAGCAAAATCTTTAAAAACAATCTTGTCTGGTGTTGCGCTAACTCTTTCTAATCTTTTTCCTGCACCTGTAAAATCTTTCATGGCAGTAAAAAAATCATCCGAAGAAAACCCTAAAGCATTAACAACGTGCATTGCTCCCATTAAATTTTGAAGATTGTGAGCGCCGAAAATCGAAAGTGGATATGCTTTTCCGTCATAATTCAAAACCGTTCCTTCGTCAACAACTTCATATTGAGGTATCGAATATGGAATCAAATGCAATCTTCCTTTTTGTGATTCTGCTATTTTTCTAACATTTTCATCATCGTTGTTATAAATCAACACACCCTTATCGTGAATTATTTCTGTAAATTTTTGAAATTGTTCTACATAATTTTCAAAAGTTGGAAAAACATTAATGTGATCCCAAGCAATTCCACTAATTAAGGCGATATTTGGTTGATAAAGATGGAATTTAGGTCTTCTATCAATTGGAGAACTCAAGTATTCATCTCCTTCTAGAATAATTGTTTCATCATCAGAAAGTTTCACCATGCAATCATACCCTTCGAGTTGTGCGCCAACCATATAATCTGTTGGAAACTTCAAAAATTGTAAAGCATGAAGAAGCATCGAAGTAATGGTTGTTTTTCCATGAGAACCTCCAATGACAACCCGTCTTTTATTTTTCGATTGTTCATATAAATATTCAGGATACGAGTAGATGTTTAATCCTAATTTATCTGCCTTTAAAAGCTCTGGATTATCTTTTCTAGCGTGCATTCCCAAAATAACAGCATCAATGTCAGAAGTTATTTTATCAGGATTCCAACCAATTGTTTCAGGTAAAATCCCTTCTTTTTTTAAACGACCTTTTGAAGGTTCAAATATTTCGTCATCAGAACCGGAAACTTGATATCCTTTTCTTGATAAGGCGATCGCTAAATTATGCATCGCACTTCCTCCAATTGCTATAAAGTGTACTTTCATACATACAAATTTAAAAGATAGTGTTTAATGGAACGACTTGACAAAAAATATTATTAAACAATTCAATGTTTATGAATTACACGCAATAGATTTATTACATTTGTCCATTATGAAAAACAGATTATTCTTTCAATGTAGTTATGATGGTTGCAATTACTCTGGATGGCAAAAGCAACCAAATGCTATCACTATTGAAGAAGAAATTGAAAAGAAACTTGCTCAACTTTTCCCAAAAGAAGAGATAAAAATTGTAGGATGTGGTAGAACAGATGCTGGCGTTCATTCCTTACAATCCTTTTTTCATATTGATTTACCGCAAAATTACTCACTTAGCCAATTGCATTTTAAACTAAACAATATGCTTCCTAAAGATATTGCAATCGACAATATTTTTGAAGTGGATGATGAAGCACATGCACGTTTTGATGCAACCAAAAGAACCTACCATTATTTTATCCATCAAAATAAAAGTCCCTTTTTACAAAATAACAGTTGGTTTTTTCCTCACAAGCTAAATGTAGAAGATATGAATGAGGCCGCCAACCTTTTATTAGGAAAACAAGATTTTACCTCATTTTCAAAATTACATACAGACGTCAACAATAATTTTTGCGAAATTTATTCTGCAAAATGGGAGTTTGTAGGAAAGCAACTTCGTTTTGAGATATGCGCTAATCGTTTTTTAAGGGGAATGGTTCGTGCAATCGTTGGAACACTACTAGAAGTTGGTCAGGGTAAAATAGAAATTTTCGACATACAGAGCATTATTCAAGCAAAAAACCGTAGCGAAGCAGGTTATTCTGTACCAGCAAAGGGATTGTATCTTGCTAAAGTTGAATATCCATATATTGATTAAGGCATTCGGTTAAATTTATCATGGCTATAATATCTCTCCGAAAAAATCAACTTAATTAACAGAAGACCATTCTTTTATTTAATTTTTATTACAAAAAAATAATGAATTGGTAAATTAGCAAAGGTTCGTTGTTTATATATCCGATAATTATATAATTTAGCTAAATTTGAAACCATGAAATTACTTTTAATAGGATTTTTTGTTGCTTTTAGTATTTCAATAAATGCTCAAGGTTGGCTTTCCCAAGGAGCGCGTTCGGGCGCTTTGGCAAATACTGGTGTTACTTTCTCTGATGTATTTGCATTTCATCACAATCCAGGTGCTTTGGGATTTATCGAAAAAGGAACAGCTGGAATTTCTTATGAAGCGAGATACATGCTTAAAGAATTGCAAACACAAAGTATTGCTGTGGCTGTACCTTTACCTGTTGGGGTCATTTCTGTTGGAGGACAGTTTTATGGTCACAATGCGTATCGTACACAACGTGTTGGTGTTGGATATGCTTTGAAATTAATCGATAACATCTCTGCTGGTGTACAACTCAATTACATCGGGATGGGATTTGGAGATACATATTACGGCAGAAAAGATGGATTGAGTGCAGAACTCGGTGCACTGGCAAAAATCAATAACCAAGTAAATATTGGGTTTTCCGTTATCAATCTCACAAGAACAAAGTTGGCAGATTATAAAGACGATCGACTGGCTACCTTGTTGCGATTAGGCGCCTCTTATCAAGTCATGGAACAGTTGTCGATAATGGCTGAAATTGAACAAGAAATTGCTTTTAAAACACGTTTTAGATTTGGAATTGAGTATCAACCAATTGAACTATTGTACATTAGGGTTGGGGTGCAAGGTGCGCCTATGGACTTGGCATTTGGATTTGGATTAGATTTTAAAGTGTTAAAAGTCGATTTATCGACCCAATACAATCAAAAACTTGGGTGGACACCTGCAATTTCGTTGATTGTTGACTTTTACGATCCTAAGAAAACAAAAGATTAATGAAATACGTCTTTTCTATATTGCTCTTGCTTTTTAGTTTGATAGTATTTGGTCAAATGAAAAACGACATCATTCAGGAAAGGATTGAGTTTATCGCGCAAGAATTGGAAGTTGAAGATATTTCTTTGGAAGAATTTTTTGATATATTAAATAATTATTACGACAATAAAATCAACCTAAATGAAGCAAGAAAAGAAGACTTACAATCACTGTTGATGATCAATGATTTCCAAATTGAGTCGCTACTTAAATGGAGAGAAGAAAAAGGACTTTTGCAATCCATTTATGAACTTCAAAATATACCGTATTGGGATTTACAAACAATCGATAATATTTTCCCTTTTGTTCGGGTCTCAGAAATAGAGAAAAAGGAGAAAAAAAACTTTGCAAAATATGTAACAGAAGGAAATTTTGAAGGATATTTTCGGTATATCAGAAACATTGAAGACAAAGCAGGTTACGCTGACGTTGACGATGAAGTAAAAGAAAACAGCAACAAATATTATTGGGGTGATCCGAGCAGGATATATTCCCGATTGCGATATACCCATAAAAACGATTTAAGTTTGGGTGTTACCATGAATAAATCTCCAGGCGAACAAATATTCGGAAAAACACAACCTTATGGATTTGATTTTTATAGTGCACATGCATATTACGACAATGGCAAGAAAATCTTTAGAAAAGCCGTAATCGGTGATTTCCATATGCAAATTGGTCAAGGCTTAGCATTTTGGACAGGCTACAGCTTCGGAAAAACCGCAGATGCAGGTTCAGCACGTAAAAACGCAAGAGGATTAAGACCTTATACATCAACAGATGAAGCCAGGTTTATGCGTGGCGCTGGGGTTGAAATCGGAATTAGCGACTTTTCACTAACGACATTTGTTTCTTACAAAGGATTAGACGGAACAGTTGAATTTTCCGATACTTTGGAAGATGAAGAAGCAAGATTAGCATCATCTATCAATATGTCTGGCTATCATCGAACAACTTCTGAATTGAATCGGAAAAACTCAATCAATGAATTTATTTATGGTGCCAATTTAAAATACGAAACAAGAAATTTACAAATCGGAGTTTCTGCAATTCAACAAACTTATGATCTGCATATTGAGCGAGAAGAAAGCCTTGTCAATAAATACCAATTCAAAGGAAAAGAACTCTTAAATTTAAGTGCCGATTATTCATATATCATCAGAAATGTTAGTTTGTACGGAGAAGTTGCCCAAAGTATGGACACCAAATCCGTTGCTATTTTACAAGGATTGTCATTGGCATTGGGACGAAGAGCAACATTAACTGCTTTGTATAGAAATTACCCCAAAGATTATCATTCATTTTATGGAAGAGGATTTGGCGATGGAAGCAATACCATCAATGAGTCTGGAATTTACATTGGTAGTAGAATCAGATTGTCAAAGTCATGGACATTCAATACATACATTGATTTTTTCAAATCGCCATGGCTTAAATTTAGGGTTGATTCGCCCAGCGACGGACATGAAGTTTTGGCTCAATTAAAATACCGACCAAGTCCAAGGTTTGAAGCCCAAATCCGATTCAGAGAGAAAGATAAGATGCAAAATGAAAGCGGTTCTAACGAAAATATGCGCATTGTTGAACGTTATAAACAAAGGAAATATCAACTTAGTTTAAGTACAGAATTAGGTAATGGTTGGACGTGGAAATCGCGTTTTGATTATGTAACTGACAACAGACCGAGCAAAGGTCTTCAAAGTGGGTATGCGCTATCACAAGACATACTTTATAGGAACAAGAACTTCCCAGTTCAAGTTTATTTGAGATATTCAATATTTAATACTGACAGCTACGACACGAGGCTTTATGTATATGAATATAATATGCAAAATGTATTTAGTATTCCGACCTATTACAACAGTGGAAGTAGAGCTTATGCCATGTTAAGATATACATTTTTAAACGGGAAGATGGATATTTGGGTACGATATGGAATTTTCATTTATCACCAAATGGACAGAATCAGCAGTGGTTCAGAAGAAATTCAGGGCAACATAAAGAGTGAATTTGGTGCACAGTTAAGGGTAAAACTTTAGTTTTAGAGTGAATCAAGCCACATAGAACGCAAAGAAAAAAATTATCGTAATTTAGTGGTTGTAAATTATAACAAATTTTGTGTAACCACAGCCCTTAGCGACCGTTAAGAATAAAACCATCGCTTTTAGCAAACAATAAAAACTTGAAAATAATCCGTTAAAATCACAGCAGAACCAATATTTAGAAAAATATTTTCTTAAAATTGTTTTTATAATAAAAAGAGTTTATATCTTTGCCGTCGCATTAATGGTTTGAGAACGTCAAATCAGCATTGAAATAATAGGAGAATTACATTAATTTTCACCTATTCGGGGTGTAGCGTAGCCCGGTCATCGCGCCTGGTTTGGGACCAGGAGGTCGCAGGTTCGAATCCTGCCACCCCGACACTGGGGGATAATTTAAAAGTTATCCCCTTTTTTATTTTTGGTCGCGTAGCTCAGCTGGATAGAGCAACAGCCTTCTAAGCTGTAGGTCGAAGGTTCGAATCCTTCCGCGATCACGAATTGGACTTTTACCGCAACTTACCACAAGTCGCGGTAAGTGTCCAAACCCTACACACAGTAGGCGTTCTTTGCTTTGGTTAGGTTGTTTTGGTTTTTCATGGTTTCATTTGGTTAATTGAAAATGTGATACCAATGTGATACCCAATGAAAGCAAACCATATACATCTTCACTTCATATTATTATTGATATATATTTGTCTTAGAAATTTGCAGTGCAACCAAATCATGAGTTTCTTTTAAGTGAAAAAGCATTGTTAATGCGAAATTTGATGCTTTCTGAAAAAGAATTCCAAAGTATGGATTCAATTATGGTGACTCATACACAAACTTAGCTTAATACAAAAGAGATAAAGGTAAATTCAATTAGTAAATGCGACAAAAGGTCATAGAATAATCAAGGAGACCTATATAAATTCACGCGCCATCGACTTAAACATCGTAAACAACCCGTAGGCAAACATTATCCTATAGCTAATCGGGTTTCTCTTGAAGATCGACCAGAACTTGTTAATAATAAGGAAGGGTTTGGAGATTGGTAGATGGACTATAGACTCGGCTGAATAAAACTCGAGCGTATGGCAATTGTATAGAATCGATAACTTAATTTCTGCTTATTTTATAACCACGAAATTGAACATTGAAAAGATAATAAATCAATAAATGATTAAGTATTTTTCATTAATTTGAATATTATAAGGCTAAAAGAAAAGAAATGCTTTGCTCAATGCTATAAATTTCTTTCTCATAAAATAAAATATAAAGGAAACCAAGGAAAAACACTTAGAAATAAAATTAAATTATTGATTATAAACAACCAACAGGTATTATTCTTCGTTAAACAAATAAAAAGTATTGTTAGTATAATTACTAAAAACTTAAGAATATGATCTTTTATGTAAATAGAGTTTTAATATTACTGTTATTTTTGACAACAGTTTTAAGTGGTGCATTTTCCCAAATAACATACACAAATCCAAATATTACTCCTTCATTTGCGGTTACCGATGTTTTATTAGGTGCAGGTGTTACAGCTACAAATATTACATATAATGGTAATGCGGCAATGGCGAATAATCAACAGAATTCTGTTAGACATTTTACCAATACATCAGGAGTCTTTCCATTGGATGAGGGTGTTTTACTACAGACCAATGGTGCGCCAGTAATAAATGATCCTGATTTAAGTGCAATCACTTCAAGCTCGATAACAAACGGAGTGGTGCTTGAATTTGACTTTGTTCCTGAAAGTGATACACTTTCATTCAGTTATATATTTTCTTCTACTGAATATACTACCTTTACTTGTACTCAATTTAATGATGTTTTTGGATTTTTTATTTCAGGTCCTGGAATAAATGGTCCTTACTCAAACAACTCACAAAATCTTGCAGTAGTTCCTGGTTCAAACAATATTCCCATAGCTGTTAATACTGTTAATTCAGGCTATCCATCTGGTGGTTCTTCTTCATACTGTAATAATGCAGATCCTAATTGGCAACAAAACAGTATTTATTTTACAACTTCGTATAACGGTGTTTTCTCTTCCTCTAGTGGTGTTGATAATTACAATGGAAGCACCATCGAAATGACGGCAAGTGCAAGTGTTATATGTGGAGAGACATACCATATTAAGTTGGCAATTGCTAACTGTATTGATCAAGGATATAACTCTGGGGTATTTTTAAAGGCTGGGTCTTTCTCTTCTGAACCTGTAACTGAGATTATTGCATCCAATAACACTTCACTTTTTTTAGACTCGCTTTTAGTAGAGGGATGTGATCAAGGGAGTTTTTGTATTTCAAGAACCGCAGCTCAAAGTGCAAATATGGCTGTCGTTCATTATGAACTTTCAGGTACTGCAACTTATGGAGACGATTATATCATAACAAATCTTCCCCAAGGGGATAGTATTGTGCTTCAACCCGGACAAACAGAACTTTGTTTATTAATTGAGCCTTTAGAAGACAGTATTTCAGAAGACAATGAAAGTGTTATTTTAACAACATATTCAGTAAATCCTTGCGGAGACACCCTCTTTGTTGAAGGGATATTATGGATTACTGATAGGCCTGAATTGTTAAATCCCGACGCTGGTCCAGATATTGCATTCTGTGAGGGTGATCCTGGGTTTTTAAATGGAATCCCAACAAATCTAGGTAATAGCTTTGAATGGACTTATGTTGGCCCGGGAAATATCTCGTTCTCTCCAAATAATCAAACTCCAAATGTAGATATCACTTTCTCAGAGTATGGAATTTATACCTTTTATTTTACGGAATATAATGATACATGTGCCATGCAAAAAACCGACACAGTAGTTGTTACTTATGGATATTTGGATATTACTACATCCGAAGACGTAATAATCTGTTTGGGAGAACAAGTTGAATTAGTTGCCACAGCTCAAGGAAATGGAAACTTCAATTATAATTGGGGACACACAGTTAACAATGATTCTATTCAAATTGTAACTCCACAAGAAACCACTTTTTATACGGTATATACGAATAGTGATCAAGGTTGTGTTTCAGATGTAGATACGATTACAGTCGAAGTACAGGCACCTCCAGAAGTGATTTTTTCAGTCGTGGAAGATAAATTCTGTACACCAGCAACGTTTGAACTGATTAATCATACTGATACAACAAATATAGAGGAAGTGTTTTGGTATATTTCTGATGGACAGACATTCAATCAATTGGATAGCCTTACAGTTTTAATAGAAGAACCTGGAACATATAATGTGAAAGTTGTAGCAGTAACCACCAATGGTTGTAGAGACTCTACCACTGTTTACGAAATGTTAGAAGTTTACCCTGTTCCATTTGCAGATTTTACCTATTCACCAAAACCAGTAAGGATGTTTAATACAACTGTACAGTTTCAAAATTACAGCACTCACGCTACTCAATACGACTGGTATTTTGAAAATGGAACTCCTTTAACTTCAGAATTAAAAAATCCTATTTCTAAATTTCCAGAAGGAGAAACGGGAAGTTATGAAGTGCAGTTAGTTGTTTCTACAGATATGGGCTGTCAAGATTCGATTACAAAAATAATTGATGTTATTCCAGAAGTTATGATTTTTGCTCCAAACTCTTTTACTCCTGATGGAGATGACTTTAATGAGATATGGAAACCCATATTAATAGGTGTGAATCCTTTAAAGGTAGATATAGAGATTTACAATCGTTGGGGAGAAATGGTATGGGAATCACACGATCAAAACGTGGGTTGGGATGGTACTTACGGTTATGGAAGTGGTCGAAAAGTAAAATCAGGGATTTATGTGTGGAAAATTAAAGCAGCTGATACAATAACTGACGAAAAGTTTGAATGGAATGGATATATAAATGTTATACATTAGTTCATTGTTTCTTCAAACTTATACACACATTTTCTAAAAACCAATTTTCTCTTAAACTGTATCTCTTTTGATATTCAATAAAGTAAATTGCTCTAATGATTATAAACAAAAAGTATGATAGTATCGCATTTGATAATTGAACCTGCCTTTAATAAAATTGCGTGAAATATGATTAAATCTATATCTTTGCAGACGAATTTGAATTTTATTATGGCAAACAAAACAGAGATAGAGAAAAGAAGAACGTTCGGTATTATTGCGCATCCCGATGCTGGTAAAACTACATTAACAGAAAAATTGTTACTTTTTGGTGGTGCAATTCAGACGGCAGGAGCGGTAAAAAACAATAAAATTAAGAAATCAGCTACTTCTGATTTTATGGAAATTGAAAAGCAACGTGGAATTTCTGTTGCTACTTCTGTAATGGCGTTTGAATATAAAAATAAAAACATCAATATACTGGATACACCTGGTCATAAAGATTTCGCTGAAGATACATACAGAACATTAACAGCTGTCGATAGTGTAATTCTCGTTATCGATTCTGCAAATGGAGTTGAGGAAATGACCGAAAAATTGATGCAAGTTTGTAGGATGCGTGACACACCCGTAATTATTTTTATCAATAAAATGGATAGATACGGGAAAGACCCGATGGATTTATTGGATGAGATTGAGTCTAAACTTAACATTGATGTACGACCTTTAGCTTGGCCAATTGGGGAAGGAGACAAATTTAAGGGTGTATATAATTTATATGAAAAAACATTAAGTCTTTTTGAGTTGAACAAAACAAAAAAAGGCGAGGAACTAGTAAAGTTTGACGATATTTCTAATCCTGAATTAAATGAAATAATAGGAGAAAAATATGCAGATACTTTACGTGAAGAAGTAGAGCTAATCAATGGTGTTTACGAGGATTTTGACAAAGAGAGTTATCTACAAGCTAAAGTAGCACCTGTATTCTTTGGAAGTGCTGTAAATAACTTTGGAGTTAAGGAACTACTTGAAACATTTGTTGAGATTTCACCATCACCGAGAGGTAGAGAAACTGATATTGGATTTGTGGAGCCGTATGATGATAAATTTTCAGGTTTTGTTTTTAAAATTCACGCCAACCTCGACCCAAAACATAGAGATAGAATTGCATTTTTAAGAATTGTTTCAGGAAAGTTTGAACGAAATACTTTTTACAAACATGTTCGAAAGGATCAAAAAATGAAATTTTCAAATCCAACTTCTTTTATGGCACAGGATAAAAATATTGTCGATGAGGCATATCCTGGCGATGTTATTGGTTTATACGATACAGGAAATTTCAAAATAGGAGATACCTTGACGGAAGGTGAAGGATTCAACTTTATTGGGATTCCTTCATTCTCTCCTGAATTTTTCCAAGAATTACGCAACGATGATCCGATGAAGTCAAAACAGTTGGATAAAGGTGTAAAACAGCTGATGGATGAAGGTGTTGCACAGCTATTTATCCAACAACCCGGCAACAGAAAGATTATCGGTACTGTGGGACAGTTGCAATTTGATGTGATTTTGTATCGATTGCTTCATGAATATGGCGCAAAATGTTCTTTTACACCAATAAATTATCACAAAGCTTGTTGGATTACTTCCGAAAATAAAAGTGATATGGAACAGTTTCTAAAAGCAAAAACGGGGAACATTGCAGAAGACAAAGATGGAAATTTAGTTTTTCTTGCAGAAACGCCTTTCTTATTGCAAATGGCAGAAAAGGACTATCCAGAAATTACTTTTCATAAAACATCCGAGTTTAAAGTAAAAGGAGTAAAGTAGTGATGTGCATGGAAACATTCATTTTAAGCTGATTTTATCAATTACTTTAACTTAATATATTACAGTTCCATTCTGAAAATTTATATCCTCATTGTCGAAATGAACAACTAAATCGCCACTCATTGTCGTTTTGTTTATCCAACCTTCACGCTTAAAAAGTGAATACTTAAAAGTATGTCTGTCCTTCAACTTCCATAGTTGATTGTTGTATTCATATAAAACAAAATCTTCTCCTTTTACATGATAAAGCATGATAAATTCTTCAATGAGTTGTAAAATCGGTTCAATAAAATTTTGGGGCAAAGCTTTTTGTCCTGTTTCTATATAAAAGGAGGTTGCCCGATTCAATTCAAAACTTTCTTGGTTAAGATTTAATCCAATGCCAACAACTGAATGTCGTTTGGTCATTGAAACTTTACTTTCTATGAGAATACCGCATATTTTTTTGTCGTTGACCATAATGTCGTTTGGCCATTTTATGCGGGTGTCTTCGATAAAATTTAATAAGAAATTTTGAATGGCTAAACTCACGATGTGATTCAAAGAAACAACGTTTTTAATATCCCATAAATCCAAGTCAGCCGCAATACTCATCATCAAACTTTCGCCAGGTGCACTAATCCAAGACTTTCCTCTTTGCCCTTTGCCTGAAGTTTGGTGATCGGCAACAATTACGGTTCCAGATTTTATTTCTCCTGATTTCATCTTTTCCAAAGCGTAGTCGTTTGTACTAGAAACCGAAGGGAAAAATATATAATCTCTATTAATTAAGGAATTTTTCATTCTTGTTAAAGAAGTAAAGGTAAGAATTTATTGTTTTATACTGCCGCCCCTCAGAAAAAGTTTATTCCGACTGCTTTCATTAGGAATTATTAAACTTTCGATCCAAAAGAAAGTTGATATTGTAAAAAGAATTTAAAAACAAATCACTAATTTTGGGTTCATTAATGAAGAAATGGAAATCGTCGCATTTGTTGATAAAGTCCTTCAGTAATTCAATTAGTAAATTAAAAAAACAAAAACAGACATGCAAAAAGCTTTAATAATCCTTTTAGTTGGATTAGTGAGTGGAATATATGCTCAAGACAATTATCCTAAAACCTCAAGTGAGATATATGAAAACATTCAAAGATTAAATTTTCTTGGTAGCGTTTTGTACGTGGCAGCTCATCCAGACGATGAAAACACATCATTAATTTCTTATTTCTCTAATAAAACTCACGCGAGAGTCGGTTATATATCGCTAACCAGAGGAGATGGTGGACAAAATTTAATTGGCTCCGAAATAAGAGAGTTATTGGGCCTAATTCGCACCGAAGAATTGCTTTCAGCACGGAGAATTGATGGTGGAGAACAGTTTTTTTCTAGAGCAAATGATTTTGGTTATTCAAAACAACCAGAAGAAACGTTTAATTTCTGGAATAAAGATACTGTGTTGAGTGACTTGGTTTATGTGATTCGAAAATTTAAGCCCGATGTGATTATTAATAGGTTTGACCATCGTACGGCAGGAACGACACACGGTCATCATACGGCTTCGGCAATGTTAAGCATAGAAGCATTCGACATTGCAAATAATCCTTCTGTTTTTCCCGAACATTTAAACTATACGAGTACGTGGCAACCAAAGCGCTTGTTTATGAATACAGGATGGTGGTTTTATGGAAGCAAAGAACGTTTTCACAAGGCGATGCAAAGAACTGATTTCCATCAGATTAATATTGGTGAATTTTATCCGACAAGGGGAATCTCGAATACAGAAATTTCAGCATTGAGTCGCAGTCAACATAAATCGCAAGGATTTGGAATTGCTGGAACAAGAGGCAGTCAAATTGAATATTTGGAACACATAAAAGGCGATTGGGACAAACATAATAAAAGCGTTTTTGAAGGTGTTGATACTACTTGGAGTCGGGTAGAAGGTGGTAAAGAAATAGGTAAAATTCTTTTAGAAGTTGAAAATGAGTTTGATTTTAGGAACCCTTCTTTAAGTTTACCAAAACTGCTAAAAGCTTATAAATTAATCAAAAATTTAGAGAATCAGCACTGGAAAGCGATTAAATTAGCAGAAATAGAGCGTATTATTGTAGATTGCTCTGGATTATTTTTAGAAGTTTCAACCAAAGAAAAGTTTGGTACAAACGGAGATGATTTAGAGATTCATTTTGAAGCGGTGAATCGTTCGTTACCAAGTATTAATCTTGTCGAAATATCAATTCCCAGTATTTCAACTTCTTTTTCTTATGCACAAGAATTAAGAAAGAATGAGTTATTCGTATCAGATAAAGTAATAAAATTGACCGATAATTTAAGGTATTCAACACCATATTGGTTAGAAAAACCACATTCATTGGGAATGTATTCAGTGGATAACCAGGAATTAATTTCAGAACCACAAACGCCTACTGAATTTGTGGCTCAATTTAAGGTTAAAATTTATGGAGAAACGTTTTTGTTTATGCGAGACATTATTCATAAAACAACATCACCTTCAGAAGGAGAAGTACGCGAACCTTTTTCGATTGTTCCTCCAGTTTCAATAAAATTGGAAAACCCTACATTGGTCTTTGCAGATAATCAATCACGAGAAATTGTCGTTGATTTAACCGCTTATTCTGATAATGTAGCAGGTACTTTAAAATTAAATGTACCCGATAATTGGGATATCACTCCTAAATCCGCCAATATTTCTTTAGATATTAAAGGGAAAAGACAAACTGTAGTTTTTACAATTACACCTCCTAATTCGTATGAAGAAGGATTTGTTCGACCAGAGTTAAGGTTGGAAAATGGTGAAGTCTATACACAGCAAGTTCATTTAATTGACTACGTTCATATTCCTTTAAAAATTGCGCTTATGCCAGCTCAAACGAAGGTAATTCGATTGGATATCAAAAAGGAAGGAGAGAGCATTGGATATATTATTGGTGCGGGAGATGATGTTGCAAATAGTTTGCGGGAAATAGGCTATAAAGTAACAGAATTTGAACCCCGAGAAATTACGATTGAAAAATTGCAACAATTTGATGTAGTTGTAATTGGAATTAGGGCGTATGATATTGACAACGACTTACCCTTGTATCAAGATGTATTATTTGATTATGTAAAACAAGGAGGGACATTAGTCAATCAGTATAATTCACTTCGGGAATTAACCACAGATAAATTAGCACCTTATAAATTGGAGATTTCCAATGATAGGGTAACGGACGAAGAATCAGAAGTACGCTTCTTAGCTAAAGACCATTGTGTTTTGAACAAACCAAATAAGATTACTCAAAAAGATTTTGATGGTTGGGTCCAAGAAAGGGGACTATATTTCCCGAGCAAATGGGGAAAAGAATTTACACCTATTTTAGGAATGAATGATAAAGGAGAAAAAGAGTTACAAGGTGCATTGCTTGTCGCTGAATATGGAGAGGGATATTTTATTTACACTGGATTAAGTTTTTTCAGGGAATTACCAGCAGGTGTTTCTGGTGCTTATCGTTTGTTTGCAAATATTTTGTCGATAGGAAAGTAATTGGGATAAGTAAAAAAAAAACATATAAAAAAACAAAGCAAGGTGACACTATCCCGTAAAGTGGTAAGTTTAATTGTTGTATTTACTAATTGAACTTACTGGGAAATTATTCAGAGATTAATTCTATTAATCGTCTTTTCTGCAGCTGTTATTTTATAGCCTTGGTTTGGGTGAGTTGGAGTATCGGGATAACGAATTTCTATCCAACCATATTCGACAAGTGGGTCGATGTATTTCCTTCTATTTCTGGTGTGATTACTAAGTTGAAGATATTCCAATATTTCATCTCTGCTTTTCCAGTCGGAAGTAATTTTTAATATATCAATAACCCTATCGTTTATTTTTTCATTAACCTCATTTATGACGCTTTCATTAACTTCGACAATAGCTTGGTCGTTAGCTTAGTCGTTAGTACTGTCTAAATAATTAGACAATTTCTCTAAAGTGTTGAGAGTAATCGTATTAGCTTGGTCGTTAGCTTGGTCGCTTTTAAGGAATTCTGGATGAATATCTAGCGTAACTAAGACATAATTTGAATCGTCTGTTTCAAAAGTTGGCTTAGGGGATCCATTCCTTTCCATAGCACGATAAATAGCAGGGAAACCTGTTCCACGTCCTTCGGTTAAATCAAGTTCCTTTAAACCTGATTTAGAATGGAAAAATTACATTCAGACCGCTAAGAAGCAGTAAGATACGATATAAAGCAACGAAAATGTATCGGGATACTTTGAGGATGCTTTGTGAAGTAGATTGCTGCTTATTAGTGGAGAAAGGTGATTTAGCTTTGACTAAAAATCTGTTATCCTGCGTTGTTCCTTTTTAATTTAGCCCGCTAAATTTGCAAAGAAACGCCTTGACTAACAGGATTTTATTTCAATCTGAATGTTAATTTTTCATCGAAACCAGGTTTTAAGAAGTCACCAATCCTTCTGTTTCGATATTTTCTAGCAACAATTCTTTTTTGCGTAGCAAAATCTTTGTGATTTACTGGAGGCATTGGACTTGGATAGCTTAACACCGTAATCTTATCAGGGAAAATTTGTATTTCGATTGGGTCACGTAATTCGTAACTTTTATGATAGACAGCGTTTGCAATAATTTCTTCTAATGCTGCATACGGATAATTAAACGCACGTAGAGCCTTTTCTGTATGTGGTAATTTTACAACCCTTTCTTCTATAATATTATTCTTGATGTAGTCTAAAACACCGTTAATTTGATAGTTTAAAGGACCTTTAAAGTACTTTTCTGTAAACTCTTTTCCCGAATCGTTATTGTCCAGTAATCGTTCGTAATCGTTCGCGTTTTACTCAAAACAACACATTTTCCACTTCCTTCTGATTCAATCCCAAATATTTACAGAACACCTTAATCGTCACGTATTGATGTTTTTTCTTTCCTAGGTGCTCTTTAATTTCATTAATTAAGTAGCTGGAATACCGCTCGCTTTTTCCGGTAACAATAACAACATCTTTAGTATGGAGAATGATTTGTTATAGAATAGTAATGCTGAATTTTAAGGTCAGAATTCTATCTAACCTCAGAAAACAACACTTTTTAAGGTTAGGTGTGTTTTTATACTATGTTTTAAGGTCAAAAACAGCGCTCGCCTTAAAAAACGCTTATATTTAAGGTTGATTTGTGTTTTTATATTATATTTGCGTATGACTTATACAATAAATCCAGATCGAAATAAGCCCTGGAATGGGCTGCCAGAATTACCCATTGATGAATCATATTATCAAACGGTTCCTATTTTGAAACAACTTGGTAATACTAAAGCTGCATTGGCTCGTCTTCAGGGCAGAAGTGTGGTTATTCCTAATCAAGGGTTATTAATTAATTCAATTAGTTTACAAGAAGCTAAGGCTTCAAGTGCTATTGAGAATATTTTCACGACAGATGATGAATTATATAAGGCTTATAGTGATGCTTATAAAGATAATTTAACAGGATCTGCGAAAGAAGTTCTTAACTATCGAGAAGCACTTTGGGAAGGTTATGAATATTTACAAGAAAATCTAGAGTTTACTATTCCTTATTTCGAAAAAATATATCAGATCATAACAGGATATAATGATGGAGTTCGATCTCCCGTAGCACAGATATATATAAAAGAAGGAGGGACTGGACCAAATGCTGGGAATGCTATATATACACCTCCTCGTGGTGTTGGAATAGTGAATAAAAAATTAGAAAATCTAATTGAATTTTTGAATGATGATGAAAAGTTTAAAATTGATCCTCTGCTAAAGATGGCGATAAGTCATTTTCAATTCGAAGCTATTCACCCATTTAGAGATGGGAATGGACGGACTGGTCGTGTTTTTAACATTCATTATCTCACAAATAAAGGATTGTTGGATTATCCTATATTATACTTAAGTCGATATATTTTAGAGAATAAAAACGATTATTATACTGGATTATCAGCAGTTACTCAATGTGGTAGTTGGGAATCATGGTTGTTTTTTATGCTTAAAGCGGTGGAGGTAACATCAAATTCAACTTATGATAAAATAAATGACATTATGAAGGCTAAAGATGCGATGTTAGAGTATATTCAGACTGAAACAAAGTTTATTAAGCCAGAGATATTAGTAAATGCACTATTTACGCAACCTTTTACACGTGTTAAACATTTAGAAAATGATTATGCTGAAAATACTGCAAGAAATTATCTTGATCAATTGTCAACTATAGGAATTCTTGAAAAAAGACTGGTGTCGGGAAGTGCTTATTATTTGAATCTCGAATTACATCGTATACTTGCAGATTGACATTTTATAAAAGATAATCTAATAGGGTAACCATGGTATAAATATGAGGATATTTTGTGCGAAATAAAAACTGATTTTTGGGATAATATAGGAAGGAGAAATATTTGAACTTACAACAGCATTTTGAAGGGGAGGAACAAAAATCATCAATCAAAACACGGAAGACAATTTGTCCAAATTGCTCAATTGAATTTGTTCACTCACCGTTTGGTTGAACTGATAGTAGGAATTTTATTTACTTTTATTGTCAAAATCGTTTATTGACTGCATCCTGTTTTTATTCCAAACTTTAACCATTTCTTCAAAATCCATTAGTTAATCTTGAAATTAACCTTGAATTTAAAACTAAAAAAGGGAAGCCTTGCTTCCCTTTTTGTGATCCCGCTGGGATTCGAACCCAGGACCCTTACATTAAAAGTGTAATGCTCTACCAGCTGAGCTACGGAATCTAAATTCGATTATCAAAAACCAAAGTTTTTGTGTTTTATTAATCAATGCGGGTGCAAATATATATTCTTTATTTCAACAAACAAGCGATATTCAAAAAAAAATCTGTTTTTTTTTGAATATTAATGTGCAAAAACATTTGAAGTCAGTAATTTATTGTAATTACATATAAAAGTTGATACTTTTGTGCCCCAATTAAAACGGATGTAGAGTGCCATTAAAAAATAAAGAATTAGAAAAAAAAACTGTTTACTCGGTTTTGTTTGCATTGAGTGCAGCACATTTCTTGAATGATTCCATACAAACGGTTATACCCTCAATTTATCCTCTATTACAAGAAAACTATGCATTGAGTTTTACACAAATTGGATTCATTACGCTTAGTTTTCAAATGACAGCATCTATTTTACAACCTATGGTTGGTGCTTATACTGATAAACATCCACAACCTTTTTCTTTGGCAATAGGTATGGGGTTTAGTCTGGTCGGACTGATAAGTCTTGCTTTTGCAACGTCTTTTTACTCTGTGTTGATTGCAGTTTCCTTTGTTGGCATGGGTTCCTCTATTTTTCATCCAGAATCATCACGAATGGCGCGACTGGCTTCAGGGAATCGACCAGGTTTGGCACAATCTATTTTTCAAGTTGGCGGAAATACAGGAGCAGCTTTTGGTCCTTTGCTTGCAGCGGCAATTGTTGTAACATTCGGACAAAGATATTTGGCGACTTTTTCCATTTTAGCACTCATAGCGATTATCATTCTTATTCAAATAGGCAAGTGGTATGTTCGGCAAGATTTTAAACGTAAAAATCATAATAAAATTGATACGGATAACCTAGTTACGTTGCCTCGTAAAAAAGTAATATTTTCAATTTTTATCCTTTTTGTACTTATCTTTTCGAAGTACTTTTATATGTCGTCCATACAAAATTATTTTACTTTTTACATGATGGGTAAGTTTGATGTTTCGGTTCGCTCTTCTCAAATATTTTTGTTTGTATTTTTATTTGCAATTGCAGCAGGAACGTTACTTGGTGGATATCTTGGTGATAAATTTGGAAGAAAAAAGGTGATTTGGGTTTCAATTTTGGGAGTAGCGCCTTTTACTTTGATTTTACCTTACGTTGGTTTGGTTTGGACGATAATTTTAATTGCAATTATCGGAATTATCATCGCTTCTGCATTTCCAGCAATTATTGTTTATGCGCAAGAAATCATTCCTCATAAATTAGGAATGATTTCTGGAATGTTTTACGGTTTAGCTTTTGGAATGGGGGCAATTGCTTCTGCCGTTTTGGGAATGTTGGCGGATTTTACAAGTATCTACTTTGTTTTCCAAGTTTGTGCATTTCTACCTTTGTTAGGTTTAGTCGCAGGATTACTTCCAAAGATTGAGAAATAAAATCAATTAAATTCCTCAATCTTCTTCTAACAATTATTCGAATCAGTTATAAATTTATTTTACGATGTTTATTTTTTCAGAGTCGCTATGTCCTGAGAATTTTGGCGCATAATAACTTTGTATTGTTGCAACTCCACTGTCGAATTTACCACTGTGTGTCGCATAAACTGTATAAGAAATTTTATATGAACCTTTTCGCATCCACTCGATAAAATATTCCATTGAAGCATCACGCGGAGATTGATAGTAAATCAACGCATTTCGCCAAGTGTAATAACTGATTGTTTGCGTTGGTTCAAATCCTGCAGGACGTAAATCTTTAACATATACAAACTCCAAATCTCTGTCTGTGCTTATTGTCAATTCGACCTCAATTTTATCGCCAATTTGAAAAGAATTGGTTTCTGTTCTTTCTTCGCCTTTTGCTCCCGAAGTTATTTTATAATATTTCTTTTTAATCTTCATTGAGCCGTCACTATGACTTTTAATTTTCGACAGTTCTTCTGTATATTGCCAATACATATTTAAAACCGCAGGCACATCACTTTTCTTATCTATAACGATGTTACCTAAGTCACTATTGATTTCATTGTTGTTCCATTGTTGTTTGATTTGTCCCAAGCCAGGTGTCCAATCTACTTCGATTTCGTTGTTATTTGATGAATTTTCAAAAACTAAGGTTTTGTTCCCAACTTTGATAATCGGTTTTTCATTTTCAGATAAATAATCACGACCCGATAACAAGATTGCGTAAATCGCATCAGCTGTAGCACTTCCTGTTTCCCAAGCATTCGATTCTTTGTTTAAAATTAGCCATAAACGCGCATCGTCCATTAATTTTTGGTCAACGTTTATTTCTTGGAAGAAAGAAATTATCATTGCTTGCGTAGAAATTTTATTTTGATGCCAATAATATCCTGAGTTTTCAACCCAATACATGCCTTTATCTTTCTTGTTATATGCTCGATCTTTCAATGAAGCATATATTAAATCTCGCTCTCGTGTAATCTCAACTTTATTGAAATAAATCCCGATAAAAGCCTGTAAATAAGGATTGTATTGCGTCCAGCTTTTCTTTAATTTCTCTTGATAAAGATTCACAATTTCATCAACAACTTCTGATTTTGTATTATCAAAGAAAGTTCTCGTAAATAACCAATAAACGTCCATTGTAGAAAGAGAATAACGGTCTCTCTCTTTCGCTGTTTTTAAATACTTGTTGTAAAATTTAATTTGTTCATTTGTAACAAATTTTTCAGCATTTTTAATTATTTCTTGAACTGGTGATAAGTCTATATTTAAGCGTTGTAATTGACCAAGTCGGGTGAGAATATTTTGTGTAATATATGCACTTGACATTCCGCCGTCAAACCAAGAAAAGCCACCATCTGAATTTTGCTTTTTCTTTAATTTATTCAAAATTCCTGCTTGATTATTTTGAAGTTGATTGATTTCAAAAAGTGTGGCAATCCTTCGCCGTTGCTCTGTTTCGTTTTTCGCATCAACAACCCAAGGCGTTTCATTCAAAAGAATGTTTTTTAATTCCTGACTCTTCTCCAATTCACTCAAAAACACATCAGGCGATGATAATTTCCATTGTTCGAATATTTGCTGAATTTTTGGATTTGCATCAACGATTTTTTTAGCGATTGAGTTGGCGTAAAAACTTTCACTCAAAGAAATTGAACTTTGGTCGTCTGTTTTGCTCAAATATGGAAGAGCCAATACAGCGTTCCATACCAAATTATCGATGTATTCTACGGTAAATGATTTGTTGTCAAGTGTAGAAGAATTTTGATTTGTAAAACTCTCAAAAGTATGTTCAATTTTACCTGATTCTCGAATTAAAATATGATTCGTTTCTGTAATGAATTGTCGGTTACTCAACACAGGTAAGATGTTTCTTTCTCCGTCTGAAAATTGCTCGTTGCTTGCCGAGAGTGTGTATTGAATCAACGTTTGATTGCCGATTTTTAAATTCCAACTTACATCAATAGATGAGTTTGCAGAGACAGTAATTGTTTTCTGAGTAGATTCACTAGTCAACGATAATTCCGATGAGTTTTCAGGATTTTCTAACAATAAATCGACATTTACAACTTGTTCTTTATCTGTAAGATTAACCACTTTTGCTGAAAAATCAATTTCATCGCCTTGTCGCACAAAACGAGGAGCATTGGAAGTAATCATCAGTTCTTTTTTGGCTTCAATTGATTTGGATAAACTTCCGATTTGCAATTCTTTGTTGTGTGCGAGCAACAATAATTTCCATTTTGTCAACGATTCAGGCAAAGTAAAATCTAATACATATTTATTTTCATCATTGCTGTAAATTGTAGGATAAAAGAAAGCCGTTTCGTTGAAATTTGTACGAACATTTGATGATTCTTGATTTTGATTGTCTAAACTTCTATCGTTTAAATCTTCATCAAATTCCATTGCTTGTTCTTCTGAATCAGCCATGTCTATTTCCGCTTCCTCACCAACTCCAGATATCAATGAAGATTTTTGTGATACTGTAACAGATTCGAGCGCAACAGAACCTTCATTTCGTGCATAAGATGGATAATAATTGTAAGCTCCAAAACTATAGGCATCAATAATGCGGTTATACTTAATCGTTGACTGCTCCAAAAATTGCATATTATACCAATTTATTGGATTGTATGATGGATTTACGAAACTGCGTGACCAATTGAGCGACCAGTTGTTGTAATTTCTAAGATAACCTCCGTGATATGGCCACAAACTCCAGTCGTTTCCTCTAAATTGGTCGAGTGAAGCGTCGTACATCGTTGCCGCCATTTCTGATTTTGCCCATTCTCCATCGTTGTTTTGAATCGTAAAAACCCAACGTTCTTTTTGACCTGGCAATAATTTATCACGGAAAGTTTCGGTTTTTATTTCCAATTTTTTGTTTGAAAAAGGAACGGAGATTTGCTTTTTGTCGTGATAAAATTCGCCATTATTAAAGAGCAATACTTCGTAAGATAAAAATCCACGGTCTTTCTCTTGGACAACATAGCAAGTTGAATAACGATTGTTTAAATCTATCCATTCACTACTAACCAGATCTTTTCCTCTATAAAAAGAGATTAATGCTTTTGCATTTTTGAATGAACTGCCAACTTGGAAATCTAAGGATTCGCCAACATCAACGCTGGAAGAAGAAACAAAACTCCAAAGTCCGCTTTTAAAAGGTAATTCCTTTGCTTTAACGTCGATAAGTGTAATTTCTTTCTCGATTTTTAAGTCGTATGGTTTTTTTGTGTTTTCCGTTTGATAAGTAAATTCAAAAACGTAACGGCCTTGTTGATTTTTCAGTTGATTTTTTATCAATGATTGCATTTCGATTGAATCGCCAATGTTAAAAGAAAAAGTATTGATTAAAACACGTTCTTGGATTTTATCTTCGTCGTTTAATTGTCGATAAGGAAACAGTTTAGCAAATTTTTTCTGATTTTCTTCAGTGAAATAGCTAAATTCGGGATTGTTCCAAATTCGTGGTAAAAATCGTTCAGCAGATTCAATTTTATAAATCGAAAGTGTTGCTTTTCCAGTTTCATTTTCTTGTTTATGACCATATAAATTGACGATTTCAGGTTGGAAAACTTTACTTTCGTGCATAAAGAGTTGAGCAGGCAAATTAACCTCAAAAGAAACAGGAATTTCACTCAAATTTAATGAGATATTTTGTTCATGCGTTTCTCCAGATTGGTCAGTTATTTTCACTTTGACTTCGTAATAATAAAAAGCGTAACGAATCGCATTCGGGTCAGTTTCAGCGATAAAATCTATTAAAAACTCACCGTTTTCATCTGTTTTTGTTTCACCTTCTTTCAGTAAATCACCAGATGCTTCATAATTGAAATAATATCTGTATTTCTGCCAGTTTCTGTAAACAGAATACGTAATTTTCGCATTATCGATAGGAAATCCTGCAAAAGCTTTGGCAAATCCTGTAACTGTAATGGTATCATTTAATTTCGCCTCTTTTTTTGGTTGATTAAGTTTTACTTCAAAAGTTGGACGTTTATATTCTTCAACTGAAAAATAGTGTATAGAGCTAAAAAACTTTTTTGGTCCGCTAACCTGAATGCTGAAATTTCCAAGAGGCAAAGAAGACGGCAATTGGAGCTGACCATCAAAACTTCCCCAAGAATTTGTAGTAAAAGTTTCCTCAAAAATTGTTTGATAAGAAGCATCTTTAATGACAATTTTTACTTTTTCTTTTGATAAAACTTGGTAATCGTTCGACTTTCCCTTGTAAACAATTCCTTTGAAATAAACTGTTTGTCCAGGGCGATAAATCGCTCTATCAGTTAACAATTTAGCCGTTGAGTAGGTTTCTCCTTCTTGTTGATGATAAACGTATCTTGTATGATCGAGAACTGAACTTTTGTGACTAACTAAATAAGCAATATAGCTTCCATTTTTAATTCTTGCTTCAAAAACTCCTTCTTTGTTGGTTTTTCCAATCGTATGTGGCTTGTCTGATTTATATCGATAATCGTTGTGATACAATTCAACTCTCGCATTTTGAACTGGTTTCCCAGTAGATTGGTCAACGACTAAAATCTTAGCTCGTCCATCTGAAAAATTTGAAGAGGCTGCAATTTCTGAAATATAAATTTTTTGACTTGTTATGTTGTTTTTCCCCCATTCATTTTCATCTTTTGCCAAGTTTTTTAAATCAATTTCTTCTTTTGTAATGACAACATAATAAACGCCATTATCTGAAATTTCATCGAGCATAAACTCGGTACTTCTCATTTGAAACAATCCTTCGTCTGTTAGGTTGATTTTCCGAGTTTGAACCAAGTCAAGTTTGTTTTCTTGGAATAGATGAATGAGTTGTTTCTGGTTGTAATCTTTTAGATTATAATCTTTCGTTTTATAGATTCTAATCACATAATCACGAATATTTCTGTGAAGTATTAAAACTGGAATTTTCTTTTTAGGCTGAAAAATATCAGGCATTTTTAAAGAAATAGATGGTGACTCAATGAGTGAAATTAAGTTGTTGATGTCTGATTTAAAATCGTTATCTGGAAATTTATTGAGTTCAGCTTGGAGATTGTCGTAGGCTGTTTTGATATAAGTTTTAACTGCTGGATTGTCTTTAAAATGATACTTCGCACCTTTTTGATACCTGTTTTTCTCAATTTCATATAGAAACTTGGAACGAACGGAAAACTTATCAAAATAATTAAATTGATTCGCCCAAGCATTATTTACCAAGCTATCATTGTTGTATGTGCTTTTCAAATAGTGCAAACGCAGATAGGTTGCAACACTCAGATAATCAAGGTTATTGGCGTTGTTTGTAGAGATGTTTTGGTATAATTTTAAAATGCGATTCGATATTGTGTGACTATCAAATTCGAGCGTTTCGAAATTATCAGGCGTTTGATACCAATTAGGGTTCGGTTCTGCATCAATCTTCAACTCTCCATAATGAGCGAGAATGTCAGATTGATAAAGTTTGATTAATTGATAACTGATAAAATCTCCCAAAGAATGATAAACAAAAAGCGAATCTTTTCTATCGTCTTGACTCCGATTGCCTGATGATAAAAGTACATTTTCGTACTTTTTAAAAGGGTAGGAGTTTAGTAATTTTAGTTGCTTTTCTAGCTTTTCAATTTCTGATAAAAAATATTGATGACGTTCAGTATTTCCTTTGATATTTAATGTGTCAAATACCTCATTTTGTTGAAATCCGTACCACTGTTGAAAATTATATGTTAAATCTTGAATTAACCTCAGGTTATAGATTGATTTTGTAGGTTCAGGAAGTGAATTTGCTTCGGTTTTTAGTTTCAAATATAGCTTTGCACGGTCTTCGTATTCTAAATAATTAATTGTTTGTCTAAAATAAGGAAAAGCCTTGATTAACATTTCTTTATTTTTATTTCTTTTGGCATAATTAAAAATATCCCAAAGTTTATCTTTTGCTGCATTGGGTTGTCTAATTTTTAATAAGCTGTCAACTTCTTTAAATGAATCGTTTGATTGACTGAATATTATCGTTGGAACAAGCATTAAAATAAAGAATATATATTTCAAATTTTTCATATTTTTTGTAATTATTAAATTTATAATGTAGCAAAAAAAGAGCCAAAGTACTTTATTGGAAACGATTATTTTGTAATCTAATTTTAAAATACGAATAAATTTATGGATAAAATTTGTTTTAATCAATACGATGGTTGATATAAATAGCAAATTATAAGGAGTCAAAGGGCTGACCGCAAAGGGCGAAAAGAATATGTTTTGAAATAATCTCTTTTACTATTCTCTTTTGAAAATATTTTTGTTTCCAACTTTAAAAAAGAAAAAATAAAATCTCTAAACCCAATCTTACCAACTTCACTTTATTTGTATATTTATAAATTACTTTTAAACTTTAGCTTATGAAACATATATTTATTTTGCTATCGATTTTTTTAATATCAAGAGTTACGCCACAAACTCATTCAAAGTCGATTCATCAAGAACAATTAGAATATTTCAATAGTTTAGGAAATGCAACAACTGATTTTTATGAGGCAAATACAACGGCTGCACAAATGAATAATTCCGCACCAAAGTCGGCTTGCAACTTAAATAAAGTGGTTTATGGTTGGCATCCATACTGGATGGGAAATTCTTATTTGAACTATCAATGGGATTTATTAACGCACTTGTCATTTTTTAGTTATGAAGTGGATGTAGTAACGGGGAATGCAATTACAACACACGGATTTTCTACAAGCGCTGCAATTGATGCGGCTTTGAATGCAGGAGTGAAAGTAACATTGACGGTGACTATGTTCTCTGGACATTCAACGTTTTTCGGAAACGCTACTGCTCAACAAAATTTGATTACAAATTTGATTAATCTGGTTTCGTCTCGTGGTATTGATGGAGTAAATATTGATTTCGAAGGACTTCCTTCGGCTTATAAAACTCAGTTTAATAGCTTTATGGTCAATTTGGCCAATCAAATGCACGCTGCAATCCCTAATTCAGAGGTAAGCACGGTTTTGTATGCAGTAGATTGGAGCGGAGTCTTTGACTTTTCTGTTATGGCTAATACAGTTGATTTGTTTATCATTATGGGATATGATTATTACTACAGCGGTAGTGCAAATACAGGTCCAGTTGACCCTTTGTACCATTTCGGAAACACATATAATTACACACTTTCTAAAAGTATCTCTTACTATTTAGATAAAGGCTGTCCGCGTGAAAAATTAATTTTAGGACTTCCATATTATGGTCGTACTTGGTCTGCAACCAATTCCAATATTCCTTCTACAACAACTGGTTATTCAGCTTCGGTGATTTATAATACCATTAAAAACAATGCGCTCGGCAATTATTCGTCTGCAAACCACACTTGGGAAGATGATAGCTTTTCAGATGTATATATTTATCAAGAAAGTGGTCAAACTCGACAAACTTACGCCACGATGGATGATGGTTTTGAAAAACGATTGGAACATATCAACCATACAGGAATTGGAGGAATGGGAATATGGGCGCTAGGTTATGATGATGGCTATACTGAGAGGTGGGATGCAATTCGTGATTATATGACAGATTGTTACGCTTCACCTTGTGTTGGAAGTATCCACGATTTTGGTGGACCTACAAGAGATTATTATAACAATGAAAATTATATTTGGACAATTTCACCGGATGGAGCAGCGTCAATTTCACTTAATTTTACTTCTTTTGATGTTGAAAATAATTACGATTTCCTCTATATCTATGATGGGAACTCTACAAGTGCTCAACAGGTTCCAGGGAGTCCTTTCACAGGTACAACGATTCCTCAAAATATTGTTTCATCAACTGGAGCGCTAACTTTTCGTTTTTTGTCGGACGGTGGTGTCGTTGCGCCTGGATTTAATGCAAATTATGTCTGTACGCAAGATATAATCGCACCTACCATTTCTTTGGATGTGCCAATTGATTGGATAACTGAAGATTTTACAGCAAATATCGTAGTGGAAGATAATATAGGAGGGACGGGTATTCAATCCTCTTATTACTTGATTTCAGATTATGACGGAACAGAATGGAGAGCAAATGCAGACAATGGATTTTTCGCCGATTATTTTGAAGGAAATTTACACCAAGATTGGAATAGCGTAGTTGGTAATTGGTCAACAGCAAATGGAGAATTAATTCAAACTGATGAAACCAGTGGCAACACGAATGTTTCTATTCCTCTCAATCAAAATGATGCCGACCAATTTTTATATCATTTTAAAGCAAGTATTGATGGAACTGATGCCAATAGAAGAGGCGGCTTTCACTTTATGTGCGATAGCGATACAGATGTAAATAGAGGAAATTCATATTTTGTATTTTTTAGATTGGATAATGGGCAACATGTACAAGTTTACAAAGTAATTAATGATGATTTCGGTTTACCAATCATTGATTTCCCTTTTCCTACAACGCCAGGGCAGCAATACGATTACAAAATTACAATGAATAAAACCACTGGTCTAATCAACTTGTTTAGAGATAATGATTTTGTGGTTTCATGGCAAGATAACAATCCACATTTAATTGGCGATTATATTTCTTTTAGAACAGGAAATGCGAAGATGAATATTGAAAGTTTGGAAGTATATAAATATCGTGAAAACGAAGCAACCATTGTTTCAGTAGGAAATACGAGTGATATTCGCTATCAAAATAATTCTCCTGCACAATACAGCGGAAAAATTCAATCATTGGCAATCGACAACGCTAATAATTTATCAAATATTGATATAAAAACACTCAATGTGGATTATACACCAGCAAATGATTTTTTGATTTATGATGGAGAAACAACTGCCGTAGATATAAATCTTGCAGAAATGGATATAAGTCAACTTAAACTAAGTGCCAATTGGGAAAATGCAATAGATTTGCACTCTGAAATCGCAGAATATAAATATTCAATTGGAATGCAGCCTGGTTTAACAAATGTTAAAAATTGGACAAGCGTTGGATTAAATATTTCCGTTACGGCAACAAGTTTTGATGTTAACCTTATAGATTTGAATAACCAGTTTGTGTATTTTAATGTAATGGCAATCAATCACGCAGGATTACAAAAGGAATTGTCATCAGACGGACAAAAAATATTGATAAATGATGGCAGTTTAGGAATCAATAAAGAAGTAGCCAAAAGTGTTAAAATCTATCCAAATCCTACAAAAACAAAAGTTTATTTAGAAACAGAATTAAAAATTATTCGTGTTCGTTTAGTCAATATGTTGGGTGCTGAAGTAGAAATTATTTTCAATAAACAAGATAAAAGCATTAATCTTTCGTCGTTGAGCAATGGGCTTTATCATTTAACGATTGAAACAACAGAAGGAATAATAGAAAAACGAATTGTCAAAGAATAGAGAACTTAATTTAACTCCTTTTGTTTATTAGCTAAATGTTAAATATGAACGTTTTCCCTAATACCAGATTGATTGACTTGAATGATTCTTCTTTCATTCTAGACGATCTTATTCAAAAAGACAAATTGAATCTTGTTTTATTTTATAATACAAACTGCCTTGGCTGTACAGGAAGAGCAATTCCTTTTGCGTATAACTTAAGCAAAGAGTATAATTTTATAAACTTAATTGTGATTCATTCTAATTTCAGAAATCAGCCTTTTGTTAAGGAAGAAATACTTTCTGTTTTTACCGACCAAAAAAGTCCAATTGTCATTTATAGAGAAGAATTCAATGAATTATATTCATATTTTGATTGTGATGGAACGCCGCATTGGTTTGTCATAGATGCTGAAAAAAATATAACACATTCCATTTTTGGATCAATGGATGGTTCACAAATGAAGTTGAATTATGCCATACTTGAATTTAAAGAAAATCAGTTGAGTAAGATATAGAAAATAAGTTTTTTAGGGACATCACTCTATTTGGAAATAAATTTGCAAATTCGTATTTCATAAACCGACTAAAGTTCAAATTAGGCGAATGTTTGTTACAACATTAAAAGAGGAAAAAATGTTTTTTAATTTTAGGATTAATTTTAATTGTAAATAAGTATTTCAAATGGAAAGTAAAAAGAACACTGCCCTCTTACCGATAAAGGAGTTATATGTTTATTTACAAGGACTCGTTCAAAGTCGTCTTTGGTTACAGGTACTTATTGGAATGATGTTAGGTATTGGTTTAGGTGCTTATTTTGCTACTGATCCTGCTTGGCTTAGTGAAAATTACAAAACTCCTTTGATTAATTGGATTGCCTTTCCAGGTGATATTTTCATCCGCGTCGTGCAGATGATTATGATTCCTTTAATGTTTAGCTCCATTGTACAAGGTATTGCAGGAGGAGAAAACAAAGATTATTTATTGAAATATGGGCCAAGGTTAATTTTATATTACGTAATGACCACAACAACAGTTCTTATCTTTGCTGTTATTATCGCCAATGTGATGCAACCAGGTTCCTATATGGACGCGACGAATTTGATTACAGAAGAAATGCAAATCGATACGGAAGCCATGACCGCTACACAACCAGAGCTAGGTTTTGAAAATATCCCCAAATTAATTACAGATTTATTGCCTGCAAATCCACTACAAGCCTTAGTTTCTGGAGATATGTTAAGTATTGTTGTTTTTGCTATTATTTTTGGGGTTTCCTTGGCGAATATTGCTCCAAATACGGCAATTCCAATGTTAAAAGTACTATATTCCATTCAAGAAACAACTATGGCTGTAACGCGCTGGGCAATGAAACTCGCTCCAATTGCTGTTTTTGGACTGATGGTTGATGTAACTTCAAAAGTTGGGTTAGAAACAATTTCAGGATTGTCAATGTTTGTTTTAACCGTACTTATTGGATTAATATTGGTTGTCGTAGTGTATTGTACTTTACTGATTGTTGTGGCCAGGATAAATCTAAAAGACTTTTTCTCTGCTGCAAAAGATGTTCTTTTATTGGCTTTTTCTGTATCAAGTTCAGCAGCAGTAATGCCTTTAACGCTAAAAACAGCGGAAGAAAAGATGGATATTCATCCTACAGTCAGTCGTTTTATTATTCCTGTTGGTGTTTCTTTAAACATGGATGGAACCGCAGTGTTTCAGGCGATTGCTACTTTATTTTTAGCCCAAGTGTATGGAATTGAGTTGGATTTGGCAACAACCATTTTGATTATTGTAACTACAATTTTAGCATCCATTGGTACACCATCTGCGCCTGGTGCTGGAGTTATTGTATTGGGGTCTGTCTTAGCTACTATTGGTATTCCTATAACCGCAGTTGCTTTAATAATTGGTGTTGATAGACTTCTTGGAATGTTCCGAACCTCAATCAATGTAATGGGTGACTTGGTAACATGTAATGTATTTAATCGCTATTACAAAGAAAGTGAGGGTATCGGACGATTAGAGGAAAGTTAAGGTCTTAATATGTTCCTTCATAGTATAACAAACAGAGATAATTTCAGTAATTGGCATAAAAAAAGTCGCACCCGAAAGTACGACTTTAAATAATTAACCCTGTAGAAGTTAATTTTTGATCCGTACTCTATTTAACGGTTGGATTATTTTATGGTTACAACAAAATAAGAATAAAATCAGCATTTTTCAAATAAAGCAACCGCTTCAATGTGACTTGTATGTGGAAATTGATCAACCAAACTAATTTTTTTTGTTTGATAACCAAACTCCTCTAAGGTTTGAATGTCTCTTGCTTGTGTAGAAGGATTACATGAGATATAAACAATTCTTTCAGCCCCCAGTTGTATTACTTTTCGTAAGGTTTTAGGAGCAATTCCTGCGCGCGGTGGGTCTAACACAATTGTATCGATTTTTCCTTCATATTCTGGATAATTGTAGATAAATTTCCTTACGTCTGAAGCGAAAAACTGAATGTTGTCAATTTTGTTTCTTTTTGCATTTCGTTTAGCATCTTCTATGGCTTCTTCAACAATATCAACACCAATAATTTGGACATTTTCAGCACGTTTTGATAAAAGTTGACCGATGGTTCCTGTACCACAAAACAAATCCATTACTACTTTACCATCAAAATTTCTACTTCCTTCAAATGCATAGTCTAATGTTTTGTTATAAAGGAGTTCAGCACTTTTTGGATTGGTCTGAAAAAAACTTTCCATGCTTATCTCAAAATGTAATCCACCTAATTCTTCAACCAGATGGCCTTTGCCAAAAATAAGGGAATTGAGTCCATTTTCAATTTTAGCCCTGTCAGCAACATTATCGTTAATTGTATGTTGAAACCCTGCAATTCTATCACCTAGTTTAGTTTGTAAAAAATCAGCAACTTCTTGAATATCAAATTGCTCTATTCCTTGAGAAGAAGTAACCAAATTGATCAATAACTTATCTTCTAAAAATGATTTTCTTACAACAATGTGTCTGAAAAATCCAACTTTTTTGGGTGGATGCCATGCCGGTAGTCCTGTGCTTTTTAAAAAATCCTTGAATTCAACTAAATAAGTTTCCCACGCTTCATCAAAAAGTCCTGACGGTTTCTTTAAATTTTCAACTTTCCACCAAGTTCCCCTTGTTTTTGAACCTAAAGCGAATGAGTCATCAATTTCTTCATCGGTTTCTATATTGTGTTCGATACAAGAAAAAGAATATTCCATTTTATTTCTATAGAAATAATGTAGGGGAGAAGGAATAAATTCATCAAATAATTCTTCAATATTTTTAAGACCTGCCAAGCGTTTGTAAACTTGAAATGTAGTTTCCTTCTTATATTTTTCTTGAATTTCAGGAGGAACATTGATATATGGTGCACCACTTGTTTCTTGAAAAGGTGTCGATATTTCTTGAGGCGACCTTTCTAAAATTTTCAGGAGCGTACATTCTGCATGTTTCTTCCTTTTTTTAGTTATTCTTGCACGAACTTTTTGACCAGGAAATGCATTCTGAACAAATAAAATAAAATTTCCATTTTCGGTTTTAAGTCGAGAAACTCCTTTTCCACCGAAAGCTAAATCTTCAATTTCCAGTTCAATAACTTGACCTCTTTTTAGCACTTTGATTTTTTTTGCGAAAGATTAAATTAATCCACGGATGATTCCTTTGTCGCTTTCTTTGATGAAATTGACAATCATATCTTTGTATCTATTATCTGGAAGGTCGTTTTGAACACTTTCCATTCCCTTTGATAGATTGTTGTTTTGAACAAATAAGATACGATATACATCTTCAATAGCGGCAATATCTTCATTAGAAAAATCTCTTCTTCTTAATCCAACTGTATTTACACCTGCAAAACTTATCGGCTCTCTGGCTGCACGAATGAACGGTGGAACATTTTTACGAATCAATGTAGCACCTGCAACAAAAGCGTGTGCGCCAACATGGATAAATTGCTGTGTTCCAACTTTTCCTTCTAAAATCGCGTAATCATCAATCGTATTATGTCCTGAAAGTCCAACATAATTAGCCAATATCACATGATTTCCAATAATACAATCGTGGGCAACATGAACATATCCCATAATCAAGCAATTGTTCCCTATTGTTGTTTTTCCCTTATCGTTTGTTCCTCGATGAATGGTTACGCACTCACGAATTATGGTATTATTCCCAATTTCAACTGTGGTATATTCTCCCTGAAATTTTAAATCTTGTGGAATAGCACCAATAACAGTGGCAGGAAAAACCTCGCAATTTTCTCCAATTCTTGTTCCTGGATAAATGGTAACGTTCGGACCAATATGGGTATTATCTCCAATTACAACATCATCATAAATCGTCGTAAATGCTTCAATGGTAACATTATTACCAATTTTTGCATTAGGAGAAACAGAGGCCAATTTATTTATCATATTATTCTTTGTCTTTAATAACTTGTGCAAGCATCTCTGCTTCAGCAACAATTTGTCCATTCACATATCCTTTTCCTGCCATATTAACAAGTCCACGACGAATGGGTGAGATTAATTTTAATTCAAAAACGACAGTATCACCAGGAATGACCTTTCGTTTAAATTTCACATTGTCAATTTTCATAAAATAAGTAGAGTACAAGTGTGGTTCATCGACCTTGCTTAGAGCAAAAATTCCTCCACATTGTGCCATTGCTTCAACTTGCAATACACCTGGGAAAACTGGATTATCAGGAAAATGTCCTTCAAATTGAGGCTCATTTTTAGTGATATTTTTATAACCAACGATTGAGTCTTCAGTGATTTCCATAACCCTATCAACCAAAAGAAAAGGAAAGCGATGAGGGAGCATTCTTTCAATTTGATTGATATCGTATAAAGGTTCTTTTGTTAAATCAAATTGTCGTGGTTCGTTCTTCTGTTTTTTAATTTGTTCTTTTAGAACTTTGGCAAATCCTGTGTTACCAGCGTGACCAGGACGAGCGGCTAAGATATGTGCTTTTATAGGTTTTCCTACAAGCGCCAAATCGCCAATAATATCTAATAATTTATGACGAGCTGGTTCATTTTCGAACTTCATTTTATAGTTGTTCAACGTACCAATTCCGCTAATTTCAACTTTTAGCCCTTCTTTACCCAACAGTTTCGCTAAATTATCTATTTCTTCTTGGGTAACATTTTCCCTTTCAACCAAAATAATGGCGTTGTCAATATCTCCTCCTTTTATGAGTCCGTGTTTGGCTAATGTTTCAAGTTCACGCAAGAAAACAAAAGTTTTACAATTTGCAATTTCAGTTCTAAACTCACTGATTTTATAAATTGTAGCATGCTGCGTTCCTAAAACAGGAGAATTATAGTCAACCATAACCGTAAGACGATATTCTGGGTCGGGAACGGCTAAAAATTCTGTTCCTTTTTCAGGTAATTCCCATTTGATATTTTCATTTAATTCAAAATATTCTCTTTCTGCATTTTGTTCTTCAATACCAACTGATTCAACAGCTGTAACAAAAGGCATTGAACTTCCATCCATAATCGGAATTTCAGGAGCGTCTAATTTTATTAAGACATTGTCGATTTGAAGTCCATATAAAGTAGCCAATACGTGTTCTGTAGTATAAACTCTAACTCCATTACTTTCTAAGGTTGTTCCTCTTTCAGTAGAAACAACTAAATCTGCATCTGCATTTATAATTGGTTCTCCTTCTACGTCTATTCTTTGAAACTTATATCCGTGATTTTCGGGAGCAGGGCATAATTCAAGGGTCACTTTTTTACCAGTATGTAATCCGACCCCTATTATTTTTACACTGTTTTTTAAAGTTCTTTGTTTCTCTATCATCTTACTTTTTCAAATAATATCTGTTAGTTTATTTTATTTTTTCTTCAATTTCACTTAATCGTTTAAGAATCATTGGCAATTTTCGGAAGCCAATATACGACTTTTTATATTCATCGATATCAAATGCAGGAGAACCCATGAGTGTTGTTCCTTCTTTTTTCACGTTTCCACCTAACCCAGATTGTGCTGCAACTTTAGTTTGATTAGCAACTTTTATGTGTCCACTAATTCCTACTTGACCACCAACAAGGACATTTGAGCCAATTTTTGAAGATCCAGCAACACCTGCCTGAGCGGCAAAAGCAGAATTTTTTCCTACTTCAACATTGTGCGCAATTTGAACCAAATTATCAATTTTAACGCCTTTTCTAAGAATTGTAGAACCAAGCGTTGCTCTGTCGATAGTACTGTTTGCACCAATTTCAACAAAATCTTCTAAAATTACATTTCCAATTTGTGGAATTTTTTCAAATTCACCTTTTTCGTTTGGCGCAAAACCAAATCCGTCGGCTCCAATTACTGCGCCTGCATGAATAACACACGATTTTCCAATTATACAATCATGATAAATTGATGCATTGGGATGAATCGTTGTATTGTTTCCAATTTTAGTCCTGTCACCGATAAAAGTATTGGGATAAATTTTAGCTTCGTCACCAATCGTTACATTTTCTCCGATGTATGCATTTGCTCCGATATAAACATCTTTCCCTATCGTGGCTGTTTCAGAAATAAAAGCATTCTTCTCAATTTTAGGTTGCTTTTTACTTAACTTTTCATACGCTTTTAAAAGTTGAGCAAAACATTTATAAGGGTCTTCTACTTTGATTAATGTTAAGGTAGAAGGCAAGTCTTTTTTTGGTATAAATGTATTTGAAACAATCGCAATGCTCGCATTTGTTGTATAGATAAATTCCTCATATTTTGGATTTGCCAGAAAGGTTAATGTTTTTGGTTGACCTTCTTCAATTTTAGAGAGTCCTATTACACTAACATCTTGATTTCCTTTTATTTCCCCGTTGAGGATTCCTGCTATCTGTTCTGCTGAAAATTCCATTCTCCTAAAGTATAAAAAATGTTGTTATATAAACATGCTTTTTATCTATATATTTCACGAAATTAATTTTTATTATTAATTTTTGAGGGATAAGACAGAAAGTATTTCTCTACAGGCGCTGATAAAGCATGAATATTTAAGTTATCGGCAGCTAAACTGACATCTTTAATTGTTCCGTCTTTCATCAATAAATTTATGTTTTCCTTTTTTTCGTTATATGCGTTATTCCTTAATATATCTGTGTGTACGAAGTATTTAACATCTTCTTCTGAAATGTTAAATGCTTTCATTGTGGCTTCTGTTTTTGCTTGGATTTCTGTTTGAGAAAAAGGAGTTTTGGAAATTTTAATTTTTGAAAGCTTTCTATTGATTAATTGGCTGGCTAAAAGCGAAAGGATTTTATCTTCGTGATATTGCCATACCTTAATTGAACCCATGATATCAATATCATCCAACAATGCAAATTGATTTATTATGTTTCTATCATATTCTAATTGCTCTTTAGAAAAGTCATTTTCCAGAAAGAATTGAAAAGAAGGACTAGCAAATAAAGTAACCCCACTTTTCGTCAATTCTTTGGCTCTACGCAAAATAAAAGTCAACATCACCTCTGATGAAACTACTGTTTTGTGCATATAAACTTGCCAATACATGATTCTGCGAGCAACCAAAAACTTCTCAACAGAATAAATTCCTTTTTCTTCAACAACCAACTGATTGTCAAATACATTAAGCATGGTTATTAATCGGTCACTTCCTATAACTCCTTCTGTTACTCCAGTAAAATAACTATCGCGATTAAGGTAATCCATTCTGTCCATATCCAATTGACCAGAAACAAGTTGATGTAAAAATGGTTTGTGGTACTTATCTTCAAAAATCTGAATGGCTAGATTTAATTTTCCTTCAAATTCTTCGGATAATCGCTTCATAAAGAGAGTAGAAATATGTTCATGACTCACAGACTTTATGATGTCGTGTTCCAAAGTATGACTAAAAGGTCCGTGACCAATATCGTGTAAAAGAATAGCAATCAAAACACCCGTTTCTTCTTCATCCGAAATTTCAACTCCTTTGTTGCGAAGTGTTTGAATGGCTTTTATCATTAAATGTGTTGCTCCAATTGCATGTGCAAATCGGGTGTGAAGTGAGCCAGGATAAACCAAATGGGATAACCCAAGTTGCTTTATTCGCCTAAGCCTTTGAAAAAAGGGATGCTCGATAATATCGAAAATAATATCCTTTTTCAAAGAAATAAAACCATAAACTGGGTCGTTAATAATTTTCTTCTTATTATTTGTGTTGTGTATTGAACGCAAATCCTTAATTTTATAAATAAATTGTAAATTTAAAAATAATCATAATATGCAGACAAAAATTCTTTGGGCAGATGACGAAATTGACTTATTAAAACCACATATTATCTTTTTAAACCAAAAAGGATACATAGTTGAGTCCGTAAAAAGTGGAAGTGAGGCAATCGAAAAATGTTTAGAAAACGATTATGATATTATTTTTTTAGACGAGAATATGCCAGGAATTTCTGGATTGGATGCATTGAGTCAGATTAAGGAAATTAAACCATTGATTCCGATTGTTATGATTACCAAAAGTGAGGAAGAAAGCATCATGGAAGAAGCAATTGGTGGGAAAATTGCCGATTATTTGATCAAACCAGTTAATCCAAATCAAATTTTACTGAGTTTAAAAAAGAATTTAGATCAAAGCAAATTGGTTTCTGAAAAGGTAAATACAGATTACCAAAGAGAATTTCGTAAAATTGGGATGGAATTAAACGACCGCCTAAATGCCGAGGAATGGGCGGATTTATATAAACGTTTGGTGAATTGGGATTTGGAGTTTGCAAAATTGGAAGACCAAGGAATGCAAGAGGTTTTTGATATGCAAATGAAAGAAGCCAACAATTCTTTTGTACGATTTATTGAAGATAATTATTTGAATTGGATAAACGGAGTAGAAGAAAGTCCACAAATGCTGCATACATTATTCAAAAATAAAATTGCACCAAATTTGAATGAACAAGTTTATTTGTTTGTTATCGATAATTTGAGATACGACCAATACAGGGGGTTACGTGCGGAATTAGGGAAGTATTTTTCGTTTCAAAATGAGGAAATTATTTATTCTATTTTGCCAACAGCAACGCAGTATGCTAGAAATTCATTTTTCGCAGGACTGTTACCAAGTGAAATTCAAAAAAGATTTCCGCAATATTGGGTCGGAGAGAACGAAGATGACGGGAAAAATAATTTTGAGAAGGAACTTCTTGCAAAACAGCTAGAACGACTGGGATTAGATGTTAAATTAGGGTATAGAAAAGTAACCAATCTCGACCAAGGTAAAAAACTGTTAGATAATATTAATCAATTAAAAAGTAATGACTTAAACGTGATTGTCTATAATTTTGTCGATATGCTTTCTCATGCGCGTACAGACATGAAAGTTATTCGAGAATTAGCAGATGATGAAGCTGCGTATCGTTCCTTAACTACGAGTTGGTTCGAACACTCTCCATTGAATGATATCATGAAAGAAGTTGCGAAAACAGGTGCAAAAGTGTTTATTACAACCGACCATGGTACGGTTAAAGTAAACAAGCCTGTAAAGATTGTTGGGCTAAAAGATACCAATACCAATTTACGCTATAAATTTGGAAAAAACCTAAAATTCAATCACAAAGAGGTGTTTGAAATTCAAAGGCCAGAAGATGCATTTTTACCAAAAGAAAATCTGTCGGATGTCTTTGTGTTTTGTAGGAATAATGACTTTTTTGTGTATCCAAATAATTTGAATTATTATGCCAAATATTACGCAAATACTTTTCAACATGGAGGTATTTCACTGGAGGAAATATTGATTCCGTTTGCCGAAATGAAAGGAAAGTAAGTTGAAGCTAATGCACAGTAAAACCTCCTAATAAATCAATTGGAAGAATTAATAATAAAGTCAAATGAAATTTTACGCTAATCGAGAAGAAGATTTAAAAGTGATTGCTAAGGAATTTAAAAAACTTTTAAATGACCACAAAGTTTTTGCCTTCTATGGTGAAATGGGTGTTGGTAAAACCACTTTTATTTCGTATCTTGCTAAAGAATTGGGGGTGAAAGAACAAGTGAATTCTCCTACTTTCGGATATGTGAATCAATACTTTAGTGAAAAATTTGGAACTATTTATCATTTTGATTTATATAGAATAAGTGATGAAGAAGAGGCATACGATATAGGAATTGAAGAATATATTTATGACGAAAACATAGTTTTTTTAGAGTGGTCAGAGAATATTGAGAAACTTTTGCCAGAAAATCACGTAAAGGTTGTTATCACTAAGACTGATAATGAACAACGAGAGATTGAAATTGAATTATGAAAACAGATCCAGAAATTGTTAAGTCCCTGATGAAAGAGGGGAAACTTCTTCCACAAGAGGAAATGTTGGAGATTGCTCGTAAGAAAGATAGCCTTCAGATTGGCGTTCCTAAAGAATATGCGTTTCAAGAGCGAAGAGTAGCTATTACACCAGAAGCCGTTGCCTTGTTGGTTGCCAATGGTCATCAAATTCGAATTGAAACAAAAGCTGGCGAAAATGCGAGTTTTCCTGATAGAGAATACGCTGAGGTAGGTGCTGAAATCTGTTATGATAGAAAAAAAGTTTTTGAATGTGACATTATTTTAAAGGTCTCACCACTTACAGATGAAGAAGTTGAAATGATGAAAGTAGGGCAAACATTGATTTCCGCTTTACAAATTACCATGCAACCAAAACAAATTCTCCAAAAGTTAATGCAAAAAAAGGTTACTGCTATTGCGTGGGATTACATGCGTGATGATGAAGGTCATTTCCCTGTTGTTCGCGCAATGGGAGAAATTGCAGGAAATACTTCGATTTTGGTTGCTTCCGAACTTCTAAATTCATTTAAAGATGGAAAAGGAGTCATGTTAGGAGGAATTGCTGGCGTACCACCAACAGAAGTTGTGATTTTAGGCGCAGGAACTGTTGGAGAATATGCCACTAGAACCGCTTTTGGCTTGGGATGCTCTGTTAAGGTTTTCGATGATGATATTGCAAAATTAAGGCGTTTGCAGAATTCCGTTGGTAGTAGAATTTTTACATCCATTATTCAACCAAAAGTTTTGAGTAAAGCACTCAAAAGGGCAGATGTTGTCATTGGTGCAATTCGTTCGCCATTTGGAAGAACGCCTTGTATTGTTAACGAAGATATGGTTAGAAACATGAAACAAGGCGCTATCATTATAGATGTGAGTATCGACCAAGGTGGATGTTTTGAAACCTCAGAACTTACAAACCACGAGAATCCAACTTTTGAAAAACATGGTGTTACACATTACTGCGTACCTAATATCGCATCAAGGGTATCAAGAACAGCATCTTTTGCTATTTCTAATATTTTTGCTCCAGTTTTAATCTCAATGGGAGATAAAGGCGGATGTGCTGGGCTTATCAAACATGACTTTGGCTTTAGAAGTGGAGTTTATATGTATAAAGGAACTTTAACAAGCGAGGTTTTAGGTAAAATATTCAATCTGAACTATAAAAATATAGAACTTTTGGTTTTAGGAATGTAAAACTCCTCGCATAATATTAACTTTACAACCAAATAAGAAAAAATGAAAAAAGGTTTTGGACGAAGATTAATGCTTTATTTGGTGGGAGTGGTTTTGGGTTCGATTCTGATTTATCCATTATTCATGAATCGTAGTTGCAACTGGCTACCTGGAGATCGTGTTAAACTGACTATTTTTAGAAAGCTAATCGTTGTTCCTGATGACCAAAAAGTGGCGCTAAATGAGTTAGGCATTGATAAATCAACTGTCGGAACATATTTATCACAAGAAGATATAGATTTCTCTGAAAGTTTAAAAGACTTAGGGGTTTATCCAAAAGTTTATGTTTTTAAGAAAAATGAAAAATATCCAAAAAGAGTTCAGCTTTCATTTTATGAGGACAGTTATATCGCTGTTTTACATGTCTTGGAAGATGATGAAACGCCCCAAAGATATGAAAACCTACAAGGGTTTGGGGAAATTTATAGAATCCCAGCAGATTCTGCATTGGTAAAGATTGATAACTCGAATTATATTCAATGCAAGGCTAGGGGATTGGCTACGACAGATTACAAACAAATCATTCAAGATATTAAAAATACGGGGCGAATTGATTTCTCTAAAAGTGATTTGATGCTAACAAAAGCTGAACAGCAACTTCTTTTTACCCAAAACGACACTTTGCAAGTCGAAGCGAAAACAATTTGGTTTAAAGAAAGAATCAATTTTAAGGATTTTTACTGGGATGAAAAACTGCCTTGCGAAGAGAATTGATTTTTAAACATCAGATTTGGTAAAATATTTTGGGCGTGCCCCTGCGGGTCGGGCTTTTCGTTGCAAGTCCTCATTCGTTCCTCATTGTGGGCTTTCCACTGCAATCCCTCACGCAAAGTGGATTCTCTGGGTTGTGCTTTGTTGTTAAAGAACGTAGGCAGAACTAACGACTTGATTCATAGAAAGTGGAAAACTAAAAGTTCCTAATGAACCTTAACGTCTTCATGGTTGAAAAAACATTAAGAAGTTAAGAATAATTAAGTCTTAATGGTATGAATATAGGAAACGCAAATTAAAATCTCCGTGTTAAATTCTAACCACTATCTATTCAATATAGACATCAAAATATAGAGAATGATAATTATCGGAATTGCCCAAACCCAAAGTGCAGCAATGCAAATTATAGCAAAAAGTAGAAAAATAAATCTAATTTTATTGTTTTTCCATGAGAAATCCTTGAATTTTAACGAAAACAAAGGTATTTCTGCGATTAAAAGCAATGAGAAAAGAACAACCAAAGGAATTAAAATTGAGGGTTGAATAAGATAAGTAGAAATGAAAGTTTTCCAGTTGTTTAGTTGAAATCCGTCCCACAACATCAAAGCAAAAGATGCGAAGAATAAACTGTTTGCTGGTGTTGGCAATCCTATAAAACCTGTTGTTTGTCTAATATCTAAATTGAATTTTGCCAATCTAAAAAGACTAAAAAACGGAATAATCAAACCAACAAAAGGAATGAATTTATAAATTCCGTAGAAATGTGTTGGCAGGTAACCCGACTGATTTCCAGCCAAATCATTGAAATAGACAGAAATCCAAAAATGAACACTGTGTCCCATCGTTCCTTCTAACCATAAGTTTTCTGCTTTTCCACCTTGCTCAATGATAATTTCAGTTGCGCCCGAAAGAATCAGCAAAACAAACACTATGATTCCAGGTGCAACACCAAATGTAACAATATCCGCTAAGGAATCTAATTGTTTTCCTAATTCTCCTTGCTGCTTTAAAATTCGTGCAACAAATCCGTCAAAAAAATCGAGTATGGCTCCAATAAGGATTGCAATTACAGCTAATTCTAATCTTCCTGAAAAAGCCAAAAGAATGCTAATCACTCCAAAAAGAAGATTAAATCCTGTTAATATGTTTGCAATTTTAAACATGATTGCAAATTAACGAATAATCTTTTAAAGTCACGCCTTTTTTTGTTCATCTCACAAAAATCATCGAAATAAATTGTTGAGAACGACTTTTTAAGGAGCATTCAAACGCTCAATAAATTCCAGTTTTTCGTTTACCGCCATTTGATTGGGATTACAGCCTGGTTTTCCTTCTGGAATTTCTATGCCTAAATCTTTATAAAATTCCACCCAATATTCATTAAAACTTCCAGTTTCAGAGTCTTTGAATGTCATGGGGTATAAACCAAAAATAGAATCTTTAGCAAAGCTACGTTGAATTAAATCTGAACAATACAGCGCAGTATCAGATAAAATATAGGAATAGTTATAAGGTTTTCCAAGGAAAGTTTTAGCACTTTCTATTGCTGATGGGATTGTGTGATGATAGACATCTTTGAGACGGAAAATATCGATTGTATTGTCTTCGTAATAAGAAAGAAATGTTTGAAGTGAAACCCGCTCTGAACCATTCTTTGTACCCGCATGAATTACCCAAATCGTACTGTCTGTTTCAACTTCTACCATAGCAATATGACTATAATGGTGGTTTTTGTCAGTCTGTGTGACTTTATCAATTGCGCCAGATAAATTCTCTTGTTTTGCAGAAACAAAAAGAAAATCACCTGATTGAAGATTTGATGTATTTGGATCAGAAACACAAAAAGTAAGGAATAGGAGAGAAGATATTGAAAGAAGACTTAAACACAACTTCATAAGTGTAATTTAAATGAATCCTTTTTGAAGGAGAATTGCTTCCATTTTCTGCTGAATTTCCTTAGCTTTTTTACCTGCTTCAACTGCAAAGTCAAGTTCTTGAGAAGCATAGATAATTCCTCTTGACGAGTTGACAATTAGTCCACAATCTTCATTCCATCCAAAATTTGATGTATCTTCTAAACTTCCACCTTGAGCGCCAATTCCTGGTACCAAAAAGAAGTTGTTTGGTACAATTTTCCGAACTTTTCCAATACCTTCAGCACGGGTTGCCCCGACAACATACATGATATTGTCAGAATTTCCCCATTTTGATGTTTTTTCTAAAACATGTTCATACAGTTTCTTCCCATTCATATCGGTAATAAACTGAAAATCCAACGCACCTTTGTTTGAGGTTAAAGCCAAGATAATCAATGTTTTATCTTTGTATTCTAAAAACGGTGTAACAGAATCTTCGCCCATATATGGAGCAATCGTAATTGCATCAAAATCCATGTATTCAAAAAAGGTTTTGGCATAATACCTTGATGTATTTCCAATATCACCACGTTTTGCATCTGCAATGGTGAATTTATTCTTTGGGATATAATCCAACGTTTTTTTTAATGTTTCCCAGCCTTTTGGTCCCATACATTCGTAAAAAGCAATGTTTGGTTTGTATGCTACGGAATAATCTTTTGTAGCATCAATGATTGCTTTATTAAATTCGAAGATTGGATCATCAAAATCTAAGAGGTGCTTAGGAATGAGACTTAAATCTGAATCTAAGCCTACACATAAAAATGACTTTTTCGCTTTGATTTCTTGTATGAGTTGTTGTTTGGTCATAAAACATCGAAAAATAAGAAGAACGAATATACAGTTTTTTAGTAAATATATAAATGCTTGTGTGTGATTTACTGTTGTTTATGCAACCTGTCCCTTCAACTTTTCAGCATTTTCAGCTAATTTTAGTGCCTCCAGCATCTCTGTAATATCACCATTCATAAAATTACTTAAGTTATACATGGTTTTATTAATTCTGTGGTCTGTAACCCTTCCTTGTGGATAATTGTATGTTCTAATTTTCGCAGAACGGTCACCCGTTGAAACCATTGATTTCCTTTCTGCGGCTCTTTCTTCATGTACTTTATCCAACTCGATTTGGTATAAACGTGAACGAAGTACGGAAAGCGCTTTTTCATAGTTTTTATGCTGAGAACGACCGTCTTGACATTCAACAACTAATCCCGTAGGAGTGTGCGTTAAACGAATGGCTGAATCTGTTTTGTTAATGTGCTGACCACCAGCTCCGGATGCACGAAAGGTGTCACGGCGAACATCATTCATGTTTAATTCAAAGTCAACTTCTTCGGCTTCAGGAAGAACTGCTACAGTAATCGCTGAAGTGTGTACACGACCTTGAGATTCAGTTTCAGGAACACGTTGAACACGGTGCACGCCCGATTCAAATTTCAGGGTTCCATATACACCGTCGCCTGTAATTTCCATTGAAATTTCTTTATATCCTTTTGTTCCACCTTCGTGCGAGTTAATGATTTCGTAGCCCCATCCTTTTTCTTTGAAATACATTGTGTACATTCTAAAAACATCTTCTACAAAAATACAAGATTCATCACCTCCAGTTCCTGCTCTAATTTCCATAATGGCATTTTTATCATCTTCTGGATCTTTCGGAATCAACAAATACTTAATGGTTTCTTCGAGCTCTGGAAGTTTTTCTTCCAATTCTTCCAATTCCATTTCTGCCATTTCTTTCATTTCAGAATCTGTTGTCTCTTTCAACATTTTTTTTGTGGAATCGATGTTTTCTAGTAGAATTTTATATTCTTGAAATACTTTATCAATTCCCTCTAAATCTTTGTATTCTTTGTTTAATTTGACATATCGATTCATGTCAGCAATAATGTCAGGGTCAACAATCAACTGTCCCACTTCTTTAAAGCGATAATGAATAGCTTCTAATTTGCTTAATAATGTATTATTATTCATAAAATATTTTGATTAATATTCGAAAGTTCCAAACTCCGATTTGATTGTCAATTTTTTAGTATCACTACTTTCGACTTTCCCTATAATTTGAGCATCAACATTAAAGGATTTTGAAATTTCTATGATTGAATTTGCAATATCTTCGGGTACGTATAACTCCATTCTATGCCCCATATTAAAAACCTTATACATTTCTTTCCAATCTGTTTTAGACTCTTCTTGGATAATCTTAAATAAAGGTGGGATTTGAAATAAATTATCTTTAATAATGTGTAAGTCATCAATAAAATGAAGAATTTTGGTTTGTGCACCGCCACTGCAATGAATCATGCCGTGAACTTCAGAACGGTGTTTGTCTAGAATTTGTTTGATAATCGGCGCATACGTTCTTGTTGGTGAAAGCACAAGTTTTCCAGCGTTTACTGGACTGTTATCAACTTTATCTGTTAATTTATAATTTCCACTGTAAATAAGTTCGCTTGGAATGTTCGGGTCATAACTTTCAGGATATTTTTCTGCTAAATATTTATTAAACACATCGTGGCGTGCAGAAGTCAATCCGTTAGACCCCATCCCTCCGTTATATTCTTTTTCGTATGTTGCTTGACCAAAAGAAGCCAGACCAACGATTACATCGCCTGCTTGAATATGAGCATTGTCGATAACATCCTCTTTTTTCATTCGACAAACAACAGTGGAATCAACAATAATTGTGCGAACCAAATCACCCACATCAGCCGTTTCTCCACCAGTTCCATAAATCCCAATTCCCATTTCCCGCAATTCTGTCATCAGTTCTTCAGAACCATTGATGAGTGCAGCGATTACTTCTCCAGACACAAGGTTTTTATTTCTTCCAATTGTTGAAGACACAAGTATGTTTTCTGTTGCTCCAACACAAAGTAAATCATCAACATTCATGATAAGGGCGTCTTGAGCGATTCCTTTCCATACAGAAATGTCGTCTGTTTCTTTCCAATACATATACGCCAAAGAAGATTTTGTTCCAGCTCCATCAGCGTGCATAACAACACAATGATTATCGCTTCCCGCTAAGAAGTCTGGCACTATTTTACAAAAAGCCTTTGGATACAACCCTTTACTTATGCTTTTTATAGCATTGTGTACATCTTCTTTACCAGCGGAAACACCTCTTAAATTATAGCGATTATCAGACATTTGTCAATGTTAAAAGTTAATCTGCAAAGATAAGAAAAAAACGTTATATCTAAAAAAAGAAAACTGAATGTTTCATGGTGGTGTTATGCTTTCCAGGGCAAAATCTGGCTATTTTCCAAAATTGGTTGTTCTAAATTTTTATTTTGTTGAATAATTTGCATGATTTTGTTTAAATGTTCCGATTTTGAGTTTCGTTTTAGATGAAATCCTATAATTTGTCGAAAAGGCATTGGATGTAAGATTCTTTTTAGATTATCTTGGTTTACATTTAAAACGCTGCTTGCATATTGAGGAACAAGCGTATAACCGCCTTCTTGTTCGGCCATTCTAACCAATACGTTTAAGTTTCCTCCTTCATATTTCCAATCTTTTTCTAAGCCCTCATCCAATTGACAAAATTGAATCATTTGTGTTCGTAAGCAATTATCTTCTCCCAATAACCAAGGGTTTAATCCCTTTAATTGTTTCAGTGAGATGGTTGTTTCTTCTATTTCAGATGTGTAGTAATTAATATAAAGTAAAAAGGTCATCTCAATTCTGAAATGACCTTTTCAAGTATATAAGATATCAATGCTTATTGTTTAATAATCTTGACTTGACTTCCTGTGCTACTTTCTTTGATAAAGTATATTCCTGAATTTAATTCAGAAAGGTGAACTTTATTTTGTGTGTTATTAACTTCAAATGATTTAACTTCTTTTCCTGTTACATCAAAGATTGAAAACTGTCCTTTTATATCTGTATCTATAGTTAAAACACCTGTTGTTGGATTAGGGTAAACTTTAAAATTTACGTTTTTAGCGTGTTTTTCTATTGAACTAAAGTCTGGAGTAGTGAGTTTGTACAATTCATCTCCAACACTAGTGTAATTTGCATTGAAATATAGAGCGTTATCAAAGACAATAAATCCAGAGAAACTTGCAAATGGGTCTGAATTAGGAGATATATCTGGTGCAATTTTATGTGTTCCAACCTCTGTCCCATCAGTTACCCAAAGTTCTCTTCCATTGGTATCGTCATTTGCTACAAAATAAAGTTTTCCATTATATTCTGTAAAGCCATATGGGGAAGAATTTCCTGTCGGGTTGATATCTTTTATCATCTGCGTTCCAGTAGTTGTCCCATCAGTTACCCATAGTTCATATCCATTTGTTCCGTCAGTAGCTTGAAAATATAGTTTTCCATTTAATTCTGTAAGGCTATATGGGTAAGAACCTCCTGTCGGGTTGATATCTTTTATCATCTGCGTTCCAGTAGTTGTCCCATCAGTTACCCAAAGTTCTACTCCATTGACTCCGTCACTAGCTCCGAAATATAGTTTTCCATTATATTCTATAAAGCTATAAGGATCAGAATTTCCTGTCGGGTTTATATCTTTTATCATTTGTGTTCCAGCAGTTGTCCCGTCAGTTACCCATAGTTCAAATCCATTTGTTCCGTCACTAGCTCCAAAATATAGTTTTCCATTTAATTCTGTAAAGCCATATGGGTAAGAACCTCCTGTCGGGTTGATATCTTTTATCATTTGTGTTCCAGCAGTTGTCCCATCAGTTACCCATAGTTCATATTCATTTGTTCCGTCACTAGCTTGAAAATATAGTTTTCCATTTAATTCTGTAAAGCCATATGGTTCAGAATCTGCTGTCGGGTAGATATCTTTTAACATCTGTGTTCCAGTAGTTGTCCCATCAGTTACCCATAGTTCATATCCATTTGTTCCGTCAGTAGCTTCAAAATATAGTTTTCCATTATATTCTGTAAAGCCATCTGGGTAAGAATTTCCTGTCGGGTTGATATCTTTTATCATTTGTGTTCCAGCAGTAGTTCCATCAGTTACCCAAAGTTCATATCCATTTGTTCCGTCACTAGCTTCAAAATATAGTTTTCCATTTAATTCTGTAAGGCTATTTGGATTAGAATTTCCTGTCGGGTTGATATCTTTTATCATTTGTGTTCCAGCAGTAGTTCCATCAGTTACCCAAAGTTCATATCCATTTGTTCCGTCATAGGCTTGAAAATATAATTTTCCATTAAGTAGAGCTTGTTGAGAAGGATTAGAACCTCCAGTAGGGTTGATATCTTTCACTAATTCAAATGTGAATTGTGAAAAGGAGCAAAAAGAAAATAAAGCTATTGCTCCTAAAAGTGTGGTTTTTTTTATCATACTTTTCGTTTTTTTATTTGGCTACGAAGATAAAATTTTATAGGATATTGTTTATTAGGGAAAACCCTAATAATTAACTGACCTTATGCTTTCCAGGGCAAAATCTGGCTATTTTCCAAAATTGGTTGTTCTAAATTTTTATTTTGTTGAATAATTTGCATGATTTTGTTTAAATGTTCCGATTTTGAGTTTCGTTTTAGATGAAATCCTATAATTTGTCGAAAAGGCATTGGATGTAAGATTCTTTTTAGATTATCTTGGTTTACATTTAAAACGCTGCTTGCATATTGAGGAACAAGCGTATAACCGCCTTCTTGTTCGGCCATTCTAACCAATACGTTTAAGTTTCCTCCTTCATATTTCCAATCTTTTTCTAAGCCCTCATCCAATTGACAAAATTGAATCATTTGTGTTCGTAAGCAATTATCTTCTCCCAATAACCAAGGGTTTAATCCCTTTAATTGTTTCAGTGAGATGGTTGTTTCTTCTATTTCAGATGTGTAGTAATTAATATAAAGTAAAAAGGTCATCTCAATTCTGAAATGACCTTTTCAAGTATATAAGATATCAATGCTTATTGTTTAATAATCTTGACTTGACTTCCTGTGCTACTTTCTTTGATAAAGTATATTCCTGAATTTAATTCAGAAAGGTGAACTTTATTTTGTGTGTTATTAACTTCAAATGATTTAACTTCTTTTCCTGTTACATCAAAGATTGAAAACTGTCCTTTTATATCTGTATCTATAGTTAAAACACCTGTTGTTGGATTAGGGTAAACTTTAAAATTTACGTTTTTAGCGTGTTTTTCTATTGAACTAAAGTCTGGAGTAGTGAGTTTGTACAATTCTTTTCCAACACTAGTGTAATTTGCATCGAAATATAGAGCGTTATCAAAGACAATAAATCCAGAGAAATTTGTAAATGGGTCTGAATTAGGAGATATATCTGGTGCAATTTTATGTGTTCCAACCTCTGTCCCATCAGTTACCCAAAGTTCTCTTCCATTGGTACCGTCATTTGCTACAAAATAAAGTTTTCCATTATATTCTGTAAAGCCATATGGGGAAGAACCTCCTGTCGGGTTGATATCTTTTATCATCTGCGTTCCAGTAGTTGTCCCATCAGTTACCCATAGTTCATATTCATTTGTTCCGTCATAGGCTTGAAAATATAGTTTTCCATTTAATTCTGTAAAGCCATCTGGGTAAGAACTTCCCGTGGGGTCTATATCTTTTACCATGTGCGTTCCAGCAGATGTTCCATCAGTTGCCCAAAGTTCTAGTCCATTGGTTCCGTCACTAGCTTGAAAATATAGTTTTCCATTTAATTCTGTAAGGCTATATGGGTAAGAATCTCCTGTCGGGTTGATATCTTTTATCATTTGTGTTCCAGCAGATGTTCCATCAGTTACCCAAAGTTCATATCCATTTGTTCCGTCACTAGCTCCAAAATATAGTTTTCCATTTAATTCTGTAAAGCCATATGGGTAAGAATCTGCTGTCGGGTTGATATCTTTTATCATCTGTGTTCCAGCAGATGTTCCATCAGTTACCCAAAGTTCATATCCATTTGTTCCGTCACTAGCTTCAAAATATAGTTTTCCATTTAATTCTGTAAATGCATAAGGTGCAGAACCTCCTGTCGGGTTGATATCTTTTATCATTTGTGTTCCAGCAGATGTTCCATCAGTTACCCAAAGTTCATATCCATTTGTTCCGTCACTAGCTCCAAAATATAGTTTTCCATTATATTCTGTAAAGCCATATGGGTAAGAATCTGCTGTCGGGTTGATATCTTTTATCATCTGTGTTCCAGCAGATGTTCCATCAGTTACCCAAAGTTCTACTCCATTGGTTCCGTCACTAGCTTCAAAATATAGTTTTCCATTTAATTCTGTAAATGCATAAGGTGCAGAACCTCCTGTCGGGTTGATATCTTTTATCATTTGTGTTCCAGCAGATGTTCCATCAGTTACCCAAAGTTCTACTCCATTTGTTCCGTCACTAGCTACAAAATAAAGTTTTCCATTTAATTCTGTAAGGCTATTTGGATTAGAATTTCCTGTCGGGTTGATATCTTTCACTAATTCAAATGTGAATTGTGAAAAGGAGTAAAAAGAAAATAAAGCTATTGCTCCTAAAAGTGTGGTTTTTTTTATCATATTTTTCGTTTTTTTATTTGGCTACAAAGATAAGTCTTTAAAGAATATTATTGATTAGGGAAAACCCTAATAATTAGATGTTTAAGTCTGAATTTATTCAAGACAAACATGAAGGAATCGTAGTGCCTGCAAACAATACAGAATACCTTGTGGAGGGAATAAAAGAATCACTTCGCACAAAAACCATCCAATTGGAAGATTCACTTTATGGGTGGATAGATTTTGCTAAAGCGCTTGTTGAATTTGGAAAAAAAGGTATAAATAGGTTGGTTGAAGTATTGAGTAATGATGTGTACGAAGTAAATGGGAAGACAACTTTTAAAAAGCGGGAAATCATGATGAAATCCCGCTTTTTAAAAGTTTTATCTGATTTTAAATAGATATCAATGCTTATTGTTTGATAATTTTAATTTGACTTCCTGTGCTACTTTCTTTGATAAAGTATATTCCTGAGTTTAGCTCAGAAAGGTGAACTTTATTTTGTGTGTTATTGATTTCAAATGATTTAACTTCTTTTCCTGTTACATCAAAGATTGAAAACTGTCCTTTTATATCTGTATCTATAGTTAAAACACCTGTTGTTGGATTAGGGTAAACTTTAAAATTT
>JBBAEU010000018.1:0-49595 GCA_041655765.1 Brumimicrobium sp.
TTTGTTTTGTTAATCATTTGTAACTGCGTCATTTCTTCTAATTTTTAAAAGTTGATAATAGAAATTCTCACTGCTTTTTGAAAGCAATAAAAAAGTTTCACTTTTTTTATTTTGAACAGTTTCTTATAGCTTCATCGGATTATATTTTTTTATGTTCAACATTCTGTTTGGTAAAATTACCGCTAACAATTATATATACGCATTGCGTATATATTCACTATATCATTTTTATCTATCCTATTGAAAATCAATAACAAATCCGTCTTCAACCGTTTGCCGTTCGTATCTACTCTCTCAAAAGGATTTATATTCGTAGTACTTTTTGTTAAATTTTGCTTAAATATACAAATCCTTTCTATATATCCAATAAATACTGTCCTAGATAATTTTAGGACAATAAAAACTTAACGTATCCATTGGGATGCGTGCTTTTTTTCCGATTTTTAAAAAAGAACACCTCCTTGCTGTCCCAAACATTTAGTAAAGAAAAATCATTGTAAAACCTATCGGCTACGATGACACTTTGCTTAATTAAAGGAACATCATAAGTTAAAAAATAATAACTCAGCTAAAGTTCCATTAAAAAGTAATCAAATAATTCTTAGAAGGATTTGTACTTTATTGGTTGTGAATTGCTTTCAAATTGTTACTTTTATGTGATGAATCACAATAAAGACTTAAGAGGTTTCTTTGTTAGACAAGTTGTGAATTGCTTTCAAATTGTTACTTTTATGTGATGATTCACAATCTTCTCATTGAAGATGGGAGGTTGTTCATTGTTGTGAATTGCTTTCAAATTGTTACTTTTATGTGATGATTCACAATTGAAACTTTTAATAAAAGGAAAGACGATTAGTTGTGAATTGCTTTCAAATTGTTACTTTTATGTGATGAATCACAATACTCCGTTAGTTTCAGCATTTAGAAGCATTGTTGTGAATTGCTTTCAAATTGTTACTTTTATGTGATGAATCACAATCTTAAGTTTCTAAACCAAAGTTCATCCTCTGTTGTGAAAACATTTAGCGCCTCGACTATCTTCGGGGCTTTTTTTTTGCCTAAGTGTTTCAGTAAATACAAAAAATTATTATAAAAAATAATGAGTTAAAGCATCCCGTATTTCACTAAACTTTAGTCCTTTTCTATTATTAACACCACACTTTGAATAAAATATCAAACAATCATGCAAAACATACAATCCTTCCCTCTATATTTGAATCATGAAACGATTAAAAGTATTAAAAAATAAATATATACTGACCTCAATTATTTTTGTGGTATATATCTTATTCATCGATGACGTGGATATTTTTAATATTCTTCGGCAAGAAGCCAAACTGAGGGAACTCAAGCAAAATAAAATTGAATTGGCTGAAAAGTATAACGAAACAAAACAATTGTTAGAACAATTAGATGACGACAAAGCCTTAGAACGATACGCACGTGAAAATAAATTCTTTAAGCAAGACGATGAAGATATCTTTGTAATTGTGTATGATAAATAACCACATAAACAAAATGCACAAAACCTAAAAAGATTTTGTGCATCCTCAACATTTTAATAATGACCTAATTATACTTTTTTTATCGTCTAAAGTAAGTAAAGCATTTTCTACTTCCCGAACATATCCCTTACCTTTTGGAAAAAATCTTTATCCCTTCTATTCGGCTTTGGTTTGAAATTTTCGTGACCTCTCAACTTTTCAAGAATTTCTTTTTCTTCTTTAGACAGTTTCTTTGGTGTCCATACATTAACATGAACAAACTGGTCTCCTACACCATAACTTTGAACGCTAGGCAATCCTTTTCCTTTTAAACGAAGCATTTTTCCACTTTGTGTGCCAGGTTCAATTTTTATTCGTGCCTTACTATTAATAGTTGGAACCTCTATTGACGCACCTAAAGCGGCATCAATAAAAGATATGAACGCCTCATAATGGATGTTTTGTCCATCTCTATGCAATTCTTCATCCTCTATGACCTCAATCAATACCAATAAATCGCCAGGAATTCCATTAAACGGACCTGCATTTCCTTTTCCACTTACAGAAAGTTGCATTCCATCTTCTACTCCCGAAGGTATTTCAATTTCGATAACCTCTTCTTTTCTTTCGAGCCCTTGCTCATTTGCGCCAGCAGGTCTTTTGTCGATGATATTACCTGTACCATGGCAAGCTGAACAAGTTGTAGTTGTTTGCATAGCACCCAAAAAAGTTTGCTGTACCCTTCTTACCGCACCTGTTCCGTTACAAGTCGGACAATCCTTAAAAGTAACCCCCTCAGAATTAATGAGTTTGTTCACTTTAATTTTCTTTGTTACGCCTTCTAAAACTTCTTGTAATGTGAGTTTTATTCGAACGCGAAGATTTGTACCTCTTGCTGCTCTTTGTCGCGCACTTCCACCGCTAAATCCACCTCCAAAACGACCTCCAAATATATCACCGAATTGAGAGAAAATATCGTCCATATTCATTCCTCCGTATCCACCTCCACTTCCATTTACTCCAGCATGTCCAAATCGATCGTACTGTTGACGCTTTTGCTCATCTGACAACACTTCGTACGCTTCTGCAGCTTCTTTAAACTTCTCTTCCGCTTCAGCGTTATCTGGATTCTTATCTGGATGAAATTTTAGTGCTAACTTTCGGTATGCCTTTTTGATATCTGACGTAGTGGCAGATTTGTCAACTCCTAAAACTTCATAATAGTCTCTTTTTTCACTCATATCATTTTATTATTGGCCTACAACAACTTGTGCATGACGCAAAACTTTATCATTTAGGAAATAACCCTTAACAGTAACATCAATTATTTTTCCTTTCATCTCTGGATCTCCTGGTACATTGGCAATTGCTTCGTGATTTTCCACATCGAAATCCTTCCCTTCACTATCCATAGGTTTTAATCCTTTATCAGTTAAAATCTTAAATAACTTATTGTAAATCAATTCAAAACCATGTTTAATTGAGTCAGAATCTTCTACACTCGCATTGTGCTTTATCGCTCTTTCAAAATCATCTAAAATTGTTAACAATTCCCCAATAATTTCTGCATTTGCACTACTTATAAGTTCTATTTTCTCTTTACTGGTTCTGCGTCTAAAGTTGTCAAATTCAGAATAAAGACGTAAATATTTATTGTTCAACTCTTCATGCTTTTGTTGCATTTCATCCAAAGGTGATGATTCTTCATGTGCCGTTTCTTCTTCCTGAGAACCTTCTTCGTGTGCTAAATCAAGATTTTCATTATCATTCAGCTCCTCATTCATATCCTTTTTTCTGTCTTTTCTTCCCATTTTATTATCATTTTTATACTTCAACTCCAATATATCAAACAATTTGCCAATCTATATAAAAGGACAAGTTGTCAGTGAGTTGCAAAAATAATAGAAATAGTGTCAGATTAAAACGATTCAAAACATGACAATCTTATTATTTTTCCTATTTTTGATAAAACATACCAAATTATAAAATGAAATAATGAAAATTTTACTTTCTCCTGCAAAATTATTGGATTACGAAGATGTTGTTAAAACGCCTTTTACAAGTCGCCCCGAATTTTTAAAAGAAACGGAATATCTTGTAAAAAAATTGCAAAAAATGTCTGCCAAAAAATTGAGCGAATTAATGAAGATTTCCAACGATTTAGGAGAAATAAATTATGACCGTTACAAAAAATGGAAAACGCCAAGCCAGATAGGCAAGGATATTCAACCAGCAATAACCGTGTTTAATGGTGAAGTTTATAAAGGATTGGATGTTGCCACTTTTTCTGATGAAGATTTTAAAAATGCACAAGAAAATCTCCGGATTTTATCGGGTTTATATGGAATTTTAAAACCATTGGATTTGATGTATCCATATCGGTTAGAAATGGGAACAAAATGGGGAATTTCACCAAAAACTAAGAGCCTTTATGGATTTTGGGGGACAAAACTTGCTGAATCTTTACAAAATGAAATGAAAAAAGATGAAGTTGTGGTAAATTTAGCTTCTACAGAATACTTCAAAGTCATCGGTTCAAAAAATATAAAAAATAGAATCATTACGCCTGTTTTTAAAGATTTAAGAGCTGATAAGCTCAAAGTAATTATGGTATTTGCCAAACACGCAAGAGGTGCGATGACTCGTTTTATTATTCAAAATAAAATTGAGAATCCCGAGCATTTAAAAGCCTACGATATTGATGGATACATGTTTAGTGAAAAACACTCGTCTGAAAATGAATGGGTTTTTATTCGGTAGAAAACTCACATAACTTTTATATATTTGTTCTCGTGGATATTCATTTTAAAGATATTTTACCCATACCAATAACTGAATCACAGATTTCTAAGAAAAGTATCTGGAAAACATCTTTTACCCTCAAAAAAGGAGAGAAAATCTTGTTAAACGCCAACAGTGGAAAAGGAAAAACTACTTTTACTGAAATTTTAGCGGGAATCAGAAACGATTATACGGGTAAAGTATTTTTTGATGAAGACGATATTTCAACATTTGATATAAAAAAATGGACGACACTACGGAAAGATAAAATGAGTTTTGTTTTTCAAGATTTACAGTTGTTTCCAAATTTAACAGTAAAAGAAAATCTTCAAATTAAAAACCAACTCAGAAATCATCTTCCTGAAGATGATGTATTAAAGATGATACACCATTTGGGAATTGAAGATAAGGTTGACTCTCTCGGAAAAACATTATCAATGGGACAACAACAACGCGTTGCAATTATTCGTGCATTATGTCAACCTTTCAAGTGGATAATTTTGGATGAACCTTTTAGTCATTTGGACGCAGAAAACAGTCGATTAGCCATGTCTTTAATTCAAAAATATGTTAACCAACAAAATTCAGGAATGATTTTAACAACGTTGGGAGAAAAGTACGATTATACCTACGACAAGGAATTGTTCTTATGATTAGAAAGATAATATTCAAATATCAAAACAAAATGCAGTTAGGTGTCGCTCTGCTCGGCGCTTTACTTGGATTTTCTTTCCTTTTTGTTTCCGTTCATTACCTTGTTCGTATCAATGAGTTTGGGAAAACTGAATCGGTTTTAGACAATAAAGCCATTGTCATACAAAAAAAAATCAGTACACTTACAAGTTTAAATCTCGTAAAATCAGACTTTTCGCAAGACGAAATCTTACAACTTTCGCAAGAAGATTTCATTGAAGATGTAGAGGCGGTTATCAACAACAACTTTGATGTTTCTCTTCAAACTGACAGTGATTTATTGCCGTACGTGCGTTCTGATATCTTCCTCCAATCTGTCGATAAAAATTTTTTAGGAATTGAATCCTTACAGTGGGATTGGAAAGAAAGTGATGCTTATGTTCCAATGATTTTACCCCGCGATTTTCTGGTGATGATAAACTCCTTCACAAGTGCAAAAGGGATTCCTCAAATTTCTGAAGACATTGCCAAAAACTTAGGTTTTAAAATCAATATTTCTAACGATTTAAAGGAAGAAACCCACAAAGCGAAAATTTTTGGATTTACCTCCGACATTTCTTCTATTCTTGTGCCTGAGTCATTTATGAAATATGCCAATGAAAATTACCCAATCTCAACGGTGGCTGAGACAACTCAACTCATTTTGACGGTCAAAAAAGGAAAATTTGGGTCATTTGAAAAGTACATGGAACAAAATATGTTGGAATCTAAAGACAGTGCTATGATGATTGGAAAATTAAAAAGCATGATGAACATTCTTCTTTCTGTAATTACAGGAGTTGGAGCGTTAACCCTTTTACTTTCAGGTCTCATAATTGTTCAGTATTCGCAGCTTATTTTTTCAAAAAACTTGTATGAGATCAGGACATTGATGCGGATTGGTTATTCACCCCAAAAGATTATTAAAGTCATTCTAAAATATTTAATCTATATTTTTTGCATGGTTTTGTTAGCAAGTATGGTAATTTTCATTTTGTCAAAGTTAACCCTAGATAATATACTCATGCAAAATGGCATTCAAATTGCAACATCTTATACAGCGATGAGTTTTGGAATAATAATTCTGGTGTTTTTACTGTATATTTTTGCCAATTATTCAACTTTGAAAAAGGAAGTTTACAAAGTAAGATAGATTTAAGGTTAAATATATGTTAAAACAAACCACCAATTTCAAGATTATTCGTCAAAATACGAAATGCATTTATAAATTTGTAATAAATAAAAAAATATGAAATTAATTATCACACTTATTTTTGGAATCCTTTTTACCGGATTTAGTTATTCTCAAAATCTATCATTTACAATCAAAGGAGTTGAAGATACTGTTGTTCATCTCATTAAATACGTTGGAAACAAACTTTATTATGCAGATACAGCAAACATCATCAGTGGAAAAGTTACTTTTGACGGAAGCAAGCAAGAGCAAGGAATGTTAGCAGTTATGATGCCAGATCAAAGTAGATTTGATTTTATTCACGCTGGAGAAAATGTAGTTATTGAAACCTCAAGTCCAAATTACATCGAGAACATGGTTGTTAAAGAGTCGAAAGAAAATAAGGCTTTTATGGATTATGTTATAAGAATGAAACACGACCGTGATGCAGCGACAAAATTACAAGAACAAAGAAATGCTTTGGGTGAAGATCAAGAAGCTGAAAAAGAAAAAATCAATCATCAAATTGAAGCAATTGGTAAAGAATTGGTAAACTATCAAAAGAAGATCATTCAAGATAATCCAAATAGTTTGATCGCCAAAATCATCCGCATGGCAATGGACGTTCAAGTTCCTGAGAAGCCAGAAGACAATGAAGACCCGGCGTATGCTTTTAAATATACAAGGGCGCATTATTTTGATAATACTGATTTTCAAGACGACCGATTGGTAAACACCCCCATTCTTCAAAGTCGATTGGAACATTATTACAAAAACATGATTGCTCAACATCCAGATTCTATCATTGCATACATCACACCAGTTCTTGATTTAATCCCAAAAGGGACAATGATGTATCGTTTTTTTGTTACAAACATCACAGGACATTATGAAAAATCAAAAATCATGGGAATGGATAAAGTTTGGAACACGATGGTTTACCGCTATTACTGTTCCCAAGAAAATGGAAACTACAATGGTTATTGGATGGATGCAGAAAAACTTGACGATTTGTGTAAAGACACGAAAAAGCGATTGAGAATTATGATTGGTGATGTTCCACCAAACCTCATCCTGCCAGATGCAAACAATGAGAAATGGTATAACTTACATGAATTAGATGCTGAATATACAATTTTATATTTCTGGGATCCAAACTGTGGTCATTGTAAAAAAGTAACACCAAAATTGGGTGAACTTTATTCAAAAAAGCTAAAAGATAGAAATGTTGAAATTTTTGCAGTTGGAAAAGCAACAGGAGATGATTATGAAGATTGGAAAGAGTTTATCAGAAAGAATAATCTTGAATTTATCAATGTTGGGGTTACAGAACAACTTTATAAACAAGCAAAAACTGACCCTCACTCTGTCATTCCATCTAAAACGACTCTTGAATCTTTAAATTATCAAGATACCTACGATATTTATTCAACACCAAGGGTATTTGTATTAGATAAAGACAAGAAAATCATTGCAAAATCTTTGTCTGTTGCTCAAATCGAACACATGCTAGACGAATTACAAGAAGGACATAAAGACGACCCGAAATTATTTGAGTTGGAAGAACCAGACGATGCTGAATAACGCAATTGTGTAAAAGATTAAACCCAAAAAAATAAGGTATCCTTTTTTGGACACCTTATTTTTTTTTGGGTGGATGATGGGATTCGAACCCACGACCTCCGGAACCACAATCCGGCGTTCTAACCAGCTGAACTACAACCACCGTACTTATTTACCCATCGAACTTTATTATATCCCGCCCGATTTGAGTTTGCAAATATAATCAAAATAAAGTTAATCGAACCCAAAAGATTAAAAAAAATACATCCTTTTGTTCTCTCTTTAATGTTAATAACAAACCCAACATCTCAATCGATTGCATTTCCTTAAACAGTATATTTGGAAAAATTCAAAAAATAATGTTAAAAATCGGATTGATTGGCGTTGGTCATCTTGGGAAAATTCATCTAAAGCTCATCCAAGAGTTGTCAGATATTTATGAGTTAGTTGGAATTTATGACACCGACAAAACACATTTAGAAGAAGTAGCAAAAGAGTTTAACTGCAAAGGATTTTCTTCCGCAGAAGAACTTGTTCAATTGTCTGATTGCGTGGACATTGTAACGCCAACTATCGCGCATTATGAAATTGCGTCTTATGCGATTAAGCAATCCAAACATATTTTTATTGAAAAACCAATCACGCATACAACAGCCGAAGCAAAATCACTTCTTTCTTTATCAGAAGAGGCTGGCGTAAAAGTGCAAGTTGGACATGTCGAACGATTTAATCCTGCTTTTCAGGCGGTAGTTGATTATATCAATCACCCAATGTTTATCGAAACACACCGTTTGGCTTTGTTTAATCCAAGAGGAACCGACGTTCCAGTGGTTTTGGATTTGATGATTCACGATTTAGACATTATCTTAAGCACAGTAAAATCTCCAGTGCGTAACATTTCTGCCTCTGGCGTTGCCATTGTTTCTGATACTCCAGATATTACCAATGCCAGAATTGAATTTGACAATGGTTGTGTAGCAAACATTACCGCCTCTCGAATTTCAATGAAAAATATGAGAAAATCTAGATTTTTTCAGAGAGATGCTTATATCAGCGTAGATTTCTTAAATAAAGAATCTGAAATTGTTCAAATGGAAAATGTAGAAGGTGAAGCTGGACCTTTTGATATTATTTTGGAGATGGGAAATGGAAAACCTGATAAAAAAATCATGATTGACAAACCCGAAATTTTGCCAAACAACGCAATAAGAGACGAACTCAGAACTTTTTATGAAGCCATCAAAAACGATACTTCTCCCATTGTTAGTCTAGAAGATGGGATGTTGGCCTTAGAAGTTGCAGAAAAGATTATGGAAAAATTAGAAATGAGTACCCTTCAATAGTAATAAACCCAAATTTTTGTCGTTTCAATTAAAAGCAAACACGAATGAAGAACTTTTTAGTTTTAATTATACTATTTTTTCTTTTCTCCTGCGCAAAAGAACAGCCAAAAGTTGCTTGGATAAAAATTGATAGCTGGGATTTACTTCCTAATTCAAATGCCGTTATGAATCAAGGTGAGTTATCGCATAAATTCTCATACGTTTTCTTAAATGTTGATGGATCAAGTTTGGGCGTTTACGAACTTCCTGCAAAAATACCTTTAATCGTTACAGAAGGTGACCACAACATTGTTCTTTTACCTGGTGTTGTTAGTACAGATGGAATGAGCACAAAAATTGAGCGATATCCCTTTGTAGAAAGTTTTGATGAAAATTTTTATTTAAAAGTTGAAGACACTATTACTATTTCTCCATTTACAAAGTATTATTCTACAATAAATTTTTTAATAGAAGACTTTGAAAGTCCAAGCATGCAAGTTGATGTTTCAGACAATTCTGTTGCATCCATTGGTAGAAATAACGATCCAGACATTTTAAAATGGGGAAACAACTACGGCGAGATTTTATTAAACACCAACGATTCACTCCTTGTTCTTATGACAACATTTGGTAATTCATATCCTAAACCAGGAGTGGACGTTTATCTGGAATTTGATTATATGAATACAAACTCTTTTATGACAAGCGTTCTGTCTTATGGTAGCGATGGTTTTTTTGATGACCCTTTACACATTTTAACACCCCAAAACAAACCCGTTTGGAAACATACATATTACAATCTTAAACAGGTTTTATCTCACCGAATGAGTTCTCAAAACAATGAAATTCAATTATCATTTCTCTTAGATGATGAAAAAACCTCATCCTATGTGTATATTGACAACATAAAGGTAATATTTCCTTAATTTTATGAATCAAAAGAGCCTAAAATTTCTATTTATATTTTTTGATACGCTTTCTGCAATTATTGCTTGGACAATATTTTTTTCTTACAGAAAGGTTTATATAGAAGAAACTGATTTTGAGCCGACAAACCAATTATATATAGGATTAATCATATTGCCTATTTTTTGGTTGATGATTTACTATTTTGTTGGAACATACAATAATATCAGACGAATGTATATGATGAGGATACTTTCATTAACAATGGTTTCTGCTATCATGGGCACATTCGTTATTTTCTTTTTCTTGCTATTGGATGACCACATTTTAGAACAATTTGATTATTTTAAAATGTTATTGGCTTTATTTTTTATTCATACCATAATAACATTAATTCCAAGGCTAATTATTACAGGATATATTGTTCGACAAATAGCATCAAGAAAAACAGGATTTAGGACATTGTTGATTGGAGGAGGAAAAAAAGCAATCGATATCTATAATGAAATTCATAGTTTGCCAAAAGGAATTGGAACGAAGTTTGTCGGTTTTGTCAACTTGAATGGAATTGATACAGAGTTATCCCAAAAAATCAGCCATGTTGGTCATGTTGATGACCTTGAGAAAGTCATTGAACAATATGAGGTTGAGGAGGTTATTATCGCTTTAGACTCCTCCGAACATGAGAAATTAAAAAGTATTATCACGCGCATTCAAGGAAGAGATATTTTAATAAAAATCACGGCAAACATGTACGACGTTCTTAGTGGAAGTGTGAAGATGACCAATATTTTTGGAGCGTTATTGATTGACATAAAAGATGATTTGATGCCACATTGGCAATTTGTAATTAAAAGAATCATGGATATAGTTGCCTCAACGATTGCTATGATTATTCTGCTTCCTGTATATATTTTACTCATGATTCTTGTAAAAAGATCATCAAAAGGCCCCATTTTCTTCCTACAAGAAAGAGTAGGAAAACATGGCGTTCCTTTTAAAATTATCAAGTTCAGAACCATGTATGTAAATGCTGAGAAAGATGGACCACAACTTTCTTCTTCACACGACAATAGAATAACCGATATCGGACGTTTTATGCGAAAAGTAAGATTGGATGAAATACCTCAATTCATAAATGTAATAAAAGGCGATATGTCATTGGTTGGGCCACGACCTGAACGTCAATATTACATTGACTTAATCGCAGCGAGAGAACCCCATTTTTTACAATTAACAAAAGTAAAACCAGGAATTACTTCTTGGGGACAAGTAAAATATGGGTATGCAGAAAACGTAGATCAAATGCTTCAAAGAATGAAATACGATTTGCTTTACCTTAAAAACATGTCAATTTCCCTAGACCTAAAGATTTTACTTTATACAATTGTCATTGTATTTAAAGGAAGTGGAAAATAAACTTTCTATTTACAAGGTTCAAAATTTGCTGTGAAATGTCTTAAAAATGGTGGTTCATAAGTAATTTTTAAACCGCTATCCTGATTTCTCATTTCCAATATATCGTCGAAAACATCTAATACATAGTCGATGTGACTTTGTGTGTAAGACCTTCTTGGGATTGCCAAACGAACCAACTCTTGTTCTGCTGGGATAAAGTTTCCATTTTCATCATGTTTTCCAAACATCACACTTCCAATTTCTACTGTTCTGATTCCGCCTTTTATGTATAAGTCGCAAACCAAAATTTGACCAGGAAATTCATGAACAGGAATATTTGGATATAATGCTTTAGCATCAACATAAACAGCATGTCCACCAATTGGCCACACAACAGGAATTCCTTTTTTTCTTAAATGTTCACCCAAATACGCAGTACTTCTGATACGATAATGAAGATAATCTTTATCGAATACTTCCTGAAGTCCAATGGCAAGTGCTTCCATGTCTCTACCAGAAAGTCCACCATAGGTTGTAAATCCCTCAGAAATAATCAATAAGTTTTTACATTTTACAGAAAGTTCCTCATCCCTAACGGCTAATAAACCACCCATATTTACCATTCCGTCTTTCTTAGCACTCATCACAAAGGCATCTGCCAAGCCAATCATTTCTTGAGCAATTTTTTTGAAAGATTTATTCTCATATCCTGATTCTCTGTGATGAACAAAGTAACTGTTTTCAGCAATACGACATCCATCCATGACCAACAAAACACCATATTTTTTACAAATATCACTTGCTGACTTAAAATTCTCCATGCTAACCGGCTGACCACCAGCGGAATTATTTGTCACTGTCATAATCACAGCAGCTACATTTTCGCCATGCTTTTGGATAAGATTTTCTAATTTTTCTAAATCAATATTTCCTTTAAAAGGTGCCTCTAATTGGTTGTCATGACCTTCTTCACAAACAATGTCGATCGCCTGAGCACCTGTAAACTCAATATTTGCACGTGTTGTATCAAAGTGAGTATTGCTAATAAAAACTTTATCTTTTCCGCCTAAAATAGAATACAAGATTCTTTCTGCAGCACGACCTTGGTGAGTTGGTAAAATATAAGGCATTCCCGTTAAATCTTGAACAACTTCTTGTAGGTGTTCCCAACTTCTTGCCCCAGCGTAACTTTCATCTCCCAGCATAATTCCACTCCATTGCGCATCACTCATCGTTCCTGTTCCACTATCAGTCAATAAATCGATAAACACATCTTTTGAACTTAATAAAAAAGTGTTGTAGCCCGCTTTTTTCAATGCTTCTTTCCTATATTCTTCGGTAGTTACACGAAGTGGTTCTACCATTTTTATTTTAAACGGTTCTGTTAAAGTTCTTAATCTATTTTTACTTTCGTTACTCATAATTTGATTTTTTCTTAATGTGCACGAAATTACCGAATATCTATAAGAAAATTATAAGAAAATAAAGTAATATCTCAATTTATGACAAAAGTCTTTTATCCTATAATTTTCAACTTGGCAAAACGCAAAATTAAGGTCTTCTTCCCTACGCTCGGAAAAAACACATCTGCTTTGACATCCTGTCCTTCTCCTGTAAGCGATAAAACTTTTCCTTTTCCAAACCTTCCATGTTCCACGTTGTGTCCAACCTTTAGATTCTCGTTAATAATAGCCTCTTTATCGGCACTTCCTTTGTTTTTCATTTGATTTAGTGGAACCAAGTTACGTTTTGGTGCAACACCAATTTTCCCTTGTAAACTTTCCTGATTTGTAGGTCTATTGTAACTATTCATTGACCTTCCACCCGTTTGCTTTCTTTCATTTTCGAAATGCAAGAAATCAGGATTAATCTCTTCGATAAAACGACTCGGTTCAGAAGTGACGAGTTGTCCATATCGGAATCGACTGATTGCATAGGAAAGTGCTACTGTTTCTTTCGCTCGCGTAACAGCCACATAGAAAAGTCTTCTTTCTTCCTCTAAATCTTCTCGTGAAGTTAACGACAATTGAGAAGGAAATAAATTTTCTTCCAGTCCAACGACAAAAACATGTGGAAATTCCAATCCTTTAGAAGCATGGATTGTCATCAATGAAATTCTATCATTATCCTCTTCATCTTCATGATCAGCATCAGTTAACAAAGCAACATCCACTAAAAAATCACTGAGTGTTGCCACCTCATCATTTTCTTCTTGTTGTACAGAAAACGCCTTGATTCCTGCCAACAATTCTTGGATGTTTTCATACCGCACCACGCCTTCTGGAGACTTGTCGTCATACAAATCTTTTAAAATACCTGTTGAAGATGCAATGGTTTCCGCCAAATCATAAGCTGGAGCAGTTTCTATTTGTGCCGAATAACTTTGTATTTTTGTAACAAAATCTGTAATTTTCCTTTGTGCTGGCACGCGAATATTTACAGGATATCTTGTAAAATCAGAGATCACATCCCAAATAGAAACATCATATTGTCGTGCTGCCAACGTTACAAAATCAATGGTTGTTTTTCCGATTCCTCTTTTTGGATAATTGATAATTCTCTTCAGTGCTTCTTCATCTTTGGGGTTGGCAGCCAATCTAAAATAAGCAATTAAATCCTTTATTTCCTTTCTTTGATAGAACGATAAACCACCATAAATTTTGTAAGGCAAATTCAATTTCCGAAGCGATTCCTCAAATGCTCTCGATTGTGCATTCGTACGGTAAAGGATAGCAAAATCCTTAAAATCCAATCCTTTTTGTTGTTTCATTTGAAAAATCCGATTCGAAATAACTCTACCTTCCTCGTTATCTGTCATACAACGGATGACATTTATTCTTTCACCTTCCGAATTAAGTGTCCAAACTTCTTTTTTGATGCGGTCTTTATTAAACTCAATAACGCTATTTGCAGCTTGAACGATTGTATTTGAGCTTCGATAATTTTGCTCTAATTTATACAGTTTAAAATCAGGATAATCCTTTCTAAAATTCAAGATATTTTCAACGTTTGCACCTCTAAAAGAGTAAATACTTTGTGCATCGTCGCCAACAACACATATATTTTCATATACGGCGGCTAATTTCTTGATAATGATATATTGCGAATAATTCGTGTCTTGGTACTCATCAACCAAAATATATTGAAATTTATGTTGATAGTAATGAAGTACATCAGGAGAATCACGTAATAACACATTTGTTTGGTACAATAAATCATCAAAATCCATTGCTCCTGCTTTAAAACAACGCGCAGCATACTCTTTATAAATGCGATACAATTCTGGTTTTCTAGACATTCTGTCTTCAGCAATGATATTCGTATTGTTTTCGTATGCTTTAGGTGAAATGAGGTTATTTTTTGCACCCGATATTCTAGCATATACAATTCCGGGCTTGTATATTTTATCGTCTAACCCAAATTCTTTAATTATTGTCTTCAATAAACTTTTAGAATCTTGTGTGTCATAAATTGTGAAGTTTGACGGATAGCCTAACTTATCAGCGTTGTGACGTAAAATACGTGCAAAAACTGAGTGAAAAGTCCCCATTGTTAGGTTTTTTGCTTCCGTTCCTCCAACGACTTTGTGAATTCGCTCTTTCATCTCCCGGGCAGCTTTATTTGTAAACGTTAAAGCCAAAATATTGAATGAATCAATTCCATTTTTCAGTAAATGAGCAATTCGATAGGTAAGTACTCTTGTTTTACCAGAACCTGCGCCTGCAATCACCATCATCGGACCATCAATATGTTCTACTGCTACACGCTGGCTTTCATTCAATTCTTCTAAAAAATCCATAAAAACAAAGATAGAAAGAAGGAAGGTTTATTAAAGGATTCAAGGTGAGATTTTATTAACATTGTATGAATCGAATAATATGTTTTTAACCTTTTGTGAATAAGTTTTTCTTTTTGCCTGCATCTTATCACTTCAATGAATGTTGATTTATCATACATTTGGAATAATTTATCAAAAAACTATAAACTGAAGATTTGGAAGAAAGAAAAATTGAAATTCGTGAAGTTGACCCAATATCATTATTTGGAATTAACAATGCTAACATCAAACTGATAAAAAAGTATTTTTCAAAGTTGAAAATCAGTGAGCGAGGAAATACAATCATCGCAAGTGGAGAAAAAGAAGCACTGGACTTTTTTGAGGAAAAATTAGACCAACTCATTGAATTTATCAAAAAATATGGTGAATTAAATGAAAATAACATCGACAATTTGATGACGGAAGACCCAGTGGAAGTTATGTCGGGCGATGGTTCCGAAATTCTCCTACACGGTGTTCATGGAAATAAAATAAAAGCACGAACGTTCAATCAAAGGAAATTGGTCGAAGCCATCAATCAAAAAGATATGGTTTTTGCGGTTGGACCAGCTGGGACGGGAAAAACATATACTGCTGTTGCCTGTGCAGTGAGGGCGTTAAAAAATAAGCAAGTAAGACGAATCATCTTGACACGCCCTGCCGTTGAAGCTGGCGAAAATTTAGGGTTCCTTCCGGGCGATTTAAAAGAAAAACTAGACCCATACATGATGCCTCTTTACGATGCGCTTCGCGACATGATTCCTGCTGAAAAACTTCTCGATTACATAGATTTAGGAATTGTAGAAATTGCTCCTTTAGCTTTTATGAGGGGGCGAACTTTAGACAATGCTTTTGTTATTTTAGATGAAGCGCAAAACGCAACAGTAAATCAAATTAAAATGTTCCTTACCCGAATGGGAAAAAGTGCCAGTTTTGTGATTACGGGTGATGCTTCGCAAATTGATTTACCTTTCAAACAACCATCGGGATTAATTTATGCGATAGATAGGTTAAAATCAATTGATGATATTGGGATTGTTCGACTGAATCAGAACGATGTCATCCGCCATAAAATCGTTAAGCAAATTATCCAAGCTTTCGATGAGAGTGATAAAAAGGAAAAAGAAGCAAAAAAGAAAGCGAAAGAAGAGGAAAAAAATTAACGATACGTTTCTCCAGAATCTTCGTTCATCAATTCATAATAAGTGCGATAACGCGAAGGGTGAATTTTCCCGTTTTCCACAGCTTCTTTTACTGCACATTCAGGTTCGTTAAGGTGTAAGCAATTGTGAAATTTACATTGATTTAGCAATTCACGCATCTCAGGGAAATAATGGGAAATTACATTTTTGTCCATATCCACAACGCCAAAAGCACGAATTCCAGGTGTATCAATAACATATCCACCTGACTCTAGTTTATGCATCTCTGCAAAGGTTGTTGTATGTTGACCTTGCAAGTGGGTAATTGAAATGTCAGATGTTTTGATATTCAAAGATGGATCCAAAGCATTAATCAAAGTACTTTTCCCTGTTCCACTATTTCCTGCAAACATCACTTGCCTCCCTTTGATTTCTTCCTTTAAAAAGTCGATGCTCGATGAGTCTAAAGCAGAAACTCCAACACATTCGTAACCAACATTTCGGTATATATCCATTGTTTCCTCAACCAAAGGCAAATGCTCTTCCATATAAAGATCCATCTTGTTAAAAAGTAAGGTTGCAGGAACGCCATAGGCTTCTGCGGTAACCAAAAATCGGTCAACAAAAGTCAAATGTGTTTCGGGAGCAACAAGTGTTACCAATAAATAAACACGGTCGATATTTGCTGCCAAGATATGAGATTCTTTGGACAAGTTAATCGACTTTCGGATGATGTAATTTTTACGCGGTAAGATTTTCGTAATTACGCCAGTATCTCTGTCTTTAAAATCTACCAAAACACGGTCACCTACTGATACTGGATTGGTCGTACGAATCCCTTTCAATCGAATCTTACCACGAATCCCAACAGTGTGTAGCTCGCCGTTTTCCAACTCAACATTGTACCACCTTCCAGTAGATTTTATGACTTTTGCTTCTTCCAAATAGTATGACTTAGTTTTTTACCAAAACTAATAATCAAAATGGAAAATTTAATGAAAAAGAAAAAATAAACACATTTTAACACTTAAATACCATAATTTATCCATCTAAAACCCTTACTTTCGTCCATACCATAATTAATGAATACTTTATAATAAATGAAGAAATTTGTTTCTCTACTTTTCCTAATCTTGAGTTTCTTGACATTTTCTCAGGAAATGAAGTTTACAGGGGTTGTTAATGATACGATAAATGACAGGCCTTTGAATTATGCCATTATTATGGCTACGAGAATGTCTGATGGTCTTTTATTGGGTTATACACATTCAGCGTTAGATGGAAGTTTTGAGTTGTCTGGTATCCCAATAGACACAATAGAGCTTGTTATTACGCATTTTCAATTCGATGAGAAAGTATATTATATTTTTGGTTCTGAAGAGAATAATGAAATCCATATTCCTTCGGTTATTCTTCCTGAAAGAGCAATGGAATTAGAAGAAGTTGTGATTTATGCTAACAAAGAACCCATTTATTTCCGTGGAGATACGCTGGTTTATGTCGCCGATTCATTTGCAACAAAAGAAAATGCAACCGTTGAGGATTTATTGAAAAATCTTCCAGGATTACAAGTTGATGCAAACGGAAATATCAGCTCACAAGGTCGTCAAATATCAAAAGTTTTAGTAGATGGTGACGAGTTCTTTGGTAGTGACCCAACGATTGCGACAAGAAATTTGATTGCTAAAGGCGTTGATAAAATTGAAGTTTATGAAACTGAAGATGATAATTCGGGTGGAAATACAGAAGAAAAGATTCAAATTCTTGATGTTAAATTAAAAGACGAAGCCAAGCAAGGATATTTTGGCAAAGTCGCTGGAAGAGGTGGTGCAAACACTGAATACTTTGAGAAAGAACCCAATGGAACCCTTTTTTATGAGGGCGACGTGTTGTTGAATTATTTTGATAAAGACCTTAAAGTTTCTGTTTTCGGTTTGGGCTCTAACACACCAAACACAGGTTTTAGTCGCCAAGATGCTTCACGCTTTGGGCTGACCAATGAAATGCAAGGCGGATTTCGGTCATTTATGCAACCTACTACACTCAATGGTTTACCTGAAAATTATAAAGGTGGATTTTATTTGACGAATAAATTTACTGATAAATTTAAAGTTGGACTCAATTATACATACAATGACAGTCGTGTTACAGCCGACCAAATAACAGAGTCAGAATATTTCTTTGCAGATACGAATTATAGGAAAATCGACACAGTTTTTAACTATCAAAAACAACAATCTCACACCATTAATTTTGACATGGAATATGAGTTTAACAGTAAAACATCGTTGAGTTTTAAGTCCAATTTAATTATCCGAAAAGAGCACAGCGACCGTGACAACACCAGTGATTTTATCTTAGGTGAAAACATAAGATTCAGCAACACTGATTTACATAACAAGACAACTGGAGAAGGTTTAGACGGAAACTTAGAACTGAAATTTAAGAAAAAATTTGATAAAAGAGGAAGAGAGTTGGATTTAATGTATCAATTTGGATACACGGAAAGCGATAGAAACAATACTTTGATGACAGATATGTATTTCTTACAATTTTTGGTTCCTGATTCTGTTTATGACCAACAAAGAAATATAAATAGTCATACAACGGGACATCGTTTTTTGGCGGAATACACCGAACCACTTTCTAGACAATTTCGTTTAAGGTTTCAATATCGAGGAGATTATTTTAATGGGGAACAGCGAACTTCAACCTACAATAATACACCGACAGGGTATGATGATTATGCTGATTTGTACAGCAACGACTTTGGAAATAAGAGATTTGAAAATCGGGGGGCGCTTGGAATTATTTTCACTACATCAAAACAAAATTTGGAAATTGGAGCGCGTGTCAGAAACGTTCAAATTGATAATTTGAACAATGTAAATAATGAATTATTCAAACAAGATGTAACCGATATTTTGCCCTATTTAGATTACAGCTTTAAATTCTCCAACTCTCATCGTTTAACTTTGGCATATAGCACGAGCTCAAATCAACCCGATTTGAATTTATTGCAACCTGTAAGAGATAATACAGACCCAAATAAATTGGTAATTGGAAACCTTAATTTAAAACCTGATTATACGCATGGAATTACGATAAATTACAACAAATGGAATGCACTTAATTTTAGTTATATCTACGCTGGTGGATATTTTAATTATACAAACAATGCATTTTCAAACGATATTTCTTACAATATCCAAGGTCAGTCTATTTCCAAAGCAATTAACGTTGACGGAAATATGTATGGAGGATTTTATGCAGGCGGAGGTTTCCCCATTTTCAACAAAGATTTACATTTCAGACCAAATTTGTTTGGGAATTATTTCAACACAAAGTCATTCATAAACAGTCAAGAAAACAACATCGAAAATTATGGACTTGACGGAATGATTGCACTTCAATACAGAACTGATTCAATTGAAGTAAGTATAAGTGCATCAGTAGGATACAACTATCCCATTAGCTCATTGTCTTCAAATTTAAACGAACCTTATACAACTCAAAGATACAAAGCAGAAATTTTCTTTGAATTGCCTTGGCGATTCTTTATTGATAGTGACATTTCATGGGAAATAAACTCACGCAGGGCAACAGGATACAACGAAAAACCATTGATTTGGAATGTCAAGTTAAGCAAACGTTTCCTAAAAACAGGAAATTTAATTCTTGATATTGCGGCTTACGATATTTTTAATCAAAATATAGGAATTTCAAGGATGGTTGGAACAAATATAATCACGGACACAAGAAATCGAATTATCGCTCGTTACTTTATGTTTGGAGCAACTTGGAGGTTTAATAACAATAAAACAGCAGAAGATAATGGTAGAAGAGGCATGTTTTTCTAAGTCAAGTTTTCTAATTTTTATTCTTTTTATCACAAGTTTCACTTATGGTCAAGCAATCCTATCTGGTGAAATCATTTTTGAAAGAAGAACAAACCTTGAAAAACGTTTTGAAGGCAATCAACAAATGCTAAGTAGAAACAATAAATGGATAAAAGAACCAAAAATTGATGAATTCAAATTGTATTTTGATGAAAATGGATGTTTATTCACTCCAATTGAAGCGACAATGGCTGACGCAGAAAGGGAATGGACAACAATGAAAAATACATCGTATCAAGATTTTAAAAGCAATTTAATTGAAAGAGAGTTTAATATTTTTGGTACATCTTTATTCTACCGAGATTCTCTAAAAAAGAGAGATTGGTACATTACGCGAAACACAAGAGAGATTGCAGGATTTCAGACCAGACAAGCAGTTTGGGAAGCCAATGATTCAACACGAATCTATGCATGGTTCTCTGAGCAAATCATTCCTGGGGTTGGACCTGAATCTTATGGCGACTTGCCAGGGGCAATTTTAGGATTAGCCATTGAAGATGGGGGTGTTGTTTACTTTGCAAAAGAAGTAAAACCACTGAGTGATGCCAATTTTAGAAGCAAAAGACCAAATATGAGAGCAAAAAATACATACGAAGGTGTAGATAGTCTAAAGAAATTCTTAAATGAATTAATGACTGGAAGGTTTTCAGGAGTTACTACAGGAAGAATGTTAGATGATTTTTATATTTGGTAACTAAATAAACAATCGCATGGATAGTAATTTCAAATACGACAAAAAAGTCACGAAGGACATCTCATCTCTTTATGAAAAAGTACTTGAAAATCTTGGTGAAGACCCGACAAGAGAAGGATTAGAAAAAACACCTGAACGCGTTGCTAAAGCACTTCAATTTTTAACGCAAGGCTACCAACAAGACCCAGAAGAAATTCTTCGAAGTGCATTATTTGAAGAAGATTATTCTGAAATGGTAATTGTAAAAGACATCGAGGTTTATTCACAATGTGAACACCATGTATTACCATTTTTTGGAAAAGCACATATTGCTTATATTCCTAATGGTAAAATTGTTGGATTAAGTAAAATTCCACGTATCGTAGATGCTTTTGCAAGACGTTTACAGGTACAGGAAAGACTTACCATTCAAATCCGTGATTGTATCCAAAAAACACTCTCGCCACAAGGAGTTGCGGTTGTTCTAGAATGTAGCCACATGTGTATGCAAATGCGAGGAGTTGAGAAACAAAACTCTTATACAACAACTTCTGCTTTTACAGGGATTTTTTTAAAGAATGATAGTACAAGAAAGGAGTTTATTAACCTTATAAAAAACGGATTACATTAATTTATTAAACTCCTCTCCCATTCAATAATTGTAGCTTTACGCTCTGCTCCCCACATGTATCCACCAATTTTCCCAGATAAAGGAACAACTCTGTGACAAGGAATAATAAAACCAACGGGATTTTTCCCAACAGCCGATCCAATGGCTCTTGCAGAATTTATATTTCCCATTTCTTGAGCAATATCTTGGTAATTTATGAGCAATCCAAAAGGAATACGCAAAAGTTGTTTCCAAACTTTCATCTGAAATTCTGTTCCTTTGATATGCAGAACAATCTTGTCTAAATTCTGCCAATTATTTTTATAAAACATCAACAAGGCATTCTTTTGAAATTCATCAATTTGCGAAACAAATACAGCATTTTTATATCGTTTTTTCAGTTGTTCCACAGCTTTTGTTTTATCATCGTCATAAAAGGCTAAATAACAAACACCTTGAGAAGTTGATGCAACAATTATATTCCCAAAAATGTGTTCTGCAAAACTATAAGAAATGGTTAAATTTTTAAATTGATTTTCTGTTTCCTTTTCAGTCATAGAAATGATTTTAACAACCCCTTCGTGTGTAGGAAAAGTTAGGTTTTCTTCTGTTAATGAATTAGAATTATTAAACAATGATGGTTGTTTCTTATGCATTTTTTTCAATCCATTTTTTTAAAATTACTGCTTGATTGTGATCAATGTCTTTTGCTCCAAACAAGAGCGTAACTTTTTCGTGAGATTTAATGACACTTAATAACTCCGTTGTTTGTTCTTTATTATCGGAAATCTCTTGAAGGTACTTTGCTGTAAAACCTTCCCATTTTCCAACTTCGTGATTAAACCACCTACGCAACTCATTTGTTGGTGCAATCTCCTTTAACCACAGGTCTAATTGAGCATTTTCTTTGGAAATTCCCCTTGGCCACAATCGGTCAACTAATATTCTATATCCATCAGATTTCTCATAATCTTCATAGATGCGTTTCAAGACAATTTGAGCCATGTTTTTAATTTTTAAGAAAAGATACAAAGGAATTGATAGAAAGCAAAAAAAATCGAGGGTTTTAATTCTCTCTTATATTTCTATTTCCTTACTTTTATTTTTCGAACTTCTTAAGTGGTGAATTCGATTTGTATAATACTCTTCCGCATGGAACAACTTTACTTGAATCATCTAAATGAACAGTCTGGTCATCAAAGAAAATATGCGCTCCGAATGCTTTTAAAACCTTGTCTTTTGCCAAACCACCCATAAAATAGGCTTCGTCAACATAAACACCCCACTTTTTAAATGTTTTTACAACACGCATATGACTTGGTGCGCTTCTAGCCGTTACAATCGCTATTCTCAAAGGCGACAGCTCTATTGTCATGGGAAGTTTTTCCTGAATTTTTGAAAGTTTACGCAATAAATCTGCAAAAGGTCCATCATTTAACGGCACATCTTCGTTTTCCGTTTCATGCTTCAAAAAAGCATCAATTCCTTCTTCTTTATAAATTCTTTCTGACTCTTCTGAGAACACGACAGCATCGGCATCAAATGCAAACTTTACCCTATTGGTATCAATTTGATAATCCTTCGGCAAATCATAAACCAAAGCCGTAGCACATGTTGAGTTATCAATGACCGTTTGCACTTCTTTTTCATCTTTTGACAAAAACAAATCTACCTCAAAAGCTTCAATAAATGGTGGAATAGGTTCACCACCTGAAAACGCCATACGATTGATTGGTAAACCATAATGCTGGATAGATTTTAAAACACGCGTGCCTGTTTCAGGACTATTTCTTGACATGACAACAACTTCAACGATGGGTTCTTTCACGTAGGCATTGAGTTTCAACAAAGCTTCTATCAGCGGAAAACTTGGTCCAGGCTTTAACAACTTATCTTGATGTTCTTCTTGATATTTCCTAAACCCTTGAATGTTTTTTTCTTCAAAGATTTTGTTTTCCTTTTCAAGATTAAACAAAGCCCTTGAAGATATTCCTACAACTAATATTTCTGATAAATCTTGCGCCAATTTTAATGTATCTATGTTTATTTACCAACTTCCGCCACCGCCACCGCCAAATCCGCCCCCTGAAGAACCACCGCCTCCAAAACTACCACCACTCGATGAACTTGCAGGTGCACTTACAAAATTGCTACGTGTTGTATTCATGCTGTTTGTAAATGCGTTTCCAAAACTACTCATTGCAATCGGTCCTGCTGCGCTACTATACCAATTTGGTGGCTCCACACCAAGTTCATCAAACTTGCCAGACCATTCCTTAAGTAAGTTAAAGGCCACAGCATAACTCATTGTTTTTTCAAAATAATCTGGGTCATCTTCTAACAGCATTTTGATACGATTTAGTTCAGCAACTTTTATAAACTCTCTAAATCCTAATAATTCTGAAAAAGCCCTGTTCCCTTTGGGTGATTTTTTCTTTTTAAAGAATGAAATACTAGCAACAATTACAGCGATTGATCCTACAATAGCAGCTAAAATACTATAAAAATAGAAAAACAGAAAACCTACTGCGAAGGAAGAAATAATAAACAATGCGCCAATATTTGTAGATTTTTTGTTGGCTTTTGTATCATAATATAAATTCGCAGCCGATTCCAGCGATTTTTGTGCTTTGTTCATCGTTGTATAAAAAGTATTCGCTAAGCTCGAAATCAATACAGTATTGTTTGTTTTGAATAATTCTTCAAACATAATTTTTTCATAGGACGCTGCGTCCTCGTTCAGCTCCTTTACTTTGGTTAAAGAGACATCGGCCTTACCAAAGACCTTCTCCTTTGGAATGTCTTGAATTGTAATAATTCCTTTTTGTCCCCAATACGGTAAAAGCGAAACCAGATCGCGTTGGTGCACAAAATCATCAATGATATATCCAGCCACAGCAGGATCCATTTCATCTGGTGGATAATAAGAAGTTGTTGCTGTTATCTTATCAGGTTTAGCAACCCGCCTACGAACGCTTTTTATCCATACCCAAAGCGCAACAGTTATGGCAATCCAGCTATATTTTTGCCACCACGGAAGAGAATAATCTACTTCTGCAATCATTTCTTTAGGAAGTTTGATTAAAACGGTTACACTTTGACCATAATTCGAGCGGAAGTCAGGAAGAGAACGTCCTTCAAACACACCATTTTCATAAGATAATTCGAAATTTGAATCTAAACCAGGAAGGTATGAATCATAGTAAATAAAGCTATTTTCATCAGATAGTTCTGCTCCATCGGGTGTAAAAACACGGAATTGAACGCTTTTAAATTCTGCGTTCCAGCCATCAGGCTTTAGATTCCAATAAAACTGAACAACGTTATCTTTAAAAATAAAAGCATTTTCCACTCGATATTTTATAGAATAAGCCATCGGACCAATAACCGTTTTGTTTTTATCTCCAATTTTGATTTCATAACTGGTTTCATATTTCTGCCCCAGATGAGAAGAAGTTGTATATGGTCCACCAGAAACATCGACATTAGAGATATAGATTTCTCTTTTTGTGATTTCTGAAGTGTCAGATAGTTGAAATTCATATTTTGTAATAATGTCGCGAATAATACCGTGTTTTTGAATGGTAAATTCGATGTCGTAATATTCTTCAACATCAAAATACCCTTCTTCGCTCAAATAAACATCGACTTTATATTCATTGACAACAAATCCTTGCGCAAAAATCAAGCATTGAAAACAAAGAAAAACAAAACCAACTAGAAACTTCATAAGTAAGTATTTTATATAAAAAGATTATAATTTAACATCAACTTCACGTTTTTCATCTTCTTCTGCCTCGTAATAATCAAAATGCTGATACTTAAACATTCCTGCAAAGATAACCCCTGGAATACTTTCTCCATAAGTATTGTTAATTCTAACTGTTCCGTTATAGTAGCGTCTCGATCGTTCTAAATTCTCTTCAATTTGTGCCAATTGGTCTTGTAGATTAACGAAATTTTGGTCAGCTTTTAACTCTGGATAAGCCTCCACCGTAACAAAGAAATTATTCAGTGAACGCTTCAGTTCTTTTTCTGCTTCAATTCGTCCATTGATATCATCTTTTGGTAAATTTACTGCTTTGTTTCTTGCTTCAACAATGGCTTGGAATGTTGTTTTTTCGTAATCTGCATAAGCTTTAACGATATTTACAAGATTTGGAATTAAATCATGACGACGCTTTAAGGCAACATCAATATTGCTCCACGCATCTTTCACTACATTTTTATTCTTAACAAAACGATTGTAAATATTAACCAAGAATAGCACCAATGCTATGATGGCCAAAATGATGTATAAAGAGTTTCCCATATTTTAAGTTATTTGGATTTTATTGCTAATGCTAATTTCATGTTAAATTTAATTATTTTTAGAAGAATGAGGTCAAGAAATTATTAAAAAAGTAGCGTTTCAATTTATTTACCTTCTGACTTCCTCTTAAACCATCGCATAATTGCACCGTAGCCGATTCCTCCGACAGACCAGACGATTAAGTCAATGAGTTTTTGGGTAGGTGTATATTCTTCGTCCAAATAAGGTCTTATCACAAAAAGCATAAGTAGAAACATAAAAACGCCCCATATCAAACCAAATTTCCACCAATTATTTTCGCTAAACGGTTCAAATCGTTTCTTTTTATTTTCCGTCATCAACTATTTTTTATGCTTTAAATTCTTAACTCTATCCGGATACGGAACAAATTCATCAGAATCGCCTGGAATTTTATCAAATTCTTGCCTTTTCCATTTTTCTCTTGCTTTGTCGAGTGTCTCTTGCGAAGAAGACACAAAGTTCCAATCGATATAACGTGTTTCAGGGAATGGCTCTCCCCCAAAAATATAAACAAGACTATTTTCTAGAATTGTAAAAGAACACAACGTACTATCTTTTGCAATTAACATGTTTCCAGCCTCAAACGTATTTCCCTCAGCTTCAATTCCGCCTTCAACAATGTACAAACCAGATTCTCCAAAAAGTTGATCTCCGATATTTATGGTTTGTTTTGATTTGCTTCTTAATTCAATCATAAATAACTTACTATGAACAGGAACAGGAGATTTTTTTCCTAAAACCTCTCCAGCAACCAAGGTTATTTCAACTTCTCCATCTTCCCATGTCGGGATATCTTTTTTCTCAATGTGATGAAATTCTGGTTCCATTTGTTCCAATTCTTTAGGCAACGCAACCCAAATTTGTAATCCGTGCATCAACTTAGTAGAATCTCGAAGATAATCTGGCGTTCTTTCAGAATGAACAACACCTTTTCCAGCTGTCATCCAGTTTACTGCACCTGGAGAAATTTCAATTTCCGTACCTATTGAATCACGGTGCATGATATTTCCCTCAAACAAAAAAGTTAAAGTTGACAATCCGATATGTGGATGTGGTGCAACATCAAAATGTTCCCTTGCATTCATCTTTACAGGTCCCATGTGGTCAATAAAAATAAACGGTCCCACCATTCTTTTTTGTCTAAAAGGCAATATTCTCCCCACTAAAAATCCGGCAATATCAGCTGCCCTTTCTTCGATTACTAAATTAATATTTGACACCTTTTGCTGTTTTTTTATAATATTACAAAAATATAAATGAATTTAGTAAGATTCCATCGATTTATGTTAAAATAGTAACATATTTTTTCTACATTTATCAATTCAATTTACATTTGGAACAAGATAAATGATGACGATAAATGAGTTACAACAAACAGTAGATGACTGGATTAAGGAAGTCGGGATTCGCTATTTCGATGAATTAACAAACATGGCTATTCTCACCGAAGAAGTTGGAGAAGTTGCCAGAATCATTGCGCGTCGCTACGGAGAACAAAGTGAAAAAGAATCGGATAAAAATAAAGATTTAGGAGATGAATTGGCAGATGTTTTGTTTGTATTGACTTGTATTGCTAATCAAACTGGAGTAAATTTGTCGGAAGCATTAAAAAAGAACTTGGAAAAGAAAACAAACCGTGACAAAACAAGGCATAAGGAAAATCCAAAATTAAATGACCTGTAAAACTAATTTTACTGAAAGATAACAAGTGCTACTCTTTTATTTAATAGATTTTTCTAACTTCGTGCTTTTAAACTTATACCATGAAAGGAATAATTTTAGCTGGAGGGTCAGGAACACGATTACACCCTCTAACCCATGTGGTTAGTAAACAACTTTTGCCTATCTACGATAAACCCATGATTTATTATCCGCTTTCTGTTTTAATGTTAGCAGGAATCAAAGAAATACTCATTATTTCAACACCGCATGATCTGCCTAATTTTGAAAAACTTCTTGGAGATGGAAGTCAACTGGGAATTCAACTTTCTTATAAAGTTCAGCCCACTCCCGATGGGCTTGCACAAGCGTTTATCTTAGGAGAGGATTTTATCGGTAACGATTCTGTTTGCTTGGTTTTAGGAGATAATATTTTTTATGGTGCAGGACTACAAAATCAACTTAAAGAAGCAATCCACACAGTTGAAAATCATGGAAAAGCTGTTATTTTTGGAAATTATGTTTCCGACCCAAAAAGATATGGTGTCGCAGAATTTGATGAAAACAAAAATGTCATCAGTATTGAAGAAAAACCACTTAAACCAAAATCTAATTTTGCTGTTGTAGGTCTCTATTTTTATCCCAACTCTGTGGTAGATATTTCAAAAGAAGTAAAACCATCTGCCCGAGGCGAATTAGAAATCACCTCTGTAAATCAAACCTTTTTAGCAAAAGACCAACTAAAAATGCAACTTTTAGGAAGAGGTTATGCATGGTTAGACACTGGCACGCATGAGGCTTTATCAGAAGCTACAGAATTTGTGAAAGCCGTTGAAAAAAGAACAGGACTGAAAATTGCTTGTTTGGAAGAGATTGCACTAAATTCTGGCTGGATTTCAAAAAATAAAGTGAAAAGTCAAATCGAAGGAATGAAAGGTGATTATTATGATTATTTAAAGAAGATTATTGAAGATTAAGTAATTTATCGCCATTTTTTCAATCAAGTCATTATCTTCGCTCCCTGATAAAAATTTGCATGCGGTTATCTATTTCTTATTCCCAAATTTTAAAAATTGCGTTCCCAATAATGCTGGGAACATTTGTACAGTCCGTCGTAATGATAACCGATGCTGCTTTTCTAAGTAGATACAGTACTTTAAGCTTTGATGCCAGTGGAAATGGAGGATTAATCTACGTTACCTTATTTATGGGATTAATTGGATTTGGCGATGCCGCTCAAATTATTATGGCACGAAGAATAGGACAGAATAAAACAGAACAAATCAATCGAATTATTCAGTCTGCTATTCTTGTGATTTTATCAGTAGCACTGCTATTCTTTCTCTTTACACAAACACTGCTTAGTGATTTTATTCTAAATTTTTCAAAAAGTAGCGAATTAGCCTTAGAGCAAATTGATTATTTGTCTATTCGGTCGTTGGGTTTTTTCTTCGCACTTTTTATGATTGTGCTGAATAGTTTTTTCCTTTCAATAGGAAAAACATGGATTATAATGATTGGCAGTGCAGTCTTTGCTGTTTCCAATATCATACTCGATTATCTACTTATATTTGGTTTTGGTAGTGTTGAACCAATGGGAATTAAAGGAGCCGCTTTGGCATCAGTTCTTTCTGAAGGAATAGCATCTTTGACTCTTATCACTATCCTATTTCGCTCCAAAGAAAGAATTAAATATCAAATATTTTTACGGCTTGAGATAAAATTTGAAATCATAAAAAATCTTTTAAGAATCGGAAGTCCTTTGGTGTTCCAAGGAATGATTGCTTTAAGCTCATGGACGTTGTTTTTTATTTTTATAGAACAAATGGGACTGCACAATCTCACTGTTTCACAGAATGTCAGGTTTGTATATTTCTTAGCCTTTGTTCCTATATTCGGATTTGCTGCGACCACTAAAACTTATGTTGCCCAATATATGGATTATACAGAATCAAATATAATCCCCAAGATTATTAAACGCATTCAACTGCTGTCGTTTTTGTTTTTACTACTTATTTTCCATGGCGCACTTTTATATCCAGAAAAATTAATTCAAATCATCAATCCAGAAACTGCTTATCTTACGGACAGTGCGTTTATATTGAGAATAATGTTCGGTTCAATCCTCATATATGGTTTGTCTTCTCCCCTATTCCACTCTATCAGTGGCTCAGGCAACACACGAATTTCGTTAGCAATAGAAACTTTGTGTACCATTTTTTATGTTGTTTATTCATACTTAACGATTAAAGTATGGGGTTGGAATATCACTGCCGTTTGGTCGGTAGAATACCTTTACTTTAGTATGATGGGGCTTTTATCATTAACATATTTGAAATTCTCCAGCTGGAGAAAAAAAGTCTATTAACCTGCTTTATTCCCAATTTAATATTCATTCCATTATCTTTGCAAAAAAAGAAATATGGTGAAGGCTAAAAAAGATTTGAGCATTGTTTTTATGGGAACTCCAAAATTTGCAACAACAATTTTGGAGAGAATCATTCAAGAAGAATATAACATTAAAGCTGTTATAACTGCACCTGACCGACCAGCGGGAAGAGGACAAAAATTGTCTGAGAGTGATGTTAAAAAATGTGCGAAACAAAATAACATAGAAGTTCTTCAACCCACAAATCTAAAAGATGAGCAGTTTATTGAGGGACTCCAATCGTATCAAGCCGATTTATTTGTTGTAGTTGCTTTTAGAATGTTACCCGAAGCTGTTTGGAGAATGCCTGCTCTCGGCACATTTAATCTTCATGGTTCTTTGCTTCCACAATACAGAGGTGCTGCTCCAATAAACTGGGCAGTAATAAATGGAGAAACAAAAACAGGCGTAACAACATTTTTTATAGATGAGAAAATAGATACAGGTGAAATCATTTTGAACCGGGAAATGGAAATAGGTGAAAACGAAACCGCAGGAGAAGTCCACGACAGAATGATGCTTTTAGGTGCAGATGTAGTTATAGAAACCATCGAATTGATTAGAAAAGGCATTGCACAAGCACAACCGCAACCCAAAGGAACACATAAACCAGCTCCAAAAATCTTTAAACAAGATTGTTTAGTGGATTTCACTCTATCAATTGAAGATATCCATAATTTTATTCGCGGTTTATCTCCGTATCCGACAGCATGGATAAAGTTAAAGATGAAAGAAAATGACCAAACTAAAACCATGAAGATTTTTAAAACAAGCATACTTAATAAAGAGAAGAACGATAAAATTTTTCTTGAAAACAGAAATGGAGAGTTCTTATTGAACCTATTAGACGGAACAATTTCACTTCACAATGTTCAGTTAGAAGGTAAAAAGAGATTAAAAAGTCAGGATTTTCTACTGGGTTTTTCTCCTAATGAGTGGAGCATAATTATAGATTAGTCTTTCAATTTTGGTCATTTTTCTATACTTTTTTATAAGATTTTATGGTTTCAAATAGACAAAGCACCTTCGAAAAACTCCTCAAACTCATAGGTTTATTAACATTTACAGGCTTTTTTCAACAAAAAAACGTTTTTTTTTACTAAAACAGTTGCAAGTGGTATATATTACTATATATTTGTCGTAGTAATATTTTTTAACAAACAAAAACCATAACTATGAACAAAGCAGAATTAATTGACGCTATGGCAAAAGAATCTGGTTTAACAAAAGCAGATTCTAAAAGAGCATTAGACGCTCTTTTAAACACAACAACTAAAGCTTTAAAAAAAGGCGATCGTCTTTCTTTAATCGGATTTGGAACATTCTCTGTTTCTAAGCGTGCAGCTAGAACTGGAAGAAACCCAAGAACTGGGAAAGAAATCAAAATCGCAGCAAAAAATGTTGTTAAGTTCAAGCCAGGTGCTAATTTAGCAGCATCTGTGAACAAATAATTAAGTTCAGAACTTTTAAAAGGGAGCAGTTGCTCCCTTTTTTTATTTATGGTAGAAAAAGACATAGAAATAAAGCTGTTACAGGCACTCTATCAAATTATTACTCCTGAAAAAGTAGAGAAATTTGAACGGATTGCTGCTGAAAGAACACGTTATATAACCATAGCGGTCGAAAACATTTTCCAAGAACACAACGCAAGTGCAGTTATCAGAAGTTGTGATTGTTTTGGCATTCAAGATGTACATATTATTGAAAAAAACAATAGATTCACGCTAAACAGAGACATTGCATTGGGCGCTGGTCAATGGATTAATCATTATCATTATACAGACCCACTCTTTCCTACTGCTAAATGTATCCAAGAACTGAAGAATCAAGGTTATAAAATTGCAGCTACAACACCGCATACAGACGCATTTACGATTAACGATGTTCCAATCGACCGACCATTGGCAATACTTTTCGGGACAGAGCAAACAGGACTTTCTGAAAAGGCATTAGAAATGGCAGATTATTATGTAAAAATCCCCATGGTTGGATTTACCGAAAGTTTTAACATCTCTGTTTCTGCGGCGTTAACAATGAACACGATACGCACAAGACTTGAATCACAAACTGAGTTTGATTGGAAGCTCACCGAAGAACAACAAACACAACTAAAAATTGAGTGGTGTAAAAATGTTATCCGAAATCCTGATGCTGTCATCAATGGACTTATTAAAAGAATTAAAGAGGTATAGTTAATCGTAGTTTACAAGCGGAAACAGCATAGATAATTTTAGGAAGACTACTTTGAGCTAGGCACCCAAATAAAACACCACTAACCCTAAAAAACACCCTTTCAATCCAGTTTTTCCAGACCTTTTCTATTTAATTGGAAGTTATTTTTCATGAAAATCGCTTTTTTATTCTAAAACTTTCCTATTTTTATCGAAATACTAATTTTAAACCAAATATTTTATATCTATGGGAAAAGGTGATGTTAAAACAAGAAGAGGTAAAATAGCTAGAGGCTCTTACGGAAATACAAGAAAAAGAAAAAAAACTAAAACAACGGTTGTTCCTAAGAAAAAAGCAGTAAAGAAAGAGGAGAAAAAAGAAACAAAAAAAACAACGACAGCTAAAAAAACAACTGCGAAAACTGCTACAAAAACGTCAGTTAAAAAAACCGTTGCAAAACCGACAGCTAAAAAGACAACAACCAAGAAAGCAACTGTAGATAAGCCAGCGGCCAAAAAAAAGACTACAACTACCAAGAAAAAAGCCGATAAAAAAGCAGATGATAAGTAAAATAAAGAGCCGACCAAGCGTCGGTTTTTTTCAATTTTATTTTTAATAAATAGGTGGTTTTTGGAAAGAATTTTTAGCACCTTTGTAAAAACAAAAGTTATGAAATATAATTTTGGAGCAGGTCCATGCATTTTACCCCAAGAGGTATTTAAAGAAGCCGCAGAAGCAGTACTTGATTTTAACGGGCTTTCTATTTTAGAAATTTCACATAGAAGCAAAGACTTTATAAAAGTTTTTGAAGAAACGAGAAACAATGTTAAAAAAGCTCTAAACATTCCAGATGGATATACCGTTCTTTTCTTACAAGGTGGCGCAAGTTTAGGATTTTTAATCGCTGCTATGAACATGGCAGGGAAGCATAAAAAAGCTGCATACATCAACACTGGAACTTGGTCAACATTGGCCATGAAAGAAGCCCAAAATGCTGGATTAGAAGTTGTGGAAGTTGCATCGTCAAAAGATAAAGATTTTACATATATCCCAACAAAATTTACAGTACCTGAAGACGTAGATTATCTGCATTATACTTCAAATAATACAATCAGAGGAACACAGTTTCATTTTATTCCAGAAACAACCGTTCCTTTGGTATGCGATATGTCTTCTGATATTTTTTCAAGACCCATTGATGTTTCAAAATTTGATCTAATTTATGCCGGGGCACAAAAGAATTTAGGTCCCGCAGGTGCAACATTATTTATCGTTAAAGATAGCGTTTTTGGTAGATCTTCAATGCCTATACCTACTTATCTTGATTTAAAAACACACAAGGATAAAGACGGATTATTTAATACGCCTTCCGTTTTTTCAATCTTTACTGCCAACCTTAATTTGAGACATTTGTTGAGTATCGGAGGACCAGAAAAAATGAAGATTATCAACCAAGAAAAAGCTGATTTACTTTACAACGAAATCGATACGAATCCTAATTTCAGAGGTATCGTAGAAAAAGAATCACGCTCTTTAATGAATGTTGTGTTTTCTCTTACAGACGAAACAAAAAAAGAACGATTCAATCAACTTTGTGATGAAGCAGGAATCATTGGATATAAAGGTCACCGCTCTGTTGGGGGATACAGATTGTCTTTATACAATGCTTTACCACTTTCGAGCGTAAAAGTAGTGGTTGACCTCATGAAGTCCCTATAAAATATACAAAAATTCAAATGAAAATATTAGCAAACGACGGAATTTCTCCAGAAGGTAAAGAAAAATTAGAAAAAAATGGTTTTAGTGTCACAACTGACCATGTAGCGCAAGATAAACTAATCAATGTAATTAACAATGAAAAATATAGTGCATTATTAGTTCGTTCGGCTACGGAAGTTCGGAAAGAACTAATCGATGCTTGCCCAAATTTAAAATTTATCGGTCGTGGTGGTGTTGGAATGGATAATATCGATGTTACTTATGCCCGAGAAAAAGGAATAATTGTTGAAAATACGCCTGCATCTTCTTCTCAATCTGTTGCAGAATTAGTGATTGGTTCCATGTTTTCAATTGCAAGAATGACATTTGATTCTTACAAACAAATGCCTGAAAAAGGTGATAGTGAATTTAAAGCACTTAAGAAGAAGTACGGCAAAGGCTCTGAATTACGTGGAAAAACCTTGTTAATCATCGGATTCGGAAGAATTGGTCGTTCCTTAGCTAGTTATGCATTGGGAGTTGGAATGAAAGTCATTGCTGTTGACCAATTTGTAGATGCGTTTAAGATACCCGTTTCCATCGAAGGCGTGGGAGAAGTTTACAGTCAAGTTAACACAACTACAGATTTACATGGAACACTTCCAAAGGCTGATTTTATTTCAATTCATATTCCAAAACAGGCGGATGGTTCTGCAGTAATTAAAAAGTCGGAGTTTGACAAGATGAAAGACGGGGTTATGATTGTTAATATTGCTAGAGGTGGTGTCATTGATGAAGACGATTTAATCAATGCCCTTGACAACGGAAAAGTTGCTGCTGCAGCGTTGGATGTTTATGAAAATGAACCTGCGCCTCGAAAAGATTTATTAAATCACCCGAAAATTGCTTGTACCCCGCATATTGGTGCAGCAACTGTAGAAGCTCAAAGTCGAATTGGTGTTGAATTAGCTGACAAGATTATTGAGGTTTTGGTTTAGATTTTTTCTTTTTATCGCCCGAGATTTTTAAAATATAGCCAAGAATCAACGTCGCAAAGAATGAAAAACTTCCATACAAAACGGCGACGATAGAAAGTCCATCAATTTTCAAGATATTATTTGCTATAAAGATTGCCAAAGCCGAGTTCTGAAGTCCCATCTCTATGGCAATTGTGTATTTTCCTCGGTGATCAATTCCTACCCAACCAGAACTATAAAAACCGACAATCATTACGAAAACATTCAACAAAAGAGCTGGTAGCAACAAGTATGAGTAGTCGAGAATATTATTTTCAGACGCATCATTCTCTACCAACAAGACAAGTGCAAAAACAATAAAGAGAATGGTTGGCAAAATGTAACGTAATGGCTTCTGTAATTTGGCTGTAAAATTCGGCCAATTGTGTCGAATAATAATTCCTAAAATTACAGGAAGTAAAATTGTTATACCAACTTCAGTTGACGTGTCGATAAAAGACAGTGAGACATCAAGAGATTCATCCCAAAAAAAGTAAAAACCAATATTAAGGATGATAGGAATTGTAAAAACAATCAGTAAACTATTAAAAGCGGTTATGGACACAGCCAGAGCCACACGCCCCTTCAGTAAATAGGTAACAATATTTGAAGATGTTCCTCCAGGACTTGCAGCTAACAGAATAATTCCGAGTTTATAAACTGGATCCATCGGAAAAATAAAAGTAATGAGAAAACCAATCAGGGGCATTAAAATCATTTGTCCAAAAAGTCCAAAAAGAACAGCTTTGGGTTGTACAAATACTCTTTTAAAATCATTTTTTGTAAGTCCCAAACCTATTCCAAGCATAATAATTGAAATAGCGATGGGCAACAATAAATCTAGGAAATCCTTCATTGTAAAGTTTTAAATATTCTTACGCACACGATCCATGGTACGTTTGTCGTCCTGCTCTTTTAATGCTTGGCGTTTATCGTATAATTTTTTTCCTTGAGCCAATGCAATTTCTACTTTAGCATAACCTTTATCGCTCATAAAAACACGTAGAGGAACAATTGTATATCCCTTTGTTTTAAGGCCTTTATCAAGTTTTTTAATTTCTTTTTTTGTCAGCAAAAGTTTACGATCCCGTTTTGGTGGATGTTGATAAAACGAAGCATTTTCATATTCGGCAATGTGCATATTACGAATATAGACTTCTTTATTATCGTTAATAACACAATACGCTTCTTTTATGCTCGCCTTTCCCATTCGAATGCTTTTGATTTCAGTTCCTTTCAACTGAATACCAGCAACAAACTTATCAAGAAGATGATACTCAAATTTGGCTCTTCTATTTACTATGTTTACTGCACTTTTAGCCATTTAATCCATTTACTTTTATCTCTTCGTATTTTTTTACTCCTAAATAGAATAAAATCACTGAACCAATCATTATCAGGTGTGCCAGATCATTCTTATTAAACCATACAGAAATTTGGATGTTAAATATAAAAATAATTATCGTAGGTACAAGCAGATAAACACCCCAAATTGTATATTTATACGATGGAAATCCTTTCTTTGTATATACAAGTCCCAGCCCTAGACAATAAACCAAATAAGTCAAAGCTGAATCGACCGTAACAAAAAGAAATTCTTGATAATAAAACGCCAAAATCAATAAAACAATAAATTTAACGTATAAGAATACATTGAGCCATTTTTTTGTGTTCTGGGAAATAACATTCAAACTCAACATTCCTTTTCCTGCGTAGAATCCAGCTAAAAATGCAAAAATCCAAGTTACTTTTTTACCATACATCCCTGTATATTGGAAAAAAGCATGTGAAAATCCCCCCAAAAACATACTAATTCCTAAGAAAAGGAAGAAAAGACGCCAATATTTACTAAAATTATCTATTGGTTTCTTTAGTTTTATCAAGACATAAGCACACACAATAGCAATCAGTGTGTCCATAATCAAAGACATAGGCTCTTGAAGACATAACCCAAATAAAGTAAATGGTAAATTTTCTACTGGTATATTACAAACAAAATCCAAAATGCATCAAATAAAACGACAAAAGTAATCAATTCTTTAAACTTCTTTAGTTTTATTGTGCAAATCACTATCTTTGCAAGTTATGGAATTACCCTCAAAATATCTTAATAAAGCCGTTGAGCAATTTGCATCACTTCCTAGTATTGGCAAGAGAAGTGCATTAAGATTAGTTCTTGATTTACTAAAAAGAAATCCAGAGGAGATAGAACAATTTAGCAATGCTATTCAGTCGCTAAAAGACAATATTAACTACTGTAAAAACTGTGGCAATATCTCAGACCAAGAAATCTGTTCAATCTGTGCCAATCCGTCACGTGAACGACGAACAATTTGTATTGTTGAAGATATTCGCGATGTTTTAGCAATTGAAGCAACTGGCAGTTACAAAGGTTTATACCATATTTTAGGAGGTGTTATTTCACCCATGGACGGAAAAGGTCCGAACGACCTTAACTTAATTCCACTGATTGAAAAGGTAAATAACAAAGAAGTTGATGAAGTGATTTTTGCATTGAGTTCGACCATGGAAGGAGATACAACAAACTTTTATATTTATAAGAAAATCTCTAATAATAGTTTAAAAATTACAACCCTATCAAGAGGTGTTTCTCAAGGGACAGAACTGCATTATGCAGATGAACTAACGCTTGGCAGGTCGATTATTCAACGACTTCCATTTGAATCTACTTTTAAGTAAAATTATATTTATTATTTTCTTTGATAAAAAAGTATAAAATCATTTTATATTCACATTTTAATTATTATCTTAGGCATGGTGAAAATGAAGAGAATTTCATCTAATAAATATTAACCGAACAATTGTTGTTCACAAACTAATTGAGCCATGGAAGTATTTTTTAACACAGACAAAAATATCGAAGGAAAAGAGCGAGTAGAAACGTATTTTACTACCGAAATCAAAAAAGATTTAAAACGTTTTGAAGACAGCGTTACACGAGTTGAAGTACATCTCTCTGATGAAAATGGAATTAAAGGCGGGGCAAATGATAAAAAATGCACAATCGAAGTTAGACCAAAAGGATTTGGTCCTATTGCCGCAACCAGTACTGAAGATAAAATCGAAAAAGCCATTAGTAGTGCAACGAAAAAAATCATTAGTAAGCTGGAAACAAAAATCGGGAAGAAACAAAGCGTGAGATAACTTGAGATTTGTAACTCTGAAAAATTCCTTTAGACTGTAATTAATATAGACTAAAGGAATTTTTTTTGACTTATTCTACTTCTTTTTCTTTCTTTTTAAAGACAAGCTGACTTATTACAGGCAAGGTAACAACCAAAATAATCCCTAAGATTATCCATTCTAAATTGTTCTTTACAAATGGGATGTTGCCAAGAAAAAACCCCATTGTTACAATGCTACCAACCCATAATACAGCACCGATAATGTTGTAATAGGTAAAAAGCTTAAAATTCATTCCAACGATTCCTCCAACAACAGGAATAAAAGTTCTTACAATGGGTAAAAATCGAGCAATTGTAATGGCAAAACCACCTTTATTTTCGTAGAACTTTGTTGCAGATTCAATGTGTTTCTTTTTAATTAACCAAGTTTCTTCCTTTCTTGAAAAAACATAACTGAATTTCTTCCCAAACCAATAGCCGACGAAATAACCGGCAATGGTACTCGCCATAAAAAGAATCTCCCAAAATATAAGATTAAAATAATGGTTATCAAAAGGATAAGGCGTTTCAGTTGCACTGGCAATTATCATCCCTGAAATAAACAAAAGTGGATCTCCAGGCAAAAAGAATCCTAAGATAATTCCTGTTTCAATAAATAAAATGATTAAGACTAAATAGAGACCTCCACGCTCCATAATAAAATTAGCATCTGTTAACAGCGCGAAAATTTCTAGTAAACTTTCCATTAAAATTGAATTTCCACAAAAATAAAACAATAATGATGACAGCAAGAATCCCTTTCGAATTTTTAACAGTTTTTATAAAGGATGCGACTTGAACTTGCCCTCTGATTATTTTTAAACCAAAGTTTGGATTATTATTTTTTTTACTTACTTTCGTGTTAACTTCACAATATTGTTTTTTATAAATATGAAATTTTAACTGCATGAAAAAGGTATTTTTAATCTCTCTATTTTCACTATTATTTTCTTTTGGTGTATCACATGTAAACAGTCAAAACTATCTTGGTGTCATCAACAGTAATTACGCTGGAGTGATGGGTACTGACCTTCAACCTGCCTCTTTTGTAGATGGTCGTTTTATGGTTGATATTAACCTATTTAGCATAAACATTGATGCTTGGCAAAATGCTAAATATTTTGACGCTTCTATTCTTCCTAAAAGAAATTGGCCTTATTCATTAAGGAAAGATACAGAGTGGATGGATAACGAAAATCTTTATGAAGAAAGTTTTCATAATGTTGTTGATTATAATTCACCTAAACTAAAGAATAGAGGTTCTTATATTGGTGGACAATTAGACTTACTTAATTTCATGTTTCACATAAATCCAAGAATTGCCGTTGGATTTACTGCAAAACTTCGATTTATTAATAATATTGATCGAATTAATCCACAAATCCTAAAACTTTCTGAGGAAGGTCTTGATTTTAATCCACTTTGGCACACTAATATCGAAGGAGAACTCCTTTCACAAAATTCTTTGGCTTGGGCAGAATATGGGCTTAATTATTCACAAGTTGTCTGGGATAATAAAGAACATTTTGTTAAAGCCGGAATCAAAGTGAAATTCAATCAAGGTATTGCTTCTACTTATCTTCACTCTAGAGATTTAGAGTTTCAATTGATGAATTCAGATACGGCAACAACTTTTAGGGGCGAATTTGGGTTTGGTTACTCTGGAAATGTAGATGAATACATGGTAAATAGTACAAACTCATTCAACGATATTTTTAAACTTACTTCTAAACTTGGAATTGGATTTGATATCGGAGGAGTGTACGAATGGCGACCAGATTATGAGGAATATCAATACGATATGGATGGAGAAACAAACCTTTGGAGAAGAGACAAAAACAAATACAAAATCAGAGCAGGGATTTCTTTGCTCGATATCGGAGGAATGAAATTTGAAAAAGGTGGTAAATCAAGAGACTTTAGCGTAAACACAACAAACCTCGATTTAACTATCTTCGATAAAGTAGAGACACCTGGTGACTTTGCTTCCATCATCGACTCATTAATTCAAAACGACCCAGATTGGGTCGCAAAAGAAGATACACTCAATACTTTCTTCGTTAATACTCCAACTGCACTAAGTTTTCAGTTTGACTGGAATATTTGGAACAATTTCCATGTTGGAGCAATTGCTTATCTCAATATCAACGGAAAGAAAAATAATGCAAACGTGCGTGTTCCTAATCAATTTTCAATAACCCCAGGATACGATCATAAATGGTTTGGTGTAGGAATCCCTATTTCATATCATCAGTTTGGCGGATTTAGAGTTGGGTTGGGATTACGATTGGGACCTTTGACTTTAGGGGTTCCTGATTTAAAAACAATATTCCCTGGTGGTAAAATTCGAGGTGCTGGATTTTACGCAGGACTTAGGGTGCCTATTCCTTACGGAGCACCAAAAGATAGAGACGGTGATATGGTGTCTGACAAAAAAGATGATTGTATAGATACACCAGGAGTTTGGGCTTTCAAAGGTTGTCCTGATACTGACGGTGATGGAATACCAGACCATGAAGATGAATGTCCAACTGTTGCAGGACCTAAAGAACTTAACGGTTGTCCTGATACTGATGGCGATGGAATCCCTGACCATTTAGATAGATGTCCTGACATCCCTGGAATACCTGAGTTTGAAGGTTGTCCTGATACTGATGGAGACGGAATAACTGATTCAGAAGACGAATGTCCTGAATTAGCAGGGATACCAGAGTTTAATGGCTGTCCTGACACTGATGGTGATGGAATCCCTGACCACAAAGACGCATGTCCTGATCAAGCAGGCTCGATTGAATTTGACGGTTGTCCTGATACTGATGGCGATGGTATTCCAGATCATAAAGACCAATGCCCTAACATAGCTGGACCAGCAGAAAACAACGGCTGCCCTTGGGCTGACAGAGATGGAGACGGTATTCCAGATCAAGACGATGAATGTCCAGATTTACCAGGATTACCTCAATTTAAAGGTTGTCCTGACACTGACGGCGATGGAGTTCCTGACCATAAAGACGATTGTCCAAATACGCCAGGACTGATAGAAAATAACGGTTGCCCAGAGATAGATGAAGAGGCAAAAGAGATTCTGAAAGTAGCATTTGACAATTTAGAGTTCGAGACTGCTAAAGCTGTTATTAAAGAAGATTCTTATCCATCTTTAAATGGATTGGCTGATGTCTTAAAGAAAAAACCAGAATGGAAACTTCAAATCTCTGGTCATACAGACAATGTTGGAAACGCTCAAAAGAATATGGTTCTTTCTAAAAATCGTGCCGAATCTGTTCAGAAATTCTTGATGGAAAGAGGTATTGATAAAGACCGATTCAATGTTCTATATTTTGGAGATACGCAACCAATAGCACCAAATAATACAGCTGAAGGAAGACAGAAAAATAGACGTGTAGAAATGAAAATAATTTTTGACTAAAATTGACAACTATAGATAAATAAAATGAAAAATATAATTTTTGTTTTAGCTTTACTTGCTTTCTCTACTGCGTGTGAACAAAAGATAAAAACGGGTTCCGAGAATGAACTTGTAGGGCAGGAACTCGCTGGCTCTGCCCATGAAAAAATAATTCAGGAAATAGAATCCAGAATAGATGAAGGAATGAAGGTTCAATCCTTGCAATGGGAAAAGCAAACAGAACAACATGGATCTGAGTTTATCGAGGTTGAAGCTTACCTTAATCCTGATGGCAAGGCAATAAAAATTGTTGAGTATTACATCTTGGGGAATTATCAACCACAAGGAGAAAAAATCTATTACCTTAACAATGGAGAAATTGTGGCTTATAGAGAAAATATAGATTTTTGGGTTGACTCTTTAAACACAAACTATCGAGAAATTCAAACCTTTTTTGAAAATGGTAAGGCTATCAAAAGTCAAACCAGAGTAAGCATTTCGTATGATGATATTCAGTTTCAAGAGTGGGAAGATACAGAATTAGATATTCCGTCATTGGAAAAAATAAATCAAATTTTAAATGGCGAAGGAAGGTTTCAACCACATTTCATCAGTGTAATTAAAGGTGATAATGCCACGTTTTTACTTTTGGGAGAACCGAAAGAATTGGGAGAAGAGAGATATACAACAGCTGTTAGGGTCGATGTAATAGACGATTTTATGCAAGATTTATTAAAAAATCAGGAAACATATAAATTTAAACCTGTTGATATTCAATTTCGCATTGAAGGAAACGGAATAACAACACCAATATTCAGAGTTCTTACAAATATTCAATGGAAAGAATAAAATAGCCGTATCTTTGTAGTATGATTGACGAAATTATAAAACTTGCATTCAAAGAGGATTATGGAAGTGGTGACCATTCATCAAATTCTTCCGTACCTGAAAATGCAACTGGAAAAGCACAACTTCTTGTTAAAGATGAAGGAATAATCGCAGGTGTTGAATTGGCTGAAAAAATTTTACATCATCACGATTCCAACCTGGTACTCACAACGCACATTAAAGATGGCGAAAAAGTGAAATACGGAGATATTGTCTTAGAAATTGAAGGAAAATCTCGCTCAATCTTAGCAACTGAAAGACTCATGCTTAATTTTATGCAAAGAATGAGTGGGATTGCAACAAAAACCAATGAATTTGTTGAAATTATCAAAAATACAGATTCAAAACTTTTAGATACAAGAAAAACAACTCCCGCTTTGCGAGCATTTGAAAAGTGGGCTGTCCGAATTGGAGGCGGGCACAATCATAGAATGGGACTTTACGACATGATTATGATTAAAGACAATCACATTGATTATGCCGGAGGAATCAAAAATGCAATTGAAAATGCAAATCGTTATATCAAAGAAAAGAATCTAGATATAAAAATTGAAATTGAAGTGCGCGATGCCAAAGAGCTTAAGGAAGTTTTGGAAATTGGAAACGTTCAACGCATCATGTTAGATAATTTTTCGCCTGAACAAATTAAAGCCTTACTTCCAACTATTCCTAAAGAGTTTGAGACAGAAGCATCAGGGAACATCAACAAAGAAAACATTCTTTCTTATGCCGAAACTGGCGTGAATTTCATCTCTTCTGGGGCATTAACACATTCATATAAATCGCTAGACTTAAGTCTGAAAGCAAATTTTAACGCATAATTTATGTCAACATTAAAAGAAAAGCACATTTTAGAGGCAGTAAATAAAATTACACAACTTTCGGAGGTAGAATTAGAAGAAATGTCGGAAAAACACACAAATGACCAAGTTTTGTTCTTTAGCTATCTCCTTTCTTCGGCAATTGAGTTTGAAAATGATGAATTATTAGATTTGGTCGCTTTCTACTTTAATATTTATCTTGAGGCTGCATCTATCCAACAAATAAAATTAAGAAAAATTGACGACGATTTGATTGATGACTTCCATGAAGAATATACGGATACATTAGACGAATACATGGAAACAGAAGATGATGATTTAATTAAGTCTTTATGCAATCAACCTGCCATGCTGGATTTTTTATTAAATGAAATTCATGGAGAAGATGAAGATGGGGGATTTCTTTCTGATAAAATGAAATCTGAGTTATTTATTGTAGGAATAGCCATGGTCGCTTTGTTTAACCGTGCAATAATTGAATAAATGTCCCTTTCTCCTATAGAAATAGTACAAAAAATGATGAACAAAGATGCCTTTTCGAAGTGGCTCAACATCATAGTATTAGAAGTAGAAAAAGGATCTTGTAAGTTAAGCTGTGAAGTAAAACCAGAAATGTTGAATGGTTTTCTAATTGCACACGGTGGAATTTCTTATAGTCTCTCCGACTCTGCTTTGGCATTTGCTTCTAATGCATACGGAAAACAATGTGTGAGTATTGAAACCTCAATTTCTCATCTACGACCAGCAAAAATCGGAGATAAATTAACGGCTATTTGTACAGAATTAAATCGGGGACGAACAATTGGGATTTATCAGGTAATTGTAACAAATCAAGACGATAAGAAAGTCGCGATTTTTAAAGGAATAGTTCATATTTCTGATAAAGACTGGTAATTTTTAAGAAAACTTTAATAAAAATGATGTTTTTTGGAATTTTTCTTCCAGCCTGCATCACTTTTCCATTCTGTGAAATAAATAATCACGTCTGCATCACTTTTCCACTCTGTAAAATAAATTTTCTTGTTGGCTTCATTCTTCCAATCTGTAAAAAACCAAATTCCATTATTTTTGTCACGCGCATCACTTTTCCATTCTGTTTTATAAACCAAAAGGTCTGCGTCGGATTTCCATTCTGTAACGTAAACAATTACGTCTGAATCTGATTTCCAGTCGGTAGCGTAAATGGTTTGACCGTAAATCACTTGTCCAAAAATAAAAGAAAAAACAATTAATAAAAAGGTTTTCATATCATCATATTTAATGTGCTTATATCAAAATTTAAGCCAAAATTGATGCTTAAAATTACAAAGAAAATATTAAATCCTGAGTTTGATGTCTGAAATCATAACAAGTCAGCATAAAAAAAGACCTGTTTTCACAAGTCTTTTTATATCAGTTATTCATCCTTCAAACTCCCATAGATTTTTCGAATTTTATCCTCGTGAAGTTTTAGGATATTTTTACGTTTAAACTTAAGCGTTGGTGTAATTTCTCCTTTTTCGATTGAAAATTCTTCTGGTAATAATTCAAACTTCTTAACCATTTCATAATTACCAAAGTTTTTATTATAATAATCTACTTCACGACCAATTCTCTCAATCACCTCAGGTACTTCAATGAGTTCAGCATTATCCTTCGGAATTTCAATTCCCTTCCTTTCTCCCCATTCTCTTACAAAGTCAAAAGAAGGAACGATTAACGCTGCTGGATGTTTATATCCTTCACCCACAACCATTATTTGTTCTATAAATCGAGATTCTTTAAATTTATTTTCCATCGCTTGAGGGATAATGTATTTACCACCCGAAGTTTTGAAAATTTCCTTCATACGGTCTGTGATTTTTAAGAATTTCCCATCAACCATTTCCCCGATATCCCCAGTTTTAAACCATCCATCATCTGTATAAACTTCTTTTGTTTTTTCAGGGAGTTTGTAATATCCCATCATTACATTTGGTCCTTTAACTAAGATTTCACCTTCTTCAGAGAATTTCACTTCAACACCATCAAGAATTGGTCCAACAGTTCCAAATCTTACTCCATTTTCCCAATCTTTTAATTTATTGACTGCAATTACTGGAGAAGTTTCTGTCAATCCATATCCCTCTAACACAGGAATTCCAGCGGCGAAGAAAATTCGCGCCAATCTTGGCTGCAATGCTGCGGCACCAGAAACAACTGCGATAACGTTTCCTCCAAGTGCTTCTTGCCATTTAGAGAAAATAAGTTTTCGAGCAATGGCTAACTTAAATTTATACCATCCAGACTTTCCTTCAAGTTCGTATTCGTTTCCAAGTTTTACTGCCCAAAAGAAAAGTAACTTTTTAATTCCAGTTAAATCATCACCTTTAGAGATAATTTTCTCATAAACTTTCTCTAATAATCTTGGCACCGCAGAAAACACATGTGGTTGTGTCTCTTTCAGATTATCTCCAATTGTTTCAAGACTTTCAGCGAAATAAATTGAGAAACCAGCATAGATATATAAATAATGGAGCATTCTTTCATAAACGTGACAAACTGGTAAGAATGTTAAACACTTTCCTTCATAATTAGGAACTATCGGCACACGTGTATAACTGCTATAAACGTTTGATAATATATTTCTATGAGATAGCATCACACCTTTTGGATTCCCTGTTGTTCCTGAAGTATAAATCATGGTCGCCAAATCTTCGTGTTTGATTTTCTCTTTGCGTTTTTCAACTTCTGAAATATCAATCGGATCTGCTGCATCGCTAATTTTCTCCCAATGCTCTGCACCTTCAAATTTATCAAAACAATAAATTTTTTCTAAAGTCGGGATTTGGTCTTTAATGCTTGTAATCTTTTCGTATAGTTCTTGACTTCCAGTAATACATAATTTTATTTCAGCATCTGTAAAAATAAATTTGTAGTCTTTTATTGAAATATTCGGATAAATAGGCACTCCAATTGCTCCCACTTGTTGAATAGCAATATCCATAATATTCCATTCTACTCTATTTGCTGATACGAGAGCTACTTTATCACCCTCATTGATTCCTAAAGCTATCAATCCTCTTGATGCTTTGTTTGCTTTGTCAATAAATTCTTTTGTGCTTGTTGGTACCCAGTTATCATCGATTTTACTTGAAAACATTACTTCCTGAGGGAAATTTTCCAATTGATAATAAGGGATGTCAAATAAACGTTCTTGTTTTTCCATAGTTTCATTTTTCTGATGTATAAATATAGTATTTTTTTATAAATGAGACATTATTAATTAATGAAAAATTAAATTTTGTCACTTTTTCTCATTAAATTACGTTATATTTATCGAATAAACATTTATAATAAATATAAAATATTTAGAACTGGGTGTAACTTTTGCACCAACTAAATTGTTTTACTGTTAAAGGCGCAGTTTTTGAATCGGAAAGAATACAATATCGCAGTGAAGAAACATACAAGTAATTTGTATGGTTTTATTTTTGGTTTTCTCAGGGATACCGAAGATAGTCGCGACATTGTTCAAGATGCATTTGAAAAGTTGTGGAAAAACAGAAAGAAAGTGGAATTTTGTAGTAGTAAAGCATGGCTATTTAGAACAGCTTATAACGCTTTGATTAATTTCACGAAGAAAAAACAACGAACTGTATATGATACAGATTCAATTCCTGAACAAATCGTGGTAAATAATCGATTTGAATACAAGGAAATCGTTGAATTAGTTCTTTCTACACTTCCTCCAACTCAAAAGAGCATCGTTCTTTTGCGAGACTTAGAAGGCTATACCTATGAAGAAATCGGTGAGATACTTGATTTATCCGATAGTCAAGTTAAGGTATATCTGTACAGGGCGCGTAAGAAAATTAAAAGACAGTTAAACTATTTAGAATTGGTTCGATGAGCAATCCTTCTTTTGAAAATATTGATCAATGGTTCTTTGAGTATTCGGAAGGTAACCTTTCTATAGCTCAAGAGTCTGATTTCCTAGATTTCCTGCAAGAAAATCCTGAATTAATCGGGGAATTAAAAGCTTGGAAACTTTCCAAAATTCGACAGAATAAAGAAACTATCGTTATCCCAGGGTTAATCAAACGAAATCCTTTAATGACTTCTAAAGTTTTAATTCCTGTTTCAACTGTTCTAATCTTATTGCTAGGTGGATTATCCTTTATGTATTTTAATCCCAAAGAACAATATACATCTGATTATATATATACAGAAACATTAAAACCTCATCAATTAAACTTATTGAAACGTAATAATTTAAATATAAATGAAGAAAATAATAATATAAATATTGCCACTAACTATTCTCATTCTCACACAACTACTAATGAAACGCATGAATTGAATACAACTCTTACACACTATCAAGAGGATGGAAAAAGTCATACCACTCACTACGCAAACAGATATACTTTAAGTAATTTCGAGACACAAGCAGACGGAGACGAATCTCGTTTGAATGGCGATTTTCAAACACCGTTTGTTGGTGGAAATTATTTAAAGTATCAATCTGAAGATTTACATGATGTACTGGCATTTTTACCAACCTACGAAGACGAAGAATCTATTAGTGAAAGCAACATGAATGAACTCACTGAAAGAGCTGAGAATACTCAATCTAGTTCATCTACAAAATCATCATCAAAAAGTTTTTTTGCCGTCGCATCAAACAAGATAAAACGTATGCTAAATCAACCAACGGCACTAAGAAATACAAAATCTCCACATTATCACACTCCGATGATGACAGGGTTTAAACCCAACTTTGGAATGGTTGGTAGCTCATACGGAAATAGACTTGAAACAACTTCTCGTGTTCAATGGCTAAATAAAACAAACTCCCAAATTCAAAATACAATATCTTGGGATGGATATTTGTATGCACTCAAAGGTGGGGTTGGAATAGACCTAAATTTTGATACATATAATACTGGGGCAATTAATAATTATCACGTAGGATTAACATATTCTCCTAAATTCTCCTTATCAAAAAACATCTCTTTTGAACCAGCTTTGAGATTTAAAATGGGAATGATTGATATTCAAAAGCCCGAAAATCTAATTGGCACAAGAATTGAATTTAATCGCCACAATGTTTTGCCTTTCTTTGAAAATGATATCGAAACAACTGGAAGAAAACTTTGGTACAAAGACATTGGATTAGGATTTATGTTGAACACAAAAGCATTCTATGTAGGATTTAACGCTGATAACTTAGCGCAACATGAAAATAATTTTTATTCGAGTGATCTAAGCAAAAAGTATAAAGAAAAAATACACTATACCGCCATAATGGGTACAGAATATCAATCGCTCACTAAGGACATTAGCGTAAATGCCTATGCTTTATTTCAAAGTTATGGCAGCTTGGATGAGTTATGGTTGGGTGCCAATATGCAGTATAAATGGTTTCATTTTGGAGGTGGAATTAGTACAAAAGCCGATTTTGGAGCGTCAGTTGCTTTCAATATAAAACGTGTAACAATTCACTATAATATCGATTATACTAAGAGTTTGTTACTAGATAGAAAAGGATTGTCTCATCAAGTTTCAATGAAAATTATGTTGAAACCGCACAGACAAAATACTAAGTTTTTGAGTTTTTAAGGATTTGAGATTATGAAGAAGATATTAATATTAATTTTTTCGGTGATGGTGTTAACAGAGGTACAAGCTCAAGACCCTCAGTTTTCGCAATTCTATGCCAACCCAATTTATTTGAATCCGGCTTTTGCTGGTAGTCATGGTTGTCCTAGATTTAATTTAAACTATAGAAATCAGTGGCCTGCACTTTCTGGTACTTTTGTCACTTATTCTGCTTCTTACGATCAGTATTTTAAACAAATTTCTGGAGGAATCGGGGTAATTGCAACACACGACCAACAAGGAAAAGGAACAATCAATCACTCAACACTAAGTTTAATTTATAACTATCATTTGAAAGTAAACCGTAAATTCACCATGATGTTTGCTGGTAAAGCGACGTGGAATCAAAAATTCTTGGATTGGGACAAATTGACTTTTGGAGATATGATTGACCCAAGAAGAGGATTTATTTATGCAACAGGAGATGTTCCCAGAGGTGGTTCAAAAGGTTTTTTTGATGTTTCAGCAGGGTTCGTAGGATTTACTGAAACCTTTTATTTTGGTGCATCAGCACACCATTTAAACATGCCAAACGAATCGGTAATTGTAGGAAATAGCCCAATGCCAATGAGGTTTACAGCACATGCAGGAGCAACTATTCCACTTGGCAAAAAATCACAATACAGCAATGAAACTTCAATTATGCCAAACGTAATTTATCAATACCAACAAGGATTTATGGAATTGATGCTTGGTACTTATGTTAAATATAGCAACTTTACAGCAGGTGTTTGGTGGCGTTCCAGAGATGCATTTATTATTTCTGCAGGATTCGATATGGGTACTTTTAAAATAGGATATAGTTATGATGTGACAGTTTCGAAACTTAACAATGGCGTATCAGGTGGTTCGCATGAAGTTTCAATGGGAATCAACTTGAATTGTAAAACAAAACAAAAAAGCTTTAGAACGATTTCGTGTCCATC
>JBBAEU010000019.1:0-46258 GCA_041655765.1 Brumimicrobium sp.
GCTTAAACTTTGCTAAGATTGAGGGATGAGAACCCTCAGGGGTTCGTGCCGTAACGTAGTGAAGACCAGCGAAGCTAATCCCTCTTCCTCCGCAGAGACTTTAGTGAAAGCTAAGGTCTTTTTAACCATCTAAAAATTTAATCTCAAACGCTCTCGCGACTACTTTAAAAATCTCCTGTTGGTAAGGTAAAGGTTTTTTATTTCCATTTATCAATTCTTCTATGATTCGGTTTGAAAGGATGTAGTTAGCAAAATTTTCTCCGTACTCTTTCTTTATACCATCCTTGAGTGGATAATAATATGTATTCTTTAGGTAATTATTCCTTTTGCGTTTTTGACTTAAACGAATCTTTTCTTCCCGTGTTAAATATGGAATGCTTGGCGCATCTTTTTTGATTTTGTTTTCTTCGATTTCTCTCTCTGCCTCATTAAGTAATTGAGAAAATAATTTTTGGATAGATATTGTTTTCAACTTGGGATGAATTCCTTTCAAGTCTTGCCAATTGTTAATTATTTCAGGATTTTTAGCGAGTTGAAGCATTCTGGCTTTGTCAATGGTTTTATATGAAGGACGATTTAACTCTTCTGATAATCTTTCTCTTTCAGCCATTATCTTTTGGAAACGAATCCACTCTGCCAATGTTAAAGATGCTTGGTCTTTGTGTGTTAAATACTGTGAGACGCTGGCCATTTGCCAATTGTGATTTACAAAGCTGTCCATTTCTTGCCTTGCCCACTCATTTCTTTGAAGTTTTTCGATTTTATCCTCAAGCACTGATTGTAATGCGGGAAGATAAATAACGTCATTTTTGGCGTATTCTAATTGTTTCTCTGTTAATGGTCGTAGCGTCCAATTACTTTTTTGATGCTTTTCTTTACTGTCTTTCAGGTCTTCCTCAATCAACATCGTTGCTAAAGCGTTGTTCAAAGAAAGCGTTTCATAATCTAATAAACGGATGAGAATTGATAAATCAAGAATGTTTGTTGGTTGTGCTCCGATGTGGTGAAGCAAACCCATGTCTTCTGAAAAAGCAAAAGAAACCAATTGGATGTTTTTATCTTCTAAAATAGGGAAGATTTTTTCAATTTTTATGTCCCCAAGTGGGTCAATTAAATAACAGGTATCCTCTCCGTCAAAAATCTGCATTAAACATAAATTAAAGCCATATTGAAAGTGGTTTTTATCAAACTCTAAATCAATGTATATGCGAGATTTCTGAGAAAGGCTTTCAATAGCTTTTTCAAAAGTAGATGCTTGGTTGATATATTGGGTTGTAATTTTCATTAAAAATCTCTCGACATTAAGGATTCTGCAAGTTTTAACAGTTCGCTTTTGTTTTTGTTCGGAACTTGAACTGCATCCATCTGTTTTAGAGCTAATTGATAAAATTGATTTTTTAATTTTTCTGCCTCTTCCTTAATGTTAAGTGCATCAAAAATTGTTTTAACAGCTATGATTTTTTCATTTCCTTGAAGGTCTGATAGCGCATGATTAAGGGCGTCTTTTTGCTCTTCAGAAGCTAGTTCAAAAGCTTTTAAAAGCAAAAATGTTTTTTTATTTGCCAAAATATCGCCCCCCTTCTGTTTCCCAAACTTTCCTGATTCAGAGTAAAGGTCTAATAAGTCATCTTGAATTTGAAATGCCAAGCCAACGTTTAATCCAAAGGTATAGATTTTTTGGATTTCATCTTTATCTTTAACTCCAGCGACAATGGCTCCCATTTCAAGTGCAGCACCGATTAAAACAGATGTTTTCAAACGAATCATTTCGATATAATCATCAATACTCACCTCGGTTAATGTCTCGAAATCCATATCCAATTGCTGACCTTCACAAACTTCGCGTGATGTACGGGTAAAGACATTGATTAAGTCGGGGATAATTTCTCTATCGTTTTTTGCAAGATATTCTACTGCAATCGTAAATAAAGTATCACCTGAAAGAATTCCTATATCGCTGTTCCACTTTTCATGAACGGTTTGTTGACCTCTTCGCAAAGGTGCCTCGTCCATTATATCATCGTGAATCAAAGTGAAATTATGGAACAATTCAATTGCAATGGCTGTATTTAAGGCTTTTATCCCATCCTCACCATAAAGACTACAGCCAAGCATTGTAAGTGTTGGTCGTGTTCTTTTTCCTGAAATTTTCAAAAAGTATCGTAAAGGATTATACAAGTTTTTTGGTGATGAAGGAAATGCAATTTTTGATATTGCGTCTTCTAATATTTCTTGATAGACCTCTACTTTATCCATAAACACGTGATTAATTATCTTCTTTTTCAGTTATATCCTCTTCGCTTGTCTCTTTATAGTTAATCCCCGTGGTTGGGTCGATTTCTAATTCATCTAAATCAACATCTACTTCCTCGTCATAAATTTTAACCAAAGGTTCGTTTTCAATTGCAGCTGCAACAATTCGCTTTTCGAAACTGAAAAGTAAAGATGGCACAACCAATAAGTTGGTTAACATAGCCACAAGTAATGTCAACGAAATAAGCAACCCGAGTGCTTGCGTACCTCCAAATTGAGAGAAAACAAACACAGAGAATCCACTCACTAAAATTATTGAAGTATAGAACATACTCATACCAGTTTCATAGAGAGCGTCAACAATACACTGTTTTGTGTCATAACTTTGTATTTTTAATTGACGTCTATATCGAGAAAGGAAATGAATTGTGTCATCGACAGAAATACCCAAAGCGATACTAAAAACCAAGAGAGTTGAAGGTTTTATCGGGACTCCAGTAAAACCCATTACTCCAGCTGTGATGATTAGTGGGATAAAGTTAGGAATCATAGAAACAAGTACCATTTTCCACGAACCAAATAGCAGTGCCATGAGCAAAGAGATGGAAATCACTGCAAAGATAATACTAGAAAATAAGTTTTGGATGAGGTATTTCGTTCCTTGTGCTGCAACAACGGAAACGCCTGTTATAAAATTTTCAAACCTTTCACTATCGATTGCTTCTTTTAATGCTTCTTTAAATCCGTCTTTTTCATAATATGTTTTGATTAAATCAGGGTCAATGTCAAACGCAAACAATTGTTCTTCATCACCATCAGATAAAATATAGGTTAAATTATTCAAATATATATTTGATACGTCTAAAATGGAGTCGATATAATTAATGTTTCCCTCTTCATATTGTTTAAAGTAGTAGTCAACTTGTTTTTGATTTGGATTTAAGATTGAATCAACCATTGTTGAAACCCGATCTGTAATTTCTCCCATTTCGTATGAACCCAAATCTAATACTTGTGTACGAATTCTGAACGTAGTATTTGCAGTATCTATCATGCTGCTTAATGCTGCGTTATTTGTTATATCAGGAAAAAATCTATCTGTTAAGTAGAGAATCTCCTCGGCATTTCTATTTTTGGATAAGAAATCCATAATTTCTGCTTCTGAAGGATTTGGCGATACTTCCATTGAGTCGCCCTCCTTAGGAACATATTCAAGTAATGTTTTAGCAATTTTAGGAGAATTGAGGACAATCGAATCAAGGTATTTCACATCAGTTTTTTCCGCAAGTTCGCGGTAACGATGTATTTGTTTCGTCGTTTCCATATCCTTTTGGAAAGCATCCACATAATCTCTCAACCTTAGCATATCTTTTCGCTCAATAAGTTTATACATATCAGGATTGTTTCCGTAGTACGACATGTTAATTAGTTTCATGAAATCAACAATCGAGAGGGAACGACTAAAAAATGTATCTTTGCTTAAATTGTCCTGAATGGCTTCAATTTTTTCAAGCGTAGCTTTATCGAATTTCCGTGCGTCTTTTTTATAATTGATGAGAATTTCAAAAGGAATTACACCACCAAAATTATCCTCTAAAAAATGAATATCTTCTAAAATTTGGTCACCTTCAGGTAAATCACTTGTAAGGTTTCCAGTAGCTTTCATTTGAGTTGCTCCGATAATAGAAATAATGATTACAATAACTGTAATTACATAAACCCAATTTCGATTCGTGGTTGTGTGATGAATGATTCTATTAGTAACTCCTAAAGCTAATTTTTTGTCAAGATGTTTTAAATGTCGTCTCTTAGGTTTACTTGAAAAAGAATAAAGGATTGGAATAATACAAATTGAAAGCACGAAAACTCCAATAATATTAAGTGACGAAGCAACCCCAAATTCTTGTAATCTTTCAGAGTTTACAAAAATAAAAGTACTGAATCCCATTGCGGTCGTGAGATTTGTCATAAATATAGCATTTCCCACACGACTAATTACTCTCGAAAGTCCTAAAACTTTATTTCCGTGCCCCTTAACTTCTTGATGGAACCTGACCAGAAGATATACACAGTCGGGAATCCCAATGACAATCATTAGCGGAGGAATCAGCGCCATTAAGATGGAAATTTCAAATCCCATGATGGCAATACTTCCGAGCGACCAAATTACAGCTGTAAAAACGACGATATTACAGAATAAAACGACACGGAAAGACCTAAAAAACAAATAAAGTAGGAGAGAAGTTATGGAAATGGCCAAACCAATAAAGATAAACATTTCGTTTACAACTCGTTTTCCCATCACAACCCGAATATGAGGAAGTCCTGCAAAATGAACTTGACCAAAAGTCTCTTGATATTCATTTGCAATATCCTCGGCGTCAAATACTACGTCTTGTTTATCTACATCTGCAAGGTATTCCTCATCAATGTTAATCAGCATCAATGAAACATTTGTTGAGTCATTGTAAAGAATATCCTTGTACAAAGGCATATCTCTAACTTCTGCATGTATTTGCTCAATAGATTTAGCTTGAAAAGATGGGTCTATAAAAATCGGCTCAGCTTCAAACTTACCTTCTTTGGTATTGTTTTTTATTGTAAAAAGATCTGATTCGGAGAAGACAGATTTAACGCCATCTAAATTTGAAATCCGATCTCCCATCTCTTTCCATTTCAGGAAGTTTTCTTCAGTATAAAGATTTTTTGTTTCAACAGCAAAAATAAGTACACCTTCATTTTCGCCAAACATTTCTTTGAAACGGTTGTATTCAATTTGTGCAGGCGCATCCTCAGGTAAAGTATTTCCATAGCGATTATCTGTTGTCAATCCTGTAAAAGCATGATACCCAAAGAGGATGGTTAACAAGCCGATAACAACAAGAATCGCAATACGATTTCTAAGAATTATTTGTGATAGTTTAAACCACATTTACATTTTATTTTAAGGTTTGCAAATTTAATATAATATCTGATAAAAGTAGGCAATACCAATGAATGTATATTTTACAGATGTTTAACCGTTATTTAATCTTAGTATTTTTTTCAATAAAACCAAAACATGACGGTTTTAAAGACATCAAATCACTCTATTGCATTTTTTACAAATTCCTTTTGCCTGAAATTCTCTTTCTTCAATAACAAACCCAGGTAATTGAATTAGTGGTGAATTTTGAATTTCTACACAATAAACTTCTTCGCATTCTTTGCATTGAAAGTGAACGTGTTGATGTTCGTGAATGCCAGAATCATGTTTACAAACGACATCGCAAAGCGCAAGTTTTTTCACATCACCAGGCATCACGATTTCGTGGATAACACCTTTGTTGATAAAGGATTTAATGGTTCGATAAAGCGTAATTCTATCAAACTCATTAAGTTCTCCTTCAATATCTTGGACAGAAATTGCGTGTTGACTTTTTAAGAAAATCGACAATACTTCTTTCCTAAAAGGTGTTACCCGTAATTTTTTACTTTTTAAGATGTCTGACATCATTGATTGAAATTATCTCGGTCTTGTCGTAATTTGTTCTATTCTTTTTTCAAATTTTTCTCCTTGGAAGATTCTTTGTACGAATATTCCGGGAGTATGGATTTGATTTGGGTCTAATTCTCCGGCAGGAACAAGTTCTTCTACCTCTGCGATAGTGATTTTTCCAGCCATTGCCATCACGGGATTAAAATTTCTGGCAGTACCTTTATAAATTAAATTCCCTTCGGTGTCACCTTTCCATGCTTTAACGATAGCAAAATCAGCAGTCAATGCTTCTTCAAGGATATGAGGTTTTCCATCAAAAATACGAACTTCTTTACCTTCAGCCACTTCTGTACCATAGCCTGCGGGCGTATAAAATGCAGGAATCCCCATCCCGCCAGCTCTACATTTTTCAGCCAAAGAGCCTTGTGGAGTAAGGATAACTTCTAACTCACCAGAAAGCATTTGTCTTTCAAATTCTGCGTTTTCACCAACGTAAGATGCAATCATTGTTTTGATTTGTTTTTTTTGCAATAATAACCCCAAACCAAAGTCGTCAACTCCTGCATTATTAGAAATACAAGTTAAGTTTTTAGTTCCCATTTTTACAATTTCTTCAATTGTATTTTCTGGAATACCGCACAATCCAAATCCTCCAAACATAATTGTCATACCATCGACAATTCCCTCACATGCTTCTTGAACATTTTTTACTCTTTTATCCATTTTATATTTTTTAAAAATCAAATTCTGGCACTGTTGTTTCTGCGTCTGTATTTGAATTTTGATTATTTGCACAATTAAAAATTGAGTTTTCGTATCCGTAAGGAACTTCAAAACCTTTAGTTGAAATATGAATTTTTGGATCTTTATAAACTTCTTGCATATAATATCCATAAATCGGCAAAGCCAAGCGTGCCCCTTGTCCCCAAGTCATAGAACGAAAACGTACAGCCATGTCTTCTGCTCCGCCCCAAACTCCAGTAACTAAGTCGGGAGTTAATGCCATAAACCAACCGTCTGAGTTGTTTTGTGTTGTTCCTGTCTTACCAGCAGTTGGGTGTGTGATTCCACCCCAATCCCTCCAAGTTCCACGCAAACTTGCTCCAGTACCCGATAAAACAACTTGCTCCATCATTTTAAGTGTAGAATAGGCTAAATCTTCAGATAAGACCTCCCTTGATTCTTGTTCGTGGGTATAAATTACGTTTCCATGTCTATCCTCAATTTGAATAATAGCAGATGGCGAATTGTAAACACCTTTGTTAATAAAAGTTGCTTGAGCGGCAGTAATTTCCAAAAGTGATAAATCCATAACTCCCAAACACATAGCAGGAACAATGTCTTCTTGACGCAAATGAATATTCATGCTTTCCAAGAGTTTAGCCACGGCATTTGGACCTGCAACTCCACCCATTCTTGCCATCACGGCAACGGTAATGTTGTTCATCGATTTGGAAAGACCTTCAGAAAAAGTTACAGGTTCCCCTTCCATATCTATACCTGCATTTCTCGGACACCATTGTTTCATGTCTTCTGGGCCAGATCCTGTAGGAATATCAACACAATAAGAGATGTTTGGTGTAGTTTGACACGGAGTAATCACGCCAAATTGCATTCCGGCAGAATAAATAAATGGTTTTATAGTTGACCCTACTTGCCTTTTGGCTTTCGCTACATGGTCGTATGAGAAATGATTGATATTAGGTCCACCTACCCAAGCTTTTATCAAGCCAGTTTGAGGTTCAATTGAAACGAGACCGGCTTGCATAATATTCTTATAATAGCGAATGGAGTCGTTTGGAGTCATAATTGTATCAATGTCGCCATCCCATGAAAATATCTTCATTTGGGTGGGCTTATCGAAGCTTGCGAGAATTTCTTTTTCAGAATAATTAGCCCGTTTCATATTTCGATATCGGTCTGAACGTTTTCTAGAGCTATTCATTAGCAATTCAACAGTCGCATCAGGAATAGAAGATGCAAACGGGAATTTTTTGGAGCTACGATTGTTTTTATCGAATGGTTCTTGGATGTTTTTTTTAAGGTGTTTAACCACAGCAGCTTCGGCATGTTTTTGCATGTCGAGATTGAGCGAAGTATAAATTTTTAATCCATCCTCATAGATGTTATAAGGATCTCCATTTGGTTTTCTGTATTTATACTCTCCATTGGTATCTTTTTCAGCCAAGATGTCGGTAATTTCTTGTCTTAAACTCTCTCTGAAATAAGGAGCGACCCCTTCTTTGAAGTCAACACGTTGATAGTCAGTAATTATTGGTAGGCTTTTTAAACTATCAAGTTCTTCTTTTGTGATTGTGCTTAAAAGTGCTGGATTTTCTTTTTTAGAATTTTTATACCATTGCTCTAAAACCACGTTTCTGCGATTAATGGCTCTTAGCGAATCTTTTTCCCTTGCTTCGTTAATTTGCTCGGATTTAATGGAGTCTTCAGGTACATTATTTCTTTCTGCTAAAATTCTTCTATAGTCTATTACATTAAAACGGTGTGGATTGTAAAGTCCAGGGTTTTTACACATTCCCACTAGAATGGCTGCTTCTTCATGGTTTAGATCAGCTGCCTTTTTATTAAAATAAACTTTTGAAGCACTAGCAATTCCAACTGCATTGTATAAGAAATCGAACTGATTCAAATACATGGTTATAATTTCATTTTTCGTATATCTCCTTTCTAATCGAAGAGCAATAATATTTTCTTTGATTTTTTCGTAAAGGCGTCTTTCAATTGGATTCATTTTTCTCATTCTCGCGTCTTCCTCTGTCATTTCACCACCTTCGGTAGCCAAGGCTCTTCTCTCTTCCCTTTCTTTAAGTGTAAATATTAATTTAGCCAATTGTTGCGAGATGGTTGATGCTCCACCTCCTTTTCCCATTTTCACAATAGCTCGACCAAGCGCTCTGCCATCAATCCCAGAGTGTTCTTCAAAACGTTCATCTTCAGTTGCAATTAATGCCGAAATAACGTATGGTGAGATTTCGTTGTAGTTAACACTACTTCTGTTGACTCTCCAATATTTACCGATTTCTGAAATGCCATCATCTGCCAAAATAGTCGTTGCTAACATTTCTTCTTGCTGCTCTAGCATAGAAACAGAAGGAAGTGAGTCATTATCAATTCTTCCGTATCTTAAGAATAAAATGGCAAAAATAGGAGTAAAAGCCACTAACCACATTAAAAGAATCAATATCCTTGATGTCCTTTTGCTAAAAATAATTTTAGAATTTTTGGTTTTTTTTGCTTTGCTCATTCTGAATGTAAAAATGAAAAGCTAAAATTAATGAAAAATCTTGAAAATGTAACAAAGTATAGGTCGAATTCATTTAAAATTACTCTGCCCTCACTATTCTAACTACTTTTTATTTTTATCCTTGATAAACTGTTCAATCGCCATTGACATTGAAGGTAGGTGTGGTTGCGGTGCATGAATGTCCAATCTCAAGTTGTGGTCAACAATTGCTTTGGCTGTTGTAGGCCCAAACGCAGCGATGATTGTTTTATTTTGTTTAAAATCTGGAAAATTTTTAAACAACGACTCAATGTCTGTTGGTGAGAAAAAAACCAAAATATCATAAAACACATTCTCTAAATCCGATAAATCCGATGCTACAGTTTTGTATAGAACAGCTTTAACATAGTTGATGTTTGCCTTGTCGAGTGCCTCAGGAATACTATCCCTTAAGATGTTTGAACTTGGAAGTAAAAATTTCTCATTTTTATGTTTCTTGATAGAATCCATCAAATCTTCAATTTTTTGTTTTCCAAAGAATATTTTACGCTTTCTATAGGTAACATATTTCTGTAGGTAGTAGGCAACTGCCTCAGAAATACAGAAATATTTCATTTCCTTTGGAACTTCAAAACGATGCTCTTGAGCCATTCTAAAATAGTGGTCTGCAGCAGTTTTTGAAGTTAAAATAACAGCTGTATGATCTTTAAAATCAATCCTTTGATTTCTAAATTCCATCATATCAATCCCCTCTACATGGATAAAAGGACGAAAATCAACCTTTAAGTCATGCTTCTCTGCCAATGAAAGATAAGGATTTCTGTTATTTTCAGGCTCAGGTTGTGATACTAATATTGTTTTTACACTCAAAATATCGCAATAATTTAATTTCTACATCTATTCAAACTCCAATGAAATAGGTATATAAGAGCATATAAATAATGTAAGCTACACCAATTTCAAAAGTGCAAAGATATAAAATTATATAATACCAATTTATATTATTGCGAATAGAAACTAAAATACTTCTTGTTAAACGTAAAAACTGAGTAAATAACAGTACGCCTGTTATAATATAAATGAAGGGAACTGAATGTTGAGGATTCAAAATCCAAACAATCACCAGCGGAGTGATAATTAAGCCTGTGATATAATTAAATAGATTCAGAATCGAAAAAAGCTCTGAAATACGATTTGACTCACCACTAATTAAAGAAGCAACGGCAAGTGATAGTGTTTGGAGGATATAATAAAGTAGAGGAATAAAAATGATAGATAATTGATTTATATCATAGTATATCCTGAACATATAAAATACGGTACCCGTCACGATAAAGTAGTTGAACAACAAAAGGGCATTGGTCACACTAAAGAATCGAAATTCACCTTTACTAAAATGAACAGAGCTAAGTGGGTTAAGGAATGCCAATCTTATTTGGTTGAAGATTGTTATTTTCTGTGTCTTTGTTATGGTTACAATTAATAATGAGCCAATTAAAATATATAAAATCCAGCTAGGGAAAAGCGGTTCTCGTAATATTAATTCTAGTTCATGCATATTAATTGTTGATACAATATTAGGCAAATATATTGATTTCACTCATTATTTGTTGAGTCTTATTTAAAAAATACTTAATTCAAAGTGCTTAAATCAAAAAAATATCAAAAAACCTTCTTATCAATGAAATGTCATCTTTTATAGGAAAACAGAAAAAACAATCATTTATTCAAACGATGGTAATTCTTTTTTAAAATCCTCACGCCATTTGCACCTTAAAATGTTTATCTTTGCCCAAAATATTATCTAAAAAGAAAAGAAATGAAGTCAGATCTATATACACATCCTGATTATTACAATATGGATGATTTGTTAACAGAAGAACACAAGTTGATTCGCGATACTGTTCGGGCGTGGGTAAAAAAAGATTTATCACCAATCATTGAAGAGCATTATGAAAATGCTACTTTTCCAAAAGAAGTTTTAAAAGGATTTGGTGAAGTTGGTGCATTTGGTCCTTACATTCCTTCTGAATACGGTGGACCAGGACTGGATCAAATTTCTTATGGTATCATCATGCAAGAAATTGAACGTTGTGATAGTGGAATGCGTTCAACAGCATCTGTTCAAAGTTCTTTAGTGATGTATCCAATTTATCAATTTGGTTCTGAGGAGCAAAAAAGAAAATATTTACCAAAGTTAGCAACTGGCGAAATGATGGGATGTTTTGGTTTGACTGAACCTGATTATGGCTCGAATCCAGGTGGCATGGTTACCAATATTAAGGATATGGGCGATCATTATTTGCTGAATGGAGCAAAAATGTGGATTTCTAATGCTCCTTTTGCTGATATTGCTGTCGTTTGGGCAAAAAATGAAGCTGGTAGAATCAAAGGGATAATTGTTGAACGTGGAATGGAAGGCTTTTCTACTCCAGAAATGATAGGAAAACATTCTTTACGAGCTTCCACAACAGGGGAATTGATTTTTCAGAATGTCAAAGTGCCAAAAGAAAATTTATTGCCAGGAAAAGATGGGTTGGGTGCGCCATTGAATTGTTTAGATTCTGCCCGATACGGAATTGCTTGGGGAGCTTTGGGTGCAGCAATGGATTGTTACGATCAGGCACTAAGATATTCAAAAGAAAGAATTCAATTTAATGTGCCAATTGCAGCGTTTCAGTTAACACAAAAAAAATTGGCTGAAATGATTACTGAAATCACTAAAGGACAACTTTTATTATTCCGTTTGGGACAGCTTAAAAATGAGAATAAAGCAACAACTTCTCAAATTTCAATGGCAAAAAGAAACAGCGTTGAAGTAGCCTTGAAGATTGCTAGAGAAGCAAGGCAAATCCTCGGGGCAATGGGGATAACCAATGAATATTCCATTATGCGACACATGGCAAATTTAGAGTCAGTTGTAACATACGAAGGAACACATGATATTCATTTATTGATTACGGGAGCAGACGTTACTGGTATTTCTGCATTTACACGAGAAATGCCTAATAAATAGTCTTAAAATAGATTTAGAATAAGAAGAAAAATCATTTAGAAAAACTAAGATTAATCGAGTAATTAGTTAAATCGAACGATAGTGTTTTTTGATTTTTTTTGTATTCACTAAAAAATAATACGGAATATTCGTTGTTTTCCTAAAAAATACATATATTTGCACTGTTTTACAACGAAAGTGAAGAGAACGAGGGGACAAAAAGTCCCCTCTTTTCATAATTGATGATTGATAGAGACCAAATAGAACAGCTAGCGATAGAACGAATAAATGAACTAGACAAAGGTTTGTTTATTGTTGATATTTCTGTGTCTAGAGGAAATAAAATCATTGTGGAATTAGATACTGTGGAAGGAAATGTCGCGATAGACGATTGTATTTCCGTATCTCGAAATATTGAGCATAATCTTGATAGAGACAAAGAAGATTTTGAGTTACAAGTTTCTTCAGCAGGATTAGACAAACCTTTTCGTGTACTGCAACAGTATAAAAAAAATATAGGCAAAGTAGTAAAAGTACAACTAATCGAAAATAACAAAACGTTAGAAGGAGTACTAACCTTTGCAGATGAAAACGGAATTAAAATAGAAACTTCTACCAAAGAGCGTATCGAAGGTAGAAAGAAAAAAGAGTGGGTGAAAACAGAACATGAGTTTACTTACGAAGAGATAAAAGAAACAAAAATTGTAATATCATTTAAAAACTGAACGAATGGACAGTCTAAATTTAATAGAGTCGTTTACTGAATTTAAGGAATTCAAAGACATTGATAGACAAACGATGATGCGTGTTTTAGAAGACGTGTTTAGGTCAATCTTAAAAAAGAAATACGGGACAGATGAACACTGCGATATTGTCTTAAATATTGATAAAGGTGACTTTGAAATATGGGTAAACAAAGAAATCGTGCCAGACGGAGAAGTGGAAGATCCAAATACAGAGATTGCATTGTCTCAGGCGGTTAAAATTGAACCAGATTTTGAAGTGGGAGAAGAAGTGTCTGAAGAAATTAAATTTGAAGATTTTGGTAGAAGAAATATCCTTGCACTTCGTCAAAATTTAATGGGAAGAATCTTAGAGCTTGAAAAAGATAAACTATATAGGCTTTATAAAGATAGAATTGGAGAAATTATTACAGGTGAAGTTTACCAAGTTTGGAAAAAAGAAATTCTTATCCTTGATGATGAAGGAAATGAATTAATCCTCCCAAAATCTGAACAAATTCCTTCTGATTACTTTAAAAAAGGAGAAACTGTTCGCTCTGTTGTTGCAAAAGTTGATATGAGAAACAATTCTCCTGTAATTATTCTCTCTCGTACAGCACCTGAGTTCCTTGAGAGATTATTTGAATTGGAAGTACCTGAAGTATTTGATGGATTGATAACCATTAAGAAAATTGTACGTGTTCCAGGTGAAAGAGCTAAAGTAGCGGTTGAGTCTTATGATGATAGAATCGACCCTGTTGGAGCTTGTGTTGGAGTGAAAGGTTCACGTATCCACGGAATTGTGAGAGAATTGAGAAATGAAAATATTGATGTGATTAATTATACAAATAACCCGCAATTATACATCCAAAGAGCACTTTCTCCAGCCAAGGTTTCTTCAATAGAAATTTTTGAAGAGGAAAAAAGAGCTGATGTATATTTAAAACCAGACCAAGTTTCATTGGCAATTGGTAAGGGAGGATATAATATACGTCTTGCTTCTCGTCTGACAGATTACGAAATTGATGTGTACAGAGAAGGAGCCGAAGAAATTGATGATGTTGATTTGGATGAGTTTGGAGATGAAATAGATGGATGGATTATTGATGAGTTAAAGAGAATTGGTTGCGACACTGCAAAATCTGTTCTTGAACTCGATATGAATGATTTGTTAAGTAGAACTGAACTAGAAGAAGAAACTATACGCGAAGTGATAAGTATCTTAGAATCAGAATTCGAACAATAAGGTTAATAATAAGACTTAATCATCAAGAACAAAAATTTAATAAAAAAGTTAGGACACAATATATGGCCGGTAAAGTAAAAAGATTAAGTAAAGTAGCACGGGATCTCAACGTGGGAATCTCTACACTTGTTGAATTCTTGGCTTCTAAAGGAATTGAGATTGAATCAAGCCCAAATACAAAGTTAGAACCAGAATACTACGAGATTTTAAGTGATGAATTCGCCGAGGATCAGTCGCTTAAAGAAGAGGTTGATAAAAAGGGGGCTATCACGCGAGATAAAAATCGAGAAAGCGTCTCTATAAAAACACGTGAAGAGCAAGTAGAGAAAGATGATAAGATAGCAGAAAAGCCTGTTAAAGAGATAGAGGAGAAAACAGCTTTAAAAGAAGAATCGAAAGTGGATGAAGTCGATGAGTCAAAAGAAGACTTAGATGATGTGAAAATCCCCGAAGAAAAAGAGGAAACTGCTAAAACTGGAGTTACTGTACTTGGTAAAATTGATCTCTCAAAAATTAGTTCAGATACACGCCCTAAAAAAGGCGAAAAATCTGACAAAAAGAAAGATGCCAAACCAATTGAAAAAACTAAACCAGCAGCGAAAAAAGAACCAGAGAAGGAAATAGAGAAAACAGTAGAAAAGCCGAAAGAAAAAAAGGAGGAAGATATAAAACCTGAACTGATAACGGCTCAAACTGACAAGCTGACTGGTCCTACAATTGTGGGAAAAATTGATCTAAAAGACTTCGAAGCTAAGAAAAAAGATAAAGATAAGTCGAAACAACACAAAGAAGCCTCCGCAGATAAAAGAAAACGTAAGAGAATTCGTAAAGTAGATGTCGATAAACAAGCCAGCAAACATAAACCTAGAAAAGGTAAAAGCGAAAAACCAGATAAACCTGAAATTTCTGAAAAAGAAATTGAAAAAGAAATAAAAGAAACCTTAGCAAGACTGCAAGGTCGTAAAAAATCTAAAGCATCAAAAAACAGAAGAGCAAAAAGAGAGTTTGACGCTGAAAGAAGAGAAAAAGAACTGGAAAGAGAGTTAGAAGAAGAGTCAATCTTAAAACTTACTGAATTTGTTTCTGTTTCTGAGTTAGCATCTATGATGGATGTTCAAGCAACAGAAGTAATTTCTGTTTGTATGTCCTTGGGTATTTTCGCATCAATCAACCAAAGATTGGACGCAGAAACAATTCAGATTGTAGCGGAAGAATTTGGCTTTGATGTTGAGTTTGTTTCGGCTGATATCCAAGAAGCAATTCCTGTTGTTGAAGATAAACCTGAAGACTTGGTTGAGCGTCCTCCGATTATTACGGTGATGGGACACGTTGATCATGGTAAAACTTCCTTGCTTGACTATATTCGCCAGGCTAGTGTTACTGATGGTGAGGCTGGAGGAATTACTCAGCATATCGGTGCATATTCAGTTTTACATAAGGGAAAAAGATTAACTTTCCTTGACACTCCTGGTCACGAAGCCTTTACAGCAATGAGGGCCAGAGGTGCGCAAGTAACTGATGTTGCTATTATTATTATAGCGGCAGATGATGACGTGATGCCTCAAACAAAAGAAGCGATTTCTCACGCACAAGCTGCGAATGTACCAATGGTTTTTGCAATTAATAAAATAGATAAACCAACGGCAAATGCTGATAAAATTAGAGAACAACTTTCCTCAATGAATATTCTTGTAGAAGAATGGGGTGGTAAATATCAAGCACAAGAAATCTCTGCTAAAAAAGGATTGAATATTGAAGATTTATTAGAAAAAGTGATTCTCGAAGCGGATCTTTTGGAATTAAAGGCAAATCCAAAGAAAAATGCACTCGGAACGGTACTTGAGTCTTCATTAGATAAAGGAAAAGGTTATGTAACTAATATGCTCGTAGAGGCAGGAACGTTGAAAGTAGGAGATATTGTTCTTGCAGGAATGCATACAGGTAGGGTGAGAGCAATGTTGAATGAACATGGAAAAAATATCGATGCTGCACCACCTTCAACTCCCGTATCCGTCCTCGGAATAAATGGTGCGCCTAATGCAGGTGATAAGTTTCACGTTATGGACGATGAACGTGAAGCAAGAAATATTGCTACGCGAAGAGAACAATTATACAGAGAACAAGGATTGCGTACGCAAAAACATATTACCCTTGATGAAATCGGTCGTCGTTTAGCAATTGGAGATTTCCAAGAGTTAAACTTAATTATAAAAGGTGACGTGGATGGTTCTATCGAGGCATTATCCGATTCGTTGCTTAAATTGTCAACTGAAGAAATTCAAGTGAATATTATTCATAAAGCGGTTGGTGCAATTACAGAAGCAGATGTTAACCTTGCTTCGGCGTCAGAGGCCATAATTATTGGTTTCCAAGTGCGACCAACTGTTGCAGCAAGAAAAATTGCCGACGAAGAACAAATTGATATCAGATTATATTCTGTCATATATAAAGCAATTGAAGAATTAAAATCTGCTATGGAAGGAATGTTGTCACCTGACATTGAGGAGGTGATTGTAGGTACTGCTGAGGTTAGAGAAATTTTTAACATCTCTAAAGTTGGTACAATTGCTGGATGTTTTGTTACTTCTGGATACATTCAAAGAAATTCATTAATTCGTCTGATTAGAGATGGTATCGTAATTCATGAGGGTACATTGGGCTCTCTAAAACGATTTAAAGATGATGTAAAAGAAGTGAAAAACCAATACGAATGTGGATTAAATATCAATAATTTTAACGATATTAAAGTTGGTGATATCATTGAAGTGTACGAACAACGTGAGGTGGCAAGAAAATTAAAATAATAGATTTTCTTCTAAATATTCTATCGAAATATGAGCGATAAAAGAACAGAGCTAGAAGAACTGGGTGAGTTCGGCTTGATTGAAACGTTGACAAAGAATTTTAAAAGTCAAATTCCTTCTACCATCTATGGCGTAGGTGATGATTGTGCGGTTATTGAGAGAGATGAAAATACCGTAACACTCGTTACAACAGATGCTCTTTTAGAAGGTATTCACTTTAATTTGATGTACACACCTCTCAAACATCTAGGCTATAAAGCTGTTATATCTAACCTTTCTGATGTGTACGCAATGAACGGCGTAGCTGAACAAATTACAGTAACAATTGCAGTTTCAAACCGTTTTCCAAAAGAAGCCCTTGTTGAATTATACGATGGAATCAAAACAGCTTGTGATATTTATCAAGTAGATTTGGTAGGTGGAGATACAACTACATCGCTCTCTGGATTAATGATTTCGATTACTGCAATCGGTGTTGCAAACAAAGAAGATGTTGTTTATAGAAGTGGAGCTAAAGAGAAAGAATTAATCGTTGTTTCAGGAGATTTGGGTGGTGCATACATGGGATTGCAAATTTTAGAAAGAGAAAAATCTGTTTTTAAATCAAATCCTGATATTCAACCGGATTTAGATGGATACGATTACATTTTAGAAAGACAATTGAAACCAGAAGCAAGGAAAGATATTGTCAAACTTTTGAAAGATTTAGGGGTAAAACCAACCTCTATGATTGATATTTCTGACGGATTGGCTTCTGAAGTATTACACTTATGCAAACAATCTAATTTGGGAGCAAACATCTACGATGATAAGTTGCCAATAGACCCAAAAACATCGACAACTGCCATAGATTTTGATATTTCTCCAACTACCGCAGTTATGAATGGTGGAGAGGATTATGAACTTCTGTTTTCTATCAAACAAGAGGACTTCGATAAAATTAAAGGTAATCCTAATTTAACGGTTATTGGACATTTTACAGCAAAAGATTCTGGCGTTTATTTAATCGATAGGCAAGGCGCAGCTTTTGAAATTAAGGCACAAGGTTGGAATCATTTCAAGAAAAAAGATTAAATAGATTCAGCTTTACTATTTCGTATAAAATTCAGAAACCCACTAATGAGTGGATGAGGATGGTCTTTAATGCTTGTTAGCTGAGGAAGAGTCATAGTAGCAACACAAAATGGTCTGCCTTTTAAACTTATAATTGTTGGGTCTTCATATTGATTAATAGCTTCAATATCTACAATTTCACATAAATCAGGTAGAAAGTCAGGGTAGATTGAATATTGAACATTGGATAGTTCATTTTGGGGTTGATTTCCATAGAAAGCACTGATTGTCTTCCGAAGAGTTTTTATTTCAAATTCCTCAAATTTTGTGAGTTTATCTGGTAATAGATTTTCAGTTATGGTTTTTTCATTATTTGGGTTGAGGTGAAATTTCCTAACGAGAGCCTTAATGAAACGCCTAAAACCCATTCCCGTGATAAATATTGGAATATTGGCATCAAGGGTTTTGTCTAAAATTTCATCAAGGAAAAATAAGTTGTTAAAAGGGTTTGGAGCAAACCAAACTCCATCATAATTTTTTAAATCACTATTTTTCAACTCAATGGCTTCATATAATCGAATCCAAAAATAATCGACTTCAATTTCTAATTTTTCTGCTGCATGACCAATAGCAAGATTGGTCGATTGATGTGCAGCGGATGTATAATTATAATCGCCAACGATTGCTATTCTGATTGGTTTTAGCATGCTGTTTGGTTCCAATTAATTTCTGAAATATATAAAAAATAGCCATTCAGCAAGGGAATGGCTATAAATAATTTTATTAGTGATTTAATAAACTAACTTTATCTTTTAAAAAATCCTTGGAAAATTCCAGCATCAATTTGACGTGTAGCACCATAATTTGGATGATCTACATCGTCTGTATCAAACAATAATGTCACATTGAACTTTGCTGTGAATTTCATGTAATCACCATTCTCGTCTGATTCTTGTGAAAGTTTAGTAAATACAAATGAATTTGTTGGAGATGAAGGGTCACTTATCCAAATTTTCCCATCTCCATCTTGGAAGAAAATACGCACACCATCAACTGCACCATCCGTAAAATCTCTTGTTAATTCAGAAGTGAAAAAGTCATCAAAATCATTAAGAGAAGCATCAAGACCATTGTCTTGGTTAAACTTTAACGAACCAATTTCAAGTCTCATATAATCTACCTTTTCATCAGACCTAAGTGTTGAATGATAGATAATTGTTGACATTGCAGGTGAAGGATTTAAAATTTTAGATTGATCAGCTTGGCAATAATAGCCATCTACATCTTTAATGATTTCATAAGTCGCACCATCAAGAGCTCCAATAAAAGAAGCTGGTAAATCTACTAGTTTTGTTGGTGCTGGAATTACCTCGTGTTTAATACAAGAAGTAAATAAGAGTACACCAATCAGTATCGAAAAATTTGCTAATAATCTCATTTTCTTAAATATTTGTTTAGCTAATATACGTATTTAGCTATTAAATAGTTGTCTTTTTTAAAATATTTTTTCTTTCTTATACAAAATCAAGCAGGATTGCTACCCTAAATTAGCAAGAATTTTCTCCACACTGTCTTTTGCGTCACCCAATAACATCTCCGTATTTTCTTTGTAAAATAAAGGATTGTCTTCGCCAGAATAACCACTTCCCAAAGATCGTTTCATCACAATTACAGTTCCTGATTGCCATGCTTTGATGACAGGCATGCCATAGATTGAACTTGCTGGATCATCTTCAGCATTTGGATTGACAACATCGTTTGCGCCAATTACCAGAACTGCATCTGTATTTGGTAAATCTGGATTTACTTCGTCCATTTCTAACACAATATCATAAGGGACTTTTGCTTCTGCTAACAGTACGTTCATATGTCCTGGCAAACGACCTGCAACAGGATGTATCGCAAAAGTCACTTTCTTTCCTGCATCTCTTAATTTTTGCACCAAGCTATGAATGGGATATTGTGCTTTAGCAACTGCCATTCCATATCCTGGAATTATCACAACCGATTTAGCTTCTTTTAAAATGTTTGTCGCCTCGTCGTGGTTGATTTGTGTGATTTCACCTTCAATCTCTTTGCTAGAACCTCCTGCTGTTCCAAATCCACCCAGAATCACATTAACAAATTTACGGTTCATCGCCTTACTCATGTGAATTGAAAGAAATGCTCCCGAACTACCAACAAGTGCGCCGACAATAATCAATAGGTCATTCCCCAACATAAATCCTGCTGCTGCCGCCGCCCAACCAGAATAAGAGTTTAACATACTCACAACAACTGGCATGTCGCCACCACCAATTGCCATCACCATCATTACACCGATAAAACATCCTATGGCTGTCATTATGTATAGATAAAGCATTGAGGTTTCTTGGGTTTCGGCTTGCACAAACATAACACCTATAATAATGGTAACAATAACCAGAATGATGTTAATTGTATGTCGTCCTGGATAAATAAGTGCTTTACTTCTGATTTTACCATCAAGTTTTCCCCATGCAATTATCGAACCAGTAAACGTTAAAGCTCCAATAAAAATACCAACATAAACTTCTACTAAATGAATGTTTGCTTCAGTACCTGTTAATGCTTGAGTGTGTGGATCCAAAAACGAACCATATCCAACTAATACTGCGGCTAATCCTACAAAACTGTGTAAAATTGCGATTAATTGTGGCATGGCGGTCATTTCAACCTTAAACGTAAGCAAAAGTCCGATTACGCTAGCTATTGCAATAGCGATTACGATATATAATTGTCCGCCGTTATTCACTACATCTTCACCCAAAATGGTTGCAACCAAAGCGATAGCCATCCCAAAGATTCCATAGATAACACCTCTTTTAGCCGATTCTTGCGAGGACAAACCTCCTAAACTCATTATGAACAGAATACTGGCAAAAATGTATGCTGCCGTTTGAATTTCGTTTCCTATCATTTCTTTTAATTTTTTGTTCTTTTATTTTTAAGTAATCTCAGCAATCGTTTTGATTCGACTATTTTTTAAACATATTCAACATCTTATATGTCACAAAAAATCCTCCAACAATGTTGATGGTCGCAATGAGAATCGCGAAGAATGCAACAATTGAAATTGGATTGGTCATATCACCCGTGATTTGCAATAAACCACCAATTACGATAATCCCACTGATGGCATTTGTCACCGACATTAAAGGTGTGTGCAAAGCGTGTGTAACGTTTGTAATTACTTGCCAACCAACAAATACGGACAAGATAAACACAGTAAAATGTTGCATAAACTCTGGTGGCGCATCTGATGCACCAATTAATAATAAAATCAAACCAATTACAGCCAATCCTATCACAGTTGAAGCAACTTTTTTCCTAGATTCAGCTGCCAATTTAGCTTCTTCCTGTACTTTTAATTCTTCAGCAGAAGGGGCTTTTCTTTGGTCACCTCCACCTGCGGTTGGACTTACCTGTAAAGGTTTTTGTGGCCAATTGATTGCGCCATTATATACAACCATTGCACGAGAAACAATATCATCTTCCATGTCGATTTTAAAACCCTCTGCTTTCCCCATGTCGTCCAATAGATGACATAGGTTGTTTCCATATAATTGTGATGCTTGATTTGGTAATTGGTCTAACTTCCCAACAATGATTACACCATTATCCGTTGTATATATTTCATTATTTCTCGTAAGTTCACAGTTTCCACCAGTTGTTGCCGCTAAATCTACGATAACAGAACCTGATTTCATTGCTTTTACATGTTCTTCTAAAATTAATCTAGGTGCTGGTTTACCAGGGATTTGAGCTGTCGTGATAATGATATCGACTTCCTTAGCTTGTTCTAAAAACAAAGCCATTTCTGCGTCGATAAATTCTTGAGACATCACTTTAGAGTACCCTGATTCCGTTGCACCATCTTCATCGATGTTCACGGTAAGAAATTCTGCACCCATGGATTCGATTTGTTCTGCTACTTCTTTTCGTGTATCGAAAGCACGAACAATTGCTCCTAAAGAATTAGCTGCACCGATAGCTGCCAATCCTGCAACTCCAGCACCAATAACTAAGACTTTTGCAGGTTCAACTTTTCCTGCAGCAGTAATTTGGCCATTTAAAAATCTTCCAAAGTGATAAGAAGCTTCAATTACGGAACGATATCCCTGAATGTTTGCCATAGATGAACGAACATCCATCTTTTGTGCCCTTGAAATTCTTGGAATCGCATCCATTGCAACGGCATTTACTTTTTTATCGGCTAACTTTTGAAGAATATCTTTGTTTTGATCAGGCCATAAATAGCTTAACAAAACCAAACCTTCTTTCATCATGTCAATTTCACTGGGAGCTGGCTCGTTAACTTTTAAAACGATATCAGACTCACCATAAATCTTTTCTGCTGAATCAACAATTGTTGCTCCCACTTCTTGGTAAGCTTTATCAGAAAAATTAGCTCTTTCTCCTGCTTTACGCTGAACGTAAACATCGAAACCTTGTTTCTGTAGTCGCACAACAGTTTTTGGTGTTGCGGCAACCCTCAACTCTTCCAATGATACTTCTACTGGTATTCCTACTTTCATATCTTTTGATATATGTTTTGAGTGTGTTTTTACAAGTGCAAAAATACAAATTTTATAAGAAACCGTTAAAGATATTTATTTAAGTGGTTTTTTGATGCGTTTTTTACTTTATTTTGCTTTTTTTGATAAAAAACAGTTTCTATACTGACCGAATTCACCTGACTTCCCCAAAATCAATAAAAATTAGCATCTTTGTAAACAAAATGTAAATCAAAATCAAGAATAAAATGAAAACTTGTCCAGAATGCTCCTCAGAATATGGTTATTCAATGGGAAATGAATTATATGCTTGTCCTGAATGTGGATATGAATGGAATCCAAATGAGGTCTCTGAAGCAAAAAGTACTGATTCACTAATAGTTTTAGATGCAAACGGGAATGAACTAAATGAAGGCGATTCTGTTGTGATTATCAAAGATTTACCTGTAAAAGGTGCGCCAAAACCAATTAAAGCAGGAACCAAAGTTAAAAACATTAGATTAGTTGACGCAGACCATAATATTGACTGTAAAGTTCCAGGATTTGGAGCGATGGGGCTGAAATCTGAATTCGTTAAAAAGGCTTAGTTTTTTACCGCCCTTAACATTTCTCTTTTTCCGGGTGGTCCAGGGAGTTTTTCTACAGTAAAACCAATGTTTTGCAAAGAACGGCGTACGTCTCCTTTAGCGGAATAGGTGACAAAAATGCCACCTACTTTGAGTGCATCATATAATTTTTGAAAAACTTTCGCTGTCCACATTTCTGGCTGTACTGATGGAGCAAAAGCATCGAAGTAAATTAAATCGAAATAATCTGTTTTGGGGATAAAGTCGTTTAATTTTTTCTGAATTTTTGTTAGAAAGAAATAATGACTTATTTCAACTCTTTTCTCCCATGGAACTTTGTGCAAATGATTGTATTCATCCGAAAAGTTAATGATTAATTCATGTTCTACATAATTCAATTGATTTTTTTCTTCTTCAGAAATTGGATAAGATTCTAATCCCGTGTAAAACACAGTTCTTTTATCTTTCTGTGCTTGAATCAATGTTAGGATAGCATTTAAACCAGTACCAAACCCAATTTCTAAGATGTTGCACCTCAACTGTTGGGTTTGATTCCAACCATTTTTTATAAAAACATGCAAAGCCTCCCGTATTGCACCATGGGTAGAATGATAACTTTCATTTATATCTGGCAAATAAATTGTCTTTGAACCGTCTTTTGTTTCAATGATTTCCCGTTTCATACGGTAAATATACCAGAAATATTTTATGGTCGGTTTTAAAATTCTTGTAAAAGTTTATTAATCGTTTAATTAAATTAACAATAGACTTGTTAACTTTATTTTTTTTAAAAAAAATATATTGAGACATCTTTGACATGTATTTTAAATGGTTGAATGATATAAAAAGTTATTCACAAGGGTTGAGTTTTAAACATTCCTTGAATATAGAATAAAAATCATTCTATTTAAGACTTTCTTTTATCTATATTTGTACCATGGCAAATGAGAAAAATGATATTAAAGCAACGAGGAATAGAGGAACTAGAACATCAGTTTCGCACATTGATATTGGTAGAATCCCACCACAAGCCTTGGATTTAGAACAAGCTGTTTTGGGTGCAATGATGATTGATAATACTGCTTTAAATATTGCAGTTGAAGTTTTGGGACGAAAAGAGGCTTTTTACGACCCAAAACATCAAGTAATTTTTGAAGCAATTAAAGGTGTTTATAAAACTTCAATGCCAGTTGACTTATTGACGATAACTGAGCAGTTACGAAGAGATGGCGCTTTAGAAGTCGCTGGTGGTGCTTATTATCTGTCTAGTCTTACCAATAAAATTGCATCCGCCGCCAATGCTGAACATCACGCAAGATTGGTGATGGAAAAATTTATCCAACGAGAGATAATTACTGTTTCAAACGACATCCTCCGAGATGCGTATGACGAAACAAAAGATGTTTTTGAGGTACTCTCCAAAGCAGAAGAAGGATTGTTTAACATCGCTCAAAATAACATGAAGAAAAGTTATGATGAGATGTCATCTGTTATGAAAGAAGCCATAACAGAAATTGAAAAGGCAAGAGATAATGCGGATGGTGTTTCGGGAATCCCGACAGGATTGACAGATTTAGATAGGATTACCTCTGGTTGGCAACGCTCCGACATGATCGTAATTGCTGCTCGTCCAGCCATGGGGAAAACAGCATTTGTACTTACAATGGCCAGAAATATGGCGGTCGATTATAATATTCCAGTGGCTATATTTTCTCTCGAAATGTCAAGCGTTCAGTTAGTAAAACGACTGATTTCATCAGAAGCACAAATTGATGCAGAACACCTAAGAAAAGGAAATATTCGCGACGATCAGTTACAACAAATTCATACAAGAATTGGAAAATTGAGTAAAGCTCCAATATACATCGATGACACACCAGGCATCTCTATCTTCGATTTGAGAGCAAAATGTCGAAGAATGAAAAACAAACACGATATTCAGGCAGTTATTATTGACTATTTACAACTTATGACGGCAGGAACTGGCTCAAAAGGTGGAGGAAATAGGGAACAAGAAATTTCTCAAATATCTCGTTCAATTAAAGAAATAGCCAAAGAATTGAACGTCCCAGTGTTGGTCCTGTCACAGCTAAACCGATCGGTTGAGGTAAGGGGAGGAGATAAAAAACCTGTGCTTTCGGATCTGAGAGAGTCAGGTGCGATTGAGCAAGATGCAGATATTGTTGCCTTTATCCACAGACCAGAATATTACGAGATACTTGAAACCGAAGACGGAACACCAACAAAAGGATTGGGAAATATCATCATCGCAAAACACAGAAACGGTTCAACAGGAACAGTTCAACTTAAGTTTATTGGAAAGTATGCGAAATTTGATAACTGGAATAGCTTTGGCATGGTTGATGATGGATTTGGAGAAAGTAAAAGTTTGCCAATCGGTCAAGGTTTTGATAATGAAGGTCAACAATTTGATAATTTTTTGATAAAATCTAGTCGAATGAATGATGATTTTGATATTACCGAAGACGATAAGGATGATAGTACGCCTTTCTAAATAAAATATTTTAAAAATGAAATTTATAACCCTTTCAATAATTGGTGTGTTATTAGCATTTAATACGTCTGCTACTCAATTGCTAATTCCTATGGATAAAACACAAACGGATCATTTGAAAGCTTATGGGGTTGCTTATTTTGCACTGAATCATGGAGTTGCAATCGAGTGGTTCTTAAATTATAGAGGTGGTTCTTTTTTGATGCCCCATTTGGAAACGTTAGAAAAAGAACTTGTCATTAGAGGAATTAGATATGAAGTTTTAGCAGACGGACAGGTAAACCAAATTAGAAGAGAAATCGCTTCGCCTGAAGTAAACCAAGAAATTGTTCAGTTAGAAGTTGCACCAAAAATTGCTGTATATACACCCGACGATAAACGTCCTTGGGACGACGCTGTTACGCTTGTTATGGAATATGCCGAAATTCCGTATGATAAAATTTATGACAGTGCCGTTATCGCTGGCGATTTGATGAATTATGATTGGCTACACCTTCATCATGAGGATTTTACAGGACAATATGGGAAGTTTTATGCCGCATATCGAAATGCACAATGGTATAAAGACCAAGTGGCAATAATGGAAGCAAGTGCTGCACGACTTGGATTTGAAAAAGTATCTGATATGAAATTGGCAGTTGCAAAAGCCATTAAAAACTATGTAACCTTGGGAGGTTTTTTGTTTACAATGTGTAGCGGAACGGATAGTTTTGATATTGCACTTGCCGCTCACAAAACAGATATTGTAGAATATATGTATGATGGAGATGGAATGGATCCCAATTATCGTTCTAAACTTGATTTTGATAATGGTTTTGCTTTTGAAAATTATACAATTGTTGAAAATCCAATGAAATACGAATTTTCAAGTATAGATGGAACAGATTTACATCGAAAAGTAACAGAAAGAGATGACTTTTTTACCTTGTTTGAATTTTCAGCAAAATGGGATATTGTACCAACGATTTTGACGCAAAACCACGAAACAATTATTAAGAACTTTTATGGTCAAACTACCGACTTTGTAAAAGACTACATTAAACCTTCGGTGACCATTATGGGTGAATCAAAATCTCTTGGAACAGTTAAATATATTCATGGAGAACAAGGAAACGGAACTTGGACATTTTATGGTGGACATGACCCAGAGGACTATCAACACCGCGTTGGCGATTCTCCAACGGATTTGAATCTACATCCTAACTCGCCTGGATACAGATTAATCTTAAATAACGTCCTCTTCCCCGCGGCAAAGAAGAAAAAGCGAAAAACATAGTAGGTTGAGAGCATTGCTAAAAAAAGAATATCGTTTTGGAGTAATCTTAATTTTTGCTTTTGGATTGTTTTTATTTACAATTGACCAAACATCTGAGCAAGTTGTTACATACTTTACCGGAAAAGGTTTTCAATATGTTGAACCTGCTTTTTTAAAATTGAATTATTTGGTGTTACTCATTGTTGCACTCGCAGGTTTAGCGACATTATCTCGCTCTAACAAGAAATCAGATGTTGAAAAAGGGAAGACCTTTAGTCGCTTTGTAAACCTGAGTGTATTTTCATTTTTCCCTGGTTGGATTATCCACTTATACTACGTTATTCAAGTAATGAATACAGGTGAAAGTTTTGTTGAATTAGAACAAAAATGGTGGATTTACTATGCATCAGACATAACTTTGGTCTTTGGGTTTGCCCTAGCAGGAATATTAATTCTTCGCCCTGCTATTCACAGTGAAAAGTTTTTCAAGTAAGTTTTCTTGTAATATTTTAATATAATTTAGAAGTGCCTAACTCTTCTTCTTTGTAATTACAAAATCTTTTAAATATAACGGTTCAAAATATGCCACATCTTCAAATACCTTGTTTTTATATTTTTGAAATGCAATTTCAACTTGTCCTATTGCGCTAGATAAAATTTCTAAATCAAATACTAAATCCCTATCTTCCCATATTTCCTTCATCTTTTCAGCACCGTCTCCACAAACGACAAATGGCTCAAACTCTTTGTATGATTTGGAATCCAGAACATCAGCGGAAAGTTGTTTGATAACCTTAAAATCCTTGTCATAAATAGAAGAAAAAACTTCCATTCTGCGCGCATCAATCATTGCACAAATATTTGTGTTTGGATGTTTTTTAAAGGCTAAAAAAGCAATGCTTTCGATGGAATCTATTGCGATTAACGGAGTTTTTAATGCATAGCAAAGTCCTTTAGCTGTTGAAATACCAATTCGTAAGCCTGTATATGAACCTGGACCGCTCGATACAACAATTGCTGACAAATCACTTAGTTGCCAATCATTTCTTTTACAAACTTCATTGATAAATATGGTAATTCTTTCAGCGTGTATGTATTTATCTGATTTTTCTTCAATAAAATCAACCAATTGACCGTTCTCCGAAATTGCCACCGAGCAGATTTTAGTTGCTGTTTCTATATGTAAGAATTTTGCCATTAAACTTAAATGTTTGTGCAAGATTACAACTTTTTATTCAAAACAATATAATTAATCTAAAAAACCCTCGTTTTCCAAAGTGTATTATTATCTTTGAACCTTTCTAAATAAGAATCAATAAAATTATGTCATATTTATTTACATCAGAATCAGTGTCAGAAGGTCATCCAGATAAAGTTGCAGACCAAATATCTGACGCATTAATTGACCACTTTTTAGCATTTGACAAAGATTCAAAAGTTGCTTGTGAAACACTTGTAACAACAGGATTGGTTATGCTCGCAGGTGAAGTGAAATCAGAAACATATCTGGATGTTCAGGGAATTGCACGAGATGTCATTAAAAAAATCGGTTACGATAAAAGTGATTATCAATTTGATTATAAATCATGTGGAATTATTTCTACAATTCACGAACAATCAAGTGACATCAATCAAGGTGTTGATAAATCTAATCCAGAAGAACAAGGTGCAGGAGATCAAGGGATGATGTTTGGTTATGCAACCAACGAAACGGATGATTATATGCCGTTAGCGTTGGATTTATCACATAACTTATTAAAAGAACTGGCAGCCATTCGTAAAGAAGGAGAAGTAATGACATATTTGCGCCCTGATTCAAAGGCGCAGGTTACCATTGAATATTCTGACGATAACAAACCGTTACGTATTGATACAATTGTTCTTTCTACGCAACATGATGACTTTGCAGAAGAAAAAGCAATGCAAAAAACAATCGAAAAAGATGTAAAAGAAATCCTAATTCCTCGTGTTTTAGATAGTTTAAATGATGATGCAATTCGTTCATTATTCAACGATAGTATTGTTTATCATATCAATCCAACAGGAAAATTCGTCATTGGAGGTCCACATGGAGACACGGGGTTAACAGGAAGAAAAATCATTGTTGACACTTACGGAGGGAAAGGAGCGCACGGAGGTGGAGCTTTTTCAGGAAAAGACCCGTCAAAAGTTGACCGTTCAGCGGCGTATGCAACCAGACATATTGCAAAAAATATGGTAGCAGCAGGACTTTGTGATGAGGTATTGGTACAAGTTGCTTATGCAATTGGAGTTGCAGACCCAGTAGGATTAAAAGTCGATACTTACGGAACTTCTAAAATAGATATGAAAGACGGCGAAATAGCTAAAAAGATTAATGATATCTTTAACATGCGACCAGCTGCAATTGAAAAACGATTAAAACTTCGTTCGCCAATTTACGGGCCTACAGCGGCTTATGGACACATGGGAAGAAGACCAGAAATTGTTTCAAGAGAATTTAATAATGCTGGAAATTACGCCAAAGTTGAGGTAGAATTATTTACTTGGGAAAAGTTGGATTATGTAGATAAAATTAAAGATGCTTTTGGATTATAACATTTCCTTAGCAGTTTCTTGTTATTTTGTAGGTTTTTTTACTCAAAGTTATATAAAAAGTCATGAAAAAGGTAGAATAATTATCTACCTTTTTTGTTCTATAGATATGAATAGTTTTGAGTTAGGTAGCGTTATCTTCACAATTAAATAAAATGCAAATCAATCCATATACATTTGAAATCATGGTATTAAAATTCGTTTCGGATGATTTTATAACTTTTATAAGCGTATTACCAAAAACCTTCAATTATTTAAAGGATAGATTCAAGTAACAAATGAAACTTTTATAAATAAGGATAATTAACAATATAATAAAAACATTAGGGAAGACCCTTACCTATTATGCTTAACAGTACTCTAATTTTGTATTATTTATTCATGAAAATTTAAAGACAAAGATTCTGAAATTAAACACAAAAATTCTAACAGTTGGACTATCATTTGTGTTGACTTTAAATGTGAATGCACAATCCTTTGAAATGCTCAAAGATATCAATCCTAACGGAAGCAGTAAACCATACGGATTAGAAGAATTGAATGGTAAGTTAATCTTCAATGCTGATGATGGAGTTCACGGTAGCGAACTTTGGATAACTGATGGAACAGAAGCAAATACCATGATGATTCAACCTGATATTGCACCAGCAAGTAATCCTCTATACCCTTATAAATATGTTTTCGATGGTTCTTTATATGTCAGAGCACACTATAATGGAAATGGAGATGAACTTTGGAAAGTAACATCAACCAGTAGTTTGGTTGCCGAAGAACTAATAAATGTAACACTTTATCCAAATCCTGTTTCTGATGATTTCTATATAAAAACAACAGAAACAGTTGAGGAAGTCTCGCTTTATTCTGTGGCAGGACAAAAATTAAGAACTTGGAAAAACCAAAATAACTTTAATGTTTCTGAGTTCTCAGAAGGAATATATTTCGTTAAAATTAGCACACTAAAAGGTGATAAAACAATGAAGATTGTTAAGAAATAAGAATAAATCATTTTTTAAAGAATCAAAAGGTGGATTGGAGATATTCATAAAAATTTGAATCCATAACACCTTTTTTTCTTTTTAGAATATTTTTATATTTATTTTTTTATACTTTTGAAAATATTAACATAAATAAAACAATTATGAAAAAACTTAACAAATTTCTATTTGGTGGAATATTAATGTCTTTGATAGTATCTTGTTCTGCCTCTGCACCAGATTATGGACCTGCAGCAGATGCAATGTGTGAATGTATGGAAGAAAAGGATGCTGAGCGAGGTGACGATTCTTTGATTGGTGCTAATTTAGACTATGCACTCTGTGCCTTTGACGTAATCTTAGACACAGGAACAGATATCAATAACGCTGATTTTGGCAAAGCATTAGCTGAAAAGTGTGATAAATACAATGAGTTACATGATGAGTATTTAAAGACAATCGAAGATAACGATTTCTAAATTATTTTTAACCTGAGCTGTAATTTTTTCGAACTCAGTTTTTTAGATTATAAAGTCCACCTCTTTGTAGGTGGACTTTTTTAGTTTTATTAAAACATAGTTAAAGTCCATAATTTTGCTTTTTAATTTTAACCCGTGTTTGATAACTTTCTTTAACCTAATTTCGAAAAAATAAGTCGCAATTAAACAGATGAAAGAGGACAATTGCTAAAATACAGCTAACAAGATGACCAGCGTCAGTTTATTGTATAGATTTCTTTTCTATATTTGCATCAGTAATATATGAAATGAAAAGGCTTATTTCCATATCGCTAATGTTCTTAATGCTGGGATATGCATTCATTCAAGTAGGAGTTTTCATAGAATATATTGTAGATATCGATGCATATACCCAAAAATATTGTGTTAATATTGATATTCCAGAAAAGAAATGTAACGGTAAATGTCAGTTAACAAAAAATCTTGCGGAAAATGAAGAGCAACATCAGCAAAATGAGTTGCAAGCACCACCGCAAATTGTTCTTTTTGATTTCATAGAAAAAATAGAAATTCCTCAAACTATAGATTTCTTTCAAGAAGATAAAAACCTTTGTACATATTTAGGGATTTTCACTGACGAAAGTCCTGATTCTATTTTTCAACCACCCAAAACATCTGTTGTTTAAATCGTAGTAGTATCACAATTCGTATGCTTTAGCATCACAGTGATAAAGTTTAATTTGTTCTTTTATAAAAAATAGGACAAGAATGGTTATACATAAATATTTAAGTAACAGAAATTATGAAAAAGATTATTTTACTCTCACTTGCAGGAGTAGTGGCTTTGACTTCATGTAAAAAAGATGAAATCGAAGAAACAAATCCGATTAATGAACAATCGGTATTTACATTAATTAAAAAAGACACAACATCTAATGACTACGTTGTATCATTATTTGCCAAAACATCTTCAATTGAAGTTGGCTACAATAATTTATACGTAAGCGTGAAAAATTTAGATGGAACAAACATTGAAAATGCAACGGTAACTTTTGACCCAATTATGGATATGGGAACAATGTCTCACGGCTCACCCTTGATTCAACCTGTATATAAAAGTGGCTCAAAAATGTATGAAGGTGTCGTCATTTTCACTATGCCGACAGGGGACATGGGAACATGGACAATGTCAATCGATGTGAATGGAGGTTCAACTACTTTTCCAATCGTAGTCGAGACTTCAAAACCAAATACAAAATACGTCGGAAGTTATACAGGAACAGATGGAGAAAAGTATATTGTTTCTATTGTAAAACCATTCAGCTGGTCAGTAGGAATGAATGATGTGTCAATCATGATTCACCATAGGATGATGGATTCTTTCATTGCTGTTGATGATTTCCACGTTGTAATGGATCCTCAAATGATGTCTATGGGACATGGCTCTCCAAATAATATCTCTCCAACAAGTGATGGAAATGGGTATTATTCTGGTGAAGTGAACTTTACAATGACAGGTGATTGGCGACTCAACTTTGATTTAATTAGAAATGGGGATACAATCGTTACAGGAGCGTATATAGACATTATGTTTTAGTTTTAATAATATCCCCCGCTTATTAAATTAAGTGGGGGATCTAAAAATAAGGAAATGAAATATTTAAGTATTTTAATCCTGCTTACAATTTCAACTGAAATGGTTTTCTCACAAGAAGACTCCATTCAAAAGATTCAGCATTACAAAGAAGTTATTGTACAAGGTAAAGCACTGAAAGATGATGGTGACAATGGCTTTAGACTTCAATCTTCTACAGAAAGTTTATTGAACATACTTCCTTCTGTAACCATGATTAAAAGGGGAAATTATGCACTTGAACCAACAATAAGGGGTTTAAATGCGGGGCAAATCAACATGACAATTGATGGAATGCAGATTTTTGGTGCTTGTACAGACAAAATGGATGTGATTAGTTCGTATGTTGAGCCAACCAACCTTGAAAAAATTGAACTAAACACTTCACCTGATGGGAGTCAAACAGGCAGTTCTGTTGGAGGAGGAATAAATTTCAAATTGATGAGGGCAGAAATAGGTGCATCACGTAAATTTAATGGGAGCTTGGGTGCTGGATACCAAACCAATTCCAATTATTATCAAGGTCTTGGGAAACTCCAGTACAGTGCAAAACGTTGGGCAATCTTAGTAAATGGAATCTATAGAAAGGCTGACAATTATCACGCTGCAGATAGAAAAGAAATTCTTTTCTCACAATTTGAGAAGTGGAACGCTGGAATAAATTTAGCCGTCGCTTTAAATGAAAATAATCGTCTTTATATAGATTACATTCAAGACGAAGGCTATAATATTGGATATCCTGCATTAACAATGGATGTTGGTTATGCAAAAGCGTATGTTTCTTCTATAACACATCAATATGAAAACATAGGGAAAACACTTCGAAGCATCGAATCAAAACTCTTTTTTAATTACATAGATCATACTATGGATGACAGCCCTAGACCAAAAGAAATGGTACCTATCCGAATGGATATGCCAGGAACTTCTATGACTTTTGGTGCGTATAGTAAAGCGAATGTAAGATTAGGAAGTAAGCATCTATTCTCTATTCAGTTGAATGGTTATCAAAATGATTTGCATGCCGAAATGACGATGTATCCAGATATCGGATCAGAAATGTTTATGCTAACCGTGCCCGATGCGAGAAGAAAAACCATAGGAATCACCTTGGCAGATAGATGGATAGTAAGTAATAAAATGAAATTTGACTTTGGGGGAAGATTTGAATTAAATGCTTCAGATATTGTTACGGAAATTGGCAGAAAAACTATGACCAGCTTTTATCAAGGAAATCCCGATCAAACAAGATTAAACGGTAATGTTTTTGTAAATACAAATTATAAATTACGTACAAATTTAAGTCTTTTTGCAGGTGCAAATTATGGAAATAGATCTGCATCTCTTCATGAATTGTATGGGTTCTATTTATTTAATCGAGTAGATAATCATGATTATCTGGGAAACCCAGATTTGAAAAATGAATCCTCCTTAAATGGAAACATCGGTAGTGAGTTAAAATATAAAAAATTTGCTGTAAGACTAGAAGGATATATCTATGCTTTTTCTAATTATATCACAGGCTTGGTCGTTCCTGAATATAGTAATATGGCGCCAGGTGCGTCAGGAGTAAAACAATACTCAAATATTCCAAGTGCTTTGCTAACAGGTGCAGAACTTTCGATCATATATAATCCAATTGAAGCACTTACTTTACAGTCAATAAATAGTTATACATTTGGTATTGATAATGAAAAGAATTATTTACCTTATATTCCACCATTTAAGTCGGCAAATTCGATTGCCTATGATTTAAAAGGATTTGTTTTTAAAGTGGAACATGTTGGTTCTGCGGCACAAAACAATGTGAGTACAGAAAGATACGGTGAAAGTACAACACCTGCTTTTAACATTTTTAGCTTTAATGTCCAAAAGTACTTTCATTTAAAAAATCATAAACGCTTACACGCAGAAGTTGGTGTCGAAAACATCTTTGATACACCATACTACGAACACTTAGACGTGATGAAAATTCAAAGACAAGGCGTCAATGTTGTCATTCGAGCAACATTTATATTTTAATATACATAATTTAAACCATTATTATTTAAGCCATTATTGATTTTATTAATCCCGCCATTAGTCTATTACCAATTTACAAATAATGACTAATTGGCGGTTTTTTTGACTTGAATGAAGATTTTGTCCATTGTCAAACATTTAATATTTGTTTGAATTATCTTTCACTTGTATTTTTAGTGTAAAGCACTTTCTCAAAGGTTTTAATATCAATGCGTTGTAGTCTTTTCTTGAATTTTTTTTATATTTTTTTAAGTACACACAATAATTATTGTTACATTCGTACAAATTGAAAATTTTGTTAATATCTCTTTATCTTTGAAAAGAAATTATTGGCAAAAAAGGCAACTTAAATAATGAAAATAACGTTTTACTGATTAAGAGTAATAATGAAATTTAGCAGCTATGAGAGTATTTATATTAGTAACAGCATTAATATTCGTTGGAATTTTTGGTTTTAACAACGAAGCAAAAGCCACACACGTAGCAGGAGGATATATCCAACTAATTTGTACAGGAACACCTGGACAATACATAGTTAGATTAACTTTATATAGAGACTGTTCAGGAATATCTCTTAGTACGGGGAGCAAACAAATAAGATTTCGAAACTCATGCGGACATAGTGACGTGTATGCTTATGCTCAATTTCAATCATTTGAGGAGGTTTCTCAAGTTTGCGTTGCGGATCAAAATAATACAAGATGTAGTGGAGGAACAATCCCTGGATTCCAAGAATATATTTTCGAAGCAACTGTTAATTTATCATCATGTGATTCTTGGACGGCTTCCTATAGCTTGGCGGCCAGAAATACAATTACCAATGTAACTGGTGCTAATAGCTCTAATTTTTATGTTACTTCTGAATTTTTTACTTCAACAGACAATTGTAATACTTCTCCAGCTGTAACAGCACAGCCTATCCCTTACGTATGTAGAAACACTCAGGTTTCTTACAACCTAGGAGCCTCAGAACCAAATGGAGACTCTATCTCTTACGCTTTAGTCGATGCAATTTATCCAAATGGTAATTCACTTAATTACAATGGAGGAGCTAGTGGTGCTGAACCAATCCCAGGAACAACAATCAATCCTCTAAACGGAACTGTTACTTATACGCCTACGCAATTGGGTAATTATATTTTTGTGATAGAAATGACAGAATATGATGAGGACGGAAATATCACGACAATTACAAACTACGAATACCAAGTGTATGTCATAGACTGTGATAACACCCCTCCAGATGTGCCCGCCGACATCCCTGGTGACTTGTCTTCGGGGGTCACGAATATTACGGGTAGCTTGGTTCAAATCGGACCAAGCCAGCTAAAGCTATGTCGTGGATTTCAAGGTTGTTTCGACGTGGTTTTCTCTGATGTAAACGGAGGTGATGTGTTAAGTGTAACCTCCAACTTACAAAGTGTATTGCCTGGCGCAGTAATTACAGAAACAGGTACCAATCCCCTAACAGTTTCTGTTTGTTGGACACCGCCAAGCGTGATGGGAGTGGTAAACTTAAGTTTCTTAGTCGAAGACGATGCTTGTCCTCTTACTGGACAAAACAACTACGCTGTTACAATTAATGTGGTGGAAGCTGGAGAAGTCGAGGTTACCACCGTTACGGAACAATGTGGCGGAACAGATCAAGGGCAGGTAAACTTTAATATAACTGCAGGAGAAGCTCCTTTTGTATATAGTATTACGGGACCTTCTAATCAAACTTCACCTTCAACATCGAGTACAACACATTCTTTTAATAATTTACCTCCTGGCACTTATGATTACTCTATTCAAACATTAGCTGGTTGTAATATTACTGGACAATTCAATATCGTTCCTGGTCCAGATTTACCCATTTCTGTTTCAGCAACAGATGTTTCTTGTAATGGTGCAAATGATGGGTCAGTAACTGCAACTCCAGGTGGAGGCGTGGCTCCGTTTAATTATGTATGGACGCAAGGCGCAACTACTGTCGGAAACGCAGCAACTGTTGATGATTTAGCCCCAGGAACTTATACTGTTACTGTTACAGATGCAGCTGGATGCTCTACGCAAGAAGTTGTAACGGTTAATCAACCCAATCCTCTTGCTGCTAGTTTGACTCCTGTTCCAGCGGACTGTTTTGGTACAGCAACAGGTGGAGTTAATGTAATTGGGACAACTGGTGGTACTGCTCCTTATACGTATAGTATAAACGGGGGTGCTTTCCAAGCTGGAAATAGTTTTAATGGATTATTAGCTGGAAATCATATTGTAACAATCAGGGATGCAAATGGATGTACTTTGACATTAAATACAGACGTGACACAGCCTCCAGGTTTAAATTTTTATGTCGAAGCAACTGGTGGTGCAACTTGTGGTGCAGCTACTGGGTCTTTTAAGGTTAATGCTACGGGTGGACAAGGACCTTATACATTTACTGACGGTATAACTACCAACTCAAATGGACAATTTAATAATAAGCCTCCAGGAACTTATACAATTTCTGTTACCGATGGAAATGGTTGTACCGATGATGTAACTGTGGTTGTAGATCCTATTCCTGAGCCAATTGCAAGTATTGAAAGCTTCCAAAATTTAAGCTGTTTCGGAGGAAATGATGGTCAAGTTATTATAAGTGTAGATAATGCAGCCAATCCGTTATCGTACTCATTAAATGGTGGAACCCCACAAACTTCTAACCAGTTTACTGGTTTGCCAGCAGGAACACATTCAATTGAAGTGACCGATGCGAATGGTTGTACGGATGAGGTTTCTGTAACCATTACACAGCCAACTCCTTTGACTTATACAACAACAATTACACCAGCTTCTTGTTCTGGAGATTGTGATGGAGAAATTCAGGTCAACGCATCTGGAGGTACTACACCTTACGAATACTCAAGTAATAGCGGAATGCTTTTTGGTTCTAACTCAACGCTTACAGGACTCTGTGCTGGCACAGTTAACTTAGTGGTGAGAGATGGGAACGGTTGTTTAACTAACTCAACTGAGATGATTACAGAACCTGCAGGATTAGATGCAACATTTATAACAACAGACCCAACGTGTAAAGATGGTGAAGATGGACAGGTGGAAGTAACAGTAAGTGGAGGAACACCTGCTTATTTATACAGTGTAAATGGAGGAACTCAACAGCCGGGGCTTACACTAACTGATTTGCCAGCAGGTAATCACACCATAATGGTTGAAGATGCAAATGGATGTATTTTTACTGGTCAAGCTACTTTGATAAATCCTCCTGGTATTGATTTGTCTGCTATTACAACTCCTTCTAATTGTGGATTTAATAATGGAGGTTTGAATGTTACAGCAACTGGCGTCAACGCTCCTTTCCAATACTCTTATGATAATGGTGCAGGAAGTATTCCTTTCCAATCGAATGGAAACTTTACTAACCTTCTCGCTGGAGCATATCAAGTTTACGCTATGGATGCTTTGGGTTGTATAGACTCAACTTTCTTCGGAATTAATGATATTGAAATGGATGGGGAATTATTAAATACCGTTGATATTTCATGTTATGGAGGGAATGATGGGGAGGTTTCTGTACAAAATCTTGCAGGTGCAATACCGATTACTTTCGAATTAGATAACAGTGGAGTTACTGAAACAGGTAACATGGTTGGTCCAGGTACTTTTGAAAAAACATTCACAGGTTTAATGGCGGGTAGCCATATCGTGACAATTTATGATGATGGTTTATGTGTTTATACAATTCCTTTTACTTTAACTCAACCTGATGAAATTGATTTTAGTGGTAATATTGCTGATGTATCTTGTTTCGGTGGTAGCGATGGTGAAATTGAAATTGTCAATGTAACAGGAGGAACAGGTGCATATCAATATAGCGATGATGGTGGATGGACATTCGACACTAATAACCAGTTTGGAGGTTTCCCGGCTGGAACCCATACCATATATGTTATGGATGAAAACTTTTGCATGATTGCTCAAGATTTTGTTGTTGAAGAACCAACAATTATTCAAGTGAATACTAGTCTCTATGATTTGAGTTGCTACAATGATAATACAGGGGTTATTCAAGTGTTTCCGACAGGAGGGACACCTGGTTATACTTATAGTATTGACGGCGGAGCAACATTCCAATCCTCTGAAACTTTTATGACACTAAGCGCTGATTCATACGATGTTGTAGTGAGCGATGCAAATAATTGTGAGATGGGATTACAAGTAATAATCGCAGAACCAGATCTTTTGGATGCAACTTTTACTTTAACAGATACACAATGTTTCGGTTCTTGTGACGGCTCAATTACTACCACACCAACTGGTGGAACAACACCTTATTTATATAGCATTGATGGTGGGACTACTATAAACTCAACCGGAGTATTTAATGGCGTTTGTGCAAACACTTATACTGTGACTGTGACAGATGATAATGGATGTGTATTTACTGCGGATCAAACCATTAATGAACCAACTGAAATTACCTTTACTTCTGTAGAAGTGCCTTCAACTTGTACTGATCCTAATGGTGAAATTACAATTTCTGCAACAGGTGGAACGCCAGGATATAACTATAGTATTGATGATGGAACTTCTTTTCAAGCTAGTAACAATTTCACTGGCTTAATGAACGGAAATTATAACCTTGTAGTTGAAGACGATAATGGCTGTCAGGTAACTGGAAATCAGTCTGTAACAGATATGCCATCGCCAACAATAGATGCTATGTTTGGTACTCAACCTTTATGTTTTGGAGATTCTGATGGTGAAATTGAAGTGCTTGCATCTGGTGGAACGGGAACAATTATGTATTCAGTGAACGGTGGTGCTCAAACTACTAACAATATCTTAACTGGTTTGGGTGCAGGAACACACACAGTGGTAATTGAAGATGCAAATGGTTGTACTGATACCCAAGATATTATTATAGATCAACCCGACTTGTTGACATTTACTTCAACTTCAACACCTTTAACTTGTTTCCAAAATTCTACTGGTGCAATTCAAGTAGTTGCAACTGGAGGAACGCCTGTTTTTCAATATTCTTTTGATAACGGAGTTACATATAGCTCATCTCCAAACTTGAATTTTATTGACGCTGGAACTTATGATATTGTTGTTACAGATGCAAATGGATGTGTAGCAACTGGAAGCCAAGTGGTGACTGAACCAACACAATTAACTTTTGCAACAATATCTTCTATCGATAATGTTTGTAAAAGTGCTTGTCAAGGTGAAATTGAATTGACAGTTTCTGGTGGAACAGCACCATATTCTTACGATTGGACTCAACCAATAGTTGGTCAAGCTCCAATTGCAGGTGCAAATGACAATATCGCAACAGACTTATGTGCTGGAACTTATACTTTTGTAGCGATTGATAACAACGGATGTGAGATTAATGACATAATTACAATAACAGAACCTGATTCAGTTGAGATTTCTAATGTCGTTGTTTCCAATGTGAATTGTTATGGTGGTTGTGACGGAGGAATCATAGTAAATTCTCCTACAGCAACAGAATTTTCTATCGATGGAGGAGCATCTTTCCAAGCTAGTAATACATTTACTGGATTGTGTACGGGTGATTATAATATTGTCGCTCGAGATGTAAATGGATGTATTGTGGAAGATCAAGCAAATATTTGGCAACCAGAACAACTAAACGCTACAATTAGTAATGATACAACAGTTTGTTATGCATACAATCTCGAATTAGTAGGAACTGCATCTGGTGGAGTACAACCTTATGTATTTAACTGGAACGGCGCTACAAATGGTTCTTCGATGACAGATACTTTACATGTTATTGCAACACAAAACGAAACTTATACCTTAGATGTAATTGATGATAATGGTTGTATATTCCCTACTTTAGAGGTTTCGGTTACTGTGCTTCCTCAAGTAGATATTACAGTTATGCAAGATACAACAATTTGTCCAGATGGAACCGCAATTTTAACTGCGCAGGGATCTGATGGTTTACCAGGATATACTTATGAATGGAGTACTGGGGAAACTACAGAAGTTATTTCTGTATCTCCTACTAATTCAACAACTTATACCGTTACAGTAACAGACGCTTGTGAAGACGAAGCTACTGGAAGCGTTGATGTTAATTTGTTTGACTTGATTACCCCTTCATTTATCACTGATGCAAATGAAGGATGTGTCCCACAAACGGTTACATTTACCAATACCACAGACCCTACCAGCCTTGGAGGAAATTGTACTTGGACAATCGATGGGCAACAGATTGGAGGTTGTGATGAGGTGACTTTTGATTTGTTACAATCTGGTTGTTACGATGTGTCATTGGAAATTGAAACTAATGATGGGTGTATAAACTCTGTAACTTACGATGACTTTGTGTGTTTAGAAGATTATCCAATTGCAAATTTTGAACACTTACCAATTAACCCAACAGTGATTAATAATACCATTAATTTTTCAAATACTTCTGTAGGAGCTTCTTCATATATTTGGACTGCAACTGGTCAAAATGCTTCAAATCAAGTGAATCCATCAATGACGTTTAAAGTTACAAGTGGACAAGAGTTAGTTACAATCAATGTCTGTTTAGAAGCAATTTCAGATTATGGCTGTAGAGATACAATCTGTAAAGAAATTACTTTCCAAGAGGAATTTGCAATATATGTACCGAATACTTTTACTCCTGATAAGGATGATTATAATGAAACTTTCTTACCTGTCTTTCCTCCAAATATTGAAATTAGTAAGTACCACCTAACGATTTACAATAGATGGGGGGAGTTGTTATTCGAATCGTTCGATCCAGAAGGTGGATGGAGAGGAACTTATGGTGTCAATTCGGGGAATATCGTGAAAGAAGGTGTATATGTTTGGAAGATATCTTTTGTGAATCCTCTTAATAATGAAGCCAAGGAATACGTCGGTCATGTAACTTTATTAAAATAAATTCGTAGTATATTACTATTGTTAAAATTTTGTCAAAGTTAAACCTTGCCAAATATTAACTAAATATTGTCAGATTTCAATTATCTACTACAAAAATGAAGATTATGAATATGAAAATTATGAAATCATTGAGTATAATTTCTGCATTGGTGTTTACCACAATTTTGTACTCACAAACTACTTGTTTTAGTTCTGATAATAACTATATCTATGGGGGCCCAAGTAGTGCGGATGCTATCGCTAAGGGAGACTTTAATAATGATGGAAATCTAGATGTCGTTGTTATTAACAGTACCGGTGCAACAGCCGATCCAAGTTTACAAAGATTGTATTATATTGAAAATACTGACAACAGAACCTTTGCGCCTCCTGTTCAACTCCAAAGTGGATCGAGGGTATTGGATGTTAAAGCTGGAGATGTCAATAACGACGGAAACATAGATGTTGTTGTTGTGAATTTTAATCTAGATAGAATTGCCGTAATTTTAGGAAATGGTGATGGTACCTTTCAATCACCGATAGGCTATTCAACAGCTATTCTTCCTACAAATTTAGAATTAGTTGACCTGAATAACGATGGATTCTTAGATGTTGTTGTCGGCCTTAATTCTTCACAAGTAAATATACTCTTAAATAACCCTTTGAATCCTGGGGATTATGGGGCATATACGGCAGTAACCTATATGGGTACTTACCCTACTGAATTAGTGGCAGGAGATTTTGATGGCGATGGAAATGCAGATATTGCTTCTTCTAATGGTGATGGAACAATGACTATACTGAAGGGAAATGGGACAGGAGGTCTAACAATCAATGCAATTTATCCATTGTCGCTTTCAGAAGGAGATGGATTAACTGTCGGAGATTTTAACGGTGATGGCTCTCTTGATATTGCTGCATTTTGTAGTGATGATAACAAAGCGTCTGTTCTTCTTAATTCTGGGACTGGAATTTTTGGAGTAGCAACATTATATGATACAGGAGTTAACCCTAAAGCAATAGGGATAATTGACTATAACAATGATTTAAATATTGATATTGCTGTTCTTAACGCAACAGATAACTCAGTTTCCATCTTTGAGGGAGTGGGAAATGGTACTTTTACTACTTTCAATGAATTTATCAGCGCTGGTTATCCGCTAGACTTGGTGATTGATGACTTTGATGGGGACGGAAATGAGGATATCGTTATGTCAACAAGTCTAAACCAATCTTTGCCTATCCTATTTGGAAATGGGGTTAGTGGATTTGATTTGGGTAATATCGTCACAACTGGTGCTACTCCTTATGATATTACAAGTAATGATTTTAATGGAGATGGTCTTGTTGATTTTGCAACCCCGATTTATGATAATAATACCGTAGAAGTATATAAAAATGAAGGGCTTGGTGTGTTTTCTTTATTTACAACACTTATGACTGGTAATAACCCATCGGCTGTCGCTTCTGGCGACCTTACTGGAAACGGAAATAATGATATTGTAGTCGCAAACTATACAGATGGAACAGTTAATATTTTCATTAATACGGGAGGTGTGTTCTCTACACCAACAACTGTAAGTGTAAATACAAACCCAATTAAGGTAAAATTAGGAGATTATAATAATGATGGGAATTTAGACCTTTTCGTTCTAAATCAAAACGACCAAGTTACTATATTGAGAGGTAATGGATCGGGTGGTTTTACTAGTCCAATGACACAAAGTACAGGTAATACACCTAAAGATATCTCGTTAGGTGACCAAAATGGGGATGGCTTCTTGGATTTTGCAATTTCTTGCTATGGAGAGAATAAAGTAGAACTTTATAAAGGAAATGGTACAACCTTTACTAAAACATCCCACACTGTTCAAACTGGCCCTTGGGGAATTGTGTTGGTAGATCTAAATAATGATGGAAAATTAGAAATTGTGGTTGCAAATAACGGTTCTAACTCTGTTACCGTTTTACCCGCAAATCCTACGAATGGAGCTTTCCCACCGTCGTTTACACATTATGCTACGCAAGAAACTTCACCAACAGGTATTACTGCTGGTGACTTTAATGGAGATGGATTGATGGACATTGCTGTAAATAACTTTGTAGGGGCTGTTTCTACAGGTACGGTAAGTATTCTTTTGACTACTGGAGATTTCCCTCCACCAATCTCTATAAATACAATCTTGGCTTTTGATAGAATGTATAATGTAGGAATGAACCCTACCGCTATACAGTCTGTAGATATAGATGGCAATGGAAGCGCTGATTTATTGGTGGTTAATGAAACAAGTGAACATATCTCTGTACTGCTTAACAATTCAGGTAATCCTGTAATTATTGCAGATGGTCCTACAAGTATCTGTGGCTCAGATAATGTTATATTAACATCCACACCAGCTGCAGCGTATTTATGGTCAACCGGCGAAACCACACAATCTATTGAGGTGAACACATCAGGTAGCTACTATGTGCAAACTACTCACTTTGGTGGCTGTTCTGGTATATCAAATATTATTAATGTTGTTGTGGCAGCATCACCAACACTCTCTTATGTAGGTAACGACAATATTTGTGTAGGTGAATCTACAACTATAACACTTAGTGGTGCTGATGATTATGTTTGGTCGCACGGATTGGGTAATGGAAGCGTTATGAATCTTAATCCTACAACGACAACAACATATACTGTGACTGGAACCGTGACAAGTAGCGGGTGTTCGGATATTATAGACGTTACCATTACTGTGGGTTCTGCACCTGATGCAAGTTTTACAGGATTAAACGCAACGTATTGTGAAAACGGATTAAGCTCAACATTAACCCCTACAGTTTCAGGAGGTTTTTTTAGTGGCCCTGGAATTAGTGGAAATACATTTGATCCTAGCGTTGCAGGAAATGGCACACATACGATTACTTATCAAGTTACAGTAGATGGGTGTACGAGTACTAGCTCACAAAGTGTAAATGTTTCCCCTGGTGGAGCAGATGCGTCTTTTGTAACACTTGCAAGTGAGTATTGTAAAAGTGATGGTGTTATCAATCTTTCACCTACAACTCCTGGAGGAACATTCACAGGACCTGGTGTAAGTGGAATGATATTTAACCCAAATAATGTTCCTGCTATTGACTTAGGAAATCCAATCACCATTGAATATACTGTGACAAGTGGAGGGTGTACGGGAAATTCCCAACAAACTACAATCGTATATGATCAAACTACACCTACTTTTACAAACCCTGGACCAGTTTGTAGTGGTGAAAACTTTAATTTACCAACAACTTCAAACAATGGAGTTAATGGGACGTGGTCGCCAGCAATAAATAATACAGCAACCACAACTTATACATTTACACCTGACCCAGGAGAGTGTGCTATTTCAACCACGATGATAGTGGTGGTAAATTCACTTCCAACAGTTTCAGTAAGTTCAGATATAGAAATTTGTGAAGGATCTTCTACCACATTAACTGCAAGCGGAGCAAGTACATACTCTTGGTCTCCATCAACTGGTTTGAGTTCAACAACTGGAGCATCTGTTACAGCAAATCCTACTGTAACAACGATTTATACAGTAACTGGTACAGATATTAATGGATGTGAAAATACAGCACAAGTAGAAGTTACTGTCAATTCACTTCCTACAGCAAGTATTGCAGGGAATACAGAAGTATGTCTTGGAGATGTTGGACCAACAATTACCTTTACTGGAGCAAACGGAACAGCACCTTATACTTTTACATACAACATAGATGGAGGATCTAACCAGACAGCTACTTCCACTGGAGATATTGCAACAGTCGCAGTTCCAACAACTACGGCTGGAACATTTACTTATCATTTAGTTTCTGTAGAAGATGCAAGTTCTACTGCATGTAGTCAAACACAAGGTGGTTCTGTAATAATTACTGTAAATCCATTACCAATAGTTACTGTAAACTCTGACGTTGAGATTTGTATAGGCAAAACAATTACTTTAAGTGCCTCAGGAGCAGATAGTTATGCTTGGTCTCCGTCAGCTGGTTTGAGTTCGACAACAGGGGCAAACGTTATTGCTAGTCCAGCGGCAACTACAACTTATACTGTTATAGGTACAGATATCAATGGATGTGAAAATACAGCACAAGTAGAAGTTACTGTCAATACACCTCCAACAGTTTCAGTAAGTTCAGACATTGAAATTTGTGAGGGTTCTTCAACAACTTTAAATGCAAGCGGAGCAAGTACATACTCTTGGTCTCCATCAACTGGTTTGAGTGCAACAACTGGAGCATCTGTTACTGCAAATCCTACTGTAACAACAACTTACACAGTAACTGGCACCGATGACAATGGATGTGAAAATACTGCACAAGTCATGGTTAGTGTCAATTCACTTCCTACAGCTAGCATCTCTGGAGATGCAACGGTGTGTCTTGGGGCAACTGAGCCAATAATTACTTTTACTGGAGCAAATGGAACAGCACCTTATACGTTCACGTATAATATCAATGGAGGAACGAACCTTACAATTACATCCACTGGAGATATTGCAACAATTACTGCACCAACAAATGCTGCTTGGGATTTTACCTTTAATTTAATTTCCGTTCAAGATGCTACTTCATCAACTTGTTCTAATCCACAATCAGGATCTGTAGAAATTATTGTCAATCCATTGCCAACGGTTTCAGTAAGTTCAGATATAGGAATCTGTGAAGGATCTTCTACCACATTAACTGCAAGCGGAGCAACTGACTATGTTTGGTCTCCATCAGCTGGTTTGAGTTCAACAACTGGAGCATCTGTTACAGCAAATCCTACTGGAACAACAACTTACACAGTAACTGGAACTGATGGAAATGGATGTGAAAATACAGCACAAGTAGAAGTTACTGTCAATTCCCTTCCAATAGTTTCAGTAAGCTCAGACATTGAAATTTGTGAGGGATCTTCTACTACATTAACTGCAAGCGGAGCAACTGACTATGTTTGGTCTCCATCAGCTGGTTTGAGTTCAACAACTGGAGCATCTGTTACAGCAAATCCTACTGTAACAACGA
>JBBAEU010000020.1:0-42458 GCA_041655765.1 Brumimicrobium sp.
GTAGTTTTAACATTGGCGGAAGCAAACTCCCTGAAGGAACGTATTATTATGTGATAAAATTAGGTGGTGATTTGATTTTAGAAGAAGATAATAGCGTAAAAACAGGGTTTGTGGTGTTGAGGAGGTAGGTTTTTAAACCACATAGGAACATAGTTTATTTGTCTATGTAAACATGTGGTTTAATATTTGGGTAATAGCGATTTTAGCCAACTCCACTTTTGAAATTAGAGTACTGAAATATTGTAGAAAAGAAAATAAATAAGTAGTTTTAGAATATAAATTGAGGATTGAATTTTGAAGCTCCTGTAAAAATATTTTATAACTTTATAGGTAGAGATTATGGTAACGTCGCATTTGAAACTTGAACCTGCCAGGGTATCTTTTATTGCTCTTTTAGATAATGTTTTTCCACGTAAAACGGTCCAAACGGAATTACAGAACATAGTACGCTAATAAAAAGTATTTTGAATGACCAATTCAACTTTTTATACATAAGAAAAGCACCAAGAACATACAGAACGAATAAAACTCCGTGTATCCAACCTACATATTTCACCATATCAGGTTGGTCCGCAAGATATTTTAATGGCATTGCAACCAATAATAATACAAGAAAAGAGATCGCTTCTAGCGTGCTTATAATTTTAAACGTTTTTATTCGCATCCTCAAAGTTCTTTTTAAAGCACAAAGTTAAACTTTAAACTTAATTCAGACATACTAATAATTACTTTGTTTTGCTGAGCGAAAAATCAATCTTATAAAAGAAAATTGGTAAGAATCCAAGTTGTAACCTCTCCGCAATTGGCTCTGCACTTTCATCAAATAAATTCGGAGCAAAAGCCAAAGCAAGTACATTTTTCGTATTGGTAATATTCACTAAATCCAATCCTATCTCGTGGGTTGTTTTCTTAGCATTTAGCTTATATGTTAATTTTAAGTCTAAACGATAATACGGACGATGTTGACGGGAGTTAAATCCTTCATTTTTATATACCAACTCCTTCATTTCTTCAGATTTTTGTACATCTACATACCCATATCTTCTTCCTCCTGCGGTTGTAAATTTGACTCCTACAGAAATTGTATTTTTTGCATTGACCCTAAACTCTTTTCCAACCAAAGTATTTACAGTGTAATTCCCGTTGAAATCGGTATCCCTTTCAACTCCGTCACTACCTTTATATTTTGCTTCAAACAAAGAACCTGTTACGAGAAAGAAAAAAGATTTATCAAAACTTTTTTGAACTGTCAATTCGACCCCATAGTTTTTTCCGGTTCCTTCATTTACGAGTTTTCCAGGATAAAAACGCTGAAAACCTGCACCTTGATTTATCATACTGAAAGCAGATGACACTGTTTCTACTGGAATGTTATATAGATATTGGTAATATATTTCACCTTTAATGCTCAATTGGTGTTTGAAATTTTTCTGATATCCCAAAGCAGTATGAATACTTCTTATAAAGTCCATTTTTCTGTTAATCACATCCTTTTCGCCACTTTCATTCAACTGTAACAATGAATATTGGTACATTGGATTGGTTTGAGAATGCATTCCCGCCCCAGCAGTAAAAATATGTCCATTCTCAAGACTCCATCTCCATCCCAAACGAGGTTCGGCATAACTAAAGCTGTTACTTAATGAAAAGTATTGACTGTGAATACCTGCTGTCAAATCCATCCTATCGCCAATCTTCCATTTGTACTGTAAAAACGGTTGAATTAATGTAAAGTATCCATTGTAATTGAATCTTGTTTCAAATCCTGCACTCGGGTCTGAAATATTTATCAATGCAGAATCCAGCATATTTGTATAAAAACCGTCAATGTTTAGTCCTGCCCTCAACAAGTGTCGATTATTAAATTTATGATCAAGACTTGCAAACAAAGATGTTTTGTGAGTTTCAAAAACATATCCCATCATTGGATAAATTGAATCAATGGAGATTTCGTAGCGTTCTTCTCCTCCATTTGAAATGGTATCCAAACTACGCACCAGATAATTATGTAAAGAAGATTGCCTATCATAAGAATGTGCCAATGTTGCTCTGAAAAAAGATTTCTGTGACAACGGTTTTTTATAGGTAACTCCACCTGTAACCATGGACGTTCTAAAGTATTGGTCACGATCTCCTTCTCCAAACGCTTCTTCTGCAATTTCTCTTTGTTCAGATATCATGATATCGATTGTAGAAGCCCCTCCGATTCCAAAAACCCCAACTTGTCCTCCATTTTTAAGTGGAAAATTCAATTTAAAAGCCCCATCACCATAGGTAGGTACGGCATCTGTACCAATTTTAATATTCATTGCTTGGAAGATGCTTAATGTTGAATAACGTCCCATAACCAGATAACTGGATCGATTATTCCGATTAAAAGGACCTTCTACCATTATTTCTGTACCAAGAAATCCAAATTGACCAGTAAATTCGTGTATTTCAGTATTTCCATTTCTAAGTTTTAAATCGAAAACTGCAGAGATTGAATTTCCATAATCTGCAGGGAAAGCAGACATATAAAAATCTGAGTTGTCTAATATTTTATTATTTAAAATGGCAACTGGTCCACCTGTAGAACCAGAAGTAGCGAAATGATTCGGGTTTGGCAAATCAATTCCTTCAACTTTCCACAGCAAACCAATTGGAGAGTTTCCACGAACAACAATGTCATTCCTAGAATCGTCTGCACCTTGAACACCAGCAAAGTTGCTTGCCATACGTGCAGGATCACCTCTTGAACCTGCATAACGGTCTGTTTCTTCCACACTAAATTGACGAGAAGATACAGTTGCCATTTCATTGTTGAGTTGACCATTTTGTTGGCCAATAATCTGAACTTCATCAGATGTTAATATATCTTCGTGGAGGTACACATCGACTACTCTTTCTTTACCAGAGTTCACAGTAACAATTTGAACACTGGTTTGGTAAGATAAGAATGTTGCACTCAAACTATATTTTCCAATTGGAACATTTTCAAAACGATAAAGTCCAGCTTCATCAGATACAGTCCTTAATGTTGTTGTAGAATCTTCAGAAACCAAAAACAATCTTGCTCCTGAAAGTGGAAAAAATAAATCTGCATCAATAACAGAGCCTCTTAGGGTTTGTGATATTTGTGCATAGGAGAATATTGAAAAGATTAAGAAAATAGTAACTAAAGTAAAGTTTTTCATTATCAAAAAGTATTATTTGGAGTCGAAAGTATGTAAAAACTAATGAATATTCTTTTCTTCCCATTCAGATTTTGTCCACTCTTTGATGTAAACATCTTTTAAAGAATAATAATTCATCGCATTCAAATGAAGATTTCTGACTTTGGAATAGGCAACTTTAATTGTTTCTTCATACCAAAGTATAATATAAGGAGAATCCTTCATCATAATACTTTCAGCCTCTGCTAAATACTCATATTGTTCGATAATATCATTGGCATTTTTGGCATTTTCGAAAATCTCATCGAATTGAGGATTTTTGTATCTTGTATAATTCGTCTGAGAAGGTTCTGATGCGGTTTCAGGAGCATTTTTGCCGTAACTATTGAATAGAAACGCTTCAGGGCTTGAGTAATCTGCAAACCAACCCGACATAAATAGGTAACCATTTGCTTTTTCTTGGTCTTCCAGTAAGGTTTTAAAATCTACTCCATCCATACTCACATTAATATTGAGGTTTTGTTCAAGTTGTCTTGATATCTCTTTAGCAACTTCAGAGGATCTCGAACCAATAACATACTTAATTGAAATATCTGGGAACCCTTCGCCATTTGGGTAACCAGCATCGGCTAATAACTTTTTCGCAAGTTTAGGATTAAAAGTATAAGAATTTTCCATTACTTTTTTAGTGTTGTATCCATTAAACACAGCTGGAGGTACCAAACCTGCATTTCCAACTCCATAGGCCTGATTTTTAAGAATTGATTGGACAATATTTTCTCGATTAATAGCATAATTAATTGCTTTACGTACGTTAATGTCACTTAACGCTTTTTCGAGTAGGTTAAACTGGATAAAACTCGTTCCTAACAATGGGTTTCTAATTAGAATCAGATTAGGCGGAGTGCCATTAAACTCTTTGATTTTTCCTTGACCCAACATAGAAGAAATCATGGAGGTAGGAAGACTTTCAATTAATTGAATTTCATCATTTTGAAAATATCCCAATTGTTTCAATTCACTTTTTTCTACAACAAGGACCAAGCTATCTAGATAAGGCAATTGATTTCCAGCATTATCTACTTCATAGTAGTTTTCATTTCTTAGGAGGACAATATCTGTTCTTCCTTCATCAATTTCTTTGTATGAATTAAATTTAAAAGGACCTGTACCTATTAAATCATTGATATATCCAGCTTCAGAAACTTCTTTTGAAACAATTGTAGCTTGGGCAAGGGCTAATTTATCTATAAAATCAAAATCTTTTTCAATTAAACTTAGGGTAATTACGTTTCCTTGAACAGTTATTCCTTCAATATGGTCGGCATTGCCATTATAAAAATCTTCTGCACCAATGAGTTGACTTTTAAAAATTACCGAATAAGAAAATGGTTCTTTGTTTCCATCGACAGGCGTACAAGCCAATTCAATGCTATACACAACGTCTTCAGGCGATAACTTTATTAATTCATCAAACGCATGGTGAGGATGAAAATAAACATCATCGCGTAAAGTAAATTGAATTTTTCTTCCATTATCTAGAACTTGCCAATCACTCGCCAAACTAGGTTCTGCCTGAAGTGTTTGTGGATTCCTTTGAACCAATCCTTCATATACTTGATTCAACAATGTTGTAGAATAAATATCAATGGTATTGTATGGAAAATGTGAAACAGGCATATTCTTCAACGGAAATGAAAAAGTACCTCCAGCATGCTCAAATTTCAATTTGTCATTCCCAGAGCAAGCAAACATTCCATAAATAATGAATACTATAACAATCAGCTGTAAGCCTTGATTAAGCAATCTTTTGTAAGTAAAAACCATAAATAGTTTAATCTGTTTAGAATACTAAGATAATAAAATTATAGACATTTTAACTAATATTCATTTTTTTTTTTAATTTTGTAACAATAAAGTTAATTCTTTATTAATGAATATAAAATTAGTAAGTAAATGATTATCTAAAAAAGGTATGCTTTTGCTGCAAATTTAGAATTTTAATAGATTTCATTAAATGAAAATATTACTGACATTATTACTGGTATTTGTAACCTACAATTTACAAGCGAAGCTCTCAATTGAAGGAAGTTATCAAGGGAAAAATCTCTTTGTTCAAAACCCCAATTCTTCAGATGGATTTGGATTTTGCGTTGATCGAGTTACTGTGAACGGCAACATTATGATAGGAAACATCAATAGAAGCGCCTTTGAGATCGATTTTACTATGTTTAATATCAAAATCGGAGATAAGGTTTTTATTGAAATAGAACATGAAGATGATTGCACACCAAAAATCCTTAACCCTGAAGTATTACTTCCAAAATCTACTTTTATCGTTACAGATATCTCAGTAGATAAGTCAGGAGAAGTTGTTTGGACAACCGAAGAAGAAAACGGAGAATTACCTTTTGTGGTTGAACAATTTAGATGGAACAAGTGGATCCCTGCTGGAGAAGTTAGGGGCGAAGGTACTGAGGGACCAAACACATACAGATTTAAAATCGACCTATATTCAGGGGAGAATAAAATCAGAATCGTACAAAGTGATTTTTCAGGTGAGAAGAGAGCATCTGAAGAAAAAACTTTTGAATCAGATATCCCTTCTATAAAGATGTATCCTAAAAAAGTAAAAAGTGATATCTTTTTTGAAGCTGAAGGGAAACCTTATTCAACAAGATACGAAATCTACGATGCATACGGAAACATTGTAAAGAAAGGTTATTCAAAGTCTGTAAATTGTAAAAACCTAAGAAAAGGCGCGTACTATATTAATTTTGATAACAAAACTGAAAAGTTTATCAAAAGTTAATGACTTCTTTTTGAATTAGATCAACCACACTTTCCTTATTAATATCTAGATGCAGTGATTTTAATCCTGCTGATAATGCTCCATTTACATGTTGAATTGTATCGTCGATAAAAAGTGTTTCCCTTTTATTAAACTTTTCTTTTTTACAAACATATTCAAAAATCTCTTTATTTGGCTTTCGCATATTTAAATCACAACTATAATAAAGTTGGTCAAAATATTCACTTAAATCGTCTATTTGATATTCCGTTTTTAGGTATGAGCTAAAAAACTCAAGGTGGATAAAATTGGTATTGCTCAATAATACAAGTGAATAATTTTTTCGTAAATTAGAAAGAAGGTCTAACCTTTCCTTCGGTAAATCCAGCAACATCGCATTCCAGGCATCAATAATCATTTTATCTGATACTTCTTCTTCGTGAAAAGATTTTAATGTAGAAATAAATTCATCGTTTGAAATCAAACCCATTTCGTATTGATTAAATAAATCAGTTTGCTGGATTTGTGTATATAGCTTTTCAAAATCTTTGATTCCTAATTCTTTAAACGCTTGGATTGTAAGGTTGTAATCAATGTTTAATAAAACGCCTCCTAAATCAAATATGATATTTTTAATTTTCATAATATCTATAGAACAAAAAAGGCCTCCTAATGGAAGCCTTTTTGCATTCAAAATTCTAAACTATATAACTTTAACGTTAACTGCATTCAAACCTTTTCTGCCTTCTTCGAGTTCGAATTCAACTTTGTCTCCTTCTCGAATTTCATTTGTTAGAGCGGAAATATGTACAAAATAGTCTTTTCCTGTCTCTTCATCTGTAACAAAACCATAACCTTTGGCTTCATTAAAGAACTTTACTGTTCCTGTATTCATAAAATAATTCTAATTAATAATGTAACAAAGGTAGGATAATTAATTAGAAAACAGAAATGATATCGGCTTTTATTTAAAAATTAGATAAATAGACGAAAAAAACAACATCTATCTGACAAACTCCATACCCCTTTCTGTAGCTTTCCAAATAGATGTTTGTTCCACGTCATCTTTTGAAAAAAGCCTACTTGTTTTAATCCTAATTGGATAATCTTCTAAATTGCCATTAACCACAATCTGTTTTTCAATAGGAACATAAATTATTAACTTCACTTTTTGGTCACGAAAACGGTTCTCTCTGGAAAATATATATCTTGTATCTACTGTCATTTCACCATTTTTATGTAAAACATCAACTTTTATATCTTCTGCATTCGTTTTAGCTGACTTTAAGGTATTTCCTTTGCTTGACTTCTCAACTTTGTAATGAAATAAAGAATCTTTTGTCGATTCAATTTCTATGTTTATATAGCCCAATTTCACCTCATCATCAGTAATAGAAATAAAATTTTCAAATTCATAATCCAATGAATTGGTTATTTCTATTTCATCTTCAAACAAATACAAAGAAAGTTCATCGATATCATCTTCAATATAGGTTTGCTCTTCAATAAAATACGATTCTTTAAAATCCACTCCTGTTTTTACACCAAGAATTGAAATTCCAATTATCGAAAGAAACCAAATAATTAATAAAACCCAATTCAGCGCCCTTACCTTCAACTGTCTAAAAATCAGCTTTGCACCTATTGTTACAAAGAAGAGTATAGGAATTGAGGCAATGATAAGAAGTAACCAAAAAGCCAGTGTTTCATTGACAAAAATCAGGCTATTAATTGATGATAAGTCTGTGTCAACCAATTCATTATTTACGGTCAACTTACTAAATTTTAGAAAAAACAACATGCCAATTGTACCCAAACCCGTAATTCCAATGAGAATCATAATGGTTCCAAAAATATTACCGAAGATTCTGGTGGTTTTGCGAACTGCATCTTGGCTAGAATTCCATGATTTTTCAACAGAATTCTTTGCTCTATCATAACCTTTTTTGGTTTCGGATGTAGCTTTATCCATATAGGATTTGAAATTATCCAAATTTGGCGTTTTTCCATGCATCTGAATTTTTTGAGCTGTTGTTTTGGCCTCAGGAATTGCTATCCACGCAATGATATAAATCAAAATTCCTGAACCTCCCAAAAAGAAGAAAATAATCCATAAAATTCGTACAATTACAGGGTCAATACCAAAATAATGAGCCGTACCAGAAGCAACTCCAGCTATAACAGCATCATCCGTATCTCTGTACAATCGACGTTCGTTTGTAAAACTTTGATAATCGCTTTCTTCAAAAGTGTCAGCTTCATCAAAAGTTTCGTCATATTGATTGGGCGAACCCATGATATTCACAACTTGAATCACATCTTCTTCGGTAACAACTTCCTTGTGCGTATGAAGTCGATCGTGAAAAAGTTCTGCAAAACGTGATTCAATATCAGAAACCATTTCGTCTAATCCTTCTTCATTTGAAAATACCCTTTTCAAATCATCGAAATATTTTTGTAATAATAGGTATCCATTTTCTTCGATATGGAAAACCATTCCAGCTAAATTAATTGTTGTTGTTTTTTTCATAATTCATTGTTTTCTAATTGTTCAACGGCACTTTTTAGGGTGAGCCATGTTTCTTTTAGTGCTTTCAAAAAATCTTTTCCTTTGTTGGTTAGGCAATAATATTTTCTAGGCGGACCAGAAGGAGATTCTTCCCAGCGATAATCCAAAAGGTTTGCATTTTTTAATCTCGTCATTAAAGGATATAGTGTCCCTTCTACTACAATCATTTCAACATTTTTTAGTTCTTCAATGATATCTGAAGGATAACTTTCCTTTTTAGACAAAATAGACAAAACACAATACTCCAAAATCCCTTTTCGCATCTGTGCTTGTGTGTTTTCTACTTTCATTTTTTTTGAGTTGATAATTCATTATTTTTTACAAATATAGAAATAATATGGTACTTTGCAATACATAGTACTATATTTTTTAATTTATTTTAATTTTATTAATAATTAACACACTGTGTGTTAATCATCAAACTCATTATAAAAAAGATTTCTATAACTTTTTTTATTTTAATAAAATTGCCTTTTAACCAATAAATCAGTAAGTTTGTTTCTTAACATATAGATAAAAAAATGTACGGAAAATTTAAAGACTTTTTAGCAGATGAACTCCAACAAATAAAGGATGACGGAGTATATAAAGAAGAAAGAATCATTGTAACCCCTCAAGGTGCAGAAGTAACAGTTAATACTGGCGACAATGTTGTAATCATGTGTGCAAACAATTATCTCGGATTATCATCTCATCCAGAAGTAATTCAGGCAGCTAAAGATACATTAGATTCTCATGGATACGGAATGTCTTCGGTCCGATTTATCTGTGGAACACAGGATATTCATCGTGAATTAGAGCAAAAAATCGCTAAATTTTATGGAAAGGAAGACTCAATTCTCTACGCAGCTGCATTTGATGCAAACGCAGGGGTTTTTGAACCACTTTTTGGTCCAGAAGATGCTATTATATCTGATGAATTGAATCACGCATCAATCATTGACGGTGTACGACTTTGTAAAGCGCAACGTTATCGATATAAGCATAGCGACATGGTTGATTTAGAAAAACAACTAAAAGCATCACAGGCTCAGCGACATAGAATTATTGTGACAGATGGTGTTTTTTCCATGGATGGTGATTATGCAAAAATGGATGAGATCTGTGGCTTAGCTGAACAATATGACGCTTTGGTTATGAGCGATGAAAGTCACTCTGCTGGTGTAATCGGTAAAACAGGTCGTGGTGTTCCTGAACATTTTGATGTAATGGACAAAGTTGATATCATCACAGGAACATTAGGGAAAGCATTTGGTGGTGCAATGGGTGGATATACAGTTGCAAATCAAGAAGTTATTGATATGTTACGCCAACGTTCTCGTCCATATCTATTTTCAAACTCACTGGCTCCTTCAATCGTCGGTGCAGCCATAAAAGTTTTTGATCTGCTTACAGAGTCAACAGATTTACACGATAAACTGGAAGAAAACACCAAATATTTTAAATCCGCGATTGTAGAAGCAGGATTCGACATTGTAAAAGGAGACTCACCAATCATTCCAATTATGTTGTATGATGCTGCTTTATCGCAAAAATTTGCTAACCGACTTTTAGAGGAAGGAATTTACGCAACTGGATTCTTCTACCCCGTTGTTCCTAAAGGAAAAGCAAGAATCCGTACACAAATTTCGGCTGGTCATACTAAAGCACAATTAGACAAAGCTATTACAGCGTTTATTAAGGTTGGAAAAGAACTGAAGGTCATTGATTAACCAAGTATCAGAATTGTAACTAATTCTGATACTTTATATTATGAAAAGAAAAACCATTAATACAGTTATTATAATTGGTGTTTTATCAATTATAAGTATTTTAATGATTCAGGTTTTTTGGATTCAACGCACCATTCGTGCACAAAAAGATGCAATAACGATTCAGGAAAAGCAAGACAGTTTAAATACACGTCAATTTGAAGAATCGGTCAGAATTGCCCTTAAAAATGTAGTTGAAGAGATTAGTGATTTTCATGTTGATAGTTCCGATGTTTACGGTGCTGTGAAACAAAAAAGTTCTAATTATTTTCTGGTGGATATCAATGAAGATTTACATCCATACTATCTAGAACAAGTGCTGAAACGTACATTTTATGACCACAACATCACACAAGACTTCCAATATGGAATTTATGATTGTTATAACGACAGCATCGTATATGGAAATTTGATCCATTTCTCAAGGGACTCTCTTTATTCAGCCATAAACGACAGCATAGCAGGAATAACTTCTCCAGGATTAATGTGGGAAAAAGATGGGCATTATTTTACGGTATATTTTCCCGATTCCATCTCCATGCCAACTGTCCAGCTTTCTGGGAACAATAAATCTCCCTGGCTTTATCTTGGCCTAATTGCTGGACTTTTACTCATCTTCTTTGGGTTTGCATTATCCGTCGTCATTCGACAAAAGAAGATGTCAGAAGTTAAGATAGATTTTGTGAACAACATGACACACGAGCTAAAAACGCCAATTTCGGTTATCAGTCTAGCTAGCGAGACGTTAATGTCACCCGAGGCTTCACAGAATCAGGATAAATTAAAACGATATGCAGAAATTATCTTCAAAGAAAATCACCGATTAGAGCAGCAAGTTGAGCGTGTTTTAAACATGGCAAAATTGGATAAAAATGAATTAATTTTACACAAAGAAAATACCGATATACATACAATTATAAAAGAAGAAGTAGTAGATAATTTTGAATTTATTAACTCAATAAAAAGTGGAGATGTTACTTTGTATTTGGAGGCAGAAAACTCATTTTTGAATATTGATAGAATCCATATCACCAATATATTAATTAACTTGCTGGATAATGCTGTTAAATATTCAGAAAAAATCAAAATTGAGATTAAAACTCAAAACAAAGGCAAGGGAGTAGAGATTTCAATAAAAGATAGTGGAATTGGAATCAAGAAAGACCAAGTCAAGTATATTTTTGACCAATTCTATCGTGTTCCAACAGGCAACACTCACAATGTAAAAGGATTTGGCCTTGGTTTATATTATGTAAAACTAATCATAGAAAAACATAAAGGAACAATTTCTGTTAATAGCAAGACGGGGAATGGCACAAAATTCACAATCTGGCTTCCCTTTGGAATTTAAATTTAAAGTCATGAAACCGAAAATATTATTAGTAGAAGATGACACAAGCCTAGGGTTCGTAATTTCTGATCAATTAATAACGTCAGGATATGATGTCTTTTTAGCAACAAACGGAGCAGAAGGATTTAAGCGTTTTAACGAGAGGAAATTCCACCTGTGCATTTTTGATGTTATGATGCCAGTTAAAGATGGCTTTAGTTTAGCAGAAGATATTCGAAAAATAGATAAAAACATTCCTATTTTGTTTCTCTCTGCTAAATCCATGACAGAAGACAAAGTAAAAGGATTTAACGTTGGTGCTGATGACTATCTTACCAAGCCATTTAGCTCCGAAGAGTTAAAAGCACGTGTAAAAGCCCTCTTAAAAAGGGTCAATCTACAAACAGAAGAAGTTATTACAAAAATCCCAATTGGAAAATATACATTTGATGTATCAAATTATACGCTATCTGGACCCGATTTTGAAAAAAAATTGACAAAAAAAGAAACACAAATTTTAAAAATATTGAGCCAATTTATCAACCAAGTTGTGCCCAGAGAAATTATTTTAAATGCCGTTTGGGGAAAAGATGATTATTTTGTAGGAAGAAGCATGGATGTTTTTGTAACGAAATTACGTAAATATTTTTCAAACGACGAAAATGTTTCCATTGAGAATATTCACGGAATTGGTTTTAAGTTAAGTATTGAATAAATTGAGTTTATTTCTTGAAACATAAATCTTCAAAATTTAGTTAAGATTTATCAAGTAGATCCTACCTTAATCATGGACAAAAAACACCAATTTAAAAAATGATATAATTAAAGACGAATTTCAAGTGGTCAGATTTGAAATTATTGCTAATTTTGGCAAAAATTTATAGATTATATTTATAACAGAAGAATGAGTTTTAAATCAAAAATAAAAGACTACCTACTCTTCACTAAATTCAGACTAACTTTTTCTGTTTGTATTTCGGCTATTGCGGGTTATTTACTTGCAGTTCCTGTTTTAAAAGATCAATACGCAGATTCTCTCGATATTACATTCAACGAAATTAATTTCCAAAACATTGCTTTACTGTTTTTAGGAGGACTTTTAGTAACGAGCGCCAGCATTGGAACAAATCAAATTTTAGAACGGAAATTAGATTCACAGATGGTGCGGACAGAAGACAGACCCCTGCCCGCAGGAAGAATGAAACTCACAGAAGCAATCATTGCGACAATTCTGATGTTAGGACTCGGCTCTTGGTTGTTATATGGTTTCAATTTAAACACAATGATTTTAGGACTTGTTTCCTACGTTTCATACTCTTATATTTATACACCATCCAAACGCAAAACACCTTGGTCAGTAATCATTGGAGCTTTTCCTGGCGCAATGCCACCAATGATTGGAGCGGTTGCAGCAACAGAACAAGGACTTTTTACAGCGTTAGCAGGTTCATTATTTTTTGTGCAATTTGCTTGGCAGCTCCCTCACTTTTGGGCAATCGCATGGGTTTCACATGATGATTATCAAAAAGCGGATTTCTATCTATTACCTTCTAAAACTGGGAAATCCAAAAAGTCAGCTTTTAGAATTTCACTTAGCACATTATTGTTAATTCCTTTTTCACTCTACCCTTGGGTACTTGGATATGTAGGTGTTTTCAGCGTCATGGCCGCTACGGTTTTGGGATTGACATTCTTTCTTTTTGCATATCAATTGTTATTAAATCTTGATGATAAATCTGCTAAAGCACTTATGTTTGCTTCGTTTATTTATTTACCATTGATTCAATTTGCATACGTGATTGATCGCTACTTTTTTTTTACAGGCTAATCTAAAAAATTATGAGAAAACATTTTGAAGACGCATACCCAATAGAGGTCCAAGGAAGAACCAGAAGAAACATGGTTTGGATTCTTATTTTTAGTATCTGTATGATGTTTGCAGGTTTTACTTCCGCATATATTGTTTCAATGGGAAATAATTTTTGGATAAAAGTAAGTTTACCAACAGCATTTTACATCAGTACAGCCATCATTATTTTAAGTAGTTTAACACTCTACCTTGGTGTAAAAGCAATCAAAACAAACAATGTTTCAAAAGGAAGGATTTATATGGTTATTACCTTAATCCTTGGGTTAGGATTTGGTTTTTCTCAATTTATGGGATACAAAGCTTTGGTTGATGGTGGCGCACATTTCATTTCAGGAATTATTGTAGATGATGGTCGATACGGTGATTATTTTGAAATTAAAAAAGACGGAGAGTACTTGACAGTCGAAAACAATCAATACTATTATCAGGGCGAAAGAATTGAAGGAGAACTACAGCAAGAGTTTAAAAGTTTTGCCCAACAATTTATTGTTGAAGACATTGATGCTTTAAAAAGTAAGCAAATCGAAATGTATGATTATACTTTGCTCTATAAAAGTGAGCCTCTAAACTATTTGAATGGAGATTTCATCCGTCCAAATGGAGAAAAACTAGAGACACTTGATTTCCAACGGCTCAAATATTTGGCACAAAATATCATTGACGACCGTGCAGATTTCTTTGTTAAGGGTGAAATGGGAAAAGATTTTAAGCTCTTTTACAATAAAAACGAACTTGAATACCATGAGAGAACACTTATGTATAAAGGAAAACCATTAAGTGCTAACTTACAAAATAAACTTTTAAGAGGAAATAGCGATACAAGCACAGCTTATTTTTATATAATTACCGTACTTCACTTACTTCATGTTGTAGCAGCAATTATTATGTTGTCAATCATGGTAAAACGTTCATATTCAACTTATAGCGTTGAAAGATTAACAATTTATCTAAGAGCTGGAGCAATCTTTTGGCACTTTTTAGGTATATTATGGATTTATTTATTGCTATTTTTGATTTTAATTCATTAATATTGCACTTACAATTAAACTAAAATAAACATTAAATTATGTCTGAGCACACTTCTAATGACGTTCAAGCCTTAATAGGTATGGGGGAGGATGGAAGACAATCCCCATTTGGAATGTCTTATGGTAAACTTATGTTATGGATTTTCCTTTTTACTGATGCACTAACTTTTGGTAGTTTTCTGATTTCTTTAGGTGTAGCAAGATTCTCTTATGGAGGAGCTTGGCCAATTGGAGAAGAAACTTTCGATGCATTACCATTTATTGAAGGAACTTATCCCTTGGCTTATGTAGCCTTAATGACTTTTATTTTGATTATTAGTTCGGTAACAATGGTTTTAGCCGTTGAAGCTGGTCATAGAATGGATAAAAAAGGGGTTATAAAATGGCTTTTGCTAACAATTGTTGGGGGATTATTTTTCCTTGGCTCACAAGCTTGGGAATGGTCTCACTTTATCCATGGAACTGATTTTGGTAGAGTTGACTTAAGAGACGGCTCAAGTGCTATCGTAAAAGGTGAATTTGGCGAAATACAATACTTTGAAGTGATTACTGCTGGATCAATGTATGAGGGTGTCGAAAACATCACTAACGAGAACATTTCAGCTACAGACAAAAATTTGATGCACGCTTTCCAACACGCAGCAGTAAATAGAAAACTTTCTGGTAATGCAGGAAACTTACTTATTACCCTAAGTGATGGAACAGAAGCAAAAGTACATAAAGCCGCGGATCAAGACATGCAACTCATTGTTAAAGTACCAGGGAGAGATTATCCTGTATCATCAGCACATGACGAAAGCACTTGGCTTTCAGGTGAACATGTTGAGATTCTGTACTACGAAGCCCTTATGAAAGGTAATGTTACCTACGGTGCAAATATGTCTGAAAATGAATATGGACCGCAAATTTATAGTAATTACTTCTTCTTCGTAACTGGATTCCACGGTTTTCACGTTACGTTGGGGATTATGATTAACATCATTATCTTTATCAATGTATTAGCAGGAACTTATGAAAGAAGAGGTCATTATGAAATGGTAGAAAAAGGAGGACTTTATTGGCACTTTGTCGATTTAGTTTGGGTGTTTGTATTTACATTCTTCTACCTTATTTAATTTATTGAAAAACAATATTTATTTATAAAATATTAAAGACATGGAAGAAAGAGACGATATAATTGAATATTCTTTATACTACCACCATTCAGAAGAAGAAGGTAAAAAGAAAAGACGTAAAATATGGCAAGTAACTTTGCTGTTATCCGTAATTACCCTTATCGAGGTATTATGTGGTGCATTCATTAAACAAGGTAGCCCCGCTTGGGAAGTAGTAAAAGTAAGTTTTATCATTATGACAGTAATCAAAGCATACTACATTGTTTATTCGTTCATGCACATGGGGGATGAAAACAGATTATTTAAGTGGATGATTATTGGAATCTATATCATATTTATCATTTACATGATTTGGTTAATTGGTTACGAAGGTATTGAACTATTCATGAGAATGTACAATGCGCCCATATTCTAATTAGGTACCATTATAATGAAAATTGGCAAAAGAAAAGAAAAAGAGAAACAATCTCACTAAAATAATCGTATTCCTTGTCCTTTTTGGTCCGGGAACAGTTATTGTCTTAATGGCATTTAACCAATGTGAAAATCATTTTGAGGGTCTTCCAAACTTTGGCGAAATGCCCAAATATGAGTTTATCGACATAAATGGGAAAACCATTAATAACGAATCACAGAAAGATAGAATTACTGTCTTTCATACGCTCCAAACTTCTTGTCCAAGAGATTGTGCAATAGACTTGTTTAAGTTTAACCTTATTCTTTATCAAGATTTAATTGAAAATAGAGATATTTTTAGAGATGTTGACATCATCACAATTGTTACAGATAATGAAGGAAATGTAACAGAAGACTTGGAGGTTTTGGAATATACGCTAAACGATATTTTAGATAATTATGACCCAACGCTTTGGTATTTGGTTACAGGCGACCCTAAACAGGTTTACGATATTGAAAACAATGACATTAACTTATATGATGCAAAAGTTGAAGATGGATATGCAGGAAAAGCTTATCTTGAAACCCTTTTGTTAGTTGATAAGGAAAACAACCTTCGTCTTGCAAGAAGAGGAAATGTTGAGGGTTATATCAGAGATTTTAAACAAAATGTGTCCTTGTTGAATCAAACGTATAAAGATTTAGAAAAAGCAAATAAGAATGAGAAAAAATAAATCGTATTTTTTAATAATTCCAACACTATTTGTTATTCTCGCTACATTATTTAGTTGTAAAAACGAAAGCGTAGAACCTTTGCCTAAATTTAATCGATTCGATATTGCACCGATGGATATGGATGGATTCAAACAAGGCGATACAATCTTTCATAAAATGGAAGAATGGGAATATTTGAACGAAGATTCTGTTGTTTTTTCATCAACCGATATCAAAGGTAAAATATGGATTGCAAACTTTTTCTTTAGCTACTGCCCTACGATATGCAAACCCATGAATTTAGAGATGAAAGAAATCAATCACCAATTGCAAGAATATAAAGATGAAATTGCGTTTATTTCGTTTTCTATTGATGAGAAGAGAGACTCTCCTTCACGCTTAAGACGCTATAAAGAATTGTTAGAAATTACTGCCGATAACTGGACATTCCTTACAGGAAATCAAAGTCTGATTTACGACATGGCATACAACGACTTTTTATTGCTCGCAGAAGAAGATGATTCTGCACCTGGCGGTTTTATCCACAGCTCAAACTTGGTATTGGTTGACCAAGATGGTTTTATCAGAGGATTTTACGACACTCAAATACCTGAACAAAGAAAAAGGATTGTCAGCGATGTAAAAAGGTTATTGAATAAATAGAAAACTCCCTCCTTTTTGTTATTATAAAAATTTAACTATCTTTGCCTTGTCTCTAAGGGGTGTTCCGACAATGTCGGGACTGAGATTACACCCATTGAACCGGATCAGGTTAGTACCTGCGGCGGGAAGATGACTAAAAAAACAATAGAGTTAATTCGAATATTATTAATAATCCAAGAATTAGCCCCTTGTTCTTGTTAAAATGTTAAATGACATGAAAACAAGAATGTTTCAAACAGTGCTAATTGCCTCATTACTTTCTACAAGCGCATTTGCACAATTTCAAATTTCGGGAACCATTAAAAACGACCTCGGTGAGTCGATGCAAGGTGTTTCCATCACCATCAAAGGTGAAAATATTGGCTCCTACTCCCAAGAAGAAGGAAAGTATCGTATCACGAACCTGAAAAAAGGTGAATACGAAGTAGAAGCAAGGTTTTTTGGTTATGAAAGCCTTTCTAAAATCATCACAGTTGAACAAGATGTAAAAGCAGACTTCGTACTAAAGTCTTCCATATTTCTACAAGAAGAAGTTACCATTCACGGTATCAGAGCGGGAAGAAAAACTCCGACAACTTATACCAATAAATCGGCAGAAGAAATTGGAAAAGAAAATTATGGTCAAGACCTACCATACCTACTCGAATCTATGCCTTCAACGATTGTAACTTCTGATGCAGGAGCAGGAATTGGTTATACCGACTTTAAAATCAGAGGAGTTGACCCAACAAGAACAAACATCACCATCGATGGTATTCCAATTAATGATGCTGAAACACAAACCGTTTTTTGGGTAAACACACCCGATTTATCTTCATCTGTTTCCAGTATGCAAGTCCAAAGAGGAGTAGGAACTTCTTCTAACGGCGGAAGTGCTTTTGGTGCAAGCATCAACATCGAAACAAATAAAATTGAAGAAAAACCATACCTCACTTTGGATAATTCTGTGGGTTCTTTCAGAAGTTTAAAAAATACCGTTGCTTTAGGAACAGGACTTATATCTGAACGATTTACCGTTGATGCTCGATTATCTCGTATAGTATCAGATGGATATATGGACAGAGCATCTTCAAACCTAAAATCTTTCTACCTTTCGGGAGCTTATCACAGCGACAAACATCTTCTTCGTATCAATGTGTTTTCGGGAGTTGAGAAAACCTACCAAGCGTGGAATGGTGTTCCAGAAAGTAGAATAAACAATGATAAAGAAGGCATGATTGATTATGCTAATAGAAATGGATTAGATGCTGAAGATTTAGAGAATCTTTTAAATTCAGGAAGAACTTATAATTCTGCAATGTATCACAACGAAACAGATAATTATCAGCAAGACCATTACCAAATTCATTATGCATATCAAATGAATAGAAAATGGAATGTAAAAGTTGCAGGACATTATACACGTGGACGTGGTTATTATGAAAACTACCGTAAAAACGATAAGTTCTCAACCTATAACTTCTCTCCCATTGAAGTTGAAGGGGAAACCATCAACCGCATGGATCTAATTCGTCAGAAATGGTTAGATAATCACTTTTTTGGGGGAATATTCTCTTTTAATTATAACAATTTAAAAGGGTTAGAACTAACATTGGGTGGAAGTTTACACAAATATATGGGCGACCATTTTGGGAATGTAATTTGGGCGCAATACTTACCAAACCTGAACGATGGAGTTAAGTATTACGAGAATAATTCTGTGAAATACGATGGAAATATCTACCTAAAAGGAACTTATGAAGTCAGAAACTTGACTATTTTTGCTGATGCTCAATACCGACATATTGATTATACATTTTTAGGAATCAATGATATTGGAGATGAAATTATTGATGTTGACCAACAGGTATTTTACAATTTTTTCAATCCTAAGATAGGTTTATCCTACCAAATCAGTAATAATCATTCATTATATGCTTCTTACGCTATCGGAAATAGAGAGCCAGTTCGTAAAGATTTTCAGGAACAAACGGTAAGCAACCGTCCAGAACATGAAACACTTTACAACTTAGAAGCAGGCTACCAGATGAAATACAGAAAAGGATTCCTCAATGCAAATATTTACCACATGCTCTATGAAAATCAATTGGTATTGACAGGAGAAATCAACGATGTTGGAGGATACACACGTACCAATGTTGAAGATAGTTACAGAATGGGGGTTGAATTAGAAGTCGGTTACCAACCCGTAAAACAATTTGGGGTCTCTGCCAACCTTGCTTTGAGTCAAAACAAAATCAACAACTTTGTAGAATATGTTGACAGTTATGACGCAAGCTGGAATCCATTACCACAAACAAAAATTGAACACGGCACAACTGATTTAGCCTTTTCACCCAATGTGATTACAGGATTAACCCTTAGATATATGCCATTTAACAACTTCGAAATTGGGTTGATTAATAAATACGTTGGAAAACAATATTTGGACAACACATCAAATGAAACAAGGATATTAAATAATTATTTCTTAACTCATTTCGATGTTTCTTATAGTTTCAAGTTTTATAAATTCAAAGAAATTACTGTCGGAGCGAGAATCAATAACTTACTCAACTACAAATATGAAAACAATGGATATACATTTTCTTACTTAGTAGGTGATGAAAGAACACAAGAAAATTTTTATTTCCCACAAGCAGGAATTAACTTTATGGCGAGATTAGTAATTAAACTTTAAGTTCAAAATCCCAGTTCACTTGGCTTTCATTTGGACTGGGATTATTCTACAAAACAAAATCGCCCATGAAGCATCCTTTTTTACTCCTATTATTTCTTTTTACCAGCTGCGCGCACATTAAGAAGTTAGAACTTCCATCTGAATTGAACGAGGCTTCTGGTCTTGTGTATTACAAGAATATGTTAATTTCCATTAACGATTCTGACAACCCACCTTTGGTCTATTTTATTAGTGACAAAGGAGAGCTAAAGCACCAAGTTTATATTCAAAATGCCATAAATTGGGATTGGGAAGCGCTCGCGATAGAAGGTAATTATCTTTATATTGGAGATTTCGGAAACAACTTAAATAATCGAGAAGATTTACGAATTTTTCAAGTTGCTTTAGATAATATTCTTGAGAAAGATACAGTAGAAGCAAAAACAATTCACTTTTCATATTCTGAACAAACAGAATTTCCTCCCACAAAAGCTAATTTATATTATGATGCTGAAGCAATGATAATTCAAAATGAAAGGATTTATATCTTCACAAAGAATCGTACAGAGCCATTCGATGGAATTTCAAAAGTCTATTCATTTCCACTTAAAGAAGGAGAGCATGTTGCACAGTTTGAATACAACTTACATTTGCCTTCCACCAACTGGCATGAGGAAAGCATTACGGATGCCTTCCTTCATGATGAAAATCTTTATCTGTTAACCTATTCAAAGATTTATATCCTATATCAATCAGCAGATAATAAATGGGTCATACAATCCAGCGTGCAACACAAAGAATTTACACAAAAAGAAGGAATTGCAGTAACAGAAAAAGGAGTTTACGTTGTAGATGAAGTATCATCCAGTCCCTTTGACCCCAACCCTGAAGATAGAAACTTTTTATACCGTTACCGTAAGTCTTTATTTAAACAGTGATGCTATCTCCAATTTTCACAAGTATCAATTCCTTGTTTTTAGCAGTAAAAGCATCCTTTGACTTTTGATGATCAATTTCAATAAAAGGAGCAGTGTCGTAATGAACACCTAAAATTCTATTACATTCGATAAAATCAGATGCCACAATTGCTTCATCTACATCCATAGTAAAGTTTCCGCCAATTGGTAATATTGCAAGGTCTAATTTATTAAACATTGGAATCAGTTTCATATCAAATGTTAGTGCAGTATCACCAGCAATATAAATTGTCTTTCCTTCAGCATTTAAAATAAAACCTAAAGGATTCCCTCCATAGGTTCCATCGGGAAAAGAGGAGGAATGGATGGCAGTTACAGCTTTTAAGCGACCAAAATCAAAGTCCCAACTTCCACCTTGGTTCATTGCATGCCCCTCGTATTTATTGTTTACATCATAAAATGTTACAATTTCATGATTTGAAATAATCTTAGCTTTTGTACGATTGACAATTGCTTCAACATCCATAATATGGTCGTAATGCGCATGAGTCAATATGATATAATCAGCCTTTAAGGTATTAATATCTATTGATGATGCTTTTGGGTTAGAAGATATAAATGGATCCACCAATATGTGCTTTCCATTAACGATTATCTCAAGAGATGAATGGCCATAATATTTAATTTCCATAATTTATTGATTTAATTTTAATAAATTTTCCTTAAAAATATAAAAAAATACCCAATGTTGGGTATTTTTTATAAACCACAAGAGCTTATATTTGTACCAACAATCTGATTGTAGGATATACCGCTATCAAGCTAATCTATTGACTACCACTAATATAAAGCGAGCCGAGGTTCGCTTTATGTTTTATTTTTATATAGATTTGTTCGAACTTTCATTCCAATAATAGCTATCAGGGTAGATTCTTTTACCAAAAATAGCTGTTCCCACGCGAATAATTGTTGCACCCTCTTCAATTGCTACTTCTAAATCTCCACTCATTCCCATTGAAAGCTCTTTCATTTCAACATTTTCTATATTAAGCTCATCGATTTCCGTTTGTATTCGTTTTAAAAGTCGAAAACACCTCCTTACTTTATCTAAATCTGAATCAAACAAACCGATTGTCATTAAACCTTTGATATGAATTCTGTCCAAAGTAGAAACTTTCCTAACCAACTCTATTACACCCTCTGGACATACACCAAATTTACTTTCTTCATAAGAAGTATTTACTTGAATAAAAACATCTATTTCTTTATTCTCAAAAGCTAGTCGATTTTGTAATTTCTCAGCCAAAGAAAAACGATCAATCGATTGGATACAACTTACCCATTTCAGCACTTCTTTAATTTTATTGGATTGTAAATGTCCAATAAAATGGACTTCGGGATGATTTTTCTCTAAATCCGAACATTTTTGCGTTAATTCTTGTACTTTATTTTCTCCAATAAGATTTTCACCATTTTCTAAAGCGAAGTTAATTCGATTTGTATCAACGGTTTTTGTGGCCAAAAGTAAACGTACTTCTTGTGGGTTTCTGTTACTTTTTTCACATGATCTTTTGATACGTTGATGAATGGTTTTTAAATTGGCTAACAATATTTCTTGTTGCGATTTATCCATCTTAAAAATTTAGTAATACTCATATTGACGAAGTTCTACAACCTTAATAAAGTTGTTAATTTCGTCTTTGATAAGAATATCATTAATAAATTGAGAATCATTTTTATAAATAACTTCAGTTGTTTTAACAGGTTTGTTATCATTAGACTCACTCCTCGAAGCAATTCTTCCGTCTTTTTTATATTCAAAAACTATCTCGTTTGTATTTTTTCCATCGTTAAAAACTGTCACAATCTTTTTTAAATGACCTTTATCATCGTAGAAATAATTGTGTCTTTTACGATTTTTAGAACGAATAAGTGTTTCTTCAATTTCTCTCAGCAAACTTGTAGAATCGTCATAAAAATGAATGACTTTTAAGTAAGGAAAGCCAGACTCATTGTAAACAGTTTTATGTAATTGATTATCATATTTGGCATAGGAGTTTTTATGTGAAGAAATCACGTATTCTTTCCCCAACCCTTTTTCTTTAGACGAATAGTTTTGACGATATTCGATATTAATTTTACGATTATCTTCGTCATATTTATAAAAATAGCCAAAAATCGAAGTTGAATTTTGACTAATTACAGAAAGTAAATTTCCATTTTTATCATATTTATAATCCGTAAATAGAGGTCCTTTTGCTTCGCCACCTTTATCCATTTTTTCTTCTTTGATGAGTTGCCCCTCCTCATTGAAGAAATATTTTTGATAATATTCTGTATTTCTCAACTGGTCGCCGAGTTGATAAAACAAGAATCTCCCTGAAATTATCTTTATTTTATTCTTTTTAATAAATTCTTGATTAAAATAAGGTTGTTCTTCAAACGCTTCTCCATTTACATTACTGATTAACTGTCCATTAAGAGCGAAAGGGACAAAAAACAAAAAAATGATACTGTATAAAAACTTCAACAAAATAATCTTTTAGGTTGTAAACATCCAAATACTATGCTAATTTATTAATATTATCAAAAGTCGTAATAACTTCTTAAATAAATACGTAAAAAAATAATAAAAAAAGCCTCTTACAATAACTCGTGAGAGGCTTTTATCCTGTAACCAATAAACAAAAGGTATTTGTTTCTATTTAGATAATTCTTGTTTTACAATCTGGGAAATCAGTTTTCCATCAGCCTTTCCTGCTAAAGCATTGGTTAGAACTCCCATAACTTTCCCCATATCTTTCATTCCAGAAGCACCGAGTTGTTGGATTGTTTCAAGAACTTTTTCTTTAACCTCATCCTCACTCATTTGTTTAGGCATATATGCCTCAATGATTTTTGCTTCCGTCAATTCAACTTCTGCCAAATCATCTCTTCCTTGCTCCTTATACAAGTTATGCGACTCCATTCTTTGTTTATAAAGTTTGAGAATAATTGCACTTTCTTTGGCTTCATTCAGCTCTCCTTCTGCTTTTCCTGAAGTTAATTCAAGGAGGATTTTTGATTTAATATCTCGCAACGTCATCAACCTTTCTTTGTCTTTAGAAAGCATTGCTTTTTTAATATCTTGATTGATTTTTTCTGTTAAACTCATAGCTTTTATTTAGTCAACGTTATCGTGGAGAAAAGAATTGGTGTCTCTCAATTGGGAACCCTTATCATCTTTTTTCTTTGACACTTCAAATCTTGAGTTTGAATCTTCAGATGAATGTTTTACTTCATCTAAATTAATGTTTCTTCTTTGAAACGCAGGAACTTTCTCTAATTCTGAAATTCCGTCTGCTTTATTCAAATGAGAAGTATAGCTTTTGATTCTATCCATCCTTTCTTCTGCTCTTTTTTGAAGTTCCTCTTTCGTTAATTCTTGAGCGTTTGCGCTTGGATTAAATGAATCTTCAACCCCTTGTTGATCATCTGTCAAGTAATATCTTTTGATTTCATGTTGTTCATCTTGGTCAACTGAAACTTCTTCAGATTCAGAGAAAAGATTTGTCTCTTGTTTATCACTTGCCACAATCGTTTTAATTTCCCAATCCTTTGTTATTGCTTCTTCATCAGCAATAATTTCTTCTTCCCCCTGATTATCTTCAATCTCAAATTCAAAGTCTTCTTCTGAATACGGAGTTATTTCTTCCTCAGTTTTTTCATCTTTTTGGGATATACTTTCAGGAGAATCTGATTTTAAATAAGGCTCTTCAATGATTGTTTCATCAGTCATCTTATTTCCTGAAATTGCTTTGATTAGGGGAGTTATAATTTCCTTTTTGTTAGCCACATCTAAAATCTGCACTTTCTTTTCAGGACTTTTTTCGAAACCTGTAACTGGTGACTGTTTAAATCCAGTTGCAATCAGAGTAACACAAATCTTTTCACCTAAAGTCTCGTCGGAGCCGTGTCCCCAAATAACATCAGCCGTAGATCCTGCTTCGTCTTGGATATAATCAGTAATATCTGCAATCTCATCCATCAACACCTCTTTACTACCGTAGGTAATGTTGAGAAGTACGTATTCAGCACCTTCAATATCATTATCATTAAGGAGTGGAGATGACAATGCAGCCTTAACAGCATCAATTGCGCGATTTTCACCTTCAGCAGTTGCAGAACCCATTACAGCTACACCGCTATCCTTCATTACTGTATTCACATCATTAAAATCGACGTTAATAGCGCCAGTTACTGAGATAACATCAGAGATTCCTTTTGCAGCGGTAGATAAGATATCATCAGCTTGAGCAAAAGCATTTCCCAGTGTAAGGTTTCCAAAAATCTCACGTAATCTCTCATTGTTAATTACCAACAGCGTGTCAACACTTTGGCGCATGCTTTCCAATCCATTTTCTGCCTGTTGTCTTCTTTTTCTACCTTCAAAATTAAAGGGTACGGTAACAATACCAACTGTAAGGATTCCCATATCTTTTGCTGTTTTAGCAATCACAGGTGCTGCGCCTGTTCCTGTTCCACCGCCCATTCCAGCAGTTACGAACACCATTTTTGTATTGTTCATCAACACTTCTTTGATGTCGTCAATATTTTCGATAGCTGCATTCATTCCAATTTCAGGAATTGTTCCAGCACCTCTTCCTTCTGTTAAAGAAGCGCCGAGTTGAATTTTTCTTGGAACAGGAGATGCGTCTAATGCTTGTTTATCAGTGTTACAAACGATAAAATCAACACCTGTAAATCCTTGGTTGTACATGTGGTTTACAGCATTACTTCCACCACCTCCAACACCGATCACTTTAATGATTGAGTTGCTATCTTTTGGGAGTTCAAATTCCATATACTTATATTTTTTGTTTCGGTTTGTTGTTAATATATTTTTAATTGCAGAGCAATATTTTACTTTTAAATATCTTCTTCGAAGAAACTTTTTCCTCTTTCAAGGATTTTATCAAAGAAGGAACCTTTATTGCGTTTTGAATGGGTTTTTATTTTCGTTTCATTCTTTTTGTTCATTCTTTCATTTGCTTCAAATCCTTTTAGCACCAATCCAACTCCAGTAGCGAACATTGGACTTGTCAAAGACTCATTTGTCGGTGTGCTTCCAAGGTGTTCGTTTGGATATCCTACACGGGAATCCATTCCTGTTACAAATTGAAATAATTGTTCAATGTTTTTTAACTCGGCACCTCCACCGGTTATTACAATACCACCGATAAGTTTTTTCTCATATCCAGAGTTTTTAATCTCATAATAAATATGTTCAATTATTTCTTCCATTCGAGCTTGAATGATTCCAGACAAGTTTTTAATCGAAATTTCTTTTGGTGCTCTTCCCCTAAGTCCTGGAATACAAACGACTTCATTTGCTTGCGTTTCACTTGCTAAAGCATGACCAAATTTAATTTTTAATGCTTCAGCTTGTCTTTGCAAGATTGTGCAACCTTCTTTAATATCGTCGGTTATTGAATTACCTCCAAAAGGAATAACAGCGGTATGGCGAATAATTCCTTCGTGAAAAATAGCGATATCCGTTGTTCCACCTCCAATATCTACCAACACAACTCCTGCTTCTTTTTCTTCTTTAGACAAAACTGCTGCGGAACTTGCCAACGGCTCCAATATTGTATCTTGCACTTCTAATTCAGCACGATGAACACATTTTTGGATATTCTTTGCAGCTGCAATTCTCCCAACAATGATATGAAAGTTCGCTTCCATTCTGACACCTTCCATTCCAATTGGGTCAGTTATACCTTTTTCGCCATCAATAATGTATTCTTGTGGAAGAACATGAATAATTTCTTCACCTGGTTCCATTACCAATTTATACATATCATCGATTAAAGCATCTATATCGTCTTGCGAAATTTCTTGCGTTATGTCTTTACGCGTGTACATTCCACGATGCTGTAAACTTTTAATATGTTGTCCAGCAATTCCGACATTTACCAATCCAATAGTCAAATCACCTTCGATGTTATCTTGTGCTTGTCGAACCGCCTCTTTAATTGCTGTTACCGTTTTTTCAATATTTGAAACAACACCACGTGAAACACCAAAAGAATCAGTTTTACCAATAGATAAAATCTCTATTTTACCATGTTCGTTCTTCATACCAACGAAACAAGCAATTTTTGTAGTTCCAATATCTAAACCGACAACAATTTCTGACATACCTTAATTATTTTTTTTAGCTACAATTTGGTCTTTAAACTTCAAATTGATAATTTTATATGTATTCCAACCTTCGTAAGGGACAACTTCTTCATAAAAAGTCGTTAACTTTTGAAATTTATCATTTACCTCTTCGTCCGTTTCCGCACTTCCAAAAATTATCTTTTGTCCTCCAATACGCGGTATCAATATAAATCCATCTTCTTTGGTATAATGAACCTGTACAATTTGCGCATTATAAAATGCATCATTACAAACATAGTTTGAAATTCGATACGATTGATTCAACATAAATTTAGTTTTCAAACTATCATTGTTAATTAATTGTGACAACTTGAAATTATCTCCAATTATCCCCTCTAACCCGCTGATAGTCAAAATTCTTGGTTTGGCGTAAGGAGAAGGCCACATAGGCTCTGAGCTATCATCAATGTAAAAACTTTTTAAATCGTTTAAAAGAACACGCGCAATGGGTCGTCTTGTAACAACAAAAATTTTCCATTGATTATCCAATTCCATATATACTTCGGCTGATTCAACCTCATTCATATTTTTTATATACGCCTCAATTTCTTGTGTTTTTAATTCTGATTTTCTGGTTTTTTCATGGAAAAGTCCTGCACGATACAACTCATCTAACAATTCTTCCTCTGTCAAAAGCGAAACCTCTCCTTTTGCTAACATCTCAATATCAGGTTCTCCCATGTAGAATTTTCCAATAGATTTATTCGCGGCAACAAGCAAAATTGCAAGCCCAATCAGCGAAAAAGAAATGAGCAATATTTTCAAGACTTTTTTCATGCTAATATTTCACTAATTTGTTCAACTAGGCGATCGATATTCCCTGCGCCGACAGTCAACAAAACACCTTCTTTTATATGTTTAACGTACTCCAAAACCTCGTTTGATTCTAAAACATGAACATGCGATCCAATCATATCCGCCAACGCACGACTCGTTACTCCTTCTATTGGAAGTTCTCTTGCGGGATAAATTGGCATCAGAACCACTTCATCTGATAATTTTAAAGACGCTGCAAATTCCTTCATAAAATCCCTTGTTCTGGTAAATAAATGTGGTTGAAAAATGATATGAATCGACTGGTTGGAATAAATCATACGAACAGATTCAATCAATTTTTTTATGGCTGTTGGATGGTGCGCATAATCGTCTATATAAATAATATCATCTTTTTGTACAATCACTTCAAAACGACGTTTTACACCTTTAAAACTCTGCAAATAAGGTTTTATTTCTTCCAATTTTAAGCCAATTGATTCTGTTAGAGCTATCACAGCCAAAGCATTTTCAGCATTGTGTGTTCCGGGCAATCCCAATTGGATATTTCCATGTTTTCTAGTGGGTGTTATCACATCCATTGTAAAAAAACCATCAACTACACGAAGATTAATTCCTTGATAATCTGCATGTATGTCTTCCCCGATTCCATAAGTAATTCTTGGCATGTTTTTACCAACATTAACTTTGTAGTGCGCTATTAATTTTCCATTTGAACTGATAAGTTGAGTAAACTCCTCAAATGCTTCATTCATGTTTTTTTCATCATGATAAATATCCAAATGGTCGGCTTCTGTAGAAGTAATAATGGCAGAAAAAGGTTTTAATTGATGAAAACTTCTATCGTATTCATCCGCTTCAACCACCAACCACTCTGCATTTTCATCCAGAACCAAGTTCGAGTCGAAATTGGCACTAATACCACCCAGAAAGGCACTGCATCTTTGCACAGAATTAGACAGAACATAAGCCAACATCGTTGATGTTGTTGTTTTCCCATGAGTTCCAGCTACAGCTAAAGTCTTCCAATCTTCTGAAATTAATCCCAAAACTTTCGCACGTTTATGAATGATGTAGCCCTCCTTTTCCAAGCTAATAAGTTCTTTCATATCTTGGGGAATTGCCGGAGTCAAAACAACCAAAGTAGATTCTTTATCGCCAACCAGCTCCAAAACATTTGCACCCAAATCTTCATAATGAATCATGATTCCCTCATTCTCCAATTGCTTGGTTAATTTGGAAGGTGTTTTATCATAACCACCAACGAAAACACCTTTGGATTTAAAGTACCTTGCCAAGGCCGACATCCCGATTCCGCCGATTCCTAAAAAGTAGATATTTGAGTATCTTCGTTTTAACATTAAATAATATCTTTTATAACTTGAACAATTCTCTCATCGGCATTTACAATCGCTTTTTTTTGAATGTTTTCAGTCAACTGCTTTTGTTTTTCCTCATCCTTTAATACCTCAAGGATTGTAGGAATCAATTTCTCTCTTGCTTCATTATCTTTTACAAGAATAGCGGCGTCATCTTTTACCAAAGCCATCGCATTTTTTGTTTGATGGTCTTCCGCTACATTGGGCGAAGGAACCAAAATGGTTGGTTTTCCAATGATGCACAATTCTGAAATCGCAATTGCTCCTGCCCGTGAAACAATCATATCTGCCGCAGCATAAGCAAGTTCCATTTCTTTAATAAATTGGATTAAAATAACCCCTTTCATGTCGATTATATTTGTTTGTTCAACCATTAAATCGTATTGATAGCTCCCGCATTGCCAAATTGCCTGAATGTCATTTTCTTGCAGCAGTTTTAAATCTTTTAAAATACTTTCATTGAGGGTTCTTGCTCCCAAACTTCCACCAACAAACAAAATGGTTTTTTTATCTTTTTCCAATCCAAAATTTGCCAATCCTTTTTCTTTTAATCCTTCAATTTCGACCACTTTTCTTCTTACAGGGTTTCCTGTAAGTATAATTTTTTCCTCAGGGAAGAATTTATCGAGGTTTTTGTAAGCTACACAAATTTTTGTGACTGATTTTGAAAGCCATTTGTTTGTTTTCCCAGGATAAGAATTTTGTTCTTGTACCACGGTTGGTATTCTCATCATGCTGGCAATTTTTAATGTGGGTGCACTTGCATATCCGCCAACGCCGACTACAGCATCGGGTTGAAATTTTTTAATGATTTTTCTGGCTTTTAACAATGAGTTTATCAATTTAAAAGGAAGCAAAAGATTTTTTACGGTTAATCTTCTTTGCAAGCCACTAATCCACAAGCCTTCAATTTTATAGCCAGCTTCGGGGACTTTTATCATTTCCATTTTACCTTCTGCACCTATAAAAAGTATATCAACTTCAGGAAATTCCTTTTTAATCTGATTTGCAATAGCAATTGCAGGAAAAATATGACCTCCTGATCCACCACCCGATATAATTACTTTGTTCAATTCCATTTACTTCGGTTTAATTGTATTAACATCTTTTTCCATTTCTGTCTTTCTTGCGATGCTCTGCACAAATCCGAGTCCTAAACAACTCATAATCATTGCAGAACCGCCCATCGCTAAAAATGGCATAATTTGTCCTGTAACAGGCATCACACCTGTCGAAACGAACATATTCACCAAAGCTTGTGAAATAAAGATTAAAGCTATTCCGATGGCGGCGTAGGTTTCGAAATGACTTTTTGCTCTCAACCCAATTTTCAATATTCTATAAAACAAAATTAGATACAGCAAAACCAAAATAACCGCTGAGATAAGTCCAAACTCTTCAACAAATGAAGAATAATAAAAATCCGCATAAGCCTCAGGCGTGTATAATTTCAACTCACCTTGTCCTACACCTACACCTGTATAGCCACCATTATAAATAGCCAGTTTTGCGTTAATTGCTTGCATATTTTCAACTGAAGCACTTGGTTCTGCGTAGGCACGTGTAAATCGGTTTACCCACGTATCAAATCGCGGTAGGATATTTGCTGAAGGAGCTGCGACATGCACAAGAATCAATAACCCAAAAGCACCCAATCCTATACCAATTATTGATAAAATCCTTGAGATTGGATAATTAGCAATAAACATCAAAATGGCTGTAATAAGAAATATTAGTGCGGCAGTAGAGAAATTATCTTTTGCGATTAAACCAGCTATTAAGAGTATGGGAATTGCAAAGACCCAAAATCCATTTTTCCAAGAGTAGAAATCATTACTTCGCGTAACCAAACGTCGAGACACAAAAATAACCAATGCAAACTTTGCAAAGTCAGAGCTTTGGAAAGTCAAACCGATATATGGAATTCTTATCCACCGAGAAGCATCATTTACTCGAACACCAAAGAAAAAGGTAAAGATAAGCAGTGCCAAGGCGACGAAAAAGAGGAATTTCGATAGTTTTTGGACATTATCAGGATTGACTCTATGAATCCAAATCATTGCGCCAAAACCAAGAAAAACATAGAAAGCATGTTTCATTAAATAGCTAAAAGGACTTCCACCTTGCGTACGAATAAGTATCGGCACGAAACTATAAACCGTCACGATAGAAAAACCGAGCAACAAGAGTGTTATCACCCAAATTGTACGGTCTCCCTTGAGATATTTAAAAATTTTCTCCACCTTTTACATTCAGTTTTTTTTAACTTATTTTCTTGTAAAAAGAATTATAATGCTCTAACGGCTTGTTTGAATTTTTGTCCCCTATCCTCATAATTCTCAAATAAATCGAAACTTGCACAAGCGGGCGAAAGAAGTACTGTGTCTCCTTTTTTACCAAGTTGATATCCATAACCTACGGCTTCCATTGCAGATTTTGCTTCGACGATTGTATCAACAACCCCTTTGAATGATTCGATGATTTTTGAGTTATCAACACCCAAGCAAATAATGGCTTTTACTTTTTCTTTAACCAAATCCATCAGTTCATCGTAGTTGTTGCCCTTGTCCACACCGCCAACAATCCAAACTGTTGGGTTTTCCATGCTTTCTAATGCATACCAAACTGCGTTAATATTTGTCGCTTTTGAATCATTGATAAATTCAATTCCATTTACTTTCGCAACAAATTCCAATCTGTGTTCAACATTGGTAAAATCAATTAAACTTTCTCGTAAACCTTCTTTACGGATGTCCATAACTTTTGCTGTTAATCCTGCAGCTAAAGAATTTTGGACGTTGTGCATGCCTTTTAAGGCTAAATCGTGTATCGACATAATTAATTTATTATTTATATTTATTGTTTGTTGTTCTTTATCATAAAATCCTTCTAGCTCTTTATTTTTCAAAGAAAAAGGATATTGTTTTGCTCTGATTAAATGATTTTTAAGGTGTTTTTGAATTTCTTTATCATCTTGGAAGTATATAAAAGCATCCTCTTCTGTCTGATTCTTAATAATCCTAAATTTTGCTTTTCCATATTCTTCAATGCAATCATTATATCTATCTAAATGGTCTTTAGAAATATTGAGTAGAATAGCAATATTTGGTCTGAAATCAACCATATCTTCGAGTTGAAAAGAGCTCAATTCGATTACGTAATAATCAGCTGGTGACTCCAAGACTCTTCTTGCTAAACTAATTCCAATGTTTCCTGCCATTTGAACAGATAAGCCAGATTTTTTTATAATGTGATAGATCAAATTGGTTGTGGTTGTTTTTCCATTGCTTCCGGTGACAGCAATGAGGAAAGCGTCTGTATATCTTGTGGCAAACTCTATATCACAAATCGGTGTAATTCCTGCTCTTCGGACTTCCTTAATCAGTTTACTGCTGTTTGGTATGCCAGGGCTTTTTATAATTTCGTCGGCTGCCAAAATTCTTTCCATGGAATGACCTTCCTCTTCCCATTGGATTGCATTTCTGTTAAGTTCTTCTTTGAATTTATCTTTGATTTTTCCAGAATCACTAACAAAAACAATGTAGCCTTTAGCTTTTGCAAGGATTGCAGCACCGACTCCACTTTCACCGGCACCCAAAATGACCATATTTTTACCCAAATTTGTCAATTACCTTAATTTCAGTGTTACAATGGTAACTACTGCTAAAAGAATTCCTATAATCCAAAAACGAGCAACGATTTTTGCTTCATGAATACCTTTCTTCTGATAATGGTGATGCAAAGGTGCCATCAGAAAAATTCGTTTTCCTACACCCATTCTCTTCTTTGTATATTTGAAATAAGCCACTTGAATCACCACGGAAAGATTTTCTACTAAGAAGATTCCGCACAAAACAGGAATTAGTAATTCTTTCCGAATTGCAATAGCAAACACAGCGATTATCCCTCCAATTGCTAAACTTCCAGTATCTCCCATAAACACTTTCGCAGGATAAGAGTTATACCATAAAAAACCTATACAGGCACCGATAAATGCTGCAACAAAGACCACTAACTCTTCCGCCTGTGGAATATACATGACATCGAGATAATCTGCAAAAGTCACGTGAGAACTCACGTAGGCTAAAATCGCCAAAGCAATTCCAATAATTGCAGAAGTTCCTGTTGCAAGTCCATCCAAACCATCTGTTAAATTCGCTCCATTAGACACGGCTATCACGATAAAGGTTACGATGGGAATAAAAATAATCCAGCCCCAAGATTTACCAATAGAACCTAGAAGCCAGCTATAATTAATTTCATTGTTTTTGACAAACGGGATGGTTGTTGTCATGTCGCGTGTTTCAATCCATTTTACGCCATCTCCGTGGATGTCTTTACTGTGAGAATCTGTTACAAATCGTTCACCTTGTTTCAGTTCGTAATTGTAAGACACTTCTTTGTGTACTTTCACATCAGGATGGAAAAACATGATAGCACCAACAATAACACCAACGCCAATTTGACCAATTATTTTGAATCGACCTGCCAATCCTTCTTTATTTCGCTTTTTTAGTTTTAGATAATCATCTAAAAACCCAATAAATCCAAGCCAAATCAAAACAATCATCATCATGACAACATAGATGTTGTGAAGTTTGGCAAATAGAAGTGTAGGAATCAAGATAGCACCAAGAATAATGAGTCCGCCCATAGTTGGCGTTCCTTCTTTTTCTTTTTGTCCTTCAAGCCCTAAGTCGCGAACCTGCTCACTCATTTGCATTTTGCGTAGCAAGTCAATTAACCGATTTCCAAAAACAATGGAAATAATTAAGGAAGTTATCAATGCCATTCCCGAGCGGAAAGAAATATAATGGAATACACCTGCGCCAGGTATATCCAATGATTCTAAATAATTAAAAAGATAGTACAACATTATTTCTCAAGTTTTATTAGTAATTCTTTTAATATTTCTAAGTCGTCAAAGTCATGCTTTACCCCGTTAATTTCTTGGTAAGTTTCATGACCTTTTCCAGCAATTAGAATGATATCTCCCGGTTCTGCCTGTAAACAAGCTGCTTTTATAGCCTCTCTTCTATCGGTAATTCTTAGGGTTTTTCTAAAGTGTTCTCCTCCCACACCTTTCATCATATCATCTAGAATCGCTTCAGGATTTTCTGTCCTTGGATTGTCTGAAGTGAGGATAACTTTATCACTCAACTCACAACTTATTTTGGCCATTTCAGGACGTTTTGTTTTGTCTCTATCTCCGCCACAGCCAACGATTGTATAAAGTGTTTCATTCCCAGTTCGGATATTTTTAATTGTCGATAAAACATTTTCCAAAGCGTCAGGAGTATGTGCGTAATCAACGATTCCAATAACTCCCGTTTTGCTTTGTATATATTCGAATCGACCTTCAACAGATTCTAACTCAGAAAGCACGCGCAATATTTCCAAAGGTTCATTAATCAAGTTTGTTGCAATCGCATAAACCAGTAGAATATTGTAAGCATTAAAATCACCTACAAGTTTGGTGTATAAATCAGTTCCGTTGATGTTAAGCAGAAGACCTGAAAAATCATTTTCCAAGACTTTTGCTTTGTAATCTGCAACATTTTTTAGTGCGTATGTTAACTTCCTTGCTTTTGTATTTTGTAGTACGTATTCTCCATTTTTATCATCCACATTAGAGATTGCGTATGCTTCTTTTGGTAAATCATCAAAAAACTTTTTCTTAACATCTAAATATTCTTTAAATGTTTTGTGATAATCTAGATGGTCGTGCGTGATATTGGTAAAAGCACCTGCTGAAAAGTGAACGTTAGCGACACGTTTTTGATGAATTGCATGAGAGCTCACTTCCATAAAGCAAAATTGACATCCTTCATCCACCATTCTTGCAAAAAGGCGATTTAAACTTACGCTGTCGGGCGTAGTTCTTTCCGTTGGTATTTCTTCATCATCAATACGATTAACTACCGTAGAAATTAATCCAACAGAATAGCCTAATTTTCTAAAAAGATTAAACAGAAGGGTTGTTGTTGTAGTTTTACCATTTGTACCAGTAATTCCGACTAATTTTAATTTTTTTGACGGATGGTCAAAGAAGTTATCTGCTAAAATTGCCAACGCTTTGTGTGAGTCATCCACAACGACGTAATTTACATAATCAATAGTTGTTTTTGGCAAAGTTTCACACACAATTGTGGAGGCACCTTTCTCGATGGCTTTTGTTATAAAATCGTGTCCATCAGACACAGCACCTTTGATTGCAACAAACAAATCGTTTTCCGATATATTTCGAGAATCAAATACGATTTCTTTAATGTTCACATCTGTTGTTCCTATAACCTCTTTAATAGAGCTTCCATACAATATGTCTCTTAACTTCTTCAAATCTACCTCAATTTTATTTTAATTACACCGCCATTCACTGCTTCTGTTCCAGGCAAAATAGATTGTTGAACAACATTTCCTACACCTTCAACATCGACAGTCATTCCTTGTTGTTCTAGTAGAAACAATGCATCGGTCAGCCCCATTCCTCGTACATCAGGGATAATTCCTTTTTTTACGCCAACATCATTTATTCCCACCATTTTATCGTCAATAGAGTTTGTTCGTATCCATTCATCGTTCCCGTTAATTTTCTTAGGGATATCAAAATGGTTTAACACTGTATTCAAATCGTATCGATTTCCGTTTAAAGTCTGTGGTAAAGATTTTTTTGATTCGTTTTCATTCACCGCTGGATGATAACCATAACTAGAAGCATAAACTTTATTCGCAATTTCAGCAAATACAGTTCCCGAAACAGAAGCCCCATAAATGTCGTTTGTTGGTGCTGCGACTACGACAATACAAGAATAAATTGGGTCGTCAGCAGGAAAATATCCCACAAAAGAAGCCAAATACTTTTGTTCTCCTGGCACACCAAACCCTTTATTTTCATTAGCAATTTGTGCTGTACCCGTTTTTCCTGCAATATCAAAGAAGGTTGACTTTAGCCTCCTTCCCGTTCCTCTTTTCATCACACCTTCGAGGGCGTATTTCATTGTATCAATTGTAGCTTGACTGGCTATCTTTTCTTTTTTAACAATGGGTTTAAATTCTTTTACAACCCTTTTGTTATCAAGTATTTGCGAAACAAGCTGGGGTTGCATATATTTTCCATCATTGGCAACTGCGTTATAAAAGGCCAACATTTCCATTGGTGTCAATTTAAACTCGTAGCCAATTGCCATCCAAGCCAAGGAACCACCCCACCAACTTTCAGAACCTGGTTGCGAAAATGTAGGATTTGGTTCACCTTTAATTCTAATTCCAGTCGGTGTAGTGATACCAAATTGATTCAATCTATCAATATATTTTTGTGGTTCATTTTTATAACTATCAAAGATTACTTTTGAGATTACGTTTGATGAATATTCAAAAGCTTCTTGCAGCGTAATTTTTCCATAACCTCCCTTTTTATCATCCGTCAACTTTTGGTCGTAAAAGCGATAATTTCCATTAGCATTTACAGTATCAGATAGTTTGATTTTCCCATCTTCTAAAGCCGCCATGAGCGAAGCTAATTTCATTGTAGATCCCAATACCTCACTTGAGCCAATTGCATGGTTGTAAGATTCAGAGTAGCTCCCATCTTTGTTCTCTTGGAGGTTAGCAATTGCCTTAATGTATCCCGTTTTTACTTCCATTACGATTGCAGTACCATATCGACCACCTTTCCTTTCTAGCTGGTGTTTTAATTCTGTTTGAGCAACTTCTTGAATATCTTTATCGATGGTCGTTACAACATCATAACCATTAATCGCTTCGCGAAGTACTGCTCCTGTTGGTTTCCAAGACTGTGCGATTCTATGCTCAAGAATTTCCCCTTGTTTCCCTGCCAAGAATTCATTATAAGCACCTTCAATTCCTACGAGCAACGTGTCTTCTTTCGTCTCTTTTACATAACCCAAAGTTCGACTTAACAAATCTCCATTTGGACGTTTACGAACGATTGTTACTTGATTATCGATGATTCCCCCTTTAAAAGTTCCCAGTTCAAAAATTGGCAATTCTCTTAAATTCTTTCTTATCTCATTTGTCACTTTTTTCTGAATCAGTACATATCTCCTTCCTTTTACGCGTGCATCTCTCAGATAAACCTCCCACTCTCTGGCAGTCCTTTCTCTAAAATAATTTGCCAATCCAACAGAAAGTTCACCAATTTTTTGTGTCCAAACCTTATCAGAAACCGTTACAGGATCCATATAGATATCATAGAAAGAAACAGAGGTAACCAAAGGGTTCAGATGCTGGTCTAGAATTTCACCCCTTCGTGGTTCAATAAAGGCGGATCGCTGCTCTAACTTTGTTGATGCTGTTGTCGATAAAAAAATCTCACTTCGGTCATCCATAATAATGATACCCGTTTGGACCAAAACAAAGACCATAGCCAAGAAAACCCCTGAAAACAGAAGGTATGTTCTTATTATGACAGCTCTTGGCATTTTCATTTTTGTTTTTCTTCTTTAATTCGTATAACTTTAGTTGGATTTACCGTTTCTTTTAATCCCAATGGTTGTAATCTTTCCACCATTTGAGACCTTCTTGTTTCCTCTTCTAATTTTGCTTTTGTTTCCACATAATCAGAAGTAATATCATCTACTGCTGTCTCTTCTTTTGTGATATCATTCGCCAATTGACGCACATAATAACCTTTGGAAACGATGAGAATCATTAAGAAAATCAGAAAAAATATATAGTTGAGATTGTTCATCACAAAATCCTTCGTTAGAAACTCTCCATTCATAATCTGCACAATCGATTGAGATTGTTTATCAGCCTTTTTGAAGCGCTTTCTCTTCTTTTTCTGACCTTTGGCTTCCACCTTTTGTCTTTGAGATTTTGATATGTAATTATTCTCCTTCATTCCGTTTTGCGATTCTTAATTTGGCACTACGAGCTCTTGGATTCTCCTCAACTTCTTTTTCACTCGCTACGATTGGTTTTCTTGTTATTTCTGTGTATGGTTTTAAGATGTTTCCGTAGAAATCCTTCTCAATTTTGCCATCAAAACTCCCCCGTTTAACGAAATTTTTAACCAATCTATCCTCCAAAGAATGGTATGACACCACGACCAGTCTGCCACCTGGTTTTAAAACATCTACAGTTTGCTCCAACATCTTTTCCAGCGCACTCATTTCTTCATTCACTTCAATTCGAATTGCCTGAAAAACCTGTGCATAAAATTTATTTTCACGGTGTTTTGGCGCAATTCTTTCCAGTGCTTCAATTAATTGCCCAGTAGTTTCAATAGGTTTAGACTGACGAGCAGATAAAATCGTTTGTGTTACTTTAAAAGGAGATTTCACTTCTCCATAATCCCTCAAGATTCTGACTAAATCTTCCTCTTCGTATTCATTGACAACACGGTATGCTGAAACAGGGTTTTTCTGGTTCATTCGCATATCCAATTTTTCATTAGAGCGCGTACTGAACCCCCTTGTAGGCTCGTTAAATTGATGTGAAGAAACGCCAAGATCTGCCAAAATACCATCCACTTTTTTCACTCCTAACATTTTCAAATGATTCTTTAAAAAAGAAAAATTTGCTACTATAAAGTGAAAATTTGGTGCTTCCCAAGCGTTTTCCTTTGCGTCTTCATCTTGGTCAAACACATAAAGTTGACCATTTTTAGAAAGTTTTTTAAAGATTTCACGAGAATGTCCACCACCACCAAAAGTAAGGTCAACATAAATGCCATCAGGTTGAATATTCAATCCATCAAGACACTCTTGAAGCAATACAGGAACGTGGTATGTATATTCGTTGTTATCCGTTTTCATTCTCTATATCACCCATTACTTCATCTGCCAAATCCGCAAAGTCGGCCATATTTCCTTCGATTAACTCGAAGTACTTAGATTTATCCCAAATTTCGATTCTGTCATTGTATGCAATCAGCATTGCATTTTTACTCAAACCGACACGTTCCATGTGCGTTGAAGGGATCAAAATTCTGCCAGCGTTGTCTAGCGACACATCTTTTGCCCCTTGGTGGAACAAACGGTAGAACATTCGATTTTTTGGTTTAAACAAATTGATTTTACTCAGTTTTTCGCTCAGTTTTTCCCACTCATTCATCGGGTAGAGCGTCAAACATTCTTCAAATCCTTTGTTCAACATGAAACTTTCTTGGGCAGACGGAGACAGTTGCCTTCTCAAATGAGATGGGAAGAGGAAGCGCCCTTTGGCGTCTAACTTAACTTCATATTCTCCGACTAATCCTGCCATACTTTAAATAATGGTGTAAAAATATAGATTAATTTCCCACTTTTTACCACAAATTTTACATTGTTGAAAACTTATAACGTAAATTAAGAAGAAAAGTTTCATTTTTTATAAAATAAACACAATTAAATAAAGGGATTAAGGGAATTTTAATTTTGTGGTAAAAAGTGGGAAATCAACACTAAATGTTGATAATTAAAGAACGATTAAGCGTTAAACAGCTAAAAAACGGAGGTTTTTGCATTTTAATTTTACCCTCAATCGACATATATTTCGAAACTTAACCAACAAGATAGAATCGAATAACCGCAATCCACTTCACACACTCAAACAAAAAAATAGATATTTTTCTGCTTAATATTTCTACAAGTTTTGGTTAAAAAACCCTATATTTCGCAATCATTTAAAAAACACGATTTTGATAGCAGGTATAATTTGGAATTTCAATCCACAAATCTTTGAAAACTCTCCTACACCAAATTGGTATGGAATCTTATTTGTCACAGGTTTAATTATTGGTTACTACGTCATAAAGCGTATGTTTAAATCTGAGAATATACCAGAAGCCTGGTTAGACAAACTACTCATTTACGTGGTCGTTGCTACGATAGTAGGAGCTCGTTTGGGACATGTTTTCTTTTACGATTGGGGTTATTACAAAGACCACTTGAATGAGATTATAAAAATATGGGAAGGAGGTTTAGCGAGTCATGGCGGTGCCATTGCGATTTGGATTTCCTTATGGCTTTACAGTAAATATGTAACCAAAAAGAAGATGTGGTGGATATTGGACAGAATTGTGGCACCCATTGCAATTGCGGGGGCTTTCATCCGTTTCGGGAACTTGGTAAATCATGAAATTGTGGGAGACCCAACAGATATGCCATGGGGCTTTATGTTTATGCGAGAAAGTATTTCAAACATGGTGGAAGTAAATGGAGAATTAGTCCACGTATTCCGTCACCCAACTCAATTATACGAAGCATTTGGATACATTATGCTGTTCGTATTGTTGCTGTGGATGTACTGGAAAACTGACGCTAAGAAAAAATCTGGTTTGATGTTCGGTGTATTCTTAATTATCCTATTTGGCTGGAGAATTTTTGTAGAATTTTTCAAAGTTGGTCAAGCGGCAAGAGATGATTATTTATTATTTAATACAGGTCAATGGTTAAGTGTACCGTTTGTAATCGCAGGAATTGCTATTGTGTGGCTGGCAATGAAAGGCAAGCTGAAGGAAGCGTGAGTTGGGTAAACAAATAGATGGTAGAAAACTTCCGCCACTTTCCAATTTATGAATGGGTTATTTGTTTGGGGACTGATTCGTAAACTCAACGAGCAAAACAACGAAGAGGCAGGAGAGAGGTCAAAGTCCTCCGAAATAGAAATATTTTAATAATTTTAGAAAATAAATTGAAATGATACCAACTTTCTTTAAAAATAAATGAGAATGAAACATATTGTTGCAATAATTGGTTCAAAAATCAGGAAATCGGGTAAAAAGCATACGATAGGCAAACATATTTTTTGTTGGAGCGTGATGGGAAATGGTTCCTTTTTTGATGAGAAAGACGTAAAAGAAATTGGTTAATTATGTTGTTCTCTTTTATTATTCCCGTTTATAATCGCCCTGAAGAAATTGAAGATCTTCTGCAATCACTAATAAAACAAACAGTTAAAAACTTTGAAGTTATAGTTGTAGAAGACGGCTCATCATTGACTTCTGAAAATGTTTGTACTCAATATTCCAATCAGTTAGACTTGAAATATTTTTATAAAGAAAATTCAGGACCTGGTGACAGTCGGAATTATGGAATGAAGCGTGCAAAGGGCGATTATTTTATAATTTTAGATTCCGATTGCTTGCTGCCTCCACATTATTTAAAAACGGTAAATACATTCCTTAATAATACATTCTATCATTGTTTTGGTGGTGCTGATGCTGCACAAGAAAATTTCACACCGTTGCAAAAAGCTATCAATTACGTAATGACTTCATTTTTAACCACGGGAGGCATTCGGGGAAGTAAAATTAGTATCAATCGATTTGAACCCAGAAGCTTCAATATGGGAATTTCAAAAGAAGCCTTTGAAAAAACTGGCGGTTTTGCGAAAATACATCCGGGTGAAGACCCCGACCTGTCACAGCGTATTCAGAAAGCGGGTTATACAACAACATTTCTACCCAATGCATTCGTTTATCATAAAAGAAGGATTTCTTGGAAACAATTTTATAGACAAGTCAAAAAATTTGGACTCGTACGACCTATTTTGAATAAATGGCACCCCACTTCGGCAAAAATTACATTTTGGTTTCCAACCTTATTTGTTCTTTTTACGGTGGTTTCAATTGTGTTAGCAATTTTTTCAGACGTATATTTTGTATTACCCTTATTGATATATTTATTATTGATATTGATAGACTCTTCAATAAAAAATAAGAGTATTATTGTCGGCTTACTCTCTGTTATTGCTGTATTTATTCAGTTTTTCGGATATGGTTTGGCCTTTCTAAGATCTACTTTTTTCATAAATTTTCTAAAGAAAGACCCCGAGAAACAGTTCCCTTTCTTGTTTTTTAGTTAATTTTATTGTAAAACATGAAACTGTTATATCAAAGGGATCTTTAAACGGTTTATTCGCCAATTTAAACAAAGAAATAAAAGAGAAGTAAACTCAAAATGCACTTATTTTTTGTTTCTCTAATTTTGTTAGTCACTTTAAAGTGCTTTATGGTGTTTTATTCCCTACTTTCATATCATTCTCTTTTAATAAACAAATATTAAAATGACTGGTAGTGTTCAATAAAGTGTGTATGGGATGTTACTAAATTTATTAATTTCTTTTGAAGAGAGCTCCCAAAAAATGGGTGCTTCTCTTCTCCAGATTATTTTTCCTTTCACGAATATATTAAAATAA
>JBBAEU010000021.1:0-40000 GCA_041655765.1 Brumimicrobium sp.
CAGAGGTTTACAATGGTACAGATGCAGATTATACTGTTATTGGTGGAGTAAGTGATACAACCTTTTTCCGATTAACCGTAACTTGTACAAACAGTAGTGAAGTTGTGACCTCAAACATTATGGAAGTAACCCTTAAACCTGAAAATGAATGTTACTGTATTCCATCGGCTACTAATATGTCTCGTTATATAGATGATTTTACTACGACTGATGGTATTCAGAATATTACAAATGATGCTTCTGGATTCTCTCCAGATGGATATGGAGATTTCACCTCAATGGTTGCTTCTCATTACCAAGGGGAAGAAGTAAACTTTACTGCTTCATTTGGAGGAACAACTACATTTGGATTTAAAATTTGGATAGATTGGAGTCAAGACGGTGTTTTTGATGCTTCAGAAGTGGTCTTTCAGACTTCAAGCTATTCTAACACACATGTAGGGTCTTTTACAGTTCCATTAACTGCTTTACCAGGACAAACAAGAATGAGGATTGGAAATTCAAATACTCCTAATTCTGGTCCTGCTGATCCATGTGAGATAGAATATTCGAGTGGTGAGTTTGAAGATTATACATTTGAAATTATTGCGTTACCTGCTTGTGCTGGTATTCCTGATGCAGGAACCTTAACAGATATGGAAGTCTGCGCTGACTTTGATTTTACTTTAGCTTCTAGCGGGGTTTCTGACCTTCAATCTGGATTAACTTATCTTTGGGAATCCTCTCCTGATCAAGTTACTTGGACAGAGGTTTACAATGGTACAGATGCAGATTATACTGTTATTGGTGGAGTAAGTGATACAACCTTTTTCCGATTAACCGTAACTTGTACAAACAGTAGTGAAGTTGTGACCTCAAACATTATGGAAGTGACCCTTAAACCTGAAAATGTATGTTATTGTATTCCTGAAGCAACTAACGTGTCTCGTTATATAGATGATTTTGCTACGACTGGTGGAACTCAAAATATTACAAATGATGCTTCTGGGTTCTCAACTGGTGGATATGGTGATTTTACTAGTTTGATTGCATCTCAATTTAGAGGTGGTACAGTTAATTTCGATGTTAACTACGGAGGAACAAGTACATACGGATTTAAAATATGGATTGATTGGGAGCAAGATGGCGTTTTTGATGCTTCAGATGTTGTTTACGAAACCTCAAGTTATTCTAGTTCGCATTCTGGAAGTTTTACAGTTCCGCCAACGGCTTTAACGGGGACAACAAGAATGAGAATTGGTAACTCATATACTCCTAATTCTGGTCCTACTAACCCATGTGTGACAGGATATTCGAGTGGTGAATTTGAAGACTATACGTTTATTATTGAAGCAATAGATGCACCTATAATTACGCAAAACCCAACTGTACCTGATTGTATAACGGGTACTGAATTGACCTTGTCAGGTGATATAAGTGGTGGATATGTTTGGTATTGGCAAGTTGATGCGGATAGTATAAGTTTAGATAACTCTACAAATCCACTTGTTGTATATGAAAACGGAACATATTATGCGAAGACTTATGACCCTGCTACAGGAGGTTGGTCTGATGCTAGTTCTATAACTGTTTCAAATATACCAGTTGCACCAGCACCATCTGTACCAGTTGCAGCACAAAATCCAGCCTGTTTGCCGGGGACAACAATTTCAATGGACAATATGGATCCTACCTTAGACTATTATTGGCAAGGTACTGATGATATGGCGTCTGACATGACAGATCCCGCAACCGTACCTTATGATGTAACTACAACAGGAACATATTATGTAAAAGCACACGACCCAGTATCAGGCTGTTGGTCTGAGCCAGTTGGATTATTAGTAGAGGTTGGAACGCTGATACCTCCAGCTCCTATAGTAACAGACTCTTTGTTATATGTTTGTACTAATTCTACATCAGTTATGCTTGATGCACAAACAGTTGTCAATACAAATGGAAGTTTAACAACTACGCTTGCAGGTGGTAATGGTTGTGGCGGTGGTGCTATGTTTGACCTTGTTGTAACAACTAATGTTAATATTACTGGTTTTGATGTTGTTCCTAATTCTAATGGGGCTCAAGACGTAAATGTTTATTACAAAACAGGTTCTTACCAAGGTAGTCAAACGACTCCTTCAGATTGGACTCTTGCGGGAACTTACCCAATTACTGGTGCCAATGGTGTACCATCTTTTATAGATATTACTGATATACCGTTAGTTGCAGGACAGAATTATGGTTTCTTTATAAATTATAATGCCGATTACACAAATGAACCTGTTGGTACGACCTATACAGATGGGCTAATGACACTTACTGTTGGGGAAGGAATATGTACAACTTGGAGTTCTGGAAATGCAGGTCGTGCTTTTAATGGTACTATTTATTATGGTGAAAATATTCCTGCAGAAGCAGCATGGTATGATGCTATGACTGGAGGAAACTTTATTAGTAATGACAATCCTTTAGAAGCTGTTGGGACTTCCGTTATGCCTACAGCCGCTGATGGTACGTATGAATTTTATGTTGCTTCCAGCCTTGAAGGATGTGAAAGCCCAGAAAGAGTCTTAGTAACAGTTAATGTAGCACCAGTAAACGTAACACTTACTGCACAAGATGTTTCATGTAATAATGGAAATGATGGTACTTTCTTTATCGATGGAACACCAGATTGTGGGGTTCCACCATTTACATACTCTGTTGATGGCGGTGCGTTTGGACCAATTCCAACAGACTTAGTCCCTGGAGAACATACCGTTATTGTTAAAGATGACACGGGTGCAGAAAGTGCTGAATATACTATTGAAGTAGGTGACGCACCAGCTCCAGATGGAATTATTATTAATTCTATCTCTGACGATATGGTAAATGTATCTTGGAATGCAGGAAGTGCTGAAACTGCATGGTATGTTGAGTGGGGTGATAATACTTATGTCCCTGGTTCTGGAACACCAATTGGATCAATAACGGTTACTGATACGACCCATATCATTACAGGTCTTTCGCCATCAAGTTCATACAATATTTATGTTTATGCAAGTTGTGGTGGAGCTACAAGTGTCGGTGAGTGGACTACACTGGAGGTTACAACAACTTGTGCTCCAGTACCAGCATTGGGCTACTGTGAGGACTTTGAAGTAATTTCGGATTTAGGTTGCTGGATTGTTGAAGATGGTAATGAGGATGGAGAATTGTTTGCTATTTATACTGACCAAGGTTATAATAGTGCTCAATCTGGAGGATTGGATGTTCGAACAAGTCCAACGACTAATGATGATTACATTGTATTACCTCAACTTACATTAACAGGTAATGAGGTGATGACATTCTATCAAAAAACGTATGCTTCAGGTACTGTAAACTATGAGATTCTATTGTCGCATGATGAACTTAAGTTTACAGATTTAGATACAGTTTATACAAATGTGGTAAGTGGTACAACATGGACAAAAGTTACAGTTGATTTAAGTGCCTTTACTGGAGATGTATTTATTATGCTACATGTTGGGCCTGGATCTACATCAGGTAGTTATGTCTTCTTTGACGATATCTGCATCGATGTTTGTATTCCTGTGGCAGGAGTTGATGGTGTAACAGATGTATGTAGTGAAGATGGATCTTTGGATCTTTTTACAACAATTCAATCTGATTATAATCATGGCTCTTGGATATTTAACGGAAACCAAAATCTGGTTAACGGTTCAGAGCTAAGCCTGACCTATCTCACTGATGGAACTTATGAGTTGATGTATATTGTAGATACAGAATGTACTTCAGATACAACTTTTAGTACCATCAACGTTTCACTTCCTTCATCTGCAGGAATTGGTGGCTCTATTACGGTTTGTAAAAACCAACCAATTAATTTATTTGCTGCTTTATCTGGGAATGTTGACTTTGGTGGTGATTGGTATGATTATAACAACCAATTGACACCGACTTCTCATCCAACATCACCACAGTTCCCTGGTAGCTACAATTACTATTATGTAGTTTCAAATGGTGTGTGTGATGCTGATACAGCAGTTGTTGCTGTTAATGTGTCTTCTGCTTGTGACTGGAGTTCGGTGTCAGAAGAAATGTTTGGTGAAGTAATGGTTTATCCAAACCCAGCTTCTGAAATTATCTACATTAGTAGTTCAACAAATACTTCTGACTTTAAATTAGAGTTGTTAGATATAAATGGTAGAGTTGTTTATAAAAATGATGATGTGGTTAAACAGAACACTCAAACATCTATAGATATTAATAATCTTGCCAGGGGTGTTTATACGTTACGAGTATTTAACGATGATGGACAACGAAACTTTAAAGTCGTTAAGAGGTAACGATTAATTAGTGAGTATTCCTTTTTCAAAAGGAAATGCTTGATGGTTTTACTTCTTATAGTTTGATAAGAGTAAAACAGAAATTGTTAAATTAATAAAGCGGGAATCGAAAGGTTTCCGCTTTTTTTTATAGTGAGTTATATGAATATGTAACTTTCTTTACTAATCAACGACTGATTGTCAAAGATGTTTAAAATCGATATAGTAATGCAAATAGGAATTAATCCATGACCAAAAAGATATACTTGAGAGGTTTACTTCTTTAATGTTTAAAAAAGGGTATTATAAGAAGATTTTCAAAACAAAAAGCGGAAACCTTTCGATTCCCGCTTTTTATAGTGAGTTATATGAATAAATTTATTTCTTTACAGAATCTACAACTGCTTTAAAAGCCTCAGGGTGGTTCATTGCAAGGTCAGCTAAAACCTTTCTATTCATTTCCAATCCACTTTTATTGTATAATCCCATAAACTGAGAATAGCTCAAATCGTGTTGTCTAGCACCTGCATTGATACGCATAATCCAAAGAGAACGAAAATTTCTCTTCTTCTGTTTACGTCCAGAGTAAGCATATACTAATCCTTTTTCGACAGCATTTTTCGCAACTGTCCATACGTTTTTTCTTGCGCCGTAATAACCTTTTGCAAGTTTCATTACTTTTTTTCTTCTTGCTCTTGACGCTACATGATTGACTGATCTTGGCATAATTTTAAATTTTTGGTAAGAAGTGTATTATTATTTCAAAAAACTTAGTTACTCATTACCGGGTTAATAAAAACCATCCGTTTCCGGATATTTACTTTAATCCAAGCGTATGAAGAATGTTAGGAACATCAGATGAATCCACGTATCCTGTCTTCGTTAAATTACGCTTTTGCTTTTTTGTTTTTTTTGTGAGAATATGGCTTTTATAAGCATGTTTTCTCTTGATCTTTCCGCTTTTTGTTAACGAAAATCTCTTTTTCGCACTTGAATTTGTTTTTACTTTCGGCATTTCTCTGTTATTTTAACTCACTATTATTTTTTAATATCCTTTTTAGGATTTATCATTATCGTCATTCGCTTTCCTTCCAGTTTTGGCATTTGCTCTAAAACACCATAATCTGAAAGCTCTTGTGCAAATCGTAGAAGTAATATTTCTCCACGATCTTTAAATACAATTGTTCTTCCTCTAAAGAAAACAAACGCTTTCACTTTTGCTCCTTCTGAAAGGAATTTTTTGGCATGTTCCAATTTAAAATTAAAATCATGCTCTTCTGTGTTAGGACCAAATCGAATCTCTTTAATAACAACCTTTGATTGTTTAGATTTTAACTCCTTTTGTTTCTTCTTTTGATTATAAAGGAACTTTTTATAATCAACTATTTTACATACTGGAGGCTTTGCATTTGGTGAAATTTCTACTAAATCTAAGCCTTCTGACTCAGCAAGCGCTAAGGCCTCCTTTGTGTCCATGATTTCGGACTCTGCACTCTCTCTAACTAATCTAATCTGTGGAACCCGAATTCTCTCATTAATTCTGTGTTCAGCCTCAGTGTTTTGTCTCCTTCTGTAATCGTTTTTTGGTCTTCTCATTTAATAAGTTTAGGAATTAAGTGATTATTCTTTTATTTATCACTTAACTCTTCTTTAACTAATTTAGTTATTAATTTAATAAAATCATTTACTGTCATTGAACCTAAATCTTGCATTCCCCTTTGTCGTACAGAAATAGTATTCGTTTCTTCTTCTTGTTCACCAACAATAATCATGAAAGGGCATTTTTTAACCTCGGCATCCCGAATTTTTCGTCCTATTTTTTCACTTCTATCATCGATAAAACCGCGAATATCGGAATTTTTCAGTTCATTTAAAACTTTTTTAGCATATTTATTATACTTTTCACTAATTGTCAAGATTGAAAATTGTTCTGAAGTCAACCATAATGGGAACTCTCCTGCTGTATGTTCTAAGAGAACAGCCACAAACCTTTCCATCGAGCCGAAGGGTGCTCTATGTATCATAACAGGTCGATGTTTGTTGTCATCTGCACCAATATATTCTAATTCAAATCGCTCGGGTAAATTGTAATCAACTTGGATTGTCCCCAGTTGCCATTCTCGACCGATTGCATCTTCAACCATAAAATCGAGTTTTGGCCCATAAAATGCAGCTTCGCCATATTCAACAATCGTCTTCAATCCTTTTTCAGCAGCAGCTTCTTGGATGGCGCTTTCTGCCTTTTCCCAGTTTTCATCACTGCCAATATATTTCTCTGGGGCATTGGGGTCTCTTAATGAAATTTGAGCTACATAATTTTCAAATTTTAAGATTTTGAAGATGTACAAAACAATGTCAATTACCTTTTTAAATTCGTCTTTTACTTGGTCTGGTGTACAAAAAATATGTGCGTCATCTTGTGTGAAGCCTCTTACTCTTGTTAAACCATGTAATTCTCCACTTTGTTCGTATCGGTAAACGGTTCCAAACTCTGCAAAACGCACTGGTAAATCTCGGTAAGAATGTGGCTTTGCTTTATAAATTTCACAATGATGTGGACAGTTCATAGGCTTGAGCAAAAACTCTTCATTTTCATCAGGTGTTAGAATTGGTTGAAACGAATCTTTCCCATATTTTTCATAGTGTCCTGATGTTACGTAAAGTTGCTTACTACCAATATGTGGTGTAATTACTTGTTCATAACCTGCTTTTGTCTGAACTTTTTTAAGAAATTGCTCTAAGCGTATCCTAAGTTCGGCACCAGTTGGTAACCAAAGTGGTAAACCTTGACCTACGTTTTGAGAAAAAGTAAACAGTCCCATTTCTTTTCCTAATTTTCTGTGGTCACGTTGCTTAGCAAGTTCTAATTTTTCTAGATATTCGTTTAATTCTTTTTGCTTTGGAAAAGTGATTCCATAAACACGTGTTAACTGCTTATTGTTTTCGTCACCTCGCCAGTATGCACCTGCAATCGAAGTTAGTTTGACTGCTTTGATAAATCCAGTATTAGGAATATGTCCACCGCGACATAAATCGGTAAAATCATCATGGCGACAAAATGTAATATCTCCATCCTCAAGGTTTTCGATTAATTCAGTCTTATATTCATTTCCTTGATATTCTTTTAATGCCTCTGTTTTGGAAACAGAATATTTATGGTATTCTGCTTTTTTACGGGCATTTTCTAACATTCTTTTTTCTATTTTGGGTAAGTCAGATTCCGTAAAAGTATCATCACCAAAGTCAATGTCGTAATAAAAACCATTTTTTACAGCTGGTCCGATGGTTAATTTAGCATTTGGATAAAACTGGACAATAGCCTGTGCCATCAAGTGAGCAGAAGAGTGCCAAAACGCCTTTTTCCCCATTTCATCATTCCATGTTAAAAGCTGTAACGTAGCATCTTCATTTATCGAATCAGCAGGCTCAACTTGTTTGCCGTTAACGATTGCAGATAATACATTCCTTGCTAAACCTTCGCTTATATCTTTAGCAATGTCTAAGGGTGTGGAACCTTTCTTTACTTGTTTGACAGAACCATCAGGCAATGTAATATTTATACTCATTTTGTGTTCAAAAGTTTAATCAGACTACAAAAATACAAGAAAGATTTGAAAAAGTGGTTGTTTAAATTGGCAAAAAGGATAGATAAGTTTATATTCAAATATTTGTATCATATTTAAAAAGTTTCAAGGCCTTCAAGGATAGTGCTTGGCGTTATGTGTATGCTAAATTCAGAGAATTGTGTTTAAGTCTGACAATATTTCAACATTAATATTTTAAATTTGTTATATTGAAAAAATATAGATTATGAAAGTAATAGGTGTAAATGGTTTTGGTAGAATTGGTAGATACTTTACTCGTTTGGCTTTGAATCAAAATGGTATTTCTGTAGCTGTGGTTAATGATTTAGCGGATATTAAGACTTTAGCACATCTATTTAAGTATGACTCTGTACATGGTCAACTTAATAAAAAATTTGAAATCGTAAATGATACATTAATCTTTGAAGATGGAACGAAAATTGTTTTTACACAGCATATAAATCCAGAAGATATTCCGTGGGGAAACCACGGTGTTAATTATGTTTTAGAATCTACTGGAATTTTTAGGACTGAAGAGATGGCGCGACTTCACTTGAAAGGAGGAGCTAAAAAGGTGGTAATTAGTGCTCCTGCAAAGAGCGAAAATGTTAAAACCATTGTTGTTGGTGTAAATGAAGATACACTCTCTCAGGACGATATAATTTTAAGCAATGCATCTTGTACAACCAACTCGGGTGCACCACTTATTAAGGTTTTAAAAGAATTATGCGAGATCGAAAGTGCGTACTTAACAACGGTTCATAGTTATACATCTGATCAAAAATTACACGATGCTCCTCATGTTGATTTAAGAAGAGCTAGGGCAGCAGCACATTCTATTGTTCCAACGACAACTGGTGCGGCAAAAGCTTTAACGAAAATTTATCCAGAGCTGGACGGAAAGATGGGGGGGTGTGGAATCCGAGTTCCTGTTATCAATGGTTCTATTACCGATTTAACATTGACAATAAAAGGGAGGGTTCCAACAATTGAGGAAATTAACCAAGCATTTAAGCAAGCAAGTGAAGGAGAATTGAAAGGAATTTTAGCTTATACGGATGAGCCCTTAGTTTCTACGGATATTATTGGAAACCCACACAGTAGCATCTTCGATAGTCAACTGACATCTGTAATAGAACATCAAGTTAAATTGATGGCTTGGTATGATAATGAAGCTGGATTTTCAAATCGACTGATAGATTTATTTAAGTTGATTTAATTTGGAATTCATTGAGGAAAAGTGATATATCAAAACATGATAAAATACATCACTTTACTCTTCTTCTACCGCTAAACCATATTTTGCAACTTCTAGATTAATACTGTCTTGAATTGAGATGTAGATTTCTCGCAAGAGTTCTTGTCTTTTTCCATAATAATCCATGGAAGAAAAAAATCGAGCACTGTCAACATTATGGTTTTGGTATATTACTTCGGCCGTATTAGAAATCTTAAGTTCCAATCCACTTTTATCTCCTTGTTGAACGTCGTAAAAATTTTCAAGAATCATTATATCCTTTAAAATGCTGGTAAATGTATCTTTTGCTATTAGATTGTCTGGCGGAACAACTTGCGTGTCAATTCTATACGAGCATTGCGTGAATAAAAATATAAAACAAAAAGAATATAAAAAATGTAGGAAAAACTTCATATGTTTTTTCTTTTATAAATTCATGCTTTTCATTTTCCACACACCGAAAAACGCCTCTTTAAAGATACCTGGACTCATCTTTGAACTTCCTCTTTGGCGGTCAACAAAAGTAATAGGTATTTCTTTAATTCCTAATTTATGTTTTCTTATGCCATACTTCATGCAGATTTGGAAGGCATAGCCTTTAAAAGGAATGTTTTCGTATTTAATGGCTTTTAGTGCTTTTCTTGTATAGCATTTGAATCCAGCTGTAGTATCCTTAACACCGATTAAGGTAATCATACGAACATAAATGGAGGCAAAATAAGAAATTAAAATTCTACTCAATGGCCAATTTTTAACTTTACCACCTCTGACATATCGAGAGCCGATTACCAATTCAATGCCTTCTTCATTACAGGCTTCGTAAAGTCGAATTAAGTCGTCTGGATTATGAGAAAAATCGCAATCCATTTCAAAGATAAAGCCATATTCCTTGCTTAAGCACCAATCGAATCCTGCTTTGTAGGCATTTCCTAATCCATCTTTTGCAGGTCTTTCTAATAAAAATAATTGATTGGGAAATTCCTGTTGAAGTTTTTTCACAGCATCCCCTGTACCGTCAGGAGAATTATCGTCAACTACGAGTATGTGAAACTCTTTTTCATAGCTAAACACTTTCCGAATCATCAGTTCAATGTTTTCTATTTCGTTGTATGTTGGTATGATAATAATGCTATCTGACACAAAAAAGATGTTAATAATTTGCTAATATAATTGAAAAAGAACAAATTGAGGCCACGTTGAAAAAAAAATCGTTCGAATTTTTTGATTAATCATCTGAAATACTTGCTAAAACCTCATAAATTAATTCGTGTTCATAGCCTTTTCCGAGTAAAAACCTTTGTGTTTTTATTTTTTTCTCAAAATCTGTCCCTTTTCTTTCATTCCACTTTTTTTTAGCCAAAATTTTAAGTTGACTTAAATATTCGTCATCATTGATGTTTTTGAGGGCAGAATCAATACATTTTTGCGGAATATTTTTTTGCTTTAAGTGGATATAGATTTTTCTTTTTCCCCACTTTTTTATGTTAAACTTTCCCGAAACGTAACTATCAGCGTATCTTTGTTCATTTAGGAAGTTATACTGGATGAGGTGGCTAATGAGTACGTTTGCGTCCTCATTATCCACACCTAAATCCATTAATTTTTTATAGACGTCGGAATGACATCTTTCTTGGTAGGCACACCAAGCCTCAATTTTTTGTTTTGCCTCTAAAAAGGAATTTATCTTTCCTTTTTTCATGGCTATATATTTATCGTCTTTCCTTCTTTATCTTTGAATTCATATTGAAGGAAGTTGAAACTGGTAATTCCTCTAACTGGAACCCATTTCTTATGTTTAAAAAACCATTTCACTTGCTTTGACATAAGTCCGCGCTTAAAGTGAGATTCAATATATGGATGAACATATAACGAAACGTTTTTTATTTTTTGGTCTTCTAATAAATAAGAAAGCGAGTTTTCAATTTCGTCAGCAAATAAGATACTGGCTGTAATTTTTCCAGAACCATCGCAAACTGGACATACTTCTTGTGTTTCTATATCTGTTTCAGGTCGAACACGTTGTCTTGTTATTTCGATTACACCAAATCTAGAAGGAGGAAGAACGTTGTGTTTTGCACGGTCGGGCTTCATCACTTCCTTCATTTTCTCGTATAAAGCTTTATTATTTGCTTTCTCGTGCATATCAATGAAGTCAACAGCTATGATTCCTCCCATATCACGCAGTTGTAGTACGCGAGCCAATTCTTCAGCGGCTTCTAAGTTTGTAGCTAAAGCATTGCTTTCTTGACCGTCAGCATCTTTTCGGTTACCGCTGTTTACATCTACAACGTGCATTGCTTCAGTATGCTCAATGATTAAATATCCGCCACTCGGCAAAGGAACTTTTTTACCAAATAAGGCTTTAATTTGTTTGTTGATTCCAAATTTTTCAAAAATGGGTAATTTCCCATTATAGAATTTTAATATTTTTTCTTTGTTCGGCGCAATGGAAGAAACGTAAATCTTCATTTTTTCTGCTAACTCTTCATCGTTTACGTAAATATTTGTAAAATCATTGTTTAACAAATCTCGAAGCAAAGAAGCAGTTTTATTGATTTCGCCTAGTATTCTTCTCGGAGGTTTTGAGTTGATAAGATTGGAATGTAATTTTTTCCATTTATCGACAAGACTTTTAAGGTCTTCATCGATTTCTTCAATCTTTTTTCCTTGTGCAACCGTTCGGATAATAACCCCGAAATTTTTTGGTTTGATACCTTTTATAATATCCTTAAGACGATCACGTTCTTCAGGTTCTTTTATTTTTTGAGAGATTGATATTTTACTAGAAAATGGGACAAGAACGATGAAACGACCAGCTAAGGTAACCTCTGCACTAAGTCGAGGTCCTTTATTAGAAATCGGTTCTTTTGCAACCTGAACCATTATATGTTGAGAAGAGGAAATTACATCCTTTATTTTTCCATCCTTTTGGATTTCTTCTTCCTTTTTAAAATATAATAGGTCGGCAACATTTTGTTTGCCTTGCAACGTATCTTTTGTAAACTTATTTAATGACAAAAACTGAGGTCCTAAATCATGATAATGTAAAAAGGCATCCTTTTCGTATCCAACATCTACAAAACAAGCATTTAAACTTGGAACGACTTTCCTAACTTTACCATGATAAATATCTCCAACTGCAAAGTCAGTATTACCAGTCTCTTCATGAAGTTCTATAAGTTTTCCATCTTCTAGTAGTGCAAGCCAAACTCCTCCTCCCTTGCGGGAATCCACCACTAATTCGTAATTCACAGAAGCTAATTTTAATTATACAATAGCAAAATCTTAGCATAAAAACACTAAGTAAATTGCACAAATAAATCTTTAGAAATAAGAGAAACTATTTTTTCTTATGTCTGTTTTTCCTTAAACGCTTCTTTCTTTTGTGAGTGGACATTTTATGTCTTTTTTTCTTTTTACCACTTGGCATATCTATATTTTTTTAAATGTTAATATTCTCTTCTATATTGTATGTTGTTTGTTTATGTGCTAAATAAACAAGAGAGTCTCAATAAAAAAGACTCCTGTTTTAGTATAAAAATAAAACAGGAGTGCAAATCTACGAATAACTTTTGTAAGTCGCAACTTGTAAAGGAAGTTTTTACAAATTATACTTTAACGTTTTTCTTAACGTTGTCTGTAAAAGTTTTTGCTGGCTTAAACGCCGGAATGTTGTGCGCAGGGATGATAATAGTAGTATTTTTTGAGATATTACGTCCAGTTTTTTCAGCCCTTTCTTTTATGATAAAACTTCCAAAACCTCTCAGATATACATTTTCTCCTTTGGTTAAAGAGTCTTTGATGTTTTCCATAAATGATTCGATCGTCTTTTGGATCTCATTTCTGTCTAGACCTGTATCTACTGCAATTTTTGCAACTATATCAGCTTTTGTCATAATTACTTTGTTTTTAATATGTTTAATTCAAGTATATTAGCCTACAAATATAAACAGCATATTTTAGTTTATCTTTGCATTTTATATAATAATTTTCTAAAATTACCTTAATGCACGATTTTAGCATATTAATAACTGATTGGTATCGACGAAATTCCAGATGCTTACCTTGGAGAGATACTAATGATCCCTATAAAATTTGGCTTTCTGAAGTTATTATGCAACAAACTCGTGTTTCTCAAGGTGAAAAATATTACCTAAAGTTCATTGATAAATTTCCGAGGGTGAATGATTTAGCAGATGCATCTGAACAAGAAGTTTTGAAATTATGGCAAGGGTTGGGATATTATTCGCGTGCTAGAAATTTACACGAGGCAGCTAAGCAAATTGTAGCAGATTATAATGGCGTTTTTCCGAATCATTATAAAGATATCATAAAGTTAAAAGGTGTTGGTGTTTACACAGCTTCGGCAATTGCATCGATTGCGTTTAATCTTCCTTATGCTGTTGTCGATGGAAATGTTTATCGGGTTTTATCTCGTGTTTTTAATGATGATACTCCGATTGATACCAATGAAGGTAAAAAAATATTTCAAAGCTATGCAGATTCATTGCTAAATAAGGAAAATCCATCTATTCATAACCAAGCGGTTATGGAAGTAGGAGCGTTGGTGTGTAAACCAAAAAATCCAGATTGTTATAATTGTCCAATTAATGAATTGTGCATCGCTTATAGAATGGGAAATGTTAAAGAACTTCCAGTTAAAAAAAATAAAACGGTGGTCAAAAAAAGGTATTTTCATTACTTTATTTATCCATCTGATGATATTCAAATTGTTAAAAGGGTTGACGATGATATTTGGAAAAATATGTACGAATTTCCGATGGTAGAAATTAATTCTGTAACTTCAGATAAGGAAGTCCTTAATTTATTAAAATCAGAATACAAAACTTCTCCAATTCGTAAAATATATAAACGGAAACATATTTTAACACACCAACATATTTTTGCAACATTTTGGGAAGTAGATAAGAAGATACCTGTAGATAACTCTGTAATTATTTCAGTGGAAGAAACAGATAAATATCCTTTTCCTCGGTTGATTGACTTGTTTATTGAAAAGAATATTGACCTATTTATATAGTTTAAAGAAAATTTATTATTACTTTTAATTGATGATTTTATTATATTTGTAATATGGCAGGAACAGTGAATAAAGTAATTCTTATAGGGAATCTTGGTAAAGACCCAGAGGTAAGGGTGTTGGAGAATGGTGTTAAATTAGTTAGATTTCCTATTGCAACCTCTGAGAGTTATGTTGATAAAGCCACAGGAGAGAGACGTGTTATCACCGATTGGCACAACATTGTTCTCTGGCGTGGGTTGGCCGATGTTGCAAGTAAATATTTGTCTAAAGGACAAAAAATATATGTTGAAGGAAAATTAAAAACACGTTCATGGACTGACGAAATGGGTGTTAAAAAATATTCAACAGAAGTGGTTGGTGATAATATGACAATGCTGTCGAGCAAAGGGGAGTTCGCACAATCCGAGAATCTGAACTCTCCCGATTTTAGTTCAGAAGGTACACCAAATTCTCCTGAGCCATTGAGCGATAACTTAATGGAAGATAGTAACGATGATTTGCCTTTTTAATATAATTGATGGATTATGGCTGACTCGATTCCTCCCGCCTTTTTGCTAAATATAACTACTTCCAGTATTGACTTTGCTTTGCTTGGGGCAATTTCTATCTTACTTGTTTGTTTGTTGATATCGGTTGTTGTTTCAGCCACAGAAGTTGCTTTGTATTCTTTGTCTATTGATGAAAAAAAATCAATAAAAGAATCAGAAAACTCTAATCTGCAAAGTGTGGCTGAGCTCCTAAAATCCCCTAAAGATTTGTTGGCAACCATCCTTATCATTAATATTTTTGCAAATGTTGGAATGGTTATTTTTACAATGTATATTAGTCAAAATTATTTTGGCGATGCGCTAAATCCATTGGCGAGAATTTTAATCGAAATTGTGGGAATTACCTTTTTAATTCTTTTGGCGATTCATATTTTGCCGAAAATTTTTGCATATCGAAACAGTTTTCGCCTGATTAAAATGCTGGTAAAGCCAATTAATACGGTTGGTAAAATCCCTCCGTTTCTCTGGTTTAGGAAACTGTTGGTAAATGTAACAGATTCTATATTACATCAAGCTCATAAAAGCTATAATAACGTTGCTGCAGATGATTTAGAAACGGCAGTTGCTTTAGCACATGAGTCAAATGTCTCTGATGAAGAACAAAAAATTCTTGAAGGAATTGTGAACTTTGGAAATACAGATGTTCGACAGATTATGCGATCGAGGGTTGATATGGTTGCTGTAGATGAACAGGCTACTTTCTCAGAAATTCTTAATGTAATTCTTGAATCTGGATACTCTAGAATGCCTGTGTATAGAGAAAGCCTTGATAACGTAATAGGAATTTTGTTTATCAAAGACCTTCTTAAATACTTAAATGAAAAAGATGATTTTAAGTGGCAAGAGATTGTTAGACCTCCATTTTTTGTTCCCGAAAATAAAAAAATCGATAATTTGTTAAAAGAATTTCAAGAAACCAAGGTTCACATGGCTGTCGTTGTTGATGAATATGGTGGATCTTCGGGAGTTGTTACGCTGGAAGATGTACTAGAAGAAATTGTAGGGGAAATAACCGACGAATTTGACGATGACAATATTATTTATACCAAAATTGATGAAAACACCTTCTTATTTGAAGGAAAAACTTCTCTCGTAGATATGTATAAAATTCTTGATATTGATGGAAAAGATTTTGAGGAGGAAAAAGGAGAGTCTGATTCAATTGGCGGATTCCTTATTGAACATGTAGGGAGAATATTAAAGAATAATGAAAAGTTCGAGTTTGGAGGATTTAGATTTATCGTTGAATCTTCAGATAAGAAAAGAATAAAAATGGTGAAAGTAATTCAATTACAAGAAGACGATGAAGGAAATTAAACTTAGATTGCTATTTGGAATGGTTTTGATATTTATTTTGATAGCCTGTTCAGAGAAAAAACCAGTACCCAAGCCACCAACATATCTTCAATTTGAGTTTCCCGAAAGAACTTACGAAGTTTATCAAGATGAATGTGATTTTTCTTTCAATAAACCTTCGTATTTTAACGTGAAAAAATCGGCTCAAGGATTGTGCAACCGAGATATTGAGTTTAAAGGATTAAATGGAACATTACTTTTTAGTCGTTTTGACATGGATACATCACTTGCTGTTTACGTTGATTATGCACTGGATAAAATTGGAGAACACAAAGTGAAAGCTACTGCTATTTATGATTCTGTTGTGATTCGTGATGACGCTGATGTCTATGGAACGTTTTTTCAACTTCAAGGAAATGTTGCCTCACCTTTTCAGTTTTATTTAACAGATAGCACAAAGCGTTTTGCAAGTGGTGTTGTTTATTTTAATACACGACCCAATTACGATTCAATCAGGCCGGTTTTAAATTTTGTAAAAACCGACTTGATAGAATTAATGAATACTTTCGAGTGGGAATGATGAATATCAAAGAAACAAATTACATTCCACATAATATCAAAATAGACAATATCGAAATGCGAAAAGGTTAAATCCTTTACTCATTTTCCTTTGTAAGAATTACTGAAACTGATACTTAATTGGTTTCTTTACCAAAGAATTTCATAAGGAATCCTTGCTTGAATACCTGTCATGTCTTCAATTTTTCTAATTTGCTTGTATAATTCTAAAACATCTTCAGGAACGAAGCTCGAATTAACTTTTTTATCTGAAGATTGGCTTTCTTCTAGGGCCTCAATTAACTGAACCAATTCGTCTTTTACGATTTTTGGGTAATAGCGAATAATTGGATTTTCGATTCCCGCCTCTTTTACCGCATAATTGATTGCGTCATTTATTCCGCCGATCGTATCGACTAAACCTATGTTTACAGCGTCGGAACCTGTCCAAACACGCCCCCTTGCTACGGCATTAACTTGCTCAATTGTCATGTTCCTGCCTTCAGCAACCCGTAATACGAAATCGTTGTAAATAGAATTAACCTCACTTTGAACCAATTCTAATTCATCGGGAGTCAATTTTTTATTGGTTGTTAACGACGAGGCGTATTTGTTAGTACCAACCCTATCAAAAGAAATCCCTAATTTATTTTCAAGAAGAGCACCCGTGTATGGGATAACTCCAAATACACCAATTGAACCAGTAATGGTAGAATTTTGCGCAAAAATTTTGTCGGCAGGAGCAGCAATATAATAACCACCCGACGCAGCTACATCTCCCATCGAAACGATTACTTTTTTCTCCTCACTTGCTAAAGTAACCTCTCTCCATATCTCATCACTAGCTAAAGCACTTCCACCTGGAGAATTAATCCTAAAAACAATCGTTTTTATGTCTTTATCTTTTCTGGCATCCCTAAATAACTTGGTGATATTATTGCTGGCAATTCCATCTCCGTTAACTGTTATATCTCCTTCGGCAACAATTACGGCAACATTTGCTTTTTGGACATTTGAGATGGCTTGTTGACTATAAAATTTCTTTTCTGCATATTTTTCAAAGCTCATAAGTTTCAAATCATCGCTACTTGCTAAACCAGCTTTTACTGAAATTAAGTCAAGAACTTCGTCTCTATATTTTGTACCGTCTAATAGATTGTTCTCTACTGCTTGAGTAACAGTTTTAATCGTACCATTATTTGCTAAATCGTCCAGTTCCTGTATGGTTAAATCTCTATCTTTTCCTATTTGGGTTTTAATATCTAACCAGATATTATTCAAATATCTTTCAACTTGGAGTTTACTCGAGTCACTCATTTCTGTTAGGAAGTATGGTTCAACAGCACTTTTGAAATCATTATTTGGTCCTCGAATCACTTGCATTTCGATATCCAGTTTGTCAAATAAGCCTTTAAAAAACATTAGTTCAGCACCCAATCCAAGAAACTCAAAGTTTGATGAATGGAAACCATAATTTTCAGAAGCCGCTGAAGCAATAAAATATTGTTTTAATGAAATAAATTCACCTTTGTGATAAGCAACTACAAATTTCCCTGATTCTTCTTCAAAATCTTTGATTGCATTTCGGAGGGTTGTAGCTGTAGAATATCCAGAACTTGCACCATCTAGCTCAATGAAAACTCCTTTAATATTATTGTCAGTCTTAGCTTTTTCAAACCCATATAATAAATCAGCCAATCCTGTTTTTTGTGCCAGTCCAATTCCATTCAGACCAAATTCTAGATCTCTTTTGCTGGTTTCATTGATGATCTTATCCAACCTTAAATGCAATACTGTGTTTTTTGAAATTGGAGCAGATTGTTTGGGTTGCATAAGTACGCCAATAAACCCTGAAATAAATATGAAACCAATTATAATTAGTACGATTCCAGCGACTAAACTTGGCCAAAATATTCTCCAAAAAGATATTTTTGATTTTTTCATAAAATGAGTTTTTTTTTAATTTTTTCTAATCAGAACAAATATAATTATATATTACTTAATTTTGATTAATCGAATCAATTATTTTGGGATTTTGTAAAGCGTATGGATGCTAATTTTAATGAAGTTATTTTAAGTCTGGGAAGTAATTTAGGGAGTCGTAGTTATTACCTGAACAAAGCCATAAATTTATTAAAAGCTGAATTTGATTCTTCTTTTAAAGTATCAAATTTTTATGAATCGGAACCTTGGGGATTTGAAAGCAATAATAACTTTTTAAATTGTTGTGTTTGTTTTTTAACAGCTAAAACACCATTGGAAATATTGGAAATCACTCAAGGAATTGAGAAGAAAATAGGCAGAAAAAGCAAAACAAAAGAAAATAATTATAAATCGAGGATTATTGATATTGATATTATTTTTATTGGTGATATGCTAATTAAAAGTAAAGAATTGACTGTTCCGCATCCTTATTTATACCATAGAAATTTTGTATTAATTCCATTATTAGAAATATATCCGAATTGGATTGATATTTCAACAGGAAAAACGATTGAGGAATTACTAAAATCATCAAAAGATAACTCAAAAATTAAGATTTACAATCCATAGCAATGATATACTATATCTATATGTGAAATAACTACAATCAACCCTTAATCCCTTGCTTTAAATCGTCTTCTTTTGAGTCAAAATCAGAATAAATTTTAAATTTTTAAGAACTTTATTAAAATAATTCCGCAATTTTCATCAAAAAGACTAAAACTTTTAAAAATCTGATAGTCAGTTGGATAGATTGGTTTTTATCAGGGTTCATAGCTTTTTTCATTTATTTTTCAAATTGTAGAATAGGCTTATAATATAAATAAAATAAATTTATTCTATTAATTTGAATAAAATATTATTACATTTGTTTCGATAAATTTAATTGAAAAATTATAAGCACATGAGAATGAATAAAAAAGGAATGAGAGGGATAGCACTTGTGGCTATTGCTGGACTACTAACAACAAGTTGCGATTTGTTAAAAGACGTTGAGTACACAGTTACTCCAGATCCACTCGAAATGCACGGAGATAAAGTCAAAGTCAAAGTTGATGTAAAAGTTCCAGAAAAAGGCATTAATAAGAATGCGTATGCGGAAATTACGCCAAAATTGGGTACTCACGAACTTAAACAAGTGATTATTCAAGGGGAAAAAGCATCAGCCAATGGTACAACTATTCCATATAAAGCAGGAGGCACATTTACATACGAGGACGAAATTGATTATAGTCCAGATATGGAATTCACTTCTTTAACTGTTGAAGGAAAGATATTTAAAAAAGGAAAAGAAAAAGGAGAGGTTGAATCAATGAAAATTGCAGACGCCACTGTAGTTACTCCTTTATTAGTTGATAAAAACTTTAAGGTTATTTATGAAAAAGATAATTTCCAAAGAGTTACTCAAGAAAGACAAATAGCAGAGATAAATTACTTAAAAGGTAGTCCCGTTGTTCGTCCTAATCAAAAGGTGAGAGGTGATATCAAAGAAATGGAGAAGTTTTTAACAAATGCTAAAAACAATCCAAGAATTGAAATCAAAAATATCGAGATTACTGCTTACGCTTCAATTGAAGGGGAGGAAGGTAAAAACAATGAGTTGTCAACTAATCGTGCAGAATCTGCTAAGAAAACGATTATAGAAATTGCAAAGAAAAGAGCAGTTGCTAATGATATAGCTTCAGATGAAGCAAATTATAATGCAGTTGGAAAAGGAGAGGATTACGTAGGATTCAAAAAAGGTCTTCAAGAGTCTAACATGGATCAAGGAGATAAAGATAGAATCATTAGAATCATCGATATGTACAACACTTCAGCTGAGAGAGAGCAAGCAATTCGTGATTTGAGTACATACTTATATTTAGATAAAAACATTTTCCCAGCACAAAGACGTTCTGAGATTGTTGTACACTATGAATTAACAGGTTATACTGATGAAGAATTAGTTACTTTGTCTAAAGAAAATATTGATACACTTAATCTAGAAGAAATTTTATTTACGGCAACTTTAACTGACGATTTAAACGAGAAATTACGTCTTTACAAAGCAGCTGAATCAAAATATTCTGACGATTCACGTGCAGTAAATAATGTAGGTGTTGTCTATTACATGCAAAATGACCTACCTGCTGCAAAAACACAATTTGAAAAAGCCGACGGAATGAATAGTACAGGTGTTGCTAAAAACAACCTTGGTGCTATCCTTGGAGTAAATGGTGATCGTGAAGGAGCAAGAGCATTGTTTGCAGAAGCTAGCGGAGCTGGTAGCGAAGTTTCTTATAACAACGGAATTTTAGATATCCAAGATGGTGATTATGAAGCTGCAATTAGCAACTTTGGTAGTGAGGATTCTTACAACAAAGCATTGGCTCAATTGTTAAACAAAAATCACAATGCTGCAGTAACAACTGTTGATAATTCAGCAGATGCTGAAACTGCTCAAGGATATTATTTAAAAGCAATTGCTGCTGCAAGAGCTAACAATATTAATAATGTGGTTTCAAACTTAAAGAGTGCATTTGCAAAAGATGCTTCTTTAAAAGAGAAAGTAGCAAAAGATGTTGAGTTTCTTAGCTTTCACGCAGTACCTGATTTCCAAAATGTGATCAGATAGTATGTTGCAAGATAATTTAAATCAATAAATATATTTGAAAAGGGGGATTTTAAACAATCTCCCTTTTTCACTTTTAATGCATCATACAAAATATCGAAAAAAGTGGTGCATTTTTTGTACTTGTCATAAATATTTGTATATTTGAATTTATATATAACTTAATTATAGGCTTATTGAAACATATTTACTCAGATTTTTTAAATAATAAATAAAAACATTTAACAGGTTATTCCCTTGGATTAACCCTTTAAACCGAGTAGATATGAATTTAACAAAGTTAGAAGATAAAGAATTGGTGTTGCTATATACCAATGGAGATGAAAAAGCCTTTGAAGTACTGCTAAACCGACACAAAAGCAGAATATTCAACTACATTCTTAGTAAAGTAAAAAATAGAAATGTCGCTCAAGATTTATTTCAAGAAGTCTTTATTAAGATAATCAATACACTTAAATCTAGGAAATACAATGAAGAAGGTAAATTCTTGCCGTGGGCAATGAGAATTTCTCATAACTTAACAATCGATTATTTTAGAAAAAATAATAAAGTAAGATTGATTTCTGAGTCTAGCTCAAAATCTGAAGATTTTACCATTTTTAACATTCTCGAAGTAGAGGATAAAAACGCTGAAGAGGAAATGGTTTATAAAGAATTAATTAGTCAAATGAAAGAACTTATCGACCATCTCCCAGATTCACAAAGAGATATTTTAATCATGAGAATTTTTAAAGATATGTCTTTTAAAAGTATTGCACTTCAAGAAGGTGTAAGCATCAACACTGCACTCGGAAGAATGAGGTATGCTTTAATTAATATGAGAAAATTAATTGAAAAATATAGCATCGTTACGCCGATTTCAGAATAACCTGTTCACTGATACTCCTTATTGTGAGATTGCCTGCGGATTTGTTATTACAAAGGAAGGGCTAGGAAGATTGTTTATAATCGTAGAATCATCGCTTCTATCTATTGGTGTTACTGCAACTTTAAAAACTTGTTCATTCTCTAACAAATAAACATGATTGTCTATAATAGCCGAGTTTGGTATTGCAACTCCTTTTTGGATGTTTCTTTCTTTATTCTCTGTGTCGTCACTCTGAAGGTGTATAATTACCTTTTGATAAGCTAAAAATAAATCTTGTTTTTCAATAGAAAACTGTGCGGTTAAGGTATCAAATCTTGTCGTGGAATCTACCAAACCAATAAAATTGCCCTTAGAGATTGTATCTCCCTTTTCTGAGGTAAAATAAACAAGCTGGTTCTCTCCAAAATACTGCTGGTCTTTACTTGCAATTAACGACGTAACTGTCAATGAGTTTTCTGGGATGATTTGCAATAATTTCTGATTTTTAGAAACTTTAGAGCCTTTAGAAACAAAAGATTGTGAGATTTTTCCGTCAAATGGGGCAGTATAAAAATATTTTTCTGCCTCCAATTCAATCTGCTTAATTTTGTAATAATGTAAATCAATTCCTAAATGGCTGATTATGCTCTCTTCTTCTTTTGATATTTCAGGAATCTCAGGAATTAATTCTAATCGACTGATTGATGTTGAATATTCTTTCCACTTATTGAGCGTTGATGGAGAACTTTGCTCTATTTTAGGTAATGACTCAATAATTAACTTCTTAAATAATGTTCTTTCTTCAAGTATTTTGTAAAGAATGTCTATTCGTTCTAATTTGATAAGAATATCTCCTTTTTTAAATGTTTTCCCAACTTCAAGCGAGGGATTGTTGTCTTCAATTTTCCCTGAAGCATCCATTTTTACTTTTTCTTCTCTTTGAGAAATTATTACCCCATCTAAAGTCAAAGGTTTTTCTGATGCGTTATACTCAACTCTCATTAGATTTAAAACATCTTTGGGAGAAGTTACATGATCTTCATTTTGAATTGCTTTCAAATATAAAGCAATAAAGAAAATCAAAGAGATTAAGATAAGCAGAAAGCCAAATAATCCGATTTTCTGTTTTAAGTTTTTATTCATGCTAAAACAAAATAAGAATATAAAATTAAATCTATTTATGTAAAAAATTCATTCTAATAGTGTCAAGTTGTTAACAAATATGTTGAAAAGCTTAAAGAAAGCTCTGTGTTCTATGCTTTTAAGCTCTGTATCTTTGTAGTAAAGAAAATTGTAAGAAAATGTTAAGTGCCATCTTCAAAAAAAAATTAACAGACGAGCAATTGGTCAATGTCTTTGTGAATGGAATTCTTGAGAGCATCGATAATGGATTTAATGATGTAATATCTTTGATTGAAGAAGACCCTGCATTTATTCGTAAACCTTCACTTAAAGGGGTTTCCGATGGTCATTTTATTATGATTGTTATTTCTGGAAACATCAAGGCTTTGGATACATTTTTTTCTCCCATACAACAACAGAATATCGAACCTTTGATATTTAAAAGTTTTGCTGAGGTTTTTCAGATGACAGAGAAGGAATTTATTTCTTATTACAACTCATATTCATCTTTTATGAGTCGGGTTAATCATCCATCCAAAGTTATCTTATATGGAATGTCGAAAGCCATGTTCCATAAATATAATCTGAATGATTTTCAAGAGAGTTACTTTAAAAGTATGGACACGCCTAATCCATTGTTCTTAAAAAGAATGGATGGGATAATGAAAAATTTCCTATGGAATTGGGATGCTTTCTTTAAACGATATAAAATGGATTAAAGAAAAAATACTTTCTACTACTTCCTCTGAAAGTCACCATTCCTCCACGCACGTACAAACTTACTCCACGCAGCTGGGTTGAGTAAATTATTAACGGGTGATTGACCTTTGGAATACAGCATGGTTGCGTGTTGATTGACCTCATATTTATACGATAACTGTCCATCTGCTGGAACACGTGCAGCAACAAAAGCTAAATTTTCTCCAGAAAGTTGTCGCTGTGCTCTCCTAAGTGCATCATCATAAGGATCCATTTCTATAAAAGCCCTCGCAAAATCTTCTTTGGATGGCCATGGAAACACCTCGAACTCGGGCAACTCCATAATTGATGGTGTCATTAAGTGTATGATAGAGTAACGTATTTCAGTAAGTGTGTCTGGTACAATGTATGTGCTCGGTTCAAAACCAAATGCACTGAAAATAATCGTGTCCCCAGGTCGTGTTACAAAACTAAAATATCCGTAATAATCTGATGTCGTTCCCTTCCTGGATGTCTTATCTATAATTGTGGCATAAGAAACTTGATTTAAGCTATCGGCAGAAACCAAAACACCAGAGAATTGGATTAATCTTTCTTTTTCATCTTGAGCGAAAAGAAATGTTGGTAAAGTAATTACCAAAAAAAGTAATGTAATTAAATTGCGCATCTTTATCATTTGTACTCCAATAGTACAAAAAATAGTCCAAATAAGGGTTTAAACTATGTTAAAATTGTTTTTGAAACTCCTTTTTTAGAGCTTTTGTTGCTATTTCTGTTGGTAACTCGTCTAAATTACTTACAATTTCAAAAATCTTATTGGCCAATTCAAAGGCAGTTGCTTCTGAAGGCAAATCCTGCCCTGCAATGTTGATGATTTTAATGGTTTCTTCTTTACTTTTTTTGATCATATCCCAAACCTTTTCAGAAACAAATAACTGTTGCGCCACATTGTGATCATACTCACTCCTTATATTATTTAATAACTCAGCTTGAAATAAAGTGGCATTTTTGTTGTCAGGCTTTAAACGCATAACCATGTTATTGGGATTGATTCTTTCCATCAGTAAAACTAACCTCTGATACGCTTCTGTCCGCGGTTCAAGGTAATATTTCTGACTCTCCTTCCGTAAGTTCAAGCTTAAGGTAGTAAATTCCCTTTCGTTCGATTTTTTTAAAAAATAATAGCTTATCAAAATCGCCGTGATCGCAGGAATTAATCCAACTATAATGTATGTAACGTATTGCATGAATTTTTTAATTTAAAACCAAATTTACAATTCTATCTTTAATTTTGGGTAAATTTAAAAGATTATTTAGAAGTCGTATGAAACTATTTGATAAGATTTTCAACGTAAACTTAATTATTTTAATCAAAGTAATAACGTGTTAAAGAATTAACTTTAATCAATAATTACTCCGTATTAATAGACGGTTTTCTCAATATAGTTCTAAAAATTCGACTTCTTATGGTAATTTAATATAAGTTCGGTATATTTATCCCCTATATAAGAACTGGATTTGTTAAAAGACATGTTGATTAACTAAAGTAATTTATGAAAATAACAACTCAAAGATTTTACATTTTATTAATACTTTTAATTATTGGTGCTTCCTCCTGCAAAAAGGATACAACATGGAATAGTGATTGGATTATTCCACTTGTCAATGATTCCCTGGTCTTGAGCAACTATTATAATGACACAACTTTAGCGGTTAATTCCGATAACACTGTACAGATTATTTATAATCGAAACCTATACTCTTTGAATATGGCGGATATTGTAAAGATGCCTGACACGACAATTGAGCAACCTTTTTCGATTAAGTTTCCTTTTTTGACTGTTCCTCCTGGACTTGTATTTATCAACCAAGTTGAAGAAAATATTTTTTCTTTTGGAGATGCTGTTTTGTTAGAAGCTGGCGTAAAATCAGGTAAGGCAAAGGTGGTGATTAAAAATCCTGTTCCTGTAAAAGCTATTTTTACTGTTTCTCTACCTGGAGTGATAAAAGATGGGGTTGAATTCACTCAAACTATCACCGTAGATGGAGGTACACAACTAAACCCTGGAGTAGGTGAAATGTATATGGATTTTGAAGGTTATACAATTGACTTAAGAGGGGTAAGTGGGATGAGCTACAACATTTTACAATCCAAACTTATGGTTCAGTCTGACCCTCAAGGAAGTGAAATAATCATTAGCAACCAAGATGAATTTATTGCATTGGTTACTTTTCAAAATCTAAAAATAAATTATGCAAAGGGTTATCTCGGTAACATTGCTTTGTCGGATACAACCGAAGTAAACTTAGACATCTTCAACAATATAGTTGGAGGAAGCATAGATGCAGGAGATGTCAATGTGGAATTAAGCATCCGCAATGGAATTAAAGCGAGCGGACTAGGAAAAATTACGCTATTTGAAAGTGAAAATTATCAAAACAATATTGTCGGATTAACACATCCTTATTTTGACCAAAATTTAACCATGAATGCAACACAAGGTCAGTTTGATAATTTAGTTCCTTCAAAGTTGATATTTACTTTTGATAATACAACTGGAAATCTAAAACAATTTATTGAAAACCTTGGCTCAAAATATAGAATTGGATATGATATTCAAATCAATCCTTACGGGAATTTATCGGGTGGAAATGATGTGATTTATCCGCAAAGTAGAATCGATTTACATCTAAAAGCTGATTTTCCTCTGGAGATTGGAACAGATAATCTGACTTTGTTAGATACGTTTGAAATAGATATTAAGAATGAAGATAAATGGTTAAGGGTAGAATCGGGCGAACTGATTTTAAAAACCTTCAATTCTTTCCCCTATGGCGTTGATGTATCATTGGCTTTACTTAACGAAAATCATGACACTTTAAGAGAATTAGAAGCGGTTGGAAATGTTCTTCCAGCACCAATTAATGCATCGAACGATGGACATGAAATCATCGAAAGAGAGATAAAGTTTATCATTAATAATGAGGATGCTGATGCTTTAAAAGATTCAAAATATATTTTGATTAAAGCTGTTTTGAATAGCACGTATTTAACAAGTAATCCCGTTTATATGGACGATGCGCTTAAATTCCTTTTACAAGGTAAATTTAAATTAAAAGTTAAATTATAATGAAAGGAATAAACATAAAATATCTATTGGCTGCAACATCATTTTGCTTTTTTGTTGGTCATATAAAAACACAGGAATTACTCCCTCAAATTTACGACACAACAAGCGTTAACCAACAAGTTGTAATTTCAGGTGGATTCTTGCAACATAGCTCTTACTTGCATAATTCGATTGTAAGACCTTTTCTGTTTGGAGGAGAAATTGGGGAAAATGACAAAAATAATGCTTGGGAAACAATTGACGGCTACGACAGAATTGGTGGTGGTTATCACGGAAGGTTCGAATATCGTGCAGGAAAACAAATCTTCAAAAACAATGAAAATTGGAGCTGGATGATGAATTTATCTAATGAAGCTCACGTTCAAGGGCAATATACAGGAGACCTTTTTGGACTTGTCTTTATCGGAAATGAACCCTTTTTAGGAAAAGAAGCAGATATTGAAAGTACTTATGCTAGATTTGACCAATTTTGGACGATAGGCGGAGGAATTCATCATAAAAAAACGAAGTCTTTTGTGACTTTGAATGTTGTTCTCCCTCAAAATTTTTTCGAAACGGATGTTGATGGCGGAAGACTTCGATTTTCGAAAGGAGGAGAGTCGATAAGGTTGATAACTGACGGTGAAGTTTATTTGGCAAATCAAATTCCATATTTTAAAGGAATTGGAGGAAGCGTAAATTTTGATTATAATTTTTCTTTTGGTGATTCATCAAAATTTAACGGTATAATTAGTATTCAAGGAAGAAATATAGGATTTGTAAAGTTACGTAATACAACCCGATACAATTTCGACATCGATGAAGAGTATTCTGGTTTTTCTATTAGTGATTTAACTGCTGAGTCTAAACTTCCAAGTCTGATGGATACATTGGGCATCGAATCGGGAGAAAAATCCATTTATCGTTTATTGCCTGGCTTTGTTCAAGTTGGTAAAATAGCTGCTGTAAATTCAGAAAAAAAAGTACAATCTTTCTTTGGTTTACGGATGTACACAACAAAACTCTATCGTCCACTCATATACGCTGGTGCGCATTACCGCGTAAATCATGAGTTCTCCTTAGGTGGTCAGATTGCTTATGGAGGATACGGTGGACTTAGATTGGGAATTTATTTTAATTATAACACTGAAAACGTTGTTGTAGGATTGGGGACTGAAGATATTTTAGGGCTTCTCTTGAAAAAACAATATGGTCATTCAGGATTAATCAGAATAGCATGGAAACTATAAAAAAAATCATACTTATAATTATACTGATTCCTTTTGCGGGGTTTTCGCAAGATTACTTTTATAAAAAGTATAGGTCGGTAAGTTCTTTTAATGAAGGATATGGGATTACACAGTTGCCCGATTCTACTTACGCAGTGACAGGGATGTCAGGTGGCTTTGATGAGCATTCTAGTCAAGCTTTTTTGATGTTAGTGGATAAAATGGGTGAGCAAATTTGGACAAAATCGTATGGAGGAGCAGGAGATGATATTGGCGTAAGAGTATTTCATGTCGAGAATGAAGGTTTTTATATTGCAGGATATTCAAGTTCGACTTTAAATGGGGATTATGATTTTATGGTAATCAAAACAGATGAGTCAGGTAATACTGATTGGATAAAATATTATGGGACAGGTAACTGGGAGATTTTGAGAGATGCTCAAATTTTAGCTGACGGAGGTTTAATTCTTGTCGGTGAAACTGTCGGAGTTACAACAAATGGGAAAGATGGTTATATGGCAAGAATCGATGCATCTGGGAGTGTGGTCTGGGAAAAAAGTGTTGGAATCCATTTGGATGAGGTTATTTACGCCGTAGATACAATTAATACGAATATGGATTTTGTTGTTGGCGGTGTGTTTGCTGACGTTGTTGAAGAAAATTTAATCGGAACAGTTATTCGATTTGATAGCAATGGAAATGAAGTGTGGAGACATAGATTTGAACAAGCTGGTGAAAAAGAAACCGCTATTCATTCAATCGACATCGCGGTGGACACAATTTATGCGTTTGGGGATGTTTATTTTCCTACAGAAGATTATAGAGCAAGTGCATCTTTAAAATTAAGTGTAAATGGGGATTTTTATTTGAGTCATAATTCACACTATGTAACAGGTGAAACTCAATATACAGCCGCAGTTTTCAGAGATGAATTTGGAATTTATGCAGCTTGGCAATCAACCGCTGATGAACTTACACCATATAGCGGAGGTTTTGATGCATACATTACCCGACTCGAATTTAACTTGAATTATTACAATGCCAGTGCCGGATTTTCAGGTATAGGAAATGATATTATTAATCAATTGATTGTTACCCTTGATGATGGAATTGCCTTTGTAGGGACAGCAAGTGATAGGGAAGATGATAGTGGAGGATCTTATAATCAGTTATTAGGTACGGTCGTTATGATTGGAAAATTAGATTCAACAGACCAACATATAAGTAATCAACTTGGTGACTTAGGCGACTTAGTTAGCACAGTTGAAGAGCAAATTAACACCGTAAAAATTTATCCAAATCCAACATCTTACAAGATAAATCTACCACCCGAATTAAATCATTTAGATTATAAAGTTATGAACGCCCAAGGGCAAATCGTTCTTGATGGACAAATCCAAGAAGAAATAGAGGTTGCAAACTTGACAAATGGGCTCTACTTTCTAATTATCAAGGATGATCAAAGAATTTGGACAGGTAAGTTTTTAAAAGAGTAGGGTAAGTTCATATCTATCCTATTGAAAACCGTCAAATTTGAATGAAATTCCATTTTCCTTGTACCCGAAGTACTTGCTCTATGACATCTCGAACACAATGCCTGCCACCGTTATAAGGCGATTGATAATCCGAAATTTGCTTTACCTCTACCGCCGCATCTTGTGGACACGCAGATAATCCAACTTGTTTGAGTACTTGATAATCTGGCAGGTCGTCACCCATGTACAAAACCTCAGAATCTTGAAAGTTATACCTTAATTTTAAATCATTATAAGCATCGATTTTTTTACTCGATTTTAAAATAACTTCTTTTACACCATTATCTAAAAGGTGATTTTTTAATGATTTCGAATCTCCCCCCGTAATGACGAAAATGTTGTAGCCCATCTTTGAAGAATATCGAAGTGCAAAGCCATCCCTTGAATTAATAGAACGGACTTTCTCATTATCCAAAATATAAACTTGACCGTTAGTCAAAACGCCATCAACATCGAAGATGAAAGTTGTAATTTGATTTAATTTTTCTTTATATCCCATTTTATTTGCTTTGAATAGTTTTCATAATCATATTTGAAAAAAGTTTGTATAATTCTTTCACATCAGGGCTATTTAGGGAGTTAATATGACTATTAATTACTTTTATGTCGCCCCTAACAGCAGGGCCAGTTTGAGCGTTGAGTGGAGAAATGTACTCTAATTTGTTAACAGTTTCTTTGATAAGTGGCCTTAATAAATCAAAATCTAAATCATGGTCAGATAAATGTTCTGAAGCAAGATAATAAAGAAAGTTTGTGAAATTGTTTACCATTACAGCAGCAATGTGTATGTTATATCTGTCTGCTGAATTGGCGATAAGTACGGTCTCGCTAATAGAACTGGCTAATATCTGGAGTTCTTTTTCGAAATTTTGATTATTCGCCTCTATTAAAAATGGAACTTCATTTATGTTTACGTTACTTCCTTCACTAAAGGTTTGTAAAGGATAAAAAACCCCTATATTTTCTCTTTCAGGAAGGTCAGTTAACTTCACGCTGCCAGAGGTGTAAGCAACCTTAATATCTTCGGGAATTTGAGATAAAACCTCTTCGATTGCTCCATCTGAAACGCAAATAAGAGCTAAACAATCGATAGAAATTTCAGAAAGTTTTGTGAAATACAAAGTGTTTAGGCTTTGAGCCAACTTTTCTGCATTTTCAGAAGTGCGTCCCCAAACTCCCACAATGTTGACATTTCCCTTCGCAATGGCACTACCAAGTTGTTGTGCAACTTTACCTGTCCCTATAATTATTATGTTTTTTAACTTATCCATAAATTTATATAACTAACAAAAACATTCAAAATTAACATTATAATCGTTCTAAATTAGAAAGACTTTTGTAGTTTTGTGACCTAAGAAACAGATAACTCAAAAAAAATGTTCGAAAAAATTATAAAAGGCCTTTTTTCAATGAAAGCTATGGCTATTGGTATGTTCATTTTTGCCATTGCAATTGGTTGGGCTACTTTCATCGAGTCAGATTATGGAACTCCAGCATCAAAGATAGCAGTTTACAATGCCAAATGGTTTGAAATCTTGTTGTTACATCTTTCCATTACATTGATTATCAATATTCTTGACTATAAGATGTATCAGCGACATAAACTCCCTACTTTAATTTTCCATATCTCGTTTCTTTTGATGATAGTTGGAGCAGCTTTAACAAGATACATAGGATTTGAAGGTCAAATGAGAATTGGAGAAGGAGAAACAACAAATATTATATATAGTGCAACGCCTTATCTTTCTCTGAAAGCAGACGATAAAGTAAATCAATATGTTTATGACGAACCAAGATGGCTTTCTGAAGGCAAAGAAAATCCATTCGATTTCAATTTCAAATTAGATAACCAAGAAGAGGTTACCGTTGAATACGTTTCCTATAAAGAAGGAATGATTGATACTTTGATAAAAACAGAAAGTGGTAGAGATGCTTTAGAACTTGTGATTGCAGGAGAAAGCAGATATCTTTTTCAAAATCAAAGAACTTTGTTTGGAGGTGTTTCTTTTGCCTTTGATAGAAAAGATCCTTCTACAAAAGGAATTTTGGTTACCGTAATTGATAATATGCCACATATCTATTCAGATGTTCCTTATAAAATTGTAGATATGACTTCCTTGTCTTCTGAGGATAGAATGAGTAACAACGTGCCAAAAGAAGCTATTACAGAGGTTGAAGCAGATACAATTATTCCTTTCTACGCAAATTACTTGTATCAAATAGGTAATGAAAGTTTCGTTTTTAGAGGTTTACATAAAGGTGTGGAATTACAAAAAAAGAAATCGTATGAAAAAGATACGGGAGACAATATTCTGACCATTAAATTATCTACGCCATCTGAATCTAAAATAGTTGAAATTGAAGGGAGTCATAATAGAATTATGGCTAAAAGTTATTTTGAATTTGCTGGTTTAACTTATGAAGTGGGGTATGGTGCCGTTCCAATTGAAATCCCTTTTTCAGTAATGTGTAGAGAATTTATTTTAGACAGATATCCAGGTTCTGATATGCCGAGTTCCTATGCTTCTGAAGTAACTGTTATTGATGATAAAAGAGGTGTTGAGTTTGAACAAAGAATATTTATGAATAACTTCATGGACTATGGCGGATATAGATTTTTCCAATCTAGTTATTTTCCTGATGGTTCAGGAACAGTGCTAAGTGTAAATTACGATGTTCCAGGGACTGTGGTAACATATATTGCCTATTTCTTAATGGGGCTTGGAATGTTGTGGGCGGTATTTAATCCTAAAGGTAGAGTCTCCGAATTAAATAATCTTATTAGAAAATCAAGAGAAAATAGAGCAAAAATGATTAAATCTTTGGCTTTATTAATTGGATTTGGATTTGCTTCTACTACATACGCACAAACCACAAACTCAAGTCAAGTTGAGACAGTGACAACCGAAGAATCTATTCACGAACATGACCACGACCACGACCATGACCACGAACACGACCACGGACACGACCACGAACATGACCACGAACATGACCATGACCATGACCACAATCATGTTGACGATTTTGACCACAATCATTCCTCAACTGAGTCAGTGAAAAAATTCGAAATTAAATACTTATCAGAAGAAGATGCTGATGAACTAAATGATTTGTTAGTTCAGGATTATGACGGAAGAACAATCCCATATCATACGTTGGCTGATAAATTATTGAGAAAAATATACAGAAATGATGTCTATACTGATGAAGCAACAGGCAAACAGTATAATCCCGTACAAACAATAACAGCCATGCACCTTTATGGTCCAGTAAGTTGGAGAGATGTTAAATTGGTGTTTGTTTCTAATAAAATTAGAGGTCAGTTGGGCGTAGAAAAACATATTTCTCTTAACGAACTCGAAGATGAAAGTGGTTTGTTCAGATGGATTGATGATTACCAAGTCGCTTATGAGAAGAGTGATGCCCAAAAAGGTGAATATGATAAAGAGTTAATTAAATTGGGCGAGAGATATAGAATCTTAAAAGAAATTTTTAGATTTAGCTATTTCCGCGTGGTTCCAATTGTTGATGATTCAAATGGAACTTGGGTTTGGCCTTTTTCATCTGAACTCACCGAAAAAGATAGAGAAGGGAATGGGTATGCCTTCCTTTTGTTAAACGGTCTTTTTAATATTTCACAAGAAACAGGAACAATTGATGATATTAAAGAACCATTGGATAAATTAAAAGATCTTCAATGGGTTGAACTGAAAAAGTTTGAAGCAAGAAATCCACTACTTCATAAGTTGACACACAGACACGTTGATGTTGAAATTGCCTACAACAAGGTTAAGATATTCGATAAGATTCAGTCAACATATTTTATCTTAGGTTTTGCATTGCTGATTCTATTCTTTGTTAGAACATTGATTACACCTACCCAAAAGAGAGAAAATGTTATTAAAAGAATTTCAACGCCAATTGTTGCGCTGGTTGTATTGGTTTTTATTACTCATGGTATCGGATTAGGAATGAGATGGTATGTATCGGGTCATGCTCCATGGAGCGATGGATACGAAGCAATTGTATTTATTTCTTGGGTGACAATTTTAGCGGGTCTATTCTTTGTTAAGAAAAATCCTGCTGTAATCGCTGTTACTGTTCTTTTATCAGCAATGATGTTGTTTGTGACAGGATTGAATCTAATGGACCCGGAAATTACTCCGCTCGAACCTGTACTTCAATCATATTGGTTGATGATTCACGTTGCTGTTATAACTTCTTCTTATGGCTTCTTAGGAATTTCAGCTATTTTAGGAATATTAAATATGTTCCTCTATATCGCGATTAATAATAAAAATAAGAAACGCTTACAGATGAATATCATTGAGTTAACGTCGGTTTCTGAAATTTCTATGATTGTTGGGCTATTTCTCTTGTCCGCTGGAACTTTCCTCGGTGGAATTTGGGCGAATGAATCTTGGGGACGTTATTGGGGATGGGATCCTAAAGAGGTATGGGCTTTAGTATCAATGCTGGTTTATGCTGTTATTATACATCTTAGATGGATTCCTGCATTAAGCAATAGATTCTTATTTAATATTCTTAGTTTATGGGGCTACTCTTCAATTCTATTTACATTCTTTGGGGTAAACTTTATTTTGGTTGGCTTACATTCTTATGCGCAAGGTGATGGTGTGTCTGAGTGGCCTACCAGTGTTATTGTTGCTATTATTGCTTTTTCTTTATTTACTGCACTCGCTACTGTGAAATATTTGAAGGATAACAAGAAAGTAAAATAATAATAAAATAAAATGGTCAAGAAAGTCGATATATTAGCTATAGGAGCTCACCCAGATGATATTGAATTAAGCGCTGGAGCAACTGTAATTAAATCGGTTGACCAAGGCAAGGTCGTTGCAATTGTTGACTTGACAGAAGGAGAATTAGGGTCGAGAGGAACAAAGTTTACACGATATGAAGAAGCAGAATTAGCCCGTAAAATAATGGGGGTGAAGTACCGTGAAAACTTACAATTGGGTGACGGCTTCTTTCAGGAAGATAAAGAAAGTCTTTTGAAATTAATTGTGGCAATTAGAAAATATCAACCAGATATTGTTTTTGCCAATGCAATAAGCGATAGACATCCAGACCATAAAAGAGGTAGTGAATTTGCCTCTAGGGCTTGTTTCTTATCGGGATTACTGAAAATTGAAACTCAATTAGAGGGTGTGCAACAAGATATATGGCGACCAAGAGCTGTCTATCATTACATTCAAGATAGATACGTGAAACCAGATTTAATTGTTGACGTATCTGATTATAAAGACAGGAAATTCGAAGCTATTTTTGCATATAAAACTCAGTTTTATAATGAAAGAATGCAAGGTCCCGTAACACCTATATCAGGTAAAGAATTTATTGATTCATTAGAGGCACGACTTATTCAATTTGGTCGAGACATTAATGTCAAGTATGGCGAAGGTTTTACCGTAGAAAGAACTTTAGGTGTTGACGATATATCTAAATTGTTATAAGAAACTCTTTAGCACTCGCTTTACATGAAACATAAAAAATTGAATACAAAAGTACTGTTTTTAGCGAGTTGGTACCCGAGTGATGTAAATCATTTATTGGGTAATTTTGTTCAAAAACATGCTGAAATTGCTAGTGATATTGTCGATGTAGAGGTTCTCTTCGCTGTTTCTAATGAAAATGTTGATAACTTTATTGTAAAAGACACTATAATTAATGGAGTAAAAACAATAATTGTTTATTATCCTAAAATCAAATCAAATATTCCTTTATTAAGCTCCTATAAGAAGAAAAGTGCATATATCAAGGCATTGTCAATTGGTTTTGAAAAACTTACAAAACAAAACAAATACAATCTCGTTCACTTGAATATTGCTTTCCCTGCTGGATTGTTTGCGTTTGGATTAAAAAGTAAACATAAAATTCCTTACATAATTACAGAACATTGGACTGGTTTTTTGCCTCATAAAAAAGAGTATGAGAAGTTGCCCATATATATTAAAAGACAGTTTAAAAAAATTTATTCGAATGCAGATAAAATACTATCTGTTTCTGAACACCTAGGGGAATCGCTCGTCAATTTAAAACTGACAAAAAACTTTGAAACCATCCCTAATGTAGTAAATTCTGAATTCTTTTATCCAAATCATGACGAGCTAAATAATGATAAGGTGAGATTTATTCATGTTTCCACTTTTAACGATGAACATAAAAATATTTCTGGAATGCTCTCTGCTTTTAGTCAACTAGACAGAAATTATGAGTTACATATTATTACTGAAGGTTCGGAAGATGAGGTGTGGAAAAAATTGAAGGCATATAATATTCCAAAAGAAAACTGTCTTGTTGACTCTAAATTAACAACCAAAGAGGTCGGAGAAGCAATGCGTTTGGCTGATTGTTTTATTCTATTTAGTAATTATGAAACATTTTCTGTTGTATTAGCTGAGGCATGGAGAACAGGTATTCCAGCAATTTATTCTCAGTGCGGAGGGTTGACAGAAATTAATAATCCCGATTTAGGAGTTCAAATTGAGCCAAGAGATGAGGAAGGGCTATTAAATGCTTTACAAAATTTCCAGATAACTGACTATTCCAGAGGAAAAATCTTTGAATATAGCCATAATTTCTCCGAAGAAAAATTGAGAGAGCAATTGCTAAAAATTTATAGCGAAGTAATTTGAAGTTCTGCCTGCTAAAATTGTCGCTTCGTCCAAAATAATAATAAAATTTAAAAACTTTCACCAAAAACAGTTGTTATATTAAAAAGGCTATCTATCTTTGCCGTCCCGCAAACGAGTGGATGTCATTGATTTTTTTATTTCACATAATTTTGTTAAAAGTTATTTTTTTTTACAAAAAGTTCTTGTTTATTAAAATTAAGTAATTATCTTTGCCCCCGCGTTTAGAATTTGAGTCGTCAAATTCATAAATACTAAAATTGAAAAAAGACAAAAGTATTTAGGATTATATTAAATAAATTTTATATCTTTGTCGTCCCGAATTTGTAAATATTTTGGTATAAATATTTATAACAAAAAAGTTCTTTGAAAGATTGAGAAATTTAAGGAAACAGCGTAATAAACGAAAAACCGAGTCACACAACAATTCAATGTTTTATACAACGGAGAGTTTGATCCTGGCTCAGGATGAACGCTAGCGGCAGGCCTAACACATGCAAGTCGAGGGGTAACAGGGAGCTTGCTCCGCTGACGACCGGCGAATGGGTGAGTAACGCGTATGCAATCTGCCTTCTACAGGAGGATAGCTCGGAGAAATCCGGATTAATACTCCATAATATCACTTTAACATAAGTTTTAGTGAAGAAAGCTTTTGCGGTAGTAGATGAGCATGCGTCCTATTAGCTTGTTGGTAAGGTAACGGCTTACCAAGGCATCGATAGGTAGGGGGCCTGAGAGGGTGATCCCCCACACTGGTACTGAGACACGGACCAGACTCCTACGGGAGGCAGCAGTGAGGAATATTGGACAATGGAGGCAACTCTGATCCAGCCATGCCGCGTGCAGGAAGACTGCCCTATGGGTTGTAAACTGCTTTTATTTAGGAAGAATCCCCCCGACGTGTCGGGGGTTGACGGTACTATATGAATAAGGACCGGCTAACTCCGTGCCAGCAGCCGCGGTAATACGGAGGGTCCAAGCGTTATCCGGAATCATTGGGTTTAAAGGGTCCGCAGGCGGGCTTTTAAGTTAGCGGTGAAATCACATGGCTCAACCATGTAATTGCCGTTAAAACTATTAGTCTTGAATTCGGTCGAAGTAGGCGGAATATGTCATGTAGCGGTGAAATGCATAGATATGACGTGGAACACCGATAGCGAAAGCAGCTTACTAGGCCTGAATTGACGCTCATGGACGAAAGCGTGGGGAGCGAACAGGATTAGATACCCTGGTAGTCCACGCCGTAAACGATCATTACTCGATATCAGCGATATACAGTTGGTGTCTAAGCGAAAGTGATAAGTAATGCACCTGGGGAGTACGATCGCAAGGTTGAAACTCAAAGGAATTGACGGGGGCCCGCACAAGCGGTGGAGCATGTGGTTTAATTCGATGATACGCGAGGAACCTTACCAGGGCTTAAATGCAGTATGACAGATCCGGAAACGGATTTTTCTTCGGACAGATTGCAAGGTGCTGCATGGCTGTCGTCAGCTCGTGCCGTGAGGTGTTGGGTTAAGTCCCGCAACGAGCGCAACCCCTATCTTTAGTTGCTATCAGGTAATGCTGAGGACTCTAGAGAAACTGCCAGCGTAAGCTGTGAGGAAGGTGGGGACGACGTCAAGTCATCACGGCCCTTACGTCCTGGGCTACACACGTGCTACAATGGTCGGTACAGAGGGCAGCTACCACGCGAGTGGATGCGAATCTCGAAAGCCGATCTCAGTTCGGATTGGAGTCTGCAACTCGACTCTATGAAGCTGGAATCGCTAGTAATCGCAGATCAGCCATGCTGCGGTGAATACGTTCCCGGGCCTTGTACACACCGCCCGTCAAGCCATGGAAGCGGGGGGTACCTGAAGTCGGTAACCGCAAGGAGCTGCCTAGGGTAAAACTCGTAACTGGGGCTAAGTCGTAACAAGGTAGCCGTACCGGAAGGTGCGGCTGGAATATCTTTTTTCTAAAGTGAATGGTTTTAGTTTATTTGCTGTTTCTAAATTTCTTAATATAAAAAATATCTCTCCCACAGGAGAAGTAATCGAAGCGATTGGAATATAAATGAGGGTGGGATTAAAAATATTTAGTCCCGTAGCTCAGTTGGTTAGAGCGCTACACTGATAATGTAGAGGTCTCCAGTTCAAATCTGGACGGGACTACATTAAGGTTTGATATGGGGGATTAGCTCAGCTGGCTAGAGCGCCTGCCTTGCACGCAGGAGGTCATCGGTTCGACTCCGATATTCTCCACAAAATTGTTATCTTTTTTTTGGAGATGACTGACAGTTAGAGATATTTTTCTTTTTAATGTTTATAATTTAATCTTTTCGTTAAGGTTTAATTATCATAAAAAGTTCTTTGAAATGTTGGAATTGATTGAAGTAGTAAATAGAATTAATAAAACTAATAAGTTACTAAGGGCACACAGGGGATGCCTTGGATTTGAGAGGCGAAGAAAGACGTGATAAGCTGCGATAAGCTACGGGAAGGAGCACACATCCTGTGATCCGTAGATTTCTGAATGGGGCAACCCGTACCGATGAAGTCGGTACATCCGTAAGGAGGCTAACCGGGAGAACTGAAACATCTAAGTACCCCGAGGAAGAGAAAACAATAGTGATTTTGTGAGTAGCGGCGAGCGAAAGCGAAATAGCCCAAACCGTGAGTGTTTCGGCACTTTCGGGGTTGTAGGACTGCGTTGTGGACTTATATATTATAGTAGAATAATCTGGAAAGTTTAACCATAGAGAGTGAAAGTCTCGTACACGAAATATTATATATACCTAGCAGTATCCTGAGTAGGGCGGGGCATGTGAAACCCTGTCTGAATCTGCCAGACCCATCTGGTAAGGCTAAATACTCCTCAAATACCGATAGTGAACCAGTACTGTGAAGGAAAGGTGAAAAGAACCCTGAATAAGGGAGTGAAAAAGATCCTGAAACTGTGTGCCTACAAGCGGTCGGAGTTCCGATTTATCGGGATGACGGCGTGCCTTTTGCATAATGATCCTACGAGTTACTCCTCACTGGCAAGATTAAGGACTTAAGGTTCGTAGTCGAAGCGAAAGCGAGTCTTAAATGGGCGTTTTAGTCAGTGGGGGTAGACGCGAAACCTTGTGATCTACCCATGGGCAGGTTGAAGTTTTGGTAACACAAAATGGAGGACCGAACCCACGCATGTTGAAAAATGCGGGGATGACCTGTGGGTAGGGGTGAAAGGCCAATCAAACTGGGAAATAGCTCGTACTCCCCGAAATGCATTTAGGTGCAGCGTCGAGGTTTAGTCTTATAGAGGTAGAGCTACTGATTGGACTAGGGGGCTTCACCGCCTACCAAATCCAGACAAACTCCGAATGCTATAAGATATACTCGGCAGTGAGGGCTTGGGTGCTAAGGTCCAAGTCCGAAAGGGAAAGAACCCAGACCATCGGCTAAGGTCCCTAAATATACGCTAAGTTGATTAAACGTGGTTCGATTGCATAGACAGCTAGGATGTTGGCTTGGAAGCAGCCATTCATTTAAAGAGTGCGTAACAGCTCACTAGTCGAGCGATTGAGCGTGGATGATAATCGGGCATAAGTGTATTACCGAAGCTGTGGATTTTACCAATAGGTAATCTGGTAGGGGAGCATTCTATGTGCGTTGAATGTGTA
>JBBAEU010000022.1:0-40534 GCA_041655765.1 Brumimicrobium sp.
TGGTTGTACTTCTTCCGAAACTTCGTTTACAATTGATGCACAATTACCAACCCCAACTGCACCAGTAGTTGATGTAACTCCAGCAGATTGTAATGGAGATGGAACTGCTACAATTAATGGATATGACAGTAATTTAACTTATAACCTTACAACTGGAACGGGAACAATTGAGGCTGATGGTTCAATAACAGGTGATGCTGGTAACTATGCAATTACAGCAACAGAAAATGGTTGTACTTCTCCTGAAACGCCGTTTACAATTGAAGCACAATTACCAACCCCAGCTGCACCAGTAGTTGATGTAACTCCAGCAGATTGTAATGGAGGCGGAATTGCTACAATTACTAATTATAATTCTACTTATACATATTATTTTTCACCTGCAAATATTACCCTTGATAATGCAGGAAATATATCTGGAGAGCCCGGTACATATACGGTAACAGCTGAAACAGGAAACTGCATTTCAGATGCAGCTACTTTTGTTTTAGAAGGCAATATGCCATCTCCTGTTGTTTCTATAAATGACACATATTCCGTTTGTAATGGTGACAATATAATAATGTCATTAATTAATGCTGATGAGGATTTGACTTATATGTGGTATTTTGAAAACGAGTTAGTAAACTTTGGTAGTTCGTACGAGATTCCTTCAGCTGGAACGAATTTAGAAGGGACTTATACAATCGTTGCAACAGGTTCAAATGGATGTACTGGATCAGCAGAAACCATTTTAAATGTGATACAATGTGAAGTTTCTGTTACAGAAGCGTTTACACCAAATGGTGATGGTAAAAATGATGTTTTCTTCATCCAAAATATAGAAAGTTATCCCAATACTAAAGTATGGATTTACAATCGATGGGGATTAGAGGTTTACCAAAGCAGTGATTACGTAAACAATTGGGATGGAACATCTATGAGTAGTTTAAATGTGGGAGGTGATATATTACCAGAGGGAACATATTACTATGTGATAGAACTAGGAGGTAATGAAGATCATCCAGATTATGGAAAAATGCTTACAGGGTATGTTTATCTTAAGAGATAGAAAGAGAATCAGTTTTCTTATATAAAACAAAAAATCCGTTTCAATTTATTTTGAAACGGATTTTTTTATCTACTTGAATTTAAATAAAATATTCAGCTGAACTTCTACCCCAAAAATGGATATCTATAATCCGATGCAGGAACAAACGTTTCCTTAATTGTACGTGCAGAAACCCAACGTAAAAGGTTTAGTTTAGCACCTGCTTTATCATTTGTGCCAGAACCTCTCGCCCCTCCAAAAGGTTGTTGACCTACAACTGCACCTGTCGGTTTATCATTAATATAAAAGTTACCTGCTGCATTTTCTAGTTTACGAATTGCTAAATTGGTTGCATATCTATCGTTACTGAAAATAGAACCCGTTAAAGCATATTCAGAAGTATTATCAACAAGATCTAAAGTTTCTTCATACTTGTTTTCATCGTAAACATAGATTGTTAAAACAGGACCAAAAATCTCTTCACAAATTGTTTTGAATTTTTTATTGTCTGTCACAATTACAGTTGGTTCAATGAAATATCCACTTGATTTATCATAATTTCCTCCAACGATGATTTCAGCATCATTACTTTCTTTTGCATAATCTATATATTCAGCAATCTTATCAAATGCTTTTTCATCAATAACCGCATTAATGAAGTTTCTTGTATCGTCTGGCGCACCCATTTTGAAACTATTCACTTGTTCAATAAGGATTTCTTTCACCTCATCCCATAAGTTTAAAGGAATATAAGCACGAGAAGCAGCTGAACATTTTTGACCTTGAAATTCAAAAGCACCCCTTGACATTGCTGTAGCAACTTCTGCTGGATTTGAAGATTGATGTACCATAATAAAATCTTTGCCTCCTGTTTCCCCTACAATTCTTGGATATGAACGATAATTTTCAATGTTGTTGGCAATATTTTTCCATAATGTTCTAAACACGCCAGTTGAACCAGTAAAGTGTAATCCTGAGAATTCTTTGTGATTAAATACAACGTCGCCTAACTCTCTTCCAGAAACAGTTACCATGTTAATCACGCCATCAGGTACACCCGCTGCAAGGAATAATTCCATAATTACTTGTGCTGAATAAATTTGAGATTCAGCAGGTTTCCAAACAACAACATTTCCTAAAAGGGCAGGCGTTGCAGGGAGATTAGCTGCAATGGAAGTAAAATTAAATGGAGTAATTGCCAATACAAATCCTTCTAGTGGTCTCCATTCCATTTTATTCCAAACCCTAGGTGAAGATTCAGGTTGATCTGCATAGATTTCTGTCATATATTGAACATTAAACCTAAAGAAATCTGCCATCTCACAAGCTGCATCAATTTCTGCCTGATAAACATTTTTTGATTGAGCCAGCATTGTAGCTGCGTTCATTTTATCTCTAAAAGGACCAGAAAGTAAATCTGCTGCCTTTAAGAAAATAGCAGCCCTTTCCTCCCAAGGAAGATTTGCCCAATCTTTTTTAGCTGCAAGTGCTGCATCAATTGCTTGTTCGATGTGTTCTTTTCCTCCGTAGTTATACTGACCAATCTTTTTCTTATGTTCATGCGGAGGATGAATGTCTTTCTTGTTTGATGTAGTAACACGTTGATTTCCAATGTACATTGGAATATCTATCGGCTCTTGGTCGTATAGTTTTTTATATTTTGCTAAAAGTGATTTAACATCTTCTGAATTTGGTTCGTAAGAACGTACGGGTTCGTTTTTTGCTATCGGAACTTTAAATTGTGCGTATGCCATTTTAATTTTTTTTTTAATAATTTGTCACAAAGATAAGAAATCGTACGTTCTTACAAAGTGACAAAAATTACTTTTATAGAATTTATTAGATTTAACCCTTTTTAATGATCTTTTTCTCCCATTTTTCGAAGAATACCTTTATTTTGCATCAAATTTGGATGAATAATGAAATTTGATGATTATAAGATTGCTAAAGTTTTAAAAACAGAAATTAAACGTTTGGGGTGGAATCGACCAACGGATATTCAGTTTAAAGCAATTCAACCGATTCTAAATGGGGAAGATGTTTTGGCAATAGCACAAACAGGAACTGGAAAGACGGCTAGCTTTGTGATTCCGATACTGAATCAAATTCATTCTCAAATTATTAAAAATAATAAGCATTACGTCAGGGTGCTGGTTCTTGTCCCAACAAGAGAGTTGGCAGAGCAAATCCTTGATGTTTTCTTAGAAGTTGGAAAAGGGACGGAGGTTAGAGCAATTTCTTTAATGGGAGGAGTTGAGCAAGATGAGCAAATCAATCAATTAGAAAAAGGAACTGATATTGTCATCGCTACACCAGGAAGGATGTTCGACTTAATTGCGCAAGGAAAATTAAAAGTTGACCGTTTGCAAACACTCGTTTTAGACGAGGCAGATCACATGTTGGATTTAGGATTTCAGAAGGATATCAAAGACTTATCTTATAAAATTCCAACAAAACGGCAAACGTTGTTCTTTTCAGCTACAATTGATAAAAATATTAAAAAAACAGCTTATGATTTGGTAAAAAATGCCATCAGAATTCAAATTTCACCTAAAAACCCCGTCAATAAAAATATAGAACACGTTGTAACTTTTGTTGAAATGGATGACAAACGTTTTTTCTTAGAAAATATCATCAAAGAAAATGAAGATATGAAAATCATGGTGTTTGTTCGAACAAAAGTACGTGCGAACCGTGTTGTTAAAGCGATGGAACGTGTAAATATTAGTGCGGCTGCTATTCATGGAGATATTGAACAAAAAGAAAGATTTTCTGTTTTGGAAGATTTTAAAACGGGAAAAAATAAAATTTTAATAGCCACAGATGTCGCTGCAAGAGGAATCGATATCCCTAAAATCTCAGCTGTTGTGAATTACGATTTACCTGATGAACCCGAGAATTATGTCCATAGAGTCGGAAGAACAGGAAGAGGAAAGGAAAAAGGTTTTGCAATTTCATTTTGTAGTGAAAGTGAAAGAAAATTGTTAAAGGCAATTGAAGATTATACAGGAAGTCTTATTCAGGTTTATGATTTGTCAAAACAGGATTATCATTCCATTCTCAAAGACTCCGATGATGGCACAAATGATTGGCGCAAACTCATAGAAGAAGAAAATCAACGGAAAGGAAAAGATAACGAATGGTAACACTCACAATCTTTTGTTTATAAAAAAATAAGTTTCACTTTTCGGCAAACTCTTTGATACATAAATTTGTGTAAATCTATTAAAGCATGAGGTTTTTTTCAATTTTAATGATATTGTTGTTTTTGTCCCCAAATTCAATTCCTGAAAAGTATTTTGAGTTTGTTGAGGCAGAGGCAAAAGATTCGTCTAAAAATGCTTTGCCTATTTTTATGCGTCAATCCCCGATTTGGGCTTTGGAACTCTTGGAACAAATGTCGTTAGAAGAAAAAATAGCCCAAAGTTTTATGGTGGAAGTTACACCAAATAAAGGTGAAGAACATTTAAAAATAGTTGATTCGCTTGTAACCGTACATAATATTGGAGGAATAATTATGTTTCAAGGAGACACTTCCACTACAAAATCTACTATTCAGCGCATGCAAAATCAATCGAAACTGCCTTTGCTTGTTGGCATAGATGGAGAATGGGGAAGCAATATGAGGTTGGTGGATGGAGAACGCTTTCCATTTCAGTTGACTTTAGGTGCTGCAAATAATTTGGAAATCACAAAAAAAATCGCTCAAGCAATGGGACAAGAAATGAAAGAATTGGGTATTCACATTAATTTTTCTCCCGTTGTTGACATCAATACAAATCCTAATAATCCTGTTATTGGTTTTCGTTCTTTTGGAGAAAATCCAATGGTGGTTACAAAAAATTCGTTGGAGATGATTAAAGGAATGCACGAATATGGAATTCTAACGAGTATGAAACACTTTCCAGGACATGGAGATACTGACATAGATTCCCATTTGGATTTACCTATTGTTACAAAATCTAAGGAAGAATTGAGAAGAATTGATTGGCTTCCATATAGACAAGGAAGATTAATCGGAGCTTCATCGATTATGGTTGGCCATATAAGCGTTCCTTCTCTTGATGAAAGTGGTTTACCTGCAAGTATTTCTCCTAAAATCATTCAAGAGATCTTACGGGAAGAATTAAAGTTTGAAGGATTAATCATTAGTGACGCGCTCAACATGAAAGCTTTAACAAAACAATATGGTGATGTAGAAATCGTTAAACGGGCTTATATTGCAGGGAATGATATTCTTTTGTACCCTTCTATGATTAAAGAGTCAATCGAAGCAATAAAATTGGCTGTTGAGTCGGGTGAAATCACAGAAGAAGAAGTAAATGCCAAAGCTTTGAGAGTCTTACGAGCTAAATATTTTGTGCAAGATATAGAAGGGACAATCCAACACCCTGTCCTAACGAAAGAACAAATTGAGTATGCAAAAATTCAGGTGTATGAGAAAGCATTGACAGTTGTTCAAAATAAAGATGATGCCTTGCCCATTCATGACGCATCAGGGAAGAGTTTGGTTATTAATGTTGGTGGAAATGGTGATGCTTTTGTGGAAGCAATTCGTTTTTATGTAGAACCTGAAATTTATAGCAGCAAGTCAGCAACAGATGTATTAAAAAAATATAAATCAGCATTTAAAGACTATAAACACATATTTATTAATCTTATTGCGCCATCTGTATTACCTAAAAATCATTTCAGTTACCCCATTGGGTGGGCAGAATTATTAGAAAATATACCATCAGATCCAAATGTTTATGTTTCTGTATTTGGGAATCCTTATGGGTTAAAAGAAGGACTCAATGCTACCAGCTTAGATGCGTTGATTTTAGCTTATCAAAACTCCAATATTGGTCAGAATAGAGCAGCACAGTTAATCTTTGGTGGTTTCCAATCAACTGGAAAATTACCCGTAACACTTGGTTTAAAACTCCAAGAGGGAAAAGGAATTGAGACAAATGCACCGATTCGATTAAAATTTACTGTTCCAATAGAGTTGGGATTGACGAAGGCTGATTTTTATAAAATCGACTCGATTGTTAACAACGGAATTAAAGAAAAAGCTTTTCCAGGAGCACAGGTTGTTATAGCAAAAGATGGGCGAGTAGTTTATCAGAAATCGTTTGGTTACCATACTTATGAGAATAAGTTAGCTGTAAACAACCATACTTTGTACGATCTGGCTTCAATTACAAAAATTGTGTCTTCAACTGCAAGTCTGATGTATTTAAAAGACATTGGGAAAGTAAGTATGGACAACACATTGGGAACATATTTGAGAGAAACAAATCCAACACCATATAAAAATTTGAATTTGAGAGAGATTCTTACTCATCAAGCTGGATTATCACCTTGGATTCCTTTTTACACAAAAACTTTGGTTAATAATCGCCCAGATACACTTTTATATGCAAAAAAACCAAATGGCACTAAAACAGCGCAGGTTACACCAAATCTGTATCTTGAAGAAAGCTATGAAGATTCTATGATTAGGCAAATTCTAAAAACACCTTTACGTCGTTCAAAGTCATATAGATACTCAGACCTTGGTTATTATTTTATAAAAAGAGTCATAGAAGATAAAACAGAACAAAAATTAGAAGATTTTACATCTCAGCATTTTTATGCTCCGATGGGATTGCCATCATTGGGTTATCATCCATTAGAAAAGTTTGATATAAGTGAAATTACGCCTACTGAAGAAGATAGATATTTTCGATATCAAAAGGTTCAAGGAACAGTTCACGATATGGGGGCTGCGATGCAAAACGGGGTTGGCGGTCATGCAGGATTGTTTTCAAACGCAACTGATTTAGCTGGGTTTATGCAAATGTTTTTAAACGAAGGCGAATACGGTGGAAAACGATATTTATCTAAGAGTACGGTTAAAACTTTTACAAGTTGCCAATTTTGCCCGAATAATAGAAGAGGAATGGGATTTGATAAGCCCGTAGTATCCGGGAACAATGGGCCTACAACACCAGAAGCATCAAGTGAATCTTTTGGTCATACAGGATTTACAGGAACAATTGCTTGGGCAGATCCAAAATATAATGTCAATTATGTTTTTCTGTCTAATCGAACTTACCCTGATGCTGAAAATCGAAAAATCACAACGATGAACATACGTACTGATATCCAAAAAGTTATATATGATATCTTTAAATAATCAATCTTTGTTATTAAAAGTCCATAAAATTCTTTATATTTGATTATTTATAGTAGTACAGAATACCCACATGAAACTTAAGCAACTTATAACTACAATTATCTTGTTCATTTCTTTTTCTCTTTTTGGACAGAAAGATATTGACTCTTTGATTAAAGTCTATAAAAGCGGAAATATCTACGATAAAATAGAAACATTTTATCAGTTTTTTTTGAGAATTGAAACAGAGCAAGGAGATAGTATTCTTTATTATATTAATGACCTAAGAAAAGCTGGAATCGATATGGCTGTGGAAGATGCAGTAAGTTTAGCAGATTATGCAATGGCTTCATATTCACGAAAACAATCGCTTTTCAAAGAGGCAGAAGAAAAGTTATTTCCATTAATTGATTATTACCTAGACAATAATAATGATACCATGCTTGTGGAGATATACAATGCGCTAGGAAACACTTCTTTTTTAAAGGGGGATTTTGTTTTTGCGGAAAAATGGTACAAACAAGCCATTGATATACCCTTAACTGGTGAAAAGCAAAAATTCACTCTGTTGAGTGTCTATAATCTTGCTAGAATGCGCATAAATGAAGATAAAATCGCTGAAGCTATGCAGCTTTTAGACCATTTTTTTCAAGTCCAAAATACAATTAAATCTAAGTTATTACTTTCCGAAGCTAATGCTTTGGTAGGACAGACATATTTGAATGAAATGGACTTTGATAACGCAGAAAAATATTTTAATAAGAGTGTTCATGCTGGTTTGGAGCTAAATGATTTGCAAAGCCTTGCTAACTCCTTTACAAATTTGGGAATCTTAGAGTTTTTACGTGAAAATTTCGAATTGTCTAAACAACACTTTCAATATGCTGTGGCTTATCATGAAAGAATGGGTATTGCTTATAATATGATTGATGGATATTTCAATATGTCTGCTTATTATTATGAATTAGATCAAGTTGATTCGGCGTTTTTTTATATGCATAAAGCCGAAAAATTAGCAAAGGAAGCGAAACTATATCAATATCATATTGAAATTCTTCAAAATCAAGCTGCTATGTATTATGATTTGAATGACAAAGACAAACAAATTGAAAAATTAGAAGAGATTATTGTACTTCAAGGTGAAAAAGAAACTGAATTGTTGCGTATCAATCGTGATGCACTGTCTATTAACTATAATCAAGAAATTGAAGATGTAAAAGGAATTAGTAAACTGCGTGAACAAATTTTAGAGAGTCGTATCAATCGTTATGAAAATACTTATGTAAAATGGATTATTATTTCAGTGTTAATCTTATTAGTCCTTGTAGCAGCAGTTGTTGTAATGAAAAAAAAGTAGTGGTTTAATTATTTTATTTTTCTCTAACTTTTTCACGCTTCATTTGTTTCAGTAATATAAAGTGATTTCAAAAACTATGGCAACGAATAAATTAGCAACATTTGGTACAGGATGCTTTTGGTGTACAGAAGCGATATTTTCACAATTAAAAGGAGTAATTGAGGTTCTCCCAGCTTATGCAGGTGGACATGTCAAGAATCCTGCGTATAGAGAAGTATGTTCAGGAAGAACAGGCCATGCAGAAGTTTTGAGAATCGTTTATGACGAAGATATTATTTCTTTTGATGAATTATTAGAAGTCTTTTGGTTCTCACATGACCCTACAAGCCTAAATCGACAAGGGAATGATATTGGTGAACAATATAAATCGGTTATTTATTTTCACGATGAAGACCAAAAACAAAAAGCAGTAAAATATAAATTGGAATTAGATCAGTCGAACGCCTATGAAAAACCAATTGTTACAGAAATCTCGCCTTTGACAACGTTTTACTTTGCAGAAGAAGACCATCGAAATTATTATCGTCAACACCCAGAACAAGCATATTGTTATCACGTTATTCGTCCGAAACTCGAGAAGTTTGAAAAGGTTTTCGTGAAAAAACTTAAGAAGATTCATCAGAATAAATAACGGCTAAAAACATAAGTAAGTCATAGGAGAAATGTGCTGCTACGACAAACCAAAATCCAAACTCTACATATCCAAACGAAATAAGAAGAATAAAGGGAAATAGGCTTAAACCCAAGATGTTCTTTTTAAAATATCTTAAAGAGAAATAACCGTGAATTGCAATAAAAATAAAGGTCGTTACCCAAGGACCTAAAAATGATTGAATCACAACTCGAAAAAGAATTTCCTCTCCAAAACCTGCACAAAATGCGACAAAAACAGCATCAAAAAAGTTCAAGTTCAATGATTTTAGCATTTTTGTTTGAGGAAGCGAAAACTCTCTAAAAATTGGAGCTTGTGAAATGAAAAGTATGATAAATCCATAGATAAACCCAAATTCCAACCCGATAAGGTTAATGGCATTACCAAATTGTTCCCATTCTAAAAGCTGAAAGAATTGAAGAAAAGAATAATCTTCAAAAAAATAGAGAATCAAATAGCCAATAAATGGGAAACCTAATAAAGTAGCCAAACTTATTATATATAATTTTATTTTTCTTTTCATTTTTTTAGTAAATTTTCTATGAAGATATTAATCATCTTAATGATATATTGAATAATATCTTTTAATCTATCGTCTCTTTTGTATTAATACCTTAAGTCCGCAGTTATTATTAACCTAAATTCGAATAAAAATTACAAATAAGGTTAATAACAACCATTTTAAATAACTTTTAAAAACGTTAAAATTATCCAAATACTCAAGTTTAGTCACTATGTCCTGGGTTAAAATTGTAAAAATAACACCAATGTAGGCACTTTAATTTATGACTTTAAGTTAAAAAAAATATTGAACCATTTAAGATAATTGAATCTGTCTTATTTTATAGAGACTTTTTATGCTATTACGTTTTTTATACGTATTTTTGTATTTGATTTTGAAAAAAAATCGAATTACAAGTATAAACTAAAGAAATATTGATTGATAAAATTAATATTGGATTACTTATGTAATTAAACTAAACTAAACTAAAATGAAGCCAATGAAGTTAGATGAAATTACGAAAAAAAATGTATTATTATTACTACTAATGAGCATAATAGGTTTTTCAAATGCTCAATTAACAGGGACTTTTGATACAACAATTAATACACTTTGTTTAGGAGCTGAATGTAACTGGCAAGGTCCCAGTATTTTGATTAATGAAATTCAAGTCTCTCCAACCAGTGGTGATGGTTCGATTTCTGGAACTGCTTCAGGTACTGCGAGAGGGGAATGGATAGAGTTGTACAATCCTGATTTATGTAATCCTGTTGATATTAGCTGTTATTATTTAGGAAATGCCGCAATGGGATCTTTATCTGTTGTTGGAGGTGGCTTTCAATTACCTCAGGGCACAATTGTTCCACCTGCTGGTTTTTGTTTGGTAAGGGGCGTGAATGCGCCTGCCGTTCCTCCAGCTAATTTGGTTCAAAATGGAGGAAATGTAGTTGAAGTGGTTGTTCCTGGTAATATAACAGATAACGGAGTTTGCTCAGGTTCAGGTGGAACTCGTCTTTGGTTTCCGAATGCGGGAGGTTGGTTTGCATTTTATGACGCCAACGGCGTGCCTCAAGATGCCATTAGCTGGGGAAATCAAAATGGAATAAACGTTGCACCTTGCGTACCCACAAACGGAAGCTGTAATACAGGTGTTACTTCTCTGGCTAGTTATAACAATATCCCAGCAAATCGAAAACAAGTTATTTATTCAGTTCCAGGAGATGTTCCTGTTAACGATAATACTATCCGTAGAATGCCTGATGGCGGATCTTGGGTAGTGAATACAAAGAATACGCCAGGAACGATAGGAGCTTGTAACGACCCCGCAGACTGTTTCGTACCAGGAGCTTCAACTTGTGCTGGTACCGCTACGATAAACGTTGGTAATGGTTCAGGAGATTATTCCTACTTATGGGATGACTCTGAAAGTCAAACGACACAAACAGCTGTGGGATTATGTGAAGGAACTTATACTGTAACTGTTACAGATAATGTTTCAGGAGAAACCCAAGATTTTACTGTAGATATTGAAAATTTAGAATTAGAACCTACAATTATTGATTCAGAACAACCAATTTGCACATCGAATGGCTCAATTCTCATCGGTTCTGGAACACTAGGAGCGTCACCTTATACATACTCAGTGAATGGGGGTACTTTTGAAAGTAACGGTGGCTCTTATCCTGATTTGACAGCGGGGACTTATGACTTTATTGTAAGAGATAATAATGGGTGTACTGGAGAAATTTCCCAAACTTTAACAGTTATAGATTTAGAATTGAATCCGACGATTATTGATGCAGTTCAACCAATTTGTACTACAACTGGCTCAATTAGTGTTAGTCCAGGAACAATCGGGACAGGACCTTATACTTTCTCAATGAATGGGGGGGCTTTTGAAAATACTGGCGGCTCTTATCCTGATTTGACAGCAGGTAATTATGATTTTGTTGTTCAAGATGATAATGGGTGTACTGGTAATATTTCTCAGGCTCTAATTGATAATGGAAATATAAATATTGATACTGTTTTGATTACTCCTCCTTCATGTATTGACATAGCAGATGCTTCTGCTACGGTAGTTGTAAGCGATGGAACCGCACCTTTTACCTTTACATGGTTAGATGGAGGAGGTAATACTATTCCAGGCTCTGGTTCAGGAAGCACCATCAATAATTTAGGTGTTGGTAGTTACTCGGTAGAAGTTGTAGATGTAAATGGTTGTACAGATACATATTCATATATGATTTTAGCTAATCCAAATCCAGATCCTTCATTTACGCTTACAGATTTTTGTGATGGAGAGTCCAATCAGGCCATCAATATTGCTAGCCCAGGTGGAACATTTGCATTTAACCCTGCTGTGAATGATGGTGCAATGATTGATCCAGCTACAGGTTCAATCATAAACGGTGTTCCAGGAACAACTTATTCAGTGGAATATACAGTAGCAAATGGCTGTTCTTCTTCAATTCAAACAGTTACGATTCATCCAATCCCAGATGTTAGTTTTACAGCTTCCCCGACAACAGGAACTCCTCCTTTAAATGTCGATTTAATCAATACATCTGATGGTTTAGGAAGTGATAGCTATGAATGGATAATCGGTCCAAGTGCCATATTTTATGATGATCAAATTGTTGATCCTTTTATTTTTAACGAAGTAGGAGAGTACGAGATTGTTTTAACGGCTGAGAATCAAGGTGGATGCACAAACTCTACTTCAATTATAATTGAAGTTTTCTATCCAGATATGATTTATGTGATACCGAATGTGTTTACGCCAAATGGAGACGGAAGCAATGATTTCTTTAAGTTTGTTAATTTTGATTTCATCAAAGAAATTGATGTAATCATTCTTAACCGTTGGGGAAATCTTGTTTTTGAGTATAAAGGAAACCAACCCGCAAGTTTAAACTGGAATGGTCATGTCAATAACACTGGAGCAGAATGTACAGATGGAGTTTATTTCTATAAAATGGAATTAACTGGATTTAATGGAGACGTTGTCCAAGAACACGGATACGTTCACCTTTCTAGAGAAAAATAATTACAACCGTACTGAGGTTCATAAAAAATTTGAGGGTTATCTGCAGTGATGACCCTTTTTTTTGAAATTATCCGAATAGACATATTTTAAAAATAATGTATCTTTATACAAAAAAACATACATTTTGAAGAAAATTACCGAACAGTCAAGTCTTTACGATAATCTTGAAAACCTTTCGATGAAAGAAATTTTGGTTTATATGAATCAAGAAGACCAAACTGTTCCTTTAGCAGTTGAAAAGGTGATTCCTCAAATTACTTTATTTGTAGAAATGGCTCTTGAGCGTATGAAAAAAGGAGGAAGATTATTTTATCTCGGAGCAGGAACGAGTGGACGGTTAGGAATTTTAGATGCTTCAGAATGTCCTCCTACTTTCGGTGTCGCACAAGGAGTAGTTGTTGGACTTATTGCAGGAGGTGATTCAGCAATACGTGTAGCTGTTGAAAATGCGGAAGATGATAGAGAATTGGGTTGGAAAGAATTAGAAGATTATAACATACAAAAAAGTGATGTGGTAGTCGGAATTGCAGCCTCAGGAACAACACCGTATGTACTTGGTGCAATAGAAAAGGCAAACGAATTTGGAAATTTAACAGCAGGAATAACTTGTAATCCCGGAAGTTCGTTAGATAAATTGGCTCAATACCCCATAGTGCCTGTTGTAGGACCAGAGTTTATTACGGGTAGTACACGTTTGAAATCGGGTACAGCCCAGAAGCTCGTTCTAAATATGATTTCAACAAGTTTAATGATTGGATTGGGACATGTTGAGGGAAACAAGATGGTCGATATGCAATTGAGCAATGCAAAATTAGTGGTTAGGGGTTCAAAAATGGTCGCTGAAAAATGTGGACTTTCAGAGGAAGAAGGAAGGGAGTGGCTGTTAAAGTATGGATCTGTTAGAAAAGCCGTAGAGGCTTATTTTTCATCAAAACAGTAAATTTATTTTTCTTTTGTTTTGATGAAAAACAAAACAAACAATAACACTAAAAATACGACAATGAGTGTAACAATCTGTACATCAAGCCATGGCAAATAGTCCTTTTTAGTTTCTTGTGGTGGAGCAACAAAATTTTCTGGAATATCCTCCTTCTTTTTAATACCCTCAATATAATCTTCGCTTAAACGATATCTATTTTTAATTACCCGACCAAAAGTAGTTTTGAAGCTAATAGGAAAGAAATTTCTTCTACTGATTTCGTCTTTTGCCGCTTTATATTTTTGTATAGCATTTTTGTTGTTTTTATCATAATGTAAAGCTGCCGAGTAATAGAAGTGTGCATTGGTAATGTAAAAATATTTCTTTTGAAAATCTCCCATCTCCTCAAAAGCTTTGGATAAAACCATATCTCTATTATCATGCAAAACAGAGAATTGTCTTAAAACAGAGTCAACAGCAAAACTGATTTTTACAAATTCGTTGCGATGCGGTTCTACCCTTTGAGGAAAAGCATTTAAAGTGTCATCAAAAAGTATTTTAAAAATTGTGTCGTTTGAATAATCAATACGTTTGTTTTCATTATTTATATAAGCAGTTGTTAAATCATCATACGCTGACTTTAGGTCGTAAACTCCTGTGTTAGCATTATTTATGGTAAATTGATTAAAATTAAGCAGTCGATTAAATCTTTTTGACTGTTGTAATGCCACACGACAGAGAATTTGTGCATGAGGTTCTTGAATAGTATCTATATTCAGTCGTGCGAAATTATTTAATGCCCGTTCAAATTTTTCTAAATGAACACTTTCGTAGGCAAAAATTAAACTGTCGTAAGCTGTCCAGTTTACAATTGGTGTTTCTAATATTTTCTGAATTCCCTCTTCGATGTATTTTGGCGGTTCTGGTTGTCGATTGTAATTAGAAATGTTAAAATAATATGTATTTTCTTTTTGAGGGGGTTTATGATGTCTCCCATCCTGACCATAAACCGTGGTAAAAATCATACAAAATCCAAATAAGATAAAAATATTTCTTTGAAAGAAATGAATCATTCGTATCCTCCTTTTAGTAAAACAAATTGTAAAATATTTAATCCCATTTTTAGGGCAGCTTCATGCTTTTCAATTGGGTCGTTATGGACAGAAATATCTTCCCATCCATTGCCTAAATCTGTTTCATGCGTATAAAGTAAAACAAGTCTTCCATCTATTATTATTCCAAACGCTTGTGGTCGCTTACCATCGTGCTCGTGTATTTTTGGTAAGCCGTTATTAAAATTATACTTCTGATGGAAAATCGGATGATTAAATGGTAGTTCTACCAATTCGTTGTTTGGAAAAAGTTTTTTTAACTCGGGGCGAATAAATTCGTCCAGTCCATAATTATCATCAATGTGTAAGAATCCACCGCCAAGAAGATAAGTTCTTAAGTTTTCTAATTCTCCATGAGAGAAAACAACATTCCCGTGTCCAGTCATGTGGATAAAAGGATAGGTAAATATCTCAGGACTACCTACATCAACAAATGGAACATCCTCATCAATATTTGCGTTGAGTTGTTTGTTGGAAAATCGAATTAAATTTGGAACTGACGTTGGGTTTGCATAATAATCACCTCCACCACTGTATTTTAAAACAGCGAGTTTATATGTTCCCTGACCAAAAGAAATGGTGTTCAAAGAAAGAATAAATATGAGTCCAAAAATATACTTCATTTACAAACTTCCTGAATAAGAAGAATAAATTAAACGCTTAAAATACAAAATTACTGATTATTATTTGAGTATTTGTAAAAAAATATTTCAAGCGAAGTTTGTTTATTTTTATAAAATGCCCAATTCAGAAAATATATCTTCGATTTGTGGTTTTATAGCCCTTTCACCATCATTGATGATTATATAATCCGCTAAATCTGCCTTTTTATTATCATCCCATTGATTGTTAATGCGACTCAAAACCTCTTCTTTAGTCGTATTATCGCGTTTCATAACCCTTTCAATTCTGGTTTCTTCGGGAGCAACAACGAGAATGTTATAATCGAAATCTTTGTACCGTCCAGTTTCAAAAAGTATGGCAGCTTCATTAAAAACTGCTTTCTTGTCAGAGTGTATTTTACAAAATTCATCAAATGCTTTGTGTACAGCTGGATGAACAATGGCATTCATCTTTTTTTTTAATTTTGGATTGTGGAAAATTTGTTCTGCCAGATATTCCCTGTTCAATGAGCCATCTTGATATGCTTTTTCGCCGAATACTTGTTTGATTTGTTCAATGACTTCTTTGTTTTCAATCATGATTTTTTTAGCCTCTTTGTCTGAGTTAAAGAAAGGGAAATCTAAATTCATTATGAATTTTCCGACAAATGTTTTGCCAGAACCGATTCCTCCTGTCAGACCAATTATAATCATACTTGAACACTTTTAACTTTAACCATAGTAAAAGGAATTTTTAGGAGTGCGTTAAAATCTTCACCTGTCTCCAGCATATCTTCATCTTCCTCATCAAAGTACCAGTTAATTCGTACAAAAGAACCGTCCTTATTGATGTTTTCCAATAACTTTAACATTTCTAAAATACATTTTGAAGATTTATTATTAAAATACTCTAATTTTAAATCAACAATTGTTACATCAAGAGGTGATGTAATGTATTCCTTTATCCACTTCTTAAACGGAGCATAAAATAAGCTAGGGTTTTCAGGAATTGAACGTCCCTTAATTTCAAATTTTCCGAGTGAAGCATCAAAAAAAATATTTGGGGTTTTTGGGGTTGCTTCTATAAAAATATCTTCCATTATTACTAACTGAAATTTTATGGTTTATTAACAAATATATCTTTTATTACTTTTATTTCAAATCTTTTTATAGATATTTTGAAAATAAATTGGATGTTTTCGACCAATTACTGTTTTGATTCGCTGACTATTTAAAATTTTACTACCTATTTTTATGGTCGAGATTCTAAAATTAAATGCAATATTGTTGCATTTGAATCGAAAAAGTTATTTACTTTTGCTACCTAAATTATTAATAAAGATGCTGACAGAAAGAGAAGAATGGTTTGAAACTTGGTTTGACTCTCCATATTATCACATTTTATATCATAATCGTGATTATAAGGAAGCAGAGACTTTTATTTCTAACCTATTGAATTATATCAAAGTGGATAAAGATTCAAATTGTCTTGACTTAGCATGCGGAAAAGGAAGACATTCTCTTTACCTGAATAAGAAAGGATTGAAAGTTACAGGACTTGATCTTTCAGAAAACAGTATTCAATATGCTAAATCGTTTGAGAATGAGAGATTGACCTTTGATGTGCACGATATGCGTGAGGTATATATAGAAAGTGAATACGATATTGTTTTTAATCTGTTTACTAGCTTCGGCTACTTTGAGAAATATGAAGATAATGTAAATGTGATTGATTCAATTTTTAAGATGCTTAAAGATAATGGACGTTTGGTTTTAGACTTTATGAATACATATTTCGTTTTAAACAACCTTGTTAAAAATGAAACTCAAATTGTTCAAGGAATAGAATTTCATATCTCTCGCAAATATGATGGTCAACATATTATAAAAACAATTGATTTTGAAGATAAAGGTAAAACTTTTCATTTTCAAGAAAAAGTTCAGGCAATTAAACTGGACGATTTTGAGATTTTATTAGAAAATTCCGGATTTAAAATCACCGATACATTAGGAGATTCAAATATGAATCCATACGACAAAAGAACTTCTGAAAGATTAATAATTATCGCTGAAAAAATATGAACTTAACTCTAGCCGCTTTATTCTTAATATTATCTGTAATTATTGGTGGAGTAATTGTTACTTCTTTGCACAAATTAAATCAAAAAGAAATCACCAAAATCCTCTTGTCGGTGAGTGGTGGTTTTTTGTTAGCCTTAGCATTCGTCCATTTAATCCCTGAAATCTATGAAAACAATAGCGAAACTATCGGTTTTTATGTGCTGCTGGGATTTTTGTTTCAACTTTTTTTAGAATATTTTTCTGGAGGAATTGAACATGGACATGTTCATGGTAAAAATTTAAAAGGGAGCATTCCTTGGGGACTTTTTATAGCACTGAGTATCCATTCCTTTTTTGAAGCAATTCCTATTGAACATCAACTGATTCACGGAAGTGTAGAACATTTTCACAATCATTTTCATGGAGAAGACTCATCTGCTTTGCTGATAGGCGTTATTCTACATAAAATACCTGTTGCGATAGCTTTGATGACGCTTTTGTTAGCTTCTGGATTTACAAAAAAGAAAGCATGGATTGTACTAATTATTTTTTCATTAATGGCACCATTAGGATTGCTTGCAGGACATTATGGCTCAAAAATTTTAAATCTAAATCTTGAAATTATTCTAGCAATTGTCGTAGGAATGTTTTTGCATATTTCAACCACAATCGTCTTTGAATCAAGCGATAACCATAAATTTAATTACGTAAAACTAATCAGTATATTGGTAGGTGTTGGGTTAGCATTGATGTCAATTTAAAAAAACAATATTTTTTATTGAATATTTTTTTATCTTTATTGTAACATTTAAATTGTATAATATGAAAAAGATTTCAATTAACCTTATCGCTCTTTTGTGTTTAATTTTTACATTTAGTAGTTGTTTGACATACGAAAAGAAAGAGACAACTGTTAAGTTTGAAGGTAAAAATCGAGGAACATTAACAGTGAAATATACTGACATCCGCTCTTCTTTTTCACCTGACGAAGGCACGTCGATTAATGAACAAACTTTAGCCGACTATCAAAGTTTGATAGACGATTACTTAAAAGGTGATAAATTAATGGAAGATTTCCCTCATGCCGAAATCCAGTCTAAGCGATTATTTGAAGAAAATGGAAAACTTTGCGGTGAAGTGATATTCAGATTTAGCACTTTAGAAGAGATAAAAATAATGCAGTACGAGGAAAATGGTCCTTATTTATATTCTGTAATAAGTTTTGATGAAGAATTAGAAGAAACCAACGGTAAGATGGGACCTGATTATTTTCCTGCAATATATTGGGAAAATTCTTCCAATCCGCTTTCATTCACGATGGTTACAACCGAAGATAATAATGAAAAAACCTCTTTGTTAGAATTATGGAAAAAGGATAACCATTAAAAACTACACAAAGTTTAGTATAAATAAGATATTTAAAAAGCTATGTCAACCTTGCGTCAAAGAAGCAGCGAGGAAAAGGAGTATGTTGAATTAATTTTCAACTTCTTTTCCAAGAATTTTATCTGCCAACACATTGCTTAATTTAAAATAGCTTTCTTTTGTCCAACCTGCTACATGAGGCGACAAGACAACCTTTTCGGACTTTGCTAGTTCCATGAAATCAGGATTTGCTGAGGCAGATGTTTTCTCAAATGAGGAGCTTTCAAACTCCAACACATCAAGTCCTGCGCCCAAAACAATTCCTTCATTTATCGCATCCAATAAATCTTTAATTTTTACAATTTTTCCACGTGCACAATTGATAAGGTAAATGGGTTTTTTAAAAGAACGGAAAAACTCCGAGTTTCCCATGTAAACCGTCTCCTCTGTTTGCGGAATGTGAAAAGAAAACACATCAGACTTTTCGAAAATCTCTTGCATTGTAGCCTCTTTCGCATATTGATTTCCATAGTTTGTCTTGTATTTATCGTAAGCCAAAACTTCTACGTCAAACCCACTTAGTTTTTTAGCAAAAGAATTTCCGTTGTTCCCATATCCAATTATACCAATCGTTTTTCCTTCTAATTCAATCCCTCTTGTTCCTTCTCTATCCCAAATCCCTTGACGAACTTCCTTATCTCCTTTAATGATTTTATTAAATAATACCAATAGCAATGACAAAGCGTGTTCACCAACCGCATTTCGGTTTCCTTCGGGTGCATTATAACAAATAATTCCGTGTTTTCTTGTGTAATCTAAATCGATGTTTTCCATTCCAGCTCCACTTCGAGCGATAAATTTTAATTGTGTTCCATGTTGCAAGAAATCTTTGTCTATCGGAAAACGAGAACGCACAACAATTCCTGTCATTTTCGGCAATTCTTCCATACACTTTTCTTTCGACCAACTTGTTCCGTCAATACATTCATATCCATTTTTAGTTAGGCGTTTTTCTAAAACTTTGTGAACGGAATCTATATAGAGGATTTTCATTTTGGTCTGTTTTTATCAAGCAAATTTAGGAGTATCTATTAAAATTACCAAGATTAGAGAGAAAGATAAATGAGAATATTATAAATTGTGGCAATTATCAGGCATTCTTTATCATCTAAAAGATAGAAATGAGTAACTTTACAAAAAAAACAACATGAACTTTTTAAACAAATTAGGAAAATTTGAAGTTTTACTTTTAATTTTAGTTAACGTTATCTTTTTTATGGGCAAAGGAATGGGATTCCTGTTATTTCCATATATCTTCCTATCCACTTTTGTAGCTTTATATTTTAGTCCGCTTAAAATCTTAATGTTAATTAGATTCAGAGATGCAAAACGTCGTTATTACAAGATTTTTGTGTCTTTATTGATTTCTACTACGCTTGTACTTTCTGCGGTTTCAATGCTAAACCCATCAGGTGATGGAATTCGCTATTTTGCCATGTTTTTGGCGATATTAAACGTCATTTTATTGTTTAAATGGAGACATCCTGAAAGTGAACGAAAAGAATTGTATTTATTGTGTTTTAATGTCTTTTTACTTGCAGGTATTCAGGCTGCTAAATACTTCCTTTAGTAAATTCAATTATTAGAGAAAACAGCTTAAAAATACTCTACCTTAGTAGCGGGACTGGCTTAGTTATCATAAATTATGATTTTCAAAATTGGATTTGCCCATATTTTTACCATCTTTGTTCTGAACATATTAAATATATTATGAAGAAAATTCTGTTCTTAGTACTCTTTTTAGGTTTCATGTTCTCTTGTGGAACAAAGAAAAATGCAAGTAATGAAGAGATTCGTCATTCTGAAATTCAAAGTGATTCAATCACTGAAAAAGCTGAAGAAATTGAAGAAATAATCCATGAACGACCTGTTTATCATGCTTCACCGACAATTCAAACGAACTTAATTCATACCAAATTGGAAGTCGATTTTAATTGGGCAGAATCTCAGTTGAATGGCGTGGCAACGATAACTTGTAAACCGCATTTCTATCCGACAGACAGTCTGATTTTAGATGCAAAATCAATGGAGATTCGCTCGGTAAAAATTGATGGCAAAGAGCTGAATTTTAAATATAATGATGCCAATTTTTTACGTATCGGATTGGATAAGGAATATACAAGAAACGATAAATATACAGTTGTTATTGATTATATAGCAAAACCAAATGAAAAAGACAAAGGAGGTTCTTCTGCCATCCGAGAAGATAAAGGTTTGTATTTTATCAATCCAACAGGAGATGAGGGGGGGCACATGACGCAAGTTTGGACACAAGGAGAAACAGAAAGTAGTTCGGTTTGGTTTCCAACGATCGATAGACCAAATCAAAGAACAACACAAGAAATTTATATTACCGTTGAGGATAAATATGTAACACTTTCCAATGGAAAAATGATTTCTTCAGTTGATAATGGAGATGGCACAAGAACCGACTATTGGAAGCAAGATTTATCACACGCACCTTACCTTTTTATGTTGGCGGTGGGAGAATTTAAAATTGTAAAAGATTCATACACCAAAAAAGATGGAACGGTAATTCCTATTTGGTATTATGTTGAACCTGAATGGGAAGAACACGCAAAAGCTATTTTTGGAACCACACCAGAAATGATGGAGTTTTTTACTGATTTGTTAGGCGTTCCTTATGTGTGGGATAAATACCATCAAATTGTTGTGCGTGAGTTTGTTTCTGGTGCTATGGAAAACACAGGTGCTGTTGTTTTTGGAGATTATGCTTATAAAACAACCAGAGAATTGCTTGATGACAATGATCAAGCTACGATTGCACATGAATTGATACATCATTGGTTTGGGAATTTAGTCACGCTAGAGAGTTGGTCTAACTTACCTTTAAATGAATCGTTTGCAAATTATTCTCAGTATCTGTGGGATGAGTATAAATATGGTCGCGATGAAGCTGATTACAATGCCGAAGAAGAAAAAAATAGATACTTTTCTTCTGTTGAAGAAGGTGGACATCACGATATGATTTGGTATGATTATGACTCACACGAGGATATGTTTGATAGCCATTCTTATAGCAAAGGAGGAAGAATTCTTCACATGTTGCGTTATTATCTTGGAGATGAAGCATTTTTTGCTGGATTGAAGCATTATTTAAAATCTCACGCTTTTCAATCTGTTGAGATGGCGGATTTAAGAATAGCTTTTGAAGATGTTTGTGGAGAAGATTTGAACTGGTTCTTTAATCAATGGTTTTTTGCATCTGGTCACCCTAAGATTAAAATCACACAAGAAAATAGAGATAATCAAGTGATTGTAAGAATCCAGCAGTTACAAGACTTGGGTAAGATGCCTTTGTATAAAATTCCTCTAAAAATTGGTGTTTATGCAAACGATTCTAAAAAGTCGTATGATGTCGTTGTCGATAAATCTGATAACTATTTCACTTTTAATTTTGAAGGAGAGTTACAAAATGTAGTGGTTGACGAAGATCGAGTGATTTTGGGAGAGTTTGATTATGAAAAACCAGCTGAATGGTATGTGCATCAGTACTACCATGCACCACGACTTTTAGATAGGATAGAGGCTATTAACAAAGGAAGTATTTTAAATAACGAAGCATCCAAAAAGATGATTTTAGATGCATTGGATGATGATTATTGGGTATTGCGTTATGCGGCAATTTCATATCTGGATGAAATTATTGAAGATTCACCTGATAAAATCAATGCAATCTTAACAAGCATGATTAAAAACGATGAAAACTCAACTGTACGTGGATTTGCAAGTCAAGCATTCGGGAGAAATTTCTATACAGAAGATTATCAGGTTCAAACGCGCGCAACTTTGGTTGAAGCAATTGAGAATGATCAATCCTATAAGGCTGTTTCATCTGCACTAGAAGCATTTGTTATTTGTGGATTACAAGCTGGAAAGGAGGACGATATCCAAAAGGCTTTGTCTTTATCTAAAAATTTAGAAAATGAAAAATCTTCTACGTTGAAAGGGAAAATTATTGAAATTTATTCTGCAATAGGTGATGAATCTCACCTAAGTTTTATGAAAGAAGCTCTGACTGGAGGTGATATTAAACAGTACGATCTTATTTCAGCTTTGTTCAATTTTACAGTATTTTATTCAGAATTAGAATTTAAAACCCAACGCAGTAATTTTGATGTTTTTGAGAAAGTATATAACAAAAGAAATTTGTACACAAATTACATTTTACCGTCCATTGTTATGGGATTACAACAAAATGCCAGCGAAAGAATCGCATCGTTGGAGAGTGAAGAGCATGAACTGCTAAAAGCAGGTAAGCAAGATGAGGCTTCTATGATTCGAGAAGATATTAAAGAAGGAAATAGGTATATTGATCGAATCAATTCATTGGCAATGAAAATTATGAATGAAAAATAATACAAATGTCAGAAAAGAAGTGTTTAGAATGTGGAGACACTATTATCGGAAGAAAAGATAAGAAGTTTTGTGGAGATTATTGTCGAAATACGTACAATAATCGACTGAACGAAGATGCGAATAAATACGTAAGGCGCATCAATAACATCCTCCGAAAAAACAGGAGGATTCTTGCAAAACACAATCCAAACGGAAAAATAACAGTTGAAGGAATTACTTTAGCTGAAGATGGATTTAATTTTCATTATTTCACGAACATTTATACGACCAAAAAAGGCACACAATATTACTTCGTTTACGAGCAAGGTTATATGAAAATGGAAGACGACCGATATATGTTAGTGTATAAACAAGATTATGTAAAGTAGCTCTTAACTATCTTGCTGTTACATCTTCCAGTTCAACTGTAAAGTTTTCCCAATCCTCCATCGTTTCCTCAAGCTGTGATTTTACAGACTCATACTCTACCAGCGTTTTAGTTGCTTTTTCCTCATTAGAATAATCTAAATCAGCAATTTTTTTATCCAATTCAACGATTTTAGCTTCGAGCTTTTCTATTTTTTGTTCTGCCTTAAAAATATCGTTTCTCAACTTATTAATCTTGCGCTTAAGTTCTTTCTCTTCTTCGTAAGAAAGTTTATCTTGTAGTTGATTGTTTTGTGTACTAGCTTGTTCTTTTTTACTTTTCCCAAGTTGTTGTGCTTGTTCAAATGCGTCTTCTTTTTTACGTAAATATTCCTGAACAGTATAATGATGAATTTTTAGATGCTTATTCTCAATGTCCCAAATCCGATTGGTTAATCCTTCTAAAAAATCTCTATCGTGCGACACTACTATGAATGTACCTTCGTAATTTTTTAAAGCATTTTTTAAAACTTCCTTACTTTGAATGTCAAGGTGATTTGTTGGCTCATCTAAAATAAGAAAATTAGAAGGACTTAATAAAAGTTGACAAAGTGCTAGGCGAGTTCGTTCTCCGCCTGATAAAACAGAAACCTTTTTATCAACATCTTCCCCGCTAAAAAGGAATGCACCTAAAATAGAACGTAAATCTTTTCGGATCTCACCTTTGGCAATATCATCGACTGTTTCAAAAACCGTTTTGTTTTTATCTAGTTTATCAGCTTGATTTTGAGCGAAATAAGCCACTTCTACATTGTATCCATATTCAACTGTTCCTTCTCCATCTTCTTCCTTTGTTATGCGTTTTAATAGGGTTGATTTTCCAACGCCATTTGGACCTAACAATGCAATTTTTTCGCCCCGACCGACCGCAAGACTGATATCTTGAAACAACAATAAATCACCGTAAGATTTCCCTAGGTTTTCCATTTCTAAAACAACCTTTCCAGGTTGAACGCTAAGCGGAAAATGGATGTTCATCTTTGCAACTTTATCTGTTTCCACTTCAATTTTATCCATTTTGTCCAATTTCTTAATTAGAGATTGGGCAAAAGCAGCCTTATTGGCTTTGGCACGGAACTTATTGATGAGGTCTTCCGTATGTTTTATCTCTTTTTCTTGCTGTTTTTGAGCGTTTAATAAAAGTTCAATTTCTTCAGCTCTCTTTTCTTTGTATAATGTGTAAGGATAGTTGAAATTGATGATTTTTCGATTGCTTATTTCCCACGTTTTTTTTGTTACATTATCCAGAAAATGGCGGTCGTGAGAAATCGTAATTACAGCTCCTTCAAAAGTTTGTAAGTATTTCTCTAACCAGCCAATCGAAATAATATCCAAATGGTTCGTTGGCTCATCCAATAAAATTACAGAAGGATTATTAACCAATATTTTTGCTAATTCAGCACGCATTTTCCAACCCCCTGAAAATTCATTCAACGATTGAGAAAAAGCACTTTCTTGAAAGCCCAATCCTTCCAAAGCGGAGGCAATTTTTTCTTCCCATTGATATCCTTCAAAAAGATTAAATTGTTCGTTTACAAAGTTTAAATCATCTAATAATTGAAGATATGATTTGCTGTGATAATCGGTTCGCTCCACAATTTGGTGGTTTATATCCTCAATTTTTTGACGAATATCATTGAGTTGTGGGTTTGAATAATTTAGATAATCAAAAACAGATTGTGTTGTATCAATTTCTATATCTTGCGTTAAATAACCAATAGTAATTCCTTTTGCTTTATGAATAAAACCTTCAGAAGGTGTTTCACGACCCGAAATTAACCGTAAAAGTGTCGATTTGCCCGCACCGTTTTTCCCTACTAATCCAATTTTATCTCCTGGATTAATTTGTAAAGTAACTTCGTGAAATAAATACCCTTGCGGTAAGTGAATACCTAATTGATTTAAATTAATCATACTTTATAAAAAAATAGAATCCAAAATTAGAGATGCAAAAATTTACATAGAACCTCTTATTTGAACCTTTTTCCTTGTTAAAAAATGAAATTATAAGTTTCTAACGCCTAAATTCCATAATGTAAACGCAAAGATATCGGCACGTTGCTCAATGATTTTACTTACTGGTGTTCCAGCTCCATGTCCTGCGTCCACTTCGATGCGAATTAAAGTTGGATTATTTCCTGTTTGCTTTGCTTGTAATTCTGCTACAAATTTATAACTATGTGCAGGGACAACACGGTCGTCATGATCACCTGTGGTCACCAATGTTGCTGGATACTCAATGCCTTCTTTTACATTATGAACTGGTGAATAACCTTTTAGGTAATCAAACATTTCTTTGCTGTCTTCGGATGTTCCATAGTCATAAGCCCAACCTGCTCCTGCAGTAAATGTGTGGTAACGCAACATATCTAAAACGCCAACCGCAGGAAGTGCTACTTTCATTAAATCTGGTCGCTGTGTCATTGTTGCACCAACCAATAATCCTCCATTTGAACCTCCACTGATGGCTAATTTTTCATTAGAAGTATATTTGTTTTTAATTAAATATTCAGCTGCTGCAATAAAATCATCAAACACATTTTGTTTACGCATCTGTGTGCCTGCATCGTGCCATTCTTTTCCATACTCTCCGCCTCCACGAAGGTTAGGAACAGCATAAACGCCTCCCATTTCCATCCAAATTGCGTTAACTACAGAAAACGAAGGAGTTAAACTGATGTTAAACCCTCCGTAAGCATACAACATACTTGGATTTGTTCCATCTAATTCGATTCCTTTTTTATGTGAAATGATCATCGGAACTTCTGTACCATCTTTTGATTGGTAAAAGATTTGTTTTGTTTCGTAATCTTCTGGATTGAATGAGATATTTGGTTGGAAATACAATTCAGAATCTCCAGTTTCTAAATTTAGTTTATAAATGTTTCCAGGTGTGATGTAGTTTGAGAATGAAAAATAAGTTTCTGTTTCTTCTGCTTTTGCTCTAAAACCATTAGCGGTACCAATACCAGGTAATTCAATTTCGCGAACGATCTCTCCTTTTTTATTGATTTGTTTAACACTAGAAGTGGCATCAATCATATAGTGCGCGAAGAAATATTCTCCAGCAGTAGATACAGTTAACACATTATTTGTCTCAGGAATAAGGTCTGTCCAGTTTTCTGGAGAAGGGTTCTTTAAATCAACTGTAACAACACGTTTGTTTGGAGCATCTCTATCAGTGATGAGATACAATGTGCTACCGTCGTTGTCTAAAATATCAGTGCTACTTGTGTTGTCAGAAACAACTGTAACTAACGGTGCGTTCGGATTCTCCAAATCTTTCACAAACAATTTATTACCGTAGGTAGAAATATTAGCTGTGATGATAAGGTATTTATTGTCATCTGTTACTTCGCCGCCGATATAACGGTGTTTTTCAGATTGTTTTCCTCCAAAAATCACTTTGTCAGAACTTTGTGGAGTTGCTAACTGGTGGTAATACAATTTATGTTGGTCTGTTTTTTCAGATAACTCACTTCCTTCTGGTTTGTCATAACTAGAGTAGTAAAACCCTTCTTCTTTATACCATGAGATTCCTGAAAATTTAACATCAATAATGGTGTCTCCAATTTGTTCTTTTGTTTCAGCGTCTAAAACAATTACTTTTCTCCAGTCGCTTCCCCCTTCTGAAATGCTATATGCAACTAATTTGCCGCTTTCGGTAAAAGACAACGCGTCTAAAGAAGTTGTTCCAGCTTCAGAAAAAGTATTTGGGTCGATAAATACTTCTGCAGTTTCAGAATCATTTCCATTTTTATAACGATAGATTACAAACTGATTTTGTAGTCCGTCATTTTTATAGAAATAAGTGTAATTTCCCCTGACAAAAGGAGAACCAATTTTTTCATAGTTCCAGATTTCATTTAATTTATCAGCAATTTTATTTTTATATGGAATTTGATTTAAATATCCAAAAGTCACTTCATTTTGTGCTTTTACCCAAGCAGCTGTTTCTTCACTCATATCATCTTCTAACCAACGATATGGATCAGCTACTTCTTCACCAAAATATTCATCAACGACATCTCCTTTTTTTGTTTCAGGATAGTTTCCAAGTTCAATCTCTTTCATTACCTCTACTTCTTCTTTCGTATTGTTATTACATGCTAGAATAGCAAGGGATAGTATTACAGGAATTATAATTCTCTTCATTGTGTTTATTGCTAAATTAATTGTAAAGGAGCAAAAATACGAAAAAGATTTTTGCTTCTACTAAAAATATGGATAGATTTCCATGAAATCGGGAAAGCGTTTCATCTAATTTACATAGTAAGGAGATATCATTAAATAAACAATTACACCACTTACGGCAACATATAGCCAAAGCGGGAAAGCAAAACGCGCGATTTTTTTGTGTTGCTGAAATTTCCCCAAAGCAGCCCTTGCAAATGTTATCAGCACGATAGGGATTACAAGGATAGACAGAAGGATGTGTGAAATTAAAATAAAGAAATAAATTGCTTTTGATAAACCTTCTCCACCATAAGGCGTTGATTCAGAAGTCATGTGATACGCAACATACATTCCCAAGAATAAAACAGAACACAACATACAAATTTTAATAAGTCGCTCATGTAATTTTCTGTTTCCTTTTTTTATGGCAATTACTGCAAGAACAAGTAAAATTGCAGTTAATCCATTAATCGAAGCATAAATTGGTGGTAAATATGATAAGGGTTCTACATTTGGAATTTTAACTCCAAATAAAACTCCTACAACAATTGGGATAACAAATGATAAAATAAGAATTAGACGTTTGTATCTCCTTTCTAATTTGCTTTCCATTTATTCTTATTTAGCATTCAAACGTTTCAATTCGTCACGGATTTCAGTTAATAAATCTTCTTGTGATGGACCTGCAGGCTCTTCAGCAGCCGCCTCTTCCTCCTCTCTTTTCCTTTTTAAATTTTGAAGTTTGGCCATTGCTTTGATAATCAAAAACAACGAAAAACCAATAATCACAAAACTAATGATTGCAGAAAGGAAAGAGCCATAACGAACAGCTCCCCATGTTAATTCAGCTATATTTTCTACATTGGCTGCCTTTAATGCTGGATTAAGAATAGCAGGTGTTATGATGTCATCAACAAAGGAAGTGATAATGGCACCAAAAGCACCACCAATAACAACCGCAACGGCTAAGTCAACTACGTTCCCACGCATTAAAAATTCTCTAAATTCTTTTAACATAATATTCAGATTTAAGTTTAAAATAATCAAATTTGTTGTCCAAAAATATGAAAATAATTTATATGAAGTATATGCTCGTAAATTAAAATTTCAAAAAGCGTATAATTTATAACTCGTTTTGGTTAACAATCTTTAACGTGGATTAAAAAGACAAAATTGTCAAAAATACGCATATTTGTTAATTGAATAAAATCAAATTATGGAAGAGAATACACCATCAGGAATTACACCTGCGGAAACAATCAAGGAATTAGCAGGTAAAATCCAAGATGAACTGCAATTAATCGGATTGTTACAAAGTGAATTTAAAAAGGTAATTGTTGGTCAAGATAAAATGCTTGATAGACTGTTGATTGCTTTATTGGCAAATGGACACATTTTGTTAGAAGGTGTTCCAGGACTTGCCAAAACTTTAGCCATTAATACTTTGTCGGACGCGTTAGGTGGCGAGTTTAGTAGAATCCAATTTACACCAGATTTACTTCCTGCAGACGTTACAGGAACACAAATTTATAATCAAAAAACACAGAATTTTACCGCTCAAAAGGGTCCTATTTTTGCAAACTTTATTTTAGCAGATGAAATTAATCGTGCCCCAGCAAAAGTTCAATCGGCATTGCTCGAAGCTATGCAAGAAAGACAAATTACAATCGGAGATGAAACATTCCCTTTACCGAATCCTTTTCTTGTTTTAGCAACTCAAAATCCAATTGAACAAGAAGGTACATATCCGTTGCCTGAAGCGCAAGTTGATAGATTTCTGATGAAAGTGATTTTGGATTATCCAAGCCCGACAGAGGAAATGTTGATTCTTCGAAACAATGTGCGTAAAGAAGGGATAGGTAAGGCGGAAAAAGTTGTTGATATTGGTTCTATACTTCGTATTCGCCAATTAGTGAGAGAAATCTATCTGGATGAAAAAATTGAGAGGTATATTATTGATATCGTTTTTGCTACACGTACACCTTCCAATCTTGGGCTATCAGGATTCGAAAATATGATTTCTTTCGGAGCGTCGCCAAGGGCAAGTATAAATTTGGCATTAGCTGGAAAAGCACATGCCTTTTTGCATGGACGGGCTTATGTAATCCCTGAGGATATAAGAGAAGTTGCTGTAGATGTAATTCAACACCGTTTAGGACTTACCTACGAAGCAGAAGCAGAAAATATTATTGCGAAAGATATTGTTGAAAGAATTTTAGCAAAAGTTGACGTGCCTTAAATATTCATCAAATGGATACAAAAGAACTTCTGAAAAAAGTTCGCGAGATTGAAATTAAAACCCGTGGACTGACAAAACAAGTTTTCTCTGGAGAGTATAGCTCTGCTTTTAAGGGAAGAGGTATGATTTTTTCAGAAGTAAGAGAATATCAATATCAAGATGACGTCAGAAATATTGATTGGAATGTAACGGCTCGATTTAATTCACCTTACGTCAAAGTCTTCGAAGAAGAAAGAGAACTTTCTGTGTTTTTAATTTTAGATGTTTCTGGTTCAAACAATTTTGGAACAACTCAAAAGTCAAAATACGAATTGATGCTCGAAGTAGCTGCGATTTTGACCTTTTCTGCTGTTGCAAATAACGATAAAGTTGGAGCAATTCTAGTGAGTGACCGAGTAGAACGATATATTCCTCCGAAAAAAGGTAGAAGCCACGCACTTTATATCTTGCAAGAGCTGATTAATATTAAAGCTAAAAGCAAGAAAACAAATTTGAATGAAGGAATGAAGTTTTTTAGAAACATTGTCAAAAAAAGTAGTATTTGCTTTGTGATTAGTGACTTTTTCGATGATAATGACTTTTTTGAAGGACTGAAAATTGCCAATAGAAAACACGACATGGTTGCACTCCGAATCAGCGATCCATTAGAAAAAGAAATTCCTAATTTGGGGTTGATAAGGATGCTTGACGCTGAAGACGGAATGGTAAAATGGGTTAATACAAGCTCTCGACTGGTGCGAGAAAATTATAAAAACGAATTTCAGTTAAGGAGTACAACTCTGGATAATCAGTTTCATCGTTCTGGAGTTGATTATGCAAATCTTTCTACCGATGGAAAATATCTTTTGGCTTTAAATCAATTGTTTTTATCTCGTAGAAAATGAGGAAATGGTTGATTATACATATAAGTGTCTTTATTTTCTCAACTTTCGCGGTTGGACAAAAGTTACACCTTGATATTAACAAGGAAAGTATCCAAATTGGAGAACCGTTTCAAGTTACTTTTTCAGTAATTTCTGATGAACCTATCAAAAATCTTCAATATACTCCCCAAAAACGGATTTTTGAAGCAAAAAGTAGTTCTAACAATAATAAAACGAGCATAAACTCTCTGTATGAGCTGGAAGTTCTTCAAGATTTTAGAGATTCAACTTACAAAGAGAACGATAATTTTATCTGGAAAGGTCAATATAGCTTAACAGGTTGGGATAGTGCTTACGTTATCATTCCTCCAGAAAAAATTTACATAAGTGATAGTTTGTTTTACTTTCCTGTGGGGTTGATTGAAGTTACCAGTCCAAACGCTAATCCTTCACAGCCGATTTATGATATTCATGAGGATTTCACAGAAATTGCCCCAGTGAGCATCATTAATTTAATAAAAAAATATTGGTTCATCAGTTTGTTGATTGTGTTGATAATTGGATACCTTATTTATCGTCAATGGAATAAACGAAAAGAGAAGCCAGAAATTGAACTAAGTTTAAGAGAAAAAACGCTTAAAGAAATTGATGCTTTAGAGAATTCTAGAGGATTCGAGCAAAATTTGAAAGAATATTATTTTGACTTATCGGTGATTCTTAGACGATTTTTTGAATTGCATTATCAATCGCCCATCATGGATAAAACGACCCATCAAATTAAAAATGAATTATCTCGACATGGATTAGATAAGACGATGGTGAATTTGACAGGAAAATTGTTGAATGAATCAGACATGGTGAAATTTGCAAAATCAAAACCTAGTCTCAATGAGATTTTAGCGATTACAAATGATGCTAGGAGAGTGGTGAATGAAGTAGCAGATTTAGAATTATTGGATGACTAATTATTTATTAAATATCAGTTTTCAAGGGTATGAATTTCATTCTCCGCAATGGCTGTGGTCATTGTTGCTCATCCCTTTGATTCTTATTTTAAGGTATTTGCGCTTTGAAAAGGGAGAAGGAGCAATTAAATTTTCAAGACCGTCAGCTGAATTGTTAAAACTCTCTTTTAAGCCAATTAATTGGTTGATTTTTGGCGTTTACTTTCTTATTGGATTAGGCGTAGCCAGTTTAATCATCGCAATGGCAAAGCCATATCTGCCTTTTTCAAATAAGAATGAAAAAGATTACGGTGAAGGTATCGATATCATTATCACAATGGACGTTTCAGGGAGTATGTTAGCAACTGATTTTTTACCAAATAGATTTCAGGCTGCAAAGCAAATGGCTAAGGAGTTTATTGATAATAGAGAGTCTGATTATATTGGATTTGTTGTTTTTGCAGGTGAAGCATATACAGCTTGTCCTGCGACGAGGGATTATAATTTTCTGAAAAGCGTCATCGACGAAACAACGATTGGGACAATTGAGCAAGGTACTGCGATTGGAACAGGTCTAGGGACAGCCGTAAATCGTTTGAAGAGTGATAGTTTGACTTCTAAAGTAATTATTTTATTGACCGATGGTGAAAATAATAGCGGATTCATTTCTCCAATGGAGGCAGCTCAGTTGGCAAAAAATAAAAACATAAAATTATACACCATTGGGATAGGAAGTTTAGGATATGTAGATATGCCCGTACAAACGCCTTTTGGAACAATTAGACAAAAAGTAAAATCGGATATTGACGAAAAATTACTTTCTGATATGGCTAAATTAACAGGTGGGGAATATTTTAGAGCAACTGATGAAAATTCATTACGAGAAATTTATTCAACAATCAATCAGATGGAAACGCGGAAGGTTGTCAATAGAACAATAAAGAAAGAACCACCTTTCCGACCAGAGGAATTTTTAAAGTATGGACTTGCTTTTCTTGTGATTGGATTGGGTGTAGAACAAGTATTGTTAAGAAAGAATGGCTAAAAGAAAATACAAATATAGAACTCGTTTGTTTGCGCTTACAGCTTTATTGTTTGAGGTTATTTTTTGGTTTGTTGCATGGCAATTGCTAGAAGTACTCGGTGTCTTTAATCACAATGTAACGGGAGAAAGATTGTCGTTCCTTTATCCAAATTTCGTTTGGTTGAATTTTTTAATTATCCCGATTATTTTCACTGTGTTTATCTTTCAAATGTATCAGCGAAACTGGTTGATAAATCAATTTGAAAACCCGAAAACATTAAAAACATTTCTTCAACCTGTTCAAACAATTCGTCTCTTTATTCGCTATTTCCTCATTAGGAATGCATTGGTTTTTGTGATTTTCGCCTTGATGCAGCCTGCGTTAGGTTCAAAAACTGTTCAAGGAACAACGGATGGTATTGATTTGATTTTTGCAGTTGATATTTCAAACTCCATGAATACAAGAGATATAGTAAATGGAAACTCTCGTTTGGAAGTATCGAAAAGAGCCATGTATGAAATTATTAATCAATCTTCGGTTGCACGCGTTGGTGTATTAATTTTTGCAGGAAGTTCTTATCCGCAGTTACCTTTAACAACAGATATCGATGCAGCCAAAATGTATATTGATGAGTTGAACACAGACCTAATCTCAAACCAAGGAACAAATCTTTCTGCCGCTTTAAATGACGTTGGAGAATTATTTACAACCAGCGAAACAAAAAAAGTGATGGTTTTAATCACTGATGGTGAAGACCATGAAGGAGGAATGGAGTCCATTTATAAGTCGTTCCAAAAGGATAATATTGAATCTTACATTTTGGGTGTCGGTACAGAGAAAGGAGGAATTGTTCCGCAAAGTTTCCATAAAAACGCTCGCCCCATGAAAGATGAATTTGGACGGGTGGTTGTTTCTAAGGTAAATCGACAAATATTGATTGATTTAGCCAAAAATTTGGATGGTTCGTATATGTTAACAAATGAAGCCTTCCCAAATGTTTCACAACTTTTAACTGAAATTAACAGCAAATCAGGAACTAACACCGTAGATTTGGAGTTTAAAGTTAAAGAGAATAGGTATCAATGGCCACTTGGGATTTCTCTGATGTTCATTTTTATATTGTTTGTCTGGGAATCTGTGCCACATAGAAAAAATAAAAGTTGAAGTTATTTTTTTCCATATTGACGTTTAGCTTTGCCTTCAGTATGCAAGCTCAATCTTGGCAGCAATTATTGCGACAAGGAAAGGAATATTATGAGCAAGAAAATTATCAGGCTGCTTACGATTCATTTATAGAAGCACAAAAAATTGCGCCTGAAGATGTTGACTTGTCAAAAGATATTGGAAATGCAGCATATAGAATCAACGATTATCAAACAGCAGAAAAAGCATATAATTCTGCAACATCAAATGGACAAAATGATCAAGATATTGCAAAACAGTGGCATAATGTAGGCAATAGCCAAATGCAATCTAAAAACTATGAGGCAGCGGTTGAAAGTTATAAGAACTCACTTCGTATAAATCCAAATGACGATCAGACGCGCTATAATTTAGCAGAAGCAAAGAGAAGATTAAAAAAGCAAGAACAGCAAGATCAACAGGATAAACAAAATCAAGATAAGAACCAGCAAAATCAATCAGAGGATCAAGCTGACAATCAAAACGGTAATCAAAATCAAGATTCTCAGAACCAAAATCAAGAGAATCAACAAAATAACGACCAGAAAAACTCTTCAGATAAGTTAAATTCGCCTAATGAATCTGATATGAATCAAAGTAAATTGTCTGATAGAAAAACGGATAGAATGCTTGAGGAATTGATGAAACAGGAAATGGAAACTCAGCGCAAAGTTCAAGCTCAAAAGCTAAACAAAGGTTCATTTACTAATAAATCTGGCAAAAGATGGTAAGACTTTTAGCACTAAATATCGCTTTGATTCTTGTTGTACCATCGGTATGTGCTCAAAATGAATTCGTAGAGTTGTACATTGAACCTAAAACCGCTGAAGTAAGACAGGAAATTGTTGTTACCATCAGAACGAATATTGAAGGAGATATAAATATGAATTTACCTGATGAGTTTCTTCAAACCGGAAGTAGAAGCTCAGGGATTTCGTCCTCTGTCGAAATTATTAAAGGTAAAACAAAAATCGTAAGATACAACGAACAGAGTTTTGCTGGATATTTTGAGGAAGAAGGTAAATTTGTTATGGGACCGGTAGAAATTCATACTCGTGACAAAAAATATAGTTCAAGTACGCATACTGTCCGTGTTGTTGAACCACAAAACATGATTAGCAGTGATCCTGGAGATAACATGAACCAACCTATTTTTGGAATCATTCAGCTTTCAAAAAAAGAAATTTACGAAGGAGAACCGATTGTTGTTGAAGGAAAAATATACTCTCAAATACGACTTCTTCAGATTGAGGATTTTAAACCCGTTTCTTTTAATTCAACCACAGAAACACATAATTTAGATAATAAAAACCACATTTCAACTGAATTTGAAGTGGTATCAGGTAAAAAAGTACAGAGTTTCCGAATTGGAAAACAAGTGGTTTTTCCAAGTGAATTGGGAGAGTTTGAGATAAAGCCTTTTCAGTCAGTAATTGTGTATGATAGTCCAAGAAGTTTTTTCCCAGAACGAACACAAGTGGTTTCTAATCAAACAAGTATTCTTGTAAAACCTTTGCCAAATGGAGCACCAAAAGAGTTTATTGAAGGTGTGGGAGAATTCAAATTAGATGCCTCTGTAAGTCGAGAAAACATTAAACAAGGAGAAGTTATAGAGTTGTCGGTTGTAATTTCTGGAACAGGAAATATCCAGAATATAAAAAATCCACAGATTGAACTGTCAAAACAGATGACGCTTTACGGCGACCCCGAGATAAAAGAAGAAATTACATATTGTACGTTGGGAGGAGAAGGAAGTAAAACATTTACTTATTTTATTCAAGTAAATTCAGAAGGTGAAACAAAGCTGCAACCTATTCGAATTGCTTATTTTGACCCAGACAAAGAGAAATACGTGGTTTTAGAGAAGAAATTGCCAAATATTTATGTAGAACCAGTTGCGGGGCATCAACAAATCGTCTCATCAGGAGATATTGAGAAGGATGGATATTTAACAGAAATGAAACCACTTATCACGTATAAATCTGGTAAAACAGGAAGTGGTTTTCTTTCAATTTGGGGAAGTACAGCGCTAATTATTTCGCCGATTATGTTTGGACTTTTATTTGGGGCTTTGGCGATAAAGCGTAAGGTTAATGCCGAAGAAAAAGAAAGAGTAATGGAAAGTGAACAACAGAAAAAAAATGCCATTCTATCCTTAATTTCTTTGGATGAGAATAAAAGTTTCTATGAAAAGGTAGATACAATATATTCAGTGTTGTTTGACTTTCTATCGCATCAATTGGATGTGGATAAAGGGAATATTTCACGTTCTTATTTAAGGGAAGTTACAACGAGTAAAATTTCCCAAACACAAGCTGACAATATCATTCAAATAATGAACGATTTAGATGTTGCACGCTACAGTGGAATTGAAGGAAACATTGATTTACAAGATTTAGTCAATCGAACAAATGAAATTATTAATTCTTTTGGCCAATGATTCGATTAGTTGTTATTGTAATATTTTTTGCTACAAGCGTTTTTCATGTAAAGAGTAGTGATTCCTTATTTACCAAAGGGATTTCTGAGATGGCTCTTGAAAATTATAGAGAAGCTCTTGAATATTTTCAAAAGGATGTTGAGGCAAATCCAAACTTTTCTTCTTTTTATAATCTAGGCGTCGCTGCGGGTAATGTAGAGGATTGGTTCATGGCAAAATGGGCATTTGAGTCGGCTTTAAAATTAAATCCTTTTCATCACGACACCAAGCATAATGCAGAGTTAGCAACACGTCAGCTAAGCCCCAATATTGAATGGACACATCCGTATAAATGGACAAATCGTATTTTTTTAGGTGTAGGAATTCACTTTTGGTTGATGCTTGGATTTATTTCTTCTGCTTTCCTTGGTTTGTATGTTTTTGCAAAGGTTTCTAAGAAAGATATAGAACCAGAAAAAATGGAATGGCTCAAGCGTTTTTCAGTTATTTTCGGTGTTATTCTGATTATAGCGTTGATAGGAACATATAAAGTTAACCAACATTTCAGTTCCATACGTTATGGTGTTCCAAAATCGGCTGACATCCCTACTTTTGTTTCGCCAAATGGGGTGGAATTAGATGTTTCCTTTCCTATCGGAACACGATTAGATGTGGAAAAATTAAAAACAACAAAAGAATGGGTCTATGTCAAGTATAATAAAAATGAGGGCTTTTGGGTGAAAGCGGAATCTATTTATTTGTATTAGTCTGAGTTTGTTTTATTTAATTACTTCGTAAAGATATCTTTGGGTTTCAATCTTTTCACTTTTCCGTATTTATTTAAGATACTTTTATCGAACTTCTTTAAGTTCCCGATGACGGTAAGTCTTAACGGTGCATTTTTAATGTGTTCTTCATAGAAATTAATGGCATCATTAAACGAGAAATTATCAAGCTCTTTTTCTAATGCAAGGTAAAAGTTGTCGTCATAACCACGTAATATAGATTGATCGTATAGACTGTTGTAATTTCTAAAACCAGGATTTGAGTTTTCTACTTGGTTTTTAATAGAGTTATAAATGATATTTTCTCTCTCTGCCTTTATGGGCATATTGCGAATTAAAGAATGTAAGAGTTCTAACGCTTCTGGTGTTTTATCAGCTTGACAACCGACATAACTCAAGAAGGTATTTTTACTTTCTTGGTTTCTAGCGGTTGTAACTAATCCATAAGTAGAATAGGCTAAACTTCTAAACTCTCTAATTTCTTGAAAGAGAATCGACGACATATCGTAGCCAAAATATTGATTAAATGCCCTACGACTTAGTAAGTCTTTATTGTTTTTGTCAAGATTTTGTGTTGTGCCAACAAAATTAATGTGAGATTGTAACCCGTTGTTGTTTTTTATTAAATATACATCGTAAGCTAAGTTTGCTTCAGGTTTAGGCGTATTAATGTTTGATTTATTACCTTTCTTAATTTTAAACTTCTTCAGAGCATTTTTTACTGTTTCTACACTAGAATTTCCAGTGTAATTTACATGAAAACTATAATCATTTAATGATGCTAAGGTGGCTTTGAAGTCTTTCTCTTTAAGTTTTCTATACCTTTTTGCAGGAACTTGATTTATATATTTAGAGTTCTCTCCATAAAGTGCATATTCTCTCAGGATAATGTTGAGAGATTGCGTTTCTTTTACTGCAAATCTTCTATTCGTTTTTACTTGTTTGCCAATGACCTTCATTTGTTTTTTAAAGTTGTCAATGACAGGATTGTTGAATACTTGAGCAATGAGTGATAGACTTTCCTCTAAATTTTCATCTAACCCTTCCACTTCAAGTATGAATTGATGATCATAAACGTGCCAATACATCGAAGTACCTAAAGCATAAAGATTATTTCTAAAATTATATAAACTTTCACCCTCTAGAGAAGAGAATTCCATTAACCTTCCAAGTATTGCTAAATCTGGTTTTTCATATTCCCCAACTTCCCATATAATTTTTAGGTTAAAAACATCATTGATTGGGTTTTTTACCATTTTCAGGATTGCTTGGTTATTAAGCTCTATGAAATCAATTTCTTCTTTTAAAGAAACAATATTAGTCGTTTTATTATTTGATGTAATTTCTTTCCATTCATTGTAAAACTTTGAGTGCGTATTATTTTTAGGAATTATCGGGTCATAATTGGGTTTATCCAAAACTTTGGGTTTGTATTTCCCCATTTTAGAGTACAAAGAATAGTGATTTTGAGAGAAATATTTTTGTGCAATTTTAATCAATTCATCTTTTGTGAGATTTTTAATTTTCTCAATATCATCAAGGTAAGTGTCCCAATCTATATTGTAAGCAATGATTTGACCGATTTTAAAAGCTCTTTCTTCATTATTCTCCATGCTGGTTTCAAAATCTTTTATCCATTCATTTTTTGCACCTTCAAAGAGATGATCTTCAAATTCACCGCTTGTGAAACATTCTAACGTTTCATCTAGCAACTGGTTCGCACGGTCAAAAGATTGTCCTAAAACTTTAGGAACGCAAAAAAAGACTGTAGCACCATAATCTTGAAAAGAAATGTTTTCTGCCTGAAGCATTAGAAACTCACCATTATCCATAAGGCGGTCGAAAAGTCCAGAACCTTGGGAATTACTCAAAATTTTCATGCCAATTTCGAAAACCATTTGGTCATAACCTCCATATTTTGGCGTCCTATATCCCCTTACAAAAGCTTTTACAGGTGAAATCGAGATTTGTGCAGACTCACCTTTTTGAAAACCATCTTCGATATATTCAGGGAATTCAGGGACGTCTCCACTTCTCCAATCTGAAAAGTATTTTGTAATCATTGGTTTAATTTCCTCTGAATCAAAGTCTCCAATCAGACATAAAATCATGTTGTTTGCAACATAATATGTATCGAAAAATTCATACATTTTTTTAAGAGAAGGGTTCTTTAAATGTTCAGTTGTTCCAATGGTAGTTTGCGTTCCATAAGGATGCTTTTTATAAAAATCTTTGTTAAATAATTCAACTGCGTGATTAATAAAAGACTCTTCACTTCTGTTTTTTTCTTCATATACGGTTTCTAACTCTGATTGAAACAATCTAAAAACAGGTTCTTTAAAACGATGTGAATAAATACTGAGCCATTCTTCTATTTTATTAGATGGAAATTCATTGTGATAAGCTGTGATGTCGGGTGATGTAAAAGCATTCACGCCTGTACTCCCAATTTCTCTGAGCATTTGGTCGAACTCATTTGGAATAGCAAATTGTCCTGCTAATTTTGATGCCTCATTAATTTTTTGTTGAATTACATTTCGAGTTTCATCGTCTTGTGTTTTTCCTAAAACCTCGTAGAGTGAATCGATCTGGTCTAGATAGATCTTTTCGGAAGCATAATCTGTTGTTCCTAAAGTTTTTGTTCCTTTGAAAAGCATGTGTTCTAAATAATGAGCCATTCCTGTCGCATCTGAAGGGTCGTTTTTACTACCTGCTTTTACAATTACAGCACCCATTATAGTTGGAGTATCATGGTTTTCAGAAAGGACTACCGTCAACCCATTTTCTAATTGGAATTGCTCAACCTTTAAAGATTTTTGCAATTCGTGAACTTGACCATAGATTGTTAAAGGTAGAAGGAGTATAAATAAAAAAGAAAAGTATCTTTTCATAGATTTTTTTTTGCTAAAGTAAGAAATAGTTAAATATCAAAGTCAAAATAAAGGTTAAACTTTTTACGTCTTAGAGTTGCTTCTATCTTTATGTTTTAGGATTATCTGAAAGAGGGAGATAAAAATTTATTCTTTAATTTGAATAGAATAATTTAATTTCATTATTTTTGTCCAACCCAAAAGAAAATGTTTTTTGTGGAAATACATACTAGGTTGCATAGCTGGTAGATGCGTCCCGATAAATCGGGATATTCTCGGATGTATGAGGCATATATTGAAATAAAGCATAAAAGTGAAGCGTCACTTTAAATGATTAACTAAAATAGTAATTGAAATTTGAAAAAATAAAATATTTGCCCGGATGGCGGAACTGG
>JBBAEU010000023.1:0-37074 GCA_041655765.1 Brumimicrobium sp.
ATACAAGAGAGAATATGTTGCGTTGGTTGCCCTATGTCGCCAAAAACTATGCGTAGAGATTTTAGAAATAGGCCAAACTTTAAAAAGGCTTATATAAACACAGTTCAAAAACTAATAGATGAAAAGGGTAAGTATAGCGAGTTTCCAAGTGCGGAAGATGTTGTAAACTGGTGGGCGAGTGGAATGAGCAGAAAACAATGGCTTGCTAATAAACTTCAGTACAAAATCGAATATGCAGAACAGTAAAGCGAATATTAACGCTAACTAACGTATAACAATACCTTTTATTTTAAACCTAAAATTATGCCAATACCCGAAAAATTAAACATTCCAAATTATCCTCGTTTTTTGTTTGCGCCCGATAGCCAAACAATGGAACTTTACATCATCTGCACCAAACCTCTTACCCTTTTTTGGGTGCGCCAAACAATACCTGCACAAATTTACATTATCGAGGGCAAACCCAATGTACAACTGTTACGGGAGTGTGGTTTTTGGTATAGAAATAATGCTGCAAATTTGAGTACTAATGTAAATTAATAAACTAAAAATTATGGCTTATTCAACATATTTTTTTGGCAATTCACGGGCTACCCTTGAATGCTTAAAGGAGGATGACAACGTTCATTTTAGAACCTTTGTTTTTGGCGATGAATTAAACGGTACTGATGTGTCTTTAAGTAAAACAGACATTGAAGTCTTAATAAATTTATTGCAAACATTTTTAAAAGAACTTAATTCTTAACCTTGATGCAAAAGTAACATTATTGGTTACGCCTTTTAATACTTAAAACACCAAATATTAATATTATGTATCACAATATTATTAGTTATAACGAAGCTTACTATTCTAAAGGTTTTGATTTTTCTGGTTATACCTACGATTTTGACCTTATACCAGTAGGTAATTTTAATGCTACTCTTAATCTTAAACTTTGGTCGAAAAGAACGCCTGGCATTGACTTATATTTTTCTAATAATATTCTGAAAATAATTCTTACTGTTTACCATAATAAGTATACTGATGATTACACCATTGATACTTGTTTAACAAACTTTAAAACCTGCCCTTTAAACAAAGTTTATAATATAACAATCGGGGTTAATTCTAAAGGTAGAAAAGTAACAAGATATATTACACGTAGTCCAAATTAACACTGACTAAACTAATAAATGCAAATACTAGCATACATACGTATAAGCACCGACAAACAAGATTTAGATAAACAACGCCATTTGCTTTTAGAATACGCAAATGCCAACCAATTGATTATTGATGAATTTATTGAGGTGGAAATATCAAGTCGTAAAGATGCAAGCAAACGGAAAATTAACTTGCTTACTTCAAAACTGAAAAAAGGGGATATGCTTATAGTGGCTGAATTAAGCCGTTTGGGAAGAAATATGTTTGAAACTCTTAACCTCATTAATCAATTAACCGAACAAGGGATTTCTATTCGTTTTGTTCGTCAGCCTGAACTCTCAACTGATGCTTCTCATACTAAATTACTTCTCGCTATATACGGTTATTTTGCCGAAAGTGAAAGAGATTTTATTTCGCTGCGGACAAAACAAGGTTTAGCCGCTGCTAAAGCTAGTGGTAAAATATTAGGCAGACCAAAAGGAAGCAAAAACAAAAAGGGAAAAGTCTTAGAACCGTATAAATCTGAAATACTTAAACTTTATAAGTTAAATATTTCGGTCGCATCAATTACCAAAATAATTAACAATACGGCTAAAACAAACTATTCATATAATACCTATCTTAATTTTATTAATAAACTTAAATCAACCTAAATTATGGACACAGAAAAAATTAATTCCTTTTTGTCAAAACTATTCGACAAAAAAAATCCATTTGCAACGATGTTGAAATATATTTTTTCAACTATTATAATCGTTTTTTTGCTAAAGTTGGTACTCGGTCTAGTCGTAGATAAAGGCGGTTTTAAACAAAACAATCAATTAGACGAAAAATACAATGCAATGGCTTTAGATTCTTTTCAATTTAAAAGATATTCTAAAATAGGCGAAGAAGCTATTGTTTTTCACCTTGTAGAAACTAAACAAGTTGACACATTATATGTGAATAGGGCAAGGATTATGCATATTCGAGATAGCCTAAAAAATGAAATATCTTTTTCAATAAAAGATACTTGTAATTAATTCAGTGTGAAAACTACCCACGTTGCTATTTTATACCCAAAAGACCCAAACGCTAAACCAATTATAATAAATTGGAACGGTATAGATATTCTTAAACCTACCCGATTTTTTATTAAGGTATGCAAAAATGGGTTACTAGAAACTCCGAGCATAAAGTATAAACAAATAATATATTTATACATAAACAGTAAACTAAAATATTTAAAACCTTTCGAATTAATATAGTATTTATCAACAATATAATATTTTTATAAAATATTATATTGTTGGTATTTATAAACCCTAAACTATTTGCAATGATTTTAGTAATAACAGAAAAACCCAGCCAAGCCTTAGACATAGCCAACGGCATAGGCAACAATCAGAAAAAAACAGGATATTTTGAAGTCAACGACTATTTTATAACGTGGGCTTTTGGCCATCTTTTTACAATAGATGATACCGAGTTCAGAGATAAAAAATGGAACTTAGATGAACTTCCATTGCTACCTAACGATTTTGAATATATCCCTGCTGAAAATAAAGAGAACCAAATAAATATAATTCATAATCTTATTGGGAAAGCCTCAAAAATTATTGTTGCCACCGATGCAGGGCGTGAGGGCGAACTAATTGCTAGGGAAATTCTAGTAACATATAAAGGGAAATTACCCTCTTTATATAGATTTTGGACTAGTGAAGCTTTAACTCCAGAGGTTGTTAAAAAATGTATCGCTGATGTTAAACCCCTTGAAAATTACGATAGCCTTTTTTATTCTGCAAAAGCAAGGCAAATAAGCGATTGGGTTGTTGGTATAAATTTAACTAGGCTATTTAGCATTAAAGGTAATTCTCTTTGGTCCGTTGGTCGAGTTCAAACCCCTTCTCTTTCAATTATTGTAAATCGAGATAACGAGGTAAGCAAATTTACACCAACCCCATTTTCAAATATAATTGTTACGCTCGATAAGGACAGCGTACAATTTAATGGCAAAGTTAACGACACCGAAAAAGAAACGCAACAAGATAGATTTTCTGCTGAGGAAGCAGCTAAACATTTTGCAATACTAAAACCTATTACAACCGCAGTCGTTAAATCGGTAACAAAAGAAGAAAAAAGTAAAACTCCCCCACCTCTTTACTCTTTGACTCTTTTACAAAGGGCAGGTAATCGGAAATACGGTTATACAGCCAAAGAAACGCTTGAAATAACACAAGCGTTATACGAAACTCACAAATGTACTTCGTACCCAAGAACCGAAAGTAGACATTTGGCTGAATCGTCAAGAGATATGGTGCAAGGATTACTTGAAAAATTTAACCCCGAACTTGCAAACAAAGCTCAAACCGTTGGTAAACGTGTTTTTGATGATACAAAACTTTCTGACCACCACGCCATAATACCATTAGCCGAATATAAAGGGCATAACGAAAGGGAGCAAAAAATTTATGACCTCATAAAAAACGCATTTATAGCCGCTTTTATGGACGATTTTATTTTCGAGAGTACAAAGGTAGTTTTAGAAGCAGAACCCTTTCATTTGCCAATTTTTGCCAATGGAAACAGGGTTATATCATTAGGTTGGAAATCTATTTATACAAACGATGAAAAAGAGGAAGAAAACGAAAACGAATTACCTGAACTAAATGAAAACAATCGTTTGAATATAATTGATATTCAAACGCCTAAATCAATGACTAAACCACCTGCATTTATTACGGAAGATAGCCTTTTAGGTGCAATGGAGAAATTAAATTTAGGCACTCCAGCAACAAGGGATAGCATTATTGAAAAACTAATTAGCACCAATTACATTGGTAGAGAAAAGAAAAATTTACTTTCAACATCTAAAGGGAAAGAACTAATTGAAAAACTTAACGGTTCTGATGTAGCGAATGCCGAACTTACTAGTAATTGGGAAAACCAACTGGATGAAATCTACAAAAAAAACAAAGGTACGAAAGGGTTAAATGAGTTTATAGACGAAATCCACAACTTTACTCGTAGCGAAATAGATAAATTTAAAAATATTGAAGTATCAAATCAAAACCTTGCCTCTCCCAAAATGCTTGCTCTTGCTAAGAAATTGGCTAAAGAGAATAATACAAAAGATTTTGATAAAAACGATACTTCATTTGAAGCCATTAAATTATTTATACAAACGGAACTTGAAAAAACAAAAGAAACAACTCCCTGCCCTTGTGGCACAGGAAAAATAAGTAGCAGTCCTAAAGCGTGGAATTGTGACGGCTGCAAAATAACCATATGGAAAGAAATTGCAGGGAAGAAATTAACGCTTGAACAAGCAATAAAACTTTATAAAGGCGAAAGCGTAAAAATAAAAGGTTTAAAATCTAAAGCGGGTAAACGTTTTGACGCTTCACTAAAACTTGTAAATGGTAAGGTTGTTTTTGAATTTTAACGTACAATTATATAGTATATATTTGTATTTTTTATAACACTAAAATTATGATAAAACTAATATTTAAAAAAGATTGGCATTTGATAAATTTCGAAACATTTATAAATGAAGTAAAACAAAATTTTATAAACGTTTCAGCATTGCCCGATAAATACATATATATGGCATTGCAAAAACAGGGCATTGCAACCTTACAAATTTTAGAAAATAGAACCAATTCAACTGCTTACAGAATTTGGCAGACTGATGAAGTTTTTTTATATTCTACAAACCTACCTCATTTTCAAATATTTTCTAATTCACTAGCTTACTTTGATGCCGAGAAAAATGATACTCTTATAAAAAAATACTTCAAAAAGTTACCTGTTTTTGTTGGTCAAAGACTTACAAAAACAACCGCTCTTATTAAACATTGCCACATTCCTAAATTTAACTGTATTTATAAAAAAGGTCTAATAATAGAAACTTCATTTAATAGTGAAGGAAAGTATAATATCATCTATCCAAATAGTAGCCTTATTATAAAAGCCGATGCTTTTTATAGGTCCTATTTTAAACCTTTATAATAAAAACACGCCACCGCTCACGTAAGGCACTTTTGCACAGTACGCAAAAAAACCTTACTGCTATTTTAACACGTAGCAATATTTGGCCAAGAAAGTACACTTAGCCAAAAAATGCTACCCCCACCACTAAAAATGTGTACTAGGCAATTATAGTACAAATTGCCTGGCACACACTCTATTTAATGCCGAAATCCTCTCGAAGTATCTTTTTTGTTGTGTTCATTAGGTGTTTAGCGTCCATTGTACCCGAAGCATACTTTTCGTAAAGTGGTCTAAACTTCGCCCAAGCAGCAGCCAGTTGCTGTAAATCAGCTAGCCTATCAGAAACCTTTACCGCTTTATCGTTAATTATTGGCGGAAACGTCAGTAGCAAATAGTTATAAATGCTAGGGTAAACGCCTTTTTCAGCGTTTTTTATCTTTAAATTATTGCAGTAAATAGTAAAGTTTACCCAGTTAAATGAGCGACTTTTAATCTTTTCCATTTTGTAGTCGAACCACACATCTGCCGAGTGCTTTAACTCTTTTTGAGCAATATCAAGAACATATTTTCTAAACGAATTTACATCTTTATATTTTTTTTCGAGCGAAAGCATTAAACGCAATTCCTGTAAATCCATACGAAAGCCACCCATATTTCGCCATCGACAACAAAGTTCATACATTCTTTTAGAATGTTTAGATTTCAGGGTAAGGGCAATAGGCAGTTGATACAGCGTAAACCCCTCGCCCATATACAACAGCAAAGCAAGAGCCTCAAAAGGCACAGATAACTCAACCGTTTCAGAGCCATGTTCATGCTTAGCCGTATGGACAAGCACAGTAGCGACCGTGTATTTTTTATTATCTCGCTCATAATTGTATTGAAGCGGGCGCACCATCAAACCCTTAGCTGCTTCAATCACCTTGGAGTGGTTCTTTTCGCCAGCTAGCGCAGCCACAGGAACAGAAACAACGTAATTTTCTAATAGTTCCGGATTTAAGGATGGGTCTTTACTCATATGCTTCTGCAAATCTTTGAGTATCATGTAAATAACATTTTTCTGCAAAGCAGAAAAACCATATCGGGCATTGGTAATTTTGTTAGGTTGAATAATAGATAGTGTTTTCATGATTAATAGGTTTTAGAGTGTTTTAATGTTACAAATGTATAAATTTATTCACAAAAACAAAGTATTTAAACAAAGTTTTGTAAATAATACTTTGTTGGTAGTAAAAAACTTTGGTTTCAGTTTTTTTTGGTAGTAAAAAACTTTGGTTTCGGCTTTTTTTGGTAGTAAAAAACTTTGTTTTCGGTTCAGCCAGCCCAATAGTGGCGTGGGTTACAGAGGGGCTACAATAGAGTAATTCTACAAGAAAGAGTTTCTTCAATGAAAAAAAAGTGTTTAAGGGGAAAAGATTTATTTTTTTGTCAGTCAAGAAGTTGGAAGGAAAACCGAACGAAGCAAAGAGAGAAAAAAAGGAATTTCCACAATAAAATCAAGTTGCGCGCGGTTTAAACGACTGTTTAAATACACTCTAATTACTTGCTATTCAATACAATAACATCAATATAATGGATAAGAAGCGTTTTTAAAAGGCATTAAAGTTTTAAATGGGTTTACTTTGGTTGTATTCCTGCCTGTTTTGGGCTTGTTTTAAACGTTTTTTTGCCTTTGTTGGTATATATTTATGTAAAAGAGTTTAATACGCTTAAAAGTGCTTTAAAAAACAAAATAGGCGCATCACGCCACAACTCACGTAAAACACTTTTGCACAGTACGCAAAAAAGCCTTACTGCCATTTTCACACGTAGCAATATTTGGCCAAGTAAGTACACTTAGCCGAAAAATGCTACCCCCCACCACTAAAAACGTGTACTAGGCAATTATAGAACAAATTGCCTGGCACACGCCCACCGCATCTAAAAAAAACTTTAATGCCTTTGGAAATGCTTTTTTATCCTCTTTTAGCTTCAGCTAAAAGAAGACAAATAAAAATGAACGCCATTTTTTCCATTTTTGTTAAAAATGAACGCCATTTATTTCAAAATAAGCATTTGTATATTACACTCCTAACCAATAGGTTAAACCATTATCGCTTCATATACTTTTCATTTTTTTCATTTTTGATAAAAATGAACGCCATTTATTTTCTTTTACTTTTGTTTTACAGTTCTGCTAGATTATTTCAGAACCACTTTTTTAATAAATGGTATGCGGTAAACGTCTGCTGATTTTCTCACTTCAAATATCCTAAGTTATTTACCTTTAAATTCAAAATACCTTATTGCACATCGAAACAAATACTAGCACTTTCAAAAAAATTTCAAATTCTACCATTTTAGCATTACCAAGTTTTTTCAAATCTTGTTTCCTTAAATAATGTTTCTATTTAAAGTCAAAAAGAAATACAAATTTAAAACTGAATACTAAGACGTTTATATTTTTGTTTTTTTTTTTGTATAAACGCCCTATCGGGAAAAAAAATACATTTGAAATAAAAAACTCAATCCTTCATTTTTTTTTTAAAATCTATTTTTTGTTTCTTCATCTTAAGTTTTTTCTTATTCGTATTCTTTTTTACTAACTTAAATAATCAACATTATGGAAACAAAATTCGAAAAATTTTACATCGGTAACGCCAAAACGGCAAACGAAGAATTCTCAATTGTAAGTGTAAGTGTTTGTATCGACGATGCAGAACCTCATTTTTTTGAGTACAAAGGAAAACGCTACCTAAAATTTGAAGTAGCTCCTAGAAAAGCAGCAGACGATTACGGAAATACGCACACTGTTTATTTAAACAAAAAAGTGGATTCTGAAACAAAAGCAGAACCCGAAACTAAAAAACCAAAAGCGGAAAAAGCAAAATAAAAAGAAGGGGGGAAACCCCCTTTTTTTTTGTTCAATGGTAAAAAAAGGCTAGGATAAACCCTAGCCTTTTTTCGGCTTATCAGAATTGTTTAACAAATTAAACTGACGTTAATTTTTTAACCAATTCTGAACTTCCAGAACATTGTAGGGAAATGTTCTCGAAGAGAAGCAAGAGGGAATCGTACTACGTACGATTCTAGAGTGGGATGTCCTTGAAAACTAGCGTTTTATATTATAGTAATAGTAGCAGTTATAAAGATTTATAGTAATTTGCTTTTTAATCAACTATAAATCAATATATTTGTTATCGTAAAATTACTATAAATTACTTTTATATGTCAAAATACTTAACAATACAACTACATAGCAAAACAAAAATTGCTATTGATAAACTAGCAGAAAAGAATAATAAAAGTATTCTTAAAACGGTAGATGAAATGGTAATCTACTTTGAAAAAACAGGGATAAATCCAAGTGACTTAATTATACTTTCTCCAGCCGAAGAGCTGAAGAAATTTAGAGATACCATAATAGGCTTTTTGCGTAAACAGGAAAAAGATTTTATACTTCCTGTATTCTCTCAACTTAATATATTGTCCGTTCAATTATCAAATTACATAGAAAACGAAGCACCGAAAACAACCGATAAACAACTTGATATTTCTGTTCCTAAAATTGGCGAGGGAATAAAATCGAAAGATGAAACGGAAAATAAACCGAGCATTCCAACACTTAAAATTACCGATATAGAACTTGATGAACTGAAAAAATTAAGAGAAGAAAATGAAATGCTTAATTTAAAATATGATACAGTTAGCAAAAGTTATATTAAAATAATAAACAATATTAAAAGAGGTTCGGTAGGTATGCAACGCGCAAATATTATTGATTTGCCTATTGCCGAAATAACTAAATTAAAAGATTTATTAAAGATTATGTAATGTACGTTAAAATCCACGACCCAAAAAGATACGGTGATAACAAGGGTACTTGCGCTAAACTTGTAGAATATTTAGACAAAGAAAACCTTGATAAAACTTTTGAAGAAAGAGAAGAATTCTTTAATCAAAAGCGTAATGATGTGGGTATGGGTGAAGTCATAAGTAGTATTGATTCTAATAGAACAGGATTAGGTAAAAATGATTCTAAATTCTATATGTTATCTATTAATCCAAGTCAAAAAGAATTGGAACATATTGCTAAAAAGGTATCTGGGCGACATATAACCGAATTATCACAATTTACACCTTCTGAAAAGAAACTTTATGAAAAAGAACTCAAAAATTACGCAAGGGTTGTGATGGACGAGTACGCAAAAAACTTTAATAGGGGGTTAAATGGTGATGATATACTATATTTTGGGAAATTAGAACACGAACGCAGATATAGCCGTGATGATTCTAACCTTTTATCGGAAAGGAAAGAGCATATAAAATTGAATAAAGATGATGTAGAAAATATATCTTTTAATAAATACTATTATGCAGATTCTGAATGTAGCAACGTTTGCCACGGCTTGAAAAAAGGCGACAAAACGGCCATTCAAACCGCAGCAGCTGAAATGGTAAAAAATATTCCTGATAATGCCGTTTTGGTCCCAATGGCAAGCTCGGTGGGTTACGCTACATATACTAAAGATATGTGCGAAGAAATTAAAAAACTTAATTCTACATTAGATATTTCGGACGTTTTGAAATGTAACGAACGACAAAAACTTTATGACCTTAAATTAGAAGGTAAAGAGGTAAGTAAGGAGTTTTTTAATTTTCATTTAAGCGAAGAAATACCAAAAGATAGACCTATATACCTTGTAGATAACGTACTCTCAACAGGTTCAACTTACATTAATGCGAAAGAAGTTATTCCTAATGCAAAAATTGCTGTATATGGTATAAATGAAGATACACAGATAAAATTATCCAAGATAGAACAAATGGAAAACCTTGAAAGATTAGGTTTACCAAAGAAAGGGGAATTAAAATCAGGCTTACAAAGTCATTTACATATGACTATCGCAAGAAAAGATATTAATAACGAAATGAAGCTTAGCCCATTGACAAATCATAAAAATAGTTTGAATACTATGCCAAATGGGGAACAAGCACAAATAGGGTTTGATAGAACAGTTTTTGCACAAACTTGTGAAACAAAATTTGACCAAAAACTGGACTATAAACGGGATTTTACTGAATCATTTAAGTATCATAACTTTTTAAAAAATAAAGCAACTCAACTTACAAATGACTTTTTTATCCCTGAAGAATATAGAAAGACATTTGAAATAGGCAAACAGATATATGATATTACTAAAATGTTCAATTCAGTACAACTAAATCAAATTGCAGCTCAACATCTTCATACAAATATGACGGTTATAAATCAACTCGTAACTGTTTCAGATGCATTAAAAGTTGAAAGCGAAACACTTAAATATGAAATTATAAATAATACCCCTAGTCAAGTACAAGTAAGTATTACCGATACTCAAAGAGTAAATGATCTTACTGTAAAGATGCAAGAAATATTGGCTAGTAAGAAAACCGCTATATCAGGTATCAATGCTAAAATTATTAATGCAAATTCTACTAAAAATTGGGATGCTTTAAAAGAATTTAAAGCATTAAGAAGTAATATAGAAAAACCTTACAATATTGTTATTAAAGGGCAAACCCAAGAGATAGATACAATACTTAGAAATTATACTCCAAAAATTGAGCCTAGTAATACCATAAATAATATTCCTATTGCTGAAAAACTTAAAATTGAAAATATTAACGCTAAAATAGTTGATATTACAGCAAATTACGAAAAGTCAATTAGTGAAATAAACGATAAATTATATAAAGCCTTGTCAAATGAAGAATTTACAAGGTTTGATAAGTTAAATATTGAAAAAACAACACTTGAAAATTCATACGTAAACCAAATAGATAATCTAAAGAATGAACTAAATACACTTTTACCTGAAAAAACAACTTTAGATACGGAAGTAGTTACAAAACCATTAGATACGGAAGTAATTACAAAGCCATTAGATACGGAAGCAATTACAAAGCCATTAGATACGGAAGCAATTACAAAACCATTAGATACGGAAGCAATTACAAAACCATTAGATACGGAAGTAATTGTAAAACCGTTTGATAAAGAAGCAATTGTAAAACCGTTTGACGATAAAATAAATGAGTACAAAAAAGAAATTGAAAATATTGTTAGTAAATATCATAAAGACAATATTTTTATTAAATATAATCACGTTAAACACGATAATGTTATTTTAGATAAGATAAGTATTATAGATCGTAAAGTAATTACTGAATTAAGTAATAAGATTGAAAAACTGGAAAAGGAAAAGTTTAAAGCAGTTAAAATTGGCGAAACAAAACATAATTTAGTAGGCAAAACCTCTAAAACAACACAAACTAAGGTAGATGTACTTAACTCTAAAATTAATAACAGTTTAAAAGAGAAAAACAAAGTTATTTCTGAATATAAATCAAAGATTAATGATGCTAAGAAGAATTTTGAAAGTCCGGTTCTAAAAACACTAAAAACAGAGAAATATAAGTTATCCAAACCATTTAATGATGAAGTAAATAAATACAAAACTGAAATCAATAAAATTTTAGCAAAATATAACAACAACGGAACTAAATTACAATATGGTGATATACAAAGAGAATTTGAACTCCTTAAAAAATTAAGTGTTCCCGATAGAAATAAGATAGAAAATTACGAAATGGCAATGACAGGTGTATTTTTTCAGAAAAGAGAAGCCCTTTCTGAAATATCAGATAAAATTAAATCTGCTTCGACTGACTTAAACCCTGTAATTGCCAATTTAGAGAGTGAGAAATTGAATACACTTAAAGCTATTGATGAAAAAATTGAAGTATATAAAAATGAAGTAACAACTCTTTTAAAACCTGAACCTGAAATTGAAATTAAAATTAATACTCCTGAACACCTCTTTCAATTATCCTCTGTCGATGAAATTAAAATTGATAAACTAACCGATAAAATAAACAACATTACAAAGAATACTAAGAATGAGATTAAAGAGATTAATGCGGATATAAAAGATGCGTTTAAAGCAAAAGATTGGGATGCTTTAAAAGAATTAAAATCAAAAAAGGTAGACATTACCGCAAATAGTAAATTAGAAATCGATAATTGTAAGATTGAAATAAATACAATTCTTAAAAATACACCAGTTAATAATCTTGGTAACAATACGGATATGCGGCATATAAACGAAAATTTCTATGCTGCTATATCTACACACCAAAAGGACTTAGAAACATTTGCTACGGAAATCAAAAACATTCATAACAATACCGATTTTTTAAAAGACCATAAAGATTTATCAAAACAGGAATTATTTGAAAAACTTGAAAACTTAAAAGATTCACATTACAATGGGTACTCCATAATCCAAAAGGCAAGTGTTATGGAAAAAGATTTAGATACTCTAAAGAAAGATTTATACAAATCATTACGATTGGTTGAAGGCAAACAGAAAGTATTAAACCCTGAGATATACGGCAAATCTTTAGAAATTGCGAAAAAGGATATACTTCATAAAATAAATACAGTCAACCGTTGCCAAACAAATATTAAATACTCAAAAGAAACACTTTATAACTCAACCCGAGTAATAACAAATGCTAAATTAGGTAAAGAACCTATGAAAATTGCACAGGCAGTATTTAGTAAAATTCCCATAGGTAAAGAGGTTATGGCAATTAAAGAGCTAAGTAATTTAGCTGCTGCTAATCCTGTTGGTGCAGCTATAAAAATAGGTGCAAAAGTTGTCAAAGCTACTGGTAAAGCGATAATGGAAGCAGCAGGTATGGGTATATAAATTCTACTTTAAAAACAACTAATAAAATTTATTATGGAACTCCTGAAATCTTTGTCATCATTTACAATTATGGTGCTTTTAATAGCTATTGTAATTTCATTTATTACAATACTTTTAATTTTAATGTGTAAAAAAAATGCTTTAATAAAATTGCTTTTTTTTACTATTCTACAATTTATAACATACTCTTTCTTTTCTCTCTCATTCGGCTATAATTATACAATACATTTAATTATTGCCGTTCCATCAATCTTTTTAGCCTTATTTATATGGCTATTTCTAAGTATGGGTAATTCTAAAACAAAGAAAAAAGACCCTAATTGGGCTGTAGATTTTCCTCTTCAAAATGGAGGTAAATTTACACTGGCAAATATAAGAAGAGGAGTAGTAATTTTTGGTAGTGCGGGTTCAGGTAAAACAGAGAGTTGTTTTGTGCCTATAATACAACACGCTGGCGAAAGAAACTTTCCTGCCCTTTGTTATGATTATAAAAGCGGTGAGCTTACGGAAGTAGTAAACTATTTTTATAGACATTCTACTATTACACAGTATACGGTTGTACCACACGACCCCCAACTTTCAGATAGAGTAAATCCACTTGCACCGAGATATATAAAAAGTGAAAAGCATTTAAGACAAGCAACTAAGTTATTATTTGCCAATCTAAAGCAAAGCGAAGGCCAAAATAAAGGAGGTGGATTCTTTGATAAGATACCAGAAAGTACCCTTGCAGCCGTTATATGGCGATTAAAAGAAGATTTTCCACAATATTGTACCCTGCCACACGCTATTGCTTTTTGTTTGGTAAAATCGCCCCCTGAAATAGCTGAATTTGTTAAACAAAATTACTATGCTAGAGCGATTGGTACTCCCTTAATAGATTCGCTTACTTCAGAAAATCAAATAGCAGGTGTTAAAGCTTCATTATCATTACCATTAACAGACCTTGCAGACCCAACTATATTTTATGTGTTAAGTGGTGATGAAGTAAATTTAGACCTTAATAACCCCGAAAACCCTGCATTTTTAAGTGTTGTTAATGAGCCATCTTTAGAAAAAGGAAACGCTCCATTTATTTCAGTAATAATAAGTACAGCAATAAATCAAATGCAAATACGAAATAGACCGCCTAGCTTATTGCTTTTTGATGAGGGTACTACCTTTCAATTAGAGAATATTTCAAGAATACCTGCTACAATGCGCTCTTATAATATAGCTACAGTTTTCGGTACTCAAGATAAAGCATTAGCCAAAGAAACTTTAGGTGATACAGTCACAAATTCATTTTTAGCTAACCTCTCGTACCTAATGATTGGTAAAACAAATGACCCCGAAAGTGTTAAATACTATAAACAACTCAGCGAAGAAATTGAAAAACAAACTACTAGTAAATCTTTTAAAAGTGGCTTAATTGCAGGTGATACAAGGCTCTCAGAGAGTACACGAGAAACTTCAAAATACAAAAACCAAGATTTTACTAGACTTAAGCCAGGGCAATTTTTTATTTTTGCTGATGGGTATGAAAAATTATATACAACTCGAATGACACCTTACGAGAGAATGCCAATGACAGTTAAACATATGGTTACTCAAAAGGAATTAGATGTTAATTTTAAAAAAATATTCGATGAAGCTGAAGCATTAACATAAATTTTATATATTTGTAATGCTGTATGAGGAAGGAATTAAGAATAGGGATATTCTTAACAGCGCCAAAACGACAGTAAAGGTAGTAAAGAAAGATAAAAGGGGCTTATGCCCCTTTTTTATTTGTTTGTATTTCTATCTTTGTATTAGTGCCTTCCATTTCGAAAACCAAATCGAAATTATTTTCCAGCGAAAGTAATTCAAGTAAAATCAAATTCAATATATTTTCGTTTCGCGAACCGCCCTCTTCGAAAATATTTAACTGTTGATACTGTACGGTTATACCATATTTATTTTCAACATTTTTTATAAAGGTATATTTCCATTTAATATTGCCATATGCTTTTTTTAGTCTACTAATTAATAAATGGTGTAATTTAAATCTAAAAAGACTTAATTCTTTATTATCGCTAATGCTAATTTTATTCAAAATGATTAAATTATTTTTACAAACATACAAATAAAATTATTATCACTAACATATTAATATATACTATATTAATATATAACAAAAAAATGTTACATTTGCTACGTTAATTAAACTTAAAAAACAAAATTATGAAAAAATTAAAACTTTTGTGTGTTTCGCTTTTATTGAGTATTCCAACTTTTGCTCAATTTACTGGTTTGCAGAATTTTGAAAACACTTGGATTAAACCCCTATTTCCTATTGTAGCTGGTATCGTATTTATTGTTGGTGCACTAATGAACCTTGGTAATTTCTTTGGCGAAAACAGGGATATGAAAAAGGGTATAATCAATATGCTTATTTATGCCGCAGTTGTATTTTCAATAGGTGGGCTATATGTAGCAATAAGAGCAGTTAGTTTAAATTAATGAAAGAGTTTAAAGTAAAACATAATCTTACCATTACAGCTATGATATTAGGTTTACCACTTCAACTATTTTTTGTGTTTTTTGGTATAACACTTATTAGCGTGTTTTTTCTAATAGGCGATTTTGGTATAGGTAAACTTCTAATAGTAATTTTAGTCGATGTTGGCTCTTTTTTTGGCTTAAAATTACTAACAGGTGATGCTATTTCTAAACTAGGTAATGAAAAATTTCCCGAACGAATTACAGTTGATAATTTTTAACTATGGATATAAATTTAAAAGACTATCCTAATATCATTTATAGAGAGGGCAATTTTGCCCTCTCTAATAATGGGTGTATAATTTATGGCTATAAAATTAATCTACCTGAAATATACTCTTTATCTGAAAAAGATTTTGACAATTTACACGATATATGGTATAGCACCCTAAAAGGGTTCGATAAAGGGGCTATAATACATAAGTGTGACATATACCTCAAAAAAACATTTGATGAGTATATGCCTGACGAAACATACTTACAAAAGGCTACAAAAAATCATTTCCTTAACAGACCTTGGTTTGAACATCATAGCTTTATATTTTTTACTTTTAGAGAAAGTAACTGGCTAGCCGAAAATATTATAAACCCTTTTAAAAAACCTGTTAAAACAAAAGATTTTCTTTTACAACTAGAAAAAGATAAGGGGTTTTTTTCTATGGTTGAGAGTTGCGTAGACTTTTTAAATAATTCTAAATATTTTAAACTTGAACCCATTGAAGAAGGTGTTTTTCAATATTTAGAACATAGCTATTTTAATGGATTCCACGATGATATTTATACGGATATTGAAACAAACAACTTGACAATTGGTAATAAAAAAATAGGGGTTTGTTCAATAAGTAATACTAAACAACTAGGGGAAACATTAAAATCTTGTACCTATGATTCGAAAATGAGCGCAGGGGATTACTCTTACCATAAAGGTTTTGCAGATTCTCTAGGTTTAGATTTACCCTGTACACACATATATAATCAAATAATATACTTCCAAGACCATAGAGAGATAAAAGCAGGTATCGAAAGACAACGACAAAATTTAGAAGGAGCAAGAAAATTTCAGAAAGATTACGAAATACAAGCAGAAAGATTAGGCGAATATCTTACAGAACTTTCAGACGACGAAAAAATATTACTTGTCGGTAGCCATTTTAATGTAATATTTTTTGCCGAAAATGAAAACGAATATAATGCAGCGGAAAGGTTAACAGTAAACCGTTTTAGAGAAATGGATATAAAACCTTACCTACCAAATAAACATAATAAAAATAACTTATTTTTTAATTCGTTTTTTGCAAACGTTGCCAATATTAATAAAAGCAATATCATTAAACCAATAGACTTACAGCAATCTATTTGTTTTTTTATTAATAGCACCAACTATAAGAATGATGATAAAGGTATCTATTTTAACGATAGGGTATTTAATATTCCAGTTCGTAAAGATGTTTGGGATGAAGATAAAAAACGAATTAAAGCTCGTAACTTTTTTATTGTTGCTCCTACTGGTGAAGGTAAATCAGTTTTAGCAAACCATATATTTAGGCAGTACCACGAGGAAGGAGTGAAAATCGTTATTATAGATATGGGCGATAGCTACCGTAAACTATCTTTACTCTACCCTGACGATACCATATATATAAAGTATGAAGAGGGTATTTCTTTAGGACTAAATCCGTTTATGGTTGAAAATTCTAAACTTATTTCAGCTGAAAAAATAAACGACCTTGCTTTGTTCGTTTTTAAAATATGGAAAAGGGATAGGTTACCCGAAGAAGAAGAAGCGGTTAGTCTTAGAATGATTATTACTCTATACTATCAATCAGCAAATGAACACCACAGCTTCCCTCATTTTTATGCTTTTGTTGCTCAAAATAAATCAGATATATATAAGGTATTAGAACTAAACCCTGAATTTATAAACCTTGATGATTTTTTACATATAGCATCAGAATTCGTTGAAAATGGTATTTATGCTTTTCTGTTTGAAAATGAAACAGACGAAAGCCATAAAATTGAAGGTAAAAAATTTATTGTTTTTGAACTCGATGCAATTAAAGATAACCACGTTTTATTAGCCATAATGCTACAAATGATTAGCATAGCAATTCAAAACGTGGTTTGGAAAGACCGCTCAACGAAAGGGGTTGTATTCTTTGATGAATTCGCTAAAATGCTAAAATTCCCTTCTGTACTTTCAACTACTGAATTTTTTTATCAGGCAGCACGTAAACAAGGTGCAAGTATTGGCATCGTTTTACAATCACCTAACCAACTTCCTAAAAATGATGCTGCCAGCTCAATTATTGAAAATACACAGGTAATGTATATAATGCAAAATGAAAAGGGTTACGATGAACTGATTGAAAGGCTTGGACTAAAAGAACACGACAAGAACCAGCTAGGCTCAATAAAATATAACTTTTCAGGCAAAATAAAATATTCGGAGTTTTTGCTAAAAATTGGCTCAGAAAGCAATATTGTAAGGTTAGAACTAGCAAAAGAAGTTTTACTTGCTTTTGAATCCGAAGGTAAAGTTTACAATGAAATTATGGCTATTTACGATAAAGAAAAAGATATGGAGAAAGCAATCGAAATTTACAAAACCCTTAAATCTTAAACAATGAAAAAATTAAATTTTTTGTTCATCTTTTGCGCTTTTGCAACAATTGGTTATAGCCAACCCGGAGTAGGTACGCTAATCGAAATTGGTGCTGAATATATAGTACCTGCACCCCCTCAATTAGTTTCAAGGGATTTAAAATGGAAAGCCGCAGATGAAGCAAATCATAAAGCTCAAATGGCTCAAATGGTAAAAGATGCTGCGGTATTGGCAGACCAATTAGAAACAAGCAGGGAAAGGCTTAAATACGTAAAAGAAGCTACTGCAAAACTTAGTAAAGTTAACGCAAAATTAAGAAACTTAAAAAATTTAGAATCTGCCGTAGCATCAACAGTATCTATTACTGCAAGTTTTTATGAGTTTATGAAAGATATGGAAAAGGACAACTTATTCCATATTGAAGAATATAGATATATGGCAAATTACGGTCAAAGGATTTTATTCTCAATTAGTAATACAGTTAATATGCTTACAATAGTTTTATCAGATTATGGTTTAGAGGGTTCAGATTTTGAAAGATTAGATGCTTTAAATCAAGGTTTAATCCAACTGGATCAAGATTTTATTACCATAAATGCTTTAATGTGGGAAATGCAAACTTTAAGAAACAATAGGTTACAATTACGGACTTTAGATTATATGCGAGCCGCCTTATCAGGTAAACCTTTAAGAAATGCGGGTAAATAATCAAAAAAAAAGAATATGAACTTACAATATTTAGATGTTATATATAAAAATATGTTTCAAGGTGTTTTTATATCACCTTTTATAACATATAGCAAAGTCCTTGGTTGCCTAATAATTGTTATTGTTATGTCTAATAATTTATTTCGCAGCTTTAGTCGAACTGGCATTATTTTTACACCTAGAGAAAGTGATGGTTTTTCTCCATATGACCTTTTAAGAGGCGCTGGGCTTATACTTCTCGTTACTTTTAGTACACAAATACTAAATGTTTTTGATAGTCTTATGGTAGACGTTGAAACATTGTTTTATGCTGAAATGGAACAGTTAGGTACAGATTATAGAGTATCTTTTTTTCCTAGTACAGATAAACTTACTGCTTTATTTAAAGAAACTGAAGAAAAAAGAAATGGTTGGGATATTGTAAAGGCGGTTTTAGATATATTTTCATTCCTAAACCCTCTTACGTGGTTAGGTGGTGCAGCTAATTATCTTCTTAGCGGTTTATTAAATGGCATCGAAATGTTTATTTACCCTTTTTTTCTTTGTAAACGGTACTTCATAATGGGTATTCTTAAATTTATGTTTCCTCTTATGATTGCCTTATCAATCTTTAATAAAACACGAGATTTTATTATAATTGTTTTGAAATATTACGCTCGTATTTACCTCGCTATTATTCCTATGGTTTTTACTACAATTTTCACTACAATAGTTTTTCAAAATATGCACGATATATTAAATGCTGGTAATGTTATGGATCACGCTACTATGGCAATTGGTGGTCCGCTTATTACTTGCTGTATATTAATTTTTACTGTAATACTAAAAACAAAACTTTATAGTGAATCATTTAAAATAATGGATAAATTAATACCCTAAATATGATAAATCCAAAGGTTAACATCTATAAATTTCTTTTATTAAATAGGCTTATTGTGTTTGCTCTAGTTGGTGCTTTTTTAGTAGCAAGTATTATAATGGGTATATCAATTAACAGGTTATATTCTAAACAACTTAATACCGTACTAGTAGTTGGCACAGAAGGTGAAGTTATTCCTATGAAATGGCTTAAAAGAAAGGAAAACATTGAGATAGAACTAAAACACCACCTGTTAATGTTTCACGAAAATTTTTACGAATATGACCTTATGAACGTAAAAAGAAATACAGAAAAAGCATTGTGGTTAGGCGATAATTCGATTGAGCAACTTTATATAAAACGTAGTAACGATGGTTGGTATAATAAGGTAGAAATGTATAATATAAAACAATCAATCGAAATTGAACCCGAAAATATTATCATACAAGGCAATAAAGAACCGTTCCAATTTAAAATTATTGCCAAACTTACTATTACACAAGGGAATCAAATTTCTATTTACCAATTTGAAACATTGGGTAATATTATTTTTGTGAGTAGAAATTATCCACTTAACCCACACGGATTTTTAATTACTAATTTTAGTGAGATTAACCGTATGCAATTAAAATAATATTATGGATAAAAAGAAAATTATCTTTTTAGGTGCAATTGGTATTCTATTTATTGGACTTGTATTTATTACCATATCAAACTTTAATAATTCAGATGGTAATATACAATCTGACTCTTTTAAAGTACCTGATGTTGTGTCGGAAAATAGCAAAGATTTTTATGCTAGTAAACTTGCAAAAGCAAATCAAAACCGTAACCCTCAAAATGATGAAAATATAAACCCTAATGCGGAATTTCAAACTTATGCAACGGACTCTTCCTTAAACGATACAACGATTATAACTGTAAATCCTGAACTTGATTCTGAAACAGAATACAAAGAACCTGTAAAACCTAAACCCAAAACATCTAGCTCTAATCAACCTCGTAAAGTAAAGAAAAATCAAACTCCAGTAAATCAAGTACAAACAAAAACGGCTGAAACGGTAATTGATAATACACCTAAAAGCGGTTTTGGTATTGTAAGAAACGAAAACGTAAAGAGTACACCTGTAATTAAAGCAGTACCACTAAAAACAAATGATTTTTTTCCTATAATCAATGAAACAACAGTTACCATTAGAAACAATACGAATATCGTTTTTATTTTACTGGAAGATTTAATTGTAGGGAGTGAAACATTTAAAAAAAATGGCATTGCTTTCGGAAAAGCAAAACAATACGACCATTTTTTTGATGTTCACATATACCAAATAAAAAATACAGATGGACTAATGTATAACGTTGAAAAATTAAACATCTTCGTATTTGATGAAAACTATTCTAGGGGTTTTAAATTTGAAGGTAAAGTGGATGAGGGGGTAAAAGAGGGTACAATGGAAACTGTATCAGGCACATCAATTACTGAAATGGGCGTTAAAACAGGCGCAAGACTAGTAGATAGGGTTGTTAATAAAGTAGCTCGTAAAAAAGAACCTACCGTAAGCATCTTAAGAGGTTACCGTATATACATTAAACCAATTAACTAAATACAAATGAAGAAAATATTAACTTTATTTTTTCTCGTAATCCATATATATTGCTTTGCTCAAAATATGGGTGATATATATGTAAATGAGAACAACTCTGCTACAATAAGCTTCGATGAAGAAATTGATTTTGTTGTTTTTGGTAACAACCCACCCCTAAGCGATACTCGCTCTCAGTTTTACGATTTTTTTACTGATGGTACTGTTTGCGTAATTCGTGGCAATACACCTAAAGCCCCTAAAACATCTATTACAATTAAATTGCAAAATAATGATGTTTGGTTTGGCTATATATGTTTTGGCGAGAATGCAAAAATACTATATTCTTTTAGTTCTAAATCTATAAAAACAAATAGTGAAACTGACATAAAAGAAAACACATCATTACAAAAAGATGGTCCGGATAATTTTATCATTTCTAATGATAAAGAGATAAACGATAATATATTAAAAGCTAAAAACCTAAAACGTGAAATCTTTACGGTAGGTCAAAAAATAGGAGATGTTGAAATTTCAATTAATTTAATTCGAAATGATAAAATAAACTCTTACTTCGTTTTTGAAATAAACAACAAAAGCGGTAATGCCTATATAATAGACGGTATTCTGTTTAAATTCATCGAGGGTAAAAGAAAAGGAATAAAACGGGATGAAGCAAGTACCGAAGAACGACTAATGCCTATTTCAATTTTAGGAACTAAAAACGTAAAGGCTTATTCATCTGAAATAATAGGCGTTGCAATACCTTTGTTTAGCGTAAACAATACAGGAAAAGCCGAAATTTCTATTCGTGAAAAAGACGGCACAAGAAGCGCAAAACTAACTATTAAAGGCAATACCCTAAATAAAATTAAATTACTAAAATAATGAAAAGAACTATTCTAATTGCTTGCTTGCTTACTACTTTTGCAATCGTTTCAAACGCTCAACTCTTACGTGTTCACTCTGCAAAATCAGTGGAATACTTACAAACATTTAACCCTAAAGGTTTTGAATCCGCTTTAGGGTTTAATTACAGTTTTAATAACGCATTCCGTATGAAAACAGGGTTTTCATACGGCACACATACAATGCCATTCTCTAAATTTTATCGCTTTCAACCTTACTTCTCTATATTTTATAAAGTAGCTAGCTTTAATGATATGTTTTTTATAGACATTTTCGCTTCCGCTAAAATTGGCTTACAAAATGGGAAAAACGAAATTTTGGGTAAACATTCTAATTTGTTTTTTGGTGAAAGTCTAGGCATAAGTATAGAATATACGGTTTATCACTTTTTTTCAGTTGGTGCATTAGCTTCTCAAAATTTTTACCAACTCAATACCGTAAATTCTACCTCATTTACTTTCGGTGTTTTTATTTCATATAACTTCTAAAACCTAAAACTATGAAAAAGTTATTACTTATATTTAACCTTGTTTTTTGCAGTTTATTAATTTTTTCACAATCAAACACACTGGTTTACCATAAACAAAATAGGGCTTATCCAAACCCAGTTTTACTTTCTAATAATTCATTTAATGCAATCACTGCAAAATGGTATCACGTTGGTTGGGTAGAGGAAGATAATATGTATTATGTTATAGAGGAACTTAATATTACAGATAATACTTATCAACCACCAATTAACTATTTTACTGAGTTATCGGCAATAGCGTTATCAAAACAAACTTTAATAGTTGGTTCTTTAGTTACACACCAACCAAACCAAATAGAGATTACTAGGCTTAAAGTTTCAAATGTAACTGTACCCGAATTAAGAATTTATAATTTCAATGCAAATACTTATTGGGTCCCTTACGGTGGGAGCGTTAATATTAGTTATCAAAATACACCATCTGATATTGGATACTTAAATGAACGTATTTTAATATCTAATGCTGGTGAACATAAATGGGATGCCTTAGATATACAAGGGAATACTTTTACTTTAAAAAATTTAACTAAGAACACTGATCTTAGAATAAGCTTATTTAATGACAATATTACTGCAATATCTAATATTATTACTATTGAAGTGGGTGGCGACCCTTTAAATGTCGGTGAAATTAGAAATAAATCAGTTCCTTCCGGTCATTTCGGTGTAGCTTGCTATAATGACTTAGCTCCTCTATTAGGCTTTACAACAAATCCTAGCGGTGCTACAGGTTACTATTCTTACCAGTGGCAAATTTCCGATACAGAAAATGGTACTTATACGGATTTATTAAATTATACGGCTAAAGATTTTCAATATACAATACCGCTGACTTCCATAAAATATTTTCGTTGCAAGGTTTCAAGTGGTTCTGTAAGTAAATATACTAATACAATAAAAATTAACGTTCACCCCCCTTTGGTATCAGGTGTAATTACTACAGGGCAATCTATTTGCTCTAATACTCAACCTAATCAAATAAATTCGGTAACATTACCATCAGGAGGTTCTGGCATTTTTAATTATTATTGGCAAAATTCAACGGATAATTCAAATTGGTCAAATATTACAAATGCAAATTCTACAAACTATAAACCTACGGGTAACCTTAATTCTATAAAATATTATAGACGTAAGACCACAGATAATTTAGGTTGCGGTACAATATATAGTAACTCTCATAAAATTACTATATATGCTGATGTTTCTAGTGGTTCAATTTCAGGTACACAAACAATTTGTTATAACACTAAACCTTCAGAATTTGTTAATACAACTAGTCCTAGCGGTGGTAATGGTACATTTACTTATAAATGGCAATACTCCATAAATAATAACAGTTGGACAGATATTGCAGGGGCAACTTCCGCTAGTTTAGTGTATAGTTCTAATCTAAAAGTTACAACCTATTTTAGGCGTGTAGCGATTACAAATTGCGATACAGGGTATTCAAATACTATTAAAGTAACAGTTTATAAAGAGCGTATTGCTGGGACTATTGGTGAAAATCAAAATATTTGCCCCGATGGTTACGGAGAAAGAATAGTAAATAAAACACTTCCTTCAGGTGGTAATAATAGTTTCACATATTCGTGGGAATCTTCAAATACTGGTTCAGGTAATTGGAATAAAATAAATTACGAAACAGACAATTACTATAATCCAAATCAAGTTAAAAACATTAAATATTTCAGAAGAGTTGAAACCGACCTATGCGCCACTACTAATAGTAATATGGTTTATGTTAAAGAAGCAGACCTTGTTACGGGTGGCTCAATTCAAGGTGAACAAGATTTATGCTTTGGTAGTAATCCTAATAAACTCGAAAATGTTACACTCCCTAGCGGTGGTGTAGGTGAGTTTAATTTTTCGTGGTTTAATTCATTAGATAATGCAAGTTGGAATTTAATTGATAATGCTAATTCTAAAGATTATACTCCCCCCTCGAATGCAACTATTTCTACTTACTATAAAAGAGTAAGTACAAATACTTGCGGTGTTTCTGAAAGTAACATAATACTGGTTAAAGTAAACCCTGAATTAGTAAGTGGCGTTATTGGCGAAAATCAAACAATTTACCCAAACACAAAACCAAATAAATTAAATTCAATACAACCTGCTTCAGGCGGTAAGGGTACATTTAACTACCTATGGCAATATAAAGTAGGTAATAACGATTGGGTTGATATAAATATTGGTGTTTTTGAATTCTTTCAACCGGATAATCTTACAGAAACTACTACATACCGAAGAAGTGTTAAAGATAATTGCACACAAATTTATAGTAACGAAATAGTTATTACAGTAAGTAATGTAATGTTCGGTGGTACAATAGGTGCAGACCAAGAAATTTGCTTTAATACAAAACCAAGAAGCATTACTAACATTGTTTCACCATCAGGGGGTACTTCTCATATTTACACATACCAATGGGAAAAAAGCGAAACAGGAACAGGTGATTGGTATGTTATTAAAAACGAGGTAAGCAAAGATTTTACCCCCCCAGTATTAGATAAAACAACATATTACAGAAGAACAGTTTTAAATGGTGCTTTTTCTGTTCATTCAAATACGGTTGAAATAGTTGTAGCAAATCAAATGCGAGGTGGCACAATAGGGGATAATATTTCTATTTATGGAAATAAAGATATAATTCCTATTGTTTTTTATGAACTTCCTTCTGGTGGTTACGAAAATAAAGAATATACAATCCAAAGTTCTTTGAATGGTGTTAGTTGGAACGACGTATTTATAACAACCGAAAACCCAAGCGATATAATGTACTATCCAAATATAATGAATGGAACTACACTTTTCAGGATAAAGTCTTATTGCAATATTTGTGGGGTTTCATTAAGTAATACAATATCATATAGTATTATTCCTAAACTTACACCTTGCGGTATTGGTAATAATCAAACAATAGATTACAATACTCAACCACAAGAAATAAAAACTATATACTCTGCCACAGGAGGGTTAACACCCTACTATTACCAGTGGCAATCAAAACCAAAAGATACTGAAATCTGGAATAATATAATAGTTGCGACTAATTTTGATTATCAACCACCCACTCTTACAAGTTCTCAAGATTATAGAGTAATAGTAAGCGACCATTTTTATGACACTCTCGCTAGTAATGTTGTATCAATAATTGTTAATCCAGACTTAATTGCGGGTACAATAGGAGAAAATCAAAGAATATGCTATAATACTGCACCCGAAACACTACTAAACATAAAAAATGCAACAGGGGGTACAGGTACATATAATTACAACTTTCAAGTAAGTAAAGACGGTATAAATTGGACCGATATTTCAAACTCAATATCATCTTCCTTTAAACCCTCTGCACTTTTAGAAAATACATTATTTCGTAGAAAGGTTACATCGGGTACTATCACTAAATATTCTAATACAGTTCTTATTAATGTAGATAATGTAATCAATAAACCTGCAATTACAGGTACTGGCATTTTTTGTGCTAATCAAAATGCTTCTCTAAATATAGTAAATAGTATTCCAAATTATACTTACCAATGGATTATTAACAGTAAAGATACCCTAATGGGTACATCAATTTTTTTAAAAGATTTAGAAAAAAATTACATCTTAAATGTTGCTGCTCTAAATGATATTAACTGCAAAAGCGATTTTTTAATTGATACAGTTGTAGTTGACCCTATAAAAGCAGATTTTACTTTTAACCCCTCATTTATCAATTGTGGTGATAAAGTAGATTTTTATTCTAAATCAAAAAATGCTGTAAAATGGGAGTGGAATTTGGGCTTAGCTGAATCATATACAACAGAAAATCCTGCTGTTTACTTTAATGTTCCTAACTCATATAACATTAATCTTACAGTTACTAGCGTTAATAATTGCATAAGTTCAAAAACACTCGAAAATGCTATTACTGTTTATGGTACTACTTCCATTGTTTCGGATGCCATTAATTCAATACGAATATTTCCAAACCCTAGCCATAGTACATTTAAAGTAGACCTCTCCAATGCCCCTAAATTTGACCGTATACGTGTTGTTGCCCTAAATGGTGTAATTGTACTCGACATTCCTAAAACATTGTTTTATGGCGTAATTTCATTGCCTAATTCAGGTACTTATATAGTACAATTTATTTTAAACTCGGAAATAATATCTAACGCTAAAATTATAAAACTATGATGAAAATATGGCTAAGCTGCGCTATCGCTTGCTTACTTTCTCTTATAGCTTGCGATGACTCGCAAGACTATTTTTTAACGCAAAATAAAAATCCACAGCTAACCGTGCTAAAGCACGGATTGGCTGTTGATAATATTGTGGATTCTATTAAAATTGGTTACCCTTTGTCCTTTGATTATAAAATTGAAGATGAAGAAATTGTTAACCTTTCGGTTCTTAATGATGAGAAAAATATTGATGTTAAAATTAATAATTCTAATTTTGTTGTAAATGGTTTATTTTCAGGTAAATATACTGTTGTAATTGGTTGTATTGATACGTTTAACGCTGAAACTGTTTTTAATCTTAACTTGTCGGTTTTTATTAATCTTAAGCCTATTTGTAAAATGATTTATCATACGCTTAACGATGGTATTATTGAAATTGATTTGCATAATAGCTATGATAAAGATGCTCGTTTCGGGGGTAAAATTACAGGGTATGAGTACGATTTTAATGGTTATACTTTTACTTCAAATAATCCGAAAGTTAGACATACTTTTGCTAGTCAGGGTATTAAAATTGTTAAGGCTCGTGTTCGTGACAATAATAATGAATGGTCCGAATGGGTTGTTGAATATATAAATGTGAATTAGTTTTTTCATTTGGGGGTTGCAATGCCCTGTTATTTTTCACTAAGCAAAAAAAAAGGGGCGGCTAAAAAACAGCCGAACCCTTTTTTTTTTGCTTCCCCCCCATAATCCAATAACAGCGCTTTGCCGTAGAAACGCTTCAAAACTTTTTGTTTTATCCTAGTCTACCTAAATCAAAAAATAGCTTCCGCTGGTCGCTTTTTTTGCTAAGGTTGACTAAAGTCTAAAACTTCAAAGGTTTTTACGCCGTTTGAGTACGCTACTAACCCTTTGCCCCCCATAGCAGAGCTAAATAAAAAACATTTAGCACAGCTACCTACCCACCACACGCCAACGCTCACGTAAGGCACTTTTGCACAGTACGCAAAAAAGCCTTACTGCCTTAAAAAACAACCGTAAAAAATTGTAAATAAAAAATGCAAAAAAAAGGTTGGGTAGCCAAAGTTCGCTTTCCTTTACCCTACCACCAAACCCACACTAAAAAAAGGCAAGCCAAACTTGGCCACGCCAACACCCACCCAAATTTTTTATTTACAATTTTTTACCGTTGTAAAAACTAAACACTAAAAACGTGTACTAGGCAATTATAGTACAAATTGCCTGGCACACGGCCACCGCATCTAAAAAATACTTTAATGCCTTTTAAAAAATGCTTTCTTATCCAGTATAATTAAGGTTTACACTCATTTTTGTATTTAACCATAAGTAAAGCAATGGCTTCATTTAAAACATCTTTTTGCGTAAATTTTTCACCTAAAATAAAAGAACGGTAAAGAGCATATTTCTTAATATATTCATAATCTTGTTCTGAAATATTAAATGTTTTAACAAGTATTTTATTCTCTTCATTTTGCTTGTTCCGTTCCTTTGCCATTTGTTCATTCCCTTGGTCGGGATTAATTAAAGAACTCAAGCCACCTCCTAAATGCTTATTTTGCATTTTACCAATTTCTTTTTTTGCCATAGCTACCGTTTTAAAATTTCATTAACTAACGCATTATAATCTTTTGCCCCATTACTTTCAGTATCATACGTAAAAATATCTTTCCCTACACTTTGCCCCTCAGCTAATGCTACGCTTACACGTATATTCTCTTCCATTAATATATTTCCAATACTTTCACTTAGCTGCTTTTTAATTTCACGAGAAAGTACCCTTAAAGGATTAAACTCTGTAAAAAATACCCCTTTTATTGCTAAAGTAGGGTTATAATATTTTTTTACTTGCTCAATAACCCCTACAATACTATCAATGCCTGTCAATGCGAATGGTTCAGCAGACATAGGTATATAAACTTCATTTGTAACCGCCAATACATTGAGCGTAATAATACCAAGGCTAGGCGGACAATCTATAATACAAAAATCATAGTCATTTTCTAAAGGTTCTAACAAACCTTGCAAAACTTTTTCTCTTGCTAAACGTGTTGAAATTTCTATTTCAATTCCTGCAAAATCCAATGACGAGGGTACAACGTGCAGGTTTTTGTTGTAAACCAAAATAGGCAAAGGTTCATCTTTAGTAAAGGCATCATAAATTGATTTTTCTAAGTCAAAAAAACCCAAAGCTTCAGTAGCGTTGCATTGTGGGTCCGTATCAACTAGTAGGGTTTTCTTACCAGTTGCAGCTAAACCAGCCGCAATGCTTATAGCAGATGTTGTTTTACCTACTCCCCCCTTATGGTTTACTAATGCAATCTTTTTCATATTAATAGTATTTGTTTTTATTATTATTATGCAAATATTATAAATATTTTTTATATTTATACTATTTAATACTAAAAAGTTTTATATTTGCTCATTGTTAATTGTTTAAAACTTTATTACATACCTTAATGATATGAAAAACTTAACTAGAATAGATCAAAACTTTGCAACCAATGCCCTTGATTGGGTTAATATTTACAAAGAAGATTTTAAATTATGTTTTGATATAATGTTTTACATATCAAATAAAATTCAAACTGAAATCTTTAAATATGGACACATAGACCTTGACGAATTTTGTAAGGTTATGGGGTACAAAAAAAATAAACTTCAATCATTATATAGTTCTGTATATAAAAATGAATATGGTAAACCGAAGAAATCAAGCCAACAACATATTGTTGGCTCATTTTTAGAAAACTACAATAGAAACGAAAAGTATATTACTGTTTTTGAAAACGCTCTCTACAAATTAGGTAGGTTGAACGTTCCTTTTAAATCAACTATTATTGATAGTAATACAAATGAGAAAATCAAAAAAACACAGTTTATTCAAATTCTAAAAGAAATCAATATACATCAAACTAAGGACACAAAAAAGATATACTATACTTACTTAACCTCTCCTGAATTCGATTATAACCTTTCAAAACTGTTTTTAATAATAGATTTTACACTAATTCCTGAACTTCGCACAAAGAACCTTACTATGCTATATTTATACCTTAAATTACAGGAAAATTACGGCAACTTGCATTGGACTGAAACCAATTTTTTTAACCTATGTAACCTATGCCAAATTAAGATTGATTTGTTTGATATTGATTCGGTTACGAATAATACTCTCGACGATGTTACATTAAAAAAATTGGTTGCGAAAGAAAAACGCTCTATAAAAGATGCTAAATACACACTGCAAACACGGAAATTTGACATTCTTAAGAAGTTCTATAATTTTGAGTACGAACCGATAAACGTTTCGGGTCGGTGGAAATACGGCTTTAAATTTACTTTTAATAACAATATCGAACTTGAAGATAAATTAAAAAATCTTAAAGCAATAGATGAAAAGATTCTGCTTAAACAAATTCAGCATCAACATATAATGATAAAAATTATTAAACTTTATAAATCTATATACAAGGATGATACAACAGGCAAAAACTTTGAAACTTGGTTTATTAACCCTTTAGCAAACATAGAAAACAAACGTACACAGTTTTTTAAAGCACTTGCAGAAGTAACGTGCAGACCAATAAACGGACTTAATAAATCACAAAACGACTATTTTAATAAGTTTTTTAGCTCTATTGATATGGCAGCAATATCTACCTTACGAAGCAATTTTGAAACTGTTGAACCAACATAAATGTTTCAAAAAAATTAAAAACATCACATTCCAGCACTCCCTTTTTGTCGATAATACCCCTGTTTTAACCCATTTTTTAGAAATTATCTAAAAATCAGCACTCCCTTTTTGTCGATAATGGGTACTCCAGCACTCCCTTTTTGTCGATAATGGGTGTTTTAGCACTCCCTTTTTGTCGATAATGGGTACTCCAGCACTCCCTTTTTGTCGATAATGGGTGTTTTAGCACTCCCTTTTTGTCGATAATACTCCCAGCACTCCCTTTTTGTCGATAATACTCCCCTCACACAACCCCCATAAAACCTGAAAAGTTCATTTTCAGCACTCCCTTTTTGCTGACCTTATTAACTAATACTAATAATTCACTAATACTCTTAAGTATAATACATAGCCAGAAAATAATTTGTGAAGTAATCTAAAAGGCGCAAACAAAGTTTGCCTTGCTCATATTTGCTTCGCAAATAAAAATATTTGGCGCAAGCAGAGCTTGCCCTTTGCTTTTCTTCTTTTAGCTAGCTAAAAGAGGATAAAAAAGCATTTCCAAAGGCATTAAAGTTTTAAATGGGTTTACTTTGGTTGTATTGCTGCCTGTTTTGGGCTTGTTTTAGCCATTATTTTGCCTTTGCTGGTACATAGTTATGCAAAAGAGTTTAGTACACTTAAAAACGCTTTAAAAAGACTATAAGGTAAAAAGGCAAAAAACGCCTTTTTCACGCAACTTGCAAATGTTAGCAAATATCCCCCGCTCTTCCATCTGCATGCAAGGTTATACAAGTTTTGCTTTTTTTTCTTTTGTCTAAGCCAATTTTTTTTGCAAAATACAGCAAAATAAACAAGGGCAAAGTACGCCCTTGCCAAAGGTTGGCTACCTTGTTAAAAAAAAACAAAAACCTTGCATTCCGTTCCAGAGCTCCGCACAATCTACCCACAGGCTCACCCACAACTGCCCTAGATTTGGTGGCTTAACATTTGTCAAGCTTGCTTTCTGCTCGTTTTATGTATGCAGGTTTATAGATATGTTAAAGAGTGTTAAAATAAATTTTTTTGCGTGTTTTTGTCCGCTCTTTATTTGTTTATGTCCGCTCTTATTTGTAATTTAGAGGTGTTGCAAGGGGGTACTCTTTGCACGTTCTTTGAAATCTTTACGGCAAATCCGAGTTTTAGAAAAACTTGTAGTTTTACAAAATCTAGCAAGCTTGCAGGTCATTTTTTGTAACGCAGTAGTTTAATAAATAAAACGGTAACCCACTGGTAGGCAGTGGTTTATTGTTCCACGTGGAACATAAATAATTGATTTTCAAACCTTTAAAACTTATAAAAATGAGAACAAAAGAAAAAAGAGGGCTTTATTTTCAAGGCGAATTCAAAGCAGGTAATTACAGCAATGCAGTTAAAGAATTGTACCAATTGAATGAAATACCCTGCGGATTTTGCGTAAATGAAAATTTTTTGGCGAATGGATATAGTGTAGTAGATAGCAATGGCATTCAGCACATTTACGAACTTTCCCCGAAAGAATTTTATATGGCATTTATGAATTTGGATTAATGAACCGCCAAAACTTTAATAATTGTTTAAAAACCTTTAAAACTTATAAAAATGGAAAATTTAACAACTGAACAAGCCTATAAATTAATTTATGAGGTTGCAGCACATTGTGTTATTTACGTTACTTTAAATTATGACTATAACGAAAAAAGCGAAGTTGCTATTCTCGGTAACGCTACCATTTATAATTTTCTGGGTGGTGTAGTTGGCTCGCACTCTAATAATTGGCTTGCGAGCAAAGCAATTAATTTAATAAAAGAAAATGATAATATTTTTCGCATTTACAGTTCTGTTTTTAACTATGCAACTGGCATTTATAAAATTATCGACTAGTATTTTTTTTCTGTGGGGGAGACACCCCCACATAATTAACTAAAAACTCAGTAAAATGAAAAGCGTAAAAATTGACTACTTAAAAGAAGCGCAAAACCTTGAGCAGCTAAAGCAACTTTTTAAAAAATTAGCTTTTGAACTTCACCCCGACAGGGGGGGGGTTACTGCCGAAATGCAGAAATTGAATTTAGAATACGAATTTTTGCTAAAAACTGGCAAATTTGGCACAGCTGAAGAATTAGAATTTAATTTAATATTCCCAGAATTGATAAATAAATTACTGGATTTGGAAGGGTTAATAATTGAAATTATTGGGCAATGGCTATGGGTTTCAGGCGAAACTAAAAAGCACCGTAAAACTTTAAAAAATCTTGGATTGTGGTACGCTTCGAAAAAACAAATGTGGTATTTTAGAAATGATGCAGATAAAAAAATATGGAACCGCTCTAAACCTATGGATATTGATGCAATACGCTTTATTTATCAATCAAATATTGTTGATAAAAATACGTATAAAGCAAAAACCAAAACAACAAACGCAATTATTTAACTAATTTTTTTGCACCGGTCCAGGTCCAATTTGGACAGGTGCAAATTTTTATTTACCGGGTGAGAAACACCCACAAAAAAAGTATGCTAGGCTATTAAAAAACAAATAGCCTGGCACACACCTACGCTTATGAAAAAAACTAAATTGTTTCCGTATCAATTAAATTTGATACCAAGCGCAATTTTTGCGCAAATCGTTGCAAAAGTCGAAGAAACTGAAAACAAACATCTAAAGTTTGATAATTCAAGCAGGGCTTTTATGCCTTTATCCGTTGAATTTTTACAAGACGTTGTTTTGTTTGGTGAAAAAACGGCTAAAATCTTTTCATTTTCTCACTATTATAAACAAAACGGGGATTTAGTTCCAGACCCTGATATGACTTTTTTGTTTTTTTACTCCGAAAATCAGCCAATTGTTTTACCCTGTACTTTTCAAGATAATAGAATTTATCAAGAAGCCATTTTTATGGGCGATGCAAAAAAATGGCAGGTTAACGTTAAACTGGCTAAATCTTTAGCTAGCTTTTCAAATATTTGGCTGAAAAATATTAAAGAACAACAAGAATTGTAATTTTTAATAAATGGGTGAGTAATATTTCTCACCCTTTTTAAAACTAAAAACTTAGAAAAATGGACACATCAAACGAAAATTTAAAAAAACTTGTTGCTAAATGGGGCAAAGTGGCAAACTTTTCAACCGAATTTTTGCAAATTGGAGCTATTACGACAGGTATGAATGGTTATCCGAAAGGCGATGATGACAAATTTATTTACGGTTTCGATGATTTTGAAGAGCTAGTAAGTTTTGCAGAATTTCATAAAATAGAAATTTGCCTTTTTAAAAAACGTGCTGGGTGGCGTTTTTGGGAAAATTTAGGCAAAAAATATGAGCCGTTAACGGTTTACGATTATATGCAAAGTGCGGGCGATGACTGTTATAAAATTGACCTAGATAATGATATTATTAAAGAGCAATTACACGATTTAGCCGATAATTTTGATGGCGATTTCAGTATTTTAGAACTTTATATATCTGAAACTCTGCAAAAATTAGAGGCTGTTGAAGTTGCTGGCGAGGGTTTTACTGCTATTGTAAATGGTTGCGAAATTAAAGCAATTGGAAATGAAATGCTAAGTTATAGTTCCGATGTTTGGACTTATCAATTAGGCGCATTATTTACTGAAATGGAATTTTAATAAAAAAATCGTTTGCCCTGCAAAAACCGCAGGGCAAACGTTTTTAAAAATAAAGGGCATTTTTAAAATTTTTTGAAACAATTCAATAGGGAGAAACCCTAATTTATTTACTCACAAAAAAACTTGTATTATGGTAACAGAACAAATTACAAAAACTAAAAAAGGGCATAATCATTTTTTGTCTAACCCTAATTTATATCAAAAAACTTTACTTTATAAGTATAGTTTTTCTGATGTTTGTTTGATTTTATCTTTTGAAGATTGTACACTTTTTTATGAAAATTGTACGCTTGATTGGAAAAAAAAATATAGCGGTGTTTTTTTACTAAAAATGGCTAATTTATATTACCCTTTTGCCGTACATCGCTTACAGTCTCTTTTTTGTTTTTTTTCACATAAAATTTAATGATTAATTTTTAACAAATTTTTTGCCCAAGCCTTAAAGCTTGGGCAAAAACTTAACTATTTATTTTATGAAAATTGGCGTAATCGGTTCAAGGAATTTTGATAATTACAAACTTTTAGCTGAAACCTTACAATCTTTTAATGTTTCGCTTATTATTTCAGGCGGTGCGGTCGGTGCTGATGCACTTGCGCTAAAATTTGCAATTAGTAATGTAATTCCATTTAAGGTTTTTAAACCTAATTATAAAAAGTATAATAGGATCGCCCCTTTGGTTCGTAACTCGGAAATTGTAAAGGAATCCGATTTTATACTTGCTTTTTGGGATAGCAAAAGTAAAGGTACTTTAGATACTATTTGTAAGGCTAAAAGAAGCGGTAAACCTTATCAAATTGTACTCTTTTAAGTTTTAACATAATTATTAATCTAAACTTTAATTATATGACTAAAATTAAGAAAACAATTCGTTTAGACCAGTTTATTTTTTCTGAACTCGAAAAGTTTTGCGAAAATGAAAATGTAAATTTTTCGCAAGCAGTTAATATGACCTTAGCGGCTTACTTCTCCCAACAAAATAATGATAGTACACCTTATCTTGCTTTAATGGCTACATACTTAAATAAAAAAGTTGAAAACTCACTCTAAACCCTTGACAAAATGAAAAAAAACAAAAACACCAAACCTTCACTTTTTGTACCCACCAAAGAAGATGCTCAAAGGGTAGCGGAAATTGTTGCGAAACAATTACCTGATACTAAAGTAGTATCTTCATCGGCATACCCCGAAATCAAAATGAGAGGTACAACTTTAAAAGAAAATGTTTACTTATATATTTTGGAATCTGATATATATACCGATGCTTTTAGTTTTTTTACTGATAACAGTAAATTATGGGATTCCTTTTTAATTGAAAAGGAATTTGATGTAAAACACGAAAATTTAATAACTGTTTGCTTGGTTACTTTTACGAGTACGCAAGATTTTGAAACTATTAAAAAGGCTATCGAAAAACATAATACTGATTTTTATATGATGGCCCAAACATTAAAACAAGTGTTTTAATATTATGGCTTATCATCTTTAAGAGTAAATCTTAACCCTTGCAATTTATTTGCAAGGGTTTTTTTTTGCTCAAAAAATTTACACCCAACACAAATTACGTGATGGGTGTAAATTTGCAAAAATAAACGGTCGTTACTAATGTAACTCATAAACATTTTTAATACGGTTAAATTTGCTTTGTATTTTATAAATAAACTATATTTGTAACGTTATTTTTGTTAACGTTAAAGTATAAGAAACGGCTTGACCAAATTAACACCAACTTTCAATTAATACCTGAACAAATTAAACAAACAATAACCACTGATTAAGCACGAAACCAAAACTGTTTTTTATACAGTGTTATGCGTTCGGCTTTTCGGACTAAATTTAAAACTATGAGCAAATTTAAAATTTACAACCCTTACGAATTATCAAACAAAAACTATCATTTGACTACTTTTATGGATAGTGAAAGTAAACGCAAAGATTCTTTTTCAAAATATCTTATTTTATGTGAGTTTTTAAAAGATTATGGAATTTACATATCAATGGCAACTCATATTTATAACTTAAATAAAGAGAAAACCCCTACCCCCGTTTATTCTTGTTTCTTGGACAAAGAAATACCTGTTGAAAATATTGGAATTATAGAGCAAATGTATGGCTATGACAATTCACTTATTCAAATTAGACTTGACCAAAATGAAGAACGATGGTTTTCTTTTTGGTACAACACAAAAGATAAATCTTGTGAATTAGAAAAATTAGTTTGGTCAAAAGTTGAATGGTCTAAAATGTATAATAGTTTTGAAGAAATGATGATGGATGTTAGAAGTAAAAAATCTATTGATGACCTTCTTTAGCTGACGCATAACGGTTGGGGGTGTATAATCGCCCCGTTCTTTGGGTGTTATACAACCCTTGTTAGCGTTTAGTATGAGCGGATTGAAACTAAAATTATGGATAAAGTAAAACATAGCATTGAGTTAATTAAAAAGGCAGAAAAACTTGCCCTTACTTACAACGATTTTGGGTTTCATTTAGCCTTTTCGGGTGGTAAGGATAGCCAAGTTATCTACGAATTGGCTAAAATGGCGGGGGTAAAGTTTAAGGCATATTTTTATAAAACTTCCGTTGACCCAAGGGAACTGCTTTCGTTTATCCGTTCAAACTATCCAGACGTGGAATGGGTGCGCCCAAAAATGACAATGTACCAACTCATTTTCAAAAAAGGGATGCTCCCATTAAGGCAAGCGAGGTTTTGCTGTGAATACCTAAAAGAGCGCAATGGAGTTGATTCAGTTGTAATAACTGGAATAACAGCCGATGAAAGCGCAAAACGAGCCAAGCGAAAAGTACAAGAGCATAGTTGCATTAAGGGGCAAGACAAAATCTTTTTGCACCCAATTTTAAACTGGACAAAAAGCGAAGTATTGCAGTTCCTAACCGAAAGAGGAATTGAAAAATGTTCGCTTTACGAAATACAAGAGAGAATAGGTTGCGTTGGTTGCCCTATGTCGCCAAAAACTATGCGTAGAG
>JBBAEU010000024.1:0-32298 GCA_041655765.1 Brumimicrobium sp.
TTATTTCTTACTGTAATCTCTGAATTGGTTCAGGGCATCCCGATTCCATCGGGAGGGTCACTGGTTCGAATCCAGTAGGGCCCACAACTTGAAAGCACTTACAGGGATGTAGGTGCTTTTTTTATTTCTTACTGTAATCTCTGAATTGGTTCAGGGCATCCCGATTCCATCGGGAGGGTCACTGGTTCGAATCCAGTAGGGCCCACAACTTGAAAGCACTTACAGGGATGTAGGTGCTTTTTTTATTTTTCATTCGTATTTTAACATCAATTACAAAGTCGTTCTTAAAACCCAATTCAGCAAGCCTCTAAATAAATTTCCCTAATTAAATTTACCGATAAAAAACAAAAATATATGTTACGCTACATAACCATAGCCCATGTCTATACATATAAAAAAGATATTTGCTATTTTTATAAACTTTAACAACAAAATTCTTATTTAAATAAGATAACTATTATTTTTGAGGAAATTTTGAATAGATGTATGCATTATATTTAAAAGAAATTCGGAGCTTTCTGAGTTCCATCATAGGTTATGTTTTTATGCTTATTTTTATTGTGACAACATGGCTCTTCCTTTGGATTATTGATGGAGATCATAATTTATTGAATGGCGGCGTGGCAGATTTAATCCCTTTTTATAATCTCGCACCTTTGATTCTCTTAATGTTGATTCCAGCAATTACAATGAAATCCTTTGCTGATGAACGGAAAATGGGGACAATCGAATTGCTTTATACACGACCATTAACAGACTTCTCGATTCTGATGGCTAAATATTTTGCAGGAGTAACATTGGTGGTGGTTTCTCTTATTCCCACTGTTGTTTACTATATTTCAATCTACTATTTGGGAGATCCAATAGGCGTGATAGATAGCGGGGCGACCATAACTTCATTTATCGGATTGGTGTTATTAGGTGCTTCTTTTGTTGCAATCGGTATCTTTGCTAGCTCAATTACCAATAACCAAATTGTAGCATTTATCGTCGCAATGTTTTTGTGTTGGTTTATTTTTAGTGGATTATCACTTTTGGGTTCTTACGCAACTTTCGCAGGAATGGATAGAGTCATTCAGTACGCAAGTCTTGATTATCATTATCAATCGATTAAAAAAGGTGTAATTATTTTAAGTGATATGGTTTATTTTTTGAGTGTAATTGTATTTTTCTTATTCGCTGCACATAACACCCTAAAAGCAATACGTAAATAAAATGGCAAAAAGGAGATTAAAAAAAATATCAAATAATGCATATTTTAGTATTATAACAGTAATTGTACTTGCCGTTCTTATTTTGGTTAATGTGATTGTCTCTTTTCTAGACTTTAGAATCGATTTAACAAAAGATAAAAGATATTCTTTGACCGAAACGACCATTAATTTTCTTAAAAACGATAACCAATTAACAGATAAAGTGATTTTTAAAGTCTATTTAGATGGAGATTTTCCATCTGAAATTAAACGACTTCAAAATGCCATCCATGATAAATTAGATGAGTTTAGGTATTATTCTGATGGGCAAATAGAATATGAATTTATTGATCCAAGCAAAGGCTCGCTGGAAGACCAAGAGGCTTTAAAAGAAGAGCTTTTTGACAGAGGTAGAGGAATTCGTCCGCTAGATATTACTTACCGTAAAAAAGGTGCTGCAAATATTGTTGAGATTTTTCCTGGAGCCGAAGTGAGTTATCAAGGCGCAAAAGTAGATTATATCCGTTTTGTTGAAGGTGGCCAGTTTATTTTGGACGAAAGACTCGACCAAGTGATTCAACGTGGAATTAATAACGTAGAATATGAATTGATGAGAATCCTTGCAAAGGTGGCTCGTAAGGATAAAAAGCGACTGGCATTTATTCACGGACATGGAGAATTAAAAGTTCAGCAAACACAAGGAGCTAGAAGAAATATAGAGGATTCATATATCATTGATGATGTTCAAATAAATGGTGTCTTAAACGGATTGGATAAGTACGACGGAATTATCATTGCAGATCCACAAACAAAGTTTGATGATAAAGATAGATTTGTCATCGACCAATACCTGATGCAAGGTGGGAACATCATGGTTTTTAACAATCCATTATCAATTAATAACGATACAATTAGAAGGACAGGAAAAACCCATAGCACAAGGAAAAGAACAGGTATTTCTGATTTAATGTTTGATTACGGAATTAAGGTAAATGAAGACTTGGTGGTTGATGCAAATTACGATCCGCTTATTTTTCCTGGATTGCCAAAAGGATATGTGAATTGGTATTTTTACGTAAGGGCAATCGGAACAGACCATCCCGTTTCAAGTGTTGTTAATCCAGTTAAATTACCGTACGCATCAAGTTTGCAGTTTGTAGAAACAAAAAATAATACACGACCTTCTGTACTTCTAACGAGTTCCACAAACTCAAAATCGTATGGGAATGTTCCACTGCTTTCCATAGCCATTGAAGGACAATTTGGTGAAAACCCAGTATTTCAAGATAATCCAAAAGATGACAACAACCGCTTGATGTTGGCAGGGATGGTTGAAGGTGAGTTTGAATCGGCTTTCAAAAATCGTATTGTCTCAACTTATATTGATAACCCTGATGCATCGTTTATCGAAAAATCAACAAAACCAGGGAAAGTAATGGTCGTAGGTAATGGAACCTTCTTTAAAAACACTTATTACGACTCTGTTTTTGTGGTTGAAGAAAATAAATATAGATATTCTCCACGATTACCAAGAGGAAATGAAATTGATGAGTTATTTATTGGTTCACCTATGGGCAATTTTGTGTTTTTTGAAAATGTTGTAGATTATGTTCTTGGTGAAAGCACGCTTCTTTCTATCAGAAGTAGAGCAATAGATTTACACCCAATCGACAAATTAAAAGTTGAACAACAAGGAAACTATTATAAATTTATTAATATATTGACTCCTGTCGCAATGATTCTGGTTTTAGGAGTTGTTGTTTATGCTATTCGACAATATAAATATGTAAAAGATTAAAGATGAAGAAAAAACTCATTGCCATTGTTGTAGGTCTATTATTGGTTGGTGGATTGGCATACTTAGCTTTTGACTTACAAGCGAGCTCGAAAGCCACTGACACCAGTTTAATTGCTTTTGCTATTGAAGATACTGCTTCTGTCGATAGAATTGAGTTGTACGATTCTTTTTTAGACATTGAATTTACACTCGTAAGGGGTAAAAATGGTGTCTGGACTGGGGAAGATGGAATGTGCGTGCAACAATCTATTGTCAATATGATGCTCGAAACTATGAACAAAATTACTTTACGCGGTTATGTGCCAAAATCTGCAATGGACAACATGAAAAAAATCATAATGGCACAACACAAAACAGTGAAAATATTTCAAAATGGGAAATGGGTAAAAACGTGGTATGTAGGACATTCAACCCAAAACCACATGGGTACGCACATGCTTTTAGAAACTCCAAAAATCAAAAGTGATAACCCCGTGATTATGGGAATGAAAGGTTTTTACGGAATTTTGGAACCTCGATTTTTTGCTGACGCTAGAAAATTCGCTTGTACCGACTTGTTTTCATATAAAAGAGATGAAATTAAAAGTGTCGAAGTTACCAATCGTGTAACTCCAAGTGAAAGCTATAAAATTGTGGTAAATAACGCAGATGATTATGAGGTCTCAAGTCAGGGAAGTCCAATTTTAGACTTCAATAAAGAGAACTTAGTGTATTACTTGAATGGTTTTGATAACATTCATTTTAATCAACCAAACTATACAATGTCAGAAAAAGAAATTGACAGTTTGAAAAGAGCAGTTCCTGATTATGAAATTCAGGTTCACAGCGAACAAAAGGATGATTACCATTTAAAGTTATATCGTCGTTTAGATGTTGATTATGACCCAAGAGATACGATTGCCTACGATCAAACTTATATGTGGGGCATTAAACAAGATGGAGAACTAGTAAGAATACAGTACTACGTTGTAGGACCTTTATTATTTGGAAAGGTTGTATTCGTTGAATAAAATTTATCTATTAAAATTTTTAGGGAATATTTTTTGAAAGTTTGTTCATAACTAATGAAAAATCCTCTGTAATTGTAGGTCTAAAATATTATATTTGTACATCATTTTAAAAAAAAGTTAATAATGGATTTTGTAATTTCTAGTTCAGTTTTATTAAAACATTTACAAACAATAAGCGGTGTACTTACAACAAATAATACGCTTCCAATTTTAGATAATTTTTTATTCGAACTTGAAGGGAATACTTTGTCAATCTCAGCTTCAGATGTTGAGAATACAATGAAAACAACAGTTGATGTAGATTCTAATGAGTCTGGAATGATTTGTATCCCTGCAACTTTAATGATGGATATTCTAAAAAATCTTCCAGATCAACCACTTACATTTACGATAGACAAACAAGATTTAGGTATTGAAATCACCTATTCTAACGGGAAGTCAAAAATGGTCGGCTACAAAGGAGAAGATTTTCCGAAAGTAAAGAAAATTGAAGATACAGAAAGTATCTCCATTAATGGAAGCGTTTTAGCAAATGCAATTACAAAAACTATTTTTGCTACGGCAACAGATGAACTTCGACCTGTAATGTGTGGAGTTTTTTGTCAGTTTACATCTGAGGATATGACTTTTGTTGCTACAGACGCTCATAAATTGGTTCGTTACAGAAGAACTGATTCTAAAGCAACGGGAAACATCGATTTTATCCTTCCTAAAAAAGCGCTTACTGTGCTTAAAAATAATCTTACAGGTGGAGACAATACAGAAGTGAAAATAGAATATAATGACAACAATGCGATTTTTACTTTTAATCAGAACGAATTAATTTGTCGCTTAATTGATGGAAAATATCCAAACTATGAAGCAGTAATTCCAAAGGAGAATCCAAATGTTTTGACCATCGATAGAATCGCACTTCTTAACGCAGTAAAACGTGTTTCTATCTTTGCCAATAGAACAACAAGACAAGTTTCTTTTAAAATCACAGGCTCTGAATTAGCAATCTCTGCTGAGGACTTAGACTTTGCAAATGCAGCAAAAGAACGATTGACTTGTAGCTACGAAGGTGAGGATATTGAAATTGGTTTCAATTCTCGTTTCTTAATCGAAATGCTAAATAATGTTGCGACAGATGAAGTTCAATTGAAATTAAGTCAACCTAATAGAGCAGGAATCATTACCCCAGCAACCCAAGAAGATGAGTTTTCAGATATGCTGATGCTGGTAATGCCCGTGATGATATAAAATTATTATACATTAAAAAAAGACAAGATAAAAGGTGGCTTCGAGACATTCCAACGATGCTGGAATACTCAGCCACCTTTTTCCTTTCACGCTCTTTTACTTTAAAAACCAATATTTCTTTATAAAAAATCAAAAATCCTCTGAAAACCACCGAAAATTTAGTACTTTTGCGTGAATTTATTTAATACATTTAAAAAATAGATTCAGATGGCAATACGCGATATAAATAAAACAAGAGAAGGATTAACATTTGACGATATTTTGTTAGTTCCAGCACATTCTGGGGTGCATCCAAGAAATGTAAAAATTCAAAGTAAAATTTCAAAAAACATAAAAGTGAATACACCGGTGATTTCTGCCGCTATGGATACGGTTACCGAGTCAAGCATGGCTATTGCAATTGCTCAGTCGGGTGGAATTGGTGTAATTCATAAAAATATGTCTATTGAAGAACAAGCGCATCAAGTAAGAAAAGTAAAGCGTTCTGAAAGTGGATTGATTATTGACCCGATTATTCTTCTAGAAAATGCAATTGTTATGGATGCATTGAACCTGATGAAAGAAAATCATATCGGTGGAATCCCCGTAGTTGACAAAGAAAAACACCTCAAAGGAATTGTTACCAACCGTGATTTAAGATTTGAGAAAAATCTGAGTCGCCCGATTACAGAAGTGATGACTAAAGTTGGTTTAGTTACAGGAAATGCTGGAACAGATTTGGTTGAAGCTGAAGATATTTTACAAGAACATAAAATTGAGAAGTTACCCATTGTTGATAGCGATAATAAGTTAATAGGATTAATTACCTATCGAGATATTATCAAAATAAAAGAACACCCAAATTCTTGCAAAGATGAGTTTGGTAGATTAAGAGTGGCTGCAGCAGTTGGTGTTACGGAAGATACAATTGAAAGGGTGGACGCTCTTGTGAAAGCTGGTGTTGACGCAGTTATCATTGATACAGCTCATGGTCATACCTTAAGTGTTGTTGAAAAATTAAAAGCTGTTAAAGCCAAATATGATAATATTGACGTAATTGTTGGAAATGTTGCGACTGCAGAAGCTGCTAAATTTTTGGTTGATGCAGGTGCAGATGCTGTAAAAGTGGGAATTGGACCAGGGTCAATCTGTACGACTCGTATTATTGCGGGAGTTGGTGTTCCACAAATAACAGCAATCAATGATGTAGCACGTGCTTTGGAGGGGACTGATGTCCCTGTGATTGCCGACGGTGGAATTCGCTACACAGGTGATATCGTTAAAGCAATCGCTGCGGGTGCCGATGCGGTAATGCTGGGTTCTATGTTTGCTGGAACGGAAGAGTCGCCAGGAGATACAATTATTTATCAAGGTAGAAAATTTAAAACCTACCGAGGAATGGGGTCTATCGAAGCAATGGAAAAAGGTTCAAAAGATAGATATTTCCAAGCAGAAACTGAAGATTCAAAAAAATTAGTGCCTGAAGGTATCTCAGGACGTGTGCCTTACAAAGGAAATGTAGAAGAAATTGTATATCAAATAGTTGGTGGACTCAGAGCTGGAATGGGATATTGTGGTGCTCCAACAATTGAAAAATTGAAAGGTGCAGAGTTTATTCGTATTACAAATGCAGGTATGATAGAGTCACATCCTCACGATATTTCTATTACCAGAGAAGCACCAAACTATAGTTTTAAATAATTTTTAGATAAATTATGATTTAATAGGCGTTAAACTTTGTAACTTCGCTCGTGAAAAATATAAAATTATGAAAATGAAATTTCTAGTATCAATTTTAATTATTGTTATTGGATTTGTAACTTTTGCCCAAAAAGATGATCCAATTGTGATGAAAGTAGATAATCAACCAGTCAAAAAAAGTGAGTTTTTAAGGGTTTATATGAAAAACAACAACAATCCTCAATACGATAAAGCAAGTCTTGATGAATATGTAAATCTTTATAAAAACTTCCGACTAAAAGTAAAAGCAGCAGAAGATTTAAAATATGATACTATTCCTGGTCTTGTTAGAGAGTTAAGAGGATACAAACAACAATTGGCTAAACCTTATTTGGTGGACAAGGAAAAGACAGAAGAACTTGAAAAAGAAGCCTATGATAGGCTTTCGAAAGAGGTAAGGGCTTCTCATATTTTATTAAAAGTTGATAAAGAAGCAACACCACAAGATACTTTAGCAATCTATAAAAAAGCGATTGCAATCAAGAAAAGAATCGAAAGTGGAGAAGATTTTGAAACCGTTGCAGTAGAAACATCGGAAGACCCTTCAGTAACTAGTAACAAAGGTGATCTGGGGTATTTTACTGCTTTTCAAATGGTTTATCCTTTTGAATCGATAGCTTACAATACACCTGTTGGAAAAGTTTCTGCCCCTGTCAGAACAAGTTATGGTTATCACATTGTAAAAGTACAAGATATCCGACCAGCAAGAGGAAAAATCACAACAGCTCACATCATGATTGTACCCGGTGTCAACGACAAAGAAAAAAAGGATTTCTCTCAAGCTAAAAAGAAAATAGATGAAATTTATGAAAAACTTCTAAATGGAGAAAATTTTGAGGATTTAGTGAGATTGTACAGTGATGATATGAATTCAAAACAAAATAATGGCCAACTTCCTCCCTTTGGAACTGGAGCAAACCAAAGAATGGTGCCTGAGTTCGAAGAAGCTGCTTTTAAACTTAAAAATGATGGAGATTTCTCTGAACCTGTGGAAACAGCTTACGGATACCACATCATTAAAAGATTGAGCTACGAGCCTTTTGGAACGTTTGAAGAGTTAAAACCTATGATTCAACAAAAAATAAAACAAGGCGATCGTTCAACACAATCCACAAAGTCGTTTATTAATAAATTGAAAGATGAAAATAAGTTTAACGATAAGAATGAAAAATCATTAAAATGGTTCTACGAAAACATTGACTCTACATTCTTTGACAGCGATTGGAATAAACCGAAAGTGCCAAAGAAAGTGATGTTTAAATATAATAAACAAAAATTCTATGCCCCAGAATTTATGGACTTCTTAATCAAAAGAAAAAGTCCAGTCAAATCGAATGTTCGTGAAATGATTCATAAAAGCTATCACGATTGGCTAGAAAATAAAATCATAGAAGATGAGAAGTCACAGTTAGAAACAAAATATCCTGATTACAAAGCTTTGGTTCAAGAATATCACGATGGTATTCTATTGTATGAGATTATGAAAGATAAAGTTTGGGATAAAGCAGTTAGAGATACTGTTGGTTTACAAAAATATTTTTCAGAAAATATTGATAATTATCAATGGCCAGATAGAATCCAAGGAATTATCTTCTCTTCCCCAATTAAAGAGAAAGTGATAGAAGCAGGTATTTTAGCAAATGTAGATACCTTAGAGCTTCATGATATCATGAAAGTTGTCAATGCTGATTCAGAATTAAACTTGAATGCCCAAAAAGGTAAATTTATTCAATCTGATAGAGACGAACTAAAAGGTCGTACTTTTTACAAAGGAAATAATGAAGTTTTTGAGTTTGATGGCAAATTTTATATGGTAAGAGTTGAGGAGTTCTTACCTGCAGGACCAAAAGAACTGAATGAAACAAGAGGCGCAGTAATCCAAAACTATCAAGATTATTTGGAGAAAAATTGGTTGAAAGAACTGAATGAAAAGTATTCTGTAGAAATTAATAAAGAAGTTTTATACAGTATCGGTGATTGATGAATCTATATACAGGTTTTTAAAGGTTGTTCTATTGAGCAGCCTTTTTATATTTATTTCCTCATGCGATTTAAATCATGATGAAAAAGTGTGTAAAGTGGGAAATGAAGTGCTGTACGAAGAAGATCTGAGTCTGATTCAAAATGTTTTTTATGCCAATTTAGATCCCACTCAGGCAAGGGAAATGGCTATCCAACATTGGATTCAGCAAAAGCAAATTGCATTGGAAATTCAAGATACTCAAGCAGGTACAAAAGAAATAAATGAAGTAATAGCAGCGCAAGACTTAGCTAGATTAAATTTATTTGAGTTAGAAAATAAATATATCAAAGCACATCTTGACTCGCTGATTCATGAAGACGAAATACAAGCGTTTTACATGAAACATAGGGATGATTACCGAACTCAGACGTATATCGTACGTGCTTTGTATATTCAAATTCCAGATTCTGTGGCTCGTGAATTAAAAGTGGAGGATTATTATCTGTTAAAGAATGATAAAGATATAGAGGAAATCAAAAAAATTGGTAACCTTTATGCTACTAATTTTTATTATGAAGAGGATTCATGGATTTTTTTTGATGATTTAATTCGTGGTATCCAAATAAGCGATGAGGATAGAGAGAAGTTGATTAAAGACAAAAAAAGTATCATCATTTATGGGGAAGAAACATATTTTATTAATATTTTAGACTACAAAGTAAAGTCGGTCAGTTCTCCCTTGGAAAGTGAAAAGGAAAAAATCAGAAACGATATTCTGAAGCAAAAAATTAGCCAGCTTAGAAATGATGCAAAAGATATAATATTAAAACAAATTGATGAAAAATTTCCTGTTACTTATTTTTAGTGTTGGAGTGTTCTACTCAGGAACAACACAAATTATTACGAACGAAACTCATGGAAGTAGTAAGATTATAGATGCAGTTGTGGCACAAGTCGGAAACACACCCGTATTGTTGTCGGATATTGAAGGTCAAAAACTTCAATTAATGTCCGAAGGAGTAGAATTGCCCGATGATGCAGATTGTCGAATGATGGAGCAATTGTTATACCAAAATTTACTATTAAATAGTGCAAAACTTGACAGTGTTGTAATTTCAGATGCGCATGTTAATGCCGAAATGGAAAACAGACTAAGGGTTTTGGAACATCAAATCGGTGGTCGAGAAAAGTTGGAGAAATTCTATGGAAAAACTTACACGCAAATTAAAGATGAATTTAGAGAAACAATCCGAGAGCGTCTGATGTCTCAAGAAATGGAGCGTCAAATCACGATGGATGTTGAAATTACTCCTTCTGAGGTGAAAAAGTTTTTTGAATCCATTCCAAAAGATAGTGTTCCAAACATAAATGAAAGTATTTCAATCCAACAGATTGTAATTTTTCCAAAAGTAACTCAAGAAAGCAGGGATAAAGTAATTCAGCAACTTCAAAGATATCGTCAAGAAATCCTTGATGGAGAACGAGACTTTAAAACGACTGCAATTTTAAATTCAGAAGACTTAGGAAGTGCAAGGAATGGTGGAGAAATGAATGCTTCTATTGGTATGATGGTACGACCTTTTGAAGCGGCTGCTTTGGCTTTAAAACCTGGAGAATTGTCGGATGTCGTAGAAACAGAATATGGTTATCACCTTATCCAATTGGTGTCAAGAACGGGGGACGACTATGTTGTTAGACATATCCTCTTAATTCCTGAAATTGGTAGTGATGAATTGCGCGAAACTGCTGCTCTGATGGACGAATGCTATGAAAGATTAAGAAAAAATGAAATCACTTGGGAAGATGCTGTAAAAGAATATTCCGAAGATGAATATACAAGAAGAAATCAAGGTACATTAGCAAATCCATATACAGGTGAACAATATTGGGATATCGCTAATATCAATGAAATTGACCCTCAAATCTACGGAGTAATTGTAAATTTAGAACAAGGAGAGATATCTAGCCCTAGTCTTTTTACTGATATGCGTGAACGTAAAGAAGGAGTTAGAATTGTTAGGATTGCAGATCGTACAGTTCCTCATAAAGCAAACCTTACGGATGATTATAACTTTATTCAAAGGGCCGCAACCGAAAAGAAAAAAGGTGAAGTAATACAAAAATGGGTAAATGAAAGAATAAAAAAAACCTATATTCGTATCGATGAGGATTATCAAAGTTGTGAGTATATTTACAATTGGAAATAAAAACTATAAAACTTATTGAAATGTCAGACGTTCAAGAATTAAACCAACTTGTTGGAAAATATAAAGAGTTAAAAGAGGAAATTCATAAAATAATTGTAGGACAAGAAGATGTTGTTGACCAAGTACTTATTTCAATTTTCTCACGAGGACATTGTTTGTTGGTTGGTGTTCCAGGATTAGCAAAAACATTATTGGTTAATACAATTTCACAGGCGCTGGGTTTAAGTTTTAATCGTATTCAGTTTACTCCCGACTTGATGCCTTCAGATATCATTGGTTCTGAAATTCTTGATGAAAATCGAACATTCAAATTCGTTAAAGGTCCTTTGTTTAATAACATTATTCTCGCCGATGAGATTAATAGAACACCGCCTAAAACACAATCGGCTTTGTTAGAGGCAATGCAAGAAAAAAATGTTACAGCAGCTGGTAAAACTTATAACTTGCCAAGACCTTTCTTTGTGTTGGCTACACAAAATCCTATTGAACAAGAAGGGACTTATCCTCTTCCAGAGGCGCAATTAGACCGTTTTATGTTTAATGTTTGGGTCGATTACCCAACTTTTGAAGAAGAAATTGCAATTGTAAAAAGCACAACACAAGACAGTGATGTGGTTATTAATCAAATCATGAGTAGTGAAGAAATCGTTCGTTTACAGGCTTTGGTTAGAGAAATTCCAGTGGCTGATAACGTACTCCAATATGCTGTTCGTTTGGTTGGAAAAACACGTGTAAACGACCCTTCTGCGACAGAATTAACAAAAAAATTCTTGTCGTGGGGAGCAGGGCCGCGTGCCTCACAATACCTAATTATTGGTGCAAAATGTAATGCTGTTCTAAATGGTAAATATGCTCCTGACATTGAAGATGTTAAAGCCGTGGCAAAACCAATTCTTCGCCATCGTTTGGTGAGAAATTATAAAGCTGAAGCAGAAGGATATTCAATGGATCGCATCATTGAAGAGTTGTTGTAAACTTCCTAATCGTATTATACAATATTTTCTAATACTTTGAGTTATCTGTCTATAAATATTAATTAGAAACATTAGTCAATATAATTCTCTAATGAAATCTATCCGATATTGGTGATTATCATTAATTTTGACTGGTACTTATATTTATCAAAAGGAATCGCATATCGTAACTATGGAAAAATATAAAATTATTCGTTGTATTTTCACAATGCTGATTTCTTTTTACTTTTCATCATTTGGATTTTCTCAAGAATTTGGTAATGTAACTGGAAAAATTGTCGATAAATCAAACCAAGGAATTCCAGATATTATCGTTCAACTACAATCCGACGAGCTTATTCGTACCAGAACTGACCTTGATGGATACTATAAACTAAAAGTGCCAATCGGAAAACAGGTCATTATTATTAGATTTGATAATGAAGAACAACATCAAGAAATAGACGTTGAACCAGGTGATAATAAAATCAAAAAAGTAACCTTAAATATCCGATATTTTCAAGGTGTAGATGTATCTGCAACACAACGTAAGGAAAGTATAAATAGCTTGCCGATAATTGATGTACACCGCATTCCGGGTCCACAAAACAGTGTCGAACGTTATATTTCATTAACCACAGCGGCAACGTCTAATAATGAATTGACGAATAATTATAATGTTCGTGGTGGAAGCTACGATGAAAACCTTGTTTACGTAAACGGATTTGAGATTTATCGCCCTTTCCTTACAAGAAGTGGTCAACAAGAGGGAATGAGTTTTATCAATCCAAACCTTGTGGGAGATATTGCTTTTAGTGCAGGTGGGTTTACCGCAAATTACGGCGATAGAATGAGTTCAGTCCTCGATATTACTTATCGTACACCAACCCGATTCAGGGGCTCTTTTGATGCGTCTTTGCTTGGAGTAGAAGCACACGTTGAAGGAAAAGCAACGGACAGATTTGATTATATGGTGGCGGGAAGATTTCAAGACATGGGATATGTCTTAAATGCTTTGCCTACAAAAGGTTCATATAAACCTCGTTTTTATGATGTTCAAGCATTAACAAATTTTAAAATCACCGAAAATTTAACATGGAGTGTGTTGGGACATTTCTCATCCAACGATTACCGTTTTGCTCCTCAAACTCAGGAAACAAAACTTGGAACGGTAAATCAACCAATTAGCTTTAAAGTTTATTTTGAAGGTCAAGAAGTAACACGCTTCCGAACAATCACAGGAGCTACATCTTTAAAATGGAAAAAGAATCGACGAACAGATATTGACTTCTACGCCAAAATCTTCAACACTGATGAAAGAGAAACGTTTGATATTTTGGGTGAATATTTTATCAACGAATTAGAAACCGACCCTGCAAAAGAAGAATATGGTGATTCAATTGGAACTTTGGGTATCGGCTCTTATCTTGATCACGCAAGAAATCGCTTGCAAGCAACAATTTATTCCTTGCGCCACGAAGGAAATCATCGTTTTTTATCACTCAATGAAGATGGATTAAATTATATCGATAATGGTCAACTAAATTGGGGTTGGTCAGGACAATACGAAGATTTTTATGATATAATGAGCGAATGGGGAATGATTGATTCGGCTGGTTATAGTTTGCCCCAAACCAATCCGTATGAAGTTGAACTGCACAATGTTGTCAAAGCTGAAAATACTCTAAAATCGTGGCGAACAAGTGCATTCGTTTCGTATAGTAAAAGTAGCGATTATTTTATTGATAAATATCCTGTTGCTATTAAAGTGAAACATAAGGATTCGCTCGGAAATAAAATAAAATATATTCATTATGATACAATAGAAAACTCACGTTCCCAATTGAATTTTAATATTGGCGTTAGAGGAGGATACACGGCTTTTAATAATGAATTTTATGGTACGCCAAGGGCGATAATTAGCTATTTCCCTCGAAAATATTATATCAATAAAGAAGGTCAACTTAAAAAACGATTTATCCGTCTCCATGCTAGCACAGGGTTGTATTATCAACCACCGTTTTATCGCGAAATGAGAGCGCGTGATGGTAAACTAAATTTGGATACAAAAAGTCAGAAATCTTTCCATTTTGTCCTTGGAACAGAGTATGCGTTCGAGATGTGGAAACGCGAGTCTCCTTTTAAATTTTCAGGGGAAATATTTTATAAATACATGTGGGACGTTAATCCTTACCACATTGATAACGTAAGAACAATGTATTACGCAAGAAACAATGCGGTCGGCCATTCTTATGGAATTGATTTGCACTTGAATGGAGAATTTATTGAAGGAATGCAATCGTTTTTTAAAATCGGACTATTACGTAGCATAGAAGATTTAAAGGACGACGATTATTATACATATTTCAACTCTGACGGAAATAAGATTATACCGGGATATACATTTAATAATGTCGCGACAGATAGTGTTTTAAATTCTCCTGGATTTATACCTAAACCGACCGACCAATGGTTTACGTTTGCTACACTTTTTCAAGATAGGATGCCGAAAATTGAGGAGTTAACCGTTCAGTTAGGACTTCATTTTGGTACATCTTTGCCTTACGGACCTCCTGGAGAAACTCGCTACAAAGATACATTGCGACAAAAATCATATTTCCGAGTCGATATCGGATTTGGTTATGATTTTTTATACGGCAAACCCAAGGATAATCGTAAAAAATTCTGGAAAAAATTCGATGATATTCACCTAAGTTTTGAGGTTTTTAACCTTTTAGGATTTAAAAATGTTCTTTCCCAACAATGGGTAATGGATACAGAAGGTCGCTATATTGCTATTCCAAACTACTTAACCGCACGTAGATTTAATCTAAAACTATCGATTCGGTGGTAACCTTCATTAACAGTCAATAAGAAGGGGTTTGTCTAAAAAATAAATTCAATATTTGCTATTAAGTCTGTAGAAACGCTTTTTGCTACTGGACAGGCTCTTGCAGCCGCTTCAACTTTTTTTTGATCTTCTTTATTCCAATCATTTCCAGTTAAATCAAGTGTAATATTAAGCTGAGAAATTCTTCTTGGATTCGAACCCATAATTTTTTCCATCTCTCCTTCGCAGTGAGTAAACGACAAATTATGATTATTACAGTAAATTCCAATAATTGTAATCATGCAATTCATATAGGCAGTGGCCATCAAGTCTGTAGGAGAAAAACGAGTGCCTTTTCCTTGATTATCCAATGGTGCATCTGTCTCAATAATCGTTCCCGATTTGATATGTGTCGAGGAAATTCTTAAATCTCCAAGATATATAGACTTTGCTGTTTTCATTCTCTTTAATTTTAGTTAACTTTGTATTTGTAATATTAGCAAAAGTACATTTCCTTTCATAGAATAACAATGAAATTCTTTTAAAGGTTAATATATAAAACAATGGCAGAAGTCAAAAATGAAAAGCTTGTAAGAGCAAAAAAACCAAAATGGTTGCGTGTTAAGTTACCTACTGGCGATACTTTTAAAAAGGTTCGTAAAATTGTAGATGATAACGGATTACATACAATTTGTGAGAGTGGAAGTTGTCCAAATATGGGAGAGTGTTGGGGTGCAGGAACGGCAACGTTTATGATTTTAGGAAATATCTGTACCCGTTCATGTGGCTTTTGTGCCGTGCAGACAGGTAAACCAGATGCCGTTGATATTTATGAGCCAGGAAAGGTAGCGCGTTCAATTCGACTAATGGAGATCAAACACGCTGTAATCACTTCTGTTGATAGAGATGATTTAAAAGATGGAGGCGCAAACATCTGGGCACAAACGATAAAAGCAATCCGTGCTCAGTCTCCTACAACAACTTTAGAAACATTACTTCCAGATTTTGCTGGGAAATGGGAAAATTTACAAATTGTGCTTGACGTAGCACCAGAAATTGTTTCACACAATCTTGAAACAGTGAGAAGATTGACAAAGCAAGTCAGAATCCAAGCAAAATACGACCGTTCTTTGGAAGCTTTATTTAGGATAAAAAAGGCAGGAATGAGAACAAAATCAGGTATTATGCTTGGTTTAGGAGAAACACACGATGAGGTATTAGAAACATTAGAAGATTTGCGTTCGGTAGGAGTAGATATTGTAACATTAGGTCAATATTTACAACCAACTGTTCGTCATTTGCCAGTTGCTGAATTTGTAACTCCAGAAAGATTCGATTTATATCGAGAAATAGGGTTGCAAATGGGCTTCAAATTTGTTGAGTCAGGACCTTTGGTTCGTTCTTCTTATCACGCTGAACGCCATCTTTTTGACATGAATGAATTGGATAAAGATGAATATGAATTGAAGAAGTATTAAGAATACAATAAAAGATAAAGTTTAATAGGAGAGAGGAGTGTTAGAAAAACTAATCTTCTTTTATTTAGTAATTTGATTTCAATTAAACATCACAGTTCAGGTTAGTAGGTTTAATTCATCTCTCTATATCGTCATTACATCTTTCTCCTTAATCACTAGAAATTCGTCAACTTTTTTTACATAGTTATTTGTGATTTCTTGTATCTCGTCTTCAACTTTCTTAACCTCATCTTCAGAAAGACCATCATTTTTGAGTTCTTTAATAAAGTCCATCGCATCTTTACGATTGTTGCGGATACTAACCTTTGTATTTTCTCCTTCCGCTTTCGCCATCTTCACCAATTGAAGTCTTCTTTCTTCAGTAAGCATAGGAATATTGATGATAAGCATTTCGCCGTTGTTTTGCGGGGTAAGACCTAAATTGGCATTTATAATTCCTTTTAGGCATTCATCAAGCATAGATTTCTCCCATGGTTGCACAGTTAATGTACGTGCGTCTAAAGTTCCGATATTTGCGACTTGAGTTAACGGAGTTGGATTTCCATAATAATCAACAGAAACACTGTCTAACATATCCGGTGTTGCTTTACCAGTTCGTATTTTTCTTAATTCAGAAACTAAAAAGTTTAAGCTTTTCTCATTTGATTGCTTAAACTCACTGATAATCATGTTTATTTCTTCTGACATTATTTTTTATAATTTAACCTTGTTACTGACAAAAATAACAAAGAATTTAATAATTCATTTTTTTAATATAAAATTTACCTTATTTTATATTAAGCAACGATTGTGCCAATGGATTCTCCTAAAATTATTTTTTTAAGATTTTCCTCTTTATTAATGTTAAATACGATAATGGGTAGATTATTTTCTTTACAAAGTGTAAAGGCTGTCATGTCCATCACGTTTAGCCCTTTAGAGTAAACGTCATCAAAGCTAATTTTGTCGTATTTTTCAGCGTCTAGAAACTGTTCAGGGTCTTGATTGTAGATGCCATCTACTCGCGTACCTTTTAAAATCACATCGGCATCAATTTCTATTGCTCTTAAAGATGCAGCGGAGTCAGTAGTAAAATAGGGATTTCCTGTTCCTGCACCGAAGATAACAACTCTTCCTTTTTCAAGGTGCCTCACAGCCCTTCTTCGAATATATGGCTCTGCAATTTCTCTCATTTCGATGGCAGAAAGCAGTCGTGAGTCAATACCTTGTACTTCTAGAGCTGACTGAAGTGCCATTGCGTTAATCATTGTAGCTAACATTCCCATGTAATCTCCATGAGTTCTGTCCATCCCTCCTTCTTCGGCTTGAACACCTCTAAAAATATTTCCACCTCCGATAACGATTCCAAGTTCGACACCAAGCTCGGTTATTTCTTTAATTTGTTTGGCATAATTTGTTAATCTTTTGTTATCAATCCCAAATTTTTTATCACCCATTAAAGCTTCTCCGCTTAGTTTTAAAAGAACTCTTTTATATTTCATTTTTATATAGAATCGTTAATATGAATAATATTTTTTACAAAGTAATACAAAAAAAAGAGAGAATTGAAAAATTCTCTCTTTTAATTTTTTAGTTTAACGAGAAACGTTTAAAATCCGTTACGGTTAGTCCAGGCTCAACTGAGTTTAGATATTTTTCAACAGACAACTTGTTGTCTTTGATATATTCTTGGCTCAAAAGAGTATTCTCTTTAAAGAATTTGTTTAGTCTTCCTTGTGCAATTTTATCTGCAAGTTCAGCAGGTTTGCCTTCTTGTATAGCCAATTCTTTACCAACTTCTAATTCTCTATCGATGATATCTTGATCGATTCCTTCTTTTCTTAAAGAGATTGGGTTCATTGCTGCCACTTGCATAGCCACTTGGAGCCCAGCTTCTTTGGCTTCTTCTCCATCTTTATTAAGACCCACCAAAGCTGCCAATTGATTTCCTGGGTGATTGTATGCTTCTACGAAATTTGCTTCAATCTTTCCAAATTGAGAAATTTCAAGTTTTTCTCCAATTACACCAATTTGTTCAGTGATTTTTTCTGAAACAGTTAGTGAATCGTCATATTTCAAAGCCATTAAATCTTCAGCTGAGTTCACATTGTTATCGATTCCAATTTTGAAAATTGATTTTACAAAGTTTTGGAAATCTTCGTTTTTAGCAACGAAATCAGTTTCACAGTTAAACTTGATAATATATCCAACATTCCCTCTAGACTCTGCAAAGATTAGCCCTTCACTTGCTTCGTTATCTCCTCTTTTAGCCGCAACTTTCTGACCTTTCTTTCTTAGAATGTCAATTGCTTTTTGCTCATCTCCTTCAGCTTCTACCAAAGCTTTTTTGCAGTCCATCATTCCTGCTCCTGTTTTTTTTCTCAAGCTATTAACTTGACTTGCTGTGATGTTCATAATCTATTAATTATAAAATTATCGTTAAAATTATTTACTCTTCTTCGTCTTTATTAGTATCAGCTACAACTTTCTCTGATTTAGCTTTTTCTTCTTTAGCTTCTACTTTTTTAGACTCTTTTTTAACGGCTTTAGTTTCTTCTTTTTTAGTTTCTTTTTTTTCAGCTTTCTCAGCTACATTTTTTTTAGAAGATTCCGCCTCGTTATCTTTTTCTTGTTTTGCTTTTGCAGATTTACGCTCCTCTAATCCTTCTTTAATCGCTTGCGTAACTCTTTCTAAAATTATTGCAATTGATTTTGTTGCATCATCGTTTGCTGGAATAGGGAAGTCAACCTTTTTAGGATTTACGTTGGTATCAACCATTGCAAAGGTAGTGATTCCTAATTTTTTAGCTTCATTTAATGCAATCTTCTCTTTTAAGATGTCAACAATGAAAATTGCTGCAGGTTGACGAGTCATGTCAGCGATAGAACCAAAGTTCTTTTCTAATTTTTCACGTTGTCTTGTCTTGAAAAGTTTTTCCCTTTTGTTTAAAGTATCCCAAGTCCCATCTTTTTGCATCTTATCGATAGCAGCCATTTTACGGATTGATTTTCTTGTTGTTCCGAAGTTTGTCAACATTCCACCTGTCCACCTTTCAGTAACATACGGCATGTTGATATCTTTTACCTTTTCCTCCAAGATTTGTTTTGCCTGCTTTTTTGTTGCAACGAAAAGAATTTTCTTTCCCGAAGCAGCAATTTGCTTAGCGGCTGCACAAGCTTGATCAAGATGTGCAATTGTCTTATTTAAATCAATAACGTGAATGCCTTTTTGCTCATTAAATATATAAGGAGCCATTGCTGGATTCCACTTTCTTTTTAGGTGACCAAAGTGTACACCTGCTTCTAATAATTCTTTAAATTCTGATTTTTTTGACATTTTATTTTTTTTTACATGTTTACGTTCCTTTAGTAATCAATAGCAAAGGGTTCTTTCGAAAGGTTCTCTGCCATTTGGATACTAAACAAGCGCCAAATTAATTTTAATGCAGTACTAACGTTTAGAGAATTGAAATTTCTTACGCGCACCTTTTTGACCTGGTTTTTTACGTTCAACCATTCTTGGGTCACGGGTCATTAACCCTTCTTCTTTTAATAAAGGCTTATATTCTTCGTTAACTTTAACCAATGCACGAGCAATACCCAAACGAATCGCTTCCGCTTGACCGGTAATTCCTCCACCATATACGTTTACAGTAACATCATATTTGCCTTCTGTTTCTGTTACAGCAAAAGATTGTTGTACTTTAGCTTGTAACGCAGCAACTGGGAAAAACTCTTTAAAGTCACGCTTGTTAATCGTAACATTTCCCTTTCCTGGTGTCATATAAACACGAGCAACTGCTTTCTTCCTGCGTCCTAATGTGTTAATTACTTCTCCCATAATTATTTAATTGTTTCTAGTTTAATTGTTTTTGGCTTTTGCGCTTGGTGATCATGCTCTGGTCCTGCAAAAACTTTTAAATTATGGTAAATTTTATTACCTAATTTGTTCTTCGGAAGCATACGCTTAACCGCCATTTCTACTAAACGTTCTGGACGCTTTTCTCTTAATTGCTCCGCTGTTAAAGCACGTTGTCCTCCTGGATAACCTGTGTAACGAAGGTAAACTTTATCTGTCCACTTGTTACCACTCATTTCAACTTTCTCTGCATTGATAATAATTACATTATCACCACAATCTACATGTGGAGTGAAATTTGTTTTGTGTTTTCCACGGATTAATTGTGCTACTTTACTTGCTAAACGACCTAGCGTTTCGCCTTCTGCATCTACCAAGAGCCACTGCTTGTCAGCGTTCTCATTGTTGATAGAAACAGTCTTGTAACTTAATGTATCCACTTTTTTAATTTTTAATAATAAGACAATAATCCCAAAAATTGGGTTGCAAATATACAATTAATAGATTTCATAAACAAATAGTGATGAAAAAGTTTGTAAAAAACTCACTTTTTTTCTCAAATTCATACTTCTACTGATTAATAAACCTGCAGATAACCATTATGTTTTAATTCTTAATATAGTATTTGCCCAACAAATTAATTTTTTAACTTTAACGGCAATAATCATTAAAATGATGTTATGAAAAAATTAATCGCAATTGTCTTTTTCTTAAACTTATTTGGAATCATTGTATTTTCACAAGCACACCAAACGAGTAAAAATATATTAACACTTGAGCAAGCTGTTTCTGGTCAATATCAACAATTTTACCCAGAACATATCACTGGATTTGAATGGATAAAACACACTCCCAGATACGCTTATCTACAAGATTATCGAACTTTGATGGTTGGAGAGGTTGGAAAGAATCCAGAAAAAGTAACCGATGTCAGAGAAGTAAATAATGTATTGGGTACAGAATTGCGACATTTAGTCGGACTTCAATGGAGAAATGAAATGACATTTGTTCTAAACCAAGGCAATATTGTAGTCGTTTTTCATGTAGGTGAAAAAGAAGGAAGGGTTGTAGAATTACCTAGAGAAGCTAAAAATATCACTTTTGATCCAACACTCACGAAAGTAGCTTATACAATTGAAAATAATTTATTCTATAGCCTGACCGATGGCTACGAACCACATCAAGTGACAAATTTTGAAGATAAAAACATCGTTTCGGGTCAATCAGTTTCAAGAAGTGAAATGGGTATCAAAAATGGAATTTTTTGGTCTCCTTCTGGTGAAAAGCTAGCCTTTTACAAAAAAGATGAATCAAAAGTACACGATTATCCGTTATTAGATATTAACCCAACACCTGGCGAATTGAAATCTATTAAATATCCTATGGCAGGACAAGAAAGTGAACGTGTCGAATTAGGAATTTATAATTTACCTAATGAATCAACTGAATACATCCAACCAAAAAATGGAGGAGATTATTATTTGACGAATGTAGCTTGGACACCAGACGACCAATTTATTTTGTTGGCTGAGGTGGCTCGTTCTCAAAAACATATCTGGTTGCAGAAGTATAAAAATAATGGGGATTTTGTTAAAACTTTGTTTGAAGAAACAGCAAGCACTTGGGTAGAACCAGAAAAACCGGCTTACTTTCCATCTAAAAATAACAATGATTTTGTTTGGGTCAGCGAAAGAGATGGTTTTGATAATCTTTATTATTACTCCATCGAAGGAAAGTTGATTTCGCAATTAACTAAAAATAAATTTGTTCTAAAAGAAGTTGTGGCACACCATCATGGAGAAATATTTTTTACGGCAACAGGAGAAAATCCATTGAATACCTTATTATATAAAGTAAATATAAAAGGGAAACAAGTTCTGTTGACTAAAGAGGAAGGAACTCATAACGTACAAGTGAATTGCACAGGAGAATATGTTTTTGACCAATATTCATCGAGTAAAATACCCAATCGTGCGGTTCTTAGAAATGGGAAAAATGGGAAAGTGATTGAAGAAATGTTGAATGCTGATAATCCACTAGAAAATTATCAAATTCCAAAGGCAGAAATAAAAATTTTAAAAAATAAAGAAGGAACGGAACTTTATTCGCGTATGTATAAACCTACAGGGTTTGATGCTTCTCAAAAATATCCCGTACTTATATATGTATATGGAGGTCCACACGCACAATTAATCACAAACTCATGGTTAGATGGCTCTAGTCTTTGGATGCATTGGATGGCAGAACAAGGTTATATCGTTTTTACACTTGATAATCGTGGATCTGCAAACAGAGGTGTTGATTTTGAACACGTGATTCATCGAAATTTAGGTGTTGCAGAATTTGAAGACCAAATGACTGGTGTGAATTATTTAAAGTCATTGCCTTATGTTGATGCCGACAGAATTGCCGTTCATGGATGGAGTTATGGTGGATTTATGACAATCACAATGATGTTGGATTCGCCTGATGATATTAAAGTTGGTGTTGCAGGTGGACCAGTTACGGATTGGAAGTATTACGAAGTAATGTACGGTGAACGTTACATGGACACACCTGAAGAAAACACTGAAGGATATGAAAAAACAAGTCTGCTCAATAAAGCTGAAAATTTAGAAGGAAATTTATTGATGATTCACGGTTCGGTTGACCCAATTGTTGTCCCTCAACATGCACTATCTTTAATAAAAGTATTTGTTGAAAATGGAATTCAAACTGACTTTTTTATGTATCCAATGCATGAACACAATGTAAGAGGGAAAGACAGGGTTCATTTAATGAGAAAGGTTTTGGAATATGTGTTGGAGAAAAATAAATAGTACCGATTGTGATTATTTCTTCTCCCCCCTAATCAAATAAATCTTAAACATGAGAGATACCAATAAAAGCATCGCTACAATTTGGTGTAATTGTGCCAATGTTTCATACAATCCAAACTTATCTTTTACGATTGATGAAACAGCCAATAAAGTATAAATTCCGAGGATAACTTGGGCGTTAACGAGAATTAATGACCAATAATTAGCTCTTTTTAGAAGTTTTGAATTGTGGTCTTTTGCAATTTTATATACTTTGAAAAATCCGATGATTATCATTATATAAAGAATATAAGCAATTCCTCTGTGAACAAATTGAACACCAACAGCGTCGTAAATCCAATTGTACTCCATCAATTTTGGAGGAAACCAATGACCATTCATTTTTGGCCAAGATGGTGCAATCCTAGCAGCGTGTAATCCTGCCATAAAAGCCCCATAAAACAATTGAATCGTAAACAATATGATTACTATTAAGTAATAATTTCTCAGTTTTGTATGACGAATTATGTTTTCTCTAGGAATGAGGATTTTTAATGCAAACCACAATGTATAAACCAATAACCCCAATGCTGTGATTAAATGAACAGATAAACGGATATGGCTGACGTAGAACAAACTAGAATCGTCCAAACCACTTTGAACCATATACCAACCAATAAAACCTTGAAGTGCTCCAAATACAAATAGTAAAACAAGAGGTGTTATCATTTCTTTTGTGAAATACTTTTTATATAGAAAATAAAAGAAAGGTACTAAAAAGACAACAGCAAGGAAACGTGCCCAATTTCGATGAAACCATTCCCAATAAAAGATAAATTTGAATTCTTTAAGGGTAAAATGACTGTTCACGTATTTGTATTGTGCGATTTGTTGGTATGCTTCAAAAGCTTTCATCCATTCATCATGTGAAAGTGGTGGTAAAAGTCCCATTATGGGTTCCCATTCTGTCATTGAAAGACCCGACCCCGTTAACCTTGTTAAGCCACCTAATGCAATTTGTATGATAATCATAAAAACGCCAACCAAAAGCCAAATTGCGACCATTTTGGATTTTTTATCTAGCTTATTGATTGTTCGAATTTCCTTTGTGCTTTCCATTTTATTTGACCAATAAATTTTACACAACAAACACTGAAAGTTTGTATCTGATTAAAAAATACCCGCGCCAAGAATCGAACTTGGATCTAAAGTTTAGGAAACTTTTGTTCTATCCATTGAACTACGCAGGCGAAACTAATCGACAAAAATAACATAAACTTTTTAATGTTTGGTTTAGATTTTGTAAATTGTCGCCTAATATGGTAAAGGATATCTTTTTTGATTTAGACAGAACGCTCTGGGACTTTGAAACGAACTCAGAAAACGCACTCAATATAATGTTTGATGAGTTCAACATGGAGGATTATATTGAGGATTTCGATTCTTTTTTAACACATTATAAAAATGTGAATAGTAAATTTTGGAAGAAATATAACGCAGGCGAAATTACAAAGGAAGAATTGAGAAATGGTAGGTTCTCAGAAACACTAGAAATTTTTCAAATAAATAATAAAAAACTTGGAATTGAAATGAATGACAGATATTTAGAGTTATCCCCTTATCAAACTCAACTTTTTCCTGATACAATTGAAGTCTTGGACGATTTAAAAAATCAAAATTATCACATTCATATAATTACAAATGGATTTCAAAAAGTTCAGCACTTAAAAATTCAAAATAGCGGGCTTTCTCCTTATTTTGATACAATTTTGTGTAGTGAGGAGGTAGGGAAAAATAAACCACATCCTGAAGTTTTCCTAACAGCACTCGAAAGGTCAGATGCTGTTTCTGATGACTCAATAATGATAGGTGATGACTTTCAAGCAGATGTTATTGGTGCTGAAAATGTAGGAATAAGAGGTGTGCTGTTTGATCCAAATAATAAATTCAAAACAGCAGATTCAATACATAAAATCATGAAATTGAAGGAAATACCAAATCTAATTTTAGGTATATAATTAATGATCTTTATTTCCGTTTTTGATTTTCTCCCAAGTTTTGTACATACTTTCTTGCGTTGGTCTATTCGGCTCTTCTTTCGTCAGCGGCTCACACGGTTTTAACATATCTCTACATTCTTCTGGTAATGCTTGATACAATGCCGTACCTTTGGTTTTCCACGCAATCATTTCATCACTTACTTGTTTGATGATTTTTGCAGGACTGCCAACAACCAAACTCCTTCGTGGAATCTCCATCTTGGCAGGAACAAAACATAAGGCTCCAATAATTGATTCATCACCAATAATTGCATCATCCATGATTACAGAGTTCATCCCAATCATCACGTTTTTACCAATTTGTCCTCCATGAACAATTGCGCCATGACCAATATGAGCGCCTTCCTCGAGTATAACGGTCGTCCCAGGGAACATGTGTATTGTACAGTTTTCCTGAACATTGCTGCCGTCTTTTATCACGATTTTTCCCCAATCACCACGAATTGCAGCACCTGGTCCGATATATACATTCTTTCCTATGATAACATTACCTGTTACTGTCGCATTCGGATGAACAAAACTTGAAGGATGGATAACTGGCTTAAAACCATTAAATTCGAAAATATTTGCCACTGTTTAAACTTTTAGTTTTAATTTTACGTTTATTTACGTATGAGTTATTGCGAATTTACAAAAGATTTAGAAAATAATCATTTAGATAAACTTTATCATGATAAAAGATACGGTTTTCCAGTAAATTCTGATGATGAATTATTCGGAAGATTGATTCTTGAAATTAATCAAGCAGGATTAAGCTGGTCTCTTATTTTAAAAAGAGAAGATAACTTTAGAACAGCTTTTGATGATTTTTCTATCGAGAAAATCGCGAAATACGATGATAATAAAATTGAAGAATTACTCCAAAATGCTGGTATTATTAGAAATAGAAAGAAAATTGAAGCAGTTATTTATAACGCTCAAAAAATAATCGAGATTCAAAACGAATCAGGAAGCTTTAAAGCGTGGTTAGATTCTTATAATGGATTTTCTTTGAAAGAATGGACGAAATTATTCAAAAAAAAGTTTAAATTTACTGGTACAAAAATTGTTGAAGAATTTTTGATGAGTACAAGTTATTTGAGTGGAGCGCACGATAAAAATTGCCCGATTCATATAAAAATATTAAAAACGAAACCAAAATGGCAAGAAAATTAGTTTTAGGAATTGTAATATTTGTTATAGTCCTAACATCAAATGTAGGGTTTTCACAATACTCAATTGGTGGAGGAATGAGCTCATACCATGGACTGAATATCCCGATTCATCGATTAGGCTTTAACGTCTTTGGCGAATTTCCTAGGTCAACAAATAATACATTTACAATAAGAGGTGTGTATTTGCTACCGTATAAATCCACAAACTCAACAGGATTTTTAGAAGCAAAAGACCCAATGACATCACCGAATTACGTAAGTGTGGATATTCTTCAAAAATCTACTTTTTTTTCCATCGATGGCGGATCAAGGGTTTACTTCTTCAATGATTATGATATCGGATTGGCTATGTACGCTGGTGGATATATAAAAGGAATTGTGAGTTCATTGTCTAACGAACCCAGATTCCCAGCATATCTGAATCCAGACGATTACAATACAGATTTATTTTATGACGAATTTGGGAATCCTTTTGAAGGGAAAAACCAATACTCTGTTCTCTTTGCGTTCGGTGGAACGGTTGGTGTAAAATATCAACTTCCAAAACGTGGCGCACTAACATTTGACCTCGGCTTAGAGTTTGTTAACGGTCTTTTTGATCCAAATGCTTTGCTACAGAGAAGGTTGATCTCTCCGCTGTCATTCGCATTTAACTTAGCTTATCGCTTCGACTGGTTCTAAATTTTTAAAATGATTGTCGTAGAAAGTGGTGGTACAAAGTCGATATGGATGTTTGAGGATTCCAAAGGTTTACTTCGTAAAGAAGTGTCTGTAGGACTTCATCCAAGAGAAATTTCTGAAGAAAAAACGAATTTAATCCATTCATTCATAAAAGAAAATGAATTAAAGAACCGAGATGTCTATTTTTATGGAGCTGGTTGTGAAAGCGGTCAAGCAAAAAATATCATTCAGGATTTCCTAAATAACCAAGAATTAAAAACAAAAGAAGTAAATACAGATATTTATGCGGCTTGTGTTTCACATCTTGGGAATAACAAAGGTGTTGTAGCTATTTTAGGAACAGGAGCTGTCGCAGCAAAATACGATGGAAATAAAGTTGTCAAAATTACTTCTGGTTGGGGCTATTTATTAGGTGATGAAGGAAGTGGCTTTGATTTGGGAAAACGACTTCTACAACTTCATATTTCAAATCAGCTTCCAAAGGAAATAAAAGATGAGGTTAATCAATATTTTGGAAATAACGCAATCCTTCATCGTATTTACGCTCCAGATGGAAGAAAACTTGTTGCTGGTTTGGCAAAAATTATCCAGAAATTCAAAGAGGAAAAAATAATAAAACAAATGATTTTTCAAGCTTTTTCAGATTTTTGTGATACTGCGATAAAACCTCTCCAAACAAAAGAAAAGATAAATTTTATAGGGAGTGTTGCCTATTTTTTTCAAGAAGAATTAAGAAAAACACTGAAATCCAAAGATTATACTTTTGGAGAAGTAAAGCAAGAAGCAATTGACGGTGTTTTTGACTTTGTTCGTAATAATAAAGGTTTTTAACGACAACCTTCACGAATCTTTTGAATATCCCAGACAAATTTCTTATTTTTGTCAACCAAAATTAAAATTGTTCCAATGTTTGAAAATTTAACAGAGAAATTTGAAAGAGCGTTTAAAGTCCTAAAAGGTCAAGGACAAATTTCTGAGATAAATATAGCCGAAACACTAAAAGAAATTAGACGTGCCTTATTGGCTGCCGATGTGAACTATAATACAGCAAAAGAGTTTACAAATACAGTTAAAGAAAAAGCATTAGGACGAAATGTTTTAACGGCAGTTTCACCAGGACAATTGATGGTGAAAATTATGCATGAAGAACTTGTAGAGTTGATGGGAGGTGATGAAACCGAAATCAATTATCAAGGAAATCCAGGAATTATCTTAATGTCAGGATTACAAGGGTCGGGAAAAACAACTTTCTCTGGTAAATTAGCCAACTACCTAAAAAATAAAAAAGGGAAGAAACCTATGCTTGTCGCAGCTGACGTTTATCGTCCTGCTGCGATTGATCAACTCCATGTGCTAGGAGAACAACTCGGTATCCATGTTTACTCTAATAAAGAAGAAAAAAATCCTGTTAAAATAGCAGAAGATTCAATTAAATATGCAAAAAGCAATGGCTATAATGTTGTAATTATCGATACTGCTGGTCGATTAGCTGTCGATGAAGAAATGATGGATGAGATTGAAGCTATCAAAAAAACTATCAAACCAACAGAAACTTTGTTCGTTGTTGATTCGATGACGGGTCAAGACGCTGTAAATACAGCCAAAGCATTCAATGATAGAATCAATTTTGACGGAGTTATCTTAACAAAGTTAGACGGTGATACACGTGGTGGTGCTGCAATTTCAATTAAATCTGTCGTAGATAAACCAATCAAATTCGTTGGTACTGGAGAAAAGATGGAAGACTTGGATGTATTCTATCCAAAGAGAATGGCAGACAGAATTCTTGGAATGGGGGACGTTGTTTCGCTAGTAGAAAGAGCCCAAGAACAGTACGACGAAGCAGAAGCTAGAAAACTTCAAAAACGAATCAAGAAAAATCAGTTTGATTTGAATGACTTCCTCAATCAGATTCAACAAGTTAAGAAGATGGGGAATGTTAAAGATTTAATGGGAATGATTCCTGGAGTAGGAAAGGCAATGAAAGGAGTTGAAATAGAAGACGATGCTTTTAAACACATTGAAGCAATTATTTATTCTATGACACCAGCAGAAAGAGAAAATCCAGATATAATCGATAACAATAGAAAGAGAAGAATTGCTCAAGGAAGTGGTCAAAAAACTGAAGAAGTAAATAAGTTGCTAAAACAGTTTAAAGACACGAAAAAAATGATGAAACTGATGAGCAATAAAAATAATATGATGAATTTAATGCGTCAGATGAAGGGAGGTGGCATGCCGGGAATGTAATCCCATAGAAACAACTTTGCATATTGCACGTGGAAAATGAAATACGATCGAGCTTTAAAAATTGTAGAAACAGAAATTAGGGAATTAGATTTGGGTGGTTACATTACCGATTATATTCCTGAGTTGGCACGAATATCGCCTGATAAATTTGGATTAAATCTATATACAAAAGACAAAGAAAATTTTTGCTTTGGAGATAGTCAAGAACCATTCTCTATCCAAAGTATCTCAAAAGTTTTTACGACAACATTGGCACACATCCACGCTGGAACAGAGATGTTTCGCAGAGTCGGAGTAGAGCCTTCTGGTAACGCCTATAACTCTCTTACTGAACTTGAAAGAGATTACGGAATCCCAAGAAATCCTTTCATTAATGCGGGAGCAATCGTAACAGCAGACATTCTCATCTCTCACTTAAAAAACCCAAAAGATGAACTGCTAAAATTTGTCCGAAAAATAACAGGAGATAATTCGATAGATTATGATTTAGATGTTATGAAATCCGAAGCTAGTACTGGATTTAGAAATATAGCCTTGGTTAATTATATGAAGGCTCTCGGAAATATTGAGAATGATGCAGAAAAAGTGCTTGATCTATACTTTCATCAATGTGCCTTATCGATGTCTTGCTTACAACTTTCAAGGGCTTTTATGATTTATGCTAATCAAGGGGTGAGTTTAGAAACTGGGGAACGAATCATAGAACCAGCCAAAGCAAAAAGAATGAATGCTCTGATGCAAACCTGTGGCTTTTATGATGAAGCTGGGGAATTTGCTTACCGTGTGGGACTACCAGGGAAAAGTGGCGTTGGTGGAGGAATTGTAGCCGTGCGACCTGGACAATATTCTATTGCTGTCTGGAGTCCACTCTTAAATAAAAAAGGAAACTCAATGAGGGGAATGAGAGCATTAGAAATGTTTACTAAGTTGACAGATTCTTCGATTTTTTAAATTTTAAAAAAAAGTTTGTTGCTTTTTTTGAGTCTGATCTAAATAGAGTTTTGTTGGGGCTTGCTGAAAACAAAAGACTACAAACAATTAATAATCAAGTTAAACCACTTAACCCGCACTATTCACCAATCTCATAGTAAAAATAACATAACAACCTGATATAGTGTCTCCTTACACATAAAAGTAACGATTAAATAGAACCCCAGTTTTGGGTACTATTGAATTGTTAAGATTTTGATTTAATTTTGATATATTTTGCGTTACAAACCCCTCGAAATATGAAAATATTCCTTCAAGGCTTGTGCCTAAAATATATTCAAAACTAAATTCATGAATAGTTCGGGTTAAATCAATCATGGTAATTTCAGAGTATGTTTTTTTGTAGTATTTGCACTATCTTCAAAAAAAATGTATTAATTTAGTGAATAATTATTAGTTTAGTATATAATTTGGAATTTATTAATTTACATTACTATGAGATCAATAACTTTATTTTTAACAATCTTTGTTTATTCTATTTGCCAAATAGCATTTGGACAATCCTATATTAATAATACGCCATTTAACTTTAGCGGTACTGCCCAGCAGACAGTAGTTCTTCCTGTTACAGGGTTACAAACTTCTGGAAAAGAAGTTAAACAAGTACGATTGAAGATGGGAAATGCAACAAGTGATAGATCTGCGGATTTGGCCAATGCAACCATTAAATTGAAATCTCCATCTGGTCTTGAAATTACTTTGATTGATGCTGGAACCTATGGAACTACATATTCAAATGTAAATAATCGCTCTCTAAATATTACATTTAGGGACCATACACAACTACATACTCCAGCGAGTTATGCAAGTGCGACAAGTAATGTATTATCTTATGCTTATCCATTTAATTATGGATACTGGCGGGCAAAAGATAATTTTAATGGCTTTACCGGTGACCTTAATGGAAATTGGGAGCTTCTTATCGAATACTCTAGTATGACAGGAACAAGAGAATTCATAGAGTTTGAATTAGTTTTTGATGATATAGGTTGGGATAATATTATTAACCTTACAAGTTCTAAACCCAATCAATCCTGCTCAACAAGAGAGTGTATTTCAACAGGAAATATTTATTATGCCACTAATATAGGTTATCCAACGGGACAAGGTTTAAACCAATTCTATAATATTTCAGGTTGTCAATGGAACGGTGATGATAATAGTGCCATTTGGTTTTATTTTATTCCTACAAGCACAACTGTTGAATTATCTTTTTCAGGTTTAAGTAAAAGATTGCAATCAATAGTAATTAAACCCAATATTTCAAATCCTTGTAACTTTGGATCATTCACTGTGCCAAATGGCGGATGTCCTTCAAATATGTCGTCTGGTACAGCAAATCATACTCAATACTATAACCAACCTTTTACCTCAGGAGGAGGAATCTCTCAAAATCACGGCTATACACTTACTGGATTAACAGTTGGTGAAGAATATATTCTTGTGATTGACGGAGAAGCTAGCGCAACCTCAGATTTCTACTTAGAAGTTAAAAGTGGAGTTGATGGTACTTGCTGTGTACAACCAGACGCACCGCAAGTAAGTGTTGTTGACCCAACTTGTAATGATGACGGAACTGCAAGTATTTCAAACTACGTTTCAGTAGGAAATTATATCTTCTCTCCAGTTGGTCCAAGTGTTGATGCAACTGGAAATATCACAGGAGCAACATTTGGTCAATCATATTCCGTAGTGTATAACGATGGTATATGTGATTCACCTTCGGCAAATTTCACAATTGAAGCACAGTTACCAACCCCAGCTGCACCAGTAGTTGATGTAACTCCAGCAGATTGTGATGGAGACGGAACTGCTACAATTAATGGATATGACAGTAATTTAACTTATAACCTTACAACTGGAACGGGAACAATTGAGGCTGATGGTTCAATCACAGGTGTTGCTGGTAACTATGCAATTACAGTAACAGAGAACGGTTGTACTTCTTCCGAAACGCCGTTTACAATTGAAGCACAATTACCAACCCCAGCTGCGCCAATAATCAGCATAGTCGATCCTACATGCGATGTTGATGGTTCAGCTGAAATAACAAATTATAACTCTGGCGTAACTTATGTTTTTAATCCAACTGGACCTAATTTTAACTCTACAACAGGTGATTTAGAGAATTTTA
>JBBAEU010000025.1:0-30560 GCA_041655765.1 Brumimicrobium sp.
AAGGCTTCCGGGCTTGGTTGTTTTTTCTCACGTAACATGCGCCAAGGTTTAACCCACGGGTTAACGCCGCTCTCTAACTTTTCGATAATTTGAGCCGTGATTTTGTCTAACTTATTTGTAACTGTTTTTTTCATAATTCCCCGCCGCTATTTCCTAACTCGCCGCGACGTCTGGCGCTTCCTTCTACCCATAGTTTAGGCGCTTTTTTATTTCGTGTCAACACTAAACACTCAACAATTTTTATTACCTTAAAAGGTAAGATTTTTTTATCTTCCAGGTTAGTGCCGGATCTCTTCGCTACATGCGCATATATACGCACATAACACGTCACATGACGCACACCTTACGCCCGCCCAAAGTTCGTTACTCCTTAAACTTCTTTACTTACTTAAACATTCTCTCTCCTTAAACTTCCGTATAGTCTTATGTCTTCTTTTGTTTTGAAAGATTATTCTTTCTCTTTTGGTTTCACGAGTGTTTCACGATAAAGAAAAATTCTCTCTTTCTCTCTTTCTCTCTTTCTCTCGGTCATTCGGTCGGTTTGTGCCTTGATTTTCGCCGATTGATATATACCCGCAAAAACTTTTGCATTAAAAGTAACTTATAAATAAGTTAAGTATGCGTTTAAGTTCTCTTTTTCGGCGGTTCAATTGTCCGCACCTAACACGATACGCAAAAAAGCGTGATTATATGCGCTTATTATTTCGCTTGGGTAGCATAACGGCGCACATTTTACACGCAAACAATGCCAGCATGACGCTTGCTGCATGCACCATGACGCGCGCACCTTGAGCAACAACAACATTTTAAAAGTCCGCACTGTAAACAACCCCCCATAGTCCCCGAAAGAGGGAGGGGGGGCGGCATACATACATACAATGCCCGGTCGCACTATACACCCATGTTTTTCCTTTCATGTCGTTTTTATGGCGTTGAGTTGTTTGGCAAGATAAACGAAAATAAAAATAAAGAGAGGGCGTGCATGTGAAAACTGGAGTGAGTTCGTTAGTGTTGAATAGTTATGAGCAAGCGATCTTGAAGGGTTTTCATGGTGAAGTCACGGTAATCGAGGACGAGAAGAGAACGGCTAAGTTAGTAAATCGTTTTTTGGACACAAAAATTAAGAGTGTTATGGAAGACGGGAGCGAGGCGGAGTTTTCGGTTGAAGAGTTGTTAGTGGCGACGAATATTGCACAAGCTATCAAAAAGCCAAAAGGTTTAGAAACGATTATGGAGTTGCAAAAAATCCGAGGGGAAGCGAAGGACATTCAAGAAGTAAATGTGTCGTTAGTGGACGCTCGTTTAAAAGGCATGGGGTTTAAAAAGTTAGATGAATAGTAGTGCGGAAGTGAAATTAACGCTAGCGGATAAATTATTGTCCGAATATCGTGACGACTTAACGGTCGCTTTTCAAGGTTACGCCGTGCCAGTTTACTTCATGATCGAAAAATATTTAAAAATCGTGGATAAAAACGGGCGTTGTATTGATTTTGAACTTAATCGGCAACAAATTGCGCTCTACATTGAGATATGCGAACAACGTAGGAGTGGGCGGCCGATACGGCAAAACGTGTTAAAAAGTCGGCAAATCGGGTTTTCGACACTAATTGCGGGGATGTTCTTTGTTATTGGGATGTTCACGCCAAATATGAGCGTCGGCGTTGTCGCGGATATTAAGGATCACGCTCAAAATATTTTCAAGAAGTATGAATTCTTTTATGACCATTTAGACGATAACAACCCCCACCGGGAAGAAATCGAGAAATACGCTCGCGAAAACAAAGGGGCGTTACACCCCCATAGTTATAAACCGACGTTAAAAGCGCGGCGCGGTCAGTCGTTTTTAGAAACGGAAGCCGGAAACTCGATTATTGAAGTTGTTGTTGCGGGGGAAAGTAGTGGACGTTCGGGAACGTATCAACTCCTCCACTTGTCAGAAGCCGCGTTCTTCACGAATTTAAAAGTGACGATGAACGGGTTGCTTGAAACCGTATCGAGCAATAACCTCAACAGTATGATTTTTATTGAAACCACCGCGAACGGCTTTAACGAATATAAAGAGCGTTGGGATAAAGACGTCGTCGGCCGGACAGCGTATAATGCGTTTTTTGTGCCGTGGTTCTCGAACCCCGAATATGCGGATATGACATATTTAAAAGACCCCGCTAAAGAATTACCGCTTTTTGAGGAGTGGTTCTACGAAAAAATAAAAGCGCACCCCGGGTTAACGAATGCGCAGCTTATGTGGTATTGGAATAAATATCAAGATAAGGGCGACAAGGGGATGACGCTCCAAGAATATCCGTTTAGTCCTACCGATGCTTTCTTAACGAGTGGGAACTGTATTTTCGGGGCGGAGCTTGTGGCACGCCGCAAAGACGAAGTCTTAAAAGAACAAATGCTGAAGAAACCGATTACCGGTCACTTTGTCTATGAAGCGCACTTTAGCCAAGACGGCTCACAAATCGAACTGAAACGGGACGCTTTTGTTCCCGGACGTAATGGCGTCATCAAAATCTATAAAGAACCAATTAGCACGCATCCTTACGTTGGCGTTTGTGACCCCAATAACGGCGGAAGTGACGACGCGGCAATTCAAATCGTTGATAACCACACGCTCGAACAAGTTGCGGTTATGTATACCAATGAAATGGATCACGATAAAATTGCATATCAATTCTACCTTCTTGGCAAAATGTATAACGTTGCGCTACTTTCTAACGAAATGAATATCGGTAAAGCTGTAATGGACTACCTCATTAAACTGAAATATCCGCGGCTTTATATTAACCAAAAAGCTGCTTATGAAGACTTTCGTCAAGGTATTAGTAAACGTTTTGGTCACATGACCACGAAGGCGAACCGCTCGTTTATGCTTGAAAGTCTTAAAATTGCGTTCCGGGAAAACCCTTATATGATTAACGACTACGAAACACTTTCACAAATGGAGAGTTTTCAACGCATTGAAAAAATTAGCGGAACGGGAAAATCAACGTTTAAAGCGGAAGCCTCCGGCGGAAACAAAGACGATTTAGTGATGGCGCTAGCGGGCTTTTTTGAGGTTCGTGGTCAACAAACCGCCCTTTTAACGAAAGAACATGCGCGCCTCGATAACAAAATGAGTTTTGATGAAGCAACTATGTATATCGAGAAAAAGCGGCGTGAACAAAGCCAACCCAAACTAAATAAATTAGAAAGGCAAGTAGGTATTAGATTTTAATGAACGCGGAAACAATGAAAAAAATTAAAAATATGACCCCCGAAGAATTAGCGCAATACAAAGCGTTTATTGCGTTTTTTGAGTTATTAGGGGTGAATGAAGAAGACCTCATGAATGCGGTAGCGCTCATTAAAGGTTATCCCGAACTTATTAGCAAAGCTAATACGATTATTGCGACGCAAAAAGCTCTTGACGATAAAATACTTCGCGTATTACATAAACCAAAAGACGAAGGCGCGCCGATCAGCGCTCTGGACGATTTCAATAAGGAAGGCGCAATGTTAAACCCGTATGGAAAGTAAAGGTAAAGTTTTTAACGAAACTGTTGCGTATCGGAGTTATAAACGTTATCACGATACCTTTTTCGTTAAGTCTAATCTCGCGGCTGTCTTAGCGGAAGTCCGTAATTTTGTCGCGGGACGGCAATATGTTAACCCACTTTTAGACGGGCAACCGAAACCAACGTTTAATATTACTCGTGAATACGTCGAAAAAGTTACCGCTAAACTCCTTGAAACCAAACATAGCGTCGGATTTATTGCTGATAAGGAAGACGAAAGTCTGCGCGAAATCGACGATTTCTATGAGTATCAAATGAAACAAATTGATGACGAAGATATTACGCAACAAGTGGCGCGCCAAGGCGTTATTGACGGCGTTGCTCTAGCAATTACTAGTTTTGATAATGACACTATTGGCACAAATAGCCTTTATCGTGGCTTCTTAAAGCGCCAGGTCTTACTTTTTGAAAATACATTTTGGGAAAACCCATATTGTGAAGATCCACAAGACCAACAATATTGGGGTTATTTCTTCCCAATGGATATTAAAGCGATTAAAGAATTATGCGAAGACCACCTTAGCGATGAAGAAAAAGAAGAATATATTGTTCCCGACGAATACTTTAACTTAAGCGAAACTGATCGTGAAAAAGTTAAAAATGATATTGATAACGAAGTGGCGATGGTCTATGTCCGCTTCTTCCGCGTTAACGGCGAAGTATTCTTTGAACTTGCGACACGTTATGTTGACTTATATAAAGTTCCCCACTCACTAAACCCGAAAACCAATAAAACAATTATGAAAAATCTTAAAAAAGATTTAGAAAAACGGGTGAAAGAGGATGAAGAAGACGTCAATAAAAAGGTTATTGATTATGCTACGGACGGCGCAAAGTATTTACTCTTTACTAGAGCGGAAAAAACAACGCTTTCGCAACATAATAAAGAAAAATCAAAGTTTTGGCGCTATCCAGTGTCGGTTTTCCGGCCTTATCCCATTGTTGGCTCAATTCTTGGCGAAAGTGGGGCATCACAAATTATCGCTAATCAAAAAATTGTTAACTACACATTCTTGCTCATTATTCTCATTATGCAAAGTCATGCCATGCCGAAGATCCTCGCAAAAGAAGAATCACTACGAGGGCAAGAATATGATAATTCGCCAAACCAAATTCTTATTGACTATACACCGGTTACCGCGGGCGTGCAGTGGGGTATTACCCGCTTAAGTAGTGGCGACGCCGTTAATTCTAATTTAATCGAAATCGGCCAACGTATTATCGGTCTTACTCGTAATATCAATGGCTTTGACGATTTAATTAGTAATGCCTCTAAAGATTTAAGTGGTTATGCGTATCAACAATTAGTGCAACAAGCAAATCTCACCCTCCAACAACCGCAAAAACGATTATGGAAATACATTAAAGAAAATGCCCGCACCGATTTACTTTACTTCAAACACTATGTTGATAAAGCTAAATACTTTATCCGGAAAAGTGGAAGTGAAGTCGAACTAAACGAAAACTATCGTGAAATGGCACAAAACATGGTGGCGTCCGGCAAAATTGACGGCGTGCCAATGGATACAGTGTTACCAAAAACAAAGCAAACCGTCGTGCGTGATATTGACGAAACGATGTTTGATAGTGAATTTAATGTCATTGTTGACGTTGAACAAGGTATCGCTGGTTCGGAAATTAGCGAGAGCCAACACTATAAAGAAGTATTCCAATATGTGGCCTCCGGTAATCTTGACGTCGATAAAATTAAACTTTGGGTTATGAATGACCCGGCGTTTAGTGCGAAAACCAAACAACGGCTTAGTAAGGCTTTTGAAGCCCTTGAAAATAGTCAGTTGCAAATCAAAAACCAAGAAATCGCCGAACTTCAAAACATTATTCAAACACTCATGCAAAACATGAAGACAATGGAAGGCAATATGGAATTCTTAAAATCGCGCGACACCGCCCGCGAAAAAGCATTTAAAGAACAAAATGCCTTAAATAAAGCGGCAGTTGAAGCGTTCGCCGCGCAAGGCGGAGGCGCACAAGTCATGAGCGAGAGTGAAGTGAAGGCGCAAAACGCAAAAGGTATCAGTGGCGGCAAGTTTGATACCACCCCTTAATTTAGTTATTTCGCCCTACGGGTCGAAGATAAATCGCCACCTATGGCGGGCATAAGCCAAAAATAGACTACCCAGTCATGGTGAAAATGGCAATTCGGGTATTCCAACCCGTGCGAAAGGAGCAAGAAATGGACGACGACAAAAAAAAGGTTGAGGAAATTATTGACGACGAAAATAAAGACCTCACCGACGAGGATGTTACGAACGATCCGCAAAATGAAGACCCCAACGTCGAGAAGTCTAACGAAGACGATAATCCGGAGGGGGATAAAAAACCGGATAAAACGAAACAATCTCGCGAGGAAAACGCACGCTTTGCTGAATTAAGACGCAAGAATGCGGAACTCGAAAAGAAAAACAAAGAGCTGGAAGCGGAAGCTACAAAGGCAAGCTTCAACGCTAAAAAAGAAGGTATCACTAAAGAAACGTTAGCAAGTGTAGGCCTCGACGCTATCGAAACTGAAAGTGACCTAATTCTCGCTAAAGCCTACGAAAAGGCAATAGCGGACGGCTCAGAAGAACCGTTAAAGGACGCACTTAAGGCACAACGTGACTATAATCGTCAAGAAGCGGAAAAGACACGCACCAAGACGGAACAAGAAAACGCCATTAAACAAGCGATTATTGATGACCAATTAGCTTTTAAAAAGAAATTTGGTATTGAAACGTCAGCCGTGTATGGCAAAGACGAGCGCTTTATGAAAATATTCGGCGACTTGTTAAAACCAGGTAACTTTACTTCTCTTTATGAAAAATATAAAGGGATCTTCCCCGACGAAGAAGGGGAAGACGAAGAAACCGCTAAAGGGAAGGGAACATTCCCAACCCCGCAAAATAAAGCTCCAAAGAAGCAAACCAAAAAGGAACTTCATGAGCTTGACGATGACGAATTCTTGGCAGCGTGGAATAAAAAATATGAATTATAGCCTTTAGGAAGAGGAATAAAATGCCAACAATTAACCCAGTTAAACACGGTGATCTTACCGATCAACAAATCACTGAAATTAAGAAAAAAGTGTTGCTTCAAGCAGCGCATGACGAATTTTTCGCAAAATTCTCTCATAAAGTCCCTTGGAAAAAGGGCGCAAAGACAATGTCTTACCGCCGCCTCCTTTATCCAAAAGTTAACCCCGAAGACGTTAAACCATTGACGGAAGGTATTGCACCTCGGCCGTCAAGAATTGGTTATGGAACGTTCGAAGTCGCGGTTGAAAACTATGCGGACAAAGTCCCATATACCCGCGAAGCCGTTCAATATAACATTGATGACGTCGTTCGTGATTCGGGCGAAACTCTCGCCTATATCTTTGCGCAAAAATTGGACTACATTAAAGGGAAACCTTTTATTAGTTCACGGGCTAGTATCAGTTATGATACAAGCATTATCAAAACAATGCGTAAAGCAAAAATCACCCTTGATAAAAACAAGGCTAAAAAATGGGAAGGCGGCCTCTATTTAATGATGGCTACCCCGGAAGTTATCGAAAAACTTCAAGACGAGTTAGTCGCTCTTGGGACTTCGCTTGACGAAGCAACCAAAGAAGAATTAGCTCGTGGAATCGTTGGCCGGAAAAAAGGCTTTGTGATCGCTTCCGTTCCAAGTGACTTATTTAATCTCACTGGTGCGGACGCTGGCAAACACATGGTTGCTTTCGTCGGTCGCACGTTCCAAGGAACGTCCCCAGTTTCCGTTTATCAATTAGGCGACATTGAGGTCTTTAATAACCCATTAGGGTCGGCGGTTCTTACCGACGAAGACGGCAACATTACCGCTGACGATAACCGGCAAATCGGGTCGGTCGCCATGAATGCTGACGGCTTAGCCGCAGTCGTTAATGACGACTTATGTATCCTTAACTGTAAAATCACGGTTGCCACAATTGGCGCTACCGACTTAGCGGATAATGAACGGACTGGCTTCGTTTCAAGTTCCGGCTTTGGTTTCCTCGGCATTGACGTCATTAAAGCGGCTGACGGCGAAGAGGTTGCTAGCCCAACTATTGTTGTTAAAGTTAAAGACTCTAACGGCACTACGGTTAGTCCGGAATCGGATGGAACGTATAAACTCACTGCTGGTGTCAAATACTACTACAGCGTTGCTAAAACAAGTTACACAACTGTAACTGGCTACTACAACGCCAAAGCGTTTGATACCACGCTTACTATTGCATTAACCTTAGCTTAGTCTAATCAATGTAATTCAAGTCTAGTCAATTAGTCGAAGGTTTGCCGGTTTCCCTTTAAAAACCGGTAGAAATGTGAGGAATATAATGGCAAAAGAAAAACCAGTCGTGGTTGCTGAAGCAAAAGAACCAATGGTCTTGATCCAAATTGGCGCTGACCAATTAAACAAAGGTAAAGAACAATTCAAAGTTTACCAATTAGACGGTGTCACTATTCAAGTTGCAATTGGCAAAATTGCTAAAGTCCCGTTATGGGTCGCTGAAGCTGCGGTTAGAGCCGGCGACATTGAATCATTCGACACTATTTAAAAACGCTTTAAGAAACGCCCGCAAAAGGAGTAAATATGAAATTATCCGAGTTAATTTACGAATGCGTAAAAGACAGTATTACAATCGCAAATTCGAGCATAAGCTATGAAGGCTTTATCAACGAATCATTTTCAACGACAAAAGATTACGCGCTTCAATATGCGGGCGTTTTTAGTGCCGTCAATTTAGCGGTGGCACGATTACAAACTTATGATAAAATTCCGTATGCAACGGAAGCCAAAACAATTACCTCAAACATTTTCGACTTTGATCTCGGCACAGTTGTTAATGTTGTGGAACTAATTGCCGGTCAATATACAAGACTGGAATTTCGTAATATTAACCAAGGCAAAGGCGTTATGTTATTAGAAGTTTCACGGAAGCGGGAAATTATCGTTGAATATAAAGCACGTATTCCACGCTTTTCGGAAAAAGATATTAAAAAAATCGAACTTGATCCAAATAATGAATTAGTGGTTGTCGACACTAATATTGACCTTGAAACAGAATATGGAATTACCGATGTTATGTGCGACTACATTAAAGCCTTTACTAAGGGTCAACTTTTAGAAACAATTGCCCCGGACATTGCTAATAATCACAATAACCGCGCTGAACAATATTTCCAAAGCTTAAATCGCGCAACAACGAGTTTTAACGCTAACAAAGTCAAAAATAGACATGGAGGTCTTTGGTAATGGGGTTCAAACCGCTTTCTTTAGGTTCGGGCAACCGCCGCGTAACGGGAGTAACAAACTTTAGCGGTGTTGATTATGCGACACAACGTTTTAAAGTTAGTCAAAACCGTGCTATTGACATTTTAAACTTTCTTTATAAAGACGGCGTTATTCAAAAAAGACGTGGCACGGAAGAACTTTATCATGTTTTAAAGACATATTATATTCCGGTTGACTTTGTTAATGGCATTAGCGAAGTTAACGAATATAAAGAAAACGCCACTAACTTTAATGGACTGTGGGTTTTTACGGGCGAAGATAAAAATGAACATATTATTGCTCATATTGGCAAACTACTTTATGAAATCAAAAATATTGGGCAACACAATATGAGTATTACCCCAATTAGTGTCGGGACAGACAAGGTATTGTTTGAGGGTAATCTTTACACTTATGCTTATGAATTCCTTGATTATAAATCAAGTGCATTTGTGGGCGGTAATAAGCTTTATTTTCTTGGCGGTAATAAATACATGAGTTTACGGTTTTTAGATGAAAACCCATTATTAAAACCCGTTGAAAATAGCGAAGATACTTTTGTGCCGACAACGACTATTTCCATTACTTATGAAGGCAGCGCATTTCCTAACCGCGCGAATTTAGATAAAGTCAATATGCTTTCTAAATTGCGGAAAAATGAGCTTTTAAGCGGAACACAAAAAGTTGAAAATGCAATTTTAACAAGTGATAACTTTGAGTATGTTTTGGACGCTCCCATTGTTAGTGAAACCGCAAACGATTTAGCGGATATTCTTATTGTTCTTGAAGAAGGGGGAGTAATTTAATATGCCAAACTTTGTAGGTAGTCCTTCTTTTCCTTTTAATAACGATACCTTTAGTGCACAAGCTTTTCGTGAACAAGGTTGGCAATCCGAAGGAATTTCTAGTTTATTTATTGCGAACAATAATCTTCAAACCGAATCAGCGGGAAATATAAAAATAGGAAATGGCCTCTATTCATCATATAGTCGCTATTATCTTAAAAACAAAACAACTAGCGAATATGTTGTTTTGCATACGGCAGCAATTTATATTTATGCAAGTGGTGATATTGGTTCGGGAAGTTTATTAGCATCTATTTACGATCCTTTAGGGAACGTTATACCACTAACATTTACTGATGAGAATATTTGGGAATTTGATGGCTACGCTTATATTGTTGGTTCGGGCGGTAGTAATTATAAATATTTTCCGGTTTTTCGCGAAAAAACACAAAAGAAAGTTTGGGTGGGTAATTATCAAATAAATAAAACAAACCCAAGCAAAACTTCATTTGCACCCTATGAACCATTAAATGAATTGTCGGGTATTGCGCTTTCATATTATGAAAACGAGCAAGAATTTAGTTCGCTACAATTGTGGGACTGGCATGAAACTTATAAGAATCTAACTGATTTAACACATATTAAAAATGCGTCATTTTCGCACAATTTTCCCACCGCTGGTTATTACACAACACCTAGCACAACCGTATATTTTAATGTTGATATACTTGGCACAACTTTCACATGGACGCTTAATGTTACTGATTGGGCAAACAAGTATTATAGTATTGTTGAAACCTCGACAAGTTACACTATTTATAGTGGGAAAGCGGTGGCGAGTGACTTTTTAAACTCTTTTAAAATTGTTTACACAACAAATAATGCCTATAAAACAATTGCAATTGATTACGCTACAAGTCTTGATATTAGCAAAATGTCAAAAACAACTATTAGTGAAAGCGATTCTTCGCTTAAGTTCAATTATCAAGTTAATACAAGCAATACAATTTCAAACGTAACGGTTACGAAAAACATTAAAAAACTTGCTTCGGGCAGCGCAAAATTCGCTAATGTTACATACAAAAAAACATATAATCTTGGCGAGTTGATCGCAAACTTTAACCCAAATACAAAAGGTTCTTTAACTTATTCGGACGGTTCAACCATTAGTTTAGCAAGCATTAGTTATGCAAGCACTCCGACAGTTACTACCTCATTAGGAAATCTGCCAATTACGATAGGCGCGGAACATGGGTTGAATTTTACAATGACTTATACATATCCAACAACGCACCTCGGCACTCTAACGGTTACTTTTGACTGCGAAGTTGCGGAAACGCAAGATATAGCCAGTATGGTTTTAGTTAATGCCAAAACACGCTTTATTTATGGCGAAGTTATTGATTTTGGCAGCACAGCATTAGGAACTAAAATTGAATGTTTTAATGTTTATGGTAATAAAGTTAGCGAAATTCTATATGCTGACTTTAATGCGCACAATACAACGAAGGATAGCCGATACGGGAAAACTATTAACGGAACGGATATTACACTTACTACAAGCGAACTAACACTAACAAGCACTTTTGATGACGTGTTTTCTATTAGCCAAAAAATTAAAATATCATACGCCGCAAGTTTGGTGGTTAATAGCTCCGCAATTAACAAATTTGTTTATGTCGATAATTCGTTTACTGAATTCACTGATTTAAACCTCGCAACCGCAACTGTTACTTATTACAACAATAGCGGCGCAAGTTTAGTTACGGAAACAAAAGACGTTACTTCGGTTTTAAACTTAAGTCATGGCACACTTAACTTTGCTTTAAATACACAAGTTATCACCATTGCCGCAACCGCTGTTTATGAAGGGCGGACAATTTCTTTAGCGAACGCTTTTCAAATTACTTGCGAACTCATTCGGCCGACACAAATTGTAGTCACGGGAACGGGCGGCACAACGGTTTATTACGATAATAACCAAGATACTTTTAAAACACCGACCGATTTAGCTTTCTCACTCATTTTCAATAATCACACGGAAGCAAGTCCACACATTGGCGTAATTAACCCTTTAACGGAATTAACTTTTTATCGCAATGCCGCTTTAACACAAACACTAAACACAAGCAGTGTCATTGTTCCAAGTGGCGGAAATCGCATTTATTTCAAACATAAAGATTATGACTTATCGGGAAGTTACGTTATTTCGTTTATTGAGGACACAATTGACGTTGTGGAAATTAACACGCCATTGAACTTTATTCTTGGTAATCGTTTTAATACTCTTCGAAGCTTATTTGATATTAAAGCGACTTACATTTCCGGACGTAGTGTCACCAACTTTGAGTTATATAACTTTAAGCAAACAACTGTTATTTTAAGTGCTACCGCACCGATTATTATTGTTGATGGGAATGAATATACACTTGATATTAACGATATTACCTTTGTTAAGCCACATATTAGCGGAATTGACGTTGATACAAGCGTTTTAAATACTTCTTATAGTAACGATACTGACACTATCGACATTGCTTCTAATATCACGGTAGTTACGAAATACGCTGGAGCGGAATATGTTCAACTATGCACCTACGATCAAGCTGGTTTAACCGCTAATGGTAAATATACAATTGATAATGAAGATGTCGCGAATGGATTTGGTTTTGACGGTTCAGACGTTGTTAGTATTGATATGGAAGGCGAAGTTGAAAAGACACTTGAACTAGAAATCACGGTCTTAAATTACTTTGATAATGGCGATACCACAAACAATACAACAAGCATTTTTATTAACGTGCTTGAAATCACTGATATTACGGGAATTTCGTTATTTAAGTTAATGCGAACATATAACGTCGGTGATACCTTCCTTGATTCCGATATTGACGATACGGAAATCTATATTTATTACAACAAGAAAGAAACAGTTGGCGCTGAAGAAGTGGTTGTGCAAAAGAAAAAACGAATTCGGCTTTCGAGTGGGTTTGGCGCTATTAACATTTTCCCAATTAAAGGCACAAAGTTTATTCGCACCAACGACGCACTTACGGTGAGAATTACCGCTGCCACTAATGAACGAGCCTCGCTTGAATATACCGTAAGTGTTAGTGCGCGTTCCGTTGCGGCAACCGATATTAAGAAACACACTTTAAGAGTTGTGCAAATTCCTTCTTATACTCATAAAGGCGTTGTTTTTAACAATAAATACTTGGTTGTTGAAGACGAATTTACAAGCGTTCTCAATGGTGTTAGGAAACTTAATGTGGGTGTTTCTATTAACGATATAAAGGTTTACGGCTATATTGATAACGTAAACGATAAAACAAGTAATGGCCGTGTTATCTTCTTTGAAGATTATGTGCCGCCCGTTGTTGGTGAAAGCAATATCAAAGTTACTTTCCCTTGTTTTGTTGAAGGGCAAGCTGATTATATTAACAAATGCACAGTTGGCCAACTTTTCGGCAATAATAACTCGAAGAATAGATTATTTTTAAGCGGAAACCCCGACTTACCCAACTGCGACTGGCATAGTGGTGCTATTAACACAATGAAAATTGATGGTGATTTTAGTGATGAAAATGGCGACTTTTCTTACTTTGACGATTTATCTTATTGTTTTTATGGCCAAACCGATAATAAAATCATTGGTTATGACATTGTTTCAAATGACAAAATGGTGGTTTTAAAATCAAAAAGTGATAAAGAACCGACTATTTACTACCGGACAAGTGGTTTAATTCAAGCATTAGACGCAAGTGGTAATGCTTTGACTGATTTTAGCGGCCGTTCACTCTATGAAGAAAGTTATCCGCTCGTTGTTGGCAATATCGGTGTTGGGGCGTTAACAAACAAAGCTATTCTTAACTTTAATGGCGATACCATTTTCTTATCAAGTGACAAACAGCTTGACGGCCTTGACGTTGAGGGAGTTATAGGCGATACCCAGCGCTATGCTAATACTCGCTCATATTTTATTAACCCTTTGTTAAAAACTATTGATCTAAAAAAATCGTGGTTATATACAAACCGAAAATATTTATTTTTAGTGACTAAGGACTTTGTGTTAGTGTCCCACTTTGAGGCGTTCAACATTGAAACAAAACAATATGAATGGTGGAAGATTAACATTGCTAACATTAGTTCGTTTATTGAGGTTAACGAAGAATTATACTTTGGCACTACTGAAGGTAAGTTCGTTAGACTTGAAACGGATGGTTTCCAAGATATTACAAAGATATTTCTACCGGAAGGCGCGGCCGTTCCACTTGTGAGTGGCCAACAATTCGATGACCAAATTCAAGTATCGAATACAATTATAAATCAACTTATCAATGGCGACGACTATTATTTCACCATTGTTTCTAAAGAAAATGATTATAACAGTTATATGTATAATCAAGTCGCTGTTATTAACAATGTTAAAAACGGGACGTTTGACTTATATCTTGATAAAACACTAAACGCATTAGAGGTAGTTGGGCTTGTTGATTCCAAACTTGATCAAGACGTTTATAATGCACTAATCAAACAACTATCCACTAAACGTATTTATTACTTAAATCGTCGGGAAGAAGAAAACGAAATCGTGGATACGAACCCCAGCTCGCCATTAAAGGTTTATGGCCGTGCTTATAAACTAAAATTGCTTGATGATTTCCACATGGGCAAGGGCTTATTATTCAAACTTATTGACGCCGAAACCGAAGAAGAATTAAGTTTACAAACTTTAAGTCGTGCTGCGCTTGTGGAGCGGATGAGCGAAACCTATAAAATTGTCGATATTGATTATGATAATTCACGTTTTAAATTACGTGATAATCGTGAGCAAACTTTAAATATTGTCCGCTATGCCGCACAAAGCATGACAAAAAACTTTAAGGCCGAAATTAGCAAATATCGTAATGTCCGAGCTTATTACATTACCGCACCACATACCATGGGCGATTTAATGCACAACAAGACCATTTGGGGGTGGACACTAACGAACGATACCCAAATTAAGAGCGCTATTGAAATATGCCAAGCGACGAATGATATTCACCTCGAAGAAATGGCGACTATCGTTGACTTTAATCGCCGTGATTATGGATTAAACCTTGAGAATTTCAACGTTGCCAATATTAACTTTGATAAATATACAATTCCTCATAAATATACGTTCTATCGGCCACTAAACGTTCCGTTTATCTCGTTTGGCTTTAGAAATAATGATTCAAGCAATGCCGTGTTAAGCAGCATGCAAATTATCTATACGATACCGTTCGCTTCCATAGGAAATAATTAAGGAAAAGGAGAAAACTTATGAAAAAACTGAAAGGTGTATTACTTGCGTTGTCACTAATTTTAATTAGTGGCGTCATGCTATTGCGTCATCGACCGCTACACAATAGTCCATTAGTCGTATTAGCGGAAGAACCTAGCGAAGAAGAAGTTGTTAGTGAAGAAGAACCGGGTGGCGAAAATATTCTTGTTGATGCGAACGGTAATGGAATTCCGGACGTTCTGGAAGATTATTACGCCAACAATATTCGCGATCAATATATTTTCGGTATTTCGCTAGGAGCGATTATAAGTGGTGCTGTCACTATTGCTGGTTATGTCTATATTTATATGAAAAATAGGGCTGTTAATAACGAAGCGCGCACTAATAATAAGGAAATCAAGCAAGAATTAAAAGAATTGCGGGAAGAAAACGCTAATTATCGGCGACAAATTGCCGAAAACGAAGCAAGACACGCCGAAGAAAAGGCTTTATATCGTGAAACACTTGTGAAACAAGATGAAGCAAATAAAATTATCTCGAAAGAGTTTAGTGCCGCAAGTAAACGCTTGGAAGCTTATGGACAATTCGAACAAAAAATTGATTCCTTACTTGCTATTGAAACGGCTAAAGCAAGTGACCCCGACTTAGTGAAAAAAGGAATTGCGGAAACAGTAATTAAAATTGCAAAAGGAGTGAAGTAGTATGGCAAAACGCGGAAAAATCAAATTAAAAGAACGCGATCCGTATAAATATCACCGCAACGCTTATTGGGGACTAAAAGCGGGACGATGGGTCAGTATCTTTTCGCCTTTTGTTGGTTTATTTATTGCGAAATACAATGATTACTTTGTTGCGGTTGACCAAAATACAAGTGTAAGAATGTCGTTTGGTGTTTCACTTTTAGTTGCGGTTGCAGCGGTTGTTGCATTTCGCGAAACTAAAATACGTGGCGAGGACGGAAAACTTCGTGCTAGTCCCGTATCAAGCACAATTGGTTGGGGAATTGCTTTCGTGTTAGCATTCTTGTTTCAAACAATTTTAAAAGATTTAACCCTTATTCTTGGCTTAGCTTTCGGCGGGCAAGCTGCCGGTTTAATTTTTGATTTATTCGCTGATAGTCAACGATTTTATATGGTGGAGTATCGCAAGGAAGGTATCCATGCTAAAGCTCGGCACGCTGAAGAAATTAACGAAAGGAAACAAGCGACCGAATGAAAAAAAATGGTTTTAAAAAGTTTTTAAAGAAACAATGGAAATGGTTAGTAACCGGGGGTTTTTTCCTTATTTCCGGGTTGGTAGTCATGTTAATTGGCTTTACAATGACGGGTTGGTCACTAATTGAATGGATCAAAAGTCCATACGCAACTACAGTCTTGATTATCATGTTAATTGGCGGAGTATTATTGCTCTTGCTTTTGGTGGAAATGAAACGTCGTAGGTTGGGGGATGACGACTAATGAAAAAAGATAATTGGTTTAATAAGTTAGACAAGAAAAAAGTCATTAAAAGTTTTACGCTTGCATGGGGACTAATTCTAATCGTCGTCATGACAATTACAAATATTGGCCTCAATGAAGAGTTTAATTTTAAAAAGTGGCTTGGCGATACGCTAATCATTTTAGGTATTATTATTTTCGGGATGTTCATGGGAGAAAGTGTCGGTGAAGACGCCCAAAAAGAACGTTCTGGCGGTTTATATCAAAATGCACTTTTCGATTACAACGATTTATGGAAGAAAATCGAAGACCTTTTAATGTATTTTATTCAATTTTTTGGGTGGTTTGCGGTTCAAGAATTATTTAACAAAAAAGTTAATTATTTAGTAATGAATAATATAACGCAACTTAATGCCAAAAAAATTATTAAGTATTGTGCTATTGCGGATATTGAGGAGTTAGTGAAACGTCCAATTGAAAAGTTAGACTATGAAACGGGCGAAACAATTCGTATTGGCAAAATCAACGAAGAACAAGTCGAAGCCGTGAAGGAGGTCTTGCTTGGCAAAATTAAGCTTGACGCAAGTAACCCAAACTATTACATGAGTGCTTATGGTGTCAGTAATAACAAGTCTGTGCTTGAACAAGGTAAGCACTTAGACGAAATGATTAAGTTTAACAAGCGCGCAAGTCGGGGCATTAAGTTAGTGTTCTCAATTGTTGTGTCGGTTGTTTTTGGGTTATTAAGTGTTAAAGAGTTCATGAGCGGCGACGATATTCAAGCATGGATGAACCTCGTTATTCGGGTTACTTCGCTTATTACTTCGTTTTTAAGTGGTTGGTTAAGTAGTGTTGAAGACGTAAAACTAAAGGCGCTACAAATTACCAATAAGGTAACTGTTCTTCAACTTTTCAAGAATTCTTACGATAAAAAGATATTTATTCCACTTAATGAAGAGGAAGTTATTGCACAAGAATTAGAGGAAATTAAAGCGGAACAGCGTAATGATAGCGTTGAATTATCCGCTGAAACTGATAATGTTGAAAGAGAGGAAGTTACTAATGAGTGAAGAAAATAAAATCACGATTTTAGGTGATAAAGAAAAAGATTATTTAATGGCTAAATCAGCCGCTACATTACCTAAAAACCCAAGCGAACAAGGTTGGAGTTGGGACAAAATTCTTAAAACATTTCATGAACCGCTGCAAGTTATTTTTAAATGGTTACAAGCAACGCAAGGTGAAGCTGAATTAGAAATTCAAAAAATCTATAGCGATATTTACGATATTGTTAATGGTCAAACGACGGTTTCCAAAGCCGAAAAAGACGCTGAAGGAAATACCATTTTATATTACTATGCCCATAGATTAAGTATGCAATACGAAGAAAATAGCATTACTTTCGAACTACAAAACGGCGACGGCAATCCACTTAACGATGGAATAATTACCATTCCTCTTGTAACGACTGAAAACGACGGTTTAATGTCCACTATAGACAAAGAAAATTTAGATGGTTTGCTTGACGGTGAACGGACGGCGGATAAAGCTGATAAATCACGCAAAGACGATAAAGGGCGAGTTATTGAAAGCACCTACATTAGCGATTTTAATGGTGTAAATCGTGTTATCAATGCGAGCGATATTGTTTTCACTTTGAAAATTAAAACTCCAACGGGGGCGGAAAAAACGACTACATTTTCATTGCCAAGCGCAACACAAGTCGCGTCTGGTTTGTTATCAGCAACCGATAAAACACGACTTGATAACTTATGGGCAGTGTTACAAAAAAGCGATGACCCGAACTTTGTCGATACGATTAACGAGATTTTAGCCATTTTCGCAAACTACCCGCAAGGAATGGACATTATTGCTCAATTCGCCACAAAGGTTGATAAAGTAGCGGGAAAAGGGTTGTCCACTAACGATTACACTAATGAAGAAAAAAGTAAAGTCGCTAACGCTGCTTCGAAGGCTTATGTGGACGAAGGCGACGAAACGATACAAGCCCACGATTTAGACAATGCTACTGTCGAGCGTGTTATGTTTGTTATTGAAAACGGACAACCAATTTTAAGAATTGAATAAAAAGGAGAATAAATAAAATGGATCTTAATTTACCAAATAGAGAGTTGCAAGAACGGCAAGTAATAGCTCTCGAACAATTAGCACAAGGGAAGACGCCATTAAACAAAACAATTTATGGCATTCGTGGTTTAGGGCAAGAAAACCCGATTTTAACACGCACGTATGACGCAAAGAGCGTTACGCTCGATATTGTTACAAACGGCGATTTTAAGGAAGTTTACGCAAGTGACCAAGCATTCCAAGATTTCTTTAATTTCCCCGAACATACGGACGCTCTTGGCAATGTATTTATCACAATTACCCCAAAATCATTTAGGTTTGATTTAACAAGCAATGGTGAAATTATTGCCATTTCGGTCAAAGAATACGAAGATGGGGACGAAGAACTCGGTTTTCACGTTCATTCAGCGTTCAAAAAATGGGTTACGGAAACTGCTTATGATGGCGTTGGTTCTATTCAAATTGCCAAGTATAACAATAGTGCGTATGACGTTAATTATGATGATTACGCTGATGGAATTAGCGACATTGACGATATTCGTGTTCGCTCGGTTGAAGGCGTTACAACTGACCACCACTACGCAAGTTGGGATGACGGACTTTACATTGTTAAAAACACCCACTCCGATTACAATTTACTCCATTGGATGTATCTTGATTTAATGCGAATGTTAATGGTTATCTACTTTGCAAGAACTGATATTCACAACATGTTTGAAATTCCGTTTGACTGGGCTGGCGATAATTGGGAAGAAACTACAGAAAAAAGTAGTATTACGGGTAATACCGACGGAATGGACAGCCACACGGGCTTTAAGGCTGATACTCGGCAATACCGTATTTTTGGGTTAGACGATTTCATTACTGGAACGACAATCAATGGTTGTTATGTTGCACCCGGGCAACATATTTATAGCCATTTATTCCACTTTGACGCTCTTAATGACGACGGCGGACTTACTTCTTCATTGCCAAAATTAACAAATTACGGTGATGGCGACTTTGATATTATTACTAAACTTGGTTTCGATCCACTTGAACCAGCGTTTAAAGTTCCGGTTGCCTTGCGCCCAACAACAAGTGAAACGCCGGAAGATAGTGTTCAAAACATTTATTATTCATCCAAGGGCATTATTCCTTCGGATAGTCAAATCGCCGGAAACGAACAAAACCAACGGGGTCAATTATATGCATTTTCTTATAGAACACAGTATATATTCCCGGACAACGGTATTTTTTATTCCCGCTGGTACGACGGGTTCTACTACGCTTGGGACTGCGACTACTACTCCTCCGCCCGCCTTTGCAAACCGCCCTTTTAGGGGGTTGGTAAGGGGGAGCATTCCCACTTACACATAAGTAAATAAAAAATTGGGGTCTATTCATAAGTGCTGGGGTTGAGGACTATTGTCCCGCTGGAACAACAGGTTCAACAACGCTTGGAACAACGACAACAACAACTCCGCCCGCATTCGCTAATAACGTAACGGATGAAAAATCAAGAGGTGTATAGATTCCATGCCGCAAGGCAAAAAGTAAATTCGACAAAGGGACGGGTTAGTAAGTAATTGAAAACCCGTTAGAATTAGCAAAGGAAAGGAAACAATGAAAACAGTAAAAAATATCTATTCCCGCATTGCCACAAAAGAAAACGTTTTAAGCGTGATTCAAAAAAGCAGTAAAGGGAAGAAATACGCTCATCAAATTGTGAAAAAACAAGATAAATATGTTGATTTCATTGTTCAAACATTAGTTTCAAAAGAATACTTGCTTCACCCCACAAAGACGGAAATTATCAAGGAGCGGGAAAAACCGCGCTTGATTACGAAAAGTCCATACTTCCCAAATAAGATTTATGACTATTTACTCGTTGACGGCATTAAAGAAGTTGTTGATAAGGGAATGTATAAATGGTGTGTTGGCAATGTTAAAGGACGTGGCAAAGACGTTGGTATCAATTATGTATTTCGCTACATTAAAGAATACAAATACGCGATCAAACTCGATATCAAAAAGTTTTATGACAACATTGATAAAGAAGTGCTTTATAACCTCGTCAGCAATCGCATTAGCGATACCGACTTTATGAATTTCTTTAAAGCAGTTATTGGTGATAACGGTAAGGGTATTGGGTTAGGGCTTAATTCAAGTCAATGGTTATCAAACTTTTACCTTCAAGAACTCGATTACTACATTAAACAAGAACTGAAAATTGAAAAATATGTGCGCTACGTTGACGATTTAGTGCTTATTAGTAATAACGCACGTAAATTAAAGCGGGCAATTGTGCAAATTGGTGCGTTCCTAGGCGACAAATTGAAGTTAACGCTTAAATATATACCCGAAGTAATAAATGTTGCCAGTGGTGCTTCTATTGAGTTTTTAGGTTATAAGATTTCTCGTAGAGAAATAACTTTAAAAAAAAGACTTTTTCACCGCTTTGTGAAACTTTATAAAAGAATGGTTGTTATTTCAAAGAAACGTGCGAAAACCGTCGTTGCTCTTTGGGGTTGGTTCGTGAAAACCACGAAATCTTACGCTTACTATGTTAAGTATTTACGGGAAATTATCTCGTTTACAAAAATTAAAGAAATATTAAAAGGAGGGTTCAAATATGAACTTGCAAGAAATTAAAAAACCGACATTTATTAACAAATTGTTAGAAAAAATCGAAGGCGTGGGTGTCCCCCGCAACAACATTGAAGCGATTTTCGTTGTTGGCAGCGGTCTTTATCTCACTAACCCACAAGATTTAGACCTAAAAGTTATCGTTAAACGCTATTATGTGAAAGCGGAAATTGGGCGAAACTTCGTGATAAATGGCGAAAAAGTCCAATGCCATTACTACACTAAAAAAGACTGGGCGAATATCAAAAAATACAAGAAGGACGCTCAATATATCGCCGAAGCACACGATATGGAACTTATTCATGGTAGCGGCGAAGGTGTTGTCCGTCATGACGTCTTAACCAATAAAGAAAATCAAAAGTATTTAATTGACATTTGGGGAAAACATTTCTTTGAACATGACCCCGAAGGTAAACTTTATAAGTTCGATAAAAAAAGACTTTGGAACTTTATTTTATTCGCTAATAAAGTTAACGGGCAAACACACGAAATAACTAACGCACAAAAATTACAAATGGATCAAGCACACGAAGGTCTTATTGACATTGAAGACTTACGACCAACATACAACAGTTTAAAAGCTTTAATTCAAGAATAATAGGAGGGCGAAGACATGGCGTTAAAAGATAAAGATAAAATTGGCTTCCTTTCGGACGAAGGGTCAGTTAATTACGAAGGTAATAAACCCGTCGACCTTTACGGCAGCAAACCTTTATTAGGGAGTCAACCTGGAAGTAGTGGCGGAAACGGAACAGTTTATGATGACGCTATGGCAAAAGCTTTACGCGAACAAAATTATAAGTCTTTTTTCGATACCGCCGTTCAACACTACAACGTGAAAGCAAACTCCGATAAGTATTTAGCCAACGAATTAGCGGCTAAAGGTTTAGGCACTCAAGGTTACGGCTCAACTGCGGCAGTTGGTGTCCAAAATACCGCTATGAACATGTATGCTCAAAATCTTGATAACTATAATAAAACGGAACAAGAAATTACCATGGGCAATTATGAACGCGCAGAACGCGAAAAATTAGAAAGTGAACAAAAACAAACCGAACTTGATAACCAAGTTGTTGGTTTTATTCAAAACGCAATTACTTACGGTGCGGATAAAGACGCCATTAACGGGCTTTTAGCCAATTATGGTTATATGGAAAAGGACGCTAACGGCAATTATGTCTTTACTGATAAATGGGAAGGGTTAAGTGACGAAAGCAAAGCCTACATTAGTAGTGTTATTGATTCCAAAGACTTCGTTGACGATCCAAATGCCGACATGCCGACTTATGGCACGGAATATAATTACGATAAAGGTAAAAACATTTCCGGTTATGACGCGGATGGCAACCTTGTGAAGAGAAAAGGTTGGTTTAATGACGAAAACTCTTACATGAATACTGCTATTGAAAAAGGTGAAGTTAAACCCGGAACTTACATTGCGTTAGTTAATAGTAAAGGCGAACGCCTTTATATCTATTACGGGACGGACGGCAAAATGTATAACATGTCGCATGAAGAATATTATAAAAACGCAACTAATGAAAACTCCGTTTATTTCCAATACAATAAAAACGGAAATAAAACGTCAAATGCTCAAAGTGGTGTCTATAAATAATAAACGAAAGTGGGTAGAACATGTCTGATTACAGCAAATCACGAAGTGACTATCTCAAAATAATGTATGGGGGCGTGCGCAAAGGAGTTGATTCATTGCAAATCAACGCGGTTAATGACAACTCCTATGAAGCCGCTTCGCTTGAAAGCCAAGCAGCAATGGAACAAGCGGCCGCCGTGCTTGAGAAATCGCCCGACGTTAATCGTAACTGGTGGCAAAGAATATGGGATACAGTGCGCGAACAAAATCAAAACATTTCGCGGGGTCTTTTAAACTTTGTTGACGATATTGGTGATCTCGTTTTTAACGTGGCTGACTGGGCGGGCGGTGGTGTCGAATGGGCGCAAACAGCGCGTGATTATGACTGGGTTTCACCCGTTCAAAAATATATGTTACTTAGTGACGCCTCTGCCATGTTAACCGGCGATATTTTCACAAAGGAACATTGGACGGGTTGGTCACCGGAAGAAGCGCGAGCAGCCCAAGAGGCAACCGCTTTAAGTTCTTATACTTCCGGTCTTAAAAATGTTAAAGTTTTTGGAACGGATGGTCAAAGTTTTGTTCGTGGTCTTGGCGAAGGTATTGGTTATCTTTTACCAAGCATTGCTGTTGGTGTGTTGACGGGAGGAACTAGTGCCGTCGCTCAAGGCGCAACATGGATACCAAAAGCCGCTTCATTAGGAACAATGGCCGCCGGTGCTTTCGCTGGTAAGACAAACGTCGTTTATCAAGAAACGGGCGAAATGGGTAAAGCTGCATTGACCGGGTTAGCAAGCGCTGCCGTCGAAGTAGGGACGGAAATGTTGTTCCCCGGCGGCAAAGTTGCTGGTGTCATTGGTGACGCCACAGTAACAACAACTTTTAAAGCTTTTGCTAAAGAAGTTGCTAAAGAAATGGTGCAAGAAGGCGCTGAAGAAGCAATTTCGGGCATTTTAGAGCCATTAGTAGATTCTATTTGGCAAGGGAAAAATGCTTTTTATGATGAAAACGGCCGTATAGTTTATGGCACAAAAGATTTTTGGTTTAGTGGGGAAAATAGTGTTTTAAGTCAAGCTGCAAGTGGTGCAGCAATTGGTGGTATTTTAAGTGGCGGGTCAACCTATATGAACAGTTTACAAGCCAAGAAAGCGTATGGCACTAATGGTGTTAATATTATGAATAATATGGCGGAAATTAGCAATATTTACGCGGAAATGAACAATTTAGAGCAACAAGGAAAACAAAATAGCAAACAATATCAACAATTAGCGGAACAAGTCGCCAAACCTTTAGCGGAATTATCCGGTCAATTACAAGCATTAAAGGATGGAAAACTTAATTTAACGGAAACACAAAGAAAGAATATTGGCCAATTATTTAGTGATCCACAAGCACTTAATAAAGCTATCGCTAGCGAAAGTGTCGATAATTATATTGGCGAAGCTATTAACGAGTTTTCTTCACGCGAAAAGGTCACAACGCGTAATCTATTTAATGAATTACAAAATAAATTCGGCACTGATTTTTCGCTTGAATTCGTGGAAATGAGTGGTGACGCCAAAGCAAGTTTTGATAGTAAAACTAATGTTATTAAAATCAACACAAAATACACTAATCAATTCGCTCCCGCTTTAGCGCATGAGTTTATTGGTCACGTTATTGGCGACACAATGGACGCCAAAACGCGGACAAGTTTAGTAACAAAAATTACTGGGACACAGTGGTATAAAGAAAATGGTGCTAAGCTTCGCAAAGCTTATACCAACTCGGCCGAATATAAATCACTACAAGAAGCTGGTAAAAAAGCTTATTGGCATAGCGAACTTATCAATAATTATATTGAGGCACAACTAGACCAAGGGTCAAACGCTAAATCAATTAAAATGATAAGTGACGCTTTTTTACGTAACACGCTTTTAAATCGGTTAAGGGCTAATTTCTCAAAGTTTAATAACTATAAACTCATTAAAAATAACGCTATTTTAAGCGAATTCATTAAAGGGGTTGAAACAACGTTCCAACTCACAAATAAAACCGCTGGCGTAGCACTACAGAAGTTTTTAAAAGGCGAAACTTTAACTGAGCTTGAACAAAAGTTATACGAAAAATACCAAGATATTTTCGACTTTGTTAAAGAGGTGCAAACCCAAGAAGTATTTTCTAAAGATACCAGCGAAACAAATAATACTCCCGCTAAGGTTGAAACTGGCCAAAAAGTAGATGTCGAAGATCTTACGCCTTATGAAACTAATAAAGCAAAAGTTATCAAAGAAGCAGCACAAGAAAAGGTCGGACAACTCATTAAAAATATTAAAACAGTTGAAGATATTTACCGCGCTATCGAAGGTGGCATTAGTGAAATGCTCGGCGAAGAGTTTAAGATTAAAAATATTAAAAAGAAAGCTCGTTTACTTTTTGAAGAATATAATTTATCGCCGGAAAAACTCAAAAAAGGTAATGTCACGAAATTTGTTAAAGACCTCTTAAATGTTGAACTACTTGGCACACATAATCTTGGGGACGGCACAATTACTTATGGTGATTATCTTCGATACAAAAAAGGCATGGGTTTAAATCAAATACTAGCCGAAGGAACGGACTTATTTTATGATGCGCTTTCTTCACAAGCAGTTGATAGCAAGACCACAACAAAAATGAATAAACTCATGAAGTGGCTCAATAGTGCTTTAGACGTAAATACCGAACTTCGCGCCACTATTGACTTTATTAAAAAGCTTAATACCATTAAAAAGAATCTTGGCAACGCCGTCGCAAAATATGGTAATACGGGTAATCTTGATACGTCCGCTGGTATTAAAGGGTTATTTAACCAATACTTTAAACAATTTGGCTTCACTAACCGCGGTTATTTATCAATGACTAACATTACAAGACTACAAGTCATGATCAATGAAGGAACGTTCCAAAACTTTATTAACAGTATTTTAAACCCTTATAAAGAAACCGTCGGTTTAAGTGGTTTACAAACGCAAGCGGACGCCATTGTTGAACTTGCTACTGATTTAGCGGGTAGTCGCACAACGAAACAAACACACATGACTTACGCCCAAGTTGAAGCCTTTAATAATCTAAATAAGGCTATTTATAAACTATATCAAGAATATAGCGCGGGCGCGCGTGAAGCAGTGCGTATTAAAGCCACTAAACTTATCGAACGTGCAAAAGAAGTAAACTCACGGGTTAATTCACTTGGCATTAGTGGTAAGCTTAAGGCCGCCCTTTTTGACGCATTAAGTCCAAAGGATATTATCGCCTACATTAGCGGTGGCACAAACACGGAAACGTTTAACTATCTTTATACGGAACTTATTAAAAAACCTTATGAAGCGCAAATCGGCAAATACGTTGATTTTCTTGAGAAGCGCGATGGTTTAATCAAAGAATTAAAGAAAAAACAACATACTAAAGTTACAGTTGACGGCGTGAAAATGTCGAAATATTCGCTTTATCAATTTTATTTAAATATGCTTTCGCCAGATAACTTGGTGCGGATGCAAAATAGCAATCTAACTTATACAGATAAAAATGGCATTAGTAAACGCGTATCATTTAAAGCTATGGAAGCAGCCACAAATCAATATTTAACAGCCGCTGAAATTGCTAATTTAGACGCAGTCTTTAATCTCTATAATACCGACGTCAAAACGTATGTCGAAAGTATGAGTGAAAAGATTTTAGGCTTTAGTGTTTCGCGTGAAAACTATTACCCAATTGTTTCAAGTGACGCATTTAAAATCACGGACTTTACTAACCCCGCTACTCAAAAGTTTAATGTTAACGCCCTTAATAATGGCCGTTTATTAAAATTAAGTAATCGCCACACAGTTATTGAAATCAATGTTAACCCCATTAACCTTTTCAACTCTTATATTGAAAGTATGACCATTACCGGCGAAATTGGTTTACCAAGTCAAGAGTTAAGTCGTGTTATGCAACTTAAAGACGCTAGTGGAGATAATTTCATGAGCGTTATTCAAGGTTATATGCCAAACGCCAAAACTTATATGGCTTCAATTATGAATAAACTCATTGGTAATCAAGAAGTTATTGATCGCAGTTCTTTCTTTGACAAAATGGTCGGGAAGTTTTCAACTGCTACGCTTGGTTTTAATGTCCGTTCAATGTTCAAACAATTCGGTTCATATTTCACAGCATGGGAAAAAGTTGGTTTTACAACGGGTCTTAAAACATTTCTCAACCCAACGTCGTTATATCGAGTATTAAAAAATCGGGCGTATATCATGGAAAATAACGCAGTCTTTAGAAATCGTGTTTATAACCATGAATATATTCGCGGTGCTACACTTTCGGGCGGTGTTGCCCAATTTACAAGTAACACTATGCAAAAACTTGTTAGCTTCTCGCTTAAGGGCATGGAGTTCATGGATCGTATGACCGCTTACTCAACTTTTGCTTTAGCGGAAGAATATGTTAAAAAGACACACGGTTATAAAATCGGGTCACAAGAAAACTTAAAACTTGCTAACGAAATGTTTACGGACTTTATTTTAGAAACACAGTCAAATAGTGATCGTATCGCCATGAGCCGTATTCGCGCTGGCGAAAAAGGCGCGATTATGAAAAACCTCTTTGGGTTATTCCAAAGTGACGCCCAAAATAAAGCCGGGTTACTTTTCAATATTATCAATGATATGAATAATCAAGTTAAAGATATTAAACAAATTAAGGCCGATTTGTCAAAAGCAACTGACGCCACTGTCCAACAAAGTTTAAATGGCCAGCTTGGCCAACTTACTGCAAGTCAAAAGAAACTTGGTAATCGCGCTCGTGCATATTTTGCTGGGTTAGTGTTAAGCGGTATCGTTAGCATGTTGGCCGATTTAATGGCCGACTGGTTATATGACCGGGAAGAAATCGAAGAAATTGACTATGCAAATAAAGCGCTTGAAATACTTTTAAATAGCACTATCGACTGGATACCTTATTTTAATAATATTTATAACTGGGTCGAGTTCGATGGAGCAACCTTTGCGCCAATTGAAAACATTAACGATTTCATTAGTGCTTTTAAAAATCTTACTGACGGCGATATTAAGCAACAAGATATTATGCAACTTGCCTTAAAGCTTGCGGAGTTAATGGGGTTACCCGCTAATAACGTGAGTAAACTTATTCAAGGTTTTTTAGGCAATTTTAAACCCGAATTAGCGTATCAATATAAGAGTGTTTTATATGGAGCGTCACAGTCTTATTTAGGGCGTGAAGTCACGGAAAATATCGAACGCGGCGACTATACAAAGGCGCAAGCTGCCTTAAGTTTCAACTATCAACTTTATAAGTTTGATATTGACGACGAAGTAGCTAAAGAGTTAATAGAGTTCAAGAAAAACGGCATTGACATTTCCATTGGTAATACGCCAACTTATTATACGGATGATGAAGGCGTGAAGCATGATTTAAACGCCCAACAAATAGCGGAATTCAAACGTGTTTATAACGTCGCAAATACTGTCATTAAAGACACAATGAAATCAAGCATTTATCAAAAACTCTCACTTGAGGAAAAAGCGAAAGCGATCAAGAAAATTAGTGACGTTTATTATGAAATCGCCAAAGGTTCGGCCACAAGTCGTTTAGCGTTACTTGTCGCGAAAACACAAAACAAAGTTAATACGGGTTTATTCGCCTCTACTATCGTTTACTTACAAAGTAAATATGAGGGCGTGCCAAATCGTAAAGAAAGACTAATTGCGGAACTTAATAAAATGAGTGGACTTACACGGAGTGAAAAACTCTTGATACTCAACACAATGGGTTACGCTATCGCCGAAAATAATCAAGGTGCGGTAATTGCATACCTTCGTAAGCTTGGTTTAACCATTAACGAAGCCAATAGTTTCTTTAAATAAATTGCTACTCGTTTTTCTCCCCAAATGCTACCCACTAAACAAAAAAAGCACATTATATGTGCTTTTTCTATCAAATGGAGCAGGTGACGGGAATCGAACCCGCGTATCTACCTTGGCAAGGTAGTGTTCTACCATTGAACTACACCTGCATGCTGAAAATAATAATAACACTCCTAAAAAACAAATGCAAATAATGTTCTTAAATTAGAGTAAATAATTGATTGGAAGGGCGTTTGTGGTATATTTATAGGTGATTATAAGAGGTGTTTATGAGTACAGAAAAACTAGCAAACTTAATTTTCCCTGAAGCGACAGATTCGCTTTTGGATTTAGAACGAAAATATCCTGCTCGGTTATTAAAAGAGGGGGCGGACGTAACGCGTTTTGCCCCCTCCCCAACTGGTTTTCTTCATACCGGGAGTTTATTTACAGCGATGATCGCAAAGACGTGTGCCGCTCAAACGGAAGGCGTTTTCTTCTTACGCCTTGAGGACACGGATACGAAACGTGAAATTGAAGGGGCAGGTGAAACGCTCCTTAAGGAAATGAAACTTTTTGATGTGTTCCCTGACGAAGGTTATTTAGGCACGCATGAAGCGGGCGCATATGGTCCTTACAAGCAAAGCGAACGCGCGCCTATTTATAAAACCGTTATTAAACAGATGATTAAAGATAATTTAGCCTATCCTTGCTTTTGTACAAACCATGATCTATCGCTCCTCCGCGCGACTCAAGAAGGAAATAAAGTCGTTCCTGGCTACTATGGCCCTTATGCGACATGTAGTTTTTTATCAAGTGAAGAAGCCATTACTAAAATTGAAAATGGTGAACCTTTTGTGATGCGTTTTCGTAGCCACGGGAACCATGAAACTAAAATTAAGTTCAATGATTTGATTAAAGGGGATATTGAGATTGCCGAAAATGATCAACATATTGTTATTTTAAAAAGCGATGGTTTGCCTACGTATCATTTCGCTCATGTTTGCGATGATCACTTCATGCGGACCACCCTGGTCACTCGTGGTGAAGAGTGGATTAGTAGTGTCCCCCTGCATATTCAACTTTTTGAAGCGCTTAAATTTAATACCCCTCGTTACGCCCATTTACCAGTCATTAATAAACTCGATAATGGCAATAAGCGAAAACTTAGCAAAAGGAAGGATCCTGAAGCAGCAGTCACTTACTTTTTAAATCTTGGCTATCCTGTCAAAGCCATTTTAACTTATTTAATGTCGATTGCCAATTCTAACTTTGAAGAATGGTGGACAAATAATAAGACGGCGCCGTTATCAGCTTTTCCTTTTAATTTAGGAAAAATGAGCGTTGATGGTGCTTTATTTGATTTAGAGAAGGTTAACTTCTTTGCCCGTGAATATATCGCTACCCTCAATGCAAAAGAAGTGGTTGAGGAATATTTGTCGTTTGCAAAAGCACAAGGAAATACCTCTCTAGTGAATCGAATTGAATCCAATAAATCGTTATTTGAAATGATTTTGAATATAGAAAGAGAAACACCAAAACCACGTAAAGATTACTATCAATATGACATGATTTATGAATCTATTAAATTTTTCTTTGTTGATGAATTTAATGCGATGATTGAAAATGGGTTAATTGAAGAATTTAATCCACAAATTTCTAAGGAAGACCTTGTTCTTATCCTTAATGACTTCAAAATGAGATTAGTATATAAGCAAGGTAATGAGCTTTGGTTTGATAGCGTCAAACAAATTGCCGCCAGTCACAACTTTGCTTTGAATGGCAAGGAATTTAAATCAAATCCTACCTTATATAAGGGAATGGTTGCTGATATCGCAGAAATTCTTCGCATCAGTGTTGTTGGAAGTCGTAAAAGTCCAAATTTATATGAAATCCTTACTATTCTTGGTCAAGCAGAGGTGAATCGTCGAATTGATGCCATCCTTGCAATGATTGCTTAAACGGACAATTAAATAAATTGATTTTGCACTACTTTCTTGCAATTTGCACTTATTTTGTATTAACATAAGGGTAGTTAGTTAAGAAAGGAATATTG
>JBBAEU010000026.1:0-29182 GCA_041655765.1 Brumimicrobium sp.
TTGTGGACCTTGAGCACCGGCAGGACCAGCAGGACCTGGATCACCCTGTGGACCTTGAGCACCAGCAGGACCAGCAGGACCTGGATCACCCTGTGGACCTTGAGCACCAGCAGGACCAGCAGGACCAGCAGGACCTGGATCACCTTGTGGACCTTGAGCACCAGTAGGACCAGCAGGACCTGGATCACCCTGTGGACCTTGAGCACCAGCAGGACCTGTTGCAGCAATACCTGTGTCTGTACCTCCAATCCACCAATTGCCATTTGTACCAATGACTGGTGTTTCACCATCTACTCCATCAGCTCCAGCTGGACCTTGTGGTCCCATTGGACCTTGAGTTCCTGTACCTGAAGCGCATAAACTTTCCCAAGTAGATGATGCTGTCTTATAGAAGTAGAAGCATTCAATATCAGTATCATAGACTAATAAAGCCTCTGCTGGATTGGGTATAGCATTTCTTTGTAATGTTGTAACCCTTGGTACTAAAACTCCTTTATTATTTGATTTTAGCTCTAAAATTGAACTTGGTTCGGGGTTGGTTGTTCCGATTCCCACATTATCTTGTCCCATAGCTATAGAGGTTGCAAAACCAACAATAAACAACCCTAAAAACTTTACATAATTAATTTTCATTTGTTTTCTAATTTTAAAAATATAATTTATTTGACATATTGGATTAAAATCCTTGTTTTAACTTGTTAATTAGTGATTTGGTATAGTAATGATTTATCGCGTTAAGTAAATAAATCCTTTATGTACATCACCAGCTCCAAGTTGTTCCTCTTTCCCTCCGAGTGTAAGGATGTAATAATAAGTTCCTTCTGGCAATTCACCATTCCCAATATTTAAATTACTTTCTGAAATTCCGTTCCAATCATTTTTGTAGTTATCACTATGATAAACCTCTACTCCCCATCTATTGTAAATCCATACCTCTGTATTTGGGTAAAATTCTAATCCTTCAATAAAAAACGCATCATTTTTACCATCGTCATTTGGAGAAATTGCTTCTGGGATATTAATTGTATATTCGAGGTCAACTAAAGCATAAGATATGTTGTCTGAATTTATGGTCCAATCTACCTTCTCAATTAGCTTATAATTTCCAGAAGCATCTGTGTTTGAAATTTCTGGTTTTCCCCATTGATTACTTATTAAACTCCATGATCCAATCCCAGCCCAATCGCTATCTTCAGAAGGCAAGAATAAAAGTCCTAAATCGGAATCCATATCTCCTGATAAATCTTCAATTGAATGGTAAAATGATTGATTTACCACGCCTATATTTTCAGTATGCTGATTTAATGACCAGCCATCATTTTCTGCTGAATAATTATTCATCCGAACAGCCATCATGTGACCAGTTGCTGATTTGGGAGTTATTTTTACTGGGCGATATCTTCTATCCCCATCACTTGATCCGACAGGAAATATAAAACTTTCGGTATTATTTGTTAGCCTTATTAGATATCCATCTTGAGTACTACTTACAAAGCCTTCACTAAGGAAAGTTGTAGAATTTATTACCGAATTGGCGTTAGGGTTATATACAATAAAGTCCTGAATATTTGTATTTAACTCGCGGTTGTTTAGATTTAAAACTCCGCTACTTCCAACAGCAGCATTTACTCCTGACAGAGTTTTTCGAGCATTAACACCATTACCATTCCCTGTCAACGTAAGGTTATTAAATTCAGTTTGAGTACTATTATTTGAAGTTATTAATTGCTCTGTGTCTCCAAACAAAATTACCTCACTTGATCCAGCATGAAATCCTGAATTTGTAGCAAACACAGACGAGTTTATCCAATCTTGTTCTACCCTATAAACGCCATCCCCATATATATATGTTCCAGACAAAAATTCAAAATTCCCTGGTTGAATGAGTGTGGAGTTTTTGGTTATTGTTAACTCTCCCTCATTTTCCAAAATTGAATTTTGTGTAAGATAAACTCCTCCGTTACAATAAATATTTCCACCATTATTTATTGTGATCTGGGCTCCATTTGAGTAAAGAATTTGTGCATTAATAATAGTAGAAGATAATACACAAGTAATAGTAATAATTGTTTTTGTTTTCATAATTAATGGTAATCTACATACGAAATTATGCCATTAAATTTAAACCACAAAATATTTTATCTGTTTTTTTACATTTTTTTACAAATTCTTGAGAGAAAATGATTATTAAGTGTTTATTAATGCAGTTTTATCGAATCAAATTGACATGACCATGATAAATTTTTCTTTCATCATTGTATTTGGTTGCGAACTCAATTTTCCATACGTAAGTTCCATCTTTGGCAACTTTTCCACCATAAGTTCCGTCCCAACCATTCATAGCATCATGAGACTCAAAAACAACCTCACCCCATCTGTTAAATATTATCAAAGTAAAATCGAAAGGGTCAAATCCTGAAGTAAAAACAGGAGTAAAGATTTCATTAAACATGTCATTGTCTGGTGTAAACGTATTTGGAACATAAAATATTAAATCTTCATAAATACTTATAATCATACTTGTAGTATCTGAACAACCATGATCATTTTCTGCGATTAGTGTAACCAAATAATTACTTTCTGATTCTGGATAATCATGACTTGGATTTACATCGTAACTATAATATCCATCTGCAAAGTCCCATTGGTATTGTGTTGCGTTTTCAGAATTATTAAAGAAATCTACGTGTGTGTCTGTTGTTGTCAACTCCATCGGTTCAGCTGTAAAATCTGCAATTGGATTTGGATATACGTGAATATAATCTTCTAATGTATGAGACGCCTCGCATCCCTCAGCTGTGGTAACTGTTAATGTTACATCGTAGCTTCCTGGAGATGTAAATAAATGACTTGTACCATCACACCCATTAGCTGAAGTACCATCTCCAAAATTCCACAAACAAGTCACATTGTTCCCAATGTTTTGGTTAGAGAAATTAACATATAAAGGAGAACAACCTTCTAAAACATCTCCTATAAAAGTAGGTTGAGAAGCAGGAGACACATTTACAATAACAGCATCAATATTTGAACAGCCATTACTATCTGTACCGACTACAATATATTCAGTATTAATTTGAGGAGAAACGCTTATTGAAGATGTTGTTTCAGACGTATTCCATACATAAGTATCACCACCTGTCGCTGTCAAAGTCACATTTTCTCCTATACAAACAGTTTGATCCACACCTGCATCTATATTAGGTAAATCATGAACCAATATTGTAATTTGATCTGAGTCGGAGCAATCTCCTTCTGAAACCGTTACAGTATATGTTAAGCTACCCGTATTTGTTGGAGTAAATTCATCACCATTAATGACTCCATTATTCCATGTTACTGACTGGTTTCCTACTGGCTCAACATACAGCATTACTTTATCGCCCAAACAGATTTCCAAATCTGCTGGTGCAACAACATTGGGTGCATCAGGACTGTCTAAAATAATAATATCATCATTTATGGAAGAACAGCCATCGTTATCTGAAATTTCAAAATTGGAATAAGTACCTTCTCCCAGATCATCAATTTTAATCTCGCCATAATCGTCTGTTCCCACTATATTTGGTCCTACAATGTTACCGTCTTGATTATAGGTTAGTTCGTAGGGGTTGCTTGATGTCAATCCACTTATTATAATAATTCCATCATCATTCCCACAAGAAGGATCTACAGCATTTAAAGAAAAGTTAGGCGAAGTTTTAACCGAAACTGTTTCAATAGATATTTCTGGGCAACTCCCAGGCGTTTCATACTGAACAGAATAAGTTGTTCCTTCAACTCCATTTAGAATTTCTCCTGTTGAAGCATTAATTATTGCACCATCTGTTACAGCAGGATTAAATGAGAATGTTCCCCCAGTTGTAGCAATATTAATGGCAGTATTTGCTTCTCCGATACAAAAATCGACTAACTCAAAGGAAGGGTCAGCAGCAATTGGATCTGTTAATATAAAAGAAGTTGTAGCAATACATCCACCAACATCTACTACTTCTAATGTATAACTTCCTCCACATAAACCAGTTAAACCACTTTGATTTGGATATGTATTTCCTGAATCATCAACCCAATTGAATGTATATGGAGGAGCTCCGCTTGTAACATTAACTGTGATCTCTCCGTCACAGGCATTAGCGCATGAAGGATTTTCAAACGAAGTGGTAACAAATTGAGGTGCATCAATTGAACTTGAAATAGTAAAATTCTCTATTGATGAACATCCATTATCATCTGTAACCTCTAAACTATAATTACCACCAGATAAATCAGAAATATAATTGATGTTTACCTGAGCATCTGCACTCCAATTGTAAATATACTGTGGGCTACCTCCAGTTACCGTAGCTGTTGCTGTCCCTCCACCCGTACAATCTGCGTCAGTTGTAACAATTACAATAGTCAAATCATCAGACGGAGGATTGATTACTGCTATACCAGTAACTTCACATCCAGCAGCATCTGAAACTACAATATTATAGGTAGCCGGAGTAAGGTTAAGAAATTCATTATTGCTACTAAAGGTTGAACCTCCATCAATGCTATATGTCAAATTATTTCCAGTAGCTTGAATAACAATGGAACCAACGGTAGTTCCACAATTTGGACTCACAACATCAAGGCTTGTAATTTCAGGCACATCATTTAAAACAACTTGATATGTTTGAGAACTACTTGTTCCACACGAGTTTGTTGTCGTTACAGTTAATTCGCCATTAGAAGTAATATTATCCAATATAATTTCATGTCCTGAACCAACAATACTACCGTTTCCGGAATACGACCAGTTAAATGTTACCCCTGGGATATCATCAACAGAGTATGTATTAGAATTTTGGTCACAAATTAGATCAGACCCAACAATTGGTGATGGAGAAATGGGTGGATCACTAATTGTCACTATAAAGTCAACAGGATTTGCATCACCACAAGTGTTGCTTGCAATAACGGTTATCGTTCCTCCACTTGTAACATTTTCTAGTGAAATAGTATTTCCAGAGCCAACAATATCTCCATTTCCTGAATATGACCATGAATATGTAACGCCAGGTTCTTGGTTTACAGAATAATTTCCGATTTCACCTATGCAAAGGATATCATCACCAGTAACTATTGGTTCTTGAGGTAAATCAACTACTGTAATTTGTATTTCTTGAGGAGGACCATCAGAGCAATCCAATGAAGGTGTCACTATGAGTGTTCCACCTGTGGTAATATTTTCCAAGTTAATTTGGTTTCCACTACCTGTAATTGTCCCATTCCCTGAATACTGCCAATCGTACACTACATCTGTCACAGATGTAACAGAGTAAGGGCCGCTATAACCCTCGCAAACTAAGACCTCTCCAACAATGGGAGAAGGTTGATCTGGCGAATTTGCGTCAACGTTATATTCAATAATAACCCGTCCGTTCCCTCCTTTACCTCCGTTTGCTCTTACCCAAGTATTTGCCCAGGAGTTTAAGTGAATCATCGAGCCACTACCGCCACCACCTATCTCACTACCATTATCACCATCTAGGGCTTGTCTTGTGCTTAAATATGAATAACTTAATTGTTTTCCATTTGCTCCGTTTCCTCCTTCAGTAGGGCCACCGCTTCCACCCATTCTTTGATTACAGTTAGCAGGTGCCGAACCATCATTTCCATTTCCTCCTGAACCAGCTCCACCACCACCAGCACCGCTTACGTCATGACAAGAAGCGCTATGTCGGCCAGAAGACCCACTTCCCCCCTGAAACATTGTCGTCCCATTTTGTCCATAGCCACCAAGACCACCATTTCCGTTATCTCCGATATGATTCCATCCAGAAGAGTTTCTCGACCAAGCACCACCTCCAAGTTTTCCACCTTCACCTGTAAGTGTACCAAAAGGAATGACAGCAGGACCATCGAATGTACTATTTTGCCCGTCAGATCCATTGCCAGAAACAGCATCACTACTATTTCCAACACCTCCATTTCCTCCAGCCCCTACAACAATTGTATATACCTCTCCTTCGTTAACAGAATATGTTCTCATGGCGAATCCTCCACCACCTCCGCCGCCACCTTCAGAGCATGCTTCAAATTGGTCTCCTGTACCTGTTTGGTAAGAAGCAGAACCACCGCCTCCGCCACCGCCTCCCCAAACCTTAACGGTAATCTCTTCAACACAAGGAGGAACAACCCATGTATAAGTTCCCGGAACCGAATATATTTGTTGACTGAATACTTTACTTGAAAATGCTACTATAGCAAATAAGCCTATTATTGACAATGTAAATTTCATAAATATGCAACCTTTAATGTGAGGCTAAAATAGTGTTTTTTTAATTAAATCAACCAAATTATTAACTATTTCCAGCTCCCCCCTTGACTAATACACAGAGATTCAACCGATTCTATATCTTGATCACTATAATAATCACTTGAATATTGTTGTTTAACCCCATTTGAATACTCACATGTATAGTTTTTGCTACAACCTGCTAAACTCAACATCGCTATTCCTATACATAAAAATATACTTTTTTTCATTATTCCTTAGATTTATAAATTTGAGTAATATTTTTTACTTTATACGCTTGAAAAATTAAAAAGTTGTCTTTTAATCATCAAATTATTACATTTTAACGTTAATAATCTTTGTTTATTAGCATAATCTACATGAAATATTTATTGCTATCGTTAAAAGCAGCCAAAGCATTCCAATATTTGAAGATTTTTGGTTTAATTAAGACCATCGTATCGTGAGATGGATAAAGTCTTGCTATTTTGTCATTTTTTAAAGCATTATAAAAATCAAAACCGTTAAGTTTTGGCAAGAAATCAGTTTGAAAATCGGCATCAAATTTCGGTTGAATTTCAGCACTACAATATTTATAAATTATACCAACAAATGAATCGTTTATTACACAAACTTGCATCAATCTAAATTGATTTTCTCCGCTTCCATATAAAGCGTTTACTTCATATAGAAATATTTCGCTGAAACGCAAAGCTATTGGCTTTATATCTAAAGATGTTATTACCTGAAAAGACTTATCATTTTTACTATCAATAAAGTATGAATCAAAGATATTTTTCAGTACTTCAACTTCTGATTTTGAAAAAACGCTTGTTTCTACGAGTGTTTGAATCTTAGCGAGAACATTTTCAGAGAACCCAAGGTTTGAAACTTCATTATAAAACTGAGACCATGCTTTGGATTCTTGAGAAGGAATATTTTTAGATTGTTCAACCTTTGACAACTTGGTTTCAATTTTATCAAATAAAGTGCGAATGACTCCACCTCCAAGTGCATCTTTTTTCCAGATTAACGGATCACGCACTTCATTTTGTTTATTAATAAAATGTAAATCGTAGCTATCAGCATCAACTGAAAAACCATTTCGATTCGGCTCATTTTCTTTAAAAACATAATGAGAGAAATTCATACAACAATCGGGTTTTTCATTACGTGCCAAAATACCTATCAGAGGAATATGCCTATTCCCACTAAGACTTTTAAGAAGCGTATAATTTAGAACCTTAAAAAGATTGTGTTTTAAAAGTAAAATTTGGTTAAAGTCAGGAGACGGTTGTTGATAAAAGACATCTTCAGCGTTCAAAACAATAGCAGTTGTTCCCACTGGTACCAAACGCTGAAAAGTTCGAGCTAAATAATTTAATGAAATATGTCCTGGAGGAACTTTTACTGTCAACCATTTGGTTTCCCAGATATCATTAAATCCATCGTTACTTCTATCAATAAATAAAGGGTTTCCAACAATTAGGTCAAATTTTAATTTTGTAGAAAAATTCAAAAACCCACTATTAGATAAGTTATCAATTGAATAGTTAATTTGATTGAAATCCAACAAAGAAGTATCACAAAGTAAGTCAAAAGCCTTTGTTTTAATACAGAATTGAATCATCGCCCGGTTTTTCGAATCTGGAAATGTCCCAAAAAGAGAGCTTAATATTTTATTTAAATCAACAATATTCAAAACTTTAGGTTGGTTATAAAGTTTCCAAAAATCAACCATCTGTTCTAATACAATTGAAAGGAAATCTGCTGAATTACAAGCAAAGTCTAGAACTTTAAAACTGTCAAAATCGATTGGATTTGCAAAACTATTGAAGGTTGCGTTAATCATCTGTCGTTTAACTTTTAACGAAACAGGATGAACTTTAAAAAGTGTATCCTCCTCATAAAAGTTTTCTAAAACTTCAATAAACCGCTCTACGTTCATTCCCACCATCATCCATCGATTAAAACTTATTTTTTCAACCAAAGAAATATATTTTTTGGATGAAGGAGAATATTCAAATATTACTTCACCTGTTGTTTCAAAAAGAAAATCGGTAAGAATCTTATAATTTTCTTGTTGAGTTAAAACAGATAAATCGCCAATATTAATACCGTAAAGAATTATATTAATATCTTCTCTTCCTGTTTTTATATATTGAGAATAGAATAAGACTGATATGAGTTGAATCGAAAACCTTTTTGAGGGAATATTAAGTTTTAAAGTTAAAATTAAATCTTGGAACAATTCGTATTTACATTCATTTATTCCTATTAATTTGTTTTCTTCCCATAGAACGCCCGACTTTAATTTTAAAGCAAAATCAGAAATATTATTTTGTTTCAGAAATATTATTTCGTCATAACTTCTAGCTAAAAATCTACAATCAATAATTTGGGTAGATGTTTTGTAAAATACAACCAAAAGAGGTGCTTTTTCTTTGAAGAAGTAAAAATTTTGAAGATTTAATAATTCAACTTTATTTATATTATCAGACTTGATTTTATCAATAAAATATACGAGCGGTTGAGTAATTTCTAATTGATTATTAATAAAAACAGCATCCGCTCCATTTGAAAATGAATTATCAAGAATAGAAGATATTCGTTGATTAAAAGAACTTGAATTATTCATCTCATCAATAAAATGCACATCTTCCTTTTGGAAGCCTAACTCAGAGACTCTCTCTTTCAAATCAGTATTAACTTCTATAAATACCATGTTCAAATTAAAATCAGACAAATATATCCAATTAAATCTAAAAAAAAGAGTTTTATTAAACAGAATAATTAATTAAAATAATCATATATTTGTTTAAAATAACATAAAGCAACTATGAAAAAACTAACTTATTTATTTCTTTTAATTTTTGTAATTGGATCGGTTGGATGTAAGAAATATGAAGACCACATTGTAAAAGTTTGGGACATTGAAGAGATTACATTTACTGGTACGTATGAAGATACTACAAATAATTTAAACATTCCTTTTTCTGGTGAAGTTACAAACCTTGCAAGTATTGACGCAACAATTGAGTTTTTTGCTGACGGCACATTAAAAGGCGATACTGATGCACAATATAAATTAAAAGTGAGTGTTTTTGGATTCAATATTCCAGAAATTCCAATCAACCAATTAATTGAAAACGGAGCATGGGACATTAAAGGTGATATTTTATATATTACTCACGAAGACGGAGGAAAGACTGAGTATTTTATTGAGGAGTTGACACGAAAAGAGTTTATTATCTCTGCAAATCAAGCAAGCAATCCAAATGAAAATCTTAAAAATTCGGAATTCAGAATGGTCATGAAAAGAAAAAAGAAGTAACAAAATACTTTTTTTCTTATTTTTCAAATGGATTCTCTTGACAATCAACAAGAATCCAAATGATAAAATACAGTTTTTGAAATATTTTTTTTTTACTTTCAAATACATCATATAATTCAGTATATTTGCTACTCAAATTTATAATGACTTATGGCAAAGGATACTGTGTTGACAGAAGATAACAACAAATTAGATTTCGATACACTACGAAAAGAGGTATTAGAAGATTTTCGTTTGGCTTGCTTATCAAGAGAAGCATCGCTGATTGGGCGTAAAGAAGTATTAACTGGGAAAGCAAAATTTGGTATTTTTGGAGATGGAAAGGAGATTGCTCAAATCGCATTAGCAAAGCAATTCAAAGATGGTGATTTTCGTTCTGGGTATTATAGAGACCAAACATTTATGATGGCAATTGGTCAAATTACAGTTCAAGAATATTTTGCAGGATTATACGCAGAAACAGATTTAGCATTAGAACCAATGTCTGGAGGACGTCAAATGGGCGGACACTTTGCGACACATAGTCTTGACGAAAATGGAGAGTGGAATAATTTGATGAAACAAAAGAATTCATCTTCTGATATTTCACCGACTGGAGGTCAGATGTCGAGACTATTGGGATTAGCATGCGCATCAAAATATTACAGAGAAAATAAAGAAATTCAAAAATTAGACAAGTTCCAGAAATTCAGTAACAAAGGGAATGAGGTTGCTTTTGGTACAATTGGAGATTCTAGTACTTCAGAAGGACCTTTTTGGGAAGCTATGAACGCTGCAGCAGTTCTTCAAGTTCCAATAGTCATGTCAGTTTGGGACGATGGATATGGAATTTCTGTTCCTAAAAAGTATCAAACTGCCAAAGAAAGTATTTCTGAGGCATTATCTGGTTTCCAAAGAACAAAAGATAAAAAAGGAATTGAAATTTTAAAAACCAAAGGTTGGGATTATCCGCATTTGATTATCACCTATGAAAAAGCGGTTCAAATTGCTAGAGAAGAACATGTTCCAGTATTGGTTCATGTCGAAGAAGTTACCCAACCACAAGGTCACTCTACTTCAGGTTCACACGAAAGGTATAAATCATCAGAACGACTACAATGGGAAGAGGATTTTGACCCAATTGCAAAGTTTAAAGAATTTATCACAACGCCAAGAGGAGAAGAAGGGAAAGTTATTGCTACTAAAGAGGAGATTGAAGAGATTCAAAAAGAAGCAAAAAAACAGGCTAGAAGAGAGCAAAAAGAGGCTTGGAAAAATTTTAGAGAAGCAATTGATACCGATTGGAAAAATGCAATTCAACTTTTACAAAATGTTGCAAACGAAAGTGGAAATTCAACTTTTATCAATAAAGAAGTTGAGGCATTAGCCAAAGAAATGGATCCAGACAGAGGAACACTTTTGAAATATGTTAACAATGTTTTAAGATTGGTTCGGGGAGAAAATGGTTCCGCTCGAGCAGAATTAATTAATTGGTATAAAAATCAGTTAAATATAAATTATCAAAGATACAGTTCTTACCAGTATTCTGAATCGCAATATGCTGTTAAGAACATCCAGCCCGTTGCTCCAGAATTGACCGATGAAAAGGTTGACGGTAGGATTATTTTAAGAGATAACTTTGAAGAAATATTTAAGAAATATCCTGAGGTTTTAACCTTTGGGGAAGATACAGGACACATTGGAGGAGTCAATCAAGCGATGGAAGGGATGCAGGAGAAATTCGGAAAACTTCGAGTTACTGATACTGGAATCCGCGAAAATACGATTATCGGTCAAGGAGTTGGAATGGCGATGCGTGGGTTAAGACCAATTGCAGAAATTCAATATTTGGATTACCTTTTATTTGCTATTCAAATTATTTCAGATGATTTGGCGACGCTTCATTATCGTACAAAAGGAAGACAGAAAGCACCATTAATCATTCGTACACGTGGACATAGATTAGAGGGAATTTGGCACTCTGGAAGTCCGATGGGAATGATTATCAACTCTTCAAGAGGTGTTAACATCTGCGTTCCAAGAAACATGACGCAAGCAGCTGGAATGTACAACACTTTATTAACTTCAGACGAACCTGCCTTGGTTATTGAGTGTTTAAATGGATACAGAAAGAAAGAATTAAAACCATCTAACCCTGGCGAATACAAAGTCCCGCTTGGAAAAGTTGAAATTGTTAAGGAAGGTACTGATTTAACAATGGTTTCTTATGGTTCTACTTTCAACATTGCTGAAGAAGCAGCGAAAGAGCTTGAGAAAGTTGGTATTAGTGTTGAATTGATAGACGTGCAGACGTTAATACCATTTGACTTAGCACATGATATTTCAAAATCACTTTCAAAAACAAATCGTCTAATGATTGTTGACGAAGACGTGTCAAGTGGTGCGACAGCATACATTTTAGATCAAGTTATTGTCAAACAAAAGGGTTATTATTTCTTAGATAGTGAGCCAGTTACTTTAAGTGCAGAAGATCATCGTCCGGCGTACAGTTCAGACGGAGATTATTTCTCAAAACCAAATATCGACGACATTTATAATGCTGCATACAACATGATGAATGAAGTTAATCCAGAGAAATACCCTTCTATTTTGGATTAATTTGTAGAAAAACCAAAGTGGATGTCTTAAAAGTGAGATTGTTGTGTTGATTTTAGTTTTAGACTAAGTCTTCTTGATTTATCGTCGGGATTTCTTTAGTTTTTATTTTCAATGTTTATTTTAATGTTTTAAAACATCCACTACTCTATTCCAATGCTTTTTTTTTGAAATCACCTGTTTTTTGTTAAAGATGTCAACAAATTAGAACATAACTCATATTGTGGTGTTTTAAGAGACAAGAAGAAGATATTTTATCAATTTAAGTAAAAAACATGTCATTAAAACAAGAGTTAATTGCAGAAATCAAATCGGAATTTTCTAATACACGAAAAACATTAGAAAGGGTTCCCTCGGATAAATTTGATTGGAGACCACATGAAAAATCAATGTCGTTAAAGTCTTTGGCTAAACACGTAGCTGATTTGACTGCTTTTCCAGCGATTATGGTAACAACAGATTATTTGGATTTTCATGAAAATCAACAAAAATCTGACTCCATTGAAACTACGGAGGATTTATTAAAAATCTTTGATGAAGGCTACAATAACACAATTAAGTCACTAGAAGATGTTTCCGAATTTGACTTAGAAAAAAATTGGATTATGCGAGCTGGCGATCACATCATTTTAGACGCACCCCGCAAAACAGCAATCCGTTCAATGGCACTAAGTCATTCCTATCACCACAGAGCACAATTAGGAGTTTATTTAAGGTTGTTAGATATTCCTGTTCCCGGCGCATACGGTCCGAGTGCTGATGAAGTGTAGAAAATGAATTTTATTTTTCACTTTTGCTTATCCGAAGAACTAATTCCGCCCTGCCAAAGACCGATAGCTTTGTGAAGTGATTTTTATTGCAGAAAAATGCTTAAAAACGCGACCAAAGAAGCGCATTTTAAACGTATTTTCTGCTAAAAATCACGAGCAAATTAAAGGGCGTAGGCAGAATTGGCGGCATAAAAGAGAAAAAACTAATAACCCCTGTCGTTAGACTCCATCGCTTTATATCTTCGTGTGATTAAATGCAATTCTTTTTCGATTGTTTCATATTCGTTATTTGGTCGTGGTGTTGACGCAGGCGCACCAACAACATAACCTGTTGCATCCATTAAGATATAATACGGAAACGAAGACACATTCATTTTATTGATAATGTCATTGTTGTTATCAATTACGGAAAAATCCCACGAAATTTGATGTTCTTTGATAAAGTCAGACGTATTGTTCGCAACTTTACCAGAACGATCGACGAGAATCGTCAAGAACTCAATGTATTTGTTATATTTTTGATACAAAGGCACCATCAATCGGAGATCATTTATGGAAGAAGGGACTTCATTATCAACAAACTGAATATATAAAAATTTGTTTGCATAATCCGACTTAAACTTTCGTTGTCCTTTTATAATCACATTGAAATCAGGCATTAATGTTCCTGGCTTCAAATCTGTCAATCGAAACTTTATATTTGACGCAACTTTTTTGTGTTCGTTAAACAAAGCATGATTCGAAATACTATCTAAAACGGTAATGATATTGGTTTTAGGATATTGGTCTGAATAAAATATTTCAGATAACATATTAATCAAAATAAACTCTCTCAGTCTTAAGTTTTTAAGTGCATAGTCTCCACCTAAAGCATTCATCAACAAGGTCGGGCTGCTTCTTATTATTCCTTTATAAAATTCTCTTTCTACTTCATCTGAAAGCTGCGTTTCATATTGCTTATAGTAATGTTTGATATAATCAATATATCTATCATTTTGATATTCAACTGTATAAGGTTTTATATAGAAATCATACTTTTCATATTCATTTCTTTGGCCAGTGAATGCAAGATTATCTAGTGATGCAATTGAATAACGAACATAAGTTTTAAAAAACGAATTTGTGTCAGCTCTGTACCTATTTTCTATATTAATCTTAAATGTATCAAGTCGCGATACAAATTCGGGTGTTTTAAGTGTATTTCTATTGTAATAATTCTCTAAGAAATTAAGTTGATAATCTTCGAAAATCAATATTTTGTAATTGATATCATTTGTATCTAAATGTACGAAATAGAAGCCAGCATCACCTTTTCCTCCACGAAAAGAATAGCGTTCATCTTTTTCTACAACAAGCTGATATTGAGTATTGGGTTGAGCATAAAGTACAAATTGATCATTTCCAACTTCAACAATAAGTTTTCGAATTTCGTTATTATAAAAAGTGGTTGAAAATTCTCCATTTAAAGACACTTCTGTTGATGCAATTTGTGTTCTAACATTACTTAAATAATCATCCGTTGCATATACACGAAGTAGTTTTCCAGCATAATCATTTGCTGTTCCTTTGATTTCATTTGTTGATTGTGAAAAGGAGAAAGAACTAAACAAGAAAAAGATAAAAGCACTTAAAAATCTCATATACACTATATTTTCAAATTATTCTGTAATCATAAAACGAGAATATCTGAATTTGTTACAAACATACTCATGTCTCCCCCACTTTTGTGAATTTCACGAATAATTGTTGAGCTTATTGCTGCAACTTCGGGGTCGGTAATTAAGAATACACTTTCTATGCCAGAGATTTTAAGATTCATTTGAGCGATACTCTTTTCATATTCAAAGTCTTTTGTATCCCTTACGCCCCTTACGATAAATTGCGCATTTTTTTGTTTACAGAAATCTACTGTTAAGCCAGTAAAACTTTCAACCTTAACATTTTCTACACCTTCGTATATTGAGTGAATATGCTGAATTCTTTTTTCTAAGTCAAACATATACTTTTTAGAAGTATTTACGCCAATTCCAATAATTACTTCATCAAAAAGAGGAAAGCATTTTCTAATAATAGACTCATGACCTATTGTAAAAGGGTCAAAAGAGCCGGGGAATACTGCGATTTTTTTCATCTTTTTTTATTGTTTATAACGTAAGATTACGAAATATGTTCAAAAAAACTAAACATCACACCTCCATATCTTCTGGTTTGGGTATAGTTTGGGTGTTCTTCAAATTTATCTCTTTTTCCATGTTCTACAACCAACACACCATTTTCTTTCAACAAACTTGAATTCATAATTTTATTGACCAATTCTAGGTGATAAGTCTCCTCGAAAGGCGGATCTACAAAGATAATATCATAGGATTTAGCGTGATTTTCAATAAACTTTAAGCTATCTGCTTTGATAACATTTATATAATCATCCAATTCAAGTTTCTTTACCAAACTTTTTAGGTATTGAATACTTCTAAAATCTATATCAATTGCCGTAATATTTCCAGCTTCGCGTGAAGCAAATTCGAGGGTAATATTTCCTGTTCCTGCGAATAAATCTAGGACTTCAAGATTCCCAAATTCAAATTTATTGATTAGGATATTAAAAAGAGCTTCTTTCGCAAAATCCGTCGTCGGCCTTGAGGGAAATCCTTTTGCAGGCACAAATCTGATTCCCTTTAGTTTTCCACCTATTATACGCACAATGTTTGAAGTTTAAAAGAAGATTCAGCATTTTTAAAAGTCATATTTTTGAATAACTTAAGTTTTTCAATTTTCATTTGAGAATCTTCAGATAATTGTTTAGATAAATCATCAGCAAAATAAAATTGTATTTCTGCGACCTCTTCTTTTAGTCCCTCCTTTTCTATGGTAAACGCAAGATAATAAATGATGTCGTCAACGTTTTGAATTTGGAAACTATTTGAGAAAATCAATTCGTTGTGAAAAACGATATCAATGTTTATATAATCATTACAAACATTCACAAGGACTTTTCGATTGAATGTAGAGCCTTGAAACAAAGCCCTGAGAAACATCGTATGTTCGTGTTGAATTAAGATTCTAGGAAATTTTATAATAAAAAATCGCTTTACCCAATTGGGAATTTCAAAAACGTTGACCATGCTTAACTCCATCAATCTATTATAGTCGATTGTTGTTGTGTCAATTTCTTTCCCAAACATAAATTGAGAAATATCTTTGGCTGAAGACTCGTTAAACAAGCCCAAAGGAACCAAAGTTTTAGTTTGAGTGCCCCAGGCCAGCGAGTATTCTTGGTATTCATCTTTTAGCGGAAAATCTTCAAATATTCTATTCAACTTTTCGGTATATCCAACATCATTACCTTCTGTCAAAGTATAGTCTTTTTCAATCACTACATCCTTTGAAGAACGAAGAACCTCAGCTACGTGGGCTGAGGTTCTAGAAATAAATATTGTAAGTTGTGAAGTACTCAAATTTTAATTTTTTACTATTCCCAAGTTGCTTTATCCGAATTTGTATTTAGGTTTCCGAAGCCTACAATACTTCTTTCACCATTTTCAAACCTAGGAATTGGAGCTTTACCATAAACATGAATTGTAGCAATCGTGTCTCCTTGAAGGTAAATCACGTTATCTCTTGTTTCGATAGTCCATTCTTCTTTAGGATCTGTCATTGGAATGTATCTTAACTCTTCAATATCAAACTTCCCAAGTCCAAGAGATTCTCTTAAGTTTTGACGAGTCTTAGAACTCAAAAATTCATCTTTAAAATAAACTTCTACTGTATCACGTTTAAAGTTAGCTAAATCCAAAGCGTTTGAAGGGTTGCCACCTTGAACTAACAAAGCTGCTTCTCGTTCAGTCATGTTATGATCTAAGGCTCTTTTGTCAGTATATAAGAAATCTCTTTCTTTTATTGTCAACTTTCTTGGAGGTACTGTACCAGCTGCATCAATTTTTACGATTTTATCATTTTCAAAGAAGTCTTTTAACTCATCAAAATCCTTTGCATATACACCTTTTTGGGTTCTATATTCTCTTTGAATATCGCGGATTTGAGTTAAACTGTATTGAACCAATTTTTCTGAACGGGCATAGTCCGCATCGTGTTGAATTGTGTTGTCGATTGATTTAAAAGATGCATTTAAAAGTATAATAGCCACAACCAAACTAATTGAGCCAAGGATAAGTACAAGGTTTCTTCCGAGTATCCCAGCACTAAAAAGAAGTGCTAAAATCCCTCCAATAAATAAGTTTACGGCTGCTACCATAAAAAGCATATCTTGGTTAGAAGAAAAACCTAAAATAATCATTACTACTCCAGCGACTGCAATAAATACAGATAAAAGATAACGCCTTATTAATACAGAAAATCTATTATTCATTATTTAATATATTATTTATAGAACATTACAAATCTACAATAATTTTCATACCTACTCACATTTATGAATAGAAATTTTATACTGTTTAATCAACAAGAAGTTTTCAATGTTATTTTTTTGAGAAATGAAATTAAGATAATCTCATTATTTTTTTACAGACGTAAAGAATAATTCCACAACTCTTGATCTATATATTCTTTATATTCACTCGAAAAACACTTTTTCACCTCTTCCCAATATTCATTTCTTAAATTGGGGAATAGACTAATCTGATATTTTATGTCTGAATATAATTTGTCGTGATGCAATTCTTTAAAGTCTTGTATTATTTTCCTAAAATCAGATTTCATAAATCTGATAAATTTTACAATTTGAGGTTGGGTCATTCCCACACTGCTTGAGTCTTGCGATACAAATTTCACACGATTCCCTTCAAATAATTTAGGATAACCATTTAAAATAAATTTATCTTTCTTCCCAAATTGAATAAATTTTTCAGTCTGCTTAAAAATAGGAAAGTACAATTCCATCAAATACATTTTGATTAAATCTTCTGGATTCAAAAAAGAATTAAACCCTCTTTTTGAACTCCACAAAAAATCATTCCAGGCATTAATTTCGATAATGCAGTCTTCTTTTTTAACACATAAATAGTTAATATTTTTCAACGTAAACTTTCCAATATTTAAAGATTGAATTTTAAAGTGTTTGATCAGTAAAGAATAAAGAATTTGTGCTAATACCAAGTTTTTATCCAAAGGGCAAACAAAGAGATATTTATCGAAAGTATCTGTTAATAAAACGGAAGATAAAGATTGAGTACTGCTGAATAAGGTATATGGTCTTAGCGAAATCACTTTATTTATTTGTTTTTTCAAGCATTGGAACAAAACTAAATTCACCAAACGTTTCTGTTTCCCACTCGGTATCTGATAATTTTGTTAACCGATGCATAATTTGTTTTTCTCCTTCTCCAATTGGAATAACTAATCGACCTCCAATTTTTAATTGGTCTTTCAAAGCATCTGGAACGAAAGGTGCGCCACAAGTAACCAAAATTCCATCATACGGTGCGTAAGAAACTTTTCCTTTATATCCATCTCCATAAAATAATTGTGGAGTATGACCCAATTTAGCGATTAACTCTTTAGCTTTGATGTATAGCTCTTTCTGACGTTCAATGGAATAAACTTTGGCTCCCATAACGAAAAGAATAGAAGTTTGAAACCCACTTCCTGTTCCAATTTCCAAAATTTTATCTCTCTTTGAAATATTGAGTAATGATGTTTGTAAGGCAACTGTATAAGGATGGCTAATGGTTTGACCAGAGCCTATTTGAAAAGCTATGTTTGAATAGGCTTGATTGGTAAATGATGAATCCAGAAAGAGATGACGCGGCACATCATAAAAAGCTTTTAATACTTTTTCATCTTCGATTCCTTTCGTTCTAAGCTCTTCTATGAGCTTTTTTCTCATTCCTTTATGTTTATACAAATCAATCATGGATACAAATTTAGTTAAAGAATAAACATTCTTGACACAAATAAATTTACTTTTCAGTACTGTGCTGTTAGCAATTCATAATTAAACATAAGATAATTGTTTTTACCTTTGTAAAAAAGTTTCTTGTGAATATACCCATATCCATATTTTATATCCTTATTTTATTATGGATTTCTCTTTGGATAAACAAGAAGTATATCAAAGAGTTACCCAAGACAACATTACCAATAATGTTTATAATTAAACTATTGTTTGCTGGCGTCTTTATCTATATTTATACCTATTACTATGGCGATGGAGAGTTATCGGAAGATTCAGCAGATTTTCTCCATGACAGTAAAGTTTTATTCGATTTATTTTTTCAGTCTCCAAGTGACTTTTTTCAAATCTTCTTCGACATAAATCGGGACACAAATTATCTTGAGCATCATTTAAGCGAGACCTCAAAGTGGCTGGGAGGAAATCATTTAATCTATAATGACACAAAAAACATTATTCGAATAAATACACTGTTTTATTTTTTTTCATTTGGAACATTTTACACCCATTTTATTTTATTCAGCTTTATTTCTTTAATGGGAGCTTTAGAATTATTTCAATGGATAAAAACGAAAACAACTTTGCCTTTATTATTTGTGCTTTTGTTACTTGTTGCAATTCCTGGGATATCAGTTTGGGGAAGTTCTAATTTAAAAGAACCAATGATTATTTTAGGATTAGCACTCTTTTTTAGGGGAATGTTTGACAAAGAAGTCAGAAACAGACGATTAAGGGTTGTTTCAGGAGCAATTCTTTTACTTCTATTTAAGTCCTACATTTTTGTTGTATGCATTCTTGTCGTTATCCTTGTTTTGTTTTTTAAAACATTTAAAAAAACGGCATTATCACTCATAACATTCTCTACCTTTGGACTCATTTTATTTTTAACATTTTCCAATACAATTACAAACATCATTTCTAACAAACAAGCTGATTTTATGAATGTTGCAAAAGGTGGATTATATCTTTATGGAGATGATGAAAACTTCTATTACATCCCCATAGAATCTACACATTTACTCACCTTTAAAAATGAAAATTATGTCTTAATTGAAAAACCAGTAGAAGCTTATGCGATGAAAAAGAATGAACGCATAGAACGAGTGCCAATACTTTTAAACGAGATTGGAGTTCAGTATAAAATTCACCTAAATATGGTAGGCGCAAAAAGTGAATTAAATTATACGCTCATAAATGGATCAACAAAACAGTTGCTTTTAAACATTCCAGAATCTTTAAGAATCACTTTTTTAGAGCCCATACCAACAAAAAACAGTTCAAACCTTCAATACTACTCGTTTTTTGAAAATATTCTTTATATTTTGATGTTTTTGATTGGAGTTTATTCGGTTATAAAAAACAAAATAAAAGAGCAAGAGATATTCTTTTCTCTTATGTTTTATATGCTTATTCTCTCAATTGGAATGGGATGGGTAACAACAATTTCTGGCGCAATTGTAAGATATATGATACCAGTTCATCTAATGATTGTTGTGTTCTTTATCTATTTTTTTAGGTTTAATTGGAAATCAAAAGCTAATCTTTAAAAATTTTAATCTCTAGATTACCTTTATCGTCCATTTTTGCTCGAAACATTCCTGGCGTATTAAACTCCATGCTAACATTTCCATTTTTATCCATTGCGATGATTCCGCCTGTCCCACCTAATTCAGGTTGTTTCTTGTGAATGATCTCTTTCGCAGCTTCATCAACAGAATAGTTTTTATATTCCATTAATGCCGACATATCGTAAGCTACAGCACCACGAATATAAAATTCTCCTGTACCTGTGCATGAAACCGCACATGTTTGATTATTGGCGTAAGTTCCAGCCCCAATAATTGGTGAGTCTCCAATTCTTCCGAATTTTTTGTTTGTTAATCCACCTGTCGATGTTCCTGCTGCTAGGTTTCCATTTTTATCGAGTGCAACACATCCTACAGTACCCATTTTTGGAGCATTTAACTTATTGTCATAATAAGAAGTTAAAACATTCTCTTTATCTTCAGATTTCATTTTTCGAACTTCATTTAATCGTTCTTCTATGACAAAATATGATTCTGGCATCATTTTAAATCCTTGTTCTTTTGCAAAATGCTCTGCTCCTTCTCCTGCCAATAAAACATGTTTGGAATTTTCTAAAACTTCTTTTGCAAGATTGATGGGATTTTTAATGTGCTTTACACCTGCGACAGCACCTGCGTTCAAAGTTTTTCCATCCATAATTGAAGCATCTAATTCTGGACGCTCTTCATTATTTAAAACAGCACCTTTCCCTGCGTTAAAAAGCGGACTATCTTCAAGGATATTAATTGTTGCGGCAACTGCATCAATCGAATTTCCTCCATTTTTCAAGATTTCATAACCAACATTTATCGCTTCTTTTAATTTGTTTTTATACTCATCCTTTAAGAATTCTGGTAAAGTTTCTTGATTAATAAATCCAGCACCACCATGAATAGCAATTGCAAACTCTTGTTTATGTTCAGGTATTTCCGAATCTATTTCTACCTGAATCTCAGATTCAGAATTAGATGAAGTACAACCATTCAAAAAAATAGCAGTCATCAAAAGGAATAAGACTTTTAGCATAATTTAAAAATTGATTAATAAAATATGCAATATAATTACTTTAACTGTAAATAATTCAATTGCAAGTTATTAATCCCAATTTGAGATTCAAAAATGGACTTCACATGTTCCATACCGTTTTCAGTCGCAAATAGTGAGATAGACTTTACATCTTTAAAGTTTTTATTAAAATCTCTTTTACTAAAAGGTTTATCGAGAAAAACAAAATGAATATTATTATGTTTAGATTCATTTATTTTCAACTCTTCAATAATTTTCTTTTTAAGTTTATTCAATCTTATTTCTTGAATGTTATTAATTAGCGGAACAAATTCCTGCTTATTTTTACTCAATTGGACAAGAATATAAAGAGCGTTTTCGTCAGAAATATTAGATTTTAAGGAACTTTTAAGGTTCTTTCCTAACTCTTTTTCAACAATATAGATTATGTCTGCATTCATAATATACAAAAATGAAAAATCATGTAAGATTTCTGAATGATATGTGCAGTAAAACAGAATGATAAAAATCAGTTTATAGTTTTTTCTGTTTTTTACAAGAATCATTTGGTAATTAAATTATTTTATTGATATTTGCGTCAACTTTAATAGCTGAACAAGTTGAAATCTGTTTCTACGTTCGGATTTTTGAGAGTTAGAAAGCAATACTCAAAAATAGCTTATCAGATAAGTGACCGAATTTTAAAGCTAGCTTTCGTTTTTAATCTACAAAGGAACTCATCTAAAGTTCTTTATGAGTCATACCATTTAGGATGGTATTTACCACTTAAAGTTTGAATTATTTTCATTTTTTACATTATCAGATAATGGTCATTTCGACCGAATTATTCACTATTTAAATAAAAAAAATGAAAATAAAATATATTGATTTAATAGACCAAACTTATTATTTCCCTCAAACTGAGTTTCAATTAAACAACAAAAATCAACTCCTTTTTCATGGTGTAAATATGATGAAATTGGTAGAGCAATATGGTTCGCCATTAAAATTCAATTATCTACCCAAAATTTCAGAGAATATTCAATCAGCCAAAAAATGGTTTAACGATTCAATGAAAAAGCATAATTATAACGCAAATTATCACTATGCATATTGTACAAAAAGTTCACATTTTAAGCATGTTATTGAAGAGGCATTAAAAAATGATATTCAAATAGAAACTTCTTCTGCTTATGACATTAATATCATAGAGAGTTTTATCAAAGAAGGAAAAATTTCAAAAAACAATTACATTTTATGTAATGGTTTTAAACGTGAAAAGTATATAAGTAATATTGCACGACTCATCAATAATGGTCATGATAGATGTATTCCAATCATAGATAACTATGAAGAAATTAGCCTTCTCGAAGCGGAAATTGAAGGTTCATTTAATGTTGGAATTAGAATTGCTTCAGAAGAAGAACCAAAGTTCGAATTTTACACTTCTCGTTTAGGGATTGGATATCAAGACATTATCACTTTCTATAGAAATGAAATCGAGAAGAAAGAAGATGTAAATTTAAAAATGCTCCATTTCTTTATCAATACAGGAATTAGAGATACAGCTTATTATTGGAACGAGTTGAATAAGTGTTTACGCGTTTATGTTAAACTTAAAAAAATCTGTCCAACACTTGATTCGTTAAATATCGGTGGCGGGTTTCCAATTAAAAACTCACTTGCATTTGATTTTGATTATGCATATATGGTTGACGAAATAATTAATCAAATTAAAGTTGCGTGTGACAATGCAGAAGTTCCTGTCCCTCATATTTTTACAGAATTTGGAAGTTTTACTGTCGGAGAAAGTGGAGGTGCAATTTACAAAATTCTCTATCAGAAAAAGCAAAATGATAAAGAGAAGTGGAACATGATAAACTCATCATTTATCACAACATTACCAGACTCATGGGCAATAAACAGACGATTTCTCATGTTGCCAATAAACAGATGGAGTGATGAATATGAACGGGTTTTATTAGGTGGATTAACCTGCGATAGTGAAGATTACTATAACAGTGAACAACACGTCAATGCGATATATTTACCAAAATATAGCGAACAGAAACCTTTATATATCGGTTTTTTCAATACAGGTGCTTATCAAGAATCCATTGGAGGATATGGTGGAATACAACACTGTTTAATTCCTGCTCCAAAACATATAATAATAAATAAAGATGCAGATGGCAACATTACAACAAAGCTATTTGCGCCAGAACAAACGAGTGATCAATTTTTAAAATTATTAGGTTATGAATACTAAAGTTTATGCTGGAATACCAGAAGAGTTCACTTCTTTGAGTACTTCCAAAATTGTATTAATTCCAGTTCCTTATGATGGAACAAGCACGTGGAAAAAAGGAGCCGATAAAGGTCCTGACGCATTTCTAGAAGCTTCTGAGAATATGGAGTTATATGACATTGAAACAGACAGTGAGGTCTATAAACAAGGAATCTATCTTGCCGACGCTGTCACTGAGAACTCTTCTCCAGAGTCAATGGTAGATGCAGTGCATGGTATTACAAAATCATATATCAACAAAAATAAATTTGTTACTATTTTTGGTGGAGAGCATAGTATTTCAATTGGAACAATCCGGGCTTTCAATGAAAGTTTTAGTGATTTAACAGTTTTACACATTGATGCACATGCAGATTTAAGAAAAGAATATCAAGGAACTCCTTATAATCATGCTTGTGCGGTTTATGAAGCAAGTAAAACAACGAATCTAGTTCAAGTTGGAATTAGAAGCATGGATGCTACTGAGCTCGATGTCATGGATGAAGACAAAACATTTTTTGCCCATGAAATGGCTGAAGATGATTTTTGGATGGACAAAGTGATTGAGTCGCTTGGAAAAAATGTTTTTATCACTTTCGACTTAGATGCGTTTGACCCTTCAATAATGCCTGCGACAGGTACACCAGAACCAGGAGGACTTCTTTGGTACGAAACCCTTGAGTTTTTAAAACGAGTTTTTACAGAAAAAAATGTAGTTGGATTTGATATTGTAGAACTATGTCCAAACCAAAACCATCCAGCTTCCGATTTTCTTGCTGCAAAACTTTATTACAAAATGTTGAGTTACAAGTTCATAGAAGACGAAGACATTGATGAAGAAAATGAATATTCAGATAAACAAACAAATAAATTAAATTACGATGAAGAATACGAATAAAGGAGCAATTTCAAACTTTATAGAAAAATACTACTTACATTTTAATGCAGCGTCACTTGTTGATGCAGCGAAAGCCTACGAACAACAATTAAACAATGGAGCAAAAATGTTAATTTCCATGGGTGGAGCAATGAGCACCGCTGAATTAGGAAAGATTTTGGCAGAAATGATTCGTCAAGACAAAGTCCATATTATTTCTTGTACTGGAGCAAATCTTGAAGAAGATATTATGAATTTGGTTGCACATAACCACTATAAAAGAATTCCTCATTATCGAGATTTAACCCCTGAACAAGAAAGAGAATTGCTTGATAATCACATGAATCGTGTTACCGATACTTGTATCCCAGAAGAAGAAGCATTCAGAAGGTTACAAGAACATATCTTTAAAATTTGGAAAGATGCTGAAGAAAAAGGAGAACGTTATTTCCCTCATGAGTTTATGTACAAAATGCTTTTAAGTGGTGTTTTAGAGCAATATTACGAGATAGATGTGAAAGACTCTTGGATGATGGCAGCTGCTGAAAAAAACCTGCCAATTGTTGTTCCTGGATGGGAAGACAGTACAATGGGAAATATTTTTGCTAGCTACGTGCTTAAAGGTGAATTGAAGCCAAGTACGATGAAATCAGGTATTGAATACATGACTTGGTTGGCAAAATGGTACCCTGAAAACAGTGATAATGGTATTGGATTTTTCCAAATTGGTGGTGGAATTTCAGGTGATTTTCCGATTTGTGTTGTTCCAATGTTATATCAAGATATGGAAATGACTGATACTCCGTTTTGGAGCTATTTCTGCCAAATAAGTGACTCAACAACAAGTTATGGAAGCTATTCAGGCGCTATCCCAAATGAAAAAATAACATGGGGAAAATTAGATGTTGATACACCGAAGTTTGTTATAGAAAGTGATGCCACAATTGTTGCTCCACTAATATTTGCCTATTTATTGGATATGTAATTAGGTTTTATAAAAGTTAATAATAATCCTGTTTGCTGTTTATGCGGACAGGATTATTTTATTATATCAAACTAATACTTTAGCTCATTCATCGTATAATAAACATGATAGCCTTTTACTGAAAAGTATGCTTTGGCTTCACTTAAATTTCTATAAGTTGCCATAATAAAATCTCCACCCCATGCACCCATAGATTTAATTTCATAAGGATAATCAGAAAAATATTGTTCTTTTACAGGCACTTCATTTAATATTTTTCCAATCATGTATTCACTTTTCGCCATTAACTCTTCCCATTCTTCAATTTCTGAACATTCTAATACTTTTTCCAATATAAAGTTCATAAAGTAAATTTGCTTTGGAGTTATATCCTGAAGATTAAACTTAGCAACAGATTCAGAGCTTTTTTGCTTATTACCTAAATAAATAAAAAGTAAATTATTACCAATATTATCGCTCATTGTCCAAGTGCCTTCAACTTTGTTATCAACTGAATAAAAAAACGGTTGCTTTTCTTTCGCTGCAGCCACATCATAACCTGAACCACCAAAAGATTTCTCTAAAAGTAAATATGGGTCAATCCCCGACCAATCACTTAGCAAAGAAATCAGCGTAGAGCTCGTTCCAAATCCAAATTTTCGATCAAAATCAACATGAAACACAAAAGACAAATGATTTAACTTTATATCAGGCTTTAAACATTTGATCAATTTTAAAATTTCTTGAATTTTTACAGCTTTTTCTTTATCAGAAGTAGATAAAATCTCTAATTCTGAAGAAAATCTGATTTCTAACCAACAGTTATCAATTTCAAAGGCTTCCCAAAGAATACCATCATCTGAAATAGGCAGAACATCCAATGTTTGTCCATAACGTAAAGGAAAAGCAAGGCAAGGAACACCTTTTAGAACGACATATTCTCCAAAAAGCATTAATTTTCCGTTGGCTTTAAAACTTTTTTTGGTCATAATAATCCAAATCTAACAACTTCAGTTATTTGTCATACGATTGGTTTATATATTCCTTAGGAATCATATTTCGTTTCTCTGCCAAATTCCTAACAGAAGATACAGAAACCACTTTATCTTTAAAGTATTCTATGATTTCAGGTTTGAATTTTTCTGGAACTTCCAATTGATTAAGGATATTCAGCAAATGCATTTTCATATGACCTTGCTGAATACCAACCGTTACAAGATTTTTAACTGCGGAGAAATTATTTGCCAATCCAATTGTTGCTGCGATACTCATTACTTCTTGTGCAGATGGGTTGTCGAGTAACTCTAAACTTAATTTCACCAATGGATGTAAATTTGTTAATCCACCTACTACACCAACTGCAAAAGGAATTTCAAGAGAGAAGACGAATTTATCATCTTTTATTTCACAATGGCTTAATGAACTGTATTTTCCAGACCTCGATGCATACGTGTGTGCACATGCCTCAACGGCTCTAAAGTCATTTCCTGTAGCTAATATTACAGAATCGATTCCATTCATGATTCCTTTGTTGTGTGTTGTAGCACGGTGGGAATCAACTTCAGCAATCCTAACACCTAATCGAAATCTTCTAGCAAATTCTTTACCTGTCATTCCTTTAACGACACCGTCTAATTGGTCAATTGTTGTTTCGACAGTGCATCTTACTTTACAATTAGGAGTATAATTTGAAAGAATACACATAATTACTTCCAGTCCATCTTTTCTAAATTCAGGTTGATTTTGATGCCATTTTTCAAAAGACGATTTAAATTGTTCTAAGCAAGAGTTAATAAAGTTTGCTCCCATAGAATCAATTGTTTCGAAGCGAGCATACAATTGCATAAGTCCAGGTTCTTCATCAGATAAATCTCTTAACTCTATCGAATTTATCCCACCTCCTCTGCGCACCATATTTTCTGTTATGTCAAAACAATCTTTATTTAAAACATCTTTTAGTTCATCGAAGCGGTCTATCAACAATTGTTTATCATCATTCCATAAGAAATGGACTTGCCCAATTTTTTCTGTATCGATAATTTCTGTTTTAAATCCACCTCTTGTGAACCAGAACTTTGCGCTATTGGCTGCTGCGGCAACGACAGAACTCTCTTCAATAACCATCGGAACGAGCAAAGATTTTCCGTTTAACAAAACATTAGGACAGATGGAATAAGGCAAAGGAAAATTAGTTACAGTATTCTCACTAAAATCTTCTAAGAGCTGCTGAATTTTATTGTTCTTGTGGTGAAAACTTTTAAATAACTCAAGAGCTTCCTTAGGATTTGAATGTTTTTTAATAAAAAGTTCTAACTTTTCATTGCTATTCATTTTTGAAAATCCATGAATAATTTGATTATCTGATGACATATTAATATTCTTTTAACTTTAAGAAAGATTTAGCTAACATTAACCCTTGGATTTGGTACTCAATATAATCTTCTAATGCCTCTTGTGAGACCTGTGCATAATTTAAAAATCCTGCAGCTTGTCCGTAAAGCGAGTTCATTTTTGATTTTTTAATAAGATAATATCCATCCAAAAAATTTTTAATTCCTCCACTTATTATTAATGTAGAACATTTAATTTTATTGCTTAACTCATCAGAAAGTTGATTACAAAAACCCACCATTTCTTCTGCAGAGTGTCCTACATGAACAAAAGGCATAAGAAATTCACTTTTTGTTTTATTTCTCATCAATTCTAATTTAGAGAAATTTGTTCCTCCTGATGCTGCAAACTCAACTGCTACCAAAGGTAGTTGCAAGAGTTCTTTCATACTTTCGTATCCAAATCCTTGTCCTACTTCTTTTACAATTGTAGAAACATCCACTTTATTTATAAACTCTTTAATTGTGATAATAGGAGGTCTTTTAATAAAATCACCTTCTGGCTGCATCCACTCTTGGAGAGGGTTTACATGGATAATAACTCCATCTGCTTCAAGTTCATTCGTCAATGACTTAATTTTATGTATAGAATTATCTTCTATCATTTTTTCGATTTGGGAGATTCCAAAGTTCAGATAAAAAGGGATGTTTTCACCGATGATACGTCTTAAGCGAAAGCCATCGAGAAATTTCCCACCTTCCAAAGCAATACGTGCGGATCCAACTCCCATTCCCAAGCCAAACCTTGCGGCAGCAGCAGCCAGTCTTAGATTAATTTTATTGGTTTTATCAGTTCCTCCAGTCATGCTAGACATCCAGATAGGATAATTCATGGTTTTATTTCCTATTTTGACTGGCCATTTTTGATTTTTATCAGGATGTGCTGACAATAGAGGTTCATAGCAGAAACGATGGTCAATATTTTCATTTATAGCATTTAAAGCCAAAGCCAGATGACTATCTTTTCTAGACTCTGTTTCTACAATCTTTGTCAAATCCATCGAGTTATTATCCATAATACAAATGTAATACAAAAAGCTGATAGTTTAGGAGTGATGTGTTTTTTTTAAAATAAAAAGTCCCGACATCTTTAGATATCGGGACTTAAAAAAAGTGGCGTCGTCTTACTCTCCCACCAGTTAGCTGGCAGTACCATCAGCGCAAGTAGTCTTAACTTCTCTGTTCGGAATGGGAAGAGGTGGACCCTACTGCTATAGACAC
>JBBAEU010000027.1:0-28909 GCA_041655765.1 Brumimicrobium sp.
ACGGTAACAGACCAACTGTCTGTTGTGTTATAATTAATTGTATAGCTTCCATCAGCAATGTCTGTAATTGTAAAGTCTAAACTTCCATTCCCTCCGCAGTCTGTCGGGTCGTTTTCTACAACTGAAACAGTAGGTGTTGGTAGTATTTCATCGATTGTAAAGTTCGCTGGAGATGATTCGCAAGAACTTGCAAAAGCAGAAAATGTTGCAGTTACATCGTAAGCAGTTCCGAAAGTTGTGTTTGATATGTTTCCTGACGCATCAACTGTTGGACCAGCTGGCGTGAATGTATATGAATAACTTCCATCATAGTTTGAAATAATCCCGCTTCCGTCTGTTGTACACGTTGGTGCTGTTACGTTTACAATTGGCTCAACTGGCGTTATGATTTGTGGTTCAACTTGGAATGTTGCATCTGCTGAAACACAATTATTTTCTTCTGCTTCAACTGTATAACTTGTTCCCGCAGTTACATTAGAAATTACGCCCGTTGCACCATCAACCGTTGGACCAGCTGGCGTGAAATTATACGTAATTGTTGCTCCAACATTATCAACTGTTGCAATACCGTCGCTTGTACAAGTTGGGTCGATTACAGAGATAATTGGTGTGTCTGGAGCATTGGGATCAGTTAATGTCGCACTTACCGGCACTGACTCACAACCATGTTGGTTTTGAATCGTGATGTCTGTGTAAGTTCCTTGTGGAGCTGTTACGCTTGTCGTTCCTCCAGTTACGGTAACAGACCAACTGTCTGTTGTGTTATAATTAATTGTATAGCTTCCATCAGCAATGTCTGTAATTGTAAAGTCTAAACTTCCATTCCCTCCACACGTTGTTGGGTCATTTTCTACAACTGAAACAGTAGGCGTTGGTAGCATTTCATCGATTGTAAAGCTTACAGAAGGAGCTGATACGCTTCCATCGATAGTTGATGTTACCGTATAAGATTGCCCAAGAGTTGCACCAATAATATTTCCGCTTGCATCTACTGTTGGACCTGCTGGCGTGAAAGTATATGTTGCATTAGCATCAAAATTACTAATTACTGCCGTTCCATTATTGGTACACGTTGGCGCATCCACAACTATAACTGGAGTTGCAGGTAGTGGTGATATTATAATTGCCGTCAACCAAACATCCTTAATTTGTGGTGAAGCATCTGTTCGATAAACGGTAGCTGACACATATATTTCTTGTGCAGAAACCCCTGAAATATCAAAGTTTTGCGTTCCATTCACTCCTGCAGTACGCAGAAAAGGTCCTGCAACCAAGGCATCGTTTGTAGCATCGTGGATTCTGTATTCAGTGTAGCAAGAAACACAACTTGTTTCATCTGTAATTATCAATTCATCCCAAGCTGTCCCTAATGGTCCGTATATATCTCTTTTAACAGATGGAAAATGGACAGTATTTTTATAATTTGTAAACGTCCCCTCAATTCTTGGTCTGTACGCAACACCTCTATTTCCTGTTGAAAAATATCTATGTCGATTTGAAGTTGAATTTGGTGTCCCTGTGTAATCTACGATTAAACCGATTGTGTTACCCGCAATATATCCAGGTGTACCGACAATATCTTCTATAATATTACTTATATCAGGACTTGTTATCAATTCCAGATCTGTCCAAGAAGCAGTGATATTCCATGGAGTGGTTATACTTTTCCTTACCCTCCATCTTGGTCCACCAGTCCCCGTATTCGTATTATTACCCCATGTGTTTACGTTGGTTTGATTAACACCGACTATCTCTAAATACAATGGATTACTATTATTGGAGATTGGCTCATTTCCTCTATGATGACTATATACTCTCAGATTACTTGACAAAATCGAAGCTCCATTAGGAACAGAGAAACCTGTAAACCTAAATCCATTGTAATCTTGTCTTGCACCACCAGAATAAAAACTACCAACAGTATGATAATCATAACTTGCACCTGAATAGTTGGTAGAAGCTTCTGTTAAATATTGATCAGCATTGTTTGAAATAGTTAAATTGTAAGCTCCTTGATCCAAAGTGATATTCCCATCATCTGGAAAAGGTGTTGTGTTCACTATAGTATTATCATATAAAGCCTCTTGCACAACCCCTGTCCCAAATTGTTCACCGGTTGTATAATACCAACCCTCCATTGGGTATGAAGTAGTAGGAAAGTAGGAATAAGGCCATAGTTCTACCGACCATGGACTATATGTAGCACCACCGTTTGAAGACACCCTACAACGTGCAAAATACGTTTGGTTTACCCCTGTTAATGGTGTAGTTGTCCAAAAGTCATATAATGTATTTGCGTTATAGGTTGTACCTGTGTTTATTGTAGTAACAAACGATGTACCTGAAAAGTCTGATTGTGTATTCAATTCAATCTCAATTGCATTGAAACTAGTCAATGAGGTTACAGTAAATTTAGGTGTACTATTTGCCCCTTTTCTGTGTGCAAAAGAAGTCGATAAAGTAGGGTCTTCTGAATAATTGCTGAAGGTTGGTGCTTGAGCGTATGTATATGTTTGAGTAACATAGAAAAATGTAAACATAAATACCACACTTAATAATCTTCTAAAGAAAGCAGAATCATTAAGTATATTCCAATATGGTAAGCTCTTAAATGTCAATAGTTTCACAGCCATAAGTATAGTAATAAATTAAAATATGTAACAAATTTACAAAAAAAATTTAATATAGCGATTGGTTATTCATATCATAAAAAAGAAATTATTAAAACAGACCATTTAATTTTTTGCGGATATGTGGATATAAAGTGACTAGAATAGCGATTATCTTAAGTTTTTTACAACTGGTCGAATTGTTTTTTTATTAGGTTTTCTTTCGATACGTAAGATTATTGATTACTTTTATCTTTCGATATTGGCATTCGTCAACATAAAGACTTTATATTTCTTATGTACGATGCTATTTATGTTTTTTAAAAATTAATTCTTTTATAAATTAAGCAGGTTTGTTATTTTTAAACGAATTACTTACTTATTTTGAAGTTAAAAAATGGATAATAATAATTTCGCAATTATAATGGCAGGTGGAGTTGGTAGTCGTTTTTGGCCAATGTCAACAGAAAAAAAACCCAAGCAATTCTTGGATGTTTTGGGAACTGGGAAAACGCTCATTCAGATGACATACGAGCGGCTAGAAACAATTGTGCAAAAGGACAACTTTTATGTTGTTACAAACAAGAACTATGTCAACCTTGTTAAAGAGCAACTTCCTCAGTTAAAAGACGAGCAGATTTTATCGGAACCTGTACGAAAAAACACCGCACCAAGCAATGCCTATGTTGCGGCAAAAATTTATGCAAAAAACCCAGAGGCTGTTTTGGTTGTCTCCCCTTCTGACCAGCTAATTTTAAAAGAACATAAATTTACCAAAATTATATCCATTGCCATCAATCATGCTTCACAAAATAATCAACTTGTAACTTTAGGTATTAAGCCACATCGACCTGATACTGGCTATGGTTATATTCAAGTAAGACAGGATGGCGACTTATCTCCGAGAAGCATCGCTAAAGTAAAGCATTTTACAGAAAAACCCAATCGAGAAATGGCAGAAATATTTCTAAAAAGTGGCGATTATTTTTGGAATTCAGGGATTTTTATCTGGAAAGCAAAAGAAATTTTAAAAACGATACAGAAATTACAACCCGAACTTTACAATCTGTTCTGTAGTGATTTCGATGCGTATAACTCACCAAGGGAACAAGATTTTATAAACAAAGCTTTTCACGAGGCTGAAAGTGATTCAATCGACTTTTCGATTATGGAAAACGCAAAGAATGTAGATATTGTTTTGGCAGATTTTGACTGGAGTGACATTGGTACTTGGGGAAGTCTTTTTGAACACCTTGAAGTTGATGTTAACGGAAATAGTATCAAAGGTGATAATACGCATGTCTTTCATTCAAAAAATTGCTTGATCAATCTTCCTCATCATAAAACTGCTATTATCCAAGGATTAGATAATCATATTGTTGTCGAATCAGAAGATGGATTACTCATTCTTGAAATGAAAGATGAACAAAACTTAAAACATTATCTTAAAACTTTATCAAATCACGAAAAATAATGGACAATCGTATAGAGATACCTATAGAGTTTGCCTCAGATAGTGATGGAAAACACTTTATCTACTGTAAAATATGTAATTGTGATTTACAATCTAGCAACACTCCTTATACAATTGAAAAAGCTTACAAGAGAATAGATGAAGCTAGAGATATCACGCTTTTTGAAATTGCAATTTGTATGGACTGCGCTGAGAAACAATCTAAAACAATGAGTGAAGAATCTCGACAATTTATTCAAAGTTTAATTGGAAACTCAACCTTTCTCGAGAAACGACAAAATTTATGGAATAACAATTGGAAACATAATTGGAATGAAAGATGCTTGTTTTCTAACAAAAAAATTCAATTAAACGATGAATATCATATCATTGGACAATTTCAAAACGGGAAAGTTATTCCACAAGCATCACCTTTTATTTTGGGTCAAGATTTAATTGAAGAAATGCAAGAAAATCTTTCTAAAGAAACTAAAGAAGAAATGGACAGATTTGGAGAAGAATTTTTAGGTCCAGACCCAACTTTAAAAGAATTGTTTCCCGACTATCAGGTTATTTTTGTTTAATTAAAAGTAAAATCTAATATGAAGATTTATCACAATCCAAGATGCTCAAAAAGTAGGTGTTCGTTAGACATTCTCAATAAAGAAAACGTTGAATTTGAAGTCATAAAATACTTAGAAAATTCTCCAGATGCTGATGAAATTAGAGATTTATTAGAAAAATTAAATATCAAGGCCGAAGAATTAATTCGAAAAGGAGAAAAAGAATTTAAGGATAATTATCAAGGAAAATCACTTTCAGAAGAAGAATGGATTCAGGCTATGGTAAAGTTTCCTAAGCTTATTGAACGACCGATTTTTGTCAATGGCGACAAAGCTGTAATCGGAAGACCACCTGAAAAGGTTTTGGAGATTTTGTAAGTCTTTTAATAGAATGGAAATTCCTCCAATTAAATCTAAAAAAATTCTCCTCAGTCCTTTAAATTGGGGATTGGGCCATGTTGCGAGGACAATTCCAATTATTCAATCACTTCTTGAAAAGAAGAACGAAATTATTGTTTTTTGTAATTCTCAACAAAAACAGTTCTACATTCAATATTTTCCTGATATAAAATACATACAACATCCCGATTATCCTTTTAAATTTAAAGGAGAAGGGAAATGGGTAAAAGACACTTTATTTCAATTTTTTCCGCTTTATAAATACCTTAAAAAGGAAAGGAAAATAGTAGATAAATGGATAAAATACTTGAAGCCTGATTTAATTATTTCTGATCAAAGATTTGGTTTTTATTCAAGCAAAGTGAGGAGTATAATTATTTCGCATCAATTAAATTTACCCGTTTCAAAGTGGACTTTCTTAGTAAAATGGTGGAACTCTAAATTGCTATTAAAATTTGATGAAATATGGGTACCAGACAATAAAAATCGTGCTTTATCAGGAAGTTTAAGTCAAGGTAAACACCAAAACATTCATTTTATAGGAATCGCCTCAAGGTTTCAAGGATATTCCGAAAAAAAACCACCTATAAAATACGAAAATCTCGGGATAGTCAGTGGCCCAGAACCATATAATCAACAGTTTTTGACTTTACTCATTGAAAAACTATCAAATTCTGCAGTCAAGTCAGCAATTATCTATCCTTCTCATCTTTTTATATCTAAAGATAGGGTAAAGAACATCGACTTCTTCTCATCGATATTGCCACAAGAATTTGAAAAAGTCATTTATGAAAGTGACACAATTATAAGCAGAGCGGGTTATTCTACATTAATGGATTTAAAGACGCTTGATAAAAAAGCCATTTTAATCCCAACACCTGGTCAAGCGGAACAAGAATATTTATCAAACTTACATCAAGGGAATAGTAAGTGGATATTTGTAAATGAAAAGACCTTTAAAGATTTAGAAATTTAACTATTTCTTATTGTGTTCCGACATTGCTTGGTTGATTCCAATTGTTGTAAAATCTTTAATGATTTGTGTTGCCAATTCGATTCTTTCATCCATCACGACCTTCTCTTCACTAGACCATTCTCCCAAGACATAATCAACTTGTTGTCCTGGAAAGAAATCTCCGCCAACACCAAACCTTAAACGTGCATATTGATTGGTATTTAGCTTTGCTTGAATGTCTTTCAGTCCATTGTGTCCACCGTCAGAGCCTTTTCCTCTCAACCTTAACTTTCCAAAGGGCAATGCCAAATCATCCACAACAATCAAAAGATTTTTCAAGTCGATTCTCTCCTTTTGAAGATAATAGTTTACAGCTTTCCCACTTAAATTCATAAAGGTATTTGGTTTTAGAAGGATAAGTTGTCTCCCTTTCCATTTTATGTTCGCTACATCACCCAATTTAGCAGTCTCAAATGTTCCATCTCTTTCTTCCGCAAGTGCTTCTACGACTTTAAAGCCAATATTATGCCTTGTATTTTCATATTTATCCCCTGGATTTCCCAGTCCTACGATTAAGTATTTCATTTCAATTGAAATTTGTTACAAAGTTAAGATTTTATGCTAATTAATTTTAAATGTCTTCCCAAATCAGCTATAATCTGATATCTACCAATAATTTTACAAAAATTATCGCATACACATAAAACGGCTCATTAATAGAGAAGAAAATAGCAATGATTAGTGAAACAGTAGTTCCAGCAATAGCTATAAATAGTGCATTCCGTCTTTTATAAATCAATTTACTCCAAGAAATCCGTTTAAATTCACCCGATTTAATAAAGACCATTTTATATTGTTGGTAATTTCCCAGAAGCACCATTGGTAATAAAATATAGCCCTGCGCAATAGGAATTCCGTCTTCTTTGTACCGTAAAAAGGCGACAAATTCTTTCCAAAAATTAATCTCAGGAACAATAAAATAAACAGAAACATGTGTAAGAAGAAGCACCAACAAAGCCAAGGCAGAATTAAAAATCAATCGACCATAGCGCACGCGGAAAGAAAAGTTAATGAGCTGGAAATCAACAACTTTATTTACTTTAATATAAACAAATATTTCATTAACTATTAGGTCAAGAAAATAATAAAGCAGAATGAAATACAGTCCCCAACCTAAAAACAACACACCAAAAAGAGGAATAGCTGCCTCTCCAATTGCGCTAATAAGTTTTAGTCGCTGCATTAATTGACAGTTACATTACGTAGTCTTTCGGCTGCTTCTCTTGCAAGTGCATAATCTTCATCAATATCTAGGGCATTGGCATAACATTGATACGATTCAGCATAGTTTTTTAAGTCGTAATAGACATTTCCTAATTGATACCATGCAGGCACATATTGGTCATTATAGAACAAAACTTTATCATAAAAATATTCAGCACTATCTAAATCATTCTGATAATATTGTTTTATAAAACCTTGATTGTAATATGTATAATAAAAAGAAGGTTCTACCTCAACAATTTTACGATATTCAACAAGTGCTTCATCATATCTTTCCAGATCTTGTAAACTCTTAGCAACACCATATAATGAGTTAATATTTTCCGGATTTATTTCTGCAGCATTACGATAGTATTCCAATGCAAGTTCATGATCTTCCATTTCGGTTAAAAGCCAACCCAATTGCAAATGTCCCATAAAAAATTGTGGATCAATTTGAACAGCGGTTTGATAACTCGATAATGCAAGTTTATAATTTTCTAATGTTTTGTATATCGAACCTTTTAAAACATAACCATCTCTATAATACTCATCAATCCTTAATCCTTTGTTTATATAATTAATAGCTGTTTTAAAATCACCTGTTAGAGAATAGGTATTTGCTAAGTTCACCAAGGATTCAACATCATCTGAATCTATAGAAAGAACATATTGGAAATGTCTTTTCGCTCTCTCTATATCAGAGACTGGTGTATTTGGCTTATTAATTAATGTCCAACCATAAAGTTTTCTTGCCTCTAAATTGGTTGAATCAATCATAAAAGCATTAGCTCCAGCATCTAAAGCGCACGCAAAATTATAATCATCTTTACAAAGATTCCCTTTTTGCAACCACAATTCAATGTTTTTCGGATAGATTTTTAAACTATCTGTAAGCTGCGACAACAAATCAACTTCAACCGTTTCTTCTTCAACAAAAAATTGATTTTCTTTTACCTCAGTTTCTTCGGCGCAAGCAATCAATCCTAAAAGAAATAATAATGCGAAAATATATTTAACCATAAAGTTCAAATGTGTTAATGCATAATTTTAGACTGTAAAGTTAATAATTTAAAAAATAAACTCGTGTTTACTCAATCAAGATTAACATCATTTAAGACAAAATTGAAGTAAAATAAAATTGTTTGATCCAATCTTTAATGCAAATAAGACAAATATAATATTTACAAGGATAAACGTCAGGATGTTGGCGATATTTCGTCATTTTAAGACAACCGAATTAGCCTTTTGACTTACCTTATCTACATAATAATATAGAAAACCTATTAATATCTAAATTAATTTTTATAAGTTTGCAATCCAATTATTTTGAGCATGATGAGTTCAGATATGGATTATATTATCTCTTTTGAGAAGTTAAAGGTTGGAAATCACTTGTTTAAGTTTGAGATTACAACATCGTTCTTTGAGAAATTGACATATTCAATCATACAAGGAGGAGACATAAAAGTTGACTTTTTCTTGGAGAAAAAAGAAACAATGATGATTGGTCGATTCGAAATGGCTGGAACTGTCCAAAGATCGTGTGATCGATGCAATGAATCAGTAGATGTATTCCTTCAGGTGAGTCAGCAAGTAATCTTCAAATTTGGAAATGAAATTAGCGATGACGAAAACCTGATTATGATTCCTCATTCTGATTTCACCATCGATGTTTCTTTGATAATTTATGAATTATTAACCGTAGCACTTCCCGCCAGATCCATCCATGAGGAAGGGGCGTGTAACGAAGAAATGTTAGATTTATTAGATGATTATGTTGGTTTTGATGACGACCTTGGTGAGTCCGAAGAAAATGAAGATGATAATATTGACCCGCGTTGGTTAGCATTAAAAAAATTGAAATAAAAATTAAATTATAGTAAAATGGCAGTACCTAAAAGAAGAGCGTCTTCTACAAGAAGAGCGAAAAGACGTACACACAAAAAAGCAAACGTGATGAATAACATCGCAACTTGTCCGACAACTGGGCAATCCCATTTGTACCACCGTGCACATTGGCATGAAGGGAAATTATATTACAAAGGAAAAGTTATTGCTGAAAAAGAAGTTGCGGTTTAGTCTGCAGTTTCCAAATTATTTCTAAAGAAAAAGTTTCTCAAAAGAAACATTTTACTGAATGAAATTAGGATTAGATATTAATAGTGGTGATTTTGCACCCGAGACAAATGTTTTGGGTGCCATTTTGGCATTGGAAGAATTGCCTGAAGATGTAGAACTTGTCTTAATAGGAAAGGAAAGTGATATTCAACCTATTTTATCGAAAAAAAACTGTACATCAAAGCAAATTTCTATTGTGAACGCTGTGGACACAATCGGAATGGAAGAGCATCCAACTCGAGCGCTTAGACAAAAGCCAAATAGTTCTATCTCAAAAGGATTTGAACTGTTGGCTAAAAAACAAATAGACTCTTTTTCAAGCACAGGAAACACAGGCGCAATGCTCGTTGGAGCTATGTATGTTGCACATGCTATCCCTGGCGTTATTCGCCCTTGTATTACATCCGTTCTTCCTATATTAAACGGTGGCGATTCTATCCTACTGGATGTTGGAACAAACGCAGATTGTAAACCAGATGTATTGTATCAATTTGCTATCTTAGGCTCTTTGTTTGCCACCCATGTCAAAGGAATTGATAACCCTAAGGTTGGACTACTTAATATTGGAGAAGAAGAAGGAAAGGGAAACCTTCTAACACAAAGCACCTATAAACTCATGAAGGGTACAGATGACTTCAACTTTATCGGTAATGTGGAAAGCAGAGACTTATTCAACGGAAAAGCAGATGTCGTGGTTTGCGACGGCTTTACAGGAAACATTATCCTTAAAGAAGCAGAAGCACTTTATTCCATCACTAAAAAATTGGGATTTAATGACCCTTATTTTGAAAGATTTAATTATGAAAATTACGGAGGCACACCTATCTTAGGAGTCAACTCTGATGTTATTATTGGACATGGAATATCAAATGATATTGCCATAAAAAACATGATGAAACTTGCTTATCATGTAGCAGAATCCAAATTAACAAAAAAAATAAAAGAAGCATTTAAACAATGAAGATAACAGCTGCAATAACAGGAATTCAAGGATATCTTCCAGAAAAGGTGTTGACAAATGCCGACTTGGAAAAAATGGTTGATACATCTGACGAGTGGATTACTTCTCGTACGGGTATTAAAGAACGCCGTTTACTTGGTGATCGACCAACTTCTGATATTGGAACAATTGCGGTTAAAGAACTTCTAAAGAAAAAAGGAACTTCTCCTTTAGAAATTGATTTACTTATTTGCGCTACTGTAACACCAGACTATACGTTTCCTGCAACTGCAAACGTGATTTCTGATAAAGTTGGGCTGAAAAACGCATGGAGCTTTGATGTAAACGCAGCTTGTTCTGGTTTCATTTATGCACTCACCATCGCATCTCAATTTATCGAAACAGGAAAATATAAGAAAATTGTCGTGGTTGGCTCAGATAAAATGTCGTCAATTATCGATTACGAAGATAGAACAACATGCATTATCTTTGGTGATGGTGGAGGTGCAGTCTTGCTTGAACCAAATACAGAAGGAATGGGTGTAATAGATAGCATACTTCATAGCGATGGTGCAGGAAGAGAGCATTTATATATGCCAGCTGGTGGATCATTGCTTCCAGCTTCACACGATACGATAGATAATAGATTGCATTTCGTACATCAAGATGGTAGGGCTGTATTCAAATCAGCGGTTAAAAATATGGCAGATGTGTCCGTAGATATCATGGAAAAGAATAACCTTTCCTCGGATGATGTAGATTGGCTCGCTCCACACCAAGCAAACCTCAGAATCATTAATGCAACAGCAGAAAGAATGGGGATTTCAAAAGACAAGGTGATGATAAATATTCAGAAATATGGAAATACTACAGCAGGTACAATTCCACTATGTTTATGGGATTGGGAGAAACAATTAAAAAAAGGAGATAACATTATCTTATCTGCTTTCGGTGGAGGATTTACATGGGGAGCCATTTATTTAAAATGGGCATATAATTCATAAAAAAAGCGTACATTTACAAAATAAAATTATAACACAATGAATCAAAAAGAAATTCAAGAACTCATTAAAAGTGTTGCGAAAGCAGGAGTGACTGAAGTGAGTATAGAAATGAAAGATTTCAAAATCACCATTAAAGCGGCTGCAGCAGAACAATCTGAGAGAGAAGAAAAAGTGGTGTATATTCAACCACAGGTTCAAACAATACCACAACAAACACCAGTCGCAGTTCCGCAACAACAAACTCCGACAGCACCTGTGCAAACCGCAGAAACTACGTCAGCTTCAACTCCTGTAGTTACAGAAGAAGCTAATAAATATATAACTATAAAGTCTCCAATGATTGGAACGTTTTATAGAGCACCGTCTCCTGAGAAACCAGCACACGTTGAAGTAGGTGATAAAATCAAACCTGGAGATACAATCTGTGTGATTGAGGCAATGAAATTGTTTAATGAGATTGAAGCTGAAATATCTGGAACAATTGTAAAAGTTCTTGTAGATGATGCTACTCCTGTTGAATATGATCAACCTTTATTTTTAGTTGACCCAGCATAAACTACCATTTAGGTTAGTGAAATTGTTTTTATAGACTTAAATTAAAGGATATGTTTAAGAAAATTTTAATCGCCAACCGTGGCGAAATCGCCCTAAGAGTTATTCGAACTTGTAAAGAGATGGGCATTAAAACGGTAGCTGTATATAGTACTGCAGACAAAGAAAGCTTACACGTTCGCTTTGCTGATGAAGCTGTTTGTATCGGTCCAGCGCCAAGTTCTGAATCTTATCTAAGTATTCATAACATTATCGCTGCGGCAGAAATAACAAACGCAGATGCAATACATCCTGGATATGGATTTCTTTCTGAAAATGCTAAATTCTCTAAAGTTTGCCAAGAACATGGTATCAAATTTATCGGTGCTACTCCAGAACAAATTGATGGGATGGGAGACAAAGCTCATGCAAAAGCTACCATGATAAAAGCTGGTGTTCCTTGTGTGCCTGGTTCAAAGGGTCTTCTTAAAAATCTTGACGAAGCAATTAAAACGGCGAAGAAAATTAAATACCCGGTACTTCTTAAAGCTACAGCTGGTGGAGGTGGTAAAGGAATTTATCTCGTAAACAAAGACGAAGAAATGGAAAGCGCTTGGGAAAAAGCGCGTCGTGAAGCAACAGCTGCCTTTGGGAATGATGGTATTTATATGGAAAAATTCATAGAAGAACCACGCCACATCGAGATTCAAATCGCAGGAGACCAATATGGCAACGCTTGCCACATGTCAGAACGTGATTGCTCTATCCAAAGAAGACACCAAAAACTTGTTGAGGAAACTCCATCTCCTTTTATGACAAAAAAATTGCGTAAAGCAATGGGAGATGCCGCTATTAAAGCTGCGAAAGCAGTAAAGTACGAAGGCGTTGGAACGGTTGAGTTCTTGGTAGATAAAAATAGAGATTTCTATTTTATGGAAATGAACACCCGTATCCAAGTTGAGCATACAATTACTGAAGAAGTTATTAATTTTGACTTAATAAAAGAACAAATTAAGATTGCTGCAGGAATTAAAATTAGTGGAAAAAATTATGAACCCATCATGCACGCAATTCAATGCAGAATTAATGCAGAAAATCCTTTTAATGATTTCCGCCCTTCACCAGGGAAAATCACTGAATATCATGAGCCAGGTGGAGCAGGAATACGTATCGACACACACGTTTATTCAGGATATACAATCTCTCCTTATTACGACTCAATGATTGCAAAACTAATTGTTGTTGCTCAAACCAGAGAAGAAGCAATTACCAAAATGAGAAGAGCCCTCGATGAATTCATTATTGAAGGTATAGATAGCACAATCCCTTTCCATAAAAAACTAATGGTTAATGAGGATTTTATAAAAGGTGAATTTACAACCAAGTTTATGGAAACTTTCGAATTCTAAATGTAACAAATGGTTGCTTAATAAATGATATTAAAAAGCCGTCTTCTGATGGCTTTTTTTATTCAACAAAATAAAAAAACTGATTATGAATGCTGAAAAAATAAGAATTACAAAAAGATTCTCTTTTGAAATGGGACACGCATTAAATAATTACGATGGAAAATGTAGATTCCTCCATGGTCATTCTTATAAATTATATGTAACCATCCTTGGTCATATTAAAAACGAATTAGACGCACCAAAAGATGGTATGGTTATTGACTTCTCTACTCTAAAACAAATCGTAAATGATGAGATTATTGAAGTTTACGATCATTCATTTGTGGTCAATAAAAACGATAAAAGAAAATTCTCCCTCCCAGATATTAGCCAAAGAACAATCTTATTCGAAGTTCAACCAACTTGCGAAAATCTTTTGGTTCACTTTAAAAATATTGTCATTGAAAAACTTCCAAAAGATTTGCAGTTAGTTAATATGAAACTCTATGAGACAGAAAATTCTTTCGCAGAATGGGACATTAATGACCAAGCATAATCTATTGATACTTTTCTATAAAAAAATAGTAAAAGAAAATATAAGAACGACCCCTTTTTATTAGAAAATTTAACACGTTTTATAAAATTTTAACTGAAATTTATATTTAGAACGGTTCTAAATTAATTTCAAATAGCCTAATATTGTCATAAAACTGTCAATCCATATTGAAATTCTACTATTTTTGTTGCCTATATAAAAGTGTTTAATACACTAAAAACTATGAATTTATTAATCAAATATCTAATAGTCAGATGTTTAAAGCAAAAAGTAAAGGTTTATATACGTTTCTTTTAACGTTGTTGTTTGTAGTTCCGTCATACTCAAACGCACAAGATGGTGAAACATTGTTTAACTCTAAGTGTGCTACTTGTCATACACCGCATAAGGACATGACAGGACCAAAACTTGCTGGGATACGAGAATTATGGGAAGAAAATGCAGCCGAAGGAATGCTTTATCAATGGGTAAGGAATTGGCAAGTTGCTGCCGACATGGATCCGTTTGCTGCAGAACAAGCAAATTGGTCGCCAGCTGCGATGAGTTTTTTCCCAACTATGACAGATGAGGAAATTGATGCCATCTTTGATTACATTGATGCGCAACCAGACCCAAAATTAGCTAGTGCTACAGCAGATGGCGGTGGCTCAGGCACTGCTGGAACTTCAACAAGCTCGGGAGAAAAATTGAATATTTGGTGGTACTTACTCGGTGCAGCAGCCCTTGTAGTTTTAATCGTTTATGCTTCTATGTCAAAAATGTTAAAATCAGTAGAAGATGCTATTCCTAATGAAAGCGGAGAATATGAAGATGTGACAAAATCCGATTTTGACTTGAAAAAATGGTCTTGGAAAAATAAAAAATATATTGGAGTTTTTGGGCTTATCTTTACGTTAGGACTTGTTACATGGCTGTTTTTAGCTTTGAATACAATCGGGGTTGTTGAAGCATACCAACCTAGTCAACCAATAGCTTTCCCTCACGATATACATACAGGTATCAATGGTATAGATTGTAAATATTGTCATAACTCAGCAAACAAATCAAAAACTGCTGGTTTACCAACAACAAACGTATGTATGAATTGTCACAAACAAATTCAAGGCGCAGGTCCTCAAGTAGAAAAGATACAAAAGATTTATCAATCTGCTGGATTTAATCCTGAAGGCGGAGGTCAGTATGGCGGTGAAACTGAAAGTATTGTTTGGAACAAAGTACACAACTTACCAGATCACGTATTTTTTAGCCATGAACAACACGTAGAAATTGGAAAAATCGACTGCGCTCAATGTCATGGAGATATGACAAAACAAAATGAAACTGTTAGAGTCGTTCCAGTTGAAGAATTGAATCAAATTGAAGGAAATGTTAAGTTAACAAAACCAACTTTAACAATGGGATGGTGTATTGAGTGTCACGATATAAAAGAGGTGTCTTCTGGTCCATTAGACACTCAAGGTGGATATTATGAAGAAATCCACAAGCGTCTTTTAGAAAATGATAAAACTCTATATGAGGATTATCTAAAAGATGGAAAAGTAACGGTACGTGAACTCGGTGGTTGGGAATGTGCTAAGTGCCACTATTAATAAAGAGAGAATTAATTTTAAGCTGAATTTTAATCGCTATGAGTACAAAATATTGGAAAGGGTTTGAAGAAAAACATGAAACTCCAGAGTTTATTAAAACTTTAAACAAAGAGTTTAGTCAAGAAGTTAGCGTTGAAGATTTCTTGGCAAATGAAGATAATTTAAGAGAGTCATCAACTCCACGAAGAGACTTTTTAAAGTTCTTAGGGTTTAGTGTGGCAGCCGCTACTATTGCAGCGTGCGAAGCTCCAGTTAACAAGGCTATTCCATACGTAAATAAACCAATTGATGTTACTCCGGGTGAAGCAACTTGGTATGCATCTGCTTATTACGATGGGAATACTTTTGCAAGCATCATTGTAAAAACAAGAGAAGGAAGACCAATTTATATAAAATCAAATAGAGATTTTGGTTTTACAAATGGAGGTGGTAACGCACAAGTTATCGCGTCTGTTCTATCACTATATAACGAAGCTAGACTGCAATTTGCATATAAAGATGGGCAAGGTATTGCTACGCAAGTTGCAGACGATGAGATTTTTAATAATTTACAAGCAATTAAAAGAAATAAAGGAAAAGTTGTGTTTATTTCACAAACCATTGCTTCTCCTTCTACTGCTAAAGCAATTAAATTATTAGAACAGTCTATCACGAATGGCTCAAGTGAAACAGAAACAGAGGTTAGTGAAACAGAACCAGCAGTAAGTGGAGCAACATTTGAACACATTCAAATTGATGCAATTTCTTATGCTGGAATAAGAGAAGCAAACAAAGCTACTTTTGGGAAACGTATAATTCCAGATTATGATTTCTATAAAGCAGATACAATTGTGAGCTTTGGTGCAGATTTCATGAGCACTTGGTTGATGGCATCTCAATATGCTGGTCAATATGCTAAAAGACGTAATCCAGACGAAAAAATGAATAAGCATTATCAGTTCGAATCAAATATGTCGATTACTGGAGCTAATGCTGATGTGCGCTTTATGATAAAACCATCACAAGAAGCTGGTATTCTAGCTGCTATTGCAAAAGAGTTGGGCGCATCTACACCTGGTGTTTCTGCAAGTGACACAGTTGATTCTGAAGACATTAAAAGAATTGCAGATGATTTAAAAAAAGGAAATGGACTGGTCGTTTCTGGTTCAAATAATGTCGCAATTCAAATTATAGTAAATATTATCAATCAAAAGATTGGTGCTTATAACACTACAATTAATCTAAACAATCCGCTGAACATGTTTATGTCTGAGGACAAGAAAATGATGGATTTTGTAAATGGATTAATCAAAGGACAAAAACCAGACGCAGTATTTTTCTACGGAGTGAATCCTGCATATACATTGCCAAATGGTGAGGAATTTGGAGCTGCTTTAGCAAATGCAAAAATGACAGTTTCTTTATCTCCATTTATGGATGAAACTGCTGTAAATTGTCAATATGTAATTCCAGATCACCATGCGTTAGAATCATGGAATGATTATCAACCAAAAGAAAATGAATACGCATTGGCACAGCCAACAATCCGTCCACTTTTTGATACAGTCGCAGCACAAGAATCTTTCTTAGTATGGGCTGGTCAAGCAAAAAGAGGAGGAAAAGATTCTTCCGTTTTCTACGATTTTATTAAATCAAATTGGAAGGAAAAAGGATTTGGTGCTGATAACTTTGAAAAATTCTGGAACAAAACAGTGCATAGCTCAACATATTCAATTGAGGCTGCTAAAGCTTCAGCTTCTGATTTAGATGCTTCCGCACTTAGTAATTATGCTAAATCATTACCACAAGAAGGCGAGTGGGAAGTAGTTCTCTATCAAAAAATCGCTATCGGTGATGGTAGCCAAGCAGGTAACCCTTGGCTTCAAGAGATGCCAGACCCTATCACAAAAGTTGTGTGGGATAACGTGATTACAATGAATCACGAAACTATGGAAGAACTTGGATATGATCTTTATATCGACCAAGAGAATGGAGCGAAAATGGGAAGAGTAACTGTAGGTGAAGTTACGTATGAATTACCTGTTTTCCCTTCACCAGGACAGGCAAAAGGAACAATCGGTATTGCACTTGGTTATGGAAGAGGAAAAGGCGGACTTAAAATTGGTAAAGCAGCTTTCCAAACCAAAGAGTTGGGAGGTTATGTTAACGATGAAAATGGACATCCAAAACCAATTGGCCAAAATGCATTTAGGATGACTCAAATAAGGGAAACTATTGAATTTACTGCAGTTGGTTCAGTTGAAAATACTGGAAAATATTATCCAATCGCAACTACCCAAATTCATAATACCCTACAAGGAAGAAACTCTGTAGTAAGAGAAACTACTTTAGATACATATTTGACACTTTCTGTAGATGCGTATAATCCAGAATGGATGCATCATAAAATAACTGAAGATGGTAGTCATGAGGCAGTTCCTTTATCAGATTTTAACCTGTGGGAATCGCATCCAATTGAGAATGTTGGTCATCGTTGGGGAATGTCTATTGACTTAAACTCTTGTTTTGGATGTGGTGCTTGTATGATTGCTTGTCAAGCAGAAAACAACATTCCAGTTGTTGGTAAAGACGAAGTAAGAAGAGGGCGTGAGATGCACTGGTTGAGAATTGACCGTTACTATTCATCTGATGAAGAGGCTACAGTAGGGCAATTAAAAGATAGTAAAAATTGGAATCGTAAGAAATCTGGAGTTGCTGGAAGTAGCCCTAAGGTAGTATTCCAACCTATGATGTGTCAACACTGTAATCATGCACCATGTGAAACGGTTTGTCCTGTTTCTGCTACAACTCACTCTAACGAAGGTTTAAATCAAATGACGTACAACCGTTGTATTGGAACTCGTTATTGTGCAAATAACTGTCCTTACAAAGTAAGAAGATTTAATTGGTTTAATTACCCTTCATACAAGAAATTTGGTGAAATTAATCCTGCTCAAGATGAACTAGGAAGAATGGTTCTTAATCCTGATGTTACTGTAAGAACACGTGGGGTTATGGAAAAATGTTCTATGTGTGTACAACGTATTCAAGAAACCAAATTGGTAGCGAAAAAAGAAAGACGTAAAGTATATGACGGTGATTTCAAAACTGCATGTGCTGACGCTTGTCCTGCTGATGCTATTATTGTAGGTGATTGGAATGATCCAGAGTCTGAAATTAGAAAAAAATCAGACCACAAAAGAGCATACCAAGCTTTAGCTGAAATTGGTACAAGACCAAATGTTTGGTATCAAACAAAAGTGAGAAATGAGCCGAATCCTATTTTAGCTCAGATACAAAGTAAAAAAGAAGAATATCTTCATAATAAACATTAAGAAGAAAAATTTAGATATAAAATTGTTTTTTAAATTATAAAGTTTGAATAATGCATAAGGAAGCAACAATTAGAAAACCCCTCATTTTAGGTCATAAGTCTTATCATGACATTACGGAAGACGTTTGCAGACCGATAGAAGGAAAAGCGCACAGAATGTGGTATATTTTGTTTACCATCGCTACAATTATTGCAATTTATGGCGTGGGTTGCATTCTATACTTACTCGGTACTGGTATTGGTACTTGGGGATTAAATAAAACCATTAACTGGGGATGGGATATTACCAACTTCGTTTGGTGGGTTGGTATAGGACACGCAGGAACATTGATTTCTGCTGTACTTTTGCTTTTCCGCCAAAAATGGAGAATGGCAATTAACCGTTCTGCTGAGGCAATGACAATTTTTGCAGTATTTATGGCTGGATTATTCCCGTTGATTCACATGGGACGTCTTTGGTTAGGATATTGGGTTGTACCTATTCCAAATCATTTCGGATCTTTATGGCCAAACTTTAACTCGGCACTATTGTGGGACGTTTTTGCAATTTCTACTTATCTATCCGTATCAGTTGTGTTTTGGTACATTGGACTAATTCCAGACTTTGCGACAATTAGAGATAGGGCTAAAACTCCAGTTGCCAAAAAGATGTATAGCATTCTTTCTTTCGGATGGTCTGGTAAAGCAAAACATTGGAACAGATTTGAAGAGGTTTCATTGGTACTTGCTGGTTTAGCAACTCCATTGGTATTCTCTGTTCACTCAATTGTATCGTTTGACTTCGCTACTTCAGTTATCCCAGGTTGGCACAGTACAATCTATCCGCCTTATTTTGTCTCTGGTGCGGTATTCTCTGGTTTTGCCATGGTGATTACATTGTTGCTCGTAATGAGAAAAGCCTATGGACTGGAAGCTTATATCACAAAGAAACACCTTGAATACATGAACATTGTAATTATTGTAACAGGTGGTATAGTAGCAGTTGCTTACTTGACAGAATTTTTTATGGGATGGTATTCTGGCGATGAATATGAGGCGTACGCATATATGTCTTGGGGTGCTGCAACTGGTAGATATTGGTGGGCATTCTGGGCATTAATATTTTGTAATATGGTCGCACCAGCTTTCTTGTGGATTAAAAAAGTGAGAACAAATTTTACAATTTCATGGATTATTGCAATCATCATTAACATCGGAATGTGGTTTGAGCGTTTTGATATCATTGTGCTTGACCTTCACCATGACTTTCTTCCATCTTCATGGATAATGTTCTACCCTTCTCATGTTGATATCGGTATCTTTCTTGGAACAATTGGAATTTTCTTTGTATTCTTCTTATTGTTTACGAGATACTTCCCTGTTCTTCCAATTGCTGAATTAAAAACAATTGTAAGAGGTTCAGGACAGTCATATAAAAATGAGACGGCTATTTCTCCTGCTTATTCTTTGGAACAACAGAATTTAGCTAAAACCAAACCAGAAGTAAAACTGATGTATAAAGGAGCAAGCACAGCGAGTCCTACAAAAGCAAAAGATACAAAATCTCATACAGAATCTACGATTCAAAAGGATGATTTGAAAAAAATTGAAGGAATCGGTCCTAAAATTCAAGAAATACTAAATGCTTCAGGAATAATAACTTTTGCTGACTTAGCATCGACAACATCTGATAAGATTAGAAAAATTCTTGAGGATGCAAACTTAAAGATGCATGACCCAACAACATGGCCAGAACAAGCTACACTAGCACGTGATGGGAAATGGGAAGAACTTCAAAAGTGGCAAGATGAATTAAACGGAGGTAAAGAAGATAATTAATTAGAATTATATAACAGAAGAATTATGGCAAACGTAGTTTTTTATGCAATGTACAACGATGATGAAGTCCTTAAAGAAGGGGCGAAAGAGTTGGTTGCAAAAGGTATTAAGGTAAATGAAGTTTATTCTCCATTTCCAGTACATGGTTTAGACCCAATTATTGGCGTTAAACACACAAGATTAGGAATTATGTCATTTCTATACGGACTAACTGGTTTGACGTTAGCACTTGTTGGAATGCGATATTTTATGATTTCAGATTGGCCTTTGAACATTGGTGGTAAACCAAACTTTTCATTTATTGAAAACTTATTATCTTTTGTTCCTGTTGCTTTTGAGATGACAGTATTGTTTGCCGCTCACTTAATGGCAATCACTTATTTACTTGCAAATAAGACAATTCCTGGGATGCCTGCATTCAATCCAGACCCAAGAACAACTGATGACCATTTTGTAATGGAGGTAAGACTAAGTGATAACCAAAATTTCACAGAAGATGAAATCGAAGCAATGGTTATGAATACTGGTATTGTAGAATTAGATCAAAAAAGAATTTAATAAATAATTTTGCCATGAAAAAAACAATTAAGGCAATTTCGCTAAAAGTATTAACAATAACATTCGGTGTTGGAATGTTATACTCATGTGTTTCAGACCCAGATTCACCTGGTTTAGAATATATGCCTGACATGTATCGATCTCCAGCAATTGAACCATACGTGGATTACGGTTGGGTTAAGGATAAAACGAATCCTGAATTGATAATGACAAAGTCGGTGAAACATCCGCCAATTCACACAATTCCTTATCGTGGGGATATTGAAAACTTAGAAATATATTTACCTTATCACCGTAAAGCAAATAGTTTTGCTGCTGTAACGCATGGATTACTCCCAGAAAACGGATGGAATCTTAGTACAGAGCCGGGTGGAGATTACTTCGCTGCTGCTGAGGATAAGAACCCTATTATTCTAACAGCTGAAAATGAAGAAGAAATCTTTAAGCATGGTAAAGAACTCTATACTATAAACTGTGCACATTGCCACGGGAAAGATGGTGACGGAAAAGGACCTATAGTTGAAAGTGGTGCTTATGTAGGTGTTCCAGATTATGGCAACTTATTGAGTCTTGCAGATGGACAAATATTTTTCTCTACTTATTATGGTAAAGGTATGATGGGGGCTCATGCATCGCTCCTTAACAACTATGAGATTTGGACATTGGTTCATTACGTAAACAAATTAAGATTTGAAGATTACGGATATGATTATGGTACCAAAGCAGACGGAAATGAAGGTGATGAAGATGTGGAAGCACAGGACAGCATCCCTGAATCAGAAGAAACAACAGAAATTTAATTAATATTAATAAAGAAAATCAGTAGTTCGATGGATTATCAAATTTCAAATAAAGCAAAAAGATGGACAACTGCTCTAATGATAATTGGAGTGATTATGTTGGTTATTGGGATAGTTGTAGGAATGAATGGCCCTCTATTTAAAACTCGTATATTTGCCAATTTATTATCAAATAGCTTCTTCTTCTTTAATATTGCAATATGTGCGATGTTCTTCTTAGCAGTTCAATATGTGGCAGAAGTAGGTTGGTTTGTATATATTAAGCGTCCTTTGGAGGCGATTACGAGATATATCCCCTATGGTATTGCAATTTTGTTAGTGCTTTTCATTGTTCTGAATTTATCACATGGAGGAGGACTTTATCAATGGATGGATCCAGATGTAATGAATGAAGGCGGGGTTCATTTTGATGAGAAATCAGCTGCAAAAGGAGGTTACTTCAACTTGGTTTTCTTCTGGACAAGGTTTTTGGCATTTTTTGCGATATACCTAATGCTGTGGAAAGGATTTATGAAACGAACTAGACTATCTGATGAAAACCCTGGTGATATATTAAACATACACCGTAAGAATTTTAATAAAGCATCATTGTTTATTTTGCTTTTTGCTTTCATTAGTTCTATAACTTCTTGGGATTGGATTATGTCAATTGACTTACATTGGAGATCAACACTATTTGGATGGTACACATTCTCTGGTGGATGGGTTTCAGCGATGGTTGTCCTAGTAATACTTGTATTATACCTTAAAAAATTGGGGTATTTGCCACAACTAAATGATAGCCATATTCATGATATTGGAAAATGGGTATTTGCACTTTCTTTCCTTTGGTCATACCTTTGGTTCTCTCAGTTTATGTTAATTTGGTATGGAAATATGCCTGAGGAGGTTGGTTACTTCCAAGTTAGAGTTGAAGAATATAAATTATTATTCTTCGGAATGTTTATCGTTAACTTTGTATTCCCAATGTTAATTTTAATGTCAAGAGATGCAAAAAGACATGCGGGTGCACTTATTTTTGTAGGAATTATAATAATTGTTGGTCATTGGATGGATACTTGGATAATGGTAATGGGTGGTTCAATGGGACCAGTAGGACAAATTGGATTTTTAGAAATTGGTATGGCTATGCTTTTCTTTGGTCTATTTATTCGTATTCTATTAAACAAACTTTCGGTTCTGCCTCTTGTAAGTGTAAACGATCCGTATTTTGAAGAATCAATACACCATGAAATTTAAGCTAAAAAAACAGATAATAGGAATAAGTTAATTTTTAAGAGATGAATAACAAGTTAATCATTGTATTAGTCATTATTTTAGGGGTGCTTGCTATTGCCCAAATGATGCGAGTTAATAATCTTTCCAATAAGATTAGAAAAAGAAATCCTGAAGAACCCTCAGAGAAAGAGAATAAAAGAAGTGCAAACTATCTTATATTATTTATGATATCACTACACGCATTTCTTATCTACGTAATAGTTAAATATGGTTTTACAAACTTAGGACCAGCAGCTTCAGTCGGTGGAGAGAAAATAGATTTTATGTATAGCATCCAATGGATTTTAGTACTTCTTGTTTATTTTGGGTGTGTTACTCTATTGTTTTACTTCGCATGGAAATATCAAAAAAAACCAGGTGTAAAAGCGTATTATTACCCTTATAACGATAAATTAGAAATGTTGTGGACAGTTATTCCAGCTGCAGGGTTATCTCTAATGGTTGTATTAGGTTTAAAAACATGGAATGAATTAACGACACCCGCAACAGCAGAATATGTTAACGTTGAAATATTCTCAGAACAATTTAAGTGGACAGCAAGATATTCTGGCCCAAACAATGAGCTTGGGAAGTTTGATTATAAATTAACAACAGCTGAAAATCCATTTGGTATTATGACCAGTGAAAACATCGAAACCTCATTTAACTTGATGAAAGATGGTGGTGTTGGATATCTTGGTATTAAAACTTTAGAAGAAAGACTAAATGACCCAAAAGTAATACTTTCAAAAGAAGAACGTAAAAATCTTGAAATTGAATTAGGGAGAAAAGAAAGAATGTCACGATTACTTGAGGCTTTGATGGTAACTTACGAACCTTATAAAGATTCATTAGATGCACTTGCATTCGATGACGTAATCGTTGAAGATAGTTTAATCCTTTTGAAAGGACAAAAATATAACCTTCATCTAAGAGCAAAAGATGTAATTCACAGTGCTTATTTACCTCATTTTAGAGCACAAATGAATACTGTGCCTGGTTTAACAACTTTTATCAAGTTGCAACCAACAATCTCTACTTCTGAGATGAAAGAAAAATTAAATAATCCTCAATTTGAATACGCGCTAATGTGTAATAAAATTTGCGGAACATCACATTATAAAATGAAAATGTCAGTTAAAGTACTTGAACCAGAAGAATACCTGGCTTGGCAAAAAACTAAATCTACCATAGATGGTAATTCATGGATTAGAGGAAATGAAGAAGCTATTTTAGAGTATTATAGAAATATAACAAATAGCGTTGTAGATAGATAGAAAAATATTAATAAAACAGATATAAACTTTAATAAATTTTAAGCATGGCAACTACAGCAGAAGCGATTCACGAACATGATCATCATGAGCAAAGTTTCGTAACAAAATATATCTTTAGTTACGACCATAAAATGATTGGGAAACAATTCCTGATAATGGCTATCTTCATGGGAATTGTCGGAGGAATGCTTTCCATATTTTTCAGAATTCAACTGGCTTGGCCTGAACAATCTTCAGACTTTTTAAATCTTTTCTTAGGAGATAGATGGGCTCCTGAAGGAATACTAAATCAAGATATGTTTCTTGGTCTGGTTACTCTGCATGGTACAATTATGGTTTTCTTTGTTTTGACAGGTGGACTTTCAGGAACATTTTCAAACTCATTGATTCCTTTGCAAATTGGCGCAAGAGATATGGCATCAGGATTTATCAATATGATGTCGGCATGGCTATATAATATTTCAGCCGTAATTATGCTAGCATCGTTATTCGTTGAATCAGGACCAGCAATGGCAGGTTGGACAGTTTATCCGCCTCTTTCTGCTTTGCCTCAGGCAGTATCAGGTTCTGGACTTGGTATGTCTTTGTGGATGATATCACTCATTATTTTTGTGGCGTCTTCATTATTGGGTTCACTCAACTATGTAGTTACCATCGTTAACATGAGAACGAAAGGGATGACTTTTACACGTCTTCCATTAACAATATGGGCATTCTTAATTACTGCAATTGTAGGAATTATTTCTTTCCCAGTTCTTTTTGCAGCAGTTTTATTACTTGCAATGGATAGAACTTTAGGAACCTCTTTCTATTTAAGTGATATCATTGTTGGTGGAGAGATGCTTGACCATGTTGGAGGTTCTCCAATTTTATATGAACACTTATTTTGGTTCTTAGGACATCCAGAGGTTTATATCGTTTTATTACCTTCATTGGGTATTACTTCAGAAATTATTTCAACCATGTCGCGTAAACCAATCTTTGGTTACCGTGCAATGATTGGGTCTCTATTAGCAATCGGCTTCTTATCGTGTCTGGTATGGGCACACCACATGTTCGTTTCGGGTATGGATCCATTCTTAGCAAGTGTATTTACATTTACAACATTGTTGATTGCCGTCCCATCTGCAATTAAGGTATTTAACTACCTAACTACATTATGGAAAGGGTCAATCATATTTACACCAGCCATGTTATTCTCTATCGGTTTGGTTTCAACTTTCATCTCTGGTGGTATTACAGGAACAGTTTTAGGTAATGCTTCTCTCGATATTCAAGTACACGATACCATGTTCGTTGTAGCCCACTTCCACGTTGTAATGGGATTATCATCCATTTTTGGAATGTTTGCTGGTATATACCACTGGTTCCCTAAATTGTATGGAAGAATGATGAATGACAAACTTGGATATATACATTTTTGGACAACCATAATCGCTGGATATGGCGTTTTCTTACCAATGCACTTTATAGGACTTGGTGGTGCTCCACGTAGATACTATGATTATTCTATCTATGATACTTGGAATCCATTAGCAAGTGAAATGGTTTTAGATTTAAACCAAATTATTACTTTCTTTGCAATTTTAGGTTCTATCGGACAGTTATTCTTCATCGTAAACTTCTTCTATAGTATATTTAAAGGTCCGAAAGCACCTTTAAATCCATGGAAGTCAAATACACTTGAATGGACAACACCAACAGCAGTGCCAGGACATGGTAACTGGCCAGGAGAAATTCCTGAAGTACACCGTTGGCCTTATGATTATTCAAAACCAGGTTGGGAAGAAGATTATGTGCCTCAAACAGTCCCACTCCGCGAGGGTGAAGTCGATGGTGGTGGTCACTAATTAAAAAAATGATTAATAATAAGCCCAGTATATTTTTACTGGGCTTTTTTGTATATTTGAAGTGAAAAAATTTTAACGTGGGAGAAGATTTCGATTATAGACAAGAATTTGAAAAAAACGAAGAGATTGATAAGGTTTTAAGACCTAAACAATTGGCTGACTTTACTGGTCAGAAAAAAATTGTAGAAAATCTTGAGATTTTTATTCAAGCCACGAAAAAAAGAAATGAACCTTTGGATCATGTCCTTCTCCACGGACCACCAGGATTAGGAAAAACAACATTGGCACACATCATTGCTAATGAATTAAATGTCGGTTTTAAGGTAACTTCTGGACCCGTTTTAGATAAACCAGGCGATTTAGCAGGACTTCTTACCAATCTTCAAGAAGGAGATGTTCTATTTATTGATGAAATTCATCGGTTGTCACCCGTTATCGAAGAATATCTGTATTCTGCAATGGAAGATTTTGTGATTGATATAATGATTGATGCAGGACCAAACGCAAGAACGGTTCAAATTGGATTAAAACCATTTACATTGATTGGTGCTACAACTCGTTCCGGACTTCTTACTGCGCCGTTAAGGGCTCGTTTTGGAATCAGCGCACGGTTGCAATATTATAATGCAAAGACCTTGACCTCAATTGTTGAGCGGTCGAGTGATTTATTAGATATTCCAATCAAAAGCGAAGCAGCTTTTGAAATTGCAAGTCGAAGCAGAGGAACACCAAGAATTGCCAATGCTTTGCTTCGCAGGGTTCGTGATTTTGCTCAAATAAAAGGAGATGGAACAATCGATTTACAAATTACAAACGTTGCCTTGGAAGCATTAAATGTAGATAAAAATGGATTGGATGAAATGGACAACCGATTGCTTTCTACGCTTATAGATAAATTTAATGGTGGGCCAGTAGGAATTACTACCTTGGCAACAGCCGTTGGTGAAAATGCTGGAACCATCGAAGAGGTTTATGAACCATTTTTGATTCAAGAAGGATATTTGGTGAGAACCCAAAGAGGAAGAAAAGCAACACCAAAAGCATTTGACCATATAGGGAAAACACCAGGACTTGAACAAGGTAAATTGTTCTAATAATGTCTATTCAATCCAATATACAGAAAAACAGCCAATTCATTAAAAACAAAGCAAAAGAACTTGGCTTTATGTATTGTGGTATCTCAAAAGCAGAATTTTTGGAAGAAGAAGCACCACACCTGACTGCTTATCTAAAAAAAGGCAAACATGGAAAAATGAAATGGTTGGAAGACCATTTTGATAAACGATTGGATCCTACAAAATTAGTTCCAAATGCAAAATCGGTCGTTTCACTTCTATTTAATTATTATCCACACGAAAAGCAGAAAGATGAAAACTCTCCTAAAATTGCGAAATATGCTTATGGTGAAGACTATCATTTTTTAATTAAAGACAAACTTACCCAATTATTTAAAGCCATGAAAGATGAAATTGGCGAAATAAATGGACGAGTCTTTACGGATTCTGCACCCGTAATGGAAAAGTCTTGGGCAAAAAAGTCTGGACTAGGCTGGCAAGGGAAAAATGCGCTCATTATTACACCTCAAGTAGGTTCTTTTTATTTTTTAGCAGAAATTATTCTGGATTTACCGCTTGAATATGACGGACCAATAAAAGATTATTGCGGTACTTGTACTAGATGTATCGATGCGTGTCCAACAGAAGCTCTTACTCCGTATTCAATTGATGCTAGTAAATGTATTTCTTATTTGACAATCGAATTAAAAGACAATGTTCTACCCAAAGAATTCGAAGGAAAAATGGAAAATTGGGCATTTGGTTGTGATATTTGCCAAGATGTTTGCCCTTGGAATAGATTTTCAAAACCGCATAATGAACCCCGTTTGAACCCCCATCCAGACTTACTCAATTTGAATGTAGATGAATGGAAAGAATTAACAAATGAGATTTTCCAAGAAATTTTTAAGCAAAGTGCAGTAAAAAGAACCAAATTTGAAGGACTCCACAGGAATCTTAAATTTATAAATAAAACGGGAAAACTATAGAATAAATTAAGAAGCAGACAAATTGTCTGCCTCTATTTGTTAATACATTTTATTAAATACCTTTTTTAAGATTGATGGATATAAATGTCCGAACTCGACAATACACCAATCCTTGAAGTCCTGTAAATCTTCCGATTTACTTATCCATTTTAATGACTTTTCTAATTCTTTCTGAAACAAGTACTTATCAAAACTAACTTTTTTTAAAATGGTTTTACTTAATTCAATCATAGTTTTACTTTTTGTAAGCTTTTACAAGATAATCTATTTAATATTATTTTCCAATCATTTCATAAAAAACATTTATAGATAAAAAAGTGTGGATAGTGCCCATAAAAAGTGTGTAAAGCCAGGGAAATTATGCAATTTGTAATTGCAAAATAAATTTTATAAGATATGGACTTTACACAAGAACAAATTACAACAATTTTAACTGATTTTTCAAATAAATCAGATAATGGTTATGAAAGATTTTTAAAGTTCTTAGATAAGTGGGGGGGAGAAGTATTCTTCGTTTAAAGCCATGAAAACCAATCCAATATACGCTTCTTACTTCACATATTTAAACTGTCATGTTCAAATAAGAAGAATGATTTACGCCACGAATTGGATAGAACGATT
>JBBAEU010000028.1:0-27991 GCA_041655765.1 Brumimicrobium sp.
ATAGTTATGATGTGACAGTTTCGAAACTTAACAATGGCGTATCAGGTGGTTCGCATGAAGTTTCAATGGGAATCAACTTGAATTGTAAAACAAAACAAAAAAGCTTTAGAACGATTTCGTGTCCATCATTCTAAAAAAATGTAACTTTTAAAAATATATACGTTATATAATATATTGAAGTGTTAAAATATAAAATGAAAATTAAAACCATAGATATGAAAAAGATAAGGTTAGTATTAATTGCTTTAGGTGCAGTAGCTCTTGCTACATCTTGTAGCAAAGAAACTTCCAATGCTACTGGCTGGGATTACAACAACCCTAAGATGGGAGGTTTCCAGAAAGTTCCTTTTATAGACCAAGAAACTGGACCTGGTTTATTGCTCATTCAAGGAGGTACATTTACGATGGGGAGAATTGAAGATGATGTAATGTACGATTGGAATAATCGTCCGCGTCGTGTTACTGTTTCATCATTCTATATGGATCAAACGGAAGTAACTAATTTTCACTGGTTAGAGTATCTATATTGGATTGAAAGAGCTTATCAAAATTATCCAATGATATACAAAAATGCTTTACCTGATACATTGGTATGGCGTTCTAAATTAGGATTCAATGAAAAATATGTAGAATACTATTTAAGACATCCTGCATATCGAGATTATCCAGTGGTTGGAGTATCATGGTTACAAGCAAATGATTACTGTAAATGGAGAACCGATCGAGTGAACGAATATATTTTAATTCGTGAAGGGATTCTTAATTTTAATGTGAATCAATCAGATGAAGCAACATTCAATACTGAAGCATATTTGAATGGACAATACGAAGAGGAGGTTAGACAAATGCTAACGGATTTTAATCCTTCAAAAGCAACTGGTAAAAATGGTAAAGTTTTAGGTCAAAGACGAGTAAGAATGGAAGATGGAATCCTACTTCCTCGTTACAGACTGCCAACTGAAGCTGAGTGGGAATTTGCTTATTATGGTTTGATAGGTAACACTTCACCAGACGATACAGAAATTATTTCTGAAAGAAGAGTTTATCCATGGAATGGACACTATATTAGAATGGACGATGGAGATTTCCAAGGAAAAATCAGAGAAAACATTATGCGTTCTCGTGGAGACTATATGGGAATTGCAGGGGCATTGAATGATGCAGCAGATATCACAGCGCCTGTTGACCATTATTGGCCAAACGACTATGGCTTGTACAATATGGCAGGAAACGTTGCTGAATGGGTGATGGATGTTTATCGTCCACTTTCATCAGAGGATTTTGATGATTTCAGACCATTTAGAGGTAATGTTTTCCAAACTAAACTTCTAAATAATGAAGGTGCAGTTGACTTTAAAAACTTCCAGGTTGAATACGACGTTCACGGAATGAAAGAATATTTGAATGAGTTTGAACGTGTACGTTTCCAAAGAATTTCAGCGGAAAAACATGACCCAAGCGATACTGTAATTCGAGTTGGAGTTAATAAAAATAATGAATCGGCACACCCTGTGCATAGAGGTTATGCACCAGATCCAATTTATGTCTCCCATAACTTTACAAAAGATTCAACTGAATTAGAAATTATTGCAACGCTTAATAGAATCTTAGATCAAGCTGTTCATTACAAAAATAATAAGTGGGACACTGAAGCCTCTATGTTAATTCAAGAAGAAATTTTTGATGGTGTATTTGCTGACCAATTCCGCGAAGGTCCTGAAGGGGAAGAATATGCTTTCGAAATGATTTCGTTGTTGAGAGATGGATTTAAAGATTTTATCATCGACACTCCAGGTAAATTAAAATATCGTGATGTATTCGAAGAAGAAAATATTGGAAGACTTAATTATAGAAGAGCTGATTACATTGATTATCTAGATGGCGATATCGAATCTTCAATTTACTTTGATAATACGAAATTGAAAAACGACATTAACCAAGCAAGAAGAGATGAAGATTTAATCATGTATCAAGATAGATATGAAGAGTACGACTTAATGGGTGGAGTAGTTAAACCAGGTGGTGACGATAGAACCGCATGGCCTACAACCCTTATTTCTAATAAATCTCGCGTCTATAAAGGTGGTTCTTGGAAAGATAGAGCTTATTGGGCTGTTGGAGCTAACCGTCGTTTCTTAGATGAGGATAAAGCAACTGATTATATCGGATTTAGATGCGCTATGGATCGAGTTGGTAGCCCACAAGGATTGAATCCTAAAAAATCAAAGAAACAACAAGTTAAGTACTAAAGTATATAACAAAATAATTAAATTAGCCTCGGTAAATATTTTATCGAGGCTTTTTTATTTTTAGATTATATGAAAGATTTATTTGAATTACTCTATCAATGCTCAGGTGTCTCTACAGATACTAGAACTGTAAAAAAAGGGGAACTTTTTATCGCTTTAAAGGGAGATAATTTTAATGGTAATGAATACGCCCAACAAGCAATAGATTCAGGTGCAAATTTTTCTGTCGTTGATGAAATTAATTATGCCGATAATCAAAAAATATTTTATGTCGAAAATGGTCTAACCTTCCTGCAAAAACTAGCAGCATTTCACAGAAAAAAATTTAACATTCCAGTTCTTGGGATTACAGGAAGCAACGGAAAAACAACGACAAAAGAACTGGTTGTTGCTGTTCTTTCTAAAAAATTCAATGTTCTTTATACCGAAGGAAATCTCAATAACCATATTGGTGTTCCACTAACTCTTTTAAGATTAAAAAATATACACGAAATCGCAATCGTTGAAATGGGCGCAAGTCATGTTGGAGATATCAAAGAGTTAACCGATATCGCTCATCCAACACATGGAATCATAACTAATATTGGCACAGCACATATTGAAGGATTTGGTAGTCAGGAAAACATTGTAAAAACAAAAACAGAGTTGTATCAAGCCATTCAAGAACAAAAAGGACATATTTTTTATAATATCGATGATGAAATCCTAAAAAACAATTTGCCGAATGACTGCTCCTACTCTACTTATGGAGTAAATACGAATGGAGAAATAACTGGAAAATTGGAGAATTTAACACCAGAAGTGAATTTTTCTTGGAAAAAAGAAGGCTATCAATCGGGTATTGTAAAAACCCACATCATCGGAAAATACAACTTGTACAATTTATTAGCCTCAGTTTGTATTGGCAATCTTTTTGAAATTGAAATAAATCAAATCAATGAAGCTTTAAGAAATTATATCCCTAAAAATAATCGTTCTCAATTAGAAATAACCCCTTCAAATAAAGTTGTGCTTGATGCTTATAACGCAAATCCAACAAGTGTTAGGGTTGCATTAGACAGTTTTAACGAGATGGAAGGAGAAAATAAATTTTTTATCTTGGGCGATATGCTTGAGTTAGGAGAAAATACTTCAACATATCACCAAGAGATAATTGATTTGACAAAAAATATGGAATTACAAGGTATTTTTATTGGAGAGATTTTTGCTGGCTTAGCTGATAAAAACGATATTTTATCATTTAAAAATACGCAGGAAGCAAAAGATTTTCTACAAACAGCTTCACCAAAAGGAAATTTAATTTTGCTAAAAGGCTCAAGAGGAATCGGTTTAGAGAAGTTAATGGATATTTTATAATCAATGAAGTTTATCGGTAAAATATCGCTTTTCATTTTTGTGGTTTTGCTTATCTCTGCTTCTTGTACAAATGATAAAGAACTAAGCGATGAAGAAATTTATTCTTTTTTAGAAATTTGCTTGGAAGATTATTATCAAAACTACGATATTGAATTGTTAGAAGCGCTCAATCAATTTGAACAACATCTCATTCAATCGGGAAAACTAAGAGATTCTTCTGGTAAATCTTACAAAGAATTACTTATCCATCTAGACGAATATGGATATTTTCAAGGCGATTTGTCATTTTCTAAATTTAATAATGTTATTTTATTCCAAAACCCATCAGATATCATCTCGTGTGGAATTCAGATATTTTCATTAGACTCAACTGAAATTGTAAATACACACTTTGGAGAAATCTCCCACGAAATCCAAAAAACATTAGAGAAAACGGAAAATATGTCTATAAACTTCTTTTTTAGAATATATTATCGTTCTTTGGATGAAGAAGAATTTGAATTACCTTACATTAAACCAACGATTCAACTCCTCCTCTATCGTTGGTATTATCAAAGTGCTAATCATGTTGAAAATTAGTACATGTATTTTAGTTTTCATTTCAACTTAGCCTATTTATTCTCCTAAAATTTAATTATATTTGTGTCAAATTTTTCAAAATGAGATTAGCCCAAATATCAAGGAAATTAAACATCAAACCAAAAGAAATTTTGGATTTCGCTCAATCCAAATTGGATAAGAATATTTCTATTGCTCCAAATACAATGCTTCCTGAAGAAGTTGTTGAACAAATTATTGAGCATTTTACTAGTCAAAAAGAAGTCGTTATAAACGAGTCACTACAAATAGATTCAAACACAGAAAAAATCACAGACGAAGATAAAATTATTGAACCAACCGAAAGTTCTACTGAGGAAACCGATTTAATTATCGAAGATGGAGTAATTAAAGCACCAAAGATTGAAGTTGAAGGTGTTAAAGTCGTTGGAAAAATTGATTTACCTGAAAAAAAAGTCATTACTAAAGATGAAGATCCTGAAAGTGAAATTGCCAGAGAAGTAACGCCTACTTCAACCAAAGAAGTTCGTAAACAAAAAATAGCAAAGCCTCATAACAGAAAAAGGAATACAAAGACTCTGAGTTATGATGAACAGATAAAAAAGGAAAAAAGAGAACATTCTAAGAAAATTCAACAAAAGAGAGAAGCTGAAAAACGTAAAAAGAAAGCTTATTATGAAAATTTAATGAAGGAAAGAAATCAATCCAACCTTCAGAAAAAGAAAAAGATAAAAACAAAAGCGAAAAGCACAAAACAAAAACAAGTTGAAATTCAAGAGATTGAAAAACCAAAATCTATTTGGGGAAAGTTCATATATTGGCTTAATAATTAACGACTAGAAACTAAGGAAAAATGGCAATACCAAAAGGAGAATTAGAATTCAATAAAAATGATGATGAAATGCGACTAAAAATTAGTCAACTTGAGCGAGAACTTCAAAAAGTCTATCTGGGTGGAGGAAAAAGCAAAATAGAAAAACATCATCAAAAAGGAAAGTTAACAGCCCGAGAAAGAATTGATTTATTATTCGATAAAGACACGTATAGTTTTGAAATTGGAGCACTTGTCGGAAAAGGCATGTATGAAGAATATGGGGGCTGTCCTTCTGGTGGTGTAGTTATCAAAATTGGTTATGTTTCTGGAAGACAATGTATCGTTGTTGCAAATGATGCCACCGTAAAAGCTGGAGCATGGTTCCCAATTACTGCAAAGAAAAATCTAAGGGCACAAGAAATTGCCATGGAAAATAATCTACCCATCATTTATTTGGTAGATTCTGCTGGTGTATTTTTACCATTGCAAGATGAAATCTTCCCTGATAAAGAGCATTTTGGACGTATTTTTAGAAACAATGCAATCATGAGTTCCATGGGAATTGTTCAAATTTCAGCAGTTATGGGAAGCTGTGTCGCAGGAGGAGCTTACCTCCCAATTATGTCTGACGAAAGCCTTATCGTTAACAAAACTGGAACAATCTTTTTGGCTGGTTCTTATTTGGTAAAAGCCGCAATCGGTGAAAATATTGACAACGAAACTTTAGGAGGTGCAACTACACACACGACAATATCTGGTGTTTGCGATTATAAATCTGAAAACGACGAAGAATGTATTGCGACCATACGGGAGTTGATGAGTCAAATTGGAAAACCTCAATCTGCGGGATTTGATAGAATAGAAAGTGTCGAACCAAAAGAAAACCCAAAAAATATATATGGTATTATTCCTCAAGATAGAACAAAACCTTATGATGTTCGTGAAATTATAAAGTGTATTGTTGACGATTCAAAATTTACTGAATACAAAAAAGAATATGGAAAAACCATTATCACTGCTTATGCACGAATTGATGGTTGGAGTGTAGGAATTGTTGCCAACCAAAGAACTGTTGTTACAAGCGGTAAAAAAGAAATGCAATTGGGTGGCGTTATTTATTCCGATTCAGCTGATAAAGCATCGCGTTTTATTATGAATTGTAACCAAAAAAATATCCCGCTCATATTTTTGCAAGATGTTTCTGGATTCATGGTTGGCTCAAAAAGTGAACATGGCGGAATTATTAAAGATGGTGCAAAGATGGTCAATGCAATGTCAAACTCTGTTGTTCCAAAATTTACTGTAATCACTGGAAATTCTTATGGAGCAGGAAACTATGCAATGTGTGGAAAAGCGTACGACCCAAGATTAATTGTAACATGGCCTACTGGAAACTTAGCAGTTATGAGCGGTGCATCGGCAGCAAAAACGCTATTACAAATTGAAATGGCTTCACTAAAGTCAAAAGGCGAAGAAATATCAGAGGAAAAAGAAAAAGAATTATACGATAAAATTAAAAGTCGCTACGACGAACAAATTAGTCCTTATTATTCAGCATCAAGATTGTGGGTTGATGCAATTATTGACCCAGTGGAAACCCGTCGTATGATTTCATTAGGAATAGAAATGGCAGATCAAAAACCTACTGAAAAACGTTATAACGTTGGCGTGATTCAGGTATAAACAATAAAATTAATTAGAAAACATGGCACTTAATTGGAAAATAAAACATTATAATGACTTATCTCTCAACGAGTTTCATGATATAATTGCATTGCGTATAAAGGTTTTTATCATTGAGCAAAATTGTCCTTATCAAGAACTTGATGGTAAAGACAAAAAATCATACCACTTAATTTGTCGGGATAATGAAGGAGAACTCGTTGGTACACTTAGGATTCTCCCACAAGGTGTAGCTTTTAAAGAAGTTGGACTCGGAAGAATTGTCTTAGATGAATCTGTCCGTGGCGTTAATAATGGTCACCAAATGGTTGAAGAAGCAATGAAATTCTGTAAAGCTGAATTCGGAGAAGTTCCCATTTATATGTCTGGACAGAAGCATTTAGAATCCTTTTATCAAAAGCATGGTTTTGAATCTACAGGTAAAGAATATATGGAAGATAACATTCCACATGTTGAAATGGCATACATTCCAAAATAAAACATGAAAAATTTGATTGTCATTGCTGGTCCAACTGCAAGTGGAAAGACTTCTCTTTCGATTGAACTTGCAAAGACCTTAAATGCACCCATTATTTCAGCGGATAGTCGCCAATTTTATAAAGAACTTTCTATCGGAACAGCAAAACCTTCAAAAGAAGAAATGGAAGGTGTACCCCATTATTTCATCGATTCACATTCAATTGTCAATCCAGTTTCAGCAGGACGCTTTGAAAAAGAAGCACTTGAAAAAATCGAGAAGTTAAGTGCAAGCAACGACTATATTATCATCGCAGGTGGCTCTGGGATGTTTATTGATGCACTTATTTACGGCACTGATAAAATCCCACATGATAAAAAATGGAGAGAGCATTGGAATCAACAGTTTGAAAATAAAGGAATTAAGTTTTTACAGAATAAATTAAAAAGTATAGACCCAAAATATTATTCAGAAGTTGATTTGAACAATCCTCATCGACTGATTCGTGCGCTAGAAGTACACAGCAATACAGGCAAAAGCTTTTCTTCTTACAGAAATAATAAAAGACAACATCGATTTCCCTTAAAATACTTCGTGATTAATCATCCACGAGAAAAACTCTACGAAAGAATCAATAAAAGGGTTGATTTAATGATAGAAAATGGTTTGATTGAAGAGGTTAAAGTGAATTTAAAGCATAGGGATTTATTGTCGCTTAACACCGTAGGATACAAAGAGCTATTCGATTATTTTGATGGAAAAATTGATATAAACGTAGCCATAGAGTTGATAAAAAGAAATACAAGACGATATGCAAAACGACAACTTACGTGGTTTAGAAAAGAGGAAAATGCAATTTGGTTGACTCCCTACGAAGTCAAAAAAATGGTAAAAACGATTTTAGATTTTCTTGATTAATAAGTTTTTTTATCTTTATATTTATGAGAAATTATCTTTTTGGAATCATATTAATTTTATTCCTATATAAAATGAGGATTATAGTTATTTTAAATTCTACTATTGGCTGAATGAAAACCAATCTCAAAAAATTGACAATATTTATACACCCTCATTTGTCACTGAGACGTTGGAAATTATATATTAAATCTTTTTTTGATTACGTAAGAATATGAAAATTACATATTTATTCACATTTCTTACATTTTTTCAATTTAATTCCCTATCTTTGCAATCCATTTATAAAAAGTGCCATTATCCTTGACTTATATGGCTTATTTATTAATCACTTTCAAACCATCAAGGAGGCTTGAAATACAAATTAACAAACGCCAGTATGGCAGAAAACAAAATTTTAGAACAAGGAAATTCAGATTTTGACTGGGAATCTCTAGATTTAGAAGGTTATAGCAAAGCTGAATTCGCTGAGTATATTGACAAATATGACGAGGCATTAACTTCAATTGAAGAAAAAGAAGTAACACAAGGAACTATAGTAGCTATTACAGACCGTGAAGTTGTGGTTAACATAGGATACAAATCCGAAGGTGTTATTCCATTAAACGAATTCCGTTACAAAAAAGACCTAGCCGTAGGTGACGAAGTGGTTGTCTTTATTGAACAACAAGAAGACCGAAATGGTCAACTCGTTGTTTCTCATAAAACTGCACGAATTTATCATGCTTGGGACAAAGTAAACGAAGCACTTAAAACTGGTGAAGTTATCACTGGTCATGTAAAATGTAGAACTAAAGGTGGACTTATTGTTGATGTGTTTGGATTAGAAGCATTTTTGCCAGGATCGCAAATCGACGTTAAGCCAATTAGAGATTATGATATCTACGTTGGTAAAGACATGGAGTTCCGTGTTGTTAAAATCAACGAAGAATTTAAAAACGTTGTTGTCTCTCACAAAGCACTCATCGAGGCTGAATTAGAAGAACAAAAGAAACAAATTATTTTTGGACTTGAAAAAGGACAAGTGCTTGAAGGTACTGTTAAAAACATCACTTCTTACGGTGTATTTATCGATTTAGGTGGTGTTGATGGATTAATCCATATCACTGACCTTTCTTGGGGAAGAATTAATCATCCAGAAGAAATCGTTGAGCTTGATCAAAAAATCAACGTGGTTATCTTAGATTTTGATGATAACAAAAAACGTATTGCTCTTGGGTTAAAACAATTACAACCACATCCTTGGGATGCTTTAGATGAAAAATTAAACGTTGGAGATAAAGTAAAAGGTAAAGTTGTTGTTTTAACTGATTATGGTGCTTTTATTGAAATCGCTCCTGGAGTTGAAGGATTGGTTCACGTTTCAGAAATGAGCTGGTCACAACACTTACGTTCTGCTCAAGATTTCTTAAATATCGGAGATGAAGTAGAAACTGTTGTCTTAACTTTAGATCGTGAAGACCGTAAAATGTCGCTGGGTATTAAACAATTAATGCCAGATCCATGGGATGGAATCGACACACGTTACCCAATTGGTTCAAAACATACAGCTAAAGTTCGTAACTTTACAAACTTTGGGGTTTTCGTTGAGTTAGAAGAAGGAGTTGATGGGTTAATTCACATCTCTGACCTTTCTTGGCAAAAGAAAATCAAACACCCATCAGAATTCTGTAAAGTTGGAGACGAAATGGAGGTTGTTGTTTTAGAAGTGGATGTTGACAATCGTAGAATTTCATTAGGTCACAAACAACTGGAAGAAAACCCATGGGAAGTTTTTGAAACTATCTTCGGAGAGGGTTCTGTTCATGAAGGAACGATTGTTTCAATGAAAGATAAGTCAGGTGTTATCGCTTTACCTTATGGTGTAGAAGCAATTTGTCCATCTAAACACTTGAAAAAGGAAGACGGAACAAATGCAAAAGTTGATGAAAAACTTGATTTCAAAGTAATTGAATTCAACGGAGAAGCTAAGAAAATTGTTGTTTCTCACTTGAGAACTTATGAAGATGGAGAAGATGATAAACCTAAGAAAAAAGGTACAACGACTTCAAAAACTTCTACAGCAATTGACAAAGTAAATCAAAATAGCGAAAAATCAACCTTGGGTGATTTAGATGCACTTGCTGAATTAAAGCAAAAAATGGAAGACGGAGATGCTAAGTAATCTCTCCAGTTTTTAACATATTAAAAGACTGTTTCTAAAAAGAAGCAGTCTTTTTTTTATCTTATTGGTAATTTATAATTTAATTTTGATACGTGTCCTTCAAGCAGAGCTTAATTGAAAACTGAAACTGTAATTTCTAATTTGGTTTATGGCCTGGATTGTCTGTCGAGATTTAAACATTATGTAGTTTTTATCGGACAGAAGTGGTATTAAATATTATATTTGAACAAATGAAACAACTTTTACTCATTGGTTGTGTCCTACTTGCGCTTAATGGGAACTCGCAAACTTTTTTTGAACGAGACACAACTTTGAATGTTAAAAGAACAGCATGGACAAGTGGAATTATCGGTGCAGGCTGGATTGGCTCAACTGTCTCACTTCAAGCAGTTTGGTATAAAGAACATTGGAGCGATTTTAAATTCTTTGACGATTCTAAGGAATGGCTGGGAATGGATAAGTTTGGTCATGCCTACACTTCATATAGCCTTACAAAAGATATTAGCTCAATTTATCATTGGGCAGGATTAAACAGAAACAATAGTCTCATCGTTGGTTCTTCAGTTACTTTTGGCTTTCAATTAACCCTCGAGGTCTTAGATGGGTTTTCAGATAAATGGGGATTCTCTTGGTCAGATTTAGGAACAAATACGCTTGGAATTGCTTGGCATGCTTGGCAAGATCTTTTGTGGAAAGAACAACGATTTAAACTCAAATTTAGTGCGCACACTACACCCTACGCTCAATTCAGACCAAACACACTCGGAAGTACGATTGCCGAAAGGTTACTCAAAGATTATAATGGACAAACTTATTGGCTAAACATCAATCCTGGAATGTTTTTATCTAGAAATAGCAAGTTTCCTAAATGGTTAAGCTTTAGCTTTGGTTATAGTGTTGACGAAAAATTACATGGCGACTTAAATCACTACCAAGTGATAACAGAAAATGGTAAAGCTCTAGACTTCCATGCAAAAAGTCAATTCCTCTTTTCTTTAGATATTGATTTTGAAGAAATTCCTGTTAAAAAACCTTGGCTGAAAACACTTTTCAAAGCTTTGAATCATGTGAAAATTCCTTTCCCAACTATGATTATAACTGGTAAGGAACTTGATTGGCATCCGTTTTATTTTTAATAATTAACATTAAAATCCCTTAAATAAACTCGTTTGTTTCGTTGTTTATAATAAATCTGTAACTTTGCGAGAATTACAATTCAGATGGCACATAAAAGACAGGAAATAGAAGATTTGATTTTTGGAGTTCGAGCAGTAATAGAAGCTGTCGAAGCAGGAAAAGAAATCAACAAGATTATGATTCAACGTGGGATGAATAAAACGTTATTCTTCGAATTAAAAGAGGCTTTGGCAGGAAAAGACTTTACGTTACAATTTGTTCCAGTAGAGAAGTTGAATCGACTAACATCTAAAAACCACCAAGGTGTGATTGCTTTTATTTCGCCTGTGAGTTATTATGACATTCATGATGTTGTGACCCAAATATTTGAAGATGGAGACATTCCCAATATTCTAATCCTCGATAGGATAACAGATGTTAGAAATTTCGGAGCAATTGCCAGAACTGCTGAATGTTCTGGTGTTCATGCAATCATTATTCCTAACAAAAACTCTGCTACAATCACAAGTGATGCCATTAAGACTTCTGCTGGTGCGCTATTCAGTATTCCTGTCTGTAAAGTTCCTAATCTTGCAGAAACAGCATCATATCTAAAATCGTCTGGATTAAAAATAATTTCCTGTACAGAGAAAACAGATAATTTTATTTTTGATGCAACTTTTACAGGACCAACAGCTATCATCATGGGCTCAGAAGAAGATGGAATTTCACCAGAATTATTGAAAATATCACACCAAAAAGTGAAAATCCCTTTGTTAGGGACAATTGAATCGTATAATGTTGGAGTTTCTACCGGAATCGTTCTTTACGAAAAGATGAGGCAGATGATTACTGAATAAAATAACCTACTATACTTAAAATCTGTAATCTTTTAAAGATTGATAATCCAAGATTGTGATTAATGAGCCTTTTGATTTTATATATCCATCCTTTTTAAACTCACTCAGGATTCGGATAACCGACTCAGTAGCAGTTCCAACCATGCTTGCTAATTCGTCACGAGAAACGACTACCTCTACCCTTTCAGCTAGTCCTTCTTGATATTTATCATAAAGTTTTACCAGCGCATTTGCAACACGTTTTCTAACTGTATTGTATGCCAAACTAACCAACTCATCTTCTCTTTCTAAAATATCTCCTGCTAAAAGTTTTATAAAGTTAATAGAAACATCTTTGTTAGATAGAATCAATTTTTCAAACTCTTCTTTAGGTATTAAAGCCAATTTTGCTCCTTCAATGGTAACAGAAAACTCTTGGTAATTTCCTGGAGAAAGCAACTCAATGTAGCCAAAAAAATCTCCAGCCCCATAAATTCCTGTCACCAACTCTTTATCGTCTTTAGTAACTTTGTAATTTCTAACATGACCTTCTTTAACATGGTACAACCATTTGGGTGTATCACCCTCAGAGTAAACCACCTCCTTTTTCCCAAAAGATTTTATTTCGGCTTCGCCTTTTAGCGTATCCAACCCAGTTAAATCGGTAACAGCATCTTTAAATCCTTTCCATTTATCAATAGAATTTAACACACTATCAAAACGCTTTCTTTTATTTATTCTGGACTCAATGGCTTCTAATAAATCAATGTCTTCAAAAGGCTTTGTTATATAATCATCAGCACCAAGATTCATTCCTTTTCGCAAATCTTGTCTATCTGCTTTTGCTGAAAGAAACACAAAAGGAATTGCACGGGTTTGAGGATTTTTACTTAAATAATATAAAACACCATAGCCGTCCAACTCTGGCATCATAATATCGCAAACAATTAAATCTGGTATTTCTTTATTAACCAAATCAACTCCTACTTTTCCATTCGGAGCCGATAAAACTTCGTAGCCTGCAAGTTCAAGCATTTCTACGATATTTTCTCTCATTTCATTGTTATCTTCAATAACTACTATTTTACTCATCTGCTTTTTTATTGCTTTTTCTAAATTTTACTTTTGCAAGGTAATAAAAAATGTTGTACCCTCACCTTCTTTCGATTCAAATGAAATAACTCCATCTAATAAATCCAAATATCTTAAAACAATGTTTAATCCCAAACCAGTTCCTTGTATATTTGTCACATTTCCAGCGCGAAAAAACCGTGTAAACAAATTTTTCTGGTCTGCTTCTGGAATTCCAACCCCAAAATCTTGAATTGAAATGACAACTTTATGCTCATCCTCTTTAACTCCAACGATAATTTTGCCATCTTCAAAAGAATATTTAACGGCGTTTGATAATATATTTAAAACCGTATTTTTTAATAACTGTCCATCAGTCTCTAAAATCAAATTATCAGGTCCCTCATAAACAATTTTTTGCTTTTCCTTGGTAATATCAACCATTTCATCAAAAGTTTCAAATAATAGCTCTGTTACGTTTACTTCTGAGAAGTTTGCATTCACTTTGCCAGCTTCTAACTTTTCAAATGAAAGAAAATCGTTTAAAATAGAATTTAGGTTATGCACAGCGTTTTTAATTCTTTCCGCATGCTTTAAAATTCGGTCGTAACTTCCTTTTTCCAAATGCTTTTTTATCAAGCTAGCAGATGAATTGACAGTTGTTAAAGGCGTTCTAAATTCGTGCGAAGCCATAGAAACAAATCTTGACTTCATTTCTGTTAATTCTCGTTCTTGATTGAGTGTTTCTTCTAGACGTTTGGCTACTTCTTTCTGTGCAGAAATATTTTGTTCGACCACTAAAATTCGGTCAACATTTCCGCTTTCATCTGGAAGTGGAACAGCATTGATCCGATAAGTTCTTCCACCAACATACACCTCAAAATCCCGTGACTTCCCCTCAAAAGCCAAGTCTAATTCATGTTTAACATGACCCCTAGCCTCTTCATCAATTCTCTCTAAATAATCCAATCCAATTAGGTCAGAAGTCTCGATATTGAGTTCGTATAAACCCTGACCTTCAGCAAATTGATATTTATAATCTCTGTCGAATATGCAAATGATTCCGCTGGGAAAATTTCGTGCAATGGATTTATACAAACGCTCACTTTCCCTTAGTTCTTCAGTTCTCTCCTTAACTTTTTGCTCTAACGATTCACGTAGCTTAGCTAATTTCATCTCATTTTCTCTACGTTCAGTTATATCCGAAATTAGTGTGACTACATAGTCTTCGCCGTCTGTATCTTTAAAAGGATTAAGACTGACTTGAACGGGAAACTCTTCCCCATTTTTCTTTACACCATCTAATTTTAATGCTGCACCCATCAAACGAGTTGTAGGATGATGAGAATATTGTTTTCTTTGTTTGGAATGGGAACTTCTCTTCGCAGCAGGCACCAATTGATCTATATTTTTCCCAATCAACTCATCATTTTCGTAACCAAACATAGAATTTGCAGGCTTGTTTAAATCTACAATTATTCCATTTATATCCACCAGAATCAACCCTTCCCTAATTCCTTCAAACAAAATTTTATAAAAGTCTTCTTTAAAATCCATACTTGTTATATTCCCTTGCAAATTTAATTAAAAAACCTCGGTTAAGCGGAATATATAAATAGTTTTCCACAATGTTAATTCCCATTAGTATTTATTCATCATCTCAAAGATGCATCGCGTTTCCACCGCTTCTTTTACATCGTGAACCCTCAATATTTTTGCTCCTTTCATCAAAGCAATTGCATTGAGAACGGTCGTTCCGTTGAGTGCATAATCAGGTGTTGATTTCAAAAGACTATAAATCATAGATTTTCTTGAAATTCCTACTAAAACTGGACATTCTAAAACCTCCAAAAAAGGCAATCCTGAAAAAAGCTCATAATTTTGCTCCATTGTCTTTGCAAAACCAAATCCAGGGTCAACAATCACATCCTTCACACCTTTTTCACGGAGGATTTTGACTGAAACGCTTAATTCTCGAATTACATCTTTTACTACATTTTTATATTCACACAAATCTTGCATATTTGATGCGTCTCCCCTGCTGTGCATCAAAATATAAGGGACATTTAATTCTGCAACAGTGTCAAACATTTTATTATCTAACCAACCACCATACACGTCATTGATTATATTAACACCATTTTCTACCGCAATTCTGGCAACATTCGACCGAAAAGTGTCGATACTTAACAAAATATCGGGGAAAAGTTTCCGAATTTCTTGAATCACAGGAAGCACCCTTTTCAACTCTTCATCTTCGGATAATAAATCTGCACCAGGACGAGTGGAAATGCCACCAACATCAATAATGTCAGCACCTTCATCAATCATTCTCTTAGCTTGATTTATTGCACTTTCAATATTCGACTTTCGACTATCAGCATAGAACGAATTTGGGGTTATATTTAAGATTCCCATAATCATTGGAGAACTTAATTCATATAATTTATCATTACACATTATCATTTTTCCATCTGAATTTATTATATTTCGAGTTTATTCAAAATTAAAAGTATTTTATTAAAAAAATGTCTGATACAACTGAACAATATACGAAAGTAATTTCTAAATGTCGTGAAATTTTTGAAAAGAAAACGATGGATTATGGGACAGCTTGGAGGATATTAAGACCGAGTTCACTCACCGATCAAATCTTTATAAAAGCACAACGTATCCGTACAATTCAGGAAACAGGAGAAAACAAAGTTGGAGAAAACATTGAAAATGAATTTATTGGAATTATTAATTATTGTACAATGGCAATAATTCAGCTCAAAGAAGGTCATAAATTACCTGATGAATTATCACTTGAAAAAGCATTGGAATTATATGACAAATACACTAAAATCGCTTTTGATTTAATGAAAAATAAGAACCATGATTATGGGGAAGCATGGAGAGATTTGAGAATTAGTTCTCTCACGGATTTAATCTTAATGAAACTCCTTCGTGTAAAACAAATCGAAGATAATGCAGGAAAGACACTCATTAGCGAAGGTATCGACGCAAATTATTACGATATGCTTAACTACTCTGTATTTGCTTTAATCCATATTAAAAATCTTTAAAAAAATAAACAGATGCTATTAAACAAGAAAAACACAATTGCAGGGAGTTCTTTAGTTTTAAATATCGTGCTCATCATCATTAATTTTTTAGGACTATCATTTTTAGTCATGGGATATCACCCATCATTTGAAGGAAGTGCTTTATTGCTGAAAATTTTAGGATATGCACTTTTAATCATTTCTTTATTCTTTTTATTTCTCTTTAAAGGGATGATTTTATACTCCTATGCTGCCAGAATAATTGTCGGCGGATTATTTATCGTTTCAGGATTAATAAAAGCCAACGACCCAAAAGGTTTTGCCTATAAGTTAGAAGAATATTTTGAAGATGGTGCACTTGCGTTTCGTATCAAAGAATGGTTTAATTGGGAAACTTTTACCCTCGAATTTTTAATCGATTACGCCCTTGCAATTAGTATCATCATCTTGATTTTTGAAATTGTTTTAGGGATGCTTATCCTCTTGGGAGTTAAACTAAAACAATCGTCTTGGCTACTCGTTTTATTGATGCTTTTCTTTACATTTTTAACGTGGCACACAAAAGAATGCGACCCAGAAGCTACTTTTGCCGATGTGGATAAATATGAAATAAATTCCTCTATTGCTCAAGCTAAGATTGCAGAGGCAGAATACAACGATAACATCGAGATTCTTAAACAAAACGAGAAATATGTAAAAGTGAGAGAGGTGAAACGAACACAATGCGTTAACGATTGTGGTTGCTTTGGTGATGCAATGAAAGGCTCGCTTGGTCGCTCACTAACACCTGCCGAAAGTTTCTGGAAAGATATTGTGCTTCTCTATTTGGGAATCATAATCTTTATCTCTCGTAGAAAAGTAGGACTGAACGATGCCAGAGAAAATGTAATTATGATTGCTGGTGGTGTTTTATTTATCAGTTTCTTCTCTTTTATTTTCTCTTGGTATTTCCCAGTGTTCTTCGGATTATTTGGGCTGATTTTAACGCTTTGGTTTAAACGTGCTGGCGGAAAATGGTTAGGCAATGAATATGGAATGATATTATTTACGATATTGCTATCTATTTTATTTACTACATACACATTGATGTATCTTCCTATGAAAGATTATCGCCCTTACCACGTTGGGAGCAATTTAATTGAAAGAATGAACGATGGGGTTGAAGGAGAATATTTAAACATCATGGTTTACCGTAACAAGAACACAAATGCTGATACGAGTTTAACAAACCTCGACGAAAGCACAAAAGAAATTTGGAGCGACACCGAAACCTGGGAATTTGTGTCTCGGGAAACAAAAACGATAAAAGAAGGAATTTTACCTTCCATCCAACAGTTTGACCCATCATCGGATGTTTATAATCTTACAGATATTGAGAAAAACTTTGAACCTGTCGCACAAATGTTAACAGAAAATCAGGCTCAATATGTTCAACTCATTAATAAAGAAAATGGAGATATCAACGAAGTAGAACTCGAAGAATTTGAATATATTGTTGATGATATTGATACAAGTGTTCAAAAAATTGGAGATACAATCCAAAAGCTTGATGAGTATTTTAGTACTGTCAATATAAAAGACTACATTTTGGAGCAAGAACAAATCATCATAATCTTTAGCAGAATTTTAAAAGATGGAGACTTTAGAAGGATGAATAACTTTAAGGAAATCGTAGAACAAGCTGAAGCAAACAACATTCCTATCGTTATGATTACAACTTCTGGACCTGAAGATATTGCAACATTTAGAGAGCAAACAGGACTTCTTGTGCCGACATTCCAAAATGATGATATCGAAATCAAGGCAATTACTCGCTCTAATCCAACACTGATGGTGATAGGCAATGCAACTGTACTTGGTAAATATCCATATCGTTCGATTCCTTCGTGGAAATGGTTAACATCAAACGTTATTAAAATCGAGAAATAATGAGAAAAAACATTGTTGCAGGAAACTGGAAGATGAATCTTTCTTGGAGTGAAGCAAACTCATTGTCAGAAGAACTTGAGAAATCTCTGTCTGATAAGAAAGTGAATTGTGAAGTCTATAATTTTGTTCCTGCGATTTATTTAAAATCTTTAATTGACAGTGCTTCTAACATCACAATTGGCGCACAAAATGGCTATCCAAAAGATGCTGGTGCTTATACTGGCGAAATCAGTATGAAACAGCTTAAAAATATCGGAACAAAAGCCATTTTAATTGGTCATTCTGAAAGAAGACAGTTATTCAGTGAATCCGATGTGTTTTTAAGAGAGAAAGTTGATGAAGCAACTCGTCAAGATTTAAAAATTTTCTTCTGTTGTGGAGAAACACTTGCTCAAAGAGAATCAGGTAATTTTGAAGGCGTTGTTATTCAACAATTGGAAAATTCATTGTTTCATCTTTCTGAAAATGATTTTAAAAAAGTCGTTATCGCTTATGAACCCATTTGGGCAATTGGAACAGGAAAAACTGCCACGCCAGAACAAGCAAATGAGATGCACAAAAACATCCGACAGGCAATTGTAGAAAAATATAATCAAGAAATTGCTGAAGATACAACTATTTTGTATGGTGGAAGTTGTAATCCAACAAATGCAAAGGATCTGTTTTCAAAGTCGGATATAGATGGAGGACTCATCGGTGGAGCTTCACTAAAAGCAGAAGATTTCATATCGATTATCAACACATTTTAAGCGTATGAATTACTATAAAGTTAATCTTGATATTCATCCAAAGCAACCTTGGCAAGAAATTTTGATTTCTGCCTTGGCAGATATCGAGTATGAAAGCTTTACAGAATACGATGATAAACTTCAAGCATACGTTCAAGAAGATAACTTTAACTTAGAGAAATTAAAAAACATTATCAATTTATACCAAAGCGAGGATGTTTCAATCAGTTTTTCTGAAGAAATAATTCCCACTCAAAACTGGAATGCAAAATGGGAAGAAGATTATCAACCTGTAATAATTGATAAATCCTTATTAATTAGAGCTCCTTTTCATAAGGAAGATGATTCTTTTAAACATACTATTGTCATTCAGCCTCAAATGTCATTTGGAACAGGACATCATCAAACAACTTATTTATTGTGTAAGATGATTTTAGACATACAGTTAACTAATAAAACCGTTCTTGATGTTGGCACAGGAACAGGCGTTTTAGGAATTTTATCTTCGATATTAGGTGCAAAAGAAATTTTTGGAACTGATATTGATGATGACATTGTCGATAATGCAATTGAAAACTGTCAAAGAAACGGCATTTCTAATTTCAAAATTATAAAAGGAGATATAGAAAGTGTGCCAAAACAGAAATTTGACGTTATATATGCTAATATAAACATGAACGTTCTATTACGTCACATAAAATACTATTCAAACATAATCCAGTCAGGGGGCTGGCTTCTTTTGAGTGGTTTTTTTGAAACAGATGTCGATACTTTAATTAAAGAGGGAAAACAGTATGGATTTATAAAAGACACTATTAAAACTCTTGAAAACTGGGCAGTAATTAAACTAAAAAAACATTAAATTATGAGAAGTATATCTGTAGCTTTCTTACTTATCTTAACCTTCATTTCAAATCTTGCTTTGGCCCAAAGTAAACAAGCTGAAGCGGAAAGGAAACAATTTATTAAAAATGTTTCACAACAAATTGCTTCGATTGGAGATAAAGAAGCGACAGATTTTATCAATATAGACCTTTCTAAAATGCTTCTCGAGACTAATCTATTTTCAGAAGATAGATTTTCTCTTATGAAGAAAACTGTCGATGCAATCATTGAAAAAAGACACCGTATGTATCCACAAGGATATAATTATATTTTGGGATATTCATCGCTAATCAAAAAGAATAAAACAGAAGAAGAAATCATTGCTTGGCATAAAATTGTTAATGAATTATTAGAAGTTCGAAATCCGAGAAGGATTACTGAGTTCCTTAAAATCACAGGATCTTTCATAGCGAAAGGAATATTAGTCAACGACCCAAACTTCGTATGGATTGCGAATGGTGAGGAATATAAATTCAATAATAAAGACGGTATCTCTATAGATTTTACAAATACAGATCTTACTTGCAAAACCATCAATAGAGGTCAGAATAGAAAATCTGAACCTTTTTCTGATTCCGTAAGAATTGAAAATACATCTGGATCCTTTGATTTAGGAAGAGAAAGATGGCAAGGAAGAGGAGGGATTTTCACTTTTGAAAAAGTTGGTTTGGACAAAGAAAAAACTCATGCCTCTATGCAAAATTACTCCATCTCGCTAAAAGCCACTAATTTTTCAGCAGATAGTGTAACACTGGTAACGCCTTATATAAAAGAACCTGTTTTAGGAAGGTTGATAGATAGAGCTGCAAAAGGTTCAACATTACAACGTGGAGATGAGTCTTTTCCTCAATTCACTTCTTACAAAGCAGACTTTGTCATCGAAGACTTAGTAGAAAACGTTTATTATAAAGGTGGTTTTTCATTATCTGGTAATGAATTTATAGGTGTAGGGAATCAAAGTAAAAAGGCAGAGCTTATCTATTATAGAAACGGTAAATCTTTCATAAAATCTTATTCTGACCAAGTTGTAATCAAAGATGGTATTTTAAAAACGCCATTTGCACAAACTACAATTTACACAAACGATAAAGACTCTATTTTTCATCCTGGACTCAACATTACATATAATACGAAAAATAAAAGCATAATTTTCTCCCGAGGAAGTGACCCAGTTACACAAGCACCGTTTATAGACACTTACCACAAACTAAATATGTATGTCGAGGAAATAAGAATGAATCTAGAAACAGACAAACTTGTTTTAGGATATAACAGAACTACCTCTGAGGCGCAAAGAATCGCCTCATTTGAATCATTACAATTCTACGACGAAAAACTTTTCCAGAGAGTACAAGGTATGGCAACGGTAAATCCACTTACTGCATTATATAACTATGCATGGAAATATGATAGATTTTTAATGGATGAAGGTCTGGCAGCAACAGCCCTCAACTCTACACTTTCTCAGGTGAAACCAAAACTTTTGGAGTTGTCAACCCAAGGTTTTATCACATACGACACAGAAAATGGTACTGTAAGAATAAACGAAAAAACTGAAAACTTTGTAAAGGCAAAATCTGGTAAAATTGACTATGATAATATCTCTTTCGAGTCAAACCTCTCTCCTATCCGTGAAGACCAAGGTGGAAGAGGTGAAAGCAGTGCTGAGATTCTAGAAAAAATACGCCAAAGAAATAAAGAAAAAGCGAGTCTTACAGAATATGGAGAAATTGACCTTACCACCATGGAAATGCACATTAACGCAGTTGACTTTATTCCGATCGAGAATAATTCAGGAACCGTTATTTTCCCTGAAAATAATCGTGCAACAATTGGTAATAATAGAGATATTGTATTTCAAGGTTGGATAAAAAGTGGAAAATGGGAAGTAAACGTCGTTAGCGGATTTTACAATTATGAAAATAACAAATTTAACATCAACGAATCTGATAATGCTTATTTTTATGTAAACCCGATGGCTAAAGAAGATGGAACACGAATGATTCCCCTTCAATCTTCTATTTATGGAATAAAGGGAGAACTCGTTGTGAATAGTCCTGAAAATCGCGCTGGGATTAAAAATGGATTTGCAAATTATCCTCAGCTTATCTCCAAAGAAAGCAGTAAGGTGTTCTATGATCATATTCCAAGATATGGTTCTGCCTATGACAAAGAGCGATTTTATTTTGAAATTGCTCCATTCACACTTGATAGTCTCGTAAACTTTAATGCAAAAGAAGCTCGTTTTGCTGGTTCTTTGGTCTCATCTGGAATATTTCCAAAATTCGAAGATGAATTAGGAGTTATGCGTGATTATTCACTTGGTTTTACAAAAGATTTGCCAAAAGATGGGTATGACTTCTATGAAACAGGTGGAAGATATAAGAATAAAATTATTCTCTCAAATAATGGCTTACAAGGAAGTGGAACAATAGAATATATCCATGCCACAGCAACATCTAAACAATTATTTACGTTCTTACCCGATTCAACTGTTGGTGTAGCTGTATTTGAGAATCTGGCTCAAGAAACAGGGATTCAATTCCCCGACGCACAAGGTTCTGATGTTTTTATTACCTATATTCCTAAGAATAAAATTTTACGTGCCAAATCCAATCTTGAAAGAATAAACCTATTTAATGAAGATGCATCATTAGGTGGAACAGTAGAAGTAAGAGAAAGTGGGATGATAGGTTATGGAGAACTTTCGTTAGATGGCGCAAGAATGATGTCTAATCGTTATGTATTTGACAGATGGACAGCTAAGGCAGATACTTCTAACTTTGATCTTATTAATAAATATAAACCCGAAGGAGATATTGAAGAAGACCCAATGGCAGTAAAAACGGTAAATGTTAAGGGTAACTTAGATTTTAAAGAACGAAAAGGGGTCTTTGTTTCTAATAAAGGAGAGTCTTCAGTTGAATTTCCTGCGAATCAATATATATGTATGATTGACCAGTTTACTTGGTATATGGATGATGATGCCTTGGATCTTGCAAAAAGTGATGCTAAAACAAGTGCAGACCTTAGCATTGAAGGAGACTTAAATATGGTGAAACCCAACTTCTTTTCGACCCATCCGCGTCAGGACTCCCTGCAATTTAAGTCACCAAAAGCCCGATTTAACATAAAAGAACGTAAGATTTATGCTTACGAAGTTGAGTATTTAGACGTTGCTGATGCTAGAATTTTCCCCGACAGCTCAATGCTGGTGATTCATAGAAAGGCTAAAATGGAAGAACTTAAAAATGCTGAAATACTCGCAAATAGTATTACACAATACCATAAAATTAAAAATGCAACAGTCAATATCACAGCAAGAAACTTCTACTCTGGCTCTGGAGATTATGAATATGGAATGAAAGATTCTGAGAAGCAATATATCTATTTAGAGAAAATAGAACTTGACGAGCGTTTACAAACAACCGCAAAAGGAACAATTAAAGAAGATGAAAACTTTAAATTGAGTGAATATTTTGATTTCTATGGTAATATCGAGCTGAAAGCGGACGAACTATTCTTGGATTTTAATGGTGCTACAAAAATTAACCACGATTGTGGTAACTTCGAGAAGAATTGGATGTCATTTAAAGCTCCAATCGATCCAAGCAATATTCAAATCCCTATCAAAGAGGAAATGACAGATTTAAATGGTAACAAGATTTCGGTTGGAATACGTTGGGTAAACTCAGACGACGTAGATAGTGTTCGGCTCTATCCAACATTTTTAAGTGCTGTATCTTCTCCAAAAGACCCTTCAGTGATTACTGCAAGTGGTTGGCTACAATACAACAAAGAAAGAAGCGAGTTCCAAATTTCGAGTAAGGAAAAGCTAGTAAATAGAAATGAACCTGGAAATTTTATCTCTCTACACACAACATCATGCTCATTAAATGGCGATGGAAAAATAAGCCTCGGAATGGACTTTGGCGATGTGCAAACAGACGCTTACGGTGTGGTTAATTATAGTCAAGAATCCGACATTACAGACATGAACATTACGTTGGCTTTACAACTTCCTGTGTCACAGAAGTCTTTTGAGCTAATAGGAACGAAATTAGCCGAAAACAACACACTTAATCCTGTTGATTTTAATAGTACAACCTTAGAAATGGCATTGGCAGCTTGGGAAGATCAGAAAACTGCCGATAGAATAAAGTCAGATTATGTACTTAAAAACTCGATGAGAAACATACCTCGTTCAATGCAAAACAGCATTGTAATTACAGGACTTAAATTGATTTCTCACACACCAAAAGGCGAAACAATAAAAGGATTAAAAACAAATGCAAACGATGCTTATATCGTGAATATCTTCAGGGAACCTGTGATGAAAAGAGTACCACTTAAATTCTTTGCAAATTACAGAGGAAGTTTAGGAGATAGATTCTCATTGCATATCGACGTTCCTAGTGAAAGTACTTATTTCTTTGACTATGATTATCGTAAAGAAGGAATTTTAGAAATCTTAACCAGTGATGCAGAGTTCAAAGAAGAGATTGAAAACATGAAGCCGACAGATAAAAAATCGAGAAAATTCTCTTATGATGTTGTTAAGTCATCTTCATTTATGGGGCAATTTATGAGGATATTTAATTAGAAGTAATGGATTTTATCATATTTGGAATCTTAGCGTATTTATTAGGCTCAATACCCACAGCAATTTGGGTTGGGAAAAGATGGTACAATATTGACGTTAGAGAACACGGCAGCCACAATGCAGGCGCAACAAACACATTTCGTGTGCTTGGTAAAAAGCCTGGAATTATAGTACTCACAATAGATATATTAAAAGGTTCGTTGGCGGTTTTATTGCCGTTTTTAGTTCTCCCTTTGGATTGGTCTGACGATCACTTGATTCATCTTAAAATCGTTTGTGGAATCATTGCTGTTTTGGGTCATATCTTTCCGATTTTTGCAAATTTTGACGGAGGAAAGGGCGTTGCAACTTCACTTGGAGTGATTGTTGGAATCCATCCGCCAGCTGCTTTGATTTGTATCGTAGTTTTCCTCATTGTCTTTATTTCTACAAATTATGTTTCCTTGGGAGCAATACTCGCTTCAGCATCTTTTCCTATCTCGGTCATCTTTATATTTCAAAACACAAACATCTTTTTAAACATCTTTACAATTGTACTTGCAAGTGCTATAATAATTTTACACCACAACAATATCAAAAGGTTAATGAAAGGGAATGAAAGTAAAATGAACCTTTTTAAGAATAATCCGTAAAATATGTATTAAGCTTTGGATGCGAAGTTTTTTTAGAATACATATAGCTGTAATGTTGCTTCTCTGCTACACTCCTATCCTCTCTCAAGGATCAAAAAATGACGTAGAAAAAGAGGCAAATCAACTCTTTAAAAATCAAAAATTTATTGAGGCTACACCCTTGTTCTCTAGATTGTTATCCTTAGATGCGAAGAACATCGACTACAATTACAAATATGGAACTTGTCTCCTATTCAATTCATCAGAAAAAAAGGATGCTTTTAAATACCTAAATTACGCCATCAATCGAAGCAAAGAAGGCGAGTTAGAAAATGAAGCATATTTTTATTTGGGCAAGGCGTTCCACCTAACTTATCGGTTTGATAAAGCCATTGAAAATTATCAATTATACTTGAAAAAACCTGGGCGAAAATCTATCTCAACCGAAGAAGTGAACCGACAAATCGAAATGTGTGAAAATGGGAAATTACTCATTAACAATGTTTTTGAAATTGCCGTGATTAATAAAATCAGAGTCCCGATAAATAACTTTTTTAGAGCATACGATTTAAATAATATCGGCGGACAATTAATCATAACAGAAGCATTTCAAACAAGACAAGATAAACGAATGAATCATACACCACTGATTCATTTTCCATATAATTCAAATAAAGTATTTTACTCAAGTTATGGATCAAATAACCAAAAAGATATCTACGTAAGAAGGAAACTTCCAAATGGAGATTGGGGCGAACCACAACTTGTCAACGGTAATGTCAACACAGCGTACGATGAAGATTTTCCATACATGGATCCTTTTGGACAATATTTGTACTTCTCTTCCAAAGGACATAACAGCATGGGAGGATTCGATATTTTTAGGAGTAAATACGATCTCGAAACAGACTCTTTTGATGAACCTGAAAATTTAGATTTGCCTATATCTTCACCTGATAATGATTTGTTCTATATTGCCGATACACTAAATCAATTTGCATATTTTGCCTCACAACGTGCCAGTCAAGGTCACGAAATTGAAGTTTATAACGTACGGGTAAATCGACTTCCTTCAAGAATGATAACACTGAAAGGAGAATACATTGCTGAACTTGAACAGCCTTCAAACAATACTTTCATATCTGTTTTTACTTCCCACGGAGTGGAAGTTGGAGAATATCAAGTTGATAAAAATGGAGAATACCTCATTAATCTACCAAGAGGTGGAGATTATACTTTTAAAATAGCGAAAGGGAAAGATAAAAAAGAAATATATGAAGAAGTTGTTTACATTCCAACGGCAAGTGGAAGGCAAGTATTTGGTCAAAGTATTACGGAAGAAGAAAAAAATGGTGAAAAAACTTTCATTATCGAAAATCATTTAAACCAAACGGTGGATGAATCGTTAATTGCCGAAGTATTAGAACTACAATCAAAAATGGACGTAAATGCTGACCAGTTTGATGATAGAATTGAGGATGATCAAGGATTTAGCCAAATGCTAGCTGAATTGGGACTGGAGAATTATTCTAAAAGAGAAATTCTGGATTTAATTGCCACAAAAGAACATGATATTAATCAAAGATTAAAGAATATCTCTAAAACTATCATCAATGCCAATTCAATGATGGCAGCCGATACAGATAAATTAAAAGAAGGAATATCAAGTATTTCACTTCTTATTAATGAAACAAAAACTGAAAATAATTTTGACCTTGCCAAGCAAAATGTTTTTGCTACTCAGATAAAAATTGAGGAAGCAAATGATATCAAAAAAAGAATTGTCATAATAGATTCAATTTATAAAGTCTTAGATAACGACGAAACAAACTACTTAAAATTGAAGGAACAGCTTGAAGAGTTCAAGGAAAATTTACAAAAGGTTGAATCAGGTGAAGAATCTTCGTATCTATCTGTTATTAAAAACAATAAGGATAATATATCCACAGCTTTAAAGGAAAATATCTCTCAAAACCCTGGTTTTGACATTATGAAACGATGGAGTTTGGATGCTCAAAAAAGAAAGGAACTTGTTACACAAAAGAGTGAAATCGAAAGAAAAATTAATTCCATTAACACGCAACTAAAGCAAATGGAAGATGAATATGCTTCGGCAAGTAATAGACGTGTTAGGGAACTTGATATCGAAATTCAACGTGGCAAAAACCAGCGCGAAGATTTTAATAGGGAATTGAATTATATTAATAATCAACTCAATATAATTAATACAAACCTAGAAAGTGAAACACTATTTGAAAAAGTAGTAAAACATGAGAGTGACAGTACCATGCTTAATCTCTTTAATTATCAAGAAACACTTGCTAACCTCAAGACACTTGAAAAATTAAGCGAGGAAAATAAATCGCTTGCTAATCAATATGATGTTTCTTCTGATGACTTAATCACATACATTGACGACCAAAAAGGAAATACTGAATCATCAAATACAAACGATGCTCCGACGAATGACTCAAATGAAATTGAAGCGGAAAATATTGCGCAAACAAATCAGAGTCAAAATCAAGTTGAGTCGTTTAATTTGTCAACTGAAGAATTGATGACTGAAATTGATGAAAATTACCAAAATGAAATTGCTCAACTCGAAGAAAAAAGTCAAAACGGAGAAGTTTCAAAAAATACCGTTCTTCAACACAAACAAAACATGTTGACGAAAGTAAAAAATGTAAAATCTGAAACTACCAACAAAAGAAATGAATCAAGTAATCCTTCTGAAGTTGAATCTCTTAGCAAAAAGATAACCGCGTTGGAGAACATTGAAAATCAACTTAGCCGTGAAATCAATACATTGATAAATGAAATTGAAGCGGAAAGTATTGCACAAACAAATCAGAGTCAAAATCAAGTTGAGTCGTTTAATTTGTCAACTGAAGAATTGATGACTGAAATTGATGAAAATTACCAAAATGAAATTGCTCAACTCGAAGAAAAAAGTCAAAACGGAGAAG
>JBBAEU010000029.1:0-26263 GCA_041655765.1 Brumimicrobium sp.
AGTAATTGACCCAACTTGTACAAGTGATGGCATTGCAACAATTACTAACGTTGGAGCAGGAATAACATACAACTTTACCCCATCAGGTCCAACGGTTGATGGTGCAACGGGCGTAATTTCTAATGTAGCTGCGGGAACAAGTTATACAGTTATAGCTGAGGAAAACAGTTGTTTCTCCTCGGGAGCAACATTCCAAGTTGAACCACAAATCATAACGCCAGATGAACCGATTGTGGCTGTAACGCCACCAACGTGTACAACAGACGGAAGCGGGATTATTTCAAACTATGATGGAAGTTATACATATACATTCACGCCAGCAGGACCAAGTGTTGACGCGTCAGGAAACGTAACAGGAGCAACTTTTGGAACCGCTTACGATGTAACTGCAACATTTTCTGCTTTTGCAAGTTCTTGCGAATCATCTCCAGCGAACTTTACAATCGATGAAATACTACCAACGCCTACTGTTTCAGTTGTAGAAAACGACCCGACAGACTGCGGAGGGAATGGAAGTTTAGACTTTACAATTACAGACATTGCTGATGGAAGCTATACAATTAATTATAACACAACAGATAGTTGGTCTGTTACCGTAACTGGAGGAACGACAAGCGTAACAGCTGTGGCAGGAACATATTCTAACATCACAATTGAAAATCAACATGGATGTGAATCGCTTCCTGTAAGTGCGACACTTACCGATCCAAATGCACCAGATGTGCCAATAATTACAGTAATTGACCCAACTTGTACAAGTGATGGCATTGCAACAATTACTAACGTTGGAGCAGGAATAACATACAACTTTACCCCATCAGGTCCAACGGTTGATGGTGCAACGGGCGTAATTTCTAATGTAACTGCGGGAACAAGTTATACAGTTGAAGCAGAAGAAAATAATTGTGTTTCAGCAGATGCAACATTCCAAGTTGAACCACAAATCATCACACCAGATGAACCGATTGTGGCTGTAACGCCACCAACGTGTACAACAGACGGAAGTGCGATTGTTTCAAACTATGATGGAAGTTATACATATACATTCACGCCAACAGGGCCAAGTGTTGACGCATCAGGAAACGTAACAGGAGCAACTTTTGGAACTGCTTACGATGTAACTGCAACATTTTCTGCTTTTGCAAGTTCTTGCGAATCATCTCCAGCGAACTTTACAATCGGTGGAATGCTACCAACGCCAACAGTTTCGATTGTTTCAAATTATTCTATTTGTGGAGGGTCGGAAATTGTGTTAGTAGTAAACAATCCTGATAATGCTTTAACGTACGAATGGTATTTAGCGGGTGATTATGTTGAAACAGGTTCTTCCTTGATAATTTCTAAAGCAAGCTCTGACAATGCAGGAGAATATACGGTTGTTGCTATCAACAGTGACGGTTGTGAGGAAATTGCTGTTACAGACTTGGAGGTTAAAGCATGCGAAGTTTATCCTCCGGAAGCATTTTCTCCGAATGGCGATGGTGTGAATGATTTCTTTGAAATCAAAGATTTGGAAGGTTATCCAGGTTCGGAAATGTCGATTTATAACCGTTGGGGAGCAGAAGTTTTTTATAGTGACAATTACCAAAATGATTGGGACGGAACTTCTCAAAGCAAACTCAATATAGGCGGAAATGAATTGCCTGAAGGAACATATTACTATGTATTACGACTTGGAGGAATTAAAGGACAAGAAGGTTATGACACAGTTAAGAAAGGATTTGTTTATTTAAGAAGGTAGCAAGAATAATTAAATCAAGAGGTTGCGTTTTTCATAAATGCAACCTTTTTACTTTTTTAATAATCAAATATAAAATTGTTTAGACGTGCATTTCAATCAAATAAAACATCAAATCTAAACAATTTCAAATTTTTGATGTTAACTTTGTATATCAGTTATTATTCGGCAGATTCAAGTCTCAAATGCGACACTACCATAATTTCTATCTATAAAGTTATAAAATATTTCTTTTGGAGATTCAAATTCAATGAATTTTAGCAGTGTTTTTATTTTTAAATGAAGTAAAAGGTACTTTTATTTAAAGAAAAACAAAGTTATTCATTTATAATGAACAATGTCATTCATTAGTAATGAATAATGTTATATTTTAATAATGAATATCTTTATTCATTATTAATGGATAATTATTATATTTGTATTGTAAAACTGAAAAAAGATGTTACAACAAGCACAAATAAGTAGTGTAATAGACGCACAAAGAGAACTGTTTTTACAAAAAGATGGAAAATTATTGCGTGAAGCATTGACACAAGTTCCTGCGATAGAGAATTTTGCAACTATTATCACAGGAATAAGGCGATGTGGAAAAAGCACTTTGTTGTTGCAAGTACTCAAAAAAAACTATGAAGACGCTTTATATTTGAATTTTGAAGACATCAGGCTTACAGGATTTGAAACCTCTGATTTTGTTCGCTTAAAAAAAGAAATAGAACAACGAAAACTAAAAGTTTTGTTTTTTGACGAAATACAATTAGTCGAAAAATGGGAAATATTTATTCATCAGCTTCTTAATGAAGGATATACGGTTTTTGTTACGGGTTCAAACGCTTCTCTCTTGAGTAAAGAAATGGGAACACATCTTACGGGGCGTCATCTTTCTATGGAATTATTTCCGTTTTCGTTTTCAGAATATCTTTCGTATAAAAAAATCAATTCAGATGAAAAAGCACTTTCAGGCTATCTTCAAACAGGAGGAATGCCTGAATACGTAAAAAATAATCAACCGCAAATTATAACAAATCTTATTGACGATATTGTTGTTCGGGATATTGCTGTCCGATATGCCACACGTAATGTTGATTCGCTAAAACAATTGCTCGTTTATCTGATTTCAAATGTCGGAAGTCCTGTTTCTGCCAATAAACTTATGGGTATGTTCGGGATAAAGTCCACAACAACTATATTGGAATATTTTGCGTATTTTACAGATACTTACCTACTCGAATTTTTACCGCAATTCAGTTATTCACTGAAAGCCCAAGCCCGTAATCCTAAAAAAATATATGCAATGGACACTGGTTTTATAGATGCTGTATCGCTTTCGTTTACTGAAGATATGGGTCGAAAACTCGAGAATCTGGTTTTTTTGCACTTTCGAAGAATGTATCGGGATATTTATTTTTTCAAAGAAAAAAAAGAATGTGATTTCGTGGTTTTTGACAGAGGACAAGTACAGAAAATCGTACAGGTTTGCTATAATCTGAACGACGAAAATTTTGACAGAGAATATAGCGGACTTTTGGAAGCAATGCAATTTTTCGACCAAAAAGAGGGTTTTATCGTTACGTTAGACCAAAAAGACCACTTTGAAAAAGACGGATTTTCCGTTCGGGTAATTCCCGCTTTTGAGTTTGTAAAATAACGCTTTGAAATTTTGTGCATCAAAAATATTGAGTTCAAGTTTATAAAAACACCATTTTAAGCTCAAATTCAACAAGCTTTGATGTTAAATGAACCACAAAGCACATCAATTCCTCACTCAACAATTAAATCCCAAACGTAATCTTTAATTAACTTATATGTCCTATTTTTGCCACCGTTAAACATGGAAGAACAGAGAAATATAATAAAAGGCGTTTTTTTTGTAGGTTTTGGTGCTGCAATGTATGGAATGCTGGCAACTTTTGTGAAAATAGCCTATAACGAGGGATATACAACCGCAGAAGTTACGACAGCTCAATTCTCAATCGGGTTGATTATCCTTTTTTTAATCAACCAAATTCGAAAATTGTTCGGTAATAATCCAGTTTCAGTGAAAAAAGGCGACACTAAAAAACTCGTAATTGCTGGAACTTCTTATGGTTGTACAAGTTTGTTTTACTATTTAAGTGTTCAATATATCGACGTTTCTATCGCAATTATATTGTTGATGCAATCTGTTTGGTTGAGCGTTGTCGTAGAAGCATTCATCGATAAAAAACCACCTGAATTAAAGAAAATAATCGCTACAATAATCGTTCTGTTGGGAACGTTTTTCGCTACAAATGTGCTTCAATCTGATGTTCAACTTGATATTCGTGGATTATTTTGGGGAATGATGGCAGCGTCTTCCTATACCGCGACCATGTTTACTGCCAATAAAATCGCCAATTATTTGCCTCCAACCCAAAAAAGTTTTATCATGCTGATTGGCGGTGCAATTGTCATATTTTTATTTCTTATTTTCTCCCAAATCGGACCTTATTATTTTGATTCTTTTAAATCAATTTATCTAACATTTAGCGAAGATACATCAGGTATTCGTGCGTTTAATTGGAATATATTTGTCGGTTTTGGATTATTTTTGGCTGTTTTTGGCACTGTTTTGCCTCCAATTTTCTTAAATAAAGGATTTCCGCATGCCGGATTGGGATTGGGAAGCATCGTTTCATCAATCGAATTGCCTGTTTCTGTTATGATGGCTTTAATCTTGCTTGGAGAAAAAATCGCACCCATTCAATGGTTTGGGATTGTTTTGATTTTAGCTGCGATAATCCTAATGAATCTCAATAAGGAACTAAAATTTCTGCTTAAAAAAGGTTAAGAAAAAGTCAAAAGTGACCATGATTTTTGACTATTATCAACTTTACTTCTTTGTTCTCAATAATTTCTCCTACATTTGAAACAAATAAATCAAATGCCCAACAAAAAAAGGAAAAAGAAAGACATTCAACAATCTGTTCGGAAATTTTTCGATGCGCAACCCGACCAAAATTATTCCACAAAAGAGGTTTGTGATGCATTGAAAATAAAAGATAAAAACCTCAGAAAAACTGTTTTAACTGTCTTGATTGACCTTAAAAATGAAGGTTTTTTGAACGAATTTCAACGTGGAACTTTTACTTTAAATCAACAATTTCAGAATACCTTTGTTGGCGTCGTTGATTCAACATCACGTGGAACGGCGTACATCGTTGTTCCAGAGCTGGAAACAGACATTTATGTGCAAGGATACAACATGGGAAATGCGTTAGATGGAGATACGGTGGAAGTTTCCATTATTCGCCGCTCAAAACGTAAAATTGAAGGAGCAATTACAAAGGTTATTGAACGTAAAACTACACAATTTGTAGGCACTTTGGATGTTCACAAAAAGTTTGCGTTCCTGATGATTGACAGCCCGAAAATTCAAATTGATTTATTTATTCCTTTGGGCAAGTTAAAAGGCGGAAAAACAGGAGAAAAGGCTGTTGGGAGAATTACTTCGTGGCCAAAAGATGTTGATAATCCGTACGGAGAAATCGTTGAAGTATTGGGAGAAGCAAACAGCAACAATGTTGAAATGACTTCAATCTTGGTGAAAAACGATTTTGAAATCAAGTTTCCAAAAGAAGTGGTTGAGGAAGCCAAAAATGTAACCATAGATTTAGACCAAAACGAGGTGGAAAAACGCCTCGATTGTCGAAAAAAACTCACAATTACCATCGATCCATTTAATGCAAAAGATTTTGACGATGCACTTTCATACGAAATTTTGGAAAATGGAAATACAGAAATTTGCGTTCATATCGCAGATGTAAGTCATTATGTAATTGAAGGTTCTGCGACAGACCAAGAAGCGTTGAAACGTGGAAATTCAGTTTATTTAGAAGACAGAGTGATTCCGATGTTGCCCGAAGAATTGTCGAATTTTGCTTGTTCATTGCGACCAAATGAGGATAAATTTGCTTTTTCAGCCATTTTTGAGCTCGACCAAGAAGGAAATGTATCAAAAGAATGGTTTGGGAAAACAGTTATTCGATCGGATAGAAGAATGACATACGAAGAAGCCTTGGAAATCATTGAAGGAAAAGAAGACAAACACCAAGAAGCTATTTTGGGATTGGATAAAATTGCCAAAACCATTCGACGAAAAAGAATCCAAAAAGGAGCGTTGGCAATTGAATCTCGTGAAGTGAGTTTTGTTCTCAATGAAGAAGGCGAACCCATTGATGTTGCTGAAAAAATCCAGAATGATGCCAATCGTTTGATTGAAGAATTTATGCTTCTCGCCAACAAAAGAGTTGCTTTATTTGTCGGGAAAGTTCCAGGAGAAAAAGGTTCTTCTAAAGAGTTTATTTATCGCTGTCACGACAAACCAGAAGTGGAAAAACTCAATACTTTTTCTGTTTTTATCGATAAATTTGGTTACGATTTAAAATTTCAAAATATTGATAGCGTTGCGAAAAAGATAAATGCTTTTTTAGACCAAATTAAAAATCGTCCAGAATATGAATTGATTCAATCTATGGCAATTCGTTCCATGTCGAAAGCTGATTATCGAACCGGAAATATCGGTCACTACGGATTGGCATTTGATTTTTACACACATTTCACTTCTCCAATTCGTCGTTATTCCGACTTAATGGTGCATCGGATTTTATTGGATAAATTACAAGGAAAGAACAAAAGCTACGGAAATACGCTGAACGAAATCTGTAAGCATTTATCGGCACAAGAAAAAGCCGCTGCCGAAGCTGAAAGAGAATCAAACAAATTTTTCCAAGCAAAATACATGAAAGAACGTGTGGGTCAACAATTTACAGGAACTATTTCTGGATTAGCAGACTTTGGCGTGTTTGTTAAGATGGATGGAAATGCTTGTGAAGGAATGATTTCTTTGTCTGATTTACCAGGTGATTCGTATTATTTCGACCGAGATAAATTTCAAATTGTTGGAAGACAAACAAGGTATAAATTTAACTTTGGCGACCGAGTTTTGGTAAAAGTTATGGGCGTAAATCTAGCCAAAAAGCAAATCGATTTGAAAATTATTTAATACATCATGGATTAGTAAAGAACCAAACTCTCAATATTTTTTGATAAAACTTGTAATTTTTCTCTACCTTTTAGAAAATCCAGTTCAACCAAAAAGTTAAAACCAACAACTTCTCCCCCACATTTATTGATTAAGATAGCCGCCGCATTTGCTGAGCCTCCCGTTGCTAATAAATCGTCGTGAATCAATATTTTTTGCCCTGGCTTTATGGCATCAATGTGCATTTCTATTGTTGCTGTCCCATATTCCAGCGAATAGTCATACGATACCTTTTTATATGGTAATTTTCCTTTTTTACGAATCAAAACAAATGGAACACCCAATCGCATGGCCAATGGAAATCCAAATAAAAACCCACGACTTTCAACACCTGCAATTGCTTCAATCCCTTTATCCTCATAAAACTCTGCCAAGTAATTAACAATTTCACTTGAAAATTCAGCATCCAATAAAATTGGGGTAATATCCTTAAAAATAATCCCAGGTTCAGGAAAATCTGGAATATCCCGAATTACTTGTCTTAGCTTATGTTTTAGCGCATCTTCCATTAAATAATCGTATTTAGCTTGCACGAATGTACAAATTTTTAATGTTTAACGATAAAAAAAGACTACATTTGAAAAACAGATTATCAACGTATGGGAAAAGAATTAGCATCTATAAAAAAAATATTGATTATTATAGCAATTCCCATCGTATTTTATACGCTACACATACTTTCAGTAATTGTAGTTCCACTCATGTTTGGATTGTTTTTTGCATTACTTTTTATGCCGTTAATGCGGTGGTTTGAAAGCAAAAGGCTACCTACATTTCTAGGTTTAACCTCTGTCGTCATCATTGTTTCATTCATTTTTCTTGGCTCATACAAAATCGTTGAGTTAGCCAGTTCAGAATTAACAACAATCGATGATGATTATATCGCACGAATGGATGTTAGACTCAATCAATTGGCAGAACCAATCATCAATCTTATGAGAATAAACCCTGAAGAAGGAGAAAGCAATTTGTCTGCCTTGTTAAATAATGAAAAAGTTGTTGCCAATGTTTTTTCTAATGTGAGTAGCGGTATCAATATGGCAAGCGATTTTTTAACCATACTTTTGATGTCGGTTTTCTTTATGTTTTTGTTTTTAACGGGCTCCGTGAACATCCAAAATGTTCTTAAAACCTTTGTTTTTAAACAAGAAGAAACATCTTTCACGGTTTATAGACAAATTGAAAAAGATATTTTTTCATTTATTTCTATGAAGATTTTTATTAGCTTAATCACAGGTGTTAGCGTGAGTGTCTTATGTTATTCCTTTGGCATAAAATTTCCTGTTTTCTGGGGCGTAGCTGCATTTATGCTAAACTTTATTCAAATCATTGGTCCATTTGTTCTGGTTTTTGGATTATCCGTTTTTGCGCTTATCGAATTAAGTTATTCAGGAACATTTTTGGCGTTTTTCCTTATTTTACTTGCAATAGAAGCGATAACAGGAAATGTTTTAGAACCAATCATGATGGGGAAATCTTTTTCAATCAACACCATTACAATTATCGTAACACTTTCTATATGCGGATTAATTTGGGGAATTCCAGGATTTATCCTTTCTGTTCCGATTACGGTTTTGGTTAAGAAAATATTAGAATCTTTCCCCTCAACCAAGGATTTTTCAGATATAATGTCGTGATTTTAGACTAGCAACATCCACTTCCACAACTACAAGCGTGTGGTTTTTCAGCGTAAACAGTAATACTATAAATACCTGTACCTGTGCTCCCTGATTTGAATTGTTGAATTTCTTCAGACGACATATATTTAGAAAGGATATCATCTGGAATTATAATTTTCTTTTCTTTTTGGATTAAAATATTTTCAAATCCATTCTTACGGATTAAATCAAGATAATCGGTTTTTTGAATTGCTCCAGACACACAACCTGCATACATTTCTGCATCATTTTTTAATGCATCAGGCAATTCTCCGACCAAAACAACATCAGAAATAGCAAAGTGTCCTCCCGATTTTAAAACCCTGAAAATCTCTTTAAAAACATTGTCTTTATTCGGCACTAAATTTAAAACGCAATTGCTGATAACAACATCTGCAAAATTACCCATAACAGGCATGTTTTCTATGTCTCCTTCACGAAATTCAACATTTGTGAATCCAAGTTTATGTGCGTTTATTGATGCTTTTTGAATCATCGCTGGGGTAAAATCAACACCAATTACACGGCCATCCATGCCAACTTGTTGACGTGCAACAAAAGCGTCATTTCCAGCTCCACTTCCTAAGTCAATTACAATATCGCCTGCTTGAATCTTAGCAAATTCTGTTGGTAAACCACAGCCCAATCCTAAATCGGTTTCATTTTGATAACCCTCAACGTTTCCATAATCATCCGTCATAATGTTATAAACTTCTGTAGAACAACCACCAGCACCGCAACATGAAGTTTGATTTTCCTCTTTTCCTTGTTCAGCAATTCTCGTGTATTTTTGTCTAACAATTGATTTGATACCTTCGATGTTTTCCATAATTATTGAAGATTATTGAGTTAAATGAATTTAATCCATCACTTTTAAAGTGTTCGTTGAAATTTTAACAATTTCCTCGTATTGTTCAGGTGTTAAATCTGAATGAAAATAATTAATTGGATTTACTTTTTGTCCATTGTGTTCAACTTCATAATGCAAGTGAGGACCAGTAGATTTTCCGGAACTTCCTACCAAGCCAATAACTTCTCCCCTTTGCACCTCTTGCCCTACTTTTACCTTAAACTCGCTTAAATGAGCATAGCGTGTTTTATATCCAAAACCATGATTGATAACAATTTCTCTACCGTAACCCCAACTATTGTGTTGAACGGATTCAACCACGCCATCTCCAGTGGCAAAAACTTCAGTCCCAGTATCTGCTGAGAAATCCAGACCCCAGTGCATTTTTTTAGTTCCATAAACAGGGTCAACTCTCCATCCGTATCCACCAGCAGCATGTTTTAAATCATCATTCCGTACAGGTTGAATGGCTGGTAACGATGCAAGTCTATCTTTATTTTCTAATGCTAATCTGGTTAATTCTTTAAATGAAATACTTTGAGCGTGTAGCTTTCGTTCTACTTCATCCAATTTTGAGAAAGTTTCGACCAACAAATTGCTATTCGACATTTTTCTTAAATCTGCGTATGGATCACTTCCTCCCGTTCCCATCAAGCGCAACTCTTGAGGAAAAGAACTTGCACCCAAAGCTGTACGATACATATCTTCATCTCGAGATTTAATTACTTCTGTCACTTCGTTAATGAGCTCTAAACGGTCTTGAACAATGAGAAATTGAGCTTTTAATTCCGCTAATTCTTTTTTGGCTTTCTTTTCTGAGGTAGATTCAAATCTGTATGAAATGAAAAAGCCAATTACTATACTGAGTACAATCGTTGGGGCAATAAAAATAAAACCTCTAAAAATACGCTCTCCAATAGAACGCTTAACCCTTTCATAAGAAAGGGTTTCTGGATTATACTTATATTTAGTTTTTCTCATTGGTTTTATAATTTAACTGTAAACTAACTAAACAATTATCTTAATAAAAGCAATGCAAAATTAGGTAATTAATCTAAATTTGCAAAACTGTTAACGATGATTAACAGTTTTTATTACTTGAATTAATAGTTAATATCGATGAAAACATCAGAGATTAGAAAACAATTCCTTTCTTTTTTTGAAGAAAAAGCACACTCGATTGTTCCATCTGCACCGATGGTTATTAAAGACGACCCTACCCTAATGTTTACAAACGCTGGGATGAATCAATTTAAAGAATATTTCCTTGGTAATGCAACCCCAAAAAACAGTCGTGTCGCTGATACACAAAAATGTTTACGTGTTTCTGGAAAACACAACGACTTAGAAGAAGTTGGTGTTGACACTTATCACCATACAATGTTTGAGATGCTCGGGAACTGGTCGTTTGGAGATTATTTTAAAGAGGAGGCAATAGAATGGGCATGGGAATTGCTGACTGATGTTTATAAAATTGATAAGAACAACCTATACGTTACTATTTTTAAAGGTGATGAAGAAGATGGTGTTCCGCGTGATACAGCATCATACAATTTTTGGAAAAAATGGATTGATGAAGACAGAATTATCGAAGCAGATAAGGCCGATAATTTCTGGGAAATGGGAGATATGGGACCGTGTGGACCGTGTTCTGAAATTCATGTTGATATCCGTTCTCAAGCAGAAAAACAAAAAATTAACGGAAAAGATTTAGTAAACAAAGACCATCCTCAAGTTATTGAAATATGGAACCTTGTTTTTATGCAATTTAACCGAAAAGCCGATGGTTCTTTAGAAAAACTGCCCGCAACACACGTTGATACAGGAATGGGACTTGAACGCTTAGCAATGGTTTTGCAAGGAAAAACTTCCAATTATGATATAGATTTATTCCAAGAGCTAATTCAATATGTTGAAAAACAATCTGGATTTGAATATGGAAAAGACGAAAAAACAGACATTGCATTAAGGGTGATTGCGGATCATGTTCGGGCGATTTCTTTTTCAATTGCTGACGGACAACTGCCTTCAAATTCTGGAGCAGGTTATGTTATCCGTAGAATTTTACGTCGTGCTGTTAGATATGGCTTTGAAACATTGAAAATGAACGAACCATTCTTAGCTCCATTAAGCAAAGTTTTGGTGAAAGTGATGGGAGATGCTTTCCCTGAATTAGAGAAAAGCAAAAGTCTTATCTTCAAAGTCATTGAAGAAGAAGAAATTAGCTTCCATAAAACATTGGACAATGGAATCAATAAGATTGAAACGATTTTTAAACAATTAAAAGCAAAAGGTGAGAATCAAATTCCTGGAAAACAAGCTTTTGAATTATACGACACATTTGGTTTCCCGTATGATTTAACAGAGTTAATGGCTCGCGAAAACAACTTTACGGTTGATGAAAAAGGGTTTGAAGAGGCTCTTCAAGAACAAAAAGACCGTTCACGTTCTGCAACTTCTGTAAAAACAGACGATTGGATTGTGATTTCTGAAGACGATAAAGAAGAATTTATTGGATACGATTATTTGGAAACAAATATAAGCATCACGCGCTACCGCAAAGTAGAGCAAAAACAGAAATCTTTCTATCAGCTTGTGTTTAACCTTACTCCTTTTTATCCTGAAGGTGGAGGACAAGTTGGAGATACTGGATACATTGAGTCGAATGGCGTAAAAACATCAATTTTTGATACAAAAAAAGAAAATAACTTAATTGTCCATTTGGTAAAAGAACTTCCAACAAATTTAAATGCTCAATTTAAGGCAGTGGTTCATCAAGAAAGAAGGGCGTTGTCGGAATCCAACCACAGCGCAACACATCTTCTGCATTTTGCTTTGCGTGAAACGCTAGGAGAACACGTTGCACAAAGGGGTTCGTTGGTGCATCCCGACTATTTACGTTTTGACTTCTCTCACTTTTCTAAAATGACAGATGAGGAGGTTTTAACAGTTGAAAGAAGGGTAAATGAATTAATCCGTAAAAATATCCCGTTGAATGAAATGCGCAAAATCCCTATTGAAGAAGCAAAAGATATGGGAGCAATGATGTTATTTGGAGAAAAATATGGCGATGTTGTTCGTGTTATTCAATTTGGAGATTCAAAAGAATTGTGCGGTGGAACACACGTTCAAAGCACAGGAAATATCGGATTCTTTAAAATCATTTCTGAAGGTTCTGTCGCATCAGGTGTTAGAAGAATTGAAGCAATTACAAATACGACAGCAGAAAAGTATATTTACGACAAATTAAACAGTTTAGAAGAAATAAACGCATTGTTCAAAAATTCAAAAAACATTGTTCAATCCGTCGAAGAGTTAATCAATAGCAACCAATCGATGAAAAAGCAGATTGAAAAGACGGTTAGGGAGAATGCAAAACAAATAAAAGCCGATTTAAAATCTCAAATCAAAGAAAAAAACGGAATTCAAGTTTTAGAAGCGGTTGTTCCGCTTGACGGTGGTTTAGTTAAAGATATTCTTTTCCAACTAAAAGGTGAAGTTGACCAACTTTTTGCGGTTGTTGGTGGAGATGAAGGAGATAAATGTACATTAAGTATTATTATTTCTGATGATTTAGTGAAATCGAAAGGACTTCATGCAGGAAACATGGTTCGTGCCGCAGCTAAACATATCCAAGGTGGCGGCGGTGGTCAACCCTTTTTCGCAACTGCGGGTGGTAAGAATCCAAAAGGACTACAAGCCGCGATAAATGAAGTGACAAATTCGTTATAACATGTGTGGAATAACTGGATTTATTGATACAAAAAATAACACTGATGAGGCCTCTCTGAAAGAGATGACCAATACGCTGATTCACCGTGGGCCAGACGCTGGAAGTCAAGTGTTTTTTTCTGACAAACAAATGCAAATTGGCCTTGGACACAGACGATTATCGATTATCGATTTATCCGTAGAGGCCACACAACCAATGTCTTACAAAACATTTTGGATTTCGTACAATGGTGAAATCTATAATTATCAAAACATAAAAGATGAATTGATCGAATTGGGACATCAATTCAAAACAACTTCTGATACTGAAGTTATTCTGCACGCGTATGAGCAATGGGGAGAAAAATGTATAGAAAGGTTTAGAGGAATGTTTGCTTTTTTTATACTCAACACAGAAGATGGTCAAGTTTTTTGCGTAAGAGACCGTGTTGGTGTAAAACCATTTTATTACTATTTAAAAGATGGACTTTTTCTTTTTTCAAGCGAATTAAAAGCTTTCCATAAACATCCAAGGTTTAAAAAAGATATTCAATTAGAATCTGTAGAAATGTTCATGCAGTTCGGAAATATTCCTGCACCCCATACGATTTTCAAAAATACATTTAAACTCAAGCCTGGACACTTTTTATCTTTTAATATCAGTCATCTAAATGGCAATGATTTTTCATTTGACCAAACCCAATATTGGAATGTTTACGATGCTTACAATCAGCCAAAATTAGATATTTCTTTTGCAGAAGCGAAAACGAAAACAGAAGAAATCCTTCTTGATTCTTTTCAATTAAGAATGGTTGCCGATGTTCCAGTTGGTGTTTTTTTAAGTGGCGGTTTTGATAGTGCAGCGGTCGTTTCATTATTACAAAAAAGTCAATCACAACAATTAAAAACATTTACAATAGCTGTTCCTGAGATAGGATTAAATGAAGCACCGTACGCAAAAGATATTGCTAAGCGTTTGGGTACAGACCATACAGAATTTGAATGTTCCCATCGAGAAGCGATTAATTTAATTGAAGACTTACCTTACTATTATGACGAACCATTTGGAGACAGTAGTGCCATTCCAACAGGGCTCGTTGCTAAGGTTGCACGTGAACATGTAGCCGTTGCACTAAGTGCCGATGGAGGTGATGAAATTTTTGCTGGTTATAATCGCTACGACTATCTAATGATGTATGGAAAAAAATTGAACCAAATTCCAAAGCCTCTACGAAAAGTGCTGTCTGGAACGATGAACTTGATGGATGCGGATAAATTTCCCTATTTTAAAAATCAATATAATTTTGCCAATCGATACGAAAAGTTAAAAAATTTATTGAAAAATCCTTCGCCAGAACAGATGATGTGGAGTCTTTCGACGCAATTTGATGAAAAACAGATTTCTAATCTTATAAAAAACAGAAAACAACTTCCCACTTTGGCTTATCACAGCAAAGAATTAAAAGAACCTTACTATTCACCACTTTGTTACATGCTTGGAATTGATTATCAAACCTATCTTCCTGATGATATTATGACAAAAGTTGACAGGGCAACGATGCAATTTAGTTTAGAAGGGAGAGAACCTTTTTTAGACCATAACGTGATTGAATGGGCTGCCCAACTACCTGATGATTTCAAATATATGAATCGTGTCAAAAAACGCATTCTGAGAGAAATTGTTTACCAATATGTTCCAAAAGAATTAATGGATCGTCCAAAAATGGGATTTGCCATTCCTTATGAAAAATGGATGATGGAAGATTTAAGAAATCATGTTGAAGACTTTCTTTCAAAGTCAAGAATTGAAAAACAAGGAATTTTCTATGCAAATGAAGTGGAAAGACTGAAAACAAAGTTTTTTAATGGCAAGAAAGAATATGGATTAAAAATATGGTATCTGTTGATGTTTCAAATGTGGTGGAGTCGTTGGATGGATTAACAACGTACATTTAATTTTGGAAAGGTTTTTGCAATCTTACCTGGAAAAGCTAAATTTAATATAGATTTCTTTATTTTTGTAAAAATAAAAAACATGAAAATCCTTTTTGTCATATTATTAGTTGGGGTAAGTTCTGTGTCTTGGTCACAAAATAAGTGGTGGAAGAGTAAAAATGTAGATCTGAAAGCAGATGAGGAAGAAGAACAATCAACTGATACCATTCGCTATGTTAATGAAATCGATACAAATAACATTCAACCTGGAGAAGTTCATGTAATTAAAAGTCCGATGGTTGACAAAATCATTGAGTTTAAAGCGGCAAATATTTCTCCGTATGTTCGTCCTACCATGAAAGGATATCGTGTTCAGCTATTTTTTGATCAAAATCGAGATCAGGTTGACAAAGCACGGAGTCAACTTCTAGCGAAAGACAATGAAATTTCGATTTATGTAGAATACCATGCGCCCAATTACTACTTGCTTGTAGGTGATTATCGCTCACATTTAGATGCTGAAAAACTTCGCGCTGAAATGATAGAAGATTTCCCTGCGGCGATTGTAAAAGAATCACGTATTTATCTACCTAAAATAGATGAGAAAAAGGTCGTGGAATAACCGAAAACAACCACAAAACACATAGAATTATATGCAAATCGTGCTATGTTTAACGGCATAATTACCCACGTTTTAACCAAAAAAAAGCGTATTTCATCCTTTGCGCCCTTTGAGGTTATGAAAAAATCATCGTCCGATTAAACAGTCTATTCCAAAAAAAATAATCATCTTCACAATAATTGTTAATAAATAATCGTTTGAAGTTTTATATAATCAATTGGTTTTTAATATTTTTATCACTATAATCGAGTATAAATTAAGTGGAGTATAGTAACCACTTCAAAAAAACAGGGCGATACCGAAAAGCCATACGAGTAGGAAGTAACTTAAAACATAATCTTATGAAAAAGTCCCTTAAAAATGTGTTTGTTCAAAACAAACTTAAATTTTTCTCTCTTTTTTTATTTGGAGCATTAACAACACTCGTGCTAAATTCTTGCGCCAAAGAAGATGCTGCAGATGTGAATCAAGACAAAATTTGGACAGAATATCTGGTACATTACAATGAAAATGATGATAAAACACATGTTGTTGCACGTTTTCGTTTTGGGAATGCTATGGGAACCCTGCTTGAATTAGTAGATACAACAGGTGCAAGTGTTTCATTTAATGGAACGCCAATGCCTTATTCTATATTTTGGAGTGGTCACCACTTGGAGTTTGCAGGGAATGTAACAACAGGAACATTTGACTATGTAAATACCGAAGGAACAGTTTATTCAAACAGCGTTCCTTCTGGCACAGACGTAATCGCATTTCCTTCAGATTTTGACACAATTGCAAAATCACAAGCTGAAACCTTCACTTGGGTTGGAAATCCGCTATCTGCTAACCAAAGCGTTGGAATTTATGTCGGAAGTTATGGCTGGAATAAAGACGCACTGTTTTATACAAATGCAGTTGGAGCAAACAGCTTGGTGATGGGTGTTCAAGCAAAAAATAGTTTAACCGTTGGAACGGGAGGACTTTATATGCTTAGAGTCGTTGAAAACAATTCGATTAACGGTACTTCAAAAGGTGGTGTGATTCGTTATTCATATCGTCCGATTGACAAGAGTGTTGTCATCGTTCCATAACGTTTGATTATATTTTTTAATGAACCATTAAGGAGTTGAAAGATGTGATATCTCTTAACTACTTAATGGTTTTTTTGTCTCCTACTGCCAGTCTTCCTCCAAACAAAGGAACACATTTAACTTTCTTTGTTTTCAAAACGTTTAAGACACTTTTGGTTTTTGTAAATAATTCAAGCGAATAATAAGATTTTACTCTTATGCTTGCATTCAACTAATTTATTTTAGTATCTTAACGTTCTGAACCCACTTAAATCAAAAAAATGTTAAAGATGAAAGAGTTAACAACCGAATTCGAATCTCCAGCAGATTTTACGGAAAAATTTATTAATCGAACAAACAAGAACTTATTCTTAACTGGTAAAGCTGGTACAGGAAAAACGACTTTACTCAGAAAGATTATAGAAACAACATACAAAAACACCGTAGTTGTTGCTCCAACAGGAATTGCCGCATTAAATGCTGGTGGCGTAACCATTCATTCTTTTTTTCAATTGCCTTTTGGTGCATTTTTACCCATAGATGAACGACCTCCTTTTAGCGGATATTCGATGCAATTCAACACAAAAAACACACTGTTGCGTCATGCACGAATGAATAGAAAAAAGCAAGATATTATGCTAAAACTCGAACTGCTCATTATTGATGAAGTGAGTATGCTCAGGGCAGATTTATTAGATGCAATTGACCATACATTACAAAAAAACCGTCGTGATGACAGACCTTTTGGTGGCGTTCAAGTACTTTTTATTGGAGACTTATTGCAACTCCCTCCGATTGTCAAAGATCAAGAATGGAGCGTGTTAAGTCGATACTATAAGGGACAATTTTTCTTTCATTCAAAAGTTTTGGAAGAAAATCCTCCGTTTTACATTGAGTTAGAGAAGATATATCGTCAAAGTGACCAAAGATTCATAAGTGTCTTGAATGAACTCAGAAATAATTTTATTTCACCAGAGAATTTGGAGCTTCTAAATCAATATGTTCAACCAGATTTTGATGCAACCAAACACGAAGGTTACATCACATTGACAACGCACAACAACGTTGCAGACAGTATAAACGAAAAAGCGTTAAAAACCATCCAACAAAAGTCTTTTAACTTTTACGCAAAAACTACAGGCGATTTTCCCGAAAATATATACCCAATTCCGAAAGAAATGGAATTAAAAGTTGGCGCACAAGTTATGTTTATCAAAAACGACATGAGTTATGAGCGCAGATATTTCAACGGAAAAATTGGTGTTGTGTCAAGTTTATCAGCCGACGAAATTTTTGTTACTTTTCCAGAGGAAAACAAAACCATACAAGTAGAACCTTTTGGCTGGGAAAACAAAAAATTCACATTGGATGATAAAACCGGAGAAATCAAGGAGAAAACAATTGGTGTCTTTTCACATTATCCTTTAAAATTAGCTTGGGCAATTACAGTTCATAAAAGTCAAGGCCTAACGTTTGAAAAAGCTGTTTTAGACTTGTCACGTGTTTTTGCTCCAGGTCAAGCGTATGTTGCTTTATCTCGACTTGTTTCCTTAGACGGATTGGTGCTAACAGAACCCATTCAACTCAATGGGCTAAAGAATGAAGCTGATGTTGTTAATTATGCAAAAAACAAAGCCGATAAATCAACCATGATAAAGGCTTTAAAAGAAGAAACCGCCATTTATTTGCGTAATCGACTACAAAAAACTTTCAACTGGGAAGTTATGGTGACAAAATGGTTGACATTAGAATCTCAACATAAACAAGCGGGTGAACGAAGCGAAATGGGGAAAAACAGAACCATCTTTGAGAAGCAAACCCGTCTTTTATTAGACACTCTGGAACCTGCTAAAAAATTCAGAGAACAGCTGATAAGGATTTGCTCTCAACGCCCAATAAATTTAGAAACAATTCAAGAAAGATATGAAGCGGCATACACTTATTTTATGGAAAAATTAGAACCGGTTTTCCATAGCAACCTCAAACAAATGGTGATTATAGGAAGCCAGAGCAATGCCAAACAATATTTTGAAGATTTGGCTGAATTGGATGAATTAATAACGGATGTAATTGGAAATTTAAAAAAGGATAAAAACCTTGTACAAGCAATTGCCAGAGGAGAAGAACCAACAAAAAATCAGATTTGGGATAACGAAGTAAGAAATTTTAAAATTCACAAAGTTGAAGCAGTAAAAAATGAAGTTCAGAGAGAAAGACCAACTTTAGCGGAAGAAGCAGATTTTTTCTATTTAAAGGAGGAAGTACTACCAGCCAAAACTAAAAAAAAGAAGGAAAGCTCTAAACCAAAACGCGTGAAAGGCCAAACTTATATTGATACCTTAGAACTGTACAAACAAGGAAAATCAATTGCAGAAATTGCAAAAGAACGTTCGCTCACGGAAAGCACAATTCAGAGTCATTTCGCTCATTGGATTAAAAAAGGAGAATTAACACTGGATGATGCATTAACGAAGGACCGAATTCAAGTTTTAGAGGAAATCTTTGGTGATACAGTTCCTGAAGTAATAAACGAAGCAAAAGCCAAAGCTGGAGACAAGGTTACGTACGGAGAAGTAAGACTCTATCAAGCAAGTCAATCTGCTAATACATAAAAATAAGAAAACTTTAAATCAAATTCAACTTATTCATTAATCCTTCTCGGTATGAACCTCCGATAGGAATGAGTTTTTTTCCGTCTTCTAATTGAAGATTAGGATAATCAATTAAGGCAATCTTATCAATTCTAACGATATAAGAACGATGAACGCGAATAAAATCAGCGTCACCCAGCTTACTGTCAATATCTTTCATGGTTGAGTGGATGGTGTATTTCGAATCTAAGGTGTTAATTACCACATAATCTTTTAGTGCTTCAACGAAATAGATGTCTTTTGTGTTGATTTTCACTAACTGTGAGTTTGATTTCACAAAAATAAAGTTTCTAGAATTTTTTCCTTCTGCTAATGTATAAAGCAAGTCAAGCTCCTTGTTTTGATCTTTTTGTTTTTGATGATTAAAGAGTGCAATCTCAATGGTTGAACGTAAGTCAATTTCTTTAAATGGCTTTAAAATATAGCCACTTGGCATTGTAATTTTAGCCTTTGACAAAGTAGAGTCATCTGCATAAGCTGTCAAAAATACAATTGGAATATTATATTCTTCCCTAATGATTTCAGCGGCTTCAATTCCACTTAATTCTCCCTTTAACATGATGTCCATTAGGATTAAATCTGGAGAAAGATCTTCTGCCAATTTAATCGCTTTTTCTCCTGTAGTAGCGGATCCACAAACCTCATATCCAAGACGGGTTAAACTACCTTGAATGTCTTCTGATATAATCATTTCGTCTTCTACGACTAATATTTTTGCCATTCGATTTTGTTTTTATTAATGTTTACATTCATTCCGAACAAAAGCTCCAATGAAATACCTTGAAGCTAATAAATCCCTGTATCAAACACTAAATCAGGATTCAATATCAATAAAAGGCAATCAGTTCTCGTTAAATACACATCCTTATCAAAAACAGAAAACAAAGTCACTTCTTGTAAGGATTATATATTAACAGTTTTAACTCCTTTATAAATTCTGTAAATCTCAAATATAATTAAATAGTCTAATATATTAAACGGAAATATAACTAAAGTATTATTGAACAAATTTCCTTCATGAACATTCCTTCTTTTTGACTGTTATTTTATTATTATTCTGTATAATTGTTACGACAAAAAAGGTTCAATAAAAAATCGAAAAAATAAATATGAATATTCTTACTCAAAAGTTTACTACTCAATACGAAACGGCACCATTTTCAAAGATTAAAAATGAAGATTTTTTACCCGCTATTTTGGAGGCAATTGAAAATGCCAAATCTGAAATCAATGCAATTGTTGAGAGCAAAGACGAACCAACTTTTGAAAACACCTTAGAAGCAATGGCGTTTTCTGGAATGCAATTGGATCAGGTTTCTTCAATATTTTTCAACTTGCATTCGGCGGAAACAAATGATGAGATTGAAGATATTGCTCAAGAAGTGGCTCCAGTACTCTCTGAATTTCAAAACGACATTACACTCAATCCTAAATTGTTTGAACGTGTAAAAAAAGTTTATGACCAAAAGCAGAATCTTACATTATCAAAAGAAGAGGAAATGTTGTTAGACTCTACCTATAAATCTTTTGTAAGAAATGGAGCTTTATTAGATGATGAAGAAAAATCAAAATTAAGAAAATTAGACGCTGAATTGTCGATGTTGAAACTTACTTTTGGGAAAAACGTTCTGGCAGATTCTAACGCATATCAATTACATATTACTGACAAAAATGAAGTCGAATCTCTTCCTAATGCAGCAATTGAATCTGCTGCTGAATTAGCAAAAAGTAATGGAAAAGAAGGCTGGATTTTCACCTTGGATTATCCAAGTTATTTGCCTTTTATGAAATTCGCTAAAAATCGTGAGCGCAGAAAAGAATTGGCACTTGCTTTCGGGAAAAAAGGATTTCAAAATAATGAAAACAACAACGAAAAAGTCGCTATTCAGATTGCAAAATTACGCTTTGAAAGGGCAAAATTATTGGGTTATCAATCGCATGCAGACTTTGTTTTAGAAGAGCGTATGGCTGAATCACCAAAGAAAGTAATTCAATTCTTAAACGACCTACTCATAAAAGCAAAACCTGCAGCAAAAAAGGAATTTAAAGAATTAGAAGATTTTGCTAAGGAAATTGACGGCATTGACCAACTCCAAAAGTGGGATGGTGCATATTATTCATATAAATTGACGCAAAAGTTATTTGATTTAGATGAAGAAGACTTAAAACCATACTTTCAGCTAGAAAACGTGCTTAACGGGGCTTTTAAAGTTGCCAAAAAATTATATGGTTTAACTTTTACAGAAGTCAATAATATCGATAAATACCACGAAGAAGTAAAAACTTATGAAGTAAAGAACGATAAAGGAGATTTTATCGCTGTTTTTTATGCTGACTTCTTTCCCCGCAAAGGGAAAAGACAAGGTGCTTGGATGACAAGTTATAAACCACAATTCATCAAAGATGGCAAAAATCACCGCCCACACATTTCCATTGTTTGTAATTTTTCACGACCAACAGCAACCATCCCGTCGCTTTTAACATTTAACGAAGTTACAACGTTGTTCCATGAGTTTGGTCATGCTTTACACGGAATGTTAGCCAATACAAAATATCCTGGACTTTCAGGGACTTCTGTTTATTGGGATTTTGTAGAGTTACCTTCACAAATCATGGAAAATTGGTGCTATCAAAAAGAAGCGTTGGAACTTTTTGCAAAGCATTATGAAACCGGAGAAGTTATTCCAATGGATTTGATTGATAAGATCAAAAAAAGTGCCAACTTCCAAGAAGGAATGGCAACGGTTCGTCAACTTTCATTTGGTTTGTTAGACATGGGTTGGCACGGACAAGATCCAACTCACATTTCTAACCTGAAAGCGTTTGAAAAAGAACAGTTTGCAGCAACTCAGCTCTACCCTGATGTCGAAGGAAATGCGATGAGCCCTGCATTTTCACACATTTTTAACGGCGGATATTCTTCTGGTTATTATTCTTACAAATGGGCAGAAGTTTTGGATGCTGATGCGTTTGAGTATTTTCAAGAAAACGGAATATTTAATCGTGAAATTGCTAACAAATTCAAAGAAAACATTCTATCAAAAGGAGGAACAGAACACCCAAGTATTTTATACAAACGATTTAGGGGAAAAGATCCAGAAGTGGATGCCTTGTTAAAAAGGGCGGGACTGATATCGTAAAATATTGTATTAAACTCCTTGCATCGTACTGAGTCGATGGTATAAACCACCTTTCTCAAAGAGCTCTTCGTGTGTTCCTTGCTCAACGATTCTTCCTTTATTCAAAACCAAAATAACGTCTGCATTTTTGATGGTACTTAATCTGTGAGCAATCACCAAAGAGGTTCTGTTTTTCATTAATTTATATAGTGCATCCTGAACCAGTTTTTCGCTTTCTGTATCCAAGGCTGATGTTGCTTCATCTAAAATCATGATAGGTGGGTTTTTCAATACAGCACGAGCAATTCCAATCCTTTGTTTTTGTCCACCCGAAAGTTTGTTTCCCCTTTCTCCAATATTGGTAAAATAACCTTCTTCAAGTTCAGAAATAAACTCATGAGCGTTGGCAATTTTTGCTGCTTGCATCACTTCCTCTTCTGTTGCTTCAACGCCAAAAGCAATGTTGTTAAAAACCGTGTCGTTGAAAAGAATAGATTCTTGACTTACCACGCCGATCTGATTTCTTAATTCTTCCAAAGAAAAAGACTTTATATTGATTCCATCGTATAGAATTTCTCCAGAACCAACGTCGTAAAAACGAGGGAGCAAATCAGCAATGGTTGACTTTCCACTCCCCGATTCCCCAACCAAAGCCACTGTTTTACCACGATTTATTTCAAAATTAACCGCATGTAAAACATCATCATTTTGATAAGCAAAAGACACATTTTTAAATGAAATTTTATCTTTTAATGGTGCGATTTCAACAGGATTTTCCGGACTTTTAATTTTTTCATCTAGGTTTAAAATTTCTTCAATACGGTCTTGACTTGCTTTGGCCTTACTCATGTTTGCTGAGTTTTTAGCCATGTCTTGAACAGGTCTCAAAAGTTGAGAAAAAACAATGATAAATCCGATAAATTGTTCCCCAGTAAATCCATCTTCTTGCGTATTTTCTAAAATCATCGAGCCACCGTACCACACAATTATAATCATCACGCAAGCGCCTAAAAATTCATTCAAAGGTGAAGATAAATCACGTTTTCTAAAAGCACGTGTAATTAATTTTTGATGGTGAAGGTTGTTTTTAGCAAACTTTTCAATTGCAGCTTCTGTTGCGTTAAAAGCCTTAATAATTCTTATTCCCCCAAGATATTCTTCAAGAATCGAAAAAAGAACGCCCATTTGTTTTTGTCCTTTTGAAGCCGTTCTTTTTAAACTTTTTCCAATACGGGAAATAATCAATGCAGAAATTGGCAACAAGATAAACGAAAATAAAGTAAGTGGAACGCTCCAGTATAGTAAAACGCCAACAGTAATGATGATGGAAATCGGGTCTCTAAAAAACAACTCCAACATAGAAACCACAGCAATTTCAATTTGGTCAACATCACTGTTCATCCTTGACATCACGTCGCCTTTTCTCTCTTCAGTAAAAAAAGCAATGGGAAGGTTCATTGTTTTTTTAAATAATTTATCCCGATAGTCGCGAACAACAGCCATTCTAAGTTGTGATTGATGAAAAATTGCGAGGTATCGGAAAAGATTTTTTAAGAAAAACGCAATTCCGACAGAGATACAGACAAAAAGCAATGCTCCTTTTGGGTCGTTTGCTGCCATAGAATACATAAAATAATTGTAGTAATCTTGAATATATTCAAAATAAGACATAATGCCTTCACCACTAAAAACAGGTTTGTGAACAACCTCTAACGCCTCATCAGATGGGAAAATTACATTTAGGAAAGGTACGAACAACACGAGCGAAATCAAATTAAAAATCACATACAATAGGTTGAAGAATATCGTTGCGATTGCCCTCCATCTATATATAAAAGTAGCTTTAAATATCGTCTTTAATTGCTGCATGACAACAAAGATAAGAATTTCACTTTGCTAAATTCCTATCACTTCAATTTTATCAAAATATTTTCCTCTTAAAACAATAACTTTTACCTCATTTTACTTTTTACTTCTTATCTTTGTTGAATGGGATCAATACGACAGCAAAAAATTTCAAAAGTTATTCAAGAAGAACTCTCTGTGATTTTTCAAAGACAAGCAAGGGAGTTGGGTCTTGGAGCAATGGTTACAGTTACAACGGTACGTGTCACTTCTGATTTAAGTTTAGCAAGGGTTTACCTAAGTATCTTTGCAGGTCCACCAAAAGAAGAAGTATTGGCACACATTCAAAGTAACAAAGGTAAAGTTCGCGGGGAAGTCGGAAAACGACTAAAAAGTATGCGACATATTCCCGATTTGGCATTCTTCATCGATGACTCGCTTGATTATGCTGAAAAAATTGATGAACTATTAAAACAATAAATGAATGTAGCTCGATTTATAGCGCGACGTTATTCTAAAGCCAAAAAAACAAGAAATGTAATCAACCTTATTTCTTCAATAAGCGTGGTCGGTATTGCAGTATCTACAGCTGCTTTGATAATTCTTTTGTCGGCATTTAACGGGATTGAGCAAATGGTTATTAAACTCTACAGTGATTTTGACACTTCTCTTACTGTTCGTTCGAAAAAATCGAAAACATTTAACCAAGATTTTATAAATATTGAAGGAATCAACCAGATTTTGGGTATAGACAATGTTTCTCGGGCACTTGAAGAGGTCGTAATCCTCAGATTAGGCGACAAATGGGTTCATGCAAAAATGCTGGGTGTTGATAGTTCTTTTTTGGAAATGTCGCACATGGACAATCACTTGGTGGATGGGAAAGGTGTTTTGTATGAAGATGATGTTCCGCAAGCTATTTTTGGGGCAACATTACTCGACAAATTAGATGGTTTTATTCCTGAAATCGAAGGGTTTCAAGAGGAAGTTGTTTTTAATGTTCCTTTGAGAGAAGGGAAAATCCGCTTGGGCAAAAATCCATTTAATGTCCAGATTGTTCCCGTATCTGCACGAATGAATTTTAATCGTGAAGTAAATGCTGAATACGTTGTAGTGCCGTATGATCTTGCCAATGAATTACTGGATTACGACAGAGATATCACGGCGGTTTTCATTGATGTTAATGATAAATTTAATTTGAAAAAAGTAAAAAATCAAGTTCAAACATTTCTGGGGGAAGATTTTGAAGTAAAAACAAATTTTGAAAAGAATGAATTGATTTTTAAAACCAGTCAAACCGAACGGTTAATAGTGTTTTTCATACTTGTTTTTATCTTTATTTTGGCGTCATTTAATTTAATTGCTTCCATCACCATGCTTTTTGTAGAAAAACGCAAAGACATTGCTACTTTGTTTAGTTTGGGAGCCGATAAAAAGATGATTTTTAATATCTTCTTCTACGAAGGGCTGATGATTGTCGGAAAAGGAATTATCATTGGTTTGATATTGGGTTATGTGGTTGCACTTGGGCAATATTACTTCGGTTTTGTTGAAATGCCAAGTATAACAGGCGAAGCATTTCCGATGTACCCAATGTGGAAAGACTTTTTTATTATAACAGGTTCGGTTTCAATTTTGGGATATATCATTTCATATTTTCCATCTAAGATTCTTGTCAATCGCTACAACCTGCACAACTCAATAAAACATCTGTAAGATTTGAATTGTTGTAAATTAGCGATGAATTAAAAAAACATTATATTTAGGAAATATTTTACGCTTACTAATTACAAAAAGGTAAAGAAACTTAACGATTATATGTTGCATTCGTATGCCTTTCTAAGTTATAGGTGTGTAGATGAGTGAGTTATGCAACACATCTATTAGAAAATAGCACAGATTTACGCTACATCCAAGAGCTTTTAGGTCACAACAGTAGCAGAACTACTGAAATTTACACGCATGTTTCTAAAAAGAAAATTGAGAATATAAAAAGTCCGTTTGATGATTTGTGAAATTT
>JBBAEU010000030.1:0-26240 GCA_041655765.1 Brumimicrobium sp.
TCGGCTTTTTAGACAAACACAAAGCACTCATCATCGGGATATAGGTAAAGGACAAAATCAATGCTCCCAAAATGGCAAAACTTACAGTCTGTGCCATTGGCGTAAACATTTTACCCTCTATACCAACCAAAGTAAGGATAGGGATATAGACAATGAGGATGATAACTTCGCCAAATGCGGCACTCGTACGGATTTTCCGTGCAGATTCATATACCTCTTCGTCCATTTCTGTCTGCGTAAGTTTTTGTGTGGATTTTCGCAAGCCCAAATGATGCATTGTCGCTTCAACAACAATTAGGGAACCATCTATTACCAATCCGAAATCAATAGCCCCCATACTCATCAGGTTGGCACTTACACCAAACAACCGCATCATTCCCAACGCAAAAAGCATAGATAGCGGTATGGCTGAGGCTACAATCAGTCCTGCTCTGAAATTCCCCAGGAATAGAATTAATACAAAAATAACAATCAGTGCGCCCTCAATGAGGTTCTTTTGAACCGTACTTATCGCTCTATCAACCAAATCCATTCTATCTAAAAATGGTTCTATGACTACGTCTTCGGGTAGAGATTGTTGGATAACCGGTATTTTTTCTTTGATACTTTTTACAACTTCAGAGGTGTTTTCTCCCTTCAACATCATTACAATCCCACCCACGGCATCTACTTCGCCATTATAGGTCAATGCTCCGTACCGGGTAGCGTGACCAAATTGTACTTCTGCCACATCTTTGATAAATACCGGAACGCTACCTGTATTTTTAACGACGATATTCCCTACATCTTCCAATGAATTAACCAGACCAATCCCGCGAATAAAGTAAGCATTGGGCTTCTTATCGATATATGCACCTCCGGTATTTTGGTTGTTGTTTTCGAGGGCGGTAAAAATATCGGAAATACTAACGTCCATTGCCTTGATGCGGTTTGGGTCGATAGAAACTTCGTACTGTTTAAGCAAACCACCGAAACTATTGACTTCTGCAATTCCCGGAGTACCGTAAAGTTGTCTGGCAACAATCCAGTCCTGCATTGTCCGCAAATCCATTGCGGAATATTTGTCTTCACTGCCTTCTTTGGGATGAAGAATATATTGGTACACTTCGCCAAGACCTGTACTGACAGGAGCAAGTTCAGGTGTTCCAATCCCGTCAGGTATCTGGTCTTGTGCTTCTTTCAGCTGTTGGCTTACTAACTGTCGTGCAAAATAAATATCGACATTATCTTGAAAGACAACGGTTACAACAGATAATCCAAATCTTGAAACACTTCTTATCTCTTCTACTTTTGGAAGATTAACGATACTTTGCTCTACGGGAAATGTTACTAATTGTTCTACTTCTTGTCCTGCCAATGTAGGCGACAGGGTAATAATCTGAACCTGATTGTTTGTAATGTCAGGTTGGGCATCAATGGGGATTTGCTTGGCACTCCATACCCCCCAAATGATGAGAAACAAGGTCATTATACCAATGACAAGCTTGTTCTGAATACTAAATTTTATGATTTTATCTAACATTATTTATCAGTTAATTGAATAAATGAACGACTAATTACGGTGCATCAGCACCGTAACTATTTTGTTTCCGCTTTTGCGGAATTTCAATATTTCATTAACTGATTTTTGGCGGTTTCCAAACACTTCCGTAATAGTTGGAAGCCAAAGAGAAATTAAAAACTGGAATTTTAAGATTTGAAGCAATAGGATTATTTACCTTTATACTTAGCAAATCAAAGGTTATATTAACAGGAGTATTACAACAACTACAAATACAAAAAGGACTGCAAAAATCGTTGTGGTCTGTATCGTTATTGTGCGTTTGGGTGATTTCTGTTTTTGAAGTATTGGGTGTATTCATACCGAGCGCATCAGTACAAGGCATTAGCGATAATGCCAAGAAATAAACACTGAATATGACTAAAAAATACTTCATTCGGTTGCGAAGTTAATTAAAAAAATTCAAAACGCTGTTATTTTGGATGGGAAAAAGTGGCTCTTTTGGTTTTTTGAGCGTTGGCTTTGTGTGTCGGGAAAAAACAAATGTGCCACTTGTGCGGTGGCAGAAAAACAAAAAAATGTGTGTTGGGCAAAAATTAAATCTTTGTGTTTCGTCATTGTTGGCTCTTGATGGTGTCGTCCGTTACCATTGCTTACAACGTTTTGCAGCTACCCGAAGGTGGCGATTTCGAAGCACTACACTTTCAATAAAGCACAAACTTTGATAGAAGCATAAAGCTTGATTTAACCACTGAACCGCCACTTTTGGGTAGGTGCTGTTATAGCACGTTTTTTTATCCAATTTTATCAGATTTTGTTCTGTTACAAGGTTCACAAAGTAATTGAATATTCCTATAAGTGTTAGAACCTCCTTTTACGAATGGAATAATATGATCAAACTCGAGCCGTTCATTACTCCCACATTCTCTGCATTTTCCATTATCTCTATTCCAAACAAGGTCTTTTACTTGCTGTGAAATATGTCTGTTTTGCAATCCACTCGATACCATAGTTGATTTCGGAAACCTTACAGTATCAAGATTCGCAATATCTGCACCTTGCTCTAAGGCTCGACCAATTTCACCCTCTTTAAATTTGTCAAACTGGTCATAACTCAAATTGAATAATCCTTGTAAATCTACATTATGAAGAGCTTCTTCCTTGCTTATGTTATTGTCAAAATAAATTTTCTCAAACTGTCGATGCAAAATGTCCTCCACCTCTTGGTATCTATTGCTATAAAAGTCTCCTTCTTTTATTTTGAAGTACTTTTTCAGTAGCTCGACATTATACTTTTCGTTGTCAGAAACTATATGGTCGTTCAAAATTAAATTGATATAGACGATTAACAAGTCAATAAGTTCGTCCTTTATATCTTCTATTTTTTTGATTTTATGCTCGTCAAGAACTTTTTTTATATTTCCTCTGTCAAGTTCGTTGTTGTATATGAGTTCAGCAATGTCAATTACATAATCGCTAAAACTTTCAATGGACAGGATTATTCCGAATGCTTCGTGAAGTTCTAAATCATTTTTTGGTAGTGCTGTCGCCATATTAATAATCGTTTCGTTAGTTAAAATGTGCTATAACGTCCCGGCCGCTCAGAGAAGTGGCGTTCCATACTACTCTTTACGCTCGAAGTGATATTCCAAATATAACCTAAAAAGCTTAATTCGAAGCGATTATTTGCCATTTTTCTGAACGGCCCGTTATAGGTAGTAATTTTTTCATTAACTAAACTGAAATCTAAAAATTACGGAGTAGGACACTCTCCAATTTTAAACCCACTCATCACGTTATTGTTCCTTTTTAGAATTGCGTTTAGGTAACCAGCTAGACGTCTGTTCTGAAAAGGTAGGTTTGATTTTTCTGTTGAGATAATGACTTTCATCCATCCCCATAACGGAAAAGCTAACTTCTAAAACCCACAATTAAATTCGCTGAAGTAAACTAAACTTAGATCCTGTAGACTTGACTTTCACAATTTTATTCGTTAGCTTTAAGTAAAATCTGTATAACGCCCAGCGTTACAAACACTCCGCGGAGATGTTTGCACGACTTGTTCGTAACAGATTTTAAAATCTAAAATTTCATTTTTGATTTCCGTTATTGGTATGGATGAAAAACAAAAAAAAGAAAAATCTAAACCGTACAATAACGTGTGAGTGTCCGATGAAGAGTGGACTATTACCTATAACGTTTCCTCGGCTCGGCGTTCGGCCAACTTTTTAAATTAAATTTAGACACGAAGATAAAACTTTTTTCTTAGCAAAAACATTAAATCGAAGCGATTAACTTGGCTGACGCTGAACCGAGTGTTAGCAACTGGGCATTATGAATTAAAGTAAATCATTAATGCTACTCCAATTACTGATAAAATACTAGCAATGATTATTCCCCATTTTTGCCAATTAAAAGTTTTTTGACTTAGCTCATCATCGTTCTTTTTGTTATCAATACTATTACTTTTACCAATATTTAATTGACCACTATTATTGACATTATTTGCTTCAATTTTATCTCCCATTATAAATTCGTTTTTTATGTTTCGAGTAATTGAATTTTTAGCTGATTGAGATTCGTTTTTTAAGGTAACAAATGGTACTTCATACTTAATATTCATATCTCGGTTTTGAGAAACTAATTGGGCAAGCTCCTCAATATCATTTACTTTGATTGTTTCTGGTTCAAAATTTTTAAATTCATTTTCAGATGTATCTTTAAAAAAATCAAATAAAGATTTAAATAATTCGTCTAAATCTTGCAAAAGCAAACCCAAACAAAGGAAGTTACTGTTTGTCTCGCTACGAAAGCTGATGTATTTATTTTTATACTTAAAAATTTCGGGCAAATCTTCTTCTGAAAAATTCTCTTTAAAGGCGGAAATTTCATCTATATTGTTATTCCAAATGCTTGAATATTCTTCATCCCCTGACCAGATACCTAATTCAAGTAATTTGTTGGTTATTGGTTTATAAATATCTTCTGTTATAGGAGTAAATTTTTCCTTTATTTTACTTTGTAATTTATCATATTCTTGCTTGTCTTTATAGTTGTTTCTTGGTGATAATTGTTTTCTTTGTTTATCGAGTTCTTTTAATTCCTCACATAATGGAAGATAGTCATTTATTAATGTTTCTTTTCTTTCATTAAGAAAGTCTATAAATTCAAAAATGGCTTTTATCTTATTGGGTATCATTATAATTAACTTTTAATTTAACAAAGTTAAGATTTTTACCTATTCCCTTTCGCTCGATTATGCGTTTTACACAACATTTCGCAGTTTTTGATGTCAGTCGCTCCGCCTTTGCTCCACGCTGTAACGTGGTCGGCATCCATATCTTTTAAACTCCAAATTTTGGTTTTATTAGAATCGTGTCCGATAGCACAAAGTGAACAGTTTGAAATTCCTTTTTCTTCTGCTTCGGAAGTTTGTTTGGCGTAAACAGATTTTTTGGTTGCTTCATCAAAAACTCGAACATCTAATAGCTGTGTGGCGGTGGAACCACCAAGAATAAATTCAAAAACGCCACGTCTATTTTTTACATAAGGGTCAGCGTAAAGTTCCCGCACTTGTTCGGAAACTTTTTGGGGATTGTAAGGCTGTTTTCTGTATGTTTCGTATAATCTTCCCCATTCCAAACCTCTCATTTCAGTTTCAACGTCTGTAAAAACTGCCGAAATCCAATCAATTACGCTATTAAAATAGTTTTTGAGTTCGTTTATGTTATCATCAAAACGGTGTTGGCTCATATAATCGCCTACGTTTTCTTTGCTTACCCATTCCAACGCACGTTCTAAAAAATCTTGACGGTTGGCACTTCCCGAAACATAAGCACTCCATTTTTGAATATTGGCATTTTGGGAGTTTGAAAATTCTTCTTTTCCAAGTGTTACAAAAGGACCAGAATAAACAGCGTTTAAAAGTTCTTGACTATTTAGCGGAACTCCTGCAATGTTGATAGTTCTAAACCATTCTTTAATTTCGGTTTCTGTTCCTTCACATTCGTAAATCAAAAGTTTTGTATTCAATATTTTTTCTTGCTTGTCTTTAGCGATTCCACTAAAATATTGCTCCATTCCGTTTTCGTCTTTTATAGCGAATTTGTTAGTTACGAAACGTCCAAAACTTGTAATTCTTTGTTGTCCGTCTAAAACCTCAAAATTGTCATCACTTACTTTGTTAAAATAGATTAAACCAAGCGGATAACCTTTTAATATTGATTCAATTACAGCTACATCACGCTTTCCGTCTGCGTAAATATAATTTCGTTGATATTCGGGTTGGATAGTTAACTTTCCCGACAATCCAAAAAGCCCTTTTCCTTCTAATTCGTTGTAAACAAATCCATCACATATATCTTTTACCGTTATTTTTGTTTGTAGAGTTGTTTTCATTTTATGATTTTTTATGCTGGATAATTATTCTGAAATATGTATATCGTTCTCCGTTATTTATTGAGCACATGTGATTACCTATTCGATGTTCATTTTTATTAATTATAAGTTCATCATCTTCAAAAATTGGGTATCTATTTAATGCATTGATGATTTCAAATTGGTCAGGATTATATTTGTTTAAAAAACTAATTGGAACTCCCATTGCTCCTGTATAATCGCTCGGAATTGCATCTGTAAAAGGAACTTCAATGGCATCATAATTATCGTATTTCACATATTCCTTACCTTTTACATTTTTATGTTTACTAAATTTAATATTGTCCTGCATACTCATTAATGGCAATCGTTCATGTCGTCTGCCATGCTGAAGATTTGTGTACCAACCTGTACCTGCGACACTAATCATTTTTCTACCATTTTCACCCATTTCCACTTCCGTTCCTTTTAATTTATATTCGTCAGGAACATAAAATGTCATGTTTTTACCATTTACTCTCTGATTAAATCTATAACCAGTCCATAATTTATTGTCTTTTATTAATGGAAAAACTTCTTGATAGGTGATAGCGTTCATATTCCCAATTATAACAAATTGCTTATCTGCTTCAACAATCCAAGCTAAAAATTCACGGAATAATGAAAAAGGAGGGTTAGTTATTATAATGTCCGCCTCATCTCTTAATTTGATTATCTCTTCACTTCTAAAATCCCCATCTCCATTAAGATATGTCCATTCTAAATCTTCTACATCAATTTTTCCATCACCGGTTTTGTCATGTGTTAATGTGAATATCTTACCGTTTGTCACTGTTTTTCTTTCGTCAAATTGAGGGTCTGATGTTTCAAATAAGGTTGGTTGATACCCGCTCTTAATTTTTTTGCTATCAGGTGCGTAGCTTGTGCTAATTAATTTCTTAAGACCAAATCTTTCAAAATTTTGAGCGAAAAACTTTGTGAAATTACTCCATTCAGGATCATCACAAGGTAAGAGAATCGTTTTATCTCGGAATACGTCAGAGTCGTATTCCAAGTATGCATTCATCTCTCTTTCAATATCAAAATATTGTGTGTAAAATTCGTCTTTTTTCGCCTTGTTTGCATTTCTTAAATGCTTGTTCTTTGCTGTATTATCCGCCATTTGCCGTTACCGATTTACGGCAACAAGTCAAAACGGACTTATTTAATGCAGAAAATGTTAGTTTACCGCTATTCCGCTAGCCTTGTTGCTAACTCTCTTATTTGCCATAAAAAAATAAGTTTATATGACACAATCTGTCAACTAACCCAAGGTTTTGTGGCTTTTATTTCTTTTTCAAATATAGCAAAATTTTATTATTAGTCAATGAAAAAAATAAAATTTCACAAATCATCAAACGGACTTTTTATATTCTCAATTTTCTTTTTAGAAACATGCGTGTAAATTTCAGTAGTTCTGCTACTGTTGTGACCTAAAAGCTCTTGGATGTAGCGTAAATCTGTGCCCGTTTCTAATAAATGCGTGGCGTAACTATGACGGAGCCAATGCAGGGTTGCCGGTTTTTTGATGTTAGCCTTTTTTAGGGCTGATTTTAAAACTTGCTGAAGACTTTCTCCACTGTATTGTGTACCTGCTACCTGCCCTTCAAACATCCAAACTTTTGGCTTATATGCTTTATAATAATCTTCAAGCATCACTAATATCTTAGGAGATAGCGGAACAATTCTGTCTTTTTTGCCTTTGCTTTGAAATACGTGAAGTGTTAGCCGTTCCCGATTAATGTCTTTAAATGTTATGTTTAAAAGTTCCGAACGTCTTAATCCGCATGCATAAATCAAACTTAACATCGTACGATGCTTTAAATTTCCGTGTGCTTCTAAAATTAATTTCACTTCTTCTTTACTTAAAACTCTCGGCAATTTTCTTTCTGTTTTTGGACGATGAATGAGGTTTACATCAATCTCTTTGTTATCAACTACACGGTAAAATAATTTTAAACCATTTACAAATTGATTTTGATAGGTAGCGGAAAGTTTACGTTTTAAAATATATTCATTATTGAAATGGATAATGTCTTTATTCGATATTTCATCTGCTTTCCTGCGCTTGAAGAATTGAAAAAAAATGCTTACACATTCGGTATAAGTCTTAATTGTATTTTCACTATATCGTTTGGACTTTAACCAATGGGTAAACGTTTCAATATTTGTAATTGTATCCAGCAATAATCCTTCTTCAAACTTCAGTGGAAGATTATACATTTTGCGGTATTTGTTGTTGTCTGGTAAATGCCAGACTTTTAACGAACGACTCCATTGACGACCGCTTAACTTTTTAAAACGATTTATCAACTCTATTTGATTGGGAAATTTAACCGCAATCCTTTTTTTTCCATGATGATTAATGAAATATGCTTTGTACATAATCTAGGTGGTTTTGTAATGTAAAAGATCAGAATAATGATTTTTACCAGATTTAGATTACTAATTTAAGGATTTTTACCATAAAAACAAAAGGTAGATGTTTTTTGTAAGGCAGATTCAGATGTGCTACCATCATCAAAGACTTTACTATGTGTTTTTAATGTACTTTTCTCAAACTTTTAATCACAATATATTTTATTAAAATGCTGTGTAAAGACGAGATATTGTGCGTATCAAAATAGGAGGGAAGCGCCTTAAAATGATTGAAAATCAGGTATAAAACAGATAAGAAATGAGTATTCCAGCTACAATTCCAACAAAATCAGCAAATAAACCCGCGCCGGCAGCATACCTTGTCTTTTTAATTCCAACAGAACCAAAGTAAACTGCTAATACATAAAAGGTTGTATCTGTAGCTCCTTGGAATGTAGCTGCCATTTTAGCGACAAAAGAGTCCACACCGTGAGTTGTAAATGTTTCTAACATAAGTCCGCGCGCTGCTGCTCCACTGAATGGCTTCATAAATGCCACGGGTAGTGCTTCTACAAACTCCGTGTGCATAACTCCAATGAAATGTAAACCGTAGATTATCCCCTCAAAAAGCATTTCCATAGCTCCAGAAGCTCTAAAAACACCTACTGCTACTAAAATAGCAACAAGATAAGGGACAATTTTTATAGCTACATCAAAACCTCCTTTAGCTCCATCTATGAATACTTCGTAAACATTTATTTTTTTGCGAACACCAAGATATAGAAAAATGATAATTATAGAAAAAAGAAGTAGATTTCCCCCTACATTTGAAACCACCTCAACTTTGTCAGGATTTCTGTGTAGCCAATATAGAAGTCCTAATATTAAGGCTGTCATAGAGCCAATATAGGCAATAACAACTTTGTTGAATAGATTTATTTTTTGTTTTATCGCTACTGCTATAAGTCCAGCTAAAGAGGAGAAGAAAGTTGTAAATAATATCGGTAAAAACACATCTGAGGGTGAGGTAGAACCTGCAGTACTACGGTAAGCTAAAATACTTACTGGAATTATAGTTAGCCCCGAAGTATTAAGCACTAAAAACATAATTTGAGCATTGGATGCAGTGTCTTTTTTGGGATTTAACTTTTGCAATTCTCCCATTGCTTTTAGGCCTAAAGGTGTAGCTGCATTATCAAGTCCGAGCATATTGGCACTAAAGTTCATCATCATTGCTCCCACAGCAGGGTGATCTTTTGGAACTTCAGGGAAAATTTTTTGAAATAGGGGAGCCACTAATTTTGATAAGTGATGAATCGCACCTCCTTTTTCGCCGATTTCCATAAATCCCATCCATAAACACAAGGCTCCTGTGAGAAACAGAGCTATTTTAAAAGCTGTTTCAGCATTATCAAATAAGGCATCTACCATTTCTTTGATGATGAGTGTATCACCTAAAAAAAGGAGTTTACCTACTCCCACAAGGAGAGCCGTAAAAAATAGACCAATCCATAAACGGTTTAATAACATAGTTGCTAATATCCAAAAAAAAAGAGTAAATTTTGAATCTAATCAGATTAGATATTCACAAAGTTATTAATACAGAGTATCTAAATGATGAAGTTTTGGTGGATGAAGCGATTCAAAAATATACTTTACACTGTCTGAATCTTGAAGAGATAATTCTTTATTTGTAAGATTTAGGATATTAAATTGGAAAGACTCTTTTTTAGGGGTGTCGTAAATTATTTTCAGTGTTGACGATCTATTTTTTTTATGAATAATTTCATATTTTCCAGCTTCTCCGTTTTTACTGCCTAATAAAATCAGTTCTTGCTCGATAAAAGTGTAGTTAGAAAAGAAGATAAAGCATTGTCGATAATCATCTAAATACGATATTCTGTCAGGATTTGAAGTGTTTTTCAGAATCCAAACTTTAGCATTGTTGTTGTGCAATAGATAAGTTGGAAATACGTCTTTCAGTTCACTTTTTTGAATACAACTCGTTAGATTAAAAAAAAAGAAAATGTAGATAAGTTTTTTCAAAACATTAGTTGTTTTTCAAGGATTCGTTCATAAATTTCTTCAGTTGCAAGTTTCTTAAGTTCAGGATTGTCAAATTTACCATGTAAATCTCCAATGGCTTCAACAAAATGATACTTTCCATTTTCATAACGTAAAAGTACATCGTAACGGTCAAATTTATTGTTTCCTAAATCGTCAAAAATAGCAACAACCAAGTCGTCAATCTCATTTTCTTGTGGAATTCGTTCTACGAGATATCCGATAATTCCGTTCATCAGGACAAGTTTCCCATTTTCTCTAACAAAAATTAAGAGTCTTCGGTATGGATAATTATTCACTCCTGCTTTAATTTGTAGTAAAAACGCATCGTTTATTTTTCGTTTGTGATTATACGAGAAAAATTTAAAAAACTGGGCGCTACAAGGTGTTCCGTCTTCATTGACACCCACTTCATAATTGGGATTGCAAAGGTGTGTTTCAATTAATAATTCATAGAATATTTTATCATCGAACCCTTGTATGCTAAATAAATCTGCCTCGGCTTGGTTCAGGTCAATTGCACTTTCTGAAGTATCAGTTTTGTCTTGAGAAACGTTTTTATCATCTGTCAAAAGTGATTCTTTTTCATGTTTTTCATTTGTTTGTGAACCTTCAGATTGATTACAAGCAAGTAAGAAAAATGTTAAAATAAAAACCCAAAATCCTTTCATAGTTGCTCAATTTTGCCGCCAAAAGTAATTGATTCTGTCACCTTTGGGCTTCCTTTATAATTAATAGAACCGCCACTAAATATTGTTGCATCCAAGGTTTCGATTGGTGCACAAATAATTTCTCCACCCATGCTTACTTTTGCTATAACGTGTTTTGTTTTTAGTGACACAGAAGCAATTGTTCCACCTGCATTGATTCGTGGTTGGAAGTTTTTTGCTTCACCATTGATTCGGATAGAGCCACCTTTGGTGATATGCGCTTCTACAAAATCGGCATATACTTGATTTATCAAAACCTTACTACCATTTTCGGCATAATATTTTACAGGCTCGTCAAAGTTTCCTGCACTTTCAACTGTTAATATTACGCCTCTTCTTGCTTCGATTGAAGCAATTGGTTTGTTATAATTGAGTGTTAATTGAAGTGGGATTTCTTTGACAAAACTACCTTGATATTTGATGGTTAGGGTTTTGTTTTTATACGAAAATTCGAGATTATCAATGTTTGCTTCATCGCCATGAGATGTTGCCACTGCTAAATTGTTGTCGGAATTTATAATATGTGTGGTAAAATTACCAATTAGCACAAGTTTTTCAAAAGGTTTAATTTCTTGATTGGCAGACTTTTGACTATTCGAATAAAATCCGATAAACAAGGAAATAATTATAGATAGATAAATTTTCATTTTATTCATTAAATACTAAAACACTTTGAAGGAGGGCAGCTTCCAAAGCGTCAAAATTAATGTTTGTTTCAATATTGTTTTCATGGAACCAATGAATCATACGTTCTGTTGGCATATTTCCAACCAATTCATCTTCTGCCATTGGGCAACCACCATATCCTTTTAAAGCGCCGTCAAATCTGCGACAACCTGCATCATAAGCAACTTTTACTTTTTCAGCATACGTGTCAATCGTTGTGTGTAGATGAACGCCCAATTCAATTGTAGAATTTTCAAATTCGGGTAAAACATCATTTAAAATTTCGGAAATAAGTGGAGCATCGGCAACCCCAACCGTGTCAGATAAGGATAAAATTTCAACACCAAATTCATTGTTAATTCTTTGCGCCCATTTCAAAACAATATCTGTATTCCACGGATCCCCATAAGGGTTTCCAAATCCCATGGAAAGATAAATAACCATTTGTTTTTTATTTTTATGGGCAAGATTGTTGATTTTTTCAACGCGTTTTAAACTTCCTTCAATGGATGTGTTTGTATTTCGTTGTTGAAATGTTTCTGAAATAGAAAACGGATATCCTAAATAGGTAATTTCCTCAAATGAACAAGCGTCTGATGCACCTCTTTCGTTTGCAATGATTGCTAATAATTTTGTGTCTGTATTTGAGAGATCAAGTTGATTTAAAACTTCTGCTGTGTCAATTAGTTGCGGAATTGCCTTTGGAGAAACGAAGCTACCAAAATCGATTGTGTCAAATCCGACTTTCAAAAGTTTATTAATGTATTTTGCCTTTACTTCTGTAGGAATAAAATTGTTAATTCCTTGCATTGCATCTCGTGGGCATTCAATTAATTTTAGCTTTTTCATGGTTCTAAATATACAAAAAATAATTAAGGTTTTATAAGTGCTTGATTGATTTTTTTTACAAGCGAAGGTCCTTCATAAATGAATCCTGTGAAAATCTGTACAAGCGTTGCACCAGCGTCTATCTTTTCAAGTGCATCTTTCGCTGAATGGATTCCTCCAACCCCGATAATAGGGAATGAACCATTTGATTTTGTGTGAAGATAACGAATTACTTCTGTTGAACGTTTGGTTAATGGTTTCCCTGACAATCCGCCTGCTCCAATTTTTTCAATGTTTTTTGTTTTTAAGTCTGCTCTGCTAATTGTTGTGTTTGTAGCAATAATTCCTTCAATTTTTGTTTCTCGAACAATTTCTACAATATCGTCAAGTTGTTCATCTGTTAAATCGGGCGCAATTTTTAACAATATCGGTCGCTGAATTTCTTTTGTTTGATTGATATCCTTCAAAGTTTGGAGCAGTTGTTTTAATGGTTCTTTGTCCTGCAATTCCCGAAGATTTGGTGTGTTTGGAGAACTTACATTAACGACAAAATAATCTACATGTGGATGGAGTGCATTAAAGCTCTTTACGTAATCCTCGGTTGCATTTTCATTGGGCGTAATTTTATTTTTGCCAATATTTCCGCCGATAATTAAATTCGTTTTCTTTTGTTTTAGTTTCTCAACGAGAGACTCAACGCCATCATTGTTAAATCCCATTCGGTTAATAATTGCTTCGTCTTCCACTAAGCGGAACAATCTTTTTTTTGGATTTCCTTCTTGCGGAACAGGAGTGACAGTACCCAATTCTATAAATCCGAATCCACAATACTCCAATTCGTTTAATAAAATACCGTTTTTGTCAAATCCAGCAGCGATACCAACGGGGTTTTTAAATGTTAAACCAAATACATTTCTTTCAAGACTTTTATCTTCTATAACAAACATTTTTTTCCAAACTGCTTTCATCCTGGGAAAGCGTAGTGTATAGCGGATTAGTTTAAATGTAAAATGATGAATCTTTTCAGGGTCAAAAAGAAAAAAGAAACGTTTTATTATAGAATACATTTTTGAAAGTTTTAGACAAAAGTAAAATAAAAAAGGTGAGAGTTACTCACCTTTAATAAAATATGATTTTTTCTGATATTAAAATTTCGAACGACTGTTAAAACCTCTACCAGGTCGATACTTATAATTGGCGATATTATAAGTTACTGTAATGTTAAAATAAAGATAAGCATCTTTGTCTTCATCATTTCCTCTTTGTTGTCCTGCTGTAAACCAATCATGATTTGCTTTTGCAGGGTTAGCAGCATACACAGCTTCATCTCCTATATTTGTTTGTAGCGCAATAGGATCATAATAAACTGTGCTTACGTCGTCTAAATAATCAGTAAACGTTTTTGTATAAGAAAGTTCAAATCCTAATCTCCAACCAGCTGCCAAACCAAATCGGTATCCGATACCAACTGGAATACCAAAGTTGAAAAGTCCATATTCTTTTGCTCCGTCTGGCAATCCTTGCCCTTCGGTTTTTAAGGGACGGAGGTTTGTCCACTTACCATTAAGATTTGCTTGAGGGATAAATAAGAAACCATTAACACCACCGAAAAGATATAGTAAATCTGCGTGTTCTCTTGCATTAGCAGCATTAGCCATTGACCCACTAATATTTTCTTTAGCGAATATGATAAATTCGAGACGTTGACCCAAGTCTAAAGCATGTGTACGGAAAGAAAGGTTTCTGCTGTTACGTATAATCTCTTGAGTGTATTCATCTTTTCCGCTAAACTGTGCATAAGCAAGTGTACTTGTATATGCAAACCTAGGGGAAAATCTCAGACGATATCCAATACCTCCTGTATAACGAATACTTTTAAAGTCTAAATCTACAGGGGAATTATTTGTTCCAGCTTTATCCAAACCACCAACATCACCTAAGAATCCAGTAGCACCTATGTTAAAAAAAAATTCGTGCTTGTGCTGTTTCCAATAAGGTGATTTATCAAAATTAGAGACTTTATATTGTGAATAAAGACTCCCCGTCGTGAATAAGACAATTGATATGAATAATATTTTAAACATTAAGTTAATTATTAAAGGTATGTCTTTTTGATACAAAAGTATAAAAGTAAAGTAATATTTCAAATTAAAAAAATAACTTTATTTAAAAGTTAGATACTTAACCTAAATTTTATATTATTGTAATAAAACTAACAAATTTCTAACCACTTTGCTATCTCATTTCTTTAAAAATTAAGGGATTAATTAAACTTTCCGCCTATCATTTTGGTTTTAGCCAACGGATAGGGCTTTTGTTAAACTGTTCTTTAATTTTCTATTGCCACATAGTTTTTTTCAACAAAACTACCATTAACTCTATAGTTTTGAATATAAGTGTCTTTACAACAACCATCACTATCTAATGAGACAAAATCATTGATGATATGAGACGTTGAGTCATTTAAAAATACTCTCCATTCAAAGTTTATGTCTAACGCTTTGTTTGAAGATAAAAGATAATCCAAGCTGTCGCTATAAACTGAAGATTCTGGGACAGATAAAGGAATGCTATCAACTTTATTTGTTCCATTAAAATACAAAATATGTGGAGTTTTTACGTTACTTAAATGATAGTTAGAAATTCTAATCGAGTTGATGTTAGTTGATTCTTGCGGGCACTTGCAACATGAAAACACAATAAATAATAAAGGTATAATCATCACATAAACAAGCCCATTTGTAATTTTTTTCTTTTTCATAATTTTTCATAATTTTTTATATGTTGTTGTTGTTGTTGTTGTTGTTGTTGTTGTTGTTGTTGTTGTTGTTGTTGTTGTTGTTGTTGTTGTTGTTGTTGTTGTTGTTGTTGTTGTTGTTGTTGTTGTTGTTTGGCAATAAAAAAATGAATTCAACTTCTCTAAGAAACAACAAACGGTTTGCCTATTAAAAACATTGTAGGACGTTTACTTAAATCGAATGCTTTTTTGCGCCATTCTACAACGGTCATTGTTTGCACCCTTTCTGAAGGAAGCGTTAAATTACAAGCCACACACAATAATGTATCATCAGAACATTCATTTAATATGTCTTCTAAAACATGATTGTTGCGGAAAGGAGTGTCCATAAAGATTTGTGTTTGCCCAGATTTATTCGCCTCATACTCATATTTTTTCAAAGTTGATATTCTTTCTTTTCTATCTTTAGAAATATAGCCATGAAAACAGAAAGATTGACCATTAAATCCGCTCGCCATTAATCCTAAAAGTATAGAAGATGGACCAGTTAGCGGACTCACAAAATATCCTTTTTGATGTGCTACTGCAACCAAATCTGAACCTGGGTCTGCAATGCCTGGACACCCTGCCTCTGATATAATACACACATCATTTCCTTCATCTAAAGGCTGTAACATCTTATGTAATTCATTTGGATTTGTCTTTTTATTTAACACAAAAAAAGTAGAATCATCAATGGGAAAAGTTCTGTCTAATTTACGTAAATATCGGCGTGTAGTTTTGATGTTTTCAACGACGAAAAACCTGGCTTTTTTAGCTATTTCAGCAACTTCAAGAGGAATTACATGTTCCCAATTTTCTGAACCCAATAAAGTTGGCATTAAATATAGTTTACCTTTTTTCATCATCAATTATTTGTTGAATTAGAACATCTGTCGCTTCATCAAGAAGGTTAAAAACATGTTGAAATCCTTCTTCTCCACCAAAATATGGGTCTGGAACAGTTAAATCTTCTCCAGGGTAACTTATATTTAGAATTAAATCTACTTTTTGCATGTCTTCCGCACTACGGGCTAACTTTGAAACATCTTCGTAGTTGCTAGAATCCATTACAAATATCTTGTCAAACTCTTGAAAATCTGACGATTTGAATTGTCTTGCACGTAAATTCTCAATAGAAATTCCATTCTTATGGGCTGTTTTTTGCATTCTTTTATCAGGAGATTGACCAACATGCGTACTGCTTGTCCCTGCCGAATCAACCGTAAAATTCAAATTATTTTCTGCAAATTTATGACGTAACAGTCCGTCTGCCATTGGAGAACGACAAATATTACCTAAGCAAACCATTAGAATTTTCATGATTTATCTTTTTAAACAAAGATACAAATCAATTCAATACACTTCAAAAAAAATATACACAAAAAAGGTTGTAAGTATAATTCAATTGGACATTCAGAAATTTTTAAATGAAAATGAATGGAAAATTAGTCGTGACCTTAACAACAATTATAAAATATTTTTCAATCTTTGTCTTATGATAAGACTTTTAATTACATTTATACTTCTTACCTTAAGTTTTTCTTATGTGGTGAGCCAAGAAAGTTATTTTCTAACCCCAAAGAACAAGGCTTACCTTTACCATACAGTCAGAAAAAGCCCAATTCTGGAAAGTAATATTGGTAGATATATCGATTTTCAAGGTGAAGAGGTTCGTTTTCCTAATGGAGAAATCAATTTTGATTCAACTGAATTAATTATCATTAATAATCCTGAAATATTAAAGATATATACAGATGAAATTCGTCGTTCTCCCAAGGGAATTATAGCTGAATTATCAAATAAAATGGCAATTTGGGAATTGAACAAAACACTCATGTCTTTCCGAAACAATTCTCTCGAAAAAGATGCCAATGAATCAAACTATCAATTGTTTATCTCCTTGGTGAGTCAAAAACTACCCGATAAAGCATTCAAAAGAACCAAAAATGAAGTGTATATTCATCCAAAAATTGAAAAATTATCAAATCCTACGCTGACTTTTAACGACAAAGTTGCGATGTTGGATGGCTTTTCAAAATGGTCGGAAGAAGAGAAAAAAATGACCATTGTAGCCTTTAATTTTGCAGTCGTAGAATGGGTTCAAATGCGGTCTCAAGAAATTTTTAGCATTTTGGGAGGAGAATCAAATCTTTTTCAAAATATTTTGACTGCAGCTGGAGATGGTTCCTCAACTTCTGGTTTGTTTGAAGAACGAGAAAAAGACGAGAGAGGCCGTTTTAATAGAGGTTTACCAAGAGCAATAGGATTGTTTCCGTATCAACCGTATATCGGAATAAAACCGAATAGTAAAAAACAAACACAAGAAGTTTTACCAATGGGTTACACGATTCACGAATTTAAAACCGTTGGAAATGGAAGGGAAACAAATATTCAACTCGATGTTTGGGGATATAATTCTGAAAAACAAACGACTGTCGTTATTCAGAAAGGTAGGTATTCTTATCCTTTATTTGGCTCTGAAACAACTCGTTTTTTATCACCAGACTCTACGTATGGAGGTGGGATGACATATTACACGATGATTAATAGGGTGCAAAATGAAATTGATGAACTGCATGAAAAAATTTTCGGAAAAAAGGGAATCGATTATCAAATTAAATATTATGAAGACCTGAGAGATGGAAAGAAACTTAAAATTGATAAAACGTCTAAGGAAATTGGTGATATACGCACATCGCAGATTACAACTAAAACTACAAAGAAGGGACTCAAACCCAGTTCTCAAAGAAAAAAAAGAAAAACGAAGCAAGAAACAGTCATTAATTTATATAATGAGTTAAAAAGAATTGATCAAAAAATCAAAAGTTTAAAAGAAGAAAAAGAAATTATCCTTCTTAAAAAACAAGAAATTGAGAAAAGGTTTAACCACATGCGTAGCTTGATTGGTGAGCAATGGGTAAGTTTCACAGAACAAGATGGTCTGTATATTTTTGAAGATTCTGCTCGTTTCGACCTTTATACACAAGAGTTTACATTTCCCGCTTCCGAATTATCTCAGGATGCAGAAGTTAAATTGATTGCAATGCCTAAATCTCATCTGAGTAATAATTATGATGAAGTAATGCTTCATTTCTCAATTACAGATGCAATACCTGACTATACAACTCAAGTTAATCTTAGGCTGACCGACCAATTTGATGTTGATAAATATGATTTGAAAATGGAAAAGTTGTTTTCAAAAAAAGATTCACTATCAATTGTAGAGTTTTTTGAGGCATTGCAAGATAAGAACAAAAAACTTGAAGTTATTTCTCGTGGCGGTGTAGGCAAAATAAAATACGAGAAATTAACAATTGACTATCACCCGAATGAATTAAACCATTACCCAGGAAGTTCTGCAGAAGAACAAAATAGTTCAAAAGAAAGTAAAGAGTTTAAGGAATTGAGAACAACAGAAGTACTGATTCAATTCAATCGAAAGATAACTCTTCAAGTAAATAGTTATACCGATCCTGTGAAAAGTAATTTTAAAACAACGAATAAAAAAATCCAAAGTTTAGCCGATAAAAATGGATGGAGCGGAAACCAACTGTTGAGTGCATACAGGTCTTATTCAACACTTAAAAAAGTCAAAGATGAACTAACCGTTTTGGCAAGCGAATACTTATCTAGAGAATCTTCTGCAATTGTTATTGATAGGTTGAATAAAGCTATAGAAAATGCAAGGATTACGGTTGGGAAAAGTTCAATTAAATACAAAGCTTTTTAAATTTGACCAAATTCAAATAATTTCGTTAGACTTTAACCAGCTTTTTGATGGTATAATAAGAAAAATATTTTATTTTTGGAATCAATGAGTTTTGTTCAAATAATTCTATATCCTTTTTCACTGCTTTATGGGATGATGATGTCCTTAAGAAATGGATTGTTTGATGCGAACATTAAGAAAGTCGAATCGGTTGATGCCAAAGTGATTTCAATCGGAAATTTATCGGTCGGAGGTACAGGAAAAACGCCTCATGTAGAGTTTTTTGCAGAGAAATTTTATCAAGAATTTAAAGTTGCCATACTCCTGCGTGGATACGGTAGAAAAACTAAAGGATTTTTTTTGGTAAATGAAAATTCTACCTTTTTAGAAGTCGGCGATGAAGCCTTGACATATTATCGAAAATTTAATGATTCTGTTGTGGTAGCTGTTTGTGAAAAACGTGTCGATGGCGCCAAAAACATCTTAAAATTATTTCCAGACGTTCAGCTCATTATTCTCGATGATGCGCTTCAACATAGATACATTCATCGAGACATAAATGTTGTGTTGACGGAATATAACAATCCCTATTTCAAGGATTTTATACTTCCCGCAGGTCGATTGAGGGAATTTAAGTTGGGGATAAAACGTGCGGATATTTGTATCGTTACAAAAACAATCGATGACATAAATTCATCTGATTATCAAAGTTTTAAAGACAAAATCCATTTGAACGATGAAAGGATTTTTTTCTCAAAAATAGAATATGGTCAACTGATTGATATGAAGCTGAATGAAGTAGTAAAAATTCCAGAAAACATTCTTCTACTTACAGGCATTGCAAACCCAACACCACTATATAATTATTTGAGTAAATCATCAAAAGTGATTCATAAGCAATTTAAAGATCATCATGAGTTTACAGCTGAAGATTTAGTCAAAATTCATAAAATTATTGATACATTTGTAGGTGATATTAAAATTGTAACGACAGAAAAAGATGCTATGCGTATCTTAAACTCAGATTTGAATGATGTCATTAATGAATACCCTTGGTGTTATCAGGAAATGAAAATTAATATAAGAGAAGAAAATAAATTATTAGATTACGTATATGGAGTTATTAAAAATGATGAATGAAACGGCTGACTTTTTAAAAAGTGAAGTTAAAAATATGCCAGTTGTTGGAATTATTTTAGGAACAGGACTTGGTGGATTAGCACAAGATATTGAAGTAGAAAAAGCAATACCGTATGAAAAAATCCCAAATTTTCCTGTTTCGACAGTTAAAGGCCATAGCGGAAAATTGGTATTTGGAAAGTTGGGCGGAAAAAATGTTGTTGCGATGCAAGGTCGTTTCCATTTTTATGAAGGATATACACTTCAACAAGTTACATTTCCTGTTCGTGTAATGAAAGCTTTGGGAATTCAAAGACTGATAGTAAGTAACGCATCTGGTGGAGTAAATCCTGAATATGAAATTGGTGAAATTATGCTAATTTCAGACCATATCAATTTCTTTCCAGGTAATCCGTTGATTGGAAAAAACGTAGATGAATTAGGACCAAGGTTTCCAGATATGAGCGATGTGTATGATGCTGAAATGTTGGATTTGGCTGAAAAGATTGCTAATAAACACGGAATTCAAGTAAAAAGAGGTGTTTATCTTGGATTAACTGGACCAACACTTGAAACACCTGCAGAATATAAAATGGTAAGAATTTTAGGTGCTGACGCAGTTGGAATGTCAACAGTACCCGAAGTTATTGTGGCACGACACATGGACATTCCTTGCTTTGCAGTTTCAATTGTTACTGATTTGGGTGTAGAAGGAAAAATCGTTAAAGTTTCTGGGCAGGATGTGATTGATGTTGCAAACAAACAGGAAGCAAAAATGACGAAAATCATTGAAGAATTGATAGAAACAATATAGGATTTCGTTAAGAAAAGTTATAAAACATTAAAATGGCAACACTCTATAGGGTTGAAACGTTTGTTCAATTAAGAAAAAATTAAAGATTAATATGTTTAAAAAGATATTTTTGTTTGTGTTGTTGGGGGCATTTTTACAATCATGTAATAATGACGAAGTAGTTGTAAAAGAGAAAAATACAGAAACTCAAAAAAACACGAGTGAAGTTGCGGAAGATAATACGCCAAACGTGAAAATTAAAGGAATTGTTAACGGTGGTGAACATTCTAACCTTGTGTTAGAAGCAAATACGAATCAAGGAACAGTTTTCATTAGTGAAACGATGACCAATGAGGCTGGAGAATTTGATTTTGATGGAAAAATCAAAGGAATTGGTCTGTATCAATTGCGATTAAATGATGGCAATAGCCAAAACCCAAAAGCGATACCGCTTACACTTATTCCAGGCGATGAGGTTACCATAGAGGTTGATTTCAATGATTTTATGTCACCAAAATATTCTGGTACTGAATGGGCAGAAGCGGTTACTAAATATATGGAATACACAGGAGGTTTTGTAAAATGGCAACAAAAAGTAATTGCTGAAGGAAATAAATCACAAGATGAATTGCTAAAGTTGGCAATGAAAGAATATCGACCTTTCGAAAAATATACGCAAGAACGAATTCGAGAAAACCCTTCGAGTGCATCAAGTATTTTGTTGATGACCAACCTTTTTCCGATTTTTGGATATGAAAATTATGATTTAGATAACATCGAAATCATAAAAAGCATTCACGCTGCATACAAACAAAATTATCCAGAAAGTCCAATAACAACGAATATTGGAGAACAAATCGTTTCCGTAGAAAGAGGATTGAATGATTTCCAAAATCAAAAAATTAGAATCGGAGGACTTGCTCCAGAAATTGAATTGCCAAATCCTGATGGTAAGATGACAAAACTTTCTTCTTTAAGAGGAAATTATGTACTGATTGATTTTTGGGCTTCTTGGTGCAAACCTTGTCGCATGGAGAACCCAAATGTTGTTAACCTTTACAATAAATATAAAGACAAAAACTTTGAAATATTTAGTGTTTCACTCGACAAAGACAAAGAGCAATGGCTTAGAGCAATTAAAGACGATAATTTAACGTGGTCAGGACATGTCAGCGATTTAAAATTTTGGAACACACCCATGGTGCAGTTATACGAATTTAACGCAATTCCATATACTGTTTTCTTAGACCCAGAAGGTAGAATTATCGAAGAAAATCTAAGAGGACCAAGTTTGGAAAGAAAATTGCAAGAGATATTCGGAAGTTAAAAAAACATTATGCTAAAACAACTCATTTTTATTACAAGTTTACTAATTCCTTTTACAGGGTTTTCTCAGGAAAAAACATCCCTAAAATTTAAAGGACAAATCTTTAACGCTGAAGGAAAAGAACTTCAACTCTTTCAACAGAATACTAACGACGCTGGAAACTCAGTCCTTAATTTGGATTTAGATAATGAAGGGGAATTTGAAGTTGATTTAAAGGATATTGTCAAAGATTATTACTATTTAAAAGTCGGAACACAGGTATTGCCAATTATCATCAAAGATGAAGCAGAAATTTCAGTGTTTGGCGACGGAAAGAATCTGCTGTATAACTCAAACGTGATAAATTCAGATGCCTCTACAAAGATGATTGAGTTTCTGAGGATTAACAATGTGTATAAATATAAAGAAGATTCAGCTCAAAAACATCTTGAGGCAAATCCTCAAAATCAAAGGGCAATTCAGCAGGCTTTTACACCGATTTTTCAGACTTATCAACAGCAAAGAGAGACATTTATTAAACAAAACCTTAATTCTCCCGCTTTATTCGCTGTTATCAGTACATTAAACTTTGAAAATGACTTTGAGACATTTCAAATGATCGTTGGAAACTTAGAAAAAAGTTTTGGCGCAAGTCCTACCATTCAAAAGCTGTCTAGCGAATTTAATGCTGCAAAAGAACAGTATCGAAAAAATGACCCATTGGCTTATGGAAATATTCCACCAGAAATTGAATTACCAAATCCAGATGGCAAAATCATGAAACTATCTGATTACAGGGGGAAAGTCGTTTTACTAGATTTTTGGGCTGCATGGTGTGGACCTTGTAGAAGAGAAAACCCTAACGTTGTGAATTTATACAAACAATACCACGACCAAGGATTTGACGTTTTTTCAGTTTCTTTGGATAGAACAAAAGAACAATGGTTAAAAGCGATTGAACAAGACGGATTAGTGTGGGAAGGACATGTTTCTGATTTAAAGTATTGGCAGTCTGAACCTGCTAAAGAATACGGAGTGCGTTCGATTCCTTTTACTATTTTGTTAGATAGAGAAGGCAAAATCATTGGAAAAAACCTACGGGGACAACAATTAGCAGACACACTAAGATCTATTTTTGAATAATTTCCTTTGCTCAAATGTCAAACGTAAACGACAAAATATATTTCGCATCTGATTTTCATTTGGGCGTACCTTCTGAGGAAGAAAGCATAAAAAGAGAAAAGTTGATTGTTCAATGGTTAGATGAAATCAGTAAAGATGCCAAAGAAATCTATTTAGTTGGTGATTTATTTGATTTTTGGTTTGAATATAAACATGCCATTCCTAAAGGATTTGTTCGGTTTCAAGGAAAAATTGCAGAGCTTACAGACAAAGGAATTTCTGTACATTTCTTTACGGGAAATCACGATATGTGGATGTTTGGATATCATGAAAAAGAATTGGGAGTTACTTTGCATCGTGAATCAATTATTTTGCAGAAACAAGGAAAAAAAATAATGGTTGGACATGGGGATGGATTGGGACCAGGAGATAAAGGCTATAAATTTATTAAAAAAGTATTTAATAACCGATTTTTTCAATGGTGCTTTGCGCGTTTACATCCAAACTTCGGAATCGGAATTGCAAATTATTTCTCTCATACAAGTCGAGCGGCCACAGGAACTACAGATGAGAAGTTTTTAGGCGAAGAAAATGAATGGTTGGCGATTTATTCTAAAGAATACCTACAAAAGGAACACATCGATTATTTTGTTTTTGGACATCGACATTTACCAATTATTATGCCAGTTGGAAAAAATAGCACCTATTATAATTTAGGCGAATGGATAAACTACAATACTTATGGCGTGTTATCTGATGGAGCGTTTCGTTTAAAGGTTTATCCTTCAAATGAGGATTTTCTATTTAATTATTAAAATTATGTTGTCATAAATTATGAATTCCTTTATTGAGAAAGATACAATTTGTGCACTTTCTACTGCAAATGGAGTAGGAGCAATTGCTGTAATTCGTGTTTCAGGGGAAGATGCCTTGCGTTATACGTCTAATATTTTTTCGAAAGATTTAAGCCAAGTGGCATCACATACTGCCCATTTTGGAACCATCAGAGATGCAGAAAACAACATCATTGACGAAGTGCTGGTCACTGTATTGCATAAAGGAAAAAGCTTTACAGGTGAAGATACTACAGAAATAGCTTGTCATGGCTCTTCTTATATCAAGCAACAAATTTTAAACCTTTTACTTCAAGAAGGTTGTCGAATGGCTAAGCCAGGTGAATTTACCATGCGCGCCTATTTTAATGGTCGAATGGACTTGTCTCAAGCTGAAGCTATAGCAGATTTAATCTCGGCAGATTCTAAAAAAAGCCATGAAATCGCAATGAATCAAATGCGTGGTGGGTATTCTGATAAAATTCAAGACTTGCGCCAACGACTGATGGATTTTGCATCGCTAATTGAATTGGAACTTGACTTCTCTGAGGAAGATGTGGAATTTGCAAACCGTGAAGAACTCCATGCTTTGGTGAATGAACTTAAAGAAAGACTCAGACTTTTGACAGAATCATTTGCTTATGGAAATGCCATTAAAAACGGAATTAATACAGTTATTGCAGGTCGACCTAATGCTGGAAAATCAACCTTATTAAACGCTCTGTTAAATGAAGAACGTGCTATTGTATCCAATATCCCAGGAACGACAAGAGATACCATTGAAGAGCGATTAAATATTCAAGGATTTTTGTATAATTTCATTGACACAGCAGGAATCCGTGAAGCAACGGATGAAATTGAAAAGTTAGGTGTTGAACGTACCTTTTCAGAAGTGAAAAAGTCAAGTATTTTACTTTATGTTTTCGATGTGAATGAACTTTCTCCAGAAGAGGTACAAACAGATTTAGATAAACTCAAAAGAGAAGGACTTTCTATCTTGGTTTTAGCGAATAAAACAGAAAATAGTTCTGATAAAAACTTTCATGAATACACGAATCAGTTTCCTGTCATTCCAATTTCAGCAAAAGAAAAACAAGGCATAGAGTTAATCGAAAATGAATTGATAAAAATCGCCGATTCCTTATCCTCAGAAAGCGACACCATTGTCATCAATGCCCGACATCATGAAGCGTTTAAAAATGCTTTGCAAGATATGTATAAAGTAGAAGAAGCCTTAGAAATGGAAGTGTCAGGCGATTTCTTAGCCATGGACATCCGAAGTGCAATCAGACACCTAGCAAGCATCACTGGAGAAATCACAAACGATGATTTATTGGGCAATATTTTTGCGAACTTTTGTATTGGGAAGTAGTTATCCTTCTTTTATTTGCTAACTGCCTACTATTGTTAGGGTTATAAGTTCACTTTCTTCTCTTTTTTGTTGCCCAATTGCATTTTATTGCTTATTTTTGTTGCCCAGTTGTTGCTCGAACAACAAATTTGTTGCCCAAAGGCACAAATTGAAAGGTACTGGTGAAATGATGCACCAATCAGCACCATCGAGCAACATCAGGCACTAATAAGCAACATATGAGTAGTACAATTAAAATTCCGAAATTCTGCCAGCATTGTGGTCAAGCATTTGTTGCCCAAAAAACCACAACACGCTTTTGTAGTCACAAATGTGCCAGTAGAGCATACAAACAAAGAAAGCGAGAAGAAAAAGTTGGTTCTACTTTAAAAGAGCAAATCCAAACCGTTACTTCTGCAAATTCCGAAAAATTGCAAAGTCTGCAAAGCCTGCCAATTCAAACAGGCAATTTTATCAATCTTAGAGATAAAGAGTTTTTAAGCGTTCAAGAAGCTGCCATTTTATTAGGTGCAAGCAGATGGACAATTCAACGAATGATTCAAAGAGAAGAATTAAAAGCAGGTAAGCTGGGCAGAAGAACCATTATACCACGTTCCGAAATTGATAATCTTTTTAACTGATGAGCAATGAAAATAACATTAAGACAACGCAAAAAGGGTAACAA
>JBBAEU010000031.1:0-21140 GCA_041655765.1 Brumimicrobium sp.
ATATGGCGACATTGAAGCCATGGAAAATGCAAATATCGACAAAGATTATATCGAAAAGAATGAAGTAGGAATTATTTATGGGAATGACAGTGTTGCACAATCTGTTGTGGAGTCAACTGATGTTATTCGTGAAAAGGGGGATACTGCTTTGTTGGGTTCTGGTGCGATTTTTAAATCGATGAACTCAACAGTAACCATGAATCTATCAACCATTTTTAGAATGAAAGGGATTAATCTTACGATTAGTGCGGCTTGTGCAAGTGGTTCTCATTCTATCGGTTTAGCTTATATGATGATTAAAAATGGACTGCAAGACATGGTCATTGCTGGTGGCGCACAAGAAATCAATAAGTATGCAATGGGAAGTTTTGACGGTTTGGGTGTTTTTGCTCTTGATGATGGCGACCCAACCTTGGCATTAAGACCTTTTGATAAAAATAGGAGTGGATTGGTGCCAAGTGGAGGCGCAGCAACATTGGTTTTAGAGAGTTTAGAATCTGCACTAAAAAGGGGTGCTCCAATTATTGCAGAAGTTTGTAGCTATGGTTTTTCATCGAATGGAGGACATATTTCGACTCCAAATATTGACGGTCCTTCAACAGCTATGCTAAAAGCGTTGAAACAAGCTGGTATTCGACCAGATGAAGTGGATTATGTGAATGCACATGCAACATCTACACCTGTTGGAGATGCTAATGAGGCTTTGGCAATACATCGCGTTTTTGGAGATAATGGTCCGCTGGTGAGTTCTACAAAATCTATGACTGGCCATGAATGCTGGATGGCAGGTGCAAGTGAAATTGTTTATTCAACCTTAATGATGCAGAATGATTTTGTTGCTCCAAACATAAATTTCGAAGAGGGAGATGAAAATACAAAGAAGATAAATATTACAAACAAAGCAGTTGAACAAAAAATTAATGTATATTTGTCCAATTCATTTGGATTTGGGGGGACAAATTCAGCTTTAATTATAAAAAAATTAAAAACTAACAATAATGGAAGAAAAAATAATACATATAAATGATGTATTAGCCGATGAGTTTGAAGTAGATGTAGAGGAGATTTCACCAGAAGCAAACCTACGAGATACACTTGATTTAGATAGCCTAGATTACGTAGATTTGGTTGCTGTTATTCAATCAATCACTGGAGTAAAGTTAGAAGAAGCAGATTTTCAAGGAATTGAAACATTTTCTGACTTCTATAAGCTTCTGAAAAATAAAACTGCTGACTAAATCGTAAGGAATGTCTGAATGGAAAGGTAAATCGAAAGGCACTCTTTTAGGGTACAAAATATTTGCTTTTATCATTCGGAAAATTGGCATCAAAACCTCCTATTTTGTTCTTTTTTTTGTAGCGTTTTACTACTTCTTATTCTCGTGGAGTAGCAACAAGGCTATTTACTATTACTTTCGAAAACGACTAAAATTTTCTAAGGCTAAATCCGTTGTTGCAATTTATAGAAATTACTTTGTATTTGGACAAACTCTGCTTGACCGAATGTTGATTTCTTCTGGTGATAGAAGTCAATTCACCTATGAATTTGATGGAATTGAAAATATTGAAAATGCGCAAAGAGCAGGTAATGGAGGAATCTTAATTAGTGCTCATGTAGGTAATTTTGAATTGGCAGAACATTTTTATGACAACCTCGAAACAGAACCAGTCGTTAATATCCTAACTACTGATATGGAAAGACAGCAAATAAAACATTTTCTGGAAACATTCTCCTTAAAATCTAATGTAAAATTTATCATCCTCAAAGACGATATGTCACATATATTTGAATTTAATGAGGCTTTTTCTAATAATGAGTTGATAAACATTACTGGAGATAGATTTTTTGACAATACCAAAACAATGGAAGCAGAATTTTTAGGCGAAAAAGCCTTGTTTCCAGCTGGACCGTTTTTGTTGGGATCTCGATTAAAAGTTCCTGTGCTTTTTGTATATGTGATGAAAGAATCAGCTACACATTATCATTTGTATGCTCGTGTTGCGGAGGTTAAACATAGAGATAGTCAAGGACTTTTGGAGCAATTTATAAAAAGCTTGACAGAAATCATTGATAAGTATCCCTATCAATGGTTTAATTATTATCATTTTTGGAAGTAGTATTCGACCGCTTAGAAAGTTTCTTTTGCGATGACCTTTTATTCACCAATCATTTCCAATAATTTTTCTCCAATTTCTTTGTGGTAGATTCGAGAACCACAAGTGTGACAGTCGTTGATTATGTAAAATTCTTTGGGTTCATTAGCGTTGTCATATATAGTTTTTCCGTGTTCAAGGGGAACAACAAAATCCATTACACTGTGAATTACCAAAATGGGCTTGTGGTAATGTTGAACAGATTCTTTTGCACTATACATCTCTTTTACAAACCAATCTGACAAAAAACCAGCGAAGCGGCGACCAATATCTTTGTGAGAAGAAAAAGCACCTTCAACAACCAATCCATCGATTAATTCTCCTTTTCGCCCAGCGACAGAAGCTGCTAAGTTTCCACCTAAAGACTGACCATAAATAATAAACTTTGTCCCTTCTACTTCTTTGCGTTGTTTGATGTATTCAAGTGCTGAAATTCCGTCTTGAATAATAAATTTACGTTTGGCTTTCCCTGTAGAAAGTCCGTAACCGCTATAATCAACTGCAAAAACCTGAAATCCATATTGCATGAGTAGATTCATGTTCCAATGACGCCCAGTTATATCTCCTGCGTTACCATGAAAAAACAGAATTGTTCCTTTAATTTCAATATCATTTGGTATGATGAGCCAACCATTTAATTCATTACCACTTTCGCTTGGAAATAAAACGCTTTCAATGGTATGATTAAACGTTACTGTATCTTGACCATTTCGAATAAACAAGGGTTGATATTGTTCTCCATGATATTGAACTAAAACGGTATCTTCTTGAATGTATAATGTTTGTTCACGAGCTTCACGGTCAACTACTGTAGGGCTCAAAAAGCTGTTGTTAAATGCACATGAATTTAGTAGAATCAAAGCAAAAAAAAAATATGACGTATGTCTAAAATTTATCATTTAATGTATCATTTAATGTATGTTTAGCTATAAATTATATGGCATAAACCTATCACAATCAAGATTCTTAGGTTACTTCACTATAAATGAATACTTTATCTAAAATTGATACAAAGGATAACCACTCATCCAACCTTTAATCTCTTCGCTAACTTCTTTGATTGTCGAATCGTTGTTTACATTCATAATTACTTGATCAATTAAATCAACAATTCTAATCATATCGTCTTCTTTCAGTCCCCTTGTTGTTACGGCAGGCGTTCCAACACGAATTCCAGAAGTAATCACAGGAGATTGAGTGTCAAAAGGAACCATGTTTTTATTGACTGTAATGTGAGCTTTATTCAGCGCTGTTTCAGCATCTGCTCCTGTAACATTTTTAGAGCGCAAATCTATCAAGATACAATGGTTGTCTGTTCCTCCAGAAACGATATTATATCCGCGATTGATAAGTTCATTTGCCATGGTTTGAGCATTGGCTCTGGTTTGTTTTTGGTAATCAACAAATTTTGGGTTAAGTGCTTCACCAAACGCAACAGCTTTTGCAGCAATGACATGCTCTAGAGGTCCACCTTGGTTTCCAGGGAAAACAGAAGAGTCCAATAAAGATGCCATTGATTTCAAGTTTCCATTTTTCCAACGGATTCCAAACGGATTGTCAAAATTTTTCCCCATCATAATGATTCCTCCACGTGGACCACGAAGCGTTTTATGCGTTGTAGAAGTAATGATATGACAATGTTTTAAAGGGTCATTCAATAAATTCGTAGCAATTAATCCTGCGGGATGTGAAATATCAGCTAAAATCAAGGCACCTACGCTATCTGCAATCGCTCTTGCTCTCTCATAATCCCAATCTCTACTGTAGGCTGAAGCTCCAATAATAATTAACTTTGGTTTTACTTCTTTTGCTTTGGCTTCCATTTCGTCGTAATCGACCAATCCAGTTTCTTTTAAAACCCCGTAAAAATGGGCGTCGTATAATTTTCCTGAGAAATTTACTGGAGAGCCATGCGTTAAATGTCCTCCATGCGAAAGGTTAAAACCGAGTGTTTTATCACCTGGTTTTAGAACGGCACTCATAACAGATACGTTGGCCTGAGAGCCAGAATGTGGTTGAACATTTGCCCATTCTGCACCAAATAATTTTTTTAAACGGTCGATTGCTAATTGTTCTACTTGATCAACGATTTCACAGCCTCCATAATATCTTTTATTTGGATATCCTTCAGCATATTTATTTGTCAAAATAGATCCCATAGCTTCCATCACTTCATTGCTTACAAAGTTTTCTGAAGCAATTAACTCAATTCCATTTGTTTGACGTTCCTTTTCTAAGGCTATTAAGTCAAAAATCTCCTTATCATTTCTCATTTTATTGTATTTAAAATTTTATTCAATCCTTGTCGTAATTCTGTATGTGGTTTATAGCCAACTAACTCCATTAATTTATCTGAACTTCCAATCCTTCTTTCTACTTCATAGTCATAACGTTTTTTAGGAGCTTCAATATACGTAATTTTTGAATTAGATTGGGCAATTTGCTTAATTTCTTTTGCCAAAGTATCAATATCCCATTCTTTTTCATTTGCAATATTAACAATGTGGAAGCCATTAATATCCATCAGTCGAACACAAGCCTCAACTGTATCATCGATATAGGTAAAGTCTCTTGTTTGTTTTCCATCGCCAAAAACGGTCAAATCTTTATTGTTCAAGGCTTGTTCAAAAAAACGCGGAACAACCATTCGATTGTCTTGGTTTGGGCCATAAACATTAAAGAACCTTAAAGCAATTGAGTTCAGCCCTTTTTCTTCATAATTTGACGCTAAGTATATTTCATTATATCTTTTTGCCATAGCGTACGATGTCCTTGGGTCAACTAATACATCTTCAGTTACAGCACTTTTAATTGCAGTACTTCCATAAATCCCAGAAGTAGAGGCATATAGAACTTTTTTTACTTTGTTTCGAATTGCAGCACTCACAACATTTCTTGTTCCTATTGTTTCAACTTCCATTGTCATAACTGGATTATCGGCAACAACATCCACTCCTAAAACAGCTGCAAAGTGAAAAATAATATCAACACCATTTGAAAGTTCATTTACTAAATCGGCATTACAGACATCTCCTTCTGTAAATTTTATTTTAGAAAATGTTTCTTTGTCAAGTTTATTTCCACGTAATAAATTATCTAAAACAGATACTTCATGTCCCTCATTTATCAGTCTATTTGCTAAATTGCTTCCAATAAATCCCGCACCTCCTGTGATAAGTATTTTCATAGTTTTTATTTTAAACCCTCATATTCTTTTAATCTTTGAAAGCTTATGAGAATAATATTGTTTTTGTCTGTTAAAAATTCCTTTCGTTGTTAATTGATCAATCCTAACCCTACCATGAGCATGAATTATCATTGAATCGGCTAATATAATACCAACATGAATAATTTTGCCAGTTTTTTCAGAAATAAAAAAAGCCAAGTCTCCGATTTGCTGTTTTTCGAACTCGATTTCTCTTCCTTCTTGTACTTGTTGTGAAGCGTCTCTCGGCAAGTAATGACCTAACTGGTGAAAAACTGTTTGAGTAAATCCTGAGCAATCGAGTCCATACCTAGTTCTTCCACCCCAAAGATAGGGTGCATTCATATAATTGAAAGAAACATCCGTTATATTATCACTTTGAATGTCCAAAGCACCATCTTCCCATTCCATGTAGTAGTCATCAATAAAAAAAGACTGTTCGTTACTGATGATTGGTGAGCCTTCCAAAACCTCAATTAGTCCCCAAGGAGTTTGAATGTGGTTAGTTACTTGAAGTCGTCTCGTATTTTTTGATAAATTTTCAAAAGTTTCATCAGCAATTTGTAGAACGAGTTTATCATCAACCCAGCCTTCATAACCATCGTGTTGAATGCGTACTTTTAGCCATTGCTCATGGACGTCAATGATTGTCATCACCTCACCAAAAAGAAGTTGTGTTACAATTTCTGCTCTATCGTCATGTTCAGCACGAACGGGAATCACAGAAAGTACACAAATTAAATGATGATTGAGCTTCATTTCTTCTTTGGAAAATTATTATGTGCCATGATGTTTTTAACTTGCTGAATATGGCGTTCGTTATGATAAATAATAAATTGCAATATATCACCCAGTCGTAATCGGATAACCTTACTAATTGATATTGGAACTTTAATTTTTTTTAAATTTGCGAAAGCTGATTTTTCTAAAATTCTCAATAACGTTTCTTGTTGGTCAATAAAAATATTTACCGCATCTTTGTCAACCAATGAAGAGTTTATCGTTGGATTAAACTGTCTTGGTGCACGAAATTTCTTTTTGATATTATTGGCTTTTCCAAGTTTCATCGACCGCCAAGCACTTTTTCCTAATTGCGAAGAAACAAAAATTTCTTTTGGTTCTTTGTGCTTGGAATGGCGAATTTTGTATAAAATCAGTTTATGGTAATAATTGGAATAACTATTCAGGTGAGAAAGTACTTCTAGGATGTTCCAACTCGATTCAGTTGGTCGCCAATTCAATTGGTTGTTTCCCAGGTGTGTACATTTTTTTTGAACAAATTCTTTATTTGCTATTGTGATGTCCGTTAATTTCTCTAAAAGTTTTTCTGCTGAAATACCATTCATTGCTTTGAATTTATAACCCAAAGTTAATATTTTTAAGCATATAGCAATGGTAAAGTAGAATATATTTCAAACTGAATTTTCAAAAAAAAACATAAATAATTCTTCAAAGAATTTATGTGATTTTGAAATTTAAAAATAAAAACGGGTTGGAAGTGACTCGTCTCTTAAAAAAAACATGTAAAAATTTGATTTTCGACGATAAAAAGATGTTATTTGTGGATGATTAATATTGGTAATTAAAGTACCAATGAAATTAACAATACGTGATGTCATCTAAATTCTACGAAGGAAACAATTAATAGTTTTAATGAAATCATTGGCAGTAAATAATACGATAGCAAAAAAAAATCCTTTTTGTTGGACGGTCAATTTTCATCACTAAAACAGTAAAAAAGTAAGAAAATAAAGGAAAAAGGAAAGCGACGATAATTATAATTCAAATAAAATCTGCATTTCATGTAAATTTTATGAATATTTGTACAACAAATAAATGAGCGAGGTTAAAAAACATAATTTAAATACTCAAAAATGAAAATTCTTATTACCGGAGGAGCAGGCTTCATCGGTTCAAACCTTTGCGAATACTTCCTTAACAAAGGAAATGAAGTGACTTGTTTAGATAACCTTTCAACAGGATTTAAGCATAATATTGAATCTTTTTTGAGTAATTCCAATTTCACTTTTATTGAAGGAGATATCCGAGAATTTGAAATTTGTACACAAGCTTGCAAGGGACAAGATTATGTTTTGCACCAAGCAGCATTAGGTTCTGTTCCTCGCTCTATTGAAGACCCAATAAAAACAAACGAAAGTAATATCTCTGGATTTTTAAATATGCTTGTGGCAGCTCGGAACGAAAATGTAAAACGATTTGTCTATGCCGCTTCTTCATCTACCTATGGTGACTCTGAAGACTTGCCTAAAGTAGAACACAGCATTGGCAAACCTTTGTCTCCTTATGCTATCACAAAATATGTCAACGAATTATACGCTGATGTATTTAGTCGTACTTACGAAATGGAAACCATCGGATTGCGTTATTTTAATGTGTATGGAAGACGACAAGATTCTAACGGCGCATACGCTGCGGTGATTCCTTTGTTTGTTAAACGACTGATAAAATATGAATCGCCTATCATCAACGGAGATGGAACTTTTTCCCGAGACTTTACCTATATCGACAACGTGATTCAGATGAATGAACTTGCGATGACTACTAACAATCCTGAGGCTATCAACACGGTTTACAATACTGCAGTTGGCGAACGAACAACATTATTGGACTTGGTTTTTTACCTTAAAAAATATTTAAGCGAATACGATCCGAAAATTGCTAATGTTGAAGCTGTTCACGGTCCTAAGAGGATGGGAGATATTCCTCACTCTTTGGCTTCTATTGAAAAAGCAAGTAATTTATTGGGTTATAAACCAACACATGACATAGATAAAGGTTTGAAATTGGCAGTGGAGTGGTATTGGGAAAATAAAGATAAATTATAAGCATAAGATTCATAAAATTAAAGCAACACCCAAATTTAATTCAGGCGTTGCTATTTCAATTTTATAAATATTATTTAGTTTTCGAAAACCAAATATATGTATTGAAAAAAGTCAATATAATAATGATTCTCTGAAAGGTTCAGAAAAAACGCATTGGTTTTTAAAAAGAATGGGTGAAGGTATGACTTTAATTCAACGGTTGTCCAACAGGAACAGCACAATCATGTCCTGGTTCACCATGTGGAGGATTTATACGAACAGTATTGTCATTATTGATTATTGGAGTATTTTGAGGAATCGTAATTGAAGGAGTTGCCGTACCAGAAGTTGATCCACCTGAATTTGGTAAAGGTTCCCCAACAGGAACAGCACAATCATGTCCTGGTTCACCATGTGGAGGATTTATCTTAACAGCTGATTGTTGTGGAGTATTTTGAGCTGGAGCCTCATTGTTAACCTCAGAAACTTCAATCTGAGGTGTATTACTTGCGTCAGTATTAACTTCAATCATATCAGAGGATTCTACGTCCTCAGTGGGAGCTAATTTTCTTACACCTTCTGTTGCTTCTTCTGTATTTACATCGCTTTCAGAAATATTCTCATTGGTTTCATTTTGACAAGAAACAAAAACAAGCATTGAACTTGCCATTAGAATCAAAGGTGATTTTTTTAAAGTTTGTTTTAACATATTTTTTTTTTAAAAGAATTTATAAATAGCAAAGTTACAAAAAAAATGAGGAATAAATAAATGCTTTTTTGTTAAAGTTAAATCATGGAGACATATTTGTATGATTTAGGAGTTTTTACCCTTTTCTTTGATAAAATTCAATGTTTTATCAGTAACAAACAATAACAAATAGTTTCTTTTGTAACTTTACCTCCAATTCAGTATAAAAAATGTTTTCAAAAAAAGTCATATTAGGTTCTTCCTCACCGAGAAGAATGCAATTAATTCAAGAACTTGGGTTTGAAGTTGAAATCCGAAAGAAAGAAGTAGATGAAAATCATCCAGACTCCATGAGCTTGTATGATGTCCCAGAATATTTGTCAAAACTGAAAGCCGAACCTTTAAAAGAAACACTTCAAGAAAACGAAGTTTTAATAACCTCGGATACAGTCGTTATTTTTAATGGTAGAATCTTAGGAAAACCCAAAAATAGGGAAGAGGCGATAGAAACGTTAAAAGAACTTTCAGGCAAAGAACACGACGTTGTTTCTGGCGTTTATATTTACACTCCTCATCAAGAAAAATCTTTTTCGGAAAAAACAACTGTTTATTTTAAAGTCCTATCACAAGAAGAAATTGAATATTATGTTGATCAATATCAACCTTTTGATAAAGCAGGTGCTTACGGCATTCAAGAATGGATTGGAATGATTGGTGTAAAAAAAATTGTAGGCGACTTTTACAATGTTATGGGGCTTCCTGTGCAGAGGTTGTGGGATGCGTTGAGCCAATTATAACGTTTATATCAGCCTTAATTTTATTAAACAAAACAGTTAAATCAACATTTATAACAAACCAAAAGTAATAATATGCAACCACCGATTGTTGGATACCAATGCAAAAACAATCAATGGCGTAAAAATATAAAAAGCCAAATTGAAGCTTAATTTAAAAGCAAAAGTATTCGATTTCATAAAATAAATAACAGCCGGTATAAGCAAGACTAATTGTATAAAAGGGAATATAATGATAAAACTGTAATCTGGTGTAAACGTTTGCCACTTGTCTTCACTCAAGAAATGAACGTGTTTAACATCCTTAAAAAGAAAAGTTTTTTCGATATGGAAAACAGCATCGGAATGGTATTTGGCTAATTTTTCTGGTCCCCAAATTTTGTCCCCCGTGTCCATCATCACAGGACTAATTGAAGATTTTACCAAACCATTGAATTTAATATCGGAATTTGCTTTTTGCATGTAAGATTCTTGAAGTGAAGTTGGAAGAAATAAATAATCAACTGTTGAAAGAAAAGAAAAAAGCAAGCATGAAAACATCAAGATTTTATAGCGTTTCCATGTTTTTCCTGTGATTAAAGATTCATAATAACGCAATTCCTCTTCTTTTTCACGCTTTTTCAAAAATTCGTATCGAGCCCTTGCACGCCGCATTCTACTTTCTAAATCGCCTAAATCTCTATCGCGCTGTGTCTCTGTAGTGAACGGTTCTTTAGCTTCTCGAGAAGTTGAAGCTGCTTTTTTATCTTGCTCAATTGCGTAAATTAAATTGTCATAAGCTTCAGTAATTAAGATAAAACTTTCGTGTGCTTCTTTAGACGGATTTTTATCGGGATGATACTTAAAAGCTTTCTTACGATAAGCTTTCTTGATAACATCAATATCTTTGGTTGGAGAAATACCTAATATTTTAAAATATTTAGCTGACTTCATCGAATCGTTTTTAAAGTTTGTAAACGATTTATTTTTCCAGATGCTGTTCTTACCAATGAAGGAATAAAATAGTAAGTTTTTGGTCGCTCGTAAACATCAACTATTCCTTCAATTTTTTTCTGTAAATCGTTGGTTTTTAAATCTTCTTCTCCTATAAAAATCACAGCATTGCCTAATTTATCGTCTGGCAAAGAACTAATAACAAAATTGTTTATCAAAAGTGCGTTTTTAATCTTTTCTTCCACAACTTCAGGATTGATTTTTACACCCCCCGAATTGATGATAAAATCAGCTCTTCCTTTCCAAAAAAAACTTTTTTCATCGATTAATTCTACAATATCGTTTGTTTTGAGTTTTTCAATACCTAAGTTCTCATTTGAAATTACCAAGCAGTCATTTTGTACGGACAAAACTGTATTTCCAATCACTCGAAATGGTGAGTTTTCAATTTTTAAATCTTTTAAAGCAATGTGTGACACCGTTTCTGTCATGCCAAATGTTGAATAAGCTATGCAGTTAAACTTTTTCAATTTTTGCTCTAACTGTGTAGAAACAGATGCTCCTCCAATAATTAGTGTACCAATTAGATTTAGTTTTTCAGGATTTTGGCGAATAATTTCTTCAACTTGAAAGGGAACCATCGCTGCAAAATCTATTGGGAAATCTATATTTTTTAAAGGATTACTCGTAACTTCTGTAACAATTAGGTCTAAGTTATATCTTAATGCACGAACAATCATCATTTTACTGCCTATATAATTGGAATTCATGCAGATAAGTGCATTTTTCATTTTGTATAAGCCAAGTTCTTCACCAGTCATCTCTGCTGAATTTTGCATCTTCCATTTAGGGAGTTTAATCGTTTTAGCTTTGCCTGTTGAGCCTGATGTTTGCTGATTAATAGAATCTTTACCATTATTCCATTGCAAGATGAAATTGATAACATTCAAGATGTTCGTTTTAGAGGAATCTAGATTTATCAATTGCATGGATTAACAAATTTTGGGCACGAAAATTGATTAAGTTCTGATAAAAAACACAATCTTTACAAAAGTTTGTTTTTAATCAAATTATTTAAAATTATAAAGATAATAAAAATGAAAAGACTTCGTGTTGCTTTAATATTGATTTCTCTTTTTTCTACCTCATTTTTGTGGGGACAAACAACTGACAATACATCGGGAATCCAATTTCAAGAGTTGAGTTTTGATGAAGCTCTGGCTCTTGCAGAAAAAGAAGATAAACTTGTTTTTATGGATGCTTTTGCGGTTTGGTGCGGACCATGTAAGATGTTGGATAGAAATACTTTTCCGGATGAAAAGGTTGGTGAATTTTTTAATGAAAGATTTATAAGTATTAAGATGGACATGGAGAAAGGAGAAGGACCAGAACTCGCTAAAAGATATGCTGTACGTGCTTATCCGACTTTAATTGTGTTTCATCCAAATGGAAAAGTTGCTAAGAAAATGTTGGGCTACATGACGCCAGAACAGTTGCTAATTCAGATGAAAGAATTTGATTAATCTTTTCTGCATTTAGCCAATTCAGATTGTAAAATTTCTGAAATCTCTTTTGATTTATTTAAAACCATAAAATGTTCTCCTTTTTTAATCGTAAAATCGGCTTTTACATTTTTTATCGGTATCATTTTATCTTTCGCTCCATGAATATGAACAGTATTTTTAGGTAATTCTGTGTTTTCCCAATTTCCAATTTCATTTACTGCCCAAAAGAAAAACCCTGGTTCCGTATCTTTTACAATTTCTTTTAATAGGTCTTTTTCTTTTTGCGTTTTGGCTCCAAAAAACCAATCTGTAATGCGATTTGATTTTTGCAGAAAAAATTTGGGCATGAACTTGTGAAAATTGAGTTTAATTGATAACCTAAATCCTTTCGACAATTCAAATTTCGTTTTTGCCGAAGAAATCAAAATAATCTTTTGAACGGGAATAATTTTTGAAATTTCAATGGCAAGAATCCCGCCAAAAGAAAGTCCAATTAAAATAGGGTTTTCATCTTGAAAAGGTTCTGAAATCCGACGTGCATAGGTTGAAATTTCTTCATTTGAATCTGGCTCTATCCAGTCGACAAATTGAACCTGAAAATCTCCAAAATCTACATATCTGAATGCTCGTTCATCTACACCAAGTCCACTAAAAATATAAATTTTGTTCATTGACTTTTACGTTAATCGCTTGTATTCCATGCAATTGAACTTACGCGTTTTGTTTTTACTCCATCAATTTCTTCTTCGCGAATCAGTGCTTTTGCTAATTCAGTTTTAAAAACAGCCTCTAAATCTTTGATTTCTCCGCATGGAACGTACAAATCGTGCATTGCTTCTAAAATTTTATCGGCTGAATAAAGTTGAATTTCTTTTTTAAGAATTTCGTACAATTCTTTGCGGTATTTGACCCTTGCTTGAACGGTTGCAAACCTTTCATCTGTTGGGAGATAATCAAGTTTTAAGAAATAACAGAGACTTTTAAAATGTTTGTTGCTGCCAATAGCAAATGTTAGCGTACGCTTGTCTTTGGTTTGAAACAGCTCTCCATAAGGCGCAATATTTGGATGTAAAGATCCGATTCGCTGCGGAATATGTCCTGCCATTAAGTAATTTGATGCTTGATTAATGAGCGAACTGATAGCTGCTTCATACAAGGAAACAGAAATTGATTTTCCAATGTAATTTTGATTCCCTTTCCGCAGGAATAATTCTATTAAGATTCCTTCTTTTAATTGATGCGCTGCTAAAACATCAATAAAAGCAACTGGCATTTTGAGGGGTTCGCTTTCAGGTGTGCCGTTCATTGACATAATTCCTGATTCTGCTTGTAAAATCAAGTCGTAAGCAACACGGTCACTTTCCGTTCCATATCCATTGATTTTTCCAATAATTAATCTCTGATTGATTGCACGCAATTGATTATCTGTGATTTTTAATTTCTCTTGGTCGCCTTTCTTAAAATTCATCAAAATAACGTCTGAATCTTTGATTTTTTCAAGTAAACGGGCATAATCTGAGTCATCTTTTAAATCTAAATTCAAGTATTTTTTTTTGTAGTTAATACTTGAAAAATAGGCAGAAACAGAACTGGATTTGTCTTCGTTGGGTAATTTCCAAGCCCTTGTAATATCAGGATGTTTTGCATTTTCTATTTTAAGAACGTTTGCGCCTAATTCTGCAAAAAACATTCCAACAGATGGTCCTGCCAAAACAGTTGATAAGTCGATGATTTTTAAATCTTTAAAGGGTAAAGGAATTGCCATTTTTTAAATTCTATTTATTAACATTAAAGATATATTTTTTTAATCATTCTTGGGTACATAATTCTTAAAAATTCTTGATATTATGCTAAGTTTGTAGCAATAAATGATATTTCATGCAAAAATCAGAATATATAAATCAACTTTCCGAAATTGATAACAAAGGGGTTCTATCAACATTAAAATTACTGGAAGAAGGAGCGACAATTCCGTTTATTTCAAGGTATCGAAAGGAAATTACGGGAGGATTAAACGAAGTCCAGATTATGCAGATTCGGGATTTATCGAATAAATACAACCAAATTGTTCAGCGCCAAGAAACCATTCTTTCAGCTGTTGAAGAACAAGATAAATTAACACAAAAATTACGAGAGGAAATCATTAATTGTTTTGATTTGACGGAATTGGAGGACTTATATCTTCCGTTTAAAAAGAAGCGAAAAACAAAGGCAGAAGTGGCACGTCAACTTGGGTTAGAGGGATTGGCAAAAGTTCTGATGAGTCAGGGAAATCAAGATGTAGAAAGCATTGCACAACATTTTGTTAAAGGTGATGTAAAAACGTCTGAAGATGCTTTGGCTGGTGCAAGGGATATTATTGCTGAATGGGTAAACGAGAATACAATCGTTCGAAACAAGTTGAGAAATTCTTATAAAAATCACAGTCAACTAATAGCAAAAGTTGTAAAAACAAAGATAAATGAAGCCCAAAATTACAGAGATTATTTTGACTATTCTTCTTCCTTAAAACGCTGTCCATCTCATCGATTTTTGGCTATTTACCGCGCTTCAAATGAAGGATTGCTTCGTGTAAAAGTTGAAGTTGATACTGAATACATCTTTGAGTTTTTAGATCGATTTTATCTTAAAAATGATTCTGGCTCTGCCATGCAAGTTGAAATGGCTTACCAAGATGCGTATAAACGACTCTTGCATCCTGCTTTAGAAAACGAAGCAATTCAAGAAAAGAAAAAAGAGGCAGACGAACAAGCGATTGCGGTTTTTGCAGATAATTTACGACAACTTTTATTGGCACCTGCTTTGGGTAAAAAACGAATTTTAGCAATTGACCCAGGATTTAGAACGGGCTGTAAAGTGGTTTGCCTTGATGAAAATGGGGAATTATTGACGAATACAACGATTTTTCCGCATCCACCACAAAAAGAATCGGCACTAGCGAAAAGTAAAATTGCTCAATTGGTTGAAGCATATAAAATTGATGCCATCGCAATTGGAAATGGAACGGCAAGTCGTGAAACTGAAAATTTGGTCAAACACACTCATTTTAAAACAGATGTTGAAGTCTTTGTTGTTTCGGAAGATGGTGCTTCGGTTTATAGTGCCAGTGCGATTGCTCGTGAAGAATTTCCAGATTATGACGTAACGGTTCGTGGTGCGGTTTCTATTGGGCGAAGATTAATGGATCCATTGGCGGAATTGGTAAAAATTGACCCGAAATCTATTGGAGTAGGACAATATCAGCATGAAGTTGACCAAAAGTTTTTAAAGGAAAGTTTAGACGATGTTGTTATTTCCTGCGTGAATGAAGTAGGTGTAAACTTAAATACTTCTTCTCCCTATTTATTAAGCTATGTTTCAGGATTGGGTACACAATTAGCTGAAAACATCATTGCATACCGCCGAGAAAATGGAGCATTTAAAAATTTGGATGAATTGAAAAATGTCCCACGTTTGGGACCAAAAGCATTTGAGCAGTCTGCTGGATTTATACGCATTGTTGATGGAGAGAATCCATTGGATAACTCTTCCGTTCACCCAGAATCTTATCCAGCGATTCATAAAATGGTGAAACAATTAAATCTTTCGATTGAAGAACTAATAGGGAATGAGTCTTTATTAGGTTCTTTGTCCCACAAGGATTTTGACTTTATAGATTCTTATACTTTTTTCGACATAATCAAGGAATTAAAAAAGCCTGGTCGCGACCCACGTGGAAAAACCAAAACCTTAGAGTTTGATAGTGCCGTAAAATCCATTGATGATCTATCAATTGGGAAGGAGTTAAACGGGATTGTAACGAACATCACAAATTTTGGTGCATTTGTAAACATTGGCATCAAAGAAAACGGCTTGATTCATAAATCTAACCTTTCAGACAGTTTTGTTGACAATCCTGCGGATTATATCAAACTTCACGAGCATGTATTGGTTGAAGTGATTCAATTGGATGTCGATAGGAAAAGAATTGGGTTAAGGATGGTTTCAAAAAATTAAAAATCCATCAGAATACGAGTCAAATTCGATTGAATTTAAACCCATACCTTGATTTCACCAACTATTTCCCTGGTATTTTTTCCAATACTTCCAATAAATAACCCCAAAACTTTTGTACAGAGCTAATTTGAACACATTCATCTGGCGAGTGCGCATGGCGAATATTAGGACCGAATGAAATGGTGTCAATGTGTGGAAGATGAGATAATAAAATTCCACATTCTAACCCAGCATGACAAGCTTGCACTTTTGGTTGTTCATTGAAGCGGTTAATGTAAATTTCATTCATCGCTTTTAAAATAGGGGAGTCTGGATTTGGTTCCCAGCCAGGGTAATCTCCCGACTGAACAACATCCGCTCCTAAGATATCAAAAGGACTGCGAATTGTTCTTGCCATATCCGCTTTGGTTGATTCTACGCTACTTCGCTGCAATGATGAAGATTTAAAAATGCCGTTTTTGACAGAAATAAAAGCCAAAGAGCTTGATGTTTCTACTAAATCATCAAACTTTAAACTCCATTTAAACACGCCGTTATAAACAGAATTTAGGGTTGCTAAAATTGCTTTTGTTTCATATTCTGAAACCATTTTAGGAGGTGTTTCTGTCTTTGTAGCTGTCAAACTAATCGATTTCTCTACTGGATCATATTCATTTTTAAACGTAGAAGCCATTTTTTCGATATACTTTTCAAAAGTGGCTGAGTGACTATTTTCTACAGAAACGATGGCTGTTGCTTCTCTAGGAATTGCGTTTCTAACACCACCGCCTTCCATTTCGTGGAGATAAATATTCAAATCAGTGTTTGAAAGAAGTCGCACCAACATTTTATTTGCATTACCTCTTCCTTTGTGAATATCCATCCCAGAATGTCCTCCAACCAAACCTTTTAATTCAACCTTGTATGTTAAAACATTGTTTGGAGAGTCTTTTTCTTCGTATTCATAAGTTGTATCAGTGTCCAATCCACCTGCACAACCGATTGAAAGTTCATCGTCATCTTCTGTGTCTAAATTCAATAAAATTGTTCCATCATAATATTTTGGGTCAAGATTTAAAGCGCCTGTCATTCCCGTTTCTTCGTCAACGGTAAACATCGCTTCGATTGCAGGATGCTTAATATCTTTGCTTTCAAGGATTGCCATGATTGTGGCTACACCAATCCCATTATCTGCACCTAGCGTAGTGCCATCAGCTTTCACCCAATCTCCGTCCACAATCATACGAATACCTTCGTTTTCAAAATCGAAAACGGTATCGTTGTTTTTCTGGTGAACCATGTCTAGATGAGACTGAAGAATAACAGTTTGTTTGTCTTCCATTCCTTCAGTAGCTGGTTTTTTTATGATGACATTTCCAATTTTATCTTCAGCCGTTTCAAGCCCTAAATTATTTCCAAATTCAATCATGAATTTACGGACACGTTCTTCTTTTTTACTTGGACGTGGGACAGCATTTAAGTCTGCAAAGTTATTCCACAATGATTTGGGTTCTAATTCTCTGATTTTATCGTTCATAATTTTATCTTTAATTTGTCGTAAATTCTTTAAGTACTTTTTTTTTAAATAAATGAGTTAATTTAATCTACTGTTAACTTCCTGTATTTTAACCTTTTTGGTGAAGTGTCTCCCAGTCGTTTTTTCTTATTCTCTTCATATTCGGAGAAGCTTCCTTCAAAAGAATACACTTTAGAATCGCCTTCAAATGCAAGAATATGCGTACAAATACGGTCTAAAAACCATCTGTCGTGTGAGATCACAACCACACATCCTGCGAAATTCATAATTCCTTCCTCTAAAGCTCTTAAGGTATTGATGTCAATGTCGTTTGTAGGCTCATCCAACAACAATACGTTAGCTTCAGTTTTAAGTGTCATAGCCAAATGCAGACGATTTCTTTCTCCACCAGAAAGTACACCTACTTTTTTATTTTGGTCTGAGCCAGAGAAGGCAAACTTAGATAAATAAGCTCGAGCATTAATTTTTTCTTTTCCAATTTCGATTAATTCAGCTCCATCAGAAACCACTTCAAAAATTGTTTTTTCTGGGTCTAAATCTTTATGATTTTGGTCAACATATCCAATAACAACAGTTTCTCCAACTTTAAACGTACCTGCGTCGGGCTCTAATTCTCCCATAATCATTTTGAAGATGGTAGTTTTACCCGCACCATTTGGACCGATGATACCCACAATTCCGTTAGGAGGGAGGCTAAAGTTTAAGTCATCATAAAGTAATTTATCTCCAAATGATTTTGATACGTTAATGGCATCGATTACGTTATTTCCTAAACGAGGTCCATTTGGAATTCTAATTTCCAATCGTTTTTCTTTTTCTTTTGCGTCTTCAGCAAGTAACTTATCATAGTTGTTCAAACGAGCTTTACTTTTAGCTTGTCTTCCTTTAGGATTCATACGAACCCATTCAAGCTCTTGATCTAGCATTCGTTTTCTTTTCGATTCTTGTTTTTCTTCCTGTTCTAAACGCTTAGATTTTTGTTCCAACCATGAAGTATAATTTCCTTTCCATGGAATACCTTCTCCGCGATCTAATTCAAGAATCCATCCTGCTACATTATCTAAGAAGTAACGGTCGTGTGTTACAGCGATTACTGTACCTTGATATTTTTGTAAATGTTGCTCTAACCATTGAATAGATTCAGCATCTAAGTGGTTTGTAGGCTCATCCAACAATAAAATATCAGGTTTTTGAAGGAGCAAGCGAGTTAGTGCCACACGACGTTTTTCTCCTCCCGATAAGTTTTTAACCAATTGGTCGTCGGGTGGACATCGCAAAGCGTCCATTGCACGTTCAAGTTGTGAATCTAGCTCCCATGCATTTAATGCGTCAATTTTATTTTGCACTTCACCTTGTCGTGCAATAAGTTTATCCATTTTATCGGGATCATTCAAGATTTCTTCATCCATAAATGAGTTGTTGATTTCTTCATATTCTTTGAGGATATCAACAGTTTCTTGAACACCTTCCATCACAATTTCTTTTACTGTTTTGTCAGGGTCTAACTCAGGTTCTTGAGGCAAATATCCCACGGAATAGCCATCTGAAATAGACACATCTCCTTGATAGGATTTGTCTATTCCTGCAATAATTTTCATTACAGTGGATTTCCCTGCTCCGTTTAAACCGATAATCCCGATTTTGGCTCCATAAAAGAAGGAAAGTGAAATATCTTTGATTATTTGCTTTCCTGTAGGCGTGGTTTTACTCACGCGGTGCATCGAAAAAATTACTTTTTTATCGTCTGACATAATATAAAATTAGATGTTTCAAAGATACTATTTTATTTCTTTTTAAAGGGGCTTGTTGAGTTATTTTAGTAGGAGGAAGGTGCAAGTTTTACTTAATGTGATTATACTTTGTTTTTAATGTCAACAGAAGTCCGTCTAAAAAATTTCGTTATTTTTCAATTTCAAGTCTTTTCTGAACATTACTTGTGCAGTATCTGAAATCATACCATTGAATCTATCATTTCCAAAATATTTTCCCTTTATCGTGATTATATCCCCAATTCCAGTAGCTACAGACGATGTAAAAGAAGTAATAATTGGCTTGCAAAGTTCATCTGTTATTGATATTCCGTAATCGGTAGAATCGTAAGAATAGACATCAGTTAATCCATCATTGGAACTCGTAGTATAAAAAGAGAACATAGGAGTGAACGATATGTCAGAAAACTCAATGTTTACAGGAGAATTACATTGTTGGACTGTAATTTTTACATGTAATATTATTTTTGGTGTCATCGAAAGTTTTGTTCGATTCAATGATGGGGCATTAAAATCAGTTCCGAAAGGAATGCCTAATGTTCCACTATTTTCGTCAATAACATTTGTGTTTGGATTAATGTATGTATCAGAATTGAAACTAGAGCCCTTTGTAATAGTAATATTTCCATTTGCTACGAGATTACTTCCAAATGCATTGGTATTATATGCCAAACGAATAAGTAAATTGTCAAAGTAACCACCATCAACATCACTTGCTAAAATATCAAACTCCATAATATCTGAAATTAGCATCATCCATCATTGTCACATTGTCTAATTCAAGTTCTAAGGTATGATTAGATTTTGTGGTAAAATCGGACTGTTTCTCTTGTTTGATTTTTGAATTGAGAATGAATTGATTATAATTAATAAGGTTTTCTTGATAGCTATTATTCTGTTTTGGTTTTACTGAACCATCGTTTAAGAAAACACTTTTTTTTTTCGGTTGAGGTTCTTCGATGTCTATTTTATCATTATTAATATTTTCATCATTGAGATCTAAATTATTTTCGCTTAAATAATTAATATCATATGTTTCAAACAGATAAGTTGATAAATCATTTTTTGTTTTAAAACATTTATCCTTTTCATAATCCACAGCAAAACAATCGTATCTATTAAAATCAATCTTCATAGGTTTAAAATTGAAAGGTTGTAATACGTTGTTATTATTGGTTTTTCTTTCTAAGGTAGTGGAAACAGTGTTTAACTCCATAAAGAAAATTCCAGGATACATATTCGGAATATAATTTTCGTACTTACCATGATTGTTTAGATGGTTATAACTTAATTTTGTAATAACCTCAACATAACCAGTATCTAAATATTCATGACCTTTCAGAACTCTTGTAACTTTAACAAGGTAGGAAGTATTTGTTGTATATACACTTTTTAGACCGTGTTCTCCTGTTGTGTTTGTATCTGCCTTTCCCGTGTCATCAATAAAGAATTCTGTTGCTGAGACAGCCACACCTTCAAAAATAATTAAAGGTTGTTCATTGTTTTGTGACAATGTTACTAATGGGAGAATTAATATTAATATAGTCAATATATTTTTCATACTTTTTGTTTTATTAAATGTAAAGCTACAAATTTTATTCCATTTGTAGTTGTTCTTAATAAACGCTAACGTCAGTCCGTCTAAAAACCTTCGTTTTTTCTAATTACTGCTTAAACTTACTCATTTATTTTCGTTTTAAGCTATTTTAAGTACTCTATTTACAAAAACAGGTTTCCCTAAAATGAAAAATAAAG
>JBBAEU010000032.1:0-20549 GCA_041655765.1 Brumimicrobium sp.
AATCAACCGTTACACTTTCTGAAACAGTTAAATCTGTTCCCGCTTCGTTTTCTAACAATGTTTGTGAAGTATTTGGAGTAACAGTTACTACAAATTCATCCACTACAATCTCAACTTCATTTGAAACTCCAGTAACTCCATTTACAACAGATTCACATACTACATAATAAGTTCCTGCTGTTGCAAACAATGGTGTGTAAGTAGCACCCGTTTCTGGTGTTCCAAAAGATACATATCCAGAACCAGATGTTGTGCTGTATTTCCACTCACGCGAATCAACCGTTACACTTTCTGAAACAGTTAAATCTGTTCCCGCTTCGTTTTCTAACAATGTTTGTGAAGTATTTGGAGTAACAGTTACTACAAATTCATCCACTACAATCTCAACTTCATTTGAAACAGTAACATCACCAGCAAAATCGGACTCTACAACTACATAATAAGTTCCTGCTGTTGCAAATTGAGGTGTGTAGGTAGCACCTGTTTCTGGTGTTCCAAAAGACACATATCCAGAACCAGAAGTTGTGCTGTATTTCCACTCACGTGAATCTGCTGAAGAAGGAGTTTCAGTTGCAGTTAATAAAGTTCCTACTTCATTTTCGATAAGCGTTTGCGTATTATTTGGTGAAATTGTAACCATATTAGAAACAGACGGTGTAACGACAATTTCCACTTCATTTGATACTGCAACAGATGTACCTGCAACAGATTCACATACTACGTAATAAGTTCCTGTTGTAGCAAACTGAGGTGTATAAGTAGCACCCGTTTCTGGTGTTGTAAAAGATACATATCCAGAACCAGAAGTTGTACTGTATTTCCACTCACGTGAATCTGCAGTATGAGACTCTGTTGCTGTTAGCGTATTCCCCGGCATGTTCTCAATCAAATTTTGAACAGCTGCCGGAGCGATAGTCACAATAAAATCACTTACAATAACTTCTACTTCTTGAGAAACAACAATGTCTCCGTCAAAATCAGTTTCACAAACTACGTAGTAAGTTCCAGCTGTAGTGAATTGAGGCGTATATGTCAAACCAGTTTCTCCAGCAAGGTTATTCGTATAAGGACCGCCCGCAGTTGTAGAGTACTTCCATTGTCTTGAAGTTACGCTACTTGCTGCATTTGGTATTTCATCAGCCGTCAAAGCACTTCCTGCTTGGTTTGTAATTAAGTTTTGAGTAAGCAATGGCGTTACATTAACAACATTGGAATTATAGATTAACTCTAAGTCGTCAATTAATACCTCATCGCCCCCATCACCTCCTCCTGGGTCTTTATTAGTCGTAAAGGTAATCAGAATATATTGTGCATCTGTTGAAGTGCCAATATCATAATCAAAAGGTATAGAAATACGTTGCCATTGCCCTGAAGTTGAAGCATAGTTTAAAACAGCCTTACCTACAACGTGGGAACTATCATCTACATCCTCTGGGTCACGATAATCATAATCATCATGAATGGTAGCAGAAATACGAGCTTCAGAAGCAATATTTACAGGAGTAAATTTTACCCAAGCCACAAGGCTATCAGGTTTACTCGTAAATGCTTCACTATGGTTAGCATCTGATCGTTTAGTAAAATTATAATTTGCAGTATTTGTTGGGGTAGTACTTCCCATATTTATCTGACCAAGCGTTAAATTACCATTAGCAAGAGCAAGACCAGCATCCCTAGTCCATATACGTGCGCTATAGGTTCCAGAATGTGCATCAGTGGAAGGTTCTACTTGTTTTCCTTTGGCTATACCACAAATAATACTACCCAACGTACAATTAGCTGTCTTGAAGGAATTCCAATTAGTTGGTTCTTCATTATTAGTTCCGATATTATCCCAACTTTCAAAACCAGAATTTCCAATTTGTTGTTGGCTAAATCCAGCTAAGCTAAAAGCTCCAATAAAGGCACTTAGCAAAAATAATTTCGTAATTTTTTTTAATTTCATAATTATTAATTTTAATAGACAAAACCCTTATTTATAAGGTTTGAATCAAATTATTATTCGACAAATATATAATAATAATTGAATCTCAGAATAAATTTAACGTTAAAAGAATTTGACAATTCAGTTAAAATCAATTCAATTTTTCCTTTAATTCTTTAATCTCTTGTCTGCGAAGTTCTTCTTTACGAATATCTAAAATATCAACTTTATCGTAATCTTTTTCTTTACCACCCCGGAACCATTTACCTATATTGTAAAACATCAAGAAAACACCTGGAACAAGGAAAACTGTAAGAATCATGGAAGAAGTTAATCCTCCAATTATTACCCAAGCCATACCATTTTTAATTTCAGCACCATCACCAAAAGCCAGGGCAATCGGCAACATCCCAAAAACCATTGCTAAGGTTGTCATCATAATTGGACGTAATCTATCTCGCCCTGCATTAATTAAAGCATTCATTATATTGGCACCTCTTCTCAACTCATGATTGACAAAGTCAACAATTAGAATTGCGTTTTTAGCTACCAGACCGAGCAACATAATTAATCCCAACATAGCAAAAATAGACAATTCGTTCATTGTTAACGCCAGAGCCAGAAATGCTCCAATAAAAGATACTGGAATTGAGAAAAGTACAATAAAAGGCGAAACCACATTTTCATACAGTGCGACCATTACGAAGTAAATCAATAAGATGCCAAGACCTAATGCCAGCAATAAGCTTTCCATAGACTCTTCCATATTTTCAGCGGCTCCTAAAAAACGAATTTCTGTACCAATAGGCATATCCAATTCATCAACACCTGTTTTAACATCAGCAATAATATCACCAAGTGGTCGATTAAATGTTGAAGCATAAACTTTCATCGAAGTCATACGGTCTATACGTTCACGAACAGCTTGACCTTCAACTTCCTCTATATTTGCTACATCTTGCAGTCGTACAATCGCTCCTTGTTGATTTTGAATCGTTAAGTTTCGTACATCTTCAATGGAATACTTATCAGCTTGATCTAACATAATTTGCACATCGTATTCTTCACCCGCTGACTTGAATTTTGTACGGTCATTTCCTTGATAAGCTAATTGAACTGCACCACCAATTTCCATCACGGAAAGTCCATATAACGAAGCTTTTGTTCTGTCAACGTTGATTGCGATATCTTTTTTAGGTGATTTTGTTGAAAATCGAACGAAATCGGTTCCTGGGACTTCATTCACTACTCCAAATAGCATTTCTGCAGCTTTACGCACACTATCGGCCTCTGTTCCTTTAACAGCAATCTGAATAGGAATATTGTTTCCAGCAAAACTTACAGGTGTTATCACAACTTTTAGTCCTGCCATTTTCTCCAATGTATCCCGTAAATTTTGTGTAAAATCATCGGTTGAATACTCGCGTTCTGTTTTATCAACAATCTTTACGAACAATTCTGCCATGTTACTATTCGAAGCTTGGTTAGAAGCCACTTCTCCTTGTTGTGTTCCAACATTCGAAAACACCTGTACAACATCAGGATTAGATAATAAAAGACCTTCAATTTCTCCCACTACTTGATTAGTTTCAGACAAAGTTTTTTCAGGCGAAAGATCAATTTGAAGATTAAATTCTCCACGATCGGCTTCTTGCATAAATGTAGGACTAACAAATCCTTTTAAGGGCAATAGGATAACCGTAGAAACGAAAAGTGCAGTAATTACGATTGCAGTTACCCACTGATGGTTCAATGTCCATTTTAATGTTGATACATATAAATCTCGGATTCCATCAATGATACTTTCAAAGAACAAATTTATTCGTCCCCAGATTGTTTTTCTTGATAATTTCGGGATTTTCCCCCATCTCGACGCCATCATCGGTGTAAGCGTAAAGGCTACGGCGAGTGACATTAAGGTGGAGAAGACGACAACCAGAGAAAATTCTTTTAGAATATTACCGATTAATCCACCAGACAATGCTAACGGAATGAAAACAACCACATCGACAAGCGTAATTGAGAGGGCGGTAAATCCAATTTCATTACGACCTTCCAATGCTGCAATTCGTTTATGTTTTCCCATCTCCATGTGGCGATAAATATTTTCCAAGACCACAATACTATCATCGACAAGAATTCCGACGACCATTGACAATGCCATTAAAGTCATTAAGTTTAAAGAAAATCCAAATACCCACATCATAATAAACGTCGGAATCATTGCAGACGGAATTGCCACCAAAACGAAAGTTGAGGAGCGGAAAGAATGTAGAAAGAACACCATTACAGCAGCAACGATGGCAACAGCAAGAAACAAGTCCACCATAACACCATTTGCCGAAGCCAAAGTAAAAACAGATTGGTCGTCTGCGATCTTAAAATCGAAGCCTTCATCCCCATATCTTTCTTTGGCAAGTTCCAATTGTGCAATAACGCCCTGAGCCACAGTTACAGTGTTTGCATCTGTTTGTTTTTGAATTTCAATTCCAAGTCCAGGCTGACCATTAATTCTGTTTAAAGTTGTTGGTTCTGCTTGTCCGTCGAGTATTGACGCTACATCGCGCAGAAAAATTTTAGAACCGTCTGGACTTTCACGGATTATAAGGTTTTTTAGTGTTTCAACATCGTCAATTTTAGAATCAAAACGCAAAGAGAACCGCGACTCATCACTTTCGATGTTACCCGCGGGAAAAGATAAACCATTACTTGCGATAATATTTTGGACCATCAATGGGCTGATGTTGTAAGCCGACAATTTATCATTGTCAAGTTTAACTTCAATTTGACGTTCTGTACCACCGATTAGCGTAACCATTGCCACTCCATCCACATTTGAAATTAAAGGGCGAATTTTTAAATCCACCAAATCGTACATTTCTGTTGAAGACAGGTTGGATGTCGCAGTAACTTTTACAATTGGTAAATCATCTAAAGAGAATCGAGAGACAACAGGTTCTTGGATATCGCCAATATCTGGTAGAAGTTCCATGATTTGTTGAATTTTTCGCTCTGCATCTTGTTGAGCTTTTACAGCATCTTCACCCTGATTTAGTTCGAGTGTAATGATTGAAATACTTTCTCTTGAAGATGAGTTAATGGATTTCAAACCTTCCAAGGAAGAAACGGCATCTTCAATATGTTTGGTTACACTATTTTCAACCTCATCAGATGAGGCACCAGGATAAATGGTCTGCACCAAAATCACAGGAATATCAAAAGATGGCAATAAGTTATAGTTTAAAGTTCTATAACTCATAAAACCAAATAAAATCAACACGGTAAATATTACCGTAAAAAGTAAGGGGCGTTTTATTGCAACCTCCGTAACTGAAGCCATATTATTTGTATTATTGTGCTTGAATCAAACTATTATCTACAATGTTGATTTGTCCATCAACTACTACTTTTTCACCTTCTTCCAATCCATGAATCACCTCAATGTATTCACCATTTTCTCTTCCTACGTGAATGTCTTTTCTTTCTGCACGATTCCCATTTTGGACAAAGACATAGGCGTTTTTAACACCTTCCACCAAAGCTCTTTTCGGTATCTGAAGTACGGATTCTTCTGTATCAGTTTTCAATTGAGCCGTAACGTATGTTCCTGCACGTAAGCCAGCGTTATCTTTAGCAGGAATTTTTACTTCTACTTGGTAATTGTAATTTCTATCTACACTTGGTGCAATATAGGTTACTTTTCCAACGAATGTTTTTCCAGGATTGACAGACGAAGTAAGTTCAACCTCTTGCCCCATCTCTACAAATCGAACTTCGCTTTGGTTCAAATAGATATACACCTTAAAGAAACTCACATCTACGACAGTTGCAAGTGGTGTTCCTGCACCAACAAATTCACCAGCCAAATTATTTTTTGAGGTGATGATTCCAGAAATTGGTGATTTTATCAAGCCATCTTTCAGTTGTTGATCCAACTGTTGCAACTCTAATTGTCTTGACTCGTAACCAAATTTTGTATCTAAATATTGCATTTCAGAAAGCGCATTACCTTCGTAGAGTTCTTTATTTCTGATGTAATCAGCTTCCATTTTATCTAACGCCAATTTCAAATTTTCTCTTTGAATTTCGATAGTTTTTGTATCAATTTCCCCAATAATTTGTCCTTTGGTAACTCTTGTACCTAATTCGATATTGAATGACTCCAATCTTCCAGGCATTGCAACAGATATATTTGCCATTTCGTTAGGTTCAACAACGGCAGGACGTTTAATATCATGTTTTAACTCCATAAATTCTACGGTTTGTATATTCACAGAAACAGGAATCATCGAACGGTCGATGGGCTGTTTACCTTCATTGATTATCTTCTTATTAGAAGTTAGCTTTATAACCGTAAAAATTGTAAATCCTGCCAAAATAACGATGGCTATTATCCCAGATTTTTTCATTATTTATTTTTTAAATAGTTGATTAAATTTCCTTTTGATTTTTCGTAATCTAGACGTGATGACAGCATGTTCACCAATGAAGTTAAATAGTTTGTTTGTGCTTCTTTATAACTATAATCTGCGTTCAAAAAATCAGATAAAGAAGCAGCTCCCTTTTGATAAGAAAGATTAGTTTGTTCGTAAACCTCCTTCGCCAAGTTTAGGTTATCTTGATTCACAGAATAGCTTGTATGTGCTTCAACCATCTTCGTTCTCGAGTTTGTCAATTCCATCATCGAACCTTGTGTAAGAATTTCGTTTTGCGCTCTAAGGTTTTCGAGTTGGATAACTTGTTTATGGTAAGCCGTATTTGTTTTTAATCCATTAAAAATTGGGACAACTAATCTCAATCCTACAGCAGAGAAATCATGAAATTTTTTCCAAGACTCTCTAAATGTTTCACCGTAAGAATTCGCACCGTACCTTGCAAATGCTGTAAGCGTTGGCAAAGAAGAGTACTTTGTTACGCTGAGATTGATTTCTTGTAACTCAATGTTTTTATTATTAATCTTTAAATCCAATCGTTCGGAAATATTTAAAGGTTCGATCGGCAAACTCGAATCTATCACAATCTTATCTTTTGCTGAAATTTTAATTTCTTCATCCAATGGCATTCCCATGTTCATCTTAAGATTGTTTTTCGCATCTTTTGCACGCGCTTCCATCAAACTGATTTGAGCAGAAATATTGTTATGAGCGACTTTAATTCGGTTGTAATCAATGGGGGTAATCACACCTTTTTCCAAACGCAAGTCCATTATCTTCAGCAACTCAGTATATTGCGATAAGTTCTCGTTTAATAATTCCATTTGTTGCTCAACCACTAACACTTGATAATAAGCCATTGAAACACGATACATCAAGTCTTCAATATGCTTTTCAGCATTCAAATCAGATAATTCCTCTAATCCTTTTACACCTTTAAAACCAACAATTGCGGAATGGTCATAAATTTTTTGTTCTAACTGAATTGCCGCAGAATTTGTGTTGGGTGAACCCATTCGTATTTCAAGGTCTTCCGCTTTATCTCCACCAGTTCCGGGAGGAAATAACTGGTCGAAACCTAAATCACCTGCTGGCATGACTGTTACAGGTAACTTCGCGTTATATGTCAGTTCAAAATTCCCATTTATTGAAGGAAGATAAGATGAGTATAAATCCCTTTTGTTGTATTTAAACATTTCTTTTTCATTCTTAGAAAAAGTCATGTAAGGCGAATTGCTTAATCCGTAATTAAGACATTCTTCCAAGCTCATTCCTTCACCAGATTGAGCAAAGGGATAGAATGAAACTATCAATCCCATTCCAATTCCTATCCAAATATTTATTTTTGATGCTGTTTTTGCCATTTTTCGTATAATCCTGTTAATTCATCCATTGTAAACTCCATAAAACTTATAACTTCATCCAACGACTTATTAAATTCTGTCGTTTTTGGGGTTCTTATCTCACTAATTTCAATCATTAGTTGACGGAACTCATTTATAAATCTAAAATGTTCATCAAATGCTCTTTTCCATGTTTCGATGTTCGACCGAAAATACCGTTTCCTGTCCCCAGTTTTTGTAACATATTCAGCACGTTTCGTAGCCAAGAGAAAATTAATTCCGTTACTGGTAGCACTTTTACTAAGATTTAAAACTTCTCTAATTTCATCAAATGTTAATTCTACTTTATCAGAAATTAGTAAAAGCGCATTGATTCTAGCAGTAGCAGGTTTCATCCCTATTTCTGTTAGAAAAACGCCTGTTTTTTCAATGAGTTTTAATTGTTTTTCTGAAAGTGTCATTTAATACTTTTCTTTTTATAAAAAGTGCAAATATAAAAACTTTTCATTAGTTCTTTTAATTAAGAACTAATAAAACCAAAAATAATGTTAAAATTTTAAAAGTGTTGATTTACTTCGGGGTCATGCGATAAAGTAATAATCCAATAACACCAAACAAGACATTGGGAACCCAAACGGCGATAACGCTTGGTAGTCCAACATTTTCAGCCGCAACGGTCATAACCTTCATTGCAAAAATAAAGACAAACGCCAAAAGAAGCCCCAATGCGATATTTGCTCCAATTCCTCCCCTTGTCTTTCGAGAAGAAACCGCCATACCGATTAAAGTTAAAACATACGTCCCAAAGGGTAGTGAGGTTCGTTGATACAATTCAATTTCATAAAAAGCAATGTCCCCTGAGCCTTTTGCTTTTTCTTCTGCAATAAACTGTTTCAATTCATTATATCCCATTGTTTGTGCAACCGAGTTTCTTGCAGCCATATCTATCAATCTGAAAGGCAAAACTGTATCCAACACTTTACCGCCAAATCCAGAATAGATGATGCTATCGGCTGGATATCCGACGTATCGAATATGATAATTTTCAAATTGCCAATTATTTGTACTATCTGCGTTGATTGCTTGATCCGCTTTAAATATTGAAATTAATTGGTTATTTTCATCTCGGTTTTCCATAACAAAACCTAAAGCTCTACCTTTATCTGCGCGATAGGAGTCGAAATAAACTATTTTTCTTCCAGGAAACTCTGCAAAATAATTCGAAATTATTCGGACATTTCTATAATATGTTTCTTCAAATGCCAATCTATTTTTGTTAGCAACTGGGAGAACAACATGGTTCAACGCCAAGGATATTAACATTAAGATTGTTGCACCAATCATATACGGTTTCAAAATTCTGTGAAAGGGTCTTCCGCTATTTATCATCGGAATAATTTCAGTGTTTTGCGCCATTTTTCCTGTAAACCAAATTACAGAAACAAAAACGATGAGTGGAGAGAAGAGATTTCCAAAATAAATAATGAAGTTGAGATAATACTCAAAAATAATTCCTGAAATGGGTGCTTCTCGGTCGATAAAATCGCCCAACCGCTCAGATATGTCGAAAACCATAGCCAAAAGCATAATGATTCCTAACATAAAGAAGAAGGTAACCAAAAACTTTTTAATGATATATCGGTCTAAAATTTTGAGCATTCTATAATCTACGGTTTATTTTTTTAATTTTTTCATCTTTCCATTCAGCAAACGTTTCTTCTAAAATTTTATTTCTTGCTTCTTTTACTAAATTCAAATAGAAAGCCAAATTGTGAATTGAGGCAATTTGAATGGCTAAATACTCATTTGCTTTTATTAAATGACGAAGATAAGCCTTCGTATAAAATTGGTCAACCCTAGCTGTACCATTTATATCTATTGGAGAAAAATCTCTCTCCCATTTTTTATTTTTGATATTTATGATTCCCTCATCAGTAAACAACATTCCATGACGAGCATTTCGTGTTGGCATTACACAATCGAACATATCTACACCTTTTGAAATACTTTCGAGTAAATCGACAGGTGTTCCAACACCCATCAGATAACGTGGCTTTTCTTTCGGCAAAATATCACAAACCAACTCAGTTAATTCATACATCATCTCATTTGGTTCTCCAACTGACAAACCGCCAATTGCGTTTCCTAACGAAGGTTGTTGAGCAATATACTCAGCTGATTTCCTACGTAAATCTTTAAAAACACTTCCCTGAACAATTGGAAACATGGTTTGTTGGTGATTATATTTCTCTGGATTTTCTTTTAAGAAAGCAAAGCATCTATCTAACCAACGGTGTGTCATCTCCATTGATTCTTGAGCATACTGATATTCACATGGGTAAGAAACACATTCATCAAATGCCATAATAATATCTGCTCCAATTGTTCTTTGAATCTCCATTGATTTTTCGGGTGAGAAGAAATGCTTTGAACCGTCGATATGCGACTTAAATTCCACTCCTTCTTCAGAAATATCCTTTGGATTTGCCAAGGAATAAACTTGAAATCCTCCACTATCCGTCAAAATGGGTCGGTGATAATTAATAAAATTATGCAAGCCTCCAGCAGCTTCGATTACCTCTGTTCCTGGTCTTAAATAAAGGTGATAAGTATTTCCGAGGATAATTTCAGCTTTAACTTCATTTTCTATTTCATATTGATGAACACCCTTCACTGTACCTGCTGTTCCAACAGGCATAAATATCGGAGTTTGAATCACACCATGGTCGGTATGCAACTCTCCTACCCTTGCATTTGTCTTCTTATCAGTATGTATTAAATCAAAGTGCATAAGTTTGTTGAAAAAATATTCCTACAAATATAATTGGATTTAAACAAGTGTGCATATTTGTACAAAACAATATTCATGGAATTTTTTCCTGATTTTACAAGTTTAACAGAAAGTTTTGCATCGATATTTTTCTGGAGCATGGCTTTTACACAATTGTTCTGGCTGATATTCTTCTATGCAAGGATTGCATTTCATAAAGAAGGAACGAGATATGAAAACTTTCCCATCAGTGTAATTATAGCTGCAAGAAACGAGGAAGATAATCTTTTTGAGAATTTACCTTATTTATTAGAACAAGATTATCCAAATTTTGAGGTTATAGTTGTCAATCACCAATCCGTTGATGGCACAAAATTTATTCTCAATGCTTATCAAAAGAAATATCCTCATTTAAGCATCATCAATATAGAAAAAGAAAAGCACCTGAATTATGGAAAAAAGTTGCCTTTAACAATTGGGATTAAAGGAGCAAAACACGAGCATTTAATAATGACAGATGCTGATTGCAAACCTGCTTCCGATCAATGGATTCGAATCGTAGCAGGAAAATTTTCAGATAAAAACAAAATTGTTTTAGGTTATGCTCCATATTTGAAGAGGCAAGGACTATTAAATAAAACAATCCGATTAGACACAACATTTATTGGTTTAAATTATCTTTCTTATGCAAAGGCAGGTCTTCCATATATGGGAGTAGGAAGAAATATGGCTTATACAAAGTCCCTATTTTTTGAGAACAAAGGTTTCAAATCACATTACTCCATATCATCTGGTGACGACGACCTTTTTATTCAGGAAGCGATAAAGAAGCGAAACTATACAATTACAATTTCTCCGGAAACATTTTGTTATTCTGCGCCAAAAGAAACATGGAAAGAATGGCTCAAACAGAAGTCGCGACACTTCACCACCGCTCCTCGCTATCCACTTTTCAAAAGACTATTGTTAGGAATATATCCACTTACTTTGCTTTTCTTCTATATATCTTTTGTTACTTTGGTGGTAAACACTTGGTTAAATTGGGTATCATTGATTGTTTTGGTTTTGGTTTTAATCCTAAAATGGGTTATCCTTGGATTATCTTTTAAGAAATTAGACCAGAAAGAGATGATAAGCGGAATTCTATTGTGGGATTTGTTTTACGCAATTTTTGCACCGATTTTATATTATACGAGTGAGGAGTTAAACGGCAAAACATGGAAGTAGGAAATAATTTATCAGACAAAGGAAAAAAAGACTTGCTTATTGTAAACCTTGCAAAAGAAGGAGATCAATCCGCCTTTGCTGAATTGATGGAACGCTACCGAGAAAGCGTCTATTTTATGTTATTAAAGATGGTTAAAAATCAAGATGACGCTGACGATTTAACTATTGAAGCGTTTGGAAAAGCTTTTAATAGAATCCAACAATACCAACCTACCTATGCTTTTAGTACTTGGCTATTTAAAATCGCTTCTAACAATGCGATTGACTTTATTCGTAAAAAACGGGTCCACTTAACATCGATTGACCATGCATATACAAATGATGACGGAGAAGGTGTTCAAATGGATATTGATGGTGGACATTTAGACCCAGAAGAAGTTTTAATCAAACAACAAAAGGTAAAGTTTATGAGGAAAATTGTTGAAGAACTTCGTCCGCAGTATAGAGAATTGGTTGTCAAACGTTATTTTGAAGAATTATCTTACGAAGAAATTGCCGATGAGATGGATATTCCTTTAGGGACAGTAAAGGCACAACTTTTCAGGGCACGTGCCTTTTTAGCTGAAATTATGCAGAATACAAAGGATAAGATTTAGTGTTTGTCTTTCCTCGGTACAAATTGCTTGGTCTCACAATTCACTCGGTGTAACAAACCATAGAAACAACAATTTCAAAAGAATCATTAGTTTTAGAACATGAATATTATCAGAAAATATTTTCCGAATCTTACAGAAACACAAGAGAAGCAACTCGAACAGTTGTTACCATTGTATGAAGAATGGAATCAAAAAATCAATGTTATCAGTAGAAAGGATATGGACAATTTTTATGAACGTCATGTTTTACACTCGTTGGCAATCACAAAAGTGATGCGTTTCCAACCTAATTCTAAAATCCTTGATGTTGGAACTGGCGGTGGTTTTCCAGGAATTCCCTTGGCAATTATGTTTCCAGAGTCTGATTTCCATTTGGTTGACTCTATTGGAAAAAAAATAAAAGTAGTAAAAGCCGTTGCAGAAGCATTGCAGCTAAAAAATGTAAAAGCCAGTCACGAACGCGCTGAGAACATAAAAGACAAATATGATTTTATTGTTAGTCGTGCCGTTACGAAAATGCCTGAGTTTATAGCTTGGGTTCGAAATAAAATTTCAAAAGAACAAAAAAACGGATTGCCTAATGGGATTTTGTACCTAAAAGGTGGAAATTTACGAGAAGAGTTAAAATCAATCAAGAACTACAAAGAAGAATTTCCTATTTGTAATTACTTTACTGAACCGTTTTTTGAAACAAAAAAAGTAGTTTACATTCAGTTATATTAAGGACAGAGGAAGGATAGCTTCTACTCGTTACTTGCAATTCACTCGGTGTGACAAAAGGAGTTTTTTTTGCCTTTCCTACAAATCGTCTGGGATTTCCATCACCTGTCTTTGCTTTTTCTTTGGCCTTAACTGATCAATGAAAACAACCCTTAATTTTTCTCTATCGGCATTGATAATTAATTCTGAAATACCGTTAAATACACGTACTGATTTTCCTTCAGTATTGTGAAAGTTTTTTTCGTACAATTCTTCTGTGTTATCATCGTAATAATAGAAAATAGAACTTATATATCCATTTTCTACACGAACTTTCCCTCTAACACAATACACTTCATCACCTTCAAAAAATGACAACATCACATTTCGGTACATATTATCCGAAATTTGGAATGAACCTCTTTCTTTAAACGCTTTTTCATAGATTTCAAAGCAATTCAAATCTTTTTTAGTTTGAGCAAAAGCGTTGCTTGCAACAAACATAAAAAAAACAGCAAACATAAATTGTAAATTTTTTCTCATATTCTAATCATTTTAGCACAGATTTTTACACCGAAAGTCCAAATATAACAAATTGCTAATTATTCGACGTAATTTCTGTTTTATTTTTTTAAATTTGGTTTCTTAATAAAAAGTCATGAAGCAAATACTAGACCATTTTAGCGAAGCATTAAGTTTACTACAAAAATTTAGCACTCCAGAGAATTTTGAAAAGATCCAAAAAGCAGGAGATATACTGGTTCAATCGCTAAAAGCAAATGGTAAAATATTAAGTTGTGGAAATGGTGGTTCAATGAGTGATGCAATGCATTTTGCAGAAGAATTAACAGGCAGATATCGTGACGACAGACCTTCATATGGCGCAATTGCTATTTCCGACCCCTCACACCTTTCCTGTGTTTCAAACGATTATGGCTATGAATATGTTTTTTCTCGTTTTGTAGAAGGCGTGGGTCAAAATGGCGATGTTTTGTTAGCAATCTCAACGAGTGGCAATTCTAAAAATGTTATCAATGCCATCAACTCCGCCAAAAACAAAGGCATGAAAGTCATTGGTTTAACAGGAAATGATGGAGGCAAAATGGCTGATATATGTGATGTAGAAATTCGTGTTCCGCACACTGGTTATGCCGATAGAATCCAAGAAATTCATATTAAAATCATCCACAGCTTAATTGATTACGTAGAAAGAGGAATGAAATAGACACAATACCTTATTTGTGGTATATTCCTCAATTTTTAAAATTAATACCCCATTACTTATTTGTATTCATTCTAAATTATTAAATTTGTAAAAATACATTTTTAAAAAAACAAATATCACAAACGATGAAAAAAATAATATTGGGTATAATTTCACTTGCATTAGTTACAGCATGTGGGAACGACAACGATCAATCTATAACTACAAGCGATTCTGACAAAGAAAAAGAAGAAGTAGTAAACGTCTATACACACCGCCATTATGAATCGGATCAAGATATTTTTAAATTATTTGAAGAAACAACTGGAATAAAAGTCAAAGTTACCAATGCCAGTGCTGACGAGTTAATCCAAAAAATGAAAATGGAAGGAGAACAATCGCCAGCAGATGTTTTAATTACGGTTGATGCGGGAAGATTACACCGCGCGAAAGAACAAGGATTACTTCAAAGTATAACTTCAGAAGTTTTGGAAAAAAATATTCCTGACTATTTACAAGACGAAGATAATTTCTGGTTTGGCATTACAAAAAGAGCACGAATTGTTGCTTATTCTAAAGACAGGGTTCAACCAAACGAGCTAACAACTTATGAAAATTTAGCGACAGAAAAATGGAGAAACAGAATCTTAGTGCGTTCATCTTCTAACATCTATAATCAATCTTTACTGGCTTCAATCATTGCCAATGATGGAGAAGAAGAAGCAAAAAAATGGACAAGAGGAATTGTAGAGAACATGGCACGTTCACCAAAAGGTTCTGACAGAGATCAAGTAAAAGCCGTAGTTGCTGGTGAAGGCGACATTGCCATTGTGAATTCATATTATGTTGGTAGAATGTTAAACTCTCCAGACCCAGAAGAAGTAAGTGTTGCTCAACAAATAGGAATATTTTTCCCAAATCAAAACGACAGAGGGACACACATCAATGTGAGTGGTGCTGGCGTAGCAAAATATGCATCCAACAAAGAAAATGCAATCCGATTTATTGAATTTTTAATTAGTGAAGAAGCACAGATTATTTTTACCAACGCGAATTATGAATACCCTGTTTTGGAAGGAGTTGAACCCGCCCAAACTTTAAAAGACTGGGGTGAATTTAAAGAAGATAAGCTGGAACTTACAGAATTAGGAGAGAATAATAAAAAAGCTGTTTTAATTTTTGATGAATCAGGTTGGAAATAAGCAGAATACTTTTTCTTTAACAAAAAGGCTAAAGAGGTTAAAACGTGATGTTAATAAATGGTCAGTCTTAACACTGACCATCGTTTTTTTTCTGGCTTTACCTGTTATTTCTATTGGAGTAGAATTATTTTCTGGACCTGGAGAAACTTGGAGTCATATTGTTGAATATTTATTATTTCAATATATTTCAAACTCACTTTATCTCATCTTTTTTTGCAGCTTCCTTGTTTTGGTTTTTGGTGTTTCTTCCGCATGGTTTATCTCACGCTTTAATTTTCCTTTTCGCAAACAAATTGAATGGTTATTGATTCTTCCGCTTACAATTCCTTCTTACATTGTCGGATATGCTTATGCGGGAATTTTCGACTACGGTGGAAGTTTAGACATGCTTTTCAGGCAGTTTAATTTAGATTTTATTCGCATAGACATCATGAACCGTACTGGCTTGGCTTTTATTCTGAGTATTTCACTTTTCCCTTATGTATATGTAAGTGCACGGGCTTTTTTCTTAAATCAAGCCAATAATTTGTTAGAAGCCTCCAAAATGTTAGGTATTAACGAAGGAAAGACATTTTTTAAGTTGATGTTGCCTTTGGCACGACCAGCCATTATAGCGGGTTTGATTTTGGTTATTATGGAAGTACTCAACGACTATGGCGCAGCGAGTTATTACGGAGTAAATACTTTTACAACAGGGATTTTTAGGTCGTGGTTTTCACTTGAAGAACCACAAACAGCGATATATTTGTCTGCATTATTGGTTGCCATTATCTTTGCGTTGATTTTATTTGAGAAGTGGCAAATCAGAAAAGTCAGGTTTACCTCATCCAAGACAAATGACACTCAAATTCACCGAAAAGACCCAAATAAACCTATGCAATGGTTGATTTTTACAATTGTTTTTATTCCTGTTCTTTTAGGCTTTATTATACCACTATCACAATTAATCTACTGGGCATTTTTAACTGCATCGACGGTTTTCGATATCAAATTCATCATGCTATCACTACAGAGTTTTGGCATTGCTATTTCTTCAGCTTTGATAACTGTATTTTTTGCATTAATACTGATTTATTTCTCAAAATGGAGTGCACTTCGTTTGGTAAAAAACATATCCCGCGTCGGCGTTATGGGATATGCCATTCCTGGCGCTGTAATTGCCATTGGGATTATGCTCCCAACCATCGCACTGGATAAGTGGTTGATTCAAACATTAAAAAGTTTTGGTATTGATTCAGGCTTTATTGTCAACGGAACGCTCATTGCACTTTTTTATGCCTACACCGTTCGTTTCTTAGCTGTTGCATACAATCCGATAGAATCAACTACACTGAAAGTTGATAGCTCAATTTCCGACTCATCAAAAGTTTTGGGGGTAGGAAATTTGAAAACATTCTTTAAAATTGAGTTTCCGTTGATTAAAGCAGGTGTTTTTAGTGCTGTGATTTTAGTTTTTATTGATGTAATGAAGGAGTTGCCACTGACATTAATCTTAAAACCTTATGCTATAGATACGCTCGCTGTCAAAGCATTTGAATATGCAAGCGATGAAATGGTGATGGAAGCATCTATTCCATCTCTTTTTATTATCTTTACTGCAATGATTCCTGTGATTTTTCTAAATAAATTACTAATAAAACGATAGGTATGTTAATAGTTGAGTCGCTTTCTAAGAGTTTTAATAAAGGTAAAAATTATTCTGTTGAGGATGTTTCGTTCCAACTAAAAAAGGGAAACGTTTGTGCGATTGTAGGTGAAAGCGGTAGTGGAAAAACTACGCTTGTGAGATTAATTGCAGGGCTAGAGCGACCAAATTCAGGGACAATTTATTTAGATGGTAAAGTCATTGTTTCAATCGACAAGTTTGTTCAGCCAGAAAAACGAAACATTGGCTTGGTTTTTCAAGAATATGCCTTGTTTCCCCATTTAACGGTATTCGACAATATTCTTTACGGAATTTCGAAGCGAAAAGACAAAAAGCAACGTGTTCGAGAAATGTTAGAGTTGGTTGGTTTGAGTGACATGGAAGATCGCTATCCACATCAACTTTCAGGTGGGCAGCAACAACGTGTTGCACTAGCGAGGGCGTTAGCACCAGAGCCTTCACTATTAATTTTAGATGAGCCTTTTAGCAATCTTGACACTATGATGCGCGAACAATTAAGGAATGAAGTTTTTGATATCATCAAAAAGACCGACGCAACTGTTTTGTTTGTTACACACGACACCCAGGATGCACTTGCCGTAGCCGATGAAATATTGATTTTACAAAACGGAAAGGTTGTCCAAAAAGATGCTGCTTCAAATCTTTATATTAATCCAAATACTTTGTATGTTGCTTCTTTGTTTGGAAACACAATCCATATCAATAAAAACTTACAAGACGCTTTTCATTGTCCTCTAAAGCCTAATTGTTCACACGCAATACGCAATGAAAAAATTAAGGTTAACCCAAAAACGGGCGACCCAGAATGTGAACACCTTACAAAAGCATTTATTGTAAAGAAAATCGAGTTAGGAGATTATGTTCAACTCATTTTAAAATTAGAAACTGGTGATCAATTGACTGTTGTAACGAAAGACAAAAGTATTGAAGGCACAATTGTAATTGGCTTTAATTCAAAAGATATTTTGGAGTTTAAAGAGTAACCAAACGTTTTCTTGTTGTTTACATATTATTTTTTAAAAAAATGCTTTCAAATTGTTACTTTTATGTGATGAATCACAATTGACGACTCTAGCGAAATAGTTTGGGAGCGGTTGTGAATTGCTTTCAAATTGTTACTTTTATGTGATGAATCACAATTTAAGCGGCTGCACATCTTCTAGCACATCTTCTAGCTCATTTTCAACCTCCTCTTGACTCTCATTTAACCCCATACTTTCTGGATTAATCAGTTTTGGTGCATTCACCTGAACATCTTCCCCCTCTTCTATTGTAGTTTCTTCCACATTCACATCTGTTGCTTCTTCACCACTACATGAAGCAAACACCAACATTGCTCCTGCACAAAGAAAGAAAGGTGATTTTTTAATCATTTGAAATAACATGCTTCTTTTATATTTTAAATTAAGTTGTAAAGGTAGTTAAAAAATCAATACTGTCCTAAATAATTTTAGGACAATAAAAACTTAACGTATCCATTGGGATGCATGCTTTTTTTTTCCGATTTTTAAAAAAGAACCCCCTGTCTATTATTTTCAGGTTGAGGTTCTGGGTCAACAAATGGCTGATCTAACCAATTCTGAAGATTAATTTTAACAAAAATATTCAACCTGATGAAAGCAACTAAGTTTGATAGATACCATGGATATTTAGCCATTGCTCTGAGTGCCTTTAGGACGAGTATTGTTATTAAAGCAGTCCATATTTGTATCATAACTGCGTTTTCTGATGTTCCTATAAATGACTTTATATGAAGTAACTGTTTTATCTCTTGCTCATTTTCCTCGTCCCATACAGCTACCTTCCTTAGCTTCTTGGGGTATTTACTTTTTGTCTGACTACCAGTTAACTCAATGATTTCGTCAATTAAGATATGCCCGTGGTGATCATCCGGTAATTGATTTTCTTTTACGCTTTTAAAATTAATGTTGTCTTTATGCCTAATTACAAAGAACACCTCCTTGCTGTCCCAAACATTTAGTAAAGAAAAATCATTGTAAAACCTATCGGCTACGATGACACTTTGCTTAATTAAAGGAACATCATAAGCCCCTTTATTATCTGCTGTTTTTCCATTTGTGATATTGACATACGATGGTAAAAGTCCGTCATAACGGAAAGTGGCTCAGAGAAGTGGCGACTTTTAAGGTGAAACCCAAGCACGAAGCGTAAATTTTTCCTTACAATAATCTTCAAAACGAAGCATTTATTTTGCCATTTCTCTGAACCACATCCTATGTTTGTAAAAGTATTAAATTAGCTAATATATAAATCAGAGATATTTGAAAGAACAAGGAGGTAGAATAAGGTAGACGAACCGAGTAAGCTTCTAGCTTGACTAACATGATTATCCCTACCTCCTTCTTATCCAAAAGTCGAACAGTTTTATTGAACCTTTAAGAGTTCGTATTAGGATCGCAGACTTCCGATAAGATTGTTCTCTCTTTTTCCTCTTAAGCAAAAATAATAAAATGATGGAAGAATCAATAAAAAAATATTGTGGAATAGATGTTTCAGCAGAGACATTAGATATTTGCTATGAAGCAGAAGGAGGTTCATTATTGAATTTTCAGGTTACAAATGACAAGAAAGGCTTTCAGCAGATGATTAAAGCCTGTGGTAAAGACTACCATTATATAATGGAAAGTACTGGTGTTTATCATGTTGAGTTAATGTTTTATTTACATGATAAAAAGATCACTTTTACTGTAGAAAATGCTCTGAAGATTAAGCGTTTTATCCAAATGCAACTGGACCAAAGTAAGTCGGATAAGAAAGATGCAAGATGGATTTGTCTATACGGTATTAATCAAAAACCTACGGCTACACATCGGCCTGAAAATGAATATTTTGAGTGTAGAGCTTTAAATGGAGCTATTCACGATATAACAAAGGAAATCAATCAAATTTGCAATAGAATTCACGCTTTAGAAAGATGTCCTTATGACGTTAAACCTATACTGAAAAGTTATCGTTCAATGTTAACTAAACTTCGTTTAGAGAAGTCAAAATTAGAGAAGGAATTACTTGAAAAATTAAAATCATGGCAGCCTGAATTGTTAACATTGGTAAGTAGTGTAAAAGGAATAGGGAAGAGAGCTGCGGCAGAGTTAATTATCTTCACTAAAGCTTTTAATGGAATGACAGATTATCGACAACTAATCAGCTATGCGGGTTTAAATCCTACCGAGCATAGCAGCGGAACAAGTATTCGTGGAAGAGGACGAATAAGTAAACGTGGAGGTTATCAATTACGGCATATTTTGTATATGTGCGCAATGAATGCTATGCAAACCAATCGGGCTTGTAGGGAACTTTATCAACGGTTAATTTCAAAAGGAAAAAATGGAAAAGTAGCGATAATTGCAGTTTGTAATAAACTTTTAAAACAAGTTTTTGGATGCGTAAAAAATGGAATTCCCTACGATGATAATTATGGAAAAAGTTTTGTGTAAAATGTTTGTTTTTTTACACAGTTCATGTTA
>JBBAEU010000033.1:0-15812 GCA_041655765.1 Brumimicrobium sp.
TCTCTTGCAGGTTTAGCCATCATTAATACCTCATCTTAGTTATTATATCATTATATGATATTTTCTGTTTATTTTAATATTTCATTAAATTCTTTAGGCATGTTTGCTTTAAAGTTCAGCATTTTACCACTTATTGGATGTTTGACCTTTAATTCATAAGCGTGTAGGCAAAGTCTTTTAATTGGTGATCTTTCGCCATCATACTTTTTGTCACCGACAATTGGGAAGCCTAAGTCTTTTAAGTGCACTCTAATTTGATTTTTACGTCCTGTTAGAATATTAACATCCACAAGTGAATAAACCTCACCTTTTTTAATGATTTTATAATGGGTCTCGGCAAACTTTCCCGTTTTAGTGCGATGTCCGCTGTACATTTCGTTCGTTTTTGATTTATGTAAATAAGACTTAATGATGCCTTTTTCTTCTAATGGACTTCCTTTGATAATGGCGTAATATCCTCTTTTAGAAACAATGTCGTTCCATACCTTTTGAAACGCATTTTGGATTTCGACGCTTTTCGCAAACATTAAAACTCCGCTTGTGTCTTGGTCAAGGCGGTGGACAATAAATATTCTGGCATTTTTATCAGTGGCCTGTACGTGTTCATTAACAAGCCGATACGCTGTGTTTACTTTTTCTTTATCAGTGGCAATGGTTAAAAGACCACTTGGTTTATTAATAACAATCATTTCATCGTTTTCAAAGATTACTTTTAGTTTATTACCACGGGTTGCGGTTACTTTCTTATTCATAAAGGGGGTAATCTTGATTTCATCACCTTTATAAAGGGCAAAATCAAATTGGCTCACTGGAACATCATTTACTAAAACTTGCTTCCTTGTTAATAAACTTTTAATGTTATTACGCGAATAACCAGGAATTGTAAGCAAGAAGGCTAAAAGTTCCCCTTTTTCCTTGACACTAAAAGCTCGTGTTTTACTACTTTGTTTCCGACTATTTTTATACATACTCTTTTTTCCTTCCAAATCCTAGAATGAATAAGAAGAAACCACCAAATAAAGTAGGGGTCGCTAAAAGTGGCCATAATAAATTCATTGTCTTTGTAGGTTCATGCGGTAATTTTTCCGCATTATAATTAGCGACATTAATAAAATCAATGAGCCCAATAGTTAAAAAGGTAAGACCTACAACAAGTAATACTATTCCTAAAATCTTGTATAAAAGTTTATTCTTTTCCATCTTTTTCCTTGAGCTCAGTATATTTATCTTTTCGCCCTTTAGCAGCGCTTAAAGGGTATTTTTGAGCGTTCTTTTCGATTTTATTTAGTAAGATTTCATTAACATCAAGTTTATATTTATCAGCGAACAAAATTGCGTACATTATAATATCAGCGAGTTCTTCCTTCATTGCCTCAATTTTTTCAGGGACATTTAAGTCATCCGCGGACCATTGAAATATTTCTAATAGTTCACTTGCTTCTAAGTTTAAAGAAATCGCTAAGTCTTTACCATTATGAAATTGGCGCCAGTCACGTTCATCACGAAACGCTAATATTTTTGCAATGACTTTGTCACTAATCATCTTAGAAAAGTCTTTTCTTTAGTTCATAACGATGGGAGACAACAAAGCTTTGCCCATCATATTCACTAAGTTCAACGGCAACAACTCGGCCCTTGAAAGGTTTAAAGACACTTAAATAATGATCATGCATTTCTCTAACGTCTTCACCCGGGTTATAGTAAATCGAAATATGCGGTACATATTTTCCGGAATCAGGATCCGTCCATTCATCAGATTTATAAGGTACTAATTCGTGTAGTTTACGATGTACTTTATTTAGTTTTTCGCTTTCAGCAAAGGTTAAAACCATTAAGTATTCTGTAAACATTTCAACATTATTAATGTCAATTTCAAAACTATTCGTCATCCGTGACATTTTCTTCATCGCTTTAATAATTTCATGTTTATCCGCTTGTAAGAAGCGTCCAATATTAATATGGGGATAGAAATTACGGTATGGAACCTTAAAATCTTTATCAGTTAGTTTTAGGGTTCTTACTCTTAATGATGTTTCATCATCAAGCACTAAGATAACGAAGTAATCTTTTAAGTTTTGTGGCATATAAGAAATCCTCCTAATTTTTGGATTCACTGATATTATACTATAAAGTATAAATATTAAAAAATTATTCTAAATATATTGATATTAATGATTGTTCGATGGAGTGTATGATTTAACAACAGTGGCAATAAACTCTTTTGTCTCCTCGGGTGAAAAGAATTCAAATACTTCATTAATTTTATCCATTTCAAGATTTTCCATTTTGACATCTGGTTGAACTTCAACAAAAATTAGATCATTGCTTGTTTTAATATGGTTTTCACTATTTAAATCAACAAGTAATTCTTCATATAATTTTTCACCAGGTCTTAATCCAGTAAAAACAATGTTTATATCGTCGTATGGTTTAAATCCACTTAAGGAAATCATCTTTTCGGCAAGATCAAGAATTTTAACAGGTTCACCCATATCTAAAACAAATATTTCGCCCCCATCAGCGTATACAGCTGCTTGAAGAATTAAACTAACCGCCTCGGGTATAGTCATAAAAAACCTTGTTATTTCTGGGTCTGTTACTGTTACGGGACCACCATCCGCAATTTGCTTACTGAATAAGGGAATAACGCTCCCGTTACTTCCTAAAACGTTGCCAAAACGAACAGCGCTAAATTTAGTTACTTCACTATGTCCTTGTTGTTCTTGAATAACCATCTCAGCAAAACGTTTAGTTGCTCCCATTACGTTGGTGCTTCTAACTGCTTTATCGCTACTAACTAAAATAAATTTTTTCACTTTGTATTCATTTGCTAGTTTTGCAGTGTTATATGTTCCTATTACATTCGTTCTAATTGCTTCTTTAGGGCTGTCTTCCATAAGCGGAACATGTTTATATGCTGCTGCATGGAACACAAGGGTGGGTTTATAATCAATAAACACCTCTTCTAAACGCTTATAGTTATATACACTGCCAATTAACACAACGAGATTTAAGTCTCTTCCCTCTTTTTTAAATTTTCTTATTAATTCTTGTTGAATTTCATAGGCATTGTTTTCGTAAATATCAAAAATGATTAAACATTTTGGATTTAACTCTGCAATTTGCCGGCAAAGTTCACTTCCAATTGAACCTCCGCCACCCGTAACTAGCACAACTTCATCACTTATAAAATCACGGATTCGTTCATTTTCTAATCCGATTGGGTCTCTATTTAATAAATCTTCAATATTAAAACCAGTTGTATATAGGTGTTCTCCATCCACCTCTTCAATTCCAGAAAACTTTTTAACTTTAATATTATATTTTGCAGAAACACCATATATTTCTCTAACTTTTTTTATTGGAAAATTACTAATAGCTATTACAACTTCAGTAATTTTATGTTCTTTTATAACTTCTTCAAGCAATGAAATTGGTCCAAGAATTTTTGCTCCCATCAGTCTTTGTTTTGTTTTTTCAACATCATCATCAAGAAAACCGACAATACTTTTTGTGTTTTGGGGATTTTTAAACATGTCTTTTATTACTTTTTCGCCAACGTAACCCGCACCTAGAATTAATACTCGCTCATTGAGTTTCTTTTCACCTTTAATCATTCTTTTGATATTTCTATATAATCTTTTACGTACTCTAGGTAGTAAAAATAGAACAATTTGATAGAAAACAAGTGCTGTATAGAGTGAAGGGGCCATAAATTTAAAGCCAAGACTAGCACTAATAAATGAAGAAATAATTAGAATTACATTAATTCCTACTATAAGTAAAATCATCTTTAGAGAATCTTCAAAACCAAAGTATTCAATAAGAATTCGATATATTCCAAAAACGATGAATACGATTAAGTGAATCGCAACAATAAAAGGGAATGCAATCAACAGATTGTAAATGTTGAATGGTAACTCATTAAAAGGAGTAAGATTAAACGTGGTGATTATAGATAAAAAATATGATAAAAATATAATTAATATGTCATAGGCCATGTATGTTAAATATGTACGAAGTCTTTGCTTTCTCTTCAAAATTAGATCCCCCTATGCTTTAATAGTCCATTTCATAGATTACTGTGTTTATTATATCAAATTCCAATGAACAATTGATTTTTACCACCATCTTACTGGTTGTCTAATAAAACCACGAAAGAGTATGTAGTCGCACTAATAATTTATGATACTTTTTTTATAATCTCAATGCCTTAATATAGATTTTTCGAATTGCTTCCTTATCAAGCCGCATTGGGTTATTACTTAATCTTTCAACGTTTACTGATTCTACTAGTTCATCAAGTTCTTCTTCACTTACTTTTGGAATTTCTAATTCAAAATAATTTAGTATATATTTAAACTTTTCCACTAAGTCTTCTAGTTCAACTCTAAATATTTTAGCGAGGTTTTCTAATCTTTCACGAAGTTCTTTATTATCTCCAAGGTTTTCAATCATATACTCTAAAACATACGGTAATGTTAAGCTTACCGCGTGACCATGAGCGATACCTTTAAGTGAAGTTAACTTATAACTCATCGCATGCGGAGCAGTCGTAGTTGCAATATTAATTGATTGTCCCGCAAGATAGGCAGATCTCATTACTCTATTATAAATATAAGGATGCTCCATCATATATGGGCGGTATGAGACTAAGAATAAAATTATTGCTTTTCGACTATATTCTCTTGATGCTTCAGTTGATCTTTTCGCCCAATATCCTTCCACTGCTTGACAAAAAGCATCTAAAATAGTGGCTTTTCGATGGTATTCGGGAAGATTATCTAAAAACGATGGGTCAACGATAACAAGGTTAGGGAAGATTGAATCATGCACTAGTGATTGCTTTTCACCTTTATAATAAATTACAGAATATCTTGTTGCTTCGCTACCCGTTCCCGCTGTAGTTGGCACTGCAATTAGGGGAATCGTAGCAAATCTTGGCTTCTGTTCTAAATAATTTGTATTTGGATCAAGGACGGAAAAGAGTTTAATGGCTTTTGCAACATCCATACAAGAACCGCCACCAATTGCAATAATAGCGTCACAATTATTTTCTTTAAATAGCTTTAATCCTTCTAATACTTCTTCATATTTTGGATTAGATGAATAGCCGTTAAATCCTACAAATTCATGTTTATCTTTATATTTAATATATTCAGGATTCTTCTTTGCGGCTCGACTAAAGACAACAAAAGGTTTTTTATATTTATATTGATTAATCACCTTATCAATCATTACAACATAATCACCTTCAAGCATTATTTGCTTATCAAAGTCGTAATTTCTTATTTCTTCACTTACCCGATGGTAATCTTCTAAATTATCGATTTCTTCTAAATAATTATTTTTATATTCTATAAACTTTACATTTTCATAAGGTAAATATTTATTTAAGGCAGCTTCAGCGTATACATTAACATTATCTTCTTTAATAAACGGCTTCATTTCGTCAAACCAATGATAAATTGTTTCCCATCTTAGTTTGTATAGAGGTTGTAAGGCAAAATCGCTTTCACCCGAAAGATTAACTGAAATATGTTTTAAATGCCCATCTTTATCGATTCTTCCTTTGAAATCTTTCTCGGGTTTAGGAATTGATTTATTAATACATGCGAGGTCCCAATATTTATGTTCGACTAATTTTCTTAATATACCTTCATCAAACACTAGGTCACCATGCATAATGACGCAGGCACTGTTATACATTTCCTTTTGGGCTAGCCACATTGAATAAATGCTATTTGTTTCCGCATAACGTGGGTTAAACACAAAAGAAAAGTTTAGTTCGGGGAATTCACTTAGGCAAAACTCTTCAATTTTTTCGGCTTGATAACCAGTAGAAATAATAACATCTTTAATTCCTACTGTTTTAAGAAGTCTTAATTGCCGCCCTAAAATTGTCTCCCCACTTTTTAGTTTAACTAGGGCTTTAGGAAGGTCTTTTGTTAAATCACCTAACCGTGATCCAACACCGCTATTAAAGATAAATGCTTTCATTACTTCCGTGTTCTCCTTAAGAATTTCATTAAGTCTTCTTTATTTTCAATTGGGGTTCTTGTTGGTCTTCCTAAATCTTCACGACTTCCTTGATTAACATATAAGACTAACGCGGCCTTATGTTTGCGGTTGAATTTAGGAAACTCTTTTTCTATTTCTTCTAAAGTGCGGGCTTCGTAAATTTTGCTATAGCCTAAACCCTCTAATATTTTCTTAATGTTTAAGTCTAACGCAATCGTTGGTTGACCTCCTACTGATTCATGCGCACCATTATTAATAACTATATATTTAAAGTTTTTGGGAGCGTTACTTGCCGCTACACCTAGACCCCCTAAGTGCATAAGCATGGCGCCATCACCATCAATACAATATACTTTTTTCTTATTGCCAAGGGCAATACCAAGGGCTATGGAACTTGCGTGCCCCATAGAACCTACAGTTAAAAAGTCACGTTCATGCGTGTCACCGTTTCGTTCGCGGACTTCAAAAACTTCGCGACTCGTTTTCCCAGTAGTGCTTACAATAACACTCTTTTTATCAATTTGCTCCATAATAGCACTTAACGCTTCTTCACGGGATAAAGTAAATAAATCAGGCGGTAATTGCAACTTAACCTTGCTAAAAGCACCTTTTTTTACAACAATTGCTACTGATTTTTTTGTCTTTTTCATATAATCAAGCGCTTCATTAATAGCTTTTTCGTAATCATCTTCTAATACAATTACTTTTACATCTAATGTCTCTAATGTGCTAATTGTAATCTTGCCTTGTTTTACATGTTGCGGTTCATCTTTAACACCGGGTTGTCCGCGCCATCCAACCATGAATAAAATAGGAATATTATAAACATCTTCATCTGCTAATGAAATAAGCGGATTAACAATGTTACCTAAGCCACTATTTTGTAGATAAACCATTGCTGGTTTACCAGTTGCTAAATAATGACCAGCGGCTAACGCTACAGCGTTACCTTCGTTCGCGGTAATAATATGTTTTTCTGGGGTTGTATTTTGGGTAATATAAGCACAAATATCTTTTAATAATGAATCAGGAACGCCAAAGAAAGTGTCAATCCCTTTTTCAATTAAATAATCATAAAAACTTTTGGTGTCAATCATCTTTATTCACCTCCTGGAATTAAGCGCAATACTTTTTTAATTGGTAGACAGAATTCATCAGCTTCTTTGCTGCGACCATTTTCTAAAATAGTTTCCGCTGCTTTAACCATCGCAGGATAGGCTGCTCTTAATAAATGGTTCGCATGAATTATAATATTTGCGCCTTTTTCCGCTAATTCTTTTTCCGTAAATTGGTTATAAGAAGTTGGAACAAGGACAATGGGAATATCTTTACTATATTCTCTAAATCTACGAATGAATTCAAAAATATCTTCACCGGTTTTATTTTTAGAGTGAATCATAACGCCATCCGCCCCTGCTTCAACGTAAAGCTTCGCCCGCATCATTGCGTCATCAACATCTTTACCGGCGATTAAACTTTCAAGCCGGGCAAAAATAAGGAAGTCACGTGTTGTTAAAGCTTGTTTCCCAGATCTTATTTTATGGGCGAAAGTTTCCGGATCTTCTAATTTTTGTTCAACATCAGTACCAAAAAGTGAATTTTTCTTTAAGCCCGTTTTATCTTCAACAATAATTGCGGAAACACCTATTCTTTCTAATGTTTTAACATTAAAGACAAAGTGTTCAACTTTACCACCAGTGTCGCCATCTAAAATAATAGGCTTAGTGGTTACTTCCATTATTTCATTAATAGTGTTTAATCTACTTGTTAAGTCTACAAGTTCAATATCAGGTTTACCTTTAAAGGTTGAGTCACAGAGCGAAGAAATCCACATCGCATCAAATGATTTTGGTAATCCGGTTTCTTTATCAATAACGCTTGTGTTTTCAACAATTAATCCCGAAAGTCCGTTTGATGCTTCCATAACCGTCACAAAAGGTTTTAAATGGAGCATTTTCTTTAATAATCCACGGCGATAATCAGGTGCTTTTAAGTCTTTTGTAACTTCAGCGTGGGCTTCACTAGCACTTAAACCGTGCGTGTACGGGACTTCAATTAATTCACCACCCCATTCTTTTAAAACATCAATTACTTTTTGGCGAACGAGTTGTTGAACACCTTCTCGCCAATCATCACCATGAACAACATAATCAGGTCTGATCTTTCTCAAATTATCAGTGTAATCAAGTGTTTCCTGTTTTACTACTTCACTTACATTTTTTAAATTGCTAAAAATACCTTTTCTTACTTCAAAAGGATAAATTGGGATTCTTTTATAGGAGGCAATTGCTTCATCAGAAAGTAATCCTACAATTACCTTTCCGTACTCTGCTCCTTTATTAATGACATTAATGTGTCCAGGATGGAGAATGTCTGCTCCAATTGCAATATATACTTTTTTCATGGTTTTACCTCTCAATTCATAATTGAAAATATTTCTATTTTCCATATACCTTTCTTTTAATATAATCTGTATAACTAATGATGATTTTCACAACCTTATCGGATACATTGGGAACCTTATAATCTTTTACATCAAGAACATTAGAGAATTCTTTTTCTTCGAGTATGGTTAGGGCCTGTAAAATACGTTCTTTATTCATCCCAACCATCATTACTGCGCCTTCTTCCATTGCTTCTGGTCTTTCGTGGGCTTCACGAATGTTGAGGGCCTTGAATTTTAATATTGATGATTCTTCGCTTATTGTGCCAGAGTCACTCAATACACATTTTGCATCTATTTGTAAATTGTTATAATCAATAAACCCAAGTGGCTTTAATAATTGAATTAGTGGATGGAATTTTACACCTTTAGAATCGATCATTTTTTGAGTACGTGGATGTGTGGAAACAATTATTGGATATTTATATTTTTCGGCAATAGTATTCAATGTATCAACTAGCGCAAAGAAATTTTCTGAATTTATATTTTCTTCACGATGAGCGGAAACAAGAAAATACTGTCCGGTAGTTAGGCCCAGATGTTTTTTAATCTCTGAACTTTCAATTGCCGCTTTTTTATCCATTAATACTTCATACATTGGACTTCCAGTTTTAATGACTCGGTCAGGACTTATTCCTTCACGTAACAAATAATCTCGTGCAATAGTGCTATATGGCAGATTTATATCTGCTATATGATCAACAATTTTTCTATTGGTCTCTTCTGGTACACGTTGATCAAAACAACGATTACCAGCCTCCATATGAAAAATGGGAATATGCCGTCTTTTTGCTGCTATTGCTGATAAACAACTATTAGTATCCCCCAACACTAGAAATGCATCGGGCTGAATTTTTTCAAGTATCGGATCAATTTTGATTAATAAATTACCGATTGTTTCAATCGCATTGCCTGTAGCTGAATCAAGAAAATAATCGGGTTTTCTCAGATTTAAATCCTTGAAGAAAACTTCGTTTAATTCGTAGTCATAATTTTGTCCAGTATGGATTAAAACATGCTCAATCGCCTTTGTTTCATTTAATTTTTTTATAACTGCTGACAATCTAATTATTTCCGGTCTAGTACCGACAACAGTAACAACCTTGAATTTTTTCATAAGACTATACCTCCTCAAAAATGGTGTCAGGATTATTCGGGTCGTAAACTTCATTTGCCCACATTATTGTGACCATATCAGTACTCCCAATATTTTCAATATTATGGGTATAACCTGGCGGAATATCAATAACAACTAGTTTATGACCACTTACATTATACTCAATCACTTCTTTTTCACCTGGTTTGCGGAATCGAATGATACCTTCCCCACTTACTACCAAAAATTTTTCGTTTTTTGTGTTATGCCAATGATTGCCTTTAATAATACCTGGTCTAGAAATATTAACTGATACTTGTCCGCGTTCTTTGGTTTTAAAAAACTCGGTAAAAGAACCGCGACTATCAATATTCATTTTTAAATCATATGCGAACTCATTACTAGGTAAATAACTTAGGTATGTTGCGTATAGTTTTTTTGAAAATTCGTTTTCCATATTTGGTATTTGTAAAGATTGACGTGACAATTTAAAAGATTCAAGTAAGTCGGCAACTTTTCCAACCGTCGTTTCATATATTGGCAAAACATAACATAATCCATCTTTTCTATTTTCTTTGCCAACAAGTGCGTTTGCTAATTCTTTCACTAAATCATCTATGTAAATTAATCTTAGCAGTGCATTATAATCATTTACTACTATGGGTATTCCATTTGCAATATTGTGAGAAAATGTTGCCACAACACTATTATAATTTGGTCTTGACCACTTACCGAAAACATTTGGAAATCTATAAATAAGTACTTTAGCTCCTGTCCGCTTTCCATACTCAATTATTATTTCCTCGCCTGCTTTTTTACTTTCTCCATATGGATTAGATAACTCCGCTTGGATTGAAGAAGAAATCATTATTGGGCACTTATTGTTCGCTCTTTCTAATTTATCAAGTAAGACAGATGTAAAACCAAAATTACCTTCCATAAACTCTTTGGTGTCTTTTGGTCTGTTAACTCCCGCTAAGTGAAAGACAAAATCACATTTTCTCGTGTATTGATCCAATTCTTCAATCGTCGACTTTAGATCATATTCAAGAATTTCATAACCACCTAAATATTTTAAATATGCGATTAAGTTTTTTCCTATAAACCCGTTGGCCCCAGTTATTAATATTTTCATTTTTTTCTCCAAGTAAGTAACTCATTCTTAACATAATCTAGTTCCAGCAATTTTTCTTTAATTTGCGGAATTGTTAAGCGGGTTGTGTTGTGAGAATTGTATTCTTCACCAGTAAAGTTCGGATTACCTTCAAAAAAGTATTTGTCGTAGTTCAAGTCTCTTTTATCCGCGGGGACTCTAAAGAAACCACCTAAGTCTTCGGCTGAATGAAATTCTTCTTTAGTTAATAGCGTTTCATATAATTTTTCGCCGTGACGGGTGCCAATTATTTTAATGTTATTCTTTGCTTCAAATAATTCAAGTAAGGCCTTAGCAAGATCACCAATTGTGGATGCGCTTGATTTTTGAACGAGTAAGTCGCCTGAATTACCATTTTCAAATGCATAGAGCACTAATTCAACAGCCTCATCTAAATTCATTAAGAAGCGGGTCATATTTGGTTCAGTAACAGTTAAATCTTCACCATTTTTGATTTGCTCGATGAAAAGAGGGATAACCGAACCCCTGGAAGCCATTACATTTCCATATCGAGTGCCACAAATCATTGTTTTTTCTTGCGAAACAGTACGTGATTTAGCTACAAACACTTTCTCCATCATCGCCTTTGAAATACCCATCGCATTAATAGGGTATGCAGCTTTATCAGTGGAGAGACAAATAATCTTTTTTACACCTGAATGTATTCCGGCATTTAAAACATTTTCAGTTCCTAATACATTTGTTTTAACAGCTTCCACTGGGAAAAATTCACAAGACGGAACTTGCTTTAATGCGGCCGCGTGAAAAACAAAATCAACGCCGTGCATCGCGTTCATTACACTATTGTAATCGCGCACATCACCGATGTAAAACTTTAACTTGTCATTTTTATATCGTTTTCTCATATCATCTTGTTTTTTCTCGTCTCGCGAAAAAATTCTAATTTCCTTTATTTCTGTATTTAATAAACGCTTCATCACCGCATTTCCAAATGATCCAGTTCCGCCTGTAATCAATAGTACTTTATCTTTAAACATCGCTCTTCTCCTTTTTCCTTCTGTTAAATATTTTGCCGATAATTCGTTTGATAATCGAAACAAATAATGTTTTCTCTTCTTTGTTTAAGAAGGTGAGCCAGGCGCTTAAAACAAAGATTAAGAATACTATTATTATTTTAACAAATAACCATAGCCAGCGCCCGGTTGGAATATAATAAATGGACATAAATCCTAAAACTAGTGTAATAATCGTTGTAGGGATAAAGCGTAAATGAACTTGACTAAAGAAACTGCCCAAGTTTATATTTAATTTCTTTGCATAAACATAGTTCATGTAAATTACATTGCCAATCAATTGGCCAAAAAAGATACTAATTCCAACCCCTAAAGCGCCAAGACTTTTAGCGAGTAGCAGTGAACCAAGTAAACTTATTGTTCCCATAATCAATGTGCCAATTGCTCTATATTTTATATCGCCCTTCGCTACTAAACTTGTTTTAGCAATATCTTGAGTAATAGAGATAATTTGCATAATGATAATAAGTAACGTAATTAGATACGCCTCTTGGAAATCAGGTCCGACCCAACGCAAAATAAATTCTTGCCCGACTAACGTAAAACCAATAATAATTAAACCGACAATAAAAAGCTGAATGCGACCTATTTTTATCATCAGTCCAAGGATTTTTTTCTCATTATCTCCCTGTTTTAAAAGTCGCGTTACTTTAGCCAAAAAGAGACCGCTTAAGGCCGTTGCCACAGTCCAGGTATATCCTTCAAGTGTAGAAGCAATTGCAAAAATTGATATTTGTGTACTTCCAGAAAACGCTGCAATAATTGATGGCGATACATTAAATATGAGACGTTGTGTTAGGGCGATTAGCGTTGTCCAAACAGAAAACTTAATGACACCTTTCATTAATTCTTTGTCTTTTTCTTTTGTTCGATAATTAATTATTTTGTGCTTGAATCCATACACTAGTTTAATGATAACAAGTAATAATCCTGTGGCAGCGTTCACAATTATTAAACCCATCAGGTCAAAGCCTAATACCAATACCAAAATTGTGCTGCCGATTGTTAATAATCGATGTATTAAAACTGCTGATTTAAAAAATATGAATCTTTCGTGAGCAAATAAAATCCCATCAACCGGTTTAAAAGGAAAAGAAACTACTGCAAATAATGCGGCAATTATAAAGACTTGTTTGAAACTATGTAATTCCTGAGGTGTTAACTCAACATATATTTTATCTGCGAGAAAATAAACTCCCATAAAAATAACAAATATTGCAATACTAACATAGCCAAAAAACTTGAAAATTGAATTTAAAAATATTGCCTCTTTGCGCTTATCTCCTTCAACAACAAACTTCGAAACATAACGTGTGATTGCTTCACCAAGTCCAAAATCAAATGTGAATAAAGCAATAATCGACATTGCTAATGTATATAGTCCATAATGAGATTTACCGATTTGATCGATCATCCATGGTGTATAAATCAAACCTGCGATAATATTAATCGCAATAGTAATGTATGATATTATCGCTGCCGTTGTTATTTGTCTTGAACTTTCATTCATCGTCTTATCCTGCAATTCCTATAATAACCGAATAGTCCCAAAAGAAGTTATAGTTCGGTATTGACGTTAAAAAATTAATTAAAATAAGAACAAAGAAAGATGCATATACTAAAGCTTTTTCTTGATGTTTGAACCTTTCGAAAAGTAAGGGTATTAAAACCATTAAGAATACTGAAAAGTACATTACAACCCTCATTGCGCTAGGATTAACCCAACTGATTGGTAATAGCAATAGCGCTAATATTGTTGCGTTAATGTACGAGTTTGTTTTTGGGTTATTTTCATTAAAATCTATTTTCCATATTATTAAAAGAATAATACCTGCTAGTAAAAGTGTAAATACTTTCGGTCCTCCACTAGCGTAAACATCATAATTATCAAAGCCTCCGGCCATAGCAAGAATTTTAAAATATTGATTTCTAAAGATCATTAAGAAACCGAACATAAGGAGTGCCATATAAAGATGCCATCTTTGTGATTTCACGTTACTTAAAAAGTAAAATGGCACAAATACAATTGCGGATTTATGAATTGTAAATGCGATAAAGGATATAATTAAGAACGGTATTAATTTACGTTTTAGTACAAAACGATAGCCAATAAAAACAATTAAAACCATTGCTAGAGTTTGCCTTATTCCAGTAATTGCAAAAAAAGAGAAAAATAATACATTAAATACCATAAAAGAAGTAAGAGGCTCTTTTGAATTTTTATGTATCCATATTGAAAGTGGAACAATTGTAATTATTGCAATGATAAATAAAAACACTTGATAATCAAGAGAAATAAGTTGAATGGTCTTCACGATTAATTCGTAACCGGGATCACGCCCTTGCGCACGACTAGAGAACATTTTTAAGAAAAAGCCAAATATTTCATTCCATGATGTAAAAGAAGTTCGTTCAAACATGTTTTTATAATTTATTGTGTCTGCGCCAACATTTAATGCTCGAAAGCCTGACAAAAATATCCAATTTATAGCACTAACAATTATTATTATTCTATTAATTAATTTATTATCGACTTTTAGATATTTTAAAAATATAAATAAAAATAATATAAGCGTAATATTTATAAAATATGGATTTAAGAAAATAGAAAGCATGTTTATATTATTTCCTCTTTTCCTCTACTATTTGCTCATACATATTATGCATTTGCTCTATATTGTGTTCACGCTGATGACTTAATTCCGCTTTTGCAATTGCATTTTTAGAAAGGGTTAAACATAATTCATCATTTTCAATCAATTCAATAATCCTCGTCGCTAAATATTCAACTTCTGGAAAATCATAGAGAAAACCATCAACCTTATTAGTTATGTAATCAGCCATTCCGCCTCTAAAGCTCGCTATTGAGGGTACGCCCAGATACATTGCTTCCCTTAATATTAAGGAAACAGTTTCAATTGCTGAAGGAATAACAACCATCCGGGAATTAAGCATATTACTAATCATTTCTGATTCGTTTAAACCACCAAGGAAAGTAATGTTATTTTCTAAATTAAGTTTTTTTATTAAGTATTTTATATATTTTGAATATCCTGATGTAACTTTTAATACACCATTACTATGATTAAACCCCGGCACTCTTAACTGAATGCTTGGATATGATCTTTTTACAATGTTAATTGCATATAGCAACTTATGTAATCCTTTTAATGGGGTGCCACCTGGATTAGTAAAAATTGTTAGTCTATTGTCAGTGTCAAGTTTCCATTTTGGAGAATTATAGAAACCATTTCGCAAGTTATACTCCAGCTGGAAAATATTTATATTTGGATTAATGTTTAACGTTATTGATTCTTGATAAGTATTAACACAGTTTGCGTAGCCTACACTGCGTATTATTTCACTCTCATACTTCGCATTTTTCTTATGCAACATTCGCATTTCAATAATTCCATTAAATTTAAGATACTCTTTAAAAGTGCGAAATCTTAACACTTCACAAGTTGTCATCTCACCATAATAAATATCTTTTATTCTATTAAGTGTTCCTTGAATAGAAACTACAGTAGGAATATTATGATTTCCACGTAAGTAAGAAATACTATGGGTGTATTCGGTCCCGTGAATATGTACAATATGAGGCTTTTCATCCTTAATTATTAAATTCCAGTATTTTTTAAGTTTTTTATTATAAAACAAGAAATCACGACTTGTTCCAGGAATTAAATAATATGTAATATTATTAATTTTTATTTTTTTGAATTCCTTCCCATAAACGCACGCTATTGAAAGATTCACACTGCCTTTTTTGGAAAGTTTTTGGGAGGCATCTTCCATCCAACTACCACTCAAACTTGTTTTGACATTTAAATGTTGCGCAATTTCCGGAAGCAACATATTTACAATCCAAAGTACTCTCATTTTTTTACCTCCTTCATCTCCACTACATAATTTATTTTTTTAATTAATATACTGTGATTTTTAATAAAATCATCCTCTGTATAATTCCTTATTTGCTGTTCAACATTTCTAATATTCAAAATTCCTTCTTTAAAAATTGGTCTTAAGTTATTAAAATCTTCCGCTTTGTGAGCGTCACAAAAA
>JBBAEU010000034.1:0-12969 GCA_041655765.1 Brumimicrobium sp.
AAGCCAAAAAATCGTAGAGAAATACAAAGATAAAGTATTGTATAAATATGATCTTTCTGAATTCCGATTGGATAAATATTCAAAAGAAATCAACCTCATTCGTTCGCATTATGATGAGCAAGAACGAATCATACAGGCTTTGATTTTAAATTTATACCGACAAGAATTGGCAACATCTCATCACATCAATTTAAAACCTGTAATTCTTTTTAAAGCCAAGCGAACTATTAAAGAATCGGAACAGAATAAAGAGAATTTTCATCGATTAATTGAAGATTTTTCTGTAAGAATGATTGAGAAAATTAAAAATACTTCTACTGTTTCAATCGTTCAAAAAGCATTTGATTTCTTTCAATCGAAAGGAATATCCGACCAACAAATCGTACAACGCATACAAAACAATTTTAAAGAAGAAAACTGTTTGAGTGCGAACAATGACAAAGAAGCCGAGCAAAATCAAATATTATTGAACACTTTAGAAGATGAAAATAATCCCATTCGAGCGGTTTTTGCGGTGCAGAAATTGAATGAAGGCTGGGATGTATTGAATTTGTTTGATATTGTTCGTTTGTATGAAGGAAGAGATAGTAAAGGAAATAAACCTGGAAAAACAACACTTTCAGAAGCTCAGTTAATCGGTCGAGGAGCACGCTACTTTCCGTTTGCGTTGGAAGTCGGACAAGATAAATATACACGAAAGTACGATGATGATATTTCCAATGATTTAAAGGTTTTGGAAGAATTATATTATCATACGAAAGAAGACAGTCGTTATATTTCAGAATTGAAAAAAGCATTGGTTGACTCTGGTATTTATGAGGATGAAGATAATATGGTTGTAAAACAATTACAACTGAAATTAGAATATAAAAAGTCAGAACATTACCAAAAAGAGTACGTTTTTTTCAACAAAAAAGTGCCAAAAGATTTTGAAGCAATTAAATCATTTGCAGATTTAGGCGTTAAAGGAACCAATTATCGTCATACGCTTTCGTCAGGAGTTGGGAGAGTATCAAGTGCATTTTTCGAGTTAGAAAATCCTGTTTCAAATGAAGAAGTTATCAAAGGAAAAGATATTACACTTTCAGAAATACCTCCGCATATTACTCGCTTTGCATTAAGTCAGCATCCGTTTTTTTATTTTAATAACTTACAAAGGTACTTTCCTCATCTTTCTTCGCTGAATGAATTTATTCAGAGCGACGATTATTTGGGTGCATTAAAAATAACATTAAAAGGAACGTCTCAAAGATTTCAAAATATCACTCATTTTGATTATTTACAAGCGATAAATGGACTTTTACAAACGATTGAAACTGAAATTAAAGGTAATTCAACCGATTATGAAGGTTCAGAATTTATTAAAAAACCCATTCATCAAGTTTTTAAAGACAAAGAAATTAGAGTTCGTAAATATGACGAGCGTGAAGATGGACAAGAATCTTTGCTTGCTAATGAACCTTGGTATGCTTACAATGCAAACTACGGCACAAGTGAAGAGAAAAGCTTTATAGAATTATTCGCCCGAAAATTTGAGAGTTTACAACAAAAATATGAAAATATTTACATTCTTAGAAACGAACGAGAGTTAGCAATTTATGATAAGTTAGGAAGAAGATTTGAACCTGATTTTTTGCTGTTTTGCAAACAAAAAGAAGAAAGTATAACGTATCAAGTTTTCATAGAACCCAAAGGCAAACACCTCATCGCTCACGACCAATGGAAAGAAGAGTTTTTAAATGAAATCGCTGAAGATAAAAAGTTAATAGAAATTCACTCTGATAAATATTTATTGACCGCTGTACCGTTTTATAATTATAGTAATGAAAATGAATTTGCGCAAACGTTGGAAAATGTATTAAACAAATAGATAAAAACGATGTCACTATGTGTTTAAAAATACAATATTCCGTGTTTCTTATACGAAATTATGTACTTATAGATTTTTATAATCCCAATAATACTTCAACAGGGTCTTTTCCACCGAATAGCATTTTTTCAGGATTCTCAAGCATTTCTTTTACTTTCACAAGAAAACTAACAGACTCTGATCCATCGATAATTCTATGGTCGTAAGAAAGTGCTATGTACATCATTGGTCTAATTTCAACTTTCCCATCAATAGCAACTGGTCGTTCAACGATGTTGTGCATCCCTAAAATTGCGGATTGTGGAGGATTGATAATCGGTGTTGACATCATTGAGCCAAACACGCCACCATTAGTAATTGTAAAGGTTCCTCCGGCCATTTCATCGGGTGTTATTTTCCCATCTCTCGCTTTTACAGCAAGCCGTTTAATATCCTTTTCGATTTCTGCCAAAGACATTACTTCTGCGTTTCTGATTACAGGAACCATTAATCCTTTGGGTGAAGAAACAGCAATACCAATATCAGCATATTCATGGAGAACCATCTGGTCGCCATCAATTTGTCCGTTTACAGCAGGGAATAAATGCAATGCTTCAGTAACCGCTTTTGTGAAGAAAGACATGAACCCAAGGTTTACATCATGGAAATCTCTAAAATTTTGTTTGTATTTTGCACGAATATCCATGATTGGCTTCATATCAACTTCGTTAAATGTCGTCAACATTGCCATTTCATTTTTAACAGAAACAAGTCTTTCAGCTACTTTACGTCTTAATAAAGACATTCTTTTTGAAGATTTCTCTCTACTTCCTCCCCATCCAGCTACAGCAGATGTATCAAAACCAGCAGCCATTGCCGCTAAAACATCTTGTTTTAAGATTCTTCCTTCTTTCCCTGTTCCTCTAATTTGCGATGAAGAAACATTACTTTCTCTCATCATTTTTGCTGCAGCAGGCGAAGCTGTTCCAGTCGCATGTGATGATTGAGTTTCTGCTTTTGGAGCAGGAGCAGGAGCTTCAACTTTCTTAGATTCAGGTTTTACCTCTTCCTTTATTTCAGTTACTGGGTCGTTAGAAACTGCTGCTTTTGGTGTTTCTTTTTTGGCAGGAGGTTCTGCTGATGTGTCAATAAGACAAACTACGTCTCCTACAGCTACTGCATCTCCCTCTTCTGCCTTTAAAGTTATGGTACCTGATGCTTCCGCGGGTAACTCTAAAGTAGCTTTATCTGAATCTACTTCAGCTATGGCTTGGTCTTTTTCAACATAATCACCATCTTTTACCAGCCATTCTGCAATTTCAACTTCTGATATTGATTCTCCAGGACTGGGAACTCTCATTTCTAAAATCGGCATAATCTTTCTTTATTTAGTTATTTAGCAACTACCGCTGCATATTCAAATAAGTTATCAAATAATTTATTAAGTCTTTTTAAGTGCAATTCTGCTGCTCCTTCAGCAGGGGAAGCAGAAGCAGGTCGAGAAACCACTTTAAAGTTAACATTTCTCATACTCATTGCTATGTGATACCACGCACCCATATTTTCAGGTTCTTCCTGACACCAAATGATATTTTTAGCTTTTGTATATTTTTTAATTAACGTTTCAATTTGTTCTATCGGCAAAGGATTTAATTGTTCAACACGAATAAATGCCATTGAATTAATCCCCCTTTCTTCAGCTTCTTTTTTGATATCGTAATATACTTTTCCAGAACAAAATACAATGGACTCTGCCGACTTATGAATGTTTCTTGGGTCGTCGATTGTCTCTTGGAAACTACCTACAGCTAATTCTTCAATTGTAGAAACAGCTTCAGGATAGCGTAATAATAATTTCGGTGTAAATACAATCAAAGGTTTACGGTATTTTGCTTTAATACTTCTTCTTAGCGCATGGTATTCGTTTGCTGGGGTTGTTGGATTAATTACCACCATATTAGAATCTCCACAAAGTCTTAAATATCGTTCAATTCTCGCTGAAGAGTGTTCAGAGCCCTGACCTTCATATCCGTGTGGTAAAAACAAGGTAATTCCAGAGTTTACATTCCATTTGCCCTCTGCAACAGAGATAAATTGATCCATCATAATTTGAGCTCCATTTGAAAAATCTCCGAATTGTGCCTCCCAAATTGTTAAGCCATTTGGTGTAGCTAATGAATATCCATATTCAAATCCTAAAACTGCATATTCATTCAGTGGCGAATTATAAATACTCATTACGCCTTGTTTGTCGGAAAGATTATTCAGTGTGATGATTCTCTCTTCTTGTTCATCGTCAGTTCTAACAACGGCATGTCGATGAGAGAAAGTCCCTCTTTCAACATCTTGACCAGAAAATCGTACAGGGTGTCCCTCGTCAAGTAAGCTCGCATAAGCAAGCATTTCTGCCATTCCCCAGTCAAGCACATTGTCTTTCAACATTTGCTTACGGCTGTCAAATAGTCTGCTTACTTTTCTGTAAATATTTTTATCTTCAGGGAGTGTAGAAAACTTATTTCCTAATTCGATAAGTTTTTTGGCAGGATATTTTGTATTTACATCAGCAAAAACACCTTTATCATCAACGCTTTCGTATCCTTCCCAAATATGTTTTAAGAAATTTTTGACAGTAACCTTTTTTTCTTTCTTCGAAGCTTCATATTTGGTATCGAGAATGCCCTCAATGTTTGCAACAATCTTATTGTCTTGCTCATCCGTTAAAACGCCTTCTTTGAGTAATTGCGCTTTATAAATTTCTCTTGGGTTCGGATGTTTTTTGATTTTATCGTATAAAATTGGTTGAGTAAACTTAGGTTCGTCTCCTTCGTTGTGACCGTATTTACGATAAGATAAAATATCAATGTAGATATCGCGATTAAATTTTTGACGGTATTCAATTGCAATCAATAAGGTTTGAGCGACAGCTTCTACATCATCGCCATTTACATGGAAAACAGGACTTTTTGTCAATTTTGCAACATCTGTACAGTATGTGCTCGAACGTCCATCAATGTAGTTTGTTGTAAATCCAACTTGGTTGTTAACAACAATATGAATTGTTCCTCCTACTTTATATCCTTCTAACTCAGACATTTGAACGACTTCGTAAACTACGCCTTGCCCAGCAATAGCTGCATCTCCGTGAATCAATATCGGAACGATGGATTTTTCTTCTTGATAATAGTTGTCGATTTTAGCTCTTGCATATCCTTGAACAACTGGTCCAACAGCTTCTAAATGCGATGGATTGGGTAATAATGTAAGATGAAGTTCATTCTTGTCAACTTTCATTGTGCTTGAAAGACCTAAGTGATATTTAACATCACCATCAAAACTTTCTGGTGCTTCAAATTCCTTTCCTTCAAATTCTCCAAAAAGTTCGATTAAATCTTTATTGAATAGGTTAACGAGGACATTGAGTCTTCCTCTGTGCGCCATTCCGACAACAAATTCTTTAACATCTAATTTAGAACCTAAACGGAACATTCTGTCCATTCCAGAAATTAGTGCTTCACTTCCTTCGACTGAAAAACGTTTTTGACCAACATATTTCTTATTTAAGAATTGCTCGAATAAATTTGCTTCACTTAATTTTGTGAAAATTTCTATTTTATCATCGATAGAGAACTTTGGTCGGTTTACCATCTCTAACTTATTCATGAACCATTCTTTGCGTTCAGGATTGTCGATATAATAATATTCAATTCCTATGCTCTCACAATATGCCTCTTCCAGATGGGCGATAATATCTTTTAGGGTGGCAGGTCCTATTCCAATCTTCTCACCAGCTTGAAATACTGTGTTTAAATCTTTTTCTTCTAATCCGAAATTTTCTTTATCCAATGTAGGAGCGTAGGTTCTTCTCGCCCTAACTGGGTTTGTTTGTGTAAAGAGATGCCCCCTTTTTCTATAACCTTCAATTAAATTTAAAACACGAAACTCTTTTTGAAAATTTTCAGGAACTTCTTTACCATCTAAATCGTAATTTGTCTGAGCAAAATCAAATCCTTCAAAAAACTTCCTCCAGCCTTCATCGACATTTTCAGGGTTTTCCCTGTATGATTGGTACAGATTATCAATTGCATTGACATCGGCATTCCCTACATAAGATACTTTATCCATCGATTTTTAATCTATTTTAATTAAACCGTACTAATTAAGGAATACAAATTTACAATATTTAATTACAAAAACAGTATTTTTTAGGTTTCTTTAACCATGAAATTTTAATGTTGAGGCATAACTTCTTGAATTACTTTTCCTATGGAATGTTCGGCATTTGAGTTTTAAGCATTGCTGTAAGGGTAGGAGCGATGTTTATTAGAATAACTTCTCGATAGGTCTTACTTTCTAATAAGTTCATAATTGTGATAAGGTCTGAGGTATTCGGTAGGCTGTATTTATTGAGTTTTTAGTGAATTATATATAGATAAATTGTATTTTCGCAAAGTAAATCAACTTGAATGAAAGTTTTTAAATTTGGAGGTGCATCTGTAAAGTCTGCTGAAGCTGTTGAGAATGTTGGAACTATTCTTCAACAATATAATAATGATGACATTGTGGTTGTTGTTTCAGCAATGGGAAAAACAACGAATACCCTAGAGGGTGTTGTTCATGCATTCTTTAGTAATGATTGGGAGGTTTTTTCGAGTTTAATTGAGAAATCAAAGTCTTTACACATGGAAGTTGTTTCAAAACTTTTTGAAGATAAGTCGGATGAGATATATCATTCTGTAACGACTTTATTTGATGAGATTCTTAATTTTAAAAACACGAACCTTGGCGACGATTACAATTATGTGTATGATCAAATTGTATCGTATGGAGAGATTATTTCTACAACAATTGTTGCTTCTTATTTGACAAAAACTTTAAATAGAAAAGTTTGCTGGAAAGATGTTCGGAAATTTATAAGAACGGATGCAAATTATAGATCGGCTAATGTAGATTGGGAAAAAACACAAGCTTTGATTAATAAGGAATTTTTAAATGCAGACCATTCTATTTCGGTAACACAAGGGTTTATTGGTCAGACAGATGATGGTGCGACAACCACATTGGGACGGGAAGGTTCAGACTATACCGCAGCGATAATCGCCCATTGTTTGGATGCGGAAAGTGTTACCATTTGGAAAGATGTTCCAGGAATGTTAAACGCAGATCCAAAATACTTTGAAGATACTGTAAAATTGGATAGAATTTCATTCAAAGAAGCCATTGAATTGGCTTATTATGGGGCGTCTGTTATTCATCCAAAAACGATAAAACCATTACAAAATAAAAGCATTCCTTTATACATAAAATCTTTTATTTCTCCTACAGAAGATGGTTCCCTCATTCAGGAATCTACTGAGTTTGACGGGTTAGTTCCTTCTTATATCATCAAAACAAATCAAGTTTTATTATCTGTAACGCCCAAAGATTTTTCATTCGTTGTTGAAGAAAATTTGAGTGATATTTTTAAAAATTTAGCTCAGTTCAAGGGTCACATTAACGTCATGCAAAATTCTGCGGTAAGCTTTTCCGTTTGTTTGGATATCGATAAGCAAAATCTAAAGGATTTAATTGAGTCGCTTAGTAAAGATTACATCATCAAACTCAATGAAGCCGTTGAATTGGTAACCATACGATATTATAACCAAGATATAATCGATAAAATTACTCAAAATAGAGCAAGTTTGATGGAACAAAGAATTCCAGACACTGTTCGGATTGTGATTGATTCTATCTAATAACTTATACTCAGAATAAAAATCACCATTCAGATTAAGAGGCTTCTTTTGCCAATTTTTTATCTTTTATATATCTATAAGTAAAGAATATGATATGACCAATTCCGATAGTTAAAGAAACGTAATAGAAAGCAAAATCTCTTTCTGTTTCATCGGCACCGCTATAATGATGAAGTATAGCTAGAACGACCAATAAAATAGCAGTAGCTAATCCAGTAATACTGATATAGACCCTATCTTTAAAATGTTTGATATTTGCATTTAGCTTACTATTTCTAGCACCATATTGTTCATAAATATCGAAACCAATTAGCATCCAAACTAAAAGTCTAATCCACGTGTCGAAAGGTAAAAACACCATCATTGACAAACAAACCAATATTCCTAAGATGGGAATGAATGGAACAAAAGGCACTCGAAATCCTCGTGGTGCATCTTTCATTTTATATCGCATAATCAGTACACCTGCGCAGACCAAAATAAAGGCAAATAAAGTTCCAATACTTGTCATTTCCCCAACAATTCTTCCAGGAATAAATGCCGCAAAGACACTCACAAGTATCATAAATAGAATATTTGATTTATATGGTGTTCTGTGTTTTTTATGAACTTCTGAGAAGAATTTCGGAAGTAATCCGTCCACACTCATTGAGTAGAAAACTCGACTTTGTCCGAGAAGCATCACTAAAATTACAGAAGCATATCCAAGAAGTATAGCGATGATAATCGCAACATTTAACCAAGGATAATCAGGGTGAGGAACACCATCTATAATAGGTCCCATCCATTCAATTGCTACGGCAACAGGAGCCAATGCTCCAGACCCATCAACAGATGCAAACTCAGTATAATGTGCAACACCTGTCATTACATAAGCAAACAGGATATACAAAACTGTACAGATAATTAATGAACCTAATATCCCTATTGGCATGGCTTTTTTAGGGTTTTTGGTTTCTTGTGCTGCGGTTGACACGGCATCAAAACCAATATAAGCAAAAAACACAATCGCTGCTGCTCTTAAAACTCCTGTCCAACCAAATTCACCAAATTTTCCAGTGTTTTCAGGAATGAGAGGCGTTAAATTTTCGGGACGGATATATTTGAATCCAATGACAATGAATACAACCACTATAGCAACTTTAAGGAAAACAAAGAGGTTGTTGATTACTGCCGATTGACTTGTTCCTCTAATTAAGACAAGAGACATGATAACAACAATGAAGACAGAAGGAAGATTTAAAATTCCTCCATCGAATGGCGTTTTCAAGAGTGATTCTGGGAGTGCTACGTTATAATGTCGAAACAGTTCAGTTAGATAATTGCTCCAACTTGAAGCTACAGTTGCAGCTCCTACGGCATATTCAAGTACCAAATCCCAACCGATAATCCATGCGATAAACTCTCCCATTGTTGCATAAGAATAGGTATAAGCACTTCCTGCAACAGGAATCATTGATGCAAATTCGGCATAACATAGGCCAGCAAGTCCACAGCCCAAAGCCGCAATTAAAAATGAAATCATGATTCCTGGTCCTGCGAAATTAGCTGCAGCAATTCCAGTAATTGAAAATAATCCAGCACCAACAATTGCTCCAATTCCTAAAGCAATTAATGAAAAAGAGTTAAATGTACGTTTCAGAGTTCCTTCTCCTGCTTGATTGGCTTCTTCGATTAAGAGTGGAATGGATTTCTTTACAAAAAGACTCATAATTGGTTTTGTGTTTTTATAGCTTTGTTTCTAATTAATTATACAAAATCTCAAGTTGAGATAAATGTAATTTCGTTATATTTCGATTGTGAAAATTAATAAATTATTCGAGTTATTATCATATAATTCTATAAAAACTTTAAAAACATACAGTTATTAACCCAAAAAGTCTGATATATCAAGATTCAAGAAACTGCTTATTTCATTTAGGGTTGAACAAACGCTTATGCACAAAATTGGGAAAAAGAGACTGATGATTAAAAAAAATATCGAGGAATAACAAAAAGGTGGCAGAGGATTCCGGTATTGTCGGAATTTCTCAAAGCCACCTTTTTATTTCCTTTTCAGATTTTATTATCTTTTCAGATAAATATATCCAGTATAAACTTCCCCTGAATTAGGTACATTATCATCACCTCCAAGTTTAAGAATGTAATAATATGTACCTTCTGGTAGTTCGTTTCCACCAACATTTAATTTGTTCTGTGAAGTTCCATCCCAATTATTTTTGTAGTTTTCACTGTGGTAAACTTCAGCACCCCATCTGTTATAAATCCATATCTCTGTATTTGGATATGCATCTAGATTCCCTATATAGAAATAATCATTCTTGCCATCACTATTTGGAGAAATTACTTCTGGAATATCAATATCACAAACATTAACGGCTAAAGTGATTTCAGTACCTGAAGTACAACCTGTTTGATTCTCAATAACAATATTGTAAGTGCCTGCATCTGTTAGATAGACTCCATCTATGAAATAAGATGAACCTGAATATACAAAGACATCATCTTTATACCAATAGTATGTGTATAAAGTAGAATCTGCTCCATCAATTGTTAAGTTGATATTCGTGCCTTGACAAGCATTATAAGAACTAGCAGGTAACCCCTCAGGTATGTCAGAAACAGTTATAGTTATGGTTGCACTATCAGAACAGCCGTAGTTGTCATAACCAATAACTTCATACGTTGTGGTTGTAGTGGGCGAAACTGTATGTGCTTCACCACTTCCAAGACCATTGTCCCAAGTGTAGGTAGAACCACCAGTAGCTGATATCATAGTTTGATCTCCCAAACAGATTTGCATATTATTTCCTGCACTAATATCTGGATTTTCATGGATATTTACTGTTACTTGAACTGTATCTTTACAGCCAATTGCATCAATACCAATAACTTGATAGGTTGTGGTGCTGCCAGGAGAAACAGTATGCTGATCACCATTGCCAAGTCCATTATCCCAAATATATGAATCTGCACCTGTTGCAGTTAAAGTTGTAGAACTGCCTGTACAAATGTCTAAATTACCATCAATAACAATTGTTGGAGCTGGGTTCACAGTAATCGTTACGTTGCTGGTGTCTATACATCCAAACGCATTTGTTCCGATTACTTCATAGGTAGTTGTACTTGTTGGAGAAACAACGTGCGTGCTTCCACTTCCAAGTCCGTTATCCCAAACATAAGAATCAGCATTAATAGCGAGAATTGTCGTTTCTTCTCCTTCACAAATTGCATGGTCAGCGTTTGTCTGAACATCGGGTTTAGGATTAACAACAATCTGTAACTGTACAGTATGACTACATCCATTACTTAAAAAGCCAGTTACTTCATACGTAGTTGTACTTGCAGGAGAAACTGTGATTTCATTACTTGTATCTGTAAGCCCATCCCAAGTATATGTTTCTCCACCAGAAGCAGTTAATGTTACTGAATCTTCCTCACAAATCTCAGCTAAATCAGATGTGAGCGTGATTGTAGGTGTTTCTAACATTTCATCGATTGAGATTGAAATTGTTCCAGAGTTACATCCATTTTCAACACCACTTAAATCATAAAGTGTACCAGGAGTTAGTCCTGTTATAACACCATTGTTATCAATATTAATTCCTACATCACTCGGTGTTATTGTATAAGCCACATTTGCATCATAATTTGAAATTTCAATTTGCTCATCAGCAAAGCAGCTAGCAGCTGAAATTGTATTTATTGCTGGAGTGGCAGGTGCATTCGGTTCTTGAATATTAACATTAATACTTTCCGTAGAATTACAATCTCCATTGTTTATAGTAATGTTGTTGTATTCTCCAGCCGGTAAATCTAAATTTCCTGTTCCTCCTATGATTTCAATCGGTAAATTATGTGGCGTTCCACCCGCATCTTCATAGGTTAAATCATAAATTCCGTCAGTGATGTTTGTAACGATAACTTCAATGCTTCCATCATCTCCACAATTTGCAGGTTGAGTTACATTAACAGTTAAAGTTGGTGTTGGTAGCATCTCTTCAACTACGAATGCAGAGGAGATTTCAGAATCACAGCCAAGATTGTTTGTTGCAATCACAGTATATGTTGTATTAAATCCTGCGTTAATAATATCTCCGTTGCTATCCACATCAATTCCGTCATTAGGATTGAATGTATAAGTGTAATCCGTATCATAGTTCGTAATCTCTGCACTGCCATTAGCTGTACAAGTTGGGTCTGTAACATTAATTTGCGGTGCTACTGGAGATTCCAACATCTCTGCATTTGTGAAAGAAAAAGAATTTGAAATACAGCCGTTTTCTTCTACATGAACAGTATAGGTTACTCCTATTGTTGCATCCATAATTAAGCCAGGATTATCAGTGTCATCAACATACGGTCCACTTGGAGAGAAGACGAAGTTAACGTCTGGACCATAACTACCAAAGTTTGTAATTATTGTAATACCATCTCTTTCGCACAATGCACCACCAATATCTAATACAGGATCATCTGGCGAATTAGGATCGGATAGAGAAGCATCAACAGGGGCAGAATCGCACTGTCCATTATTTATTACCATATTTTGATAGCTTCCAGCAACAGTGTTGATTGTTGCCGTTCCTCCTGTTACTGTTACATCAAATGTGCCACCATTATAAGTAATCGTATAATCACCATCCGGTACATTTGTGAATGTTAATTCCAACGCCCCATCATCTCCACAAATACTTGGGTTAATCGGATTAACACTAATTGTTGGATTTGGTAGTTGTGCTTCAATTGTAAACGAAGTTTCTGGAGAAGTACAACCGTTTTCTGTTGCTGTAATTGTATAGTTGCCAGCAACACCTGTGATTGAACCATCAGCCCCAATTGTTCCCGTACCAGTTGTAAAGTTATAAGTTAAATTACTGTCATATCCACTAATTGTAGCAGTTCCATCTCCATCACAATCTGCTGAAGTTACATCAACTACTGGTGCAGCTGGAGTTGGTAATTGTGCTTCAATTGTAAACGAAGTTTCTGTAGAAGTACAACCGTTTTCTGTTGCTGTAATTGTATAGTTGCCAGCATCACCTGTGATTGAACCATCACCCCCAATTGTTCCCGTACCAGTTGTAAAGTTATAAGTTAAATTACTGTCATATCCATTAATTGTAGCAGTTCCGTCTCCATCACAATTTGCTGGAGTTACATCAACTACTGGTGCAGCTGGGGTTGGTAGTTGTGCTTCAATTGTAAACGAAGTTTCTGGAGAAGTACAACCGTTTTCTGTTGCTGTAATTGTATAGTTGCCAGCATCACCTGTGATTGAACCATCACCCCCAATTGTTCCCGTTCCAGTTGTAAGGTTATAAGTTAAATTACTGTCATATCCACTAATTGTAGCAGTTCCATCTCCATCACAATTTGCTGGAGTTA
>JBBAEU010000035.1:0-12507 GCA_041655765.1 Brumimicrobium sp.
GGTTGATTCGCGTGAGTGGAAATACAGCACAACATCTGGTTCTGGATATGTATCTTTTGGAACACCAGAAACGGGTGCTACTTACACACCATTGTTTGCAACACAAGGGACTTACTATGTAGTGTGTGAGTCTATTGTAAATGGAGTTACTGGAGTTTCAAATGAAGTTGAGATTATTGTTACTGCTGGGTCAGGACTTAGCGATGAAGTAAATAATAAGATTAATGTATTTAATGTAAATCAAGAATTAATTGTTGATTTAACATTGGCTGAGAAGTCATCATATACACTTCAAGTTGTTGATTTAGTAGGGAAGGTTATCACAAACGAAAATCTCACTAAAAATCAAAAATACTCCATTAATTTAGATGTACCAGCAGGTATTTATGTTTATAGGTTAGTTTCTGGACAAAACATGAAATCTGGTAAGTTATTTATCAAATAAGACTAGCAAGTCTTTATAATTAAAACAAATAGTTTGATTTTAAAAAAGCTCATCGAAAGGTGAGCTTTTTTTGTCATCCTTCAGAACAAATTATTTGTTCCATACAATTCACTCGGTCTGACGAAAAATGTTATTACGAGAAACATTCTCTTTTCTATTTATCTCACGCCGAGTGATTTTATGAGTATCGAGAAATTCGTACCGAGGAAAGATAAGGGAGGAAAGACAAGACAGAAGAAAAATGTGCGTAACCTATGGTTTACCGTGACATTGTTTATATTTCTTTCCACTTCCACAAGGGCAAGGGTCGTTTCTTCCAACTTTCTTCTCAGCAATCACAGGTTCTTGTTTTTGAGGGGCACTTTGCTGTTGAGAATTTCTGAGTGCTTCATCATAACCTTGACTTCCTTGGAATTGTTGGTTACCGTTGCTCCCTCTACTTCCAGATTGAGCTCGTGCATAGCTGTCTTTTTGTTTAGCCGCCTGATTTTGAACCGATGTGCTGTTGTTTTCTTGCATAGGAATTGTTGCCCTAACTAAGAACTCAACCGTTTCCATGTTTAGTTTATCAACCATGGTTTTAAACAATTCAAACGATTCTAATTTATATACTAAAAGAGGATCTTTTTGCTCGTATCTAGCTTGCTGAACAGAAGTACGTAAGTCATCCATTTCTCTTAGGTGCTCTTTCCATTCATTATCGATTAATCCTAAAGTAATTACTTTTTCAAATTCTTTAATAATCGATTTTCCTTTCGTGTCATAACCTTCTTGGATTGTGGTTGAAACATTGATGCCACGTTTGCCATCTGTAATCGGAACCCTTATGTGTTTATCTCTATTTTCAGGATTAACATAATGTTGTTTTACGTTTTCAAAGAGAAGTTCAGCAATTTTTTTGTTTTTTGCATCATATCTATCCAACGCAGCATTATAAATGTCATTGATGGTATCAATTTGACTTTGACTAACAAATTTTTCAACATCAATAGGAGATTCAATTCCTATAACACGTAATAATTCTAATTCAAAATCATGATAATCATCCTTTCCGTTATATTTATATACAATGGCTTCGACGGTGTCATAGAACATATTTGCTATATCCAAATCTAAACGGTCACCATACAACGCATTCCTACGCTTTTTGTAGATGGCTTTTCTTTGCGCATTCATCACATCATCATATTCCAATAAATGTTTACGAATACCAAAGTTGTTTTCTTCTACTTTCTTTTGGGCTCTTTCAATAGATTTGGAAATCATTCCATGTTGAATAACTTCTCCTTCTTGAAGTCCCATTCTATCCATTAGTCTAGCGATTCTTTCAGAACCGAACTTTCTCATTAAATCGTCTTCAAGAGAAACAAAAAACTGAGATGAACCTGGGTCACCTTGACGACCAGCACGACCACGAAGCTGTCTGTCAACTCGTCGAGAATCATGTCTTTCAGTACCAATAATTGCCAATCCACCTGCTTCTTTTACGCCTTCTCCAAGTTTGATGTCGGTACCACGACCAGCCATGTTGGTTGCGATTGTAACTGCTTTGGAGAGTCCAGCATTAGCAACGATTTCTGATTCTTGTTGGTGGTGTTTTGCGTTCAACACATTATGTTTGATTCCATTACGTTGAAGCATTCGACTTAATAATTCTGAAATCTCAACTGTGGTTGTACCAACAAGAACAGGTCTTCCTTGATTTACCAACTCTTCAATTTCAATAATTACGGCATTGTATTTTTCTCTTGCAGTTTTATAAACTTTATCATTTTTGTCCTCTCTGGCAATTGGTTTATTGGTAGGAATAACAACAACATCTAGTTCATAAATATCCCAAAATTCTTTTGCTTCAGTTTCGGCTGTACCAGTCATACCAGCAAGTTTATGGTACATTCTGAAATAATTTTGCAGTGAAATTGTGGCATAAGTTTGTGTTGCAGCTTCAACATCAACGTTTTCTTTTGCTTCTATTGCTTGATGCAAACCATCAGAATAACGTCTTCCTTCCATAATACGCCCAGTGGACTCATCAACAATTTTAACCTTATTATCGATAACAACGTATTCAACTTCTTTTTCAAAAAGTGTATAAGCTTTTAGAAGTTGGTTAACACTATGAATTCTTTCAGATTTTAATGAATAATCCCGAATCAACTCGCTTTTTCTTTCTGCGAGTTCTTCAGACGGGATATTTTGTTTTTCTAATTGAGCTAATTCTGTTCCGATATCTGGCATCACATAGAAGTTTGGATCATCTGTACCAGACATTAATTCGATACCTTTATCTGTAAGTTGAACAGTATTATTTTTTTCATCAATGGTGAAATATAATTCTTTGTCGATGAATGGCATGTGTTTGTTTTGCTCTGCCATATAAAAATTTTCTGTTTTTTGCAGAATGGCTTTGATACCAGGTTCTGAAAGAAACTTAATCAATGCTCTATTTTTAGGAAGACCTCTATAAGCTCTGAGTAATTGTTGACCTCCTTCTTCCAATCTTCTTTTTGTTTCTTTTTTGTCTTCACCCTCAATTGGGTCATTAACAATCGCTAATTCTTTTTTGGCATCGGCAAGAATTTTTGTGATTAACTGGCGTTGAGCATTATACACTCTTTCTACGGTTGGTCTTAATGAAACATATTCTTGTTGGTCACCTCTTGGTGTAGGACCAGAAATAATTAATGGTGTACGAGCATCGTCAATCAAAACGGAGTCAACCTCGTCAATAATAGCGTAATGATGTTTTTTTTGTACCAAGCTATCAATATCACTTGACATATTATCTCTTAGGTAGTCAAATCCAAATTCGTTATTTGTACCAAACGTAATATTTGCTTTATAGGCTTCTTTTCTTTCAGGAGAATTAGGCTTATGTTTGTCTATACAATCTACAGTTAATCCATGAAATTGATACAAAGGTCCCATCCATTCACTATCACGTCGTGCCAAATAGTCGTTCACCGTAACTACGTGCAAACCTTTTCCTGCCAACGCATTTAAGTAAACAGGCAAAGTAGCAACAAGGGTTTTTCCCTCTCCTGTCTGCATCTCTGCGATATTTCCTCTATGTAGAACTGCACCACCCATAATTTGAACATCATAGTGAATCATGTTCCATTCTACCAAACTTCCTGCTGCAGTCCACGAATTTTTCCAGATTGCTTTGTCCCCGTCGATTTTAATTCCATCAAAGGTCTTAGCCAATTTTTTATCGAAATCAGTTGCTGTAACAACAAGTTCTTTGTTTTGCGCCCAGCGTCTTGCAGTTTCCTTAACAGTAGCAAACGCATCAGGAAGGATTTCCTCTAAAATTTCTTCGATTTTTTTATCGAGATCATTTTTTAGTTTATCAATTTGTTCAAATAAATGTTCTTTGTCTGTCACGGAAGTTTCCTCGCTTGTTGCTTTGGCTTCCATTTCTTGGATTTCATTTTCTATCTCAGTTGTACCGTCGTGAATTCTCTGCTGAAAAACCTTGGTTCTTTCTCTTAACTCATCATCTGTAATTGTTGATAACGAATCAAATATTTCATTAACCTTGTCAATAATTGGTTGATACGTTTTACGGTCTTTTACCGCTTTATCTCCTAAAATCTTTTTAAATAAGTCTCCTAACATCTTTTGAATTTCATTAAAGTACAAAAATAACTAACTAACTGATATTATAGTGTTAATTAATGTATAAATTATGTCAGAAATCATTCCAAAATAATAATAACTGACATTTTGTCGTTATGTAAAAATAAAAATGCCCTCATTTGAGAGCATTTTTAAAACATTATGTTGTTAATATATTAATATTCGTCTTCATTAAAGAAGAAGTCTTCTTTTGACGGATAGTCAGACCAAATGTCTTCAATACTTTCATAAATTTCTCCTTCATCTTCAATGGCTTGGAGGTTTTCAACTACCTCAAGTGGCGCGCCAGTACGAATAGCAAAGTCAATCAATTCATCTTTTGCTGCTGGCCAAGGTGCGTCCTCAAGGTATGAAGCTAATTCAAGTGTCCAATACATATCTAGTAATTATTTAATTTAGTAATAAATCGATGCTTCTATTTTGCTAATTTATTCAAATAGAACGCGAAGATAAAATTATTTTTTTGAAAAGCAAATTTTGTACATGTAAATTTACTTTACTCAGAGGATTCTGTTCTAGGCTTCCATTGGATTTCCTCAATGTTTAGAGCTGTAGCAATTTTCCTAGAAAGCACAAAAAGATAGTCACTCAACCGATTTAGATACTTAATTGCTAATTTGTGTTGTTCTGAGTTGTCTTCCAAACCTACTGTCAATCTTTCAGCACGTCTGCAAACTGTTCGAGCAATATGACAATAAGACAAGATAGGTTTCCCACCTGGAAGCACAAATTTATATACCTTCGGTAAGTCTTCATCCATTTTGTCGATTGCTCGTTCTAAAAAATCAATATCTTCTTGATATAATTTAGGGAGATTCATACTTGTGCCTTCTGGCTGGGTTGCCAGCAGCGAGCCAATTGTAAAAAGTCGGTCTTGTATTTCAATTAATTCTTCAAATTGAGCTTTAGGCATATCATCTTGGTCGCGCAACAATCCAACCCACGAATTAAGCTCGTCAACGGTTCCATAACTGTCTATTCTTAAATCATTTTTAGAAACTCTTTTTCCTCCAATTAATGATGTTGTGCCAGAATCTCCTCTTTTTGTATATACTTTCATTTATATTTATTTGGATGTCATCAATATATGAAAAAAAATCATATTTCCAATGGTAGGTGCCCAAAATTAAAAATCATCACTTTATACAAACTCACTTTTATGAGAAAGTTACAATGGGTTCTATACTTGTTTTAATTTCCTATTTTTTTAAAACACTTCTAGAAATTACAATTTTTTGTACTTCTGATGTTCCTTCGTAAATCTGTGTGATTTTAGCATCTCTCATCAATCTTTCTACGTGATATTCTTTGACATATCCGTATCCTCCATGAATTTGAACAGCTTCAGTAGTTACAAATTGTGCAATTTCTGATGCGTAAAGTTTTGCCATTGCACCAGATTCATCAAAGTTCAGTCCTGAATCTTTTTCCCAAGCAGCCTTATGAACCATTAGTCGTGCCGTTTCAACTTTTGTTGCCATATCTGCAATTTTAAATGCTATGGCTTGGTGATGTGAAATGGGTTTCCCAAATGCTTCTCTTTCTTTTGAATATGCCACTGCTAATTCTAATGCGCCAGATGCAATCCCCAATGCTTGTGAAGCAATCCCAATTCTTCCTCCTGAAAGAACTTTCATGGCAAACTTAAATCCAAATCCGTCTTCTCCAATTCTGTTTTCTTTGGGTACTTTTACATTTGTAAATGTTAGTTGGTGCGTATCGCTCCCTCTAATTCCCATTTTGTCTTCCTTTGGACCAATTTCAAATCCGTCCCATGCTTTATCTACAATAAACGCATTGATTCCGTGATGACCTTTTTCTTGATGCGTATGTGCAATCACAATATAATAAGAGGCCGAACTACCATTGGTAATCCAGTTTTTTGTACCGTTTAATAAATAATGGTCTCCTTTGTCTTCCGCTGTTGTTCTTTGGTGCGTTGCATCGGAACCTGCTTCGGGTTCAGAAAGACAAAAAGCACCAATTTTTTGACCAGATGCTAATGGAACTAAATATTTTTGTTTTTGCTCTTCGGTTCCAAACTTTTCAATACCCCAGCAAACTAGCGAGTTATTAACACTCATAACCACAGAACATGAAGCGTCAACTTTCGAAATTTCTTCCATTGCTAAAGCATAAGAAATTGTGTCCATTCCACCACCTCCATATTTTGGATCAACCATCATTCCCATGAATCCTAATTCTCCAAGTTGTCTGATTTCTTCAGTTGGAAAACGTTGTTCATTGTCCCTTTCAATCACACCTTGCTTTAAAACGTTTTGTGCAAAATCCCTTGCCGCATCACGTACCGCAATATGTTCTTCTGTTAATTTAAAATCCATATTTATTTAATTATTAATTTTATAATTTGATAATCTATATTTGGGGTGCAAATTTACTGTAAATATTCAAATTTTAAGGCTCACGATGGCAGAAAAGAACAAATATCACGTAATTGGCTTGATGTCAGGGACATCTTTGGATGGAATTGATGTTGTAGAAGTCGTTTTTTATAAGGACGAAAATCAAAAATGGAAATTTCAGTTGCTCAATTCTGAATTATTTGAATTTGAAGAAAATATACTTCGTTCACTTAAGGAAACTTATGTTCTTCCAGCTGAAAAACTAATAAAATTGAGCGCCGATTTGGGGCGATATTACGGCAAAATCGTTAATAACTTTATAACCAAATATAAAATTGACAAAAGTGAACTTGATTTTGTGGTAAGCCATGGACAAACAGTTTTTCATCAACCTCAAAACGGCTTTACACTTCAAATTGGTAATGGACCTGAGTTGTCTGTAACCACTGGTTTGTCTTCAGTAACAGATTTTAGGACAAAAGATGTTGCTTTAGGCGGAAATGGTGCTCCTTTTATTCCTGTCGCTGATTTTTTACTTTTCTCAAACATGGCAGAGTCATTTTTAAATTTAGGTGGTTTTAGCAATTATTCTTTTAAACAACAAGAAGTAGTGAAGTCTTATGATGTTTGTCCTGTAAATATTGTTGTCAACCATTTGGTTCAGTCAGCTGGAATTTCTTATGATAAAGATGGAGAGATCGGAAAAAAAGGAACAGTTAACCATCAACTTTTAGAAAGTTTAAATTCACTCGCTTTTTATCAAGATGAAAGTCCGAAATCTCTTGGCTGGGAATGGGTTGTAAAAGAAATTCTTCCGTTGTTGACTGCAGAATCAGTCTTAGAAAATAAAATCCGAACTTTTTATGAGCATAGTGCAATTCAAATAGGTAAAGTCGTAAATGATATTTCTCCTAAATCTGTATTAATAACGGGCGGTGGAGTGAAAAATACATTTTTAATGAGCAGAATTAAAGCGCATGTAAAATGTGAAATTGTCATTCCAAACGAAGAAGTTATTGACTTCAAAGAGGCTATAGGCTTTGCGTTTCTAGGATTACTTCGTTGGAGAAATGAAGTGAATGTATGGAAATCTGTTACAGGCGCTAAAAAAGACTCATCCTCGGGGGTTGTTTACCATTCATAAAAAAAAATAGTATTTAGATTTTTCATATTAAAAGTTTGTTAAATTTGTTGCGAAATTTAATTATAATCTAAAAAAAACATGGAAGTTTTAGTAGTAATTGCTTTTATTTTGGGTTACGTAGGAATTACCTTGGAACACAGCTTAAAAGTTGATAAATTGGTGCCAGCATTGTTGATGATGGTCTTGGCATGGGTGTTCGTTTCCTTAGGAATGGATGGCTTTACAGAATGGTTTAGTTCTTCAACAAGTGAATTAATTGATATTACCGGATTAGGCGATCCGGAAAGGAAGGCATTGTTGCAAGAGTCTTTACTTCACCATTTTGGAAAAACTGCTGAAATCCTGATTTTCCTTTTAGGTGCTATGACAATTGTAGAAATTGTGGATTATTTCAATGGTTTTTCTGTAATTAAGACATTTATTAAAACAACTAGTAAGAGGAAATTACTTTGGATAATTTCAATCTTAGCGTTCTTCTTATCATCTATCATAGACAACCTTACTGCAACGATTGTGTTAATTACAATTTTAAGAAACTTATTAGATAAGAGAGAAGATAGAATGTGGTTTGCAGGACTTATTATTCTTTCAGCAAATGCAGGTGGGGCATGGTCGCCAATTGGTGATGTAACCACAACTATGCTTTGGATGGCAGATTTAGTAACAACACTAAAATTAATGGAGTACTTATTTATTCCTTCATTGATAAATATGTTAATTCCTGTTATAATTGCAAGTTTTTTACCTCCTTTTAAAGGAACATTTGAGTTGTCTAAAGATAATGGAGAAGTAAATCCGAAATCTAAATTTATGTTATATTTAGGTTTATCAATGATTGTGTTTGTTCCTATCTTTAAAACTGTTTTTGAATTACCACCATATTTAGGAATGATGTTCTCATTGGCTGTTGTTTCAATTTTTGGAGAGTTCCACAGTAGAAGACAAATGAAAGTATCGCACGGAGGAATTATTACTGAAGTTCCAAAAGGAGATGAACAAGTTATAGAACATAAAAGTCCAACTTTCCTAGCACTTTCTAAAATTGAGATGCCATCAATCTTATTTTTCTTAGGTATCTTGATGGCAGTAGCAGCCATGGAATCTTTAGGTTTGATTTTTAACTTTGGTACTGCGGTTCAAGAAGTAATGCATCTTGATGTATTTGTGATAATTCTAGGATTAGCTTCTGCAATTATTGATAACGTACCATTAGTAGCTGCAAGTATGGGCATGTTTGATGTTGTTGCAAATCCAACAGATAGTTTGGTATGGCATTTTATTGCTTATTCAGCAGGGACTGGAGGTTCTATCTTGATTATTGGTTCGGCGGCAGGTGTAGTTGCAATGGGAATGGAAAAAATCTCTTTCTTCTGGTATATGAAAAGAATTTCATTACTTGCGTTAATAGGTTTCTTTGCTGGTGCAGGATTTTATCTATTAGAAAGATTACTGACAGGGACAATGTAACAAATTTAATTTTGAAACGTTATTAAAATTATGAGTATATCATTTTTATTACAAATTGTTGGAGATTCTACCGTTGTGGGCGTAGAACAAGGTTACAAAGAAGTTCCAATCTGGGAGGTGATTAGGGATGCTACAAGTGGCTATGATGGGTTGATTATTATGATTGTCTTGGCAATCATGTCAATCTATTCCGTTTATGTCTTCGTAGAAAGACTCTTAGCGCTAAAACGTGCATCCAAAAAACATCCAAATTTTACCTCAGAAGTGAAAAGGCTTCTAACTGAAGGGAAAATTGATGAGGCAAAAAATCTCTGTATTCGTACAGATTCTCCCTCTGCAAGGATGCTTGAAAAAGGAATTGATCGTTTAGGGAAACCAGTGGATATTATATCTTCTACAATTGATAACACAGGTAAACTCGAAGTAGCACGACTTGAACAAAGAATTGGGTTCTTGGCTACTGCATCTGGTGCTGGTCCAATGATTGGATTCTTGGGTACGACAACAGGTATGGTACAAACCTTTAATGCGATGAAGCACTTGGATTCATTGGACTTGGGTACAATTGCTCCAGGGATTATGACAGCGATGGTTACGACAGTTGCTGGGTTAATTGTTGGGATTATTGCGTTTATGGGATACAATTATCTAGTATCACAAATTTCAAAGGTCGTTTATCGAATGGAAAATGATGCAATGGAATTTATGGATGTTCTCCATACTCCATCAAAATAATATAATAATGGCATTTGGCACGCGAAATAAAATAAAGGCTGAATCAGGGGTGGCTTCAATGACAGACCTTGTGTTTCTTCTGCTTGTATTCTTTATTATTATGAGTACAATGTCAGAGAGGAATACGCCTGTGGAATTGCCTCAGCCAGTTGAAAAGTTAAATACATCAAAAGAAAATACAACAACAACAATTATTGTTACAGAAGATAATCTGTATAAATTGATGCTTAGCGATGCTCAATCTGTAAACCCTTTCGGTGTTAAATCGGAAGGGGCAACCTATGAAGAAATTCGAGATTTTTTCGTGAAAGAAGTAGAAAAAACACCTGAGAAAAAAGTTAAAATCGCTGGAGCAAGAGATGCTAACTATGAAGCAGTATTCCAAATCTTGGCTTTGTCTAAAGCACAAGGATGGAAACCTGTTTTAGCATACGACTAAAAACGAATTAAGATGGCAAAAACACCTGTTGTAAGAGCTTCTGATGATAGGAATGGGAAAATAGCCGCAGTTTTATTCCTATTGGTCGTTTTATTTTTACTTTTCTTTATTACTTATACAGAACCAGATCCCCCATTAGTTACAGCACCAATCCCAATAGTTATGGAAGGAGATGGTATAGATAATTTCGATATTGATAATGGTGGTGGAGGAACACCTGACAATTCCGCCGAGCCAGTGCCAACAAATACCGTAGAATCCCCAAGAGAAGAAGCTACTCAAGAAGAATCTGATGTGGCTGTTCAAACAGGTCAAGGAACTACTGAAAGCAATACCTCTGAATCGAATTCTCAAGTATCTGATCCCTTCGGGAATCGAGGGTCGGGTGGAAGTGGATTGTCTGGGGATGGAACAAGTTTTGGAAGTGATGATGGACCAGGTACAGGTAATGGAAACCCGGGTGCTGGAAGTGAGGGAAATAGAATAAGATTAAATAACGTAACAACCCAACCTAAAACGCCTAATAATGAACATGCTAAAATTGCATATAAACTAGTTATAGATTCCCGAGGAAAAGTTATACGGGCAGACGTAATTCGTAATGAAACGACAACAACGAATCAAACTTTAATAGATGAAGTAACGAACATGGTAAAAGAAGAAGTTCTTTACAAAGAAAAGAAAGGTGCTCGGAATGAAATAGTTTATTTTACTGTAACGATTCGACCAAACTAATCACAATGTCAAATCCTGATTACTTTGAAAAAGTAAATTGGTTATTTAATCAATTTCCTGTTTTTCAGAAAATAGGTGATGTTGCTTTTAAACCAACCCTTGAAAATTCTCAAAAATTAATTCATTTTTTAAAAACGCCTTTGCATAAGCTAAAGTTTGTTCACGTAGCTGGAACAAATGGTAAAGGCACGACTTGCTCCATCATTGCAAGTGTTTTGCAAGAATCTGGGAAAAAAGTCGGACTTTTTACCTCGCCTCATATCAGAGATTTTAGAGAACGAATTAGGGTAAATGGAACGATGATTCCTGAAAGTAAAGTAATTGATTATGTAAAGTGTTTCCAAGATTATAAGTTTAGTTTTTCTCCTTCTTTCTTTGAAATGACATGGGCAATCGCTGTCGATTATTTTTATCGAGAAAAATGTGACATTGTTGTTGTAGAAACAGGCTTGGGTGGAAGGTTAGATGCAACGAATATTATTACACCTGAAATTACTGTCATAACAAACATTGGACTTGACCACACTACAATCTTAGGAAATACAAGAGAATTAATCGCAAGAGAAAAAGCAGGTATCATAAAACATGGAATTCCCATTGTAATTGGCGAAAGTGATTTTGAAACCGAGGATGTATTCTTAAAAAAAGCTATTTCCGAAGGCTCACCGATTTACTTTTGTAACCTTGAAAACTACTCCAATGTATTTGATAAAAATACGTATGTTGCGTTTAAAGTGCTTGATTTTCTTTTAGAAGATGAAATAGACTTACCTGTTTTTAAGAAAAGAGGAATTGAAAACCTTTATAAAAATACAGAACTATTAGGTAGAAATTACATTTACAGTAAAGAACCTTTGATAATCATGGATGCGGGACATAATGTGATGGGAATTGAAAGGTTTATTCGATACATTCAAGATAATTACCATGAAAAAAAAGTAAGAGCCATCTACGGAGCTTCTAATGACAAAGAAGTCGAAAAAATCATAGATTTATTTCCTGATAACTGGGAATATTATTTTACACAATTTTCAAATAAGCGTTCTTTCACAATCGAGGAGTTTAAGCAAATACCTAAAATCAAACAACTAAAATCGAAGTTCTATAACAACCCTCTTAAATCCTTTTCTGATGCTCAATCATTTAGCAATGAAGTGGATATGTTGGTTGTATTTGGAAGTTTTTATCTCTTAGAAGAAATAATTTAATTTTTTTTAATGAAAGTGTTTCATATTTAAAAAATGTGCTTATATTTGCCTCCGCTAATGGGTTAATGATAACTCATAAATGCAAAAAAAGGGCTCTTAGCTCAGCTGGTTCAGAGCACCTGCCTTACAAGCAGGGGGTCACTGGTTCGAATCCAGTAGGGCCCACAACTTGAAAGCACTTACAGGGATGTAGGTGCTTTTTTTATTTCTTACTGTAATCTCTGAATTGGTTCAGGGCATCCCGATTCCATCGGGAGGGTCACTGGTTCGAATCCAGTAGGGCCCACAACTTGAAAGCACTTACAGGGATGTAGGTGCTTTTTTTATTT
>JBBAEU010000036.1:0-10858 GCA_041655765.1 Brumimicrobium sp.
TAAAGAGAGAAACAACGCTAGAATCAATAATTTCCACCTTGTTTTCCCAATCATAGGATTTTCGGCTGTCCGAGATAACAGGTTTATAATGCTCGTAAAGCAAATAATAGATATCTCCAAACACAAGATGAGTTCTCCGAGCGTTTGCGTCACTCAATGTGCTTCTATAAGGTATACTGTTGAGTTGAAAATGTTTGGTTTTTCCACTTAAACCAAGCATTGCACCTGTGACTTCGCGTAATGAAGTGCAGTTTGCAAAACAAGAAAATAACATTGTTATAAGATGATCAGAGGTTTTAAATTTCTTTGTGTATCTATCTGCACTATACTTTAATGCTGATGTTTTAACAAAATCAAAATCTATCAACGAAATCAGCTGTCCGAAAACTGATTGTCCAAAAAAATGCCTACTTTTACTCATGTAATTATGTTCGCAAAACTAAAATTACAAAAAAAAGCGGGAAATCTTTGAAGAAATCCCGCTTTTAGAAAGTTTTATCGGACAACAGTGATAAAAATAATAAATCAAAAGAAAATCGGTAAAAAAACGCCTATACCTTACTCTCCCAAAACCATATCCCAAGCACCGTTTCCAAAACTGCTATTACTCCATCTTTTTAATTGATTCGGTTGATTGGCTGATTTAAGGAAGAACGTAGGATAACTTCCTGAGTTAAGAGCTGTGTTCATTCTCAAAGCTGGAGGGAAATCACCAACTTCTATTCCTTCAATGGTAGCTTCTCTATATTCGTTTTTTGACGTTTCGTTGCTTTCTACAATTAAAATATGCATCGGAACGTCTGGAAATAATTTCTTTATTTTATTCATTTGGCCAACCCTTTCAAAGCAAAACTTACATCCAGGCAGGGCAACCATTGTGAGTCCTTCCTCAAAAACTTCTTCACTCTCTCCCGAAACTGTAACGATGTTATACTCATTATCAAAATCTCCCTCGTAAATAGGATGAAAAGCAAAAGCAATTCCACAAAGTCCCACAAAAGCACCAATGTTTACAAGTCTTCGCATTCCAGTTGATGCATTCTTTAAAAACAAACGATTTACCTGAACGAGAATCAAACAAACAAATATGAATTGTAAAATATAAGGTAAAACAAATGAAAGGGTAAAGGAAAGTCCCATTCTTAAGCCAATCCCAGATACTTCAGAATGAAAGAAAATAGATAAGGCAAAAAGAATGATGTATATAATTAATTTGAACATAGTTTTGATTTTAGTTTCAAAATTAGCAAAATTTGGCTTAAAAATATACGAATTATTTTCTAAATTTGTAAATATTATTTGTAAACATTAAATTTCAAAAAAAGATAAAATGAGAAAAGTAGTTTGGTTATTATCAATTGCATTATTAACCTTTTCGTGTAATAATGACAGTTCTTCAGAAATTGACGCAACAATAAATGCAAGTGAAGGTCAAGTTCGATCAAAACTTTCTTCAGGTACAGAAAATGCTGAAGAACTAAAAGCAGCGGCAGAAGAAAGACAAAAAGAAAGAGAAAGATTAGAAGAAGAACGAATGGCAAGTATGACAACAATGGATATATCTCCAAAAGTACACGATTTTGGAAGTATCCCAAGTGGACAGCCTGTTACAACTGTCTTCACAATTAAAAATACAGGAGACAATCCATTAATTATTGATGATGCAAAAGCTTCGTGCGGATGTACTGTCCCTGAAAAACCAGAACAGCCAATCATGCCAGGAGAAGAATATCCTTTAGAAGTTACGTTTACATCAAATCCTGGTCAAGCAGGCACTTTGGTAAATAAAACTGTAACAGTTACAGCAAATATTGCTGAAGCAAGTCAAGTTGTTAATATTAAAGCGAACGTTCAGCCGTAACTCTTTTGTAAATTTAGATTAGACTAAAAATATTTTTTTAATAACTAATAAATATTTATATTTGCAAGCATGAGAAGTTATTTTTTCATGCTTGTTTTTTTTGTATTCCTTTCTTCTTGCATGAAAAAGGATGGTTACGCTAATGATGGCAGAATAAAGATTGCCACAACCACTACTATTTTCTACGATTTAATTCAAAACATTGGAAAAGATAAAGTCGATATAATGCGACTCATGGGGCCTGGTGTGGATCCGCATGTTTACAAAGCAAGCGAAAATGATGTAATCAAGATTTTTAGTGCTGACATTGTGATTTATGGCGGTCTCCATTTAGAGGGAAAACTAATTAATGTTTTTGAGAAGTTAGAACGATACGATAAAATACAAGTGAATTTAGGGAGCTCACTTCCAAAAGAAAAACTCCGTGAATCCGCTGATTTTGGTGGTAATTATGATCCCCATGTTTGGTTTAATATCTCTTTGTTTAAAGAAGAAGCAAAGGAAGTTGCCCGTATTTTATCAGATTTTCGTCCTGAGGATAAAGTTTATTTTGAAGAGAATTTGAATCAATATCTCAACGAGCTTACTGAGTTAGAAATAAATATTCGTAATGAAATTAGCTCCATACCAGAAAGTAATAGAATTTTGGTTACCGCCCATGATGCCTTTGGTTATTTTGGAGATGAATATGGTTTTGAAGTTGTAGGACTTCAAGGAATATCAACGGCTACAGAAGCAGGCGTAAAAGACGTAAGAGAGTTGACAGATTTTATTGTTCGAAATAAGGTAAAATCAATTTTTATCGAAAGTTCGATTCCTGTCCGAACAATTGAAGCTTTACGTCAAGCAGTTTTATCAAAAAATCATCAAGTGGAAATAGGAGGAATGCTGTATAGCGATGCGTTGGGAAGTGAAGGAACTCCTGAAGAAACATATATAGGTATGTTTCAATACAATGTAAACACAATTGTAAATGGATTAAAATAAATGTTTGAAATGACAGACGAATCTAAATACGCACTAAATGTTCATGACTTAACGGTAGCTTATGATTTTAAACCTGTTTTATGGGATATTCACTTGCAAGTACCAGAAGGGGTTTTGATGGCCATCGTAGGCCCAAACGGAGCAGGTAAATCCACTTTGATAAAAGCCATTTTAGGAATACAGAAAAAAATTGCTGGAACGGTTGAAATCTTCGGAAAACCCTACGAAAAAATGAGAAAAGAAGTGGCTTATGTTCCGCAAAAAGGAACGGTAGATTGGGATTTTCCAACTACAGCATTCGATGTCGTTAAAATGGGAACGTATGGCGAATTGGGTTGGTTTAGAAGACCAAGCAAAAAACAGAAAATTGCCGCTTTGGAAGCATTGGAAAAGGTAGGTATGTTGCCTTTTAAAAACAGACAAATTAGTCAGTTAAGTGGAGGACAACAACAACGTATTTTTCTCGCACGTGCCTTGGTTCAAAATGCTTCGATTTATATTATGGACGAACCTTTTCAAGGAGTGGATGCAACGACTGAAATTGCGATTATCAATATCCTAAAAGAGTTAAGGTCTTCAGGGAAAACACTCGTTGTTGTGCATCATGATTTGCAAACAATTCCTGAGTATTTTGATTGGGTGACATTTTTGAATGTCAAGAAAATTGCAACAGGACCAATCAAGGAGATATTTAATGATGAGAATTTGGCAAAAACTTATGGAATCAATTATAAAGTGACAATCAATAAATAGATGGATATTTTTGAATACATATCGTTGATTTTTACTGATTATACCATTAGGAACATCTCTCTCGGAACGGGGGCTTTAGGTGCAATCTGTGGTGTGTTAGGAAGTTTTGCCGTACTCAGAAAGGAAAGTTTATTAGGAGATGCTATTTCTCATGCAGCATTGCCTGGAATCGTTTTGGCTTTTATGATTACTCAAGCAAAAGATAATTATGTTTTATTAATAGGTGCTATTATTAGTGGACTTATCGGGACATTGTTAATTTCTGGAATTGTGACTAACACAAGGCTAAAAAAAGACGCAGCTTTAGGAATTGTACTATCTGTTTTTTTCGGCTTTGGAATGCTTTTACTGACTTTTATTCAGAAAAACCCAGATGCTACTCAAGCAGGATTAGATAAATATTTGTTTGGACAGGCAGCAACACTTATGGAAAATGATGTTAAACTCTTGTCTATTGTTTTGGGATTGTCATTGCTTGTTTTGCTAATGTTTTGGAAAGAATTAAAAGTTGCTCTTTTCGATTCAGATTATGCAAAAAGTATTGGAATTAAAACCAGGTTTTTAGACTCATTGATATCCTTTTTTATTGTTTTAGCCATCGTTTTAGGATTACAGACGGTTGGTGTTGTACTTATGAGCGCAATGCTTTTAGCTCCTGCTGCAGCGGCACGACAATGGACGAATCGGTTGTATGTAATGTTGATTATCGCCGCAATACTTGGCGTAATTTCAGGAGTTGTGGGAACTGCAGTGAGTACAACTTACAATAATTTATCAACCGGTCCTGTAATTGTCGTAATTGCTATACTGATTGTGATAATCTCATTTCTTTTTTCTCCAAAAAGGGGATTGTTGATGCGACAAATTCTATTTATAAGAAGCAGAAAAAAAATTGAGCAAACGAAAGTTTTATTATTAATGTATAACATCGCTAAAACCCATGATGATGTAGGTCATCCACACAGCAATAAAATTCTTAATAATTTTCAAGGTATCGGCAAAAATGTCTTAAAATCACTTGAAAACCAAGGTTGGATAAAAGTGAATGAAGGAATGTGGTTGATGACAGAAAAGGGATTCAACTATGCGGAAGAATTAAATAAAGGAATTACGCTATGATTTTGCCACAGTTTGAAATACAAATCGTTGCTTCACTTGTCGCAATTGCTTGTGCGATAATTGGTGTCTTTTTGGTACTCCGAAAAATGTCATTAATCAGCGATGCAATCAGTCATTCAATCCTATTGGGAATTGTCTTGGGATTTTTTATAACACACGATTTGAATTCTCCTGTTTTGATTCTATTTGCTGCATTGGTCGGTGTGCTAACTGTTGTTTTAGTAGAGTTTATTCAAAAAACAAAACTGGTCAAAGAAGATACAGCCATTGGACTGGTTTTTCCTGCACTTTTTAGCATTGGAATTATTCTAATTTCGACAAATGCTTCTGACATACATTTAGACATTGACGCAGTATTACTTGGAGAATTAGCGTTTGCACCATTCGATCGATTTATTGTGATGGATTATGATTTGGGTCCAAAATCGGTATGGATAATGGGAGGAATTTTACTCATTATTGTTGTGTCTTTATTTTTGTTTTACAAAGAGTTGAAAGTTACTACTTTTGACCCAGGTTTGTCTGCCGTGCTTGGTATTTCACCCATTTTGATTCACTACGGATTGATGTCGATTTCTTCCATTACAATTGTTGGTGCCTTTGATGCTGTTGGTGCAATTTTAGTTGTGGCTTTCATCATTGTTCCAGCCTCGACAGCTTATTTAATTACTGATAATTTGCGTAAAATGCTCATTTATTCGGTTGCCTTTGGTGTAATATCTGCCATTTTAGGTTATTGGCTGGCTTTTATTTTAGATGCATCCATTGCTGGTGCGATGACAGCTGTTTTGGGATTGATTTTTATTTTGGTATATTTAATTGCTCCAAAACATGGTTTTCTCTCGAATTTATCCCTCCAAAAACGACAAGCAAAAGAAGTCAAAATGCTTACATTACTCTTGCATTTGAATAGCTTAAACGATGGTATCGAGAACGAAGAAAGGGAAATAAAACATCTTTACAGACATTTTAGGTGGACAAAAAAGCAAGCAAATTCTATTCTTAAATTTGCCGAAGAAAACGGAATGATTGAAATCGATAAAGAATTGATTTTTCTAACAAATAAAGGAAAAGAGTTTAGTGCAAAAGCAATTGATTACATCATCACAAATAGGGATGATAAAATTGAAGGAATGAAAAACGAATTTATGCTTTTTAGGGGGTAGCTCCGTCAATCAAAGTGATTTATATTGCTATCTGACACTATCGACGCCATAATCTCGTATAACACTGGCTTTATATGTGGTTTAAACACATTATGACCATTCGGAATGGTTTGAACGCTATTTGGTTTTCCTATCTTTTTTGAAAATTTTCTCGCAGTTTTTGCTGTGATAATGCGGTCGTGTTCTCCAATGATAATTTTAAATGGAGTACTATTTTCCTCAATAGCAACTTTGATTGATTCAACCGAAGGACGAATGTTTCTGAAGCTACTCCACGTTTTATAAGCCATTTCAAACCTTTCTTTATCTGACGTGTAATACTCCATAAATTCATTCATCTTTGGATGAAGAACTCTAATTTTTACGAGAAAAGAAACAGATTTTAATAAAAAAGAAGGATGTTTTAGAAAATAACGAAATAACCGACGGGCGAGAAACTGCCGCTGTGACCAACTATAAAAGTTTTTATCATCCAAACCATCTGGAGCAATTAAAGTAAGACTATCAACCTTTTTGGCAAAAAATGGAAAACTTGCAAATGTAAATCTTCCACCCTGAGAAAAGGCGAGCCAATGAAAAGAATTGATATTTTCTTTTTGGAGAATTAATTCAATTAAAACATTAAATTCTTCTGTTCTCACATCCCCACGTTCTACTCGTTTTTTGTCGAATGTTGAATATCCATGCAAAAACAAGTGAATTGAAATGATTTTTCTGTTTGGATTCGCCAAAAATTGGAAATCTTTTGCACTTCGAGAGTTTCCATGAAGGCATAAAATTGCGGTATCTCCATCTCCATAAACTTCATAGAACAATTCAAAATCGTCTAATGAAACTTTTTCTAATCGCTCTTCCATTTATAACTAATTAACTTACAACTGTTTATGATTTAAAAAACACATTTATTTAATAAAAAGTTAATAACTAATTCACAAAAATAAAAAGGTTGTCTCTAAAATTAACAATTTTACAGTAAATTTGAACCCAATTTGAGAACAAGTTCATACCTAATGAGCATAAAAAACAAAAATTGGAATGCCAAGAAATAAACAAATCAAATCAGTTTTAATTATCGGAAGTGGACCAATCGTAATTGGTCAAGCCTGTGAATTTGATTATTCAGGAACACAATCTATTCGTTCTTTGAAAGAAGAAGGGATAGAAGTAACTTTAATCAATTCAAATCCAGCAACCATTATGACAGATAAAGTAATGGCTGATAACATTTATTTAAAAGCGTTAGAACCAGAAAACATCCGTTATATTTTAGAAAAACATCCAAGTATTGATGCTGTTTTACCAACCATGGGAGGACAAACGGCATTGAATTTAGCGATGGAATGTGATAAAATAGGATTGTGGGAAGAGTTTAACGTAAAATTGATTGGAGTTGATATCCATGCCATTGAAGTGACTGAAGACCGTGAAGAGTTTAGAGAGTTGATGGAAGAAATTAATGTTCCGATGCCACCTCAAAAAACAGCTCGTTCTTTTCTTGAGGGTAAAGAAGTGGCACAAGAATTTGGTTTTCCTGTTTGTATTCGCTCGTCTTTTACATTGGGTGGTGCAGGTGCAGGAATTGTGTATGAAGAGAAAGAGTTTGATAAACTTTTAGATAGGGGATTGCACGCTTCTCCAATCCATGAGGTAATGATTGATAAAGCATTAATGGGTTGGAAAGAGTATGAATTGGAATTAATCCGAGATAGCAAGGATAACATCATGGTCGTATGTTGTATCGAAAATTTCGATCCAATGGGCGTTCATACAGGTGATTCTATAACTGTTGCTCCTGCAATGACGTTATCGGATAAGACATACCAAAGAATGCGTAACATGGCTTTTAAAATGTTGCGTTCCGTAGGAAACTTTGCAGGAGGATGTAACGTTCAATTTGCTGTTTCTCCAGATGAAAATGAAGATATTGTCGCAATAGAAATCAATCCTCGTGTTTCTCGTTCTTCGGCTTTGGCATCAAAAGCAACAGGTTATCCAATTGCTAAAATTGCTACAAAATTGGCGTTGGGTTATACCTTAGATGAATTACAGAATCAAATTACAAAAACAACTTCGGCATTCTTTGAGCCAACATTGGATTATGTAATTGTAAAAATACCGAGATGGAACTTTAGTAAATTTCCGGGAGCAGATGTAAAACTTGGACTTCAAATGAAAGCAGTAGGAGAGGTGATGGGGATCGGACGTTCATTCCAAGAAGCTCTTCAAAAAGCTTGTCAATCTTTAGAAATTGGTAGAAACGGATTAGGGGCAGATGGAAAAGAAGTTACTAATCAAAACCAAATATTAGAGAGCTTAGAGTTTCCAAGTTGGGACAGATTGTTTCATATTTATGATGCAATCAAACTAGGAATTCCATTTAAAACAATTCAGGAAAAGACTAAAATTGATTTGTGGTTCTTAAAACAAATTGAAGAACTAATTAATTTTGAGAAGATTGTTAAAAAATATTCGTTAAATGATATTCCAAAAGAAATAATGCTTGAAGCAAAGCAAAAAGGCTATACAGATAGACAATTGGGACATTTAATGAGATGTTTGGAATCTGAAGTTCGTGCAAAACGCGTTGAACAAGGCATTAATAGAACCTATAAAATCGTAGATACATGCGCTGGGGAGTATCAAGCACATACACCTTATTTTTATTCTTCCTTTGAAGAAGAAAACGAAAGCATTCGTTCGGAGAAAAAGAAAATTGTCATTCTTGGCTCTGGTCCAAACCGAATTGGTCAGGGTATAGAATTTGATTATTCTTGTGTTCATGGTGTTTTAGCATGTAAAGAAATGGGATATGAAACAATCATGATTAATTGTAATCCTGAAACAGTTTCTACCGACTTCGATATTGCCGATAAATTATATTTCGAACCTGTCTTTTGGGAACATATTTATGATATTATCGACTTGGAGAAACCAGAAGGAGTAATTGTTCAACTTGGTGGTCAGACTGCATTAAAATTGGCTGAAAAGTTAGAGAGATACGGAATTAAAATTATTGGGACAGATTATGATGCTGTCGATTTAGCAGAGGATAGAGGACGTTTTTCTACCCTTTTAAAAGATAATGATGTGCCTTATCCTGAATTTGGCGTGGTAGAAAGTGCTGAACAAGCATTAGAATTGGCAGGAACTTTAGGGTATCCGATTCTTGTAAGACCTTCTTACGTGTTGGGAGGACAGAAAATGAAAATTGTAATTAATAACGAGGATTTAGAGCATCATGTAGTAGATATTTTGAATGAGTTGCCTGATAATCAAATTTTGTTAGACAGGTTTTTAGGCGGTGCAGTGGAATGTGAAGCAGACGCAATTTGTGATGGAGAAAATGTATATATAATTGGTATTATGCAACACATTGAACCAGCAGGAATCCATTCGGGAGACTCTTATGCTGTTTTACCTCCGTATAACTTGGGAGATTTTGTATTGAACCAAATTGAAGATATAACGAAAAAGATTGCTATTGCTTTAAAAACTGTTGGATTAATCAATATCCAATTTGTAGTTAAAGATGAAAAAGTGTATGTGATTGAAGCAAACCCACGCGCTTCAAGAACAGTGCCTTTCATTGCGAAAGCATACGATGAGCCTTATGTAAATTATGCAACAAAAGTGATGTTGGGAACACATAAAGTAACCGATTTCGATTTTAAACCAAGAAAAGAAGGGTATGCAATTAAAATCCCTGTGTTTTCATATAACAAATTCCCTGAAGTTAACAAGGAATTAGGTCCAGAAATGAAATCAACAGGGGAAGCAATTCACTTTGTAAAAGATCTAAGAGATCCTTTCTTTATGAAGATTTACTCAGAAAGAAACTTATATTTGTCTAAATAGAAATTTATACGATGTTTTTTTTAAGTATTCCTGGCACATTTAGAACAATCTTAATCATTATTGCCATTCTTTTATTGATTCGCTTTCTTCGCAATTTTATGAATGCTAGAAACGCTATAACAATTGAAGAACGTTTAAAAAAAGAAAAGGAAGCATTTGAAAAAGAAAAGAAAATAGCCGAACAAGAAAAAGGAAAAGTAAGAATCATTCAAGAAAAAAAAGATGCTGAGGATACTGATTTTGAAGAAATAAAGTAAGGAATAAATGCATACTTCATTATATTCTAATGTTTTGGAAAAAATAAAGTTAAATTATTTAATTATTTTTTTGATAAACTGCTGAATATTCAAAAAAGTGTATATATTTGCACTCGCTATTGAATAAAAATAAGACTTCTTACAGCGGTAAGATTTTTTTTAAAAAAATATTGCGGTTAGGTCCAATGACCTGTACAAAATTTAGCAAGAGATTGTTATTGACTGTTGTCAACGTTATCGAAAGATAATTATAAGTTTTGGCCTGGTAGTTCAGTTGGTTAGAATATCCCGATTGAAACATCGGGAGGGTCGCAATTCGAGTAGAAGACAATAAATGATTTTTACAACGGTAAAAATTTTAAAATAAAATATTGCGGTTAGGTCCAATGACCTGTACAAAATTTAGCAAGAGATTGTTGTTGACTGTTGTCAACGTCGGTTATTCCGATTATAAATTTTGGTCTGGTAGTTCAGTTGGTTAGAATATCCCGATTGAAACATCGGGAGGGTCGCAATTCGAGTAGAAAACAATAAATGATTTTTACAACGGTAAAAATTTTAAAATAAAATATTGCGGTTAGGTCCAATGACCTGTACAAAATTTTGCAAGAGATTGTTGTTGACTGTTGTCAACGTCGGTTATTCCGATTATAAATTTTGATCTGGTAGTTCAGTTGGTTAGAATATCCCGATTGAAACATCGGGAGGGTCGCAATTCGAGTAGAAAACAATAAATGATTTTTACAACGGTAAAAATTTTAAAATAAAATATTGCGGTTAGGTCCAATGACCTGTACAAAATTTTGCAAGAGATTGTTGTTGACTGTTGTCAACGTCGGTTATTCCGATTATAAATTTTG
>JBBAEU010000037.1:0-9047 GCA_041655765.1 Brumimicrobium sp.
GATTGTCCAAAAAAATGCCTACTTTTACTCATGTAATTATGTTCGCAAAACTAAAATTACAAAAAAAAGCGGGAAATCTTTGAAGAAATCCCGCTTTTAGAAAGTTTTATCGGACAACAGTGATATTAAATATCGATAAAAATTAAATTTTGAAACTCCTGTAAAAATATTTTATAACTTTATAGATAGAAATTATGGTAGTGTCGCATTTGAAACTTGAACCTGCCTACACAATATTTTCAATCGAGAATTTGTTGAATAAAAAAAATAAATAACTTTACATAAATCCATGCTTTATGAAAATTAAATTTTTACTCATTTTGATTGGTGTATTTTCCATTGAATCTATATCTTTCTCACAACAACAAGATTTACCTAACCGCATGACTTCTGAGGAGGAAGTTATTATGCCAAACTATTTGCTCAACTCCTCACAACGTGCAACACAAGGGATTACAACGCCACCAAATTCTCCTACAAGAACCATTGGAGAATGGGAAGAAGTTCAAGGACTTGTTATTGGTTGGACTTCGTTTCCTTCTATGTTGCGTGAGATTGTGCGACATGCAAAAGAAGAATGCAGGGTTTATATTCTTGCTGGCAATCCTCAACAAGTATGGAACGATTTGAATGCTAATGGAATTGACACTGTCAATGTTACCGTCTTAGATGAAGAGTTTAACACGGTTTGGTCTCGAGATTACGGACCATGGAGCGTTTATACGGATGAAGTGGATACGCTACTCACAATAGATTGGGTTTATAACCGCCCAAGACCAGATGACGATTTGGTTCCAGAAGTTATAGCAAATGTTTTAAATACACCTTTGTATCAAACTACGTCCACAGAATATAGGTTGGTTCATTGTGGTGGTAATTTTATGACGGATGGATTCGGTACTGGGTTTTCTAGTAATTTGGTTCTTGACGAAAATCAAAACCATACAGAAGCAGAAATTGATAACATCATGAATGCATTTATGGGAATCGACCGTTATATCAAAATGCCAACTTTACCGTATGACGGGATACATCACATTGATATGCACATGAAATTATTAAACGAAGAAACCATCTTGATGGGAGAATATCCGCAGGGTATTGCTGATGGACCGCAAATTGAAGCCAATCTTTTATATGTAATTAATAATTTTAATTCAGTTTATGGAACACCCTACAAAGTTGTAAGAATTCCTATGCCGAAAGATACTGATCACGACGCATACCCTAATGCTTGGAATGGAGAATATTGGACTTATACAAACTCAACAATCGTCAATAAAACAGTTCTTGTTCCCACATACAACATCCCGGAAGATGATATCGCTTTAGATATTTATCGAGATGCAATGCCTGGATATAATATAATTGGAATTAACTCAAAAGCGAGTATTCCTTCACTTGGTGCAATTCATTGTATTACAAAAGAAGTTGCTGCAGAAAATCCACTTTTAATTTCCCATCAAGAGCTGGCAGACACAGACGACAACATCAATCCATATCCAGTTGAGGCATATATCAAGCACAGAAGTGGTATTGCTACTACAACGTTATATTACAGAACGGATGAAACGGCGCCTTATGATGCTGTATCTATGACACCTATATCCGGACAAAATGGATTTTATATTGGATACATTCCGCCACAATATAATGGAACAACTGTGCAATATTATATTCATGCAGAGGCAGTAAGCGGTAAAGAACAAGTAAGACCGATGCCTGCACCTGATGGATATTTCCATTTTGATGTGTTTGGAGATGACCCAAATACTTCAAATATAAATAATGAAGAAAATCATAATCTAATGATTGGAAATATTTTCCCCAATCCCGCAAGTGCAATCACCTGTATCCCATTAAACTCAGAGAAGGGTCAACATGTTTCTATTCGTTTATTTGATGTAACTGGTAAACTTATCCAAACTGTTTTTGAAGGAGAATTATATGCAGGACAAAATTATAAGTTCTTTGACGCCTCCTTGCTTTCTTCGGGGACTTATATGGTTGAAATTTCAGGTGAATTTGGCACCAAAGTTCAAAAAGTGATGGCGAAATAGGTAGAATCTCCAAATCTCTAAGCAATGTTGAGACAAATTAGTTCGTTTAAATAGCCAATTATATGCTAAAAAACAAAAACTAATGTTTAAAATGTCGTGTTCCAGTAAATACCATTGCCATCCCGTTTGCATTACAATAATCAATAGATAATTGGTCTTTTACAGATCCACCAGGTTGCACAACTGTGTCTATTCCTTCTTGATGGGCAATTTCTACACAATCTGGGAATGGAAAAAACGCATCCGATGCCATTACAGCACCATTTAAGTTAAACCCAAAACTTTTTGCTTTATGAATTGCCTGTTTTAACGCATCAACCCGAGAGGTTTGTCCAGTTCCGCTCGCCAGAAGTTGACCATCTTTTGCTAAAACAATTGTGTTCGATTTTGTATGTTTTACAATTTTGTTTGCAAAAACCAAGTCGTCTTTTTGGGCTTCAGTAGCCAATTTAACTGTTACCGCCTCAAAATCATCTTTTGATTCAACCTTTGCATCATTGTCTTGTGCTAAAACACCATTTAAAATGGTTCTGAATTGCAGTTCTTGCGTTGGCCAAGCCTTTTGAATCATAATTCTACGACTTTTTTTAGACTCTAGAATCTCAATTGCTTTTGCTTCAAAACTAGGTGCGATAATTACCTCACAAAACAAGTCATTAATCAAATTTGCAGCAGCTTCGTTTACCTCAACGTTTGCAATTAAAATTCCTCCAAAAGCGGAAACTGGATCTCCAGCAAGCGCATCTTTATATGCTTCTTCAACCGTGTTCCTTGTTGCTAAACCACAAGCATTATTGTGTTTTAAAATAGCAAATGTTGGCTTGTCATCTTTAAAGTCGTACATCAATCTAACAGCTGCATCAATATCTAAAAGGTTGTTGTAAGAGAGTTCTTTTCCATGCAATTGTTCAAAAATTGCACCTAAATCACCATAAAAATACCCTTTTTGGTGTGGATTTTCTCCATATCGCAACGCTATTCCTGTTTCGTAGCTTTGTTTAAAAGCCAGTTTTTCATCACCATTCAAGTATTCAAAAATATGCACATCGTAATTAGAACTTACGTTAAAGGCATCTACAGCATACGATCTTCTTTGATCTAACGTAATTTCTCCTCCTCCATTTTTCAAAATTTCGAGAAAGTCGGCATATTGATCTCTATTAGAAACCAACATCACGTCCTTATAATTTTTAGCTGCCGCACGAATCAGTGAAATTCCGCCAATATCAATTTTTTCTATAATTTCGTCGTGTGTCCCTCCAGCCGCAACAGTTTCTTCAAAAGGATATAAATCTACAATTACTAAATCAAACGTTGGGATCTCAAATTCTTTCAAAGTTTTTTGGTCTTCTTGGTTGTCCTTTCTTCCCAAAATAGCACCAAAAACTTTAGGATGAAGCGTTTTTACTCTTCCTCCTAAAATTGAAGGATAAGAAGTTAAATCCTCAACTCTTTCGACCTTTACTCCAATTTCTTCGATAAATTTTTGTGTTCCACCTGTGCTGTAGATTACAACTCCTTGTTTATCTAATTCTTTGATAATTGGAGTCAATCCTTCTTTGTTAAAAACGGAGATGATTGCACGTTTGATTTTTATGTTATCCATGACATTTTTTTATAGAGCCACAAAAGTACAAAGTTTAAATAAGAAAGGTAAAAATGTTTGAGATATATTTTATTTCTATTGTCTGATTAATAACTGCAAAGGACGTCATATTTACTAGAATGCAAAAACGTCGCACATTTATAAATACAATGTGCGACGCTATAATGAGTATTTAGTTATTTCAACTTCTCAAATCTCGCTTGGAAGAATCTCAAGTATTTCGGTTCGTAAACCATTTTTAATCCTTTAATACTATCTCTTCTTTCATAAACAGAAGCAGCTGATTCGGCAACAACATCCATGTGTGCTTGAGTATAAACACGACGTGGAATGGTAAATCGAACCAATTCTAATTTTGGATAATAGTTTTCTCCATTTGGTTTTCTTCCTGCAGAAACAACTCCTCTTTCCATGGTACGAACACCAGAATCTACATAAATTTCTGCCGCAAGCGTTTGTGCAGGAAACTCGTCTTGCGTTAAATGTGGTAAAAATGCTTTTGCATCAATGAAAATTCCGTGTCCTCCATACGGCTTAACCACAGGAACACCATATTCTGTCATTTTCTTACCAAGATATTCTACCTGACCAACCCGTGCAGCTTGGTGGAAATCATTCACACTTTCTTTAATTCCTTGTGCGATTGCTTCCATATCGCGACCAGAAATTCCTCCGTACGTGTGCAGTCCTTCGTAAACAACTACCAGATTTTGCGCTTGTTCGTATATACTTTCATCATTTGTTGCAAGAAAACCACCGATATTTACAAGCGCATCTTTTTTAGAACTCATTGTTGCACTATCTGTGTAAGAGCATATTTCTAAAATAATTTCTTTAACTGATTTATCATGATATCCTTCTTCTCTTTGCTGGATAAAATATGCATTTTCACCAACTCTTGTCATGTCATGAACAATTTTAATCCCATGCTTATTTGTGTATTCACGGAGCTCCTTTAAGTTGCTCATGCTGATGGGTTGTCCACCAGCCATGTTAACATTTGTAGCGATACATACATACGGAATTTTGTCAGCTCCAAACTCTTTTACCAAAGCATCCAATTTATCTATGTCAACATTTCCCTTAAATGGAAATTCATTTGCTGGGTCGTGTGCCTCATCAACGATGATGTCTCTAAAAATACCACCCGCTAATTGTTGGTGCAAACGCGTTGTAGTAAAATACATATTTCCAGGAATGACATCTCCTTTTTTAATCATAATTGTGGATAAAATATGCTCTGCAGCACGACCTTGATGTGTGGGAACGACATATTTGTATCCATAATAATCTTGGATAGCTTTTTCCATCAGATAAAAGCTTTTACTTCCTGCATAAGCTTCGTCGCCTGTCATTAAAACGCCCCATTGACGGTCACTCATTGCATTTGTTCCACTATCTGTAAGTAGATCAATATAAACTTCGTCGGAATGCAATAAAAAAGTGTTGTAACCTGCTTCTTCGATTGCTTTTTTTCTTTGTTGTTCGGTTGTCATGTTTAGAAGCTCAACCATTTTAATTTTATACGGTTCAGCCCATGATCTTTTAGCTATTTTTTCTGCCATTGTCTTATAATTTTAAATTTATCGAATAATTTTTTGATTTTTAGCTGGTAATGGTTTTGTATATATTAATTTTCTATTTACAATTTCTAAAGCAACAGTTATTAAGCTATTTGCATTGATTTTATGAATAGAAATACAGTTTTTAATGTCTTTGTTTTGTAATGAAATTTTCAATTCATCAAGAATTTTTTTAGCAATTTCTAATCGGTCAAAACTTGTGGAAATCGTAGCGTTATTTGTCATTGTTTCCTTGATTCTGCAGATAATTTTTGAATAAAAGTCATCATTAAAATTATCAAAGAAATATCTTTCTGTTTGGATGGGTTGAATCGGTTTATTTTCAAGTTTTGTTGCAATAAATGAAGCGACTTCATCTCCAAAGACCAATCCTTCAAGAAGGGAATTTGAAGCCAAGCGATTTACTCCATGTAAACCGGTATCTGTACATTCACCAATAGCAAAAAGATTAGGGACATTTGTTTTGCCACTCTTATCAACAGTTATTCCACCACATTGGTAGTGAGCAGCTGGAACAATTGGAATGAGGTCATTCGAAATGGAATAGTCTTTCGACTCTAAGTTTTCTGTAATTTTAGGAAACTTGTTCTTAAAACTTTCATAATCGAGGTGGCGACAATCAAGGTAAACACATTCTTCTTTGGTTTTTTTAAGCTCAGAAAAAATAGCACTCGAAACGATGTCTCTGGTTGCCAATTCTCCCGTTTTGTCGTAATCAAAAATAAATCGTTTCTCATCTTTATTTACGATGTATGCTCCAAATCCACGAATTGCTTCGGTCAGTAAGTCTAACTGATCCTTATTTTTTTCATATAAAACTGTAGGATGAAATTGGATAAACTCAAGATTAGAAACTTTTGCGTCAACTTCTAATGCCATGAAAATTCCATCGCCTGTTGCTACCGAAGGGTTTGTCGTGTTTTGATACACTTGCCCCGAACCACCTGTTGCCAAAACAGTAGTATTTCCAATAAAAACTTCCACCGATTTGGTGACAACATTAAGTGCATACAGACCAATAATTTCATCAGAATCATTTTGAATTAACCGAAAGGAATGCCTGTTTTCAAAAAATGAGATGTTTTTAAGCGATTGCGCAATTCCAATTAGCGATTGTTGTACATGATATCCCGTATGGTCAAACGCATGAACGATTCTGGGAGCACTATGACCACCTTCCAAGGCTAAATCAAGTTTTCCGTTGGGTTGATACGTAAATTTTAATCCATACTCCTCTAACTTCTTAATTTTATCCGGTGCGGATTCAATAACTAATTTTACAATTTCGGGAGAGGAAAGTCCTTTACCACTTCGTAGCGTATCGTCAATATGAGCTTCAAACGTATCATTTTCATCTGTAACACTTGCTATCCCTCCTTGTGCCAAATTTGTATTTGAATGGTCAAGCGTAGATTTTGACAATACGTTAATTTTACAATCTGGTTTTAGCTTTGCCAACTGAATTGCAAAAGAAAGTCCTGCAACACCAGAACCAACAACAACGACATCACTTTTATACTGTTGCACTTTCCGTAATTTGAATCATCCGATCAATCGGAATTTTCGCTTTTTTAATTACTTCATCTGTTAATTCAATAAATGGAGTTTCATTAACCAAGCAATCATACACTTTTCTAAGTGTATTTACTTTATGGTATGCACACAAGCTACAAGCACAGGTGTTTTCTTCTTCAATCGGTGCTGGAATCAATGTTTTGTTTGGCACAGCTTGTTTCATTTTATACAAAATTCCAGCTTCTGTTGCCACAATGAATGTGTCGTTTGAGGATTCTTGGACATATTTTAGCATTTTTGCGGTTGAACCAATAAAATCTGCTAATTCCAAAATATCTTCAGTTGATTCTGGGTGCGCCACAACATCTGCGGTTGGATTCATTTGCATTAATTTCAAGATTTTGTCTGTTGCAAATGCTTCATGGACGATGCAAGAACCATCCCACAAAACCATATCTCTCCCCGTTGTTTTCATGATATATTTACCCAAGTTTCTGTCAGGAGCAAATATAATTTTCTTGTCTTTTGGGATTGAGTTGACAATTTTTACCGCATTGGAAGAAGTACAAATATAATCACTGATTGATTTAACATCCGCAGAACAATTGATATACATAACAACTTCGTGGTCTGGATATTTTTCCTTAAATGCTTTAAAATCATCATATTCACAGCCATCAGATAGCGAGCAACCAGCATCTAAATCAGGAAGTAAAACTTTCTTTGTTGGGTTTAAAATTTTGGCAGTTTCAGCCATAAAATGTACACCACAAAACAGAATCATGTCTGCATCTGTTTCTGCTGCTTTTAATGAAAGTCCATAGCTGTCTCCAACAAAATCTGCCACCTCCTGAATATCATCTTCTTGGTAATAGTGAGCAAGAAGAAGTACATTTTTTTCTTTCTTCAATCGCTCAATCTCCTTTTTCATTTCCTCTTTATTCATCATCATCCGATTTTAAGTTGCTGATTTAATCAAACTAAATTATACTCATACAAATATAGGCTTTTTTTGAATCTGGACAAAATAATCCAATTAAAGTTCGGCATTGAAACAGTGTTTAATTGCAATCGTATTAGGCTGTATATTAGCAGCTTACGTAAAGCATTAAAACAATAATGAGTTAAATCAGTTTTTAATGCTTATCAACCTTCGATATATTTTTCTCTTTGAGATTTCTCTGTTTAAGCATACATTTCTGAAACAATCATCAGACTGAGTATTTTTCGATATACGAGAAAAATATACTAAAGATTGATAAACGTTTGGAGGATTATCTATTTTTTAAAATGTACGATTTCAACATCTGCTAATCTACTAACGAGGTAATGTTTTCCTGTTTTTACCTCTTTGCACAAATAACGAGTTCTCCGAAGAATTCCTCTTTGAAAAACTTTATCTCCAACGCGGAAGTATGTATCATTACCAATTTCTTCTAATGGCGTTAATGAATCATCAATTTTATTGTAACTTTTTAACACACGATTCAGGTGAACATCTGTACAGCTTGAGGCTTTTAGATTGTTTAAGTTGATACGTAAAGCCTGTTTTATATCGTCTGGTAGGTATTCGCTCTCTAAAATCGGCAAAAGAAGTTTTTTAAACTCATGTTTCCATTCTCGTCCATGAGGACTGGCATTATGCCCATATTTTATATAGGTATTCATGTGGGCAAACTCATGAAGTGTCGTTATTAAAAATGAATAAGGATTTAGATCGTTATTAATTGATATTCGATGATACTCGTCTTTATTTAAAGGAGCTCTATAATCTCCTAATTTCGTTTTTCTGGGTTTCGTAATTCTAAAAGAAATCTTCTCTGAAAAGAGAATTTTGGTCACATAAGGAATAAATTCCTCTGGGATATATTTCTTCAATGCTTTAGAGATGCTTTCTTTTTTATTCATTTGATACAAAGATAAAAAGTAAAACACAATATATGATTAAAAACTAATCTCTATACATGAGAAATTTTAAATTATTTTATTGAGTACGATTACCTCCTCAACACCACAAACCCTGTTTTTACGCTATTATCTTCTTCTAAAATCAAATCACCACCTAATTTTATCACATAATAATACGTTCCTTCAGGGAGTTTGCTTCCGCCAATGTTAAAACTACTTTGTGAAGTTCCGTTCCAGTCGTTTTGGTAGTTTTCCGAGTGGAAAACCAAGTTCCCCAGCGGTTGTATATCCAAACTTTTGTGTTTGGGAAATTTTCTAAGCCCTCAATATAAAACACTTCGTTTTTTGCGTCATCGTTGGGCGAAAACGCTTCTG
>JBBAEU010000038.1:0-7077 GCA_041655765.1 Brumimicrobium sp.
ACTTGGCCCGAAGGAAACACGCTAGAATCGAACGGAAAATGGTACCACAAACATCGAAATCGGAAAGGTAGAAAAGACCAAGAACCCATTAAGATGAAACAATACAAAACGAGTGCCTGTAAGACCTGTCCTGTCTATGATTTATGTACTCGAGCCAAAAACAAGAGAGGAAGAGTGATTGAAAGGCTAATTTATGCACATCTGCTTGAAAAAAACAAGCAACGGATAAAAGAGAATTACGAGATTTATCAACAACGACAAGCCATTGTTGAGCATCCATTTGGAATTATAAAAAGGCAGTGGGGATTTGATCACATTATGACCAAAAAAACCAAAAAACGAGCATCTGCCGATGTGGGTTTAATATACATTGCATTCAATCTCCGCCGAATCTTCAATATTTTAAGCCAAAATGACCTCAAAAAGTACCTAAGCGTACTTGTCTTTAATTTTTCAGTTCTGACAAGCCATTTTAAGGCATTTTGGCATACTTTATTTTTCATTTTAGGGAAACCTGTTTTTGTAAATAGAGTACTTAAAATAGCCTAAATTTGAATTAAATGAGTAGATTTAAGATGTAAATTAATAATAACGGAGGTTTTTAGACGGACTGACGTTGGCAGTAATTATAAAAAACGACATAGCGAAAAATGAAAATGTATTATATAAAAGACGGTTTTCGTGAAAAAGGTCCTTTGACTATTGACGAAATAAAGAAACTTGGGATAAGTAAAACGACCTTTGTTAGACAACAAGATAGCGACAGTTGGGTTCAAGCAGACAGTGTTGTTGAACTTAGACAAGTTTTTAAACGCAATACAAAATTTTTAAAAGTTTTTGGATTTTCAATTTTGGTTATTGCACTTATTGGGCTTGGAGCAATTTTAATAAAAAATATAAATTTTAAATCTTCTTCATACACGACCTATACTGAAATAGCTGAACCGATTCCAACACCACCAACAATAGACTTCAAAGTAACAAAACACAAAAAGAAAATTTTAAATGAATTATTTAAGGATTGTAATTTGACAGGAAATAAAAAACAATTGGTTAATGCGTGTAATTACACGAACAATTCTCTAAGAAATAAAGCCGTAAGCATTGCGGGACAATCCGCAGGAAATTTTAATCTTGGACAAGTTTGCGACATATTTGATTATTGTTACAATAATTGGAAATACGTTAATGACCCACAAACAACGAACTATGTTGAATACGCATCAACAACATTGAACAATGGTCTTAATGGCGATTGTGATGATTTTGCTGTGTTGGTTTGTTCTATGATTTTATCTATTGGTGGTGAAGCCCGAATTAACTACGCTTATAATCCAGAAAGCGGACACGCATTTACAGAGGTGAATATTGGAAACACCGACATAAATAGTATAGAAAATTATATTTCTAAACGCTATAAAAAGGTATATAATAAAAATGGTGTTTGGTCAAGAACAGACGAAAATGGAAATAAATGGCTAAATCTTGATTGGTTTGCAAACCACCCAGGCGGACAATATTTTGACTACACACACGGAACAATGTTTTACATTATTCAAGGATATTGTAATGACTTTACAAAATAACTAACAATAATAACAAATGGAGACAAACGAAAAGATACTTTTCAGTAACACATTCGGTTCAGTAACCGACAAACGAATAATCTTAAATTACAAAAATGGGACAGAAGAGATTCCTGTTGGACAAGTTACATCTGTTAGCTACAAACAACAAAGGAACTACTTTTTTGCAATTGGTAGCTTTGCTATTAGTATTGGTGGACTTATTGTAATGATTACAAATCTTAACAGAATAAATAGTGGGGGAGTTTTGATAATATTATTAGTTGTAATTTTTGGATTTCTTGCAGGTGTAGCAAATTGGATAGGGCATCACAACATTATAATTAGCTCAGGTGGTAGAAATAGAAAACCATTACGAGCAGAAATATCAAAAACAAGAGAAGGACGAGAATTCGTAGGCGCTATAAAGAAAGCCGTGATAAAATAACTACTGCCAACACTCGGTTCAGCGTCAGCCAAGTTAATCGCTTCGATTTAATATTTTTGCTAAGAAAAAAGTTCTATCTTCGTGTCTAAGATTAACGTAAAAGTTGGCCGAACGCCGAGCCGAGGGAACGTTATAAGCAATGGTAACGGACATAGTAAACAAAATGAGATACTTAGTTAAAAGACAGGTTCACGGTTTTAGACAGAACCACGATAGACTAACAACTAAATGGACAGAGATTATAGAAAGACAAAGATTTAATTTTTGCCCTACCCACATTTTTTTGTTTTTCTTTTTTACATTAGGAATAAATGACATTCAAGGACAAACAACTTACCGAAAATCAGTTTCATTCAGTGGTTTTACACCTATAAATGTTGACCCGAACCAAACAGTGCCTCAAAGCAATAATAACATTCAATACTATCAGCATCCATCAATGCCGATGGGTGCTACTTCACAGGATATTATCAACCAAATCAATCAACAGGCAATGCAAAGAATGGGCTATCCACCACCTGTTGTTCCGCCTTCTGACCCAACATTGCGACACCAATTTATTATGCAACAAGCACAATTATTCAATCAAACCAAACAACAAATACAAATCGCTGAAATTAAAGCATTGCTAAACGAAGATTTACCAACTATTCATGATGCGGAAGAAGTCCAACGTTTTCAAAATATTAAATATTACCGACAAGCGTTTTCTGAACTTCTTGAAATGCAAAATGGAAAACGACCTTTTTCCTTGAAAGAAGCCGTGTTTATCATTGAAAACGCATATACAGACAATACGCTTGACAAAAGCGACTATCTGAAACGAATCAAAATAAAAGTTGACGCTTTGAAAATGCTGATGAAGAAAGAGAAAATTTCAGAAACCAATAATCTCGGAAAGAACTACATTATTCAGAAATTGTTTTCAGAAAGAATTGTCGAATACAAAGACACAGTTGTTTGGCGTGTTCACAAAGCCTATCAATATGATTTTGACGATTTTTTAGGTAAAAGCGACTGGTCTCAGATGTTTGTAACGAAACTGCTCAAAACAGGTAAGGGACAATGTCATTCAATGCCGTTGCTCTATTTGATTTTTGCAGAAGAAATTAATGCAAAGGCTTGGCTGTCTCTTGCACCTGAACATTCATTCGTGATTTTTAATGACGGAAGAACTTTTTACAACTACGAAACCACAAACGGCAACCTTGTTTCTTACGACTGGCTGATGGAATCTGGCTACATTAATTCAATGGCAATTAAGAACCGAATTTACCTTGACACTTTGGGACAAGATGGATTAATGTCAACACTTCTTGCAGACCTGATTATGGGATATACCGACAAATTCGGCTATGACAATTTTATGGCTTCAATGGTTGACACACTTTTAAGTATTTACCCTAAAAGCATACAAGGACAAATTTTCAAAGCCGACTTACTGGCATTGGAAACTAAAATGAATTTACGAAAAGTTGGTAATCCACCGATTGAAGAAATCCCTAAATATCCCGAAGCACATAAATCGTATTCAGCAATGATGAAACAATACGACTTCATAGATGGATTAGGATATATGCAAATGCCCAAAGAAAAATATACTGCTTGGCTGGCTTCGTTGAATAATGAAAAGCACAAGCAAGAGAACCAAAAACTTAAAACAGACATTATACGAAATGCAAAAACAGGTAACTAACATATTGTCATTATTACTATTGGGATTCATCCTGTTTTTGGTTGCTTGTAAAACTTCAAAAAATGTTGTTAGCGGAACAAATGAAACCAAAGCAACCGATACAACGGTAACAACAGTTTATATAGATTCAACTAAACAGATTGAATTTCGTAATACCACAACAGAAAGAACCAAAGAATTAACAACCCGTGATTATTACGATAATGCTTTCGAGGAATTACAACAAATGCTGGATGCTTCCAAACCACTAAACTTTAAACGTGCTGTTTTCCTTACTGAAAATGCTTATTTTAAGGATAGTTTAGATTATGATAAATTCAAACTCCAAATACGTTCTTTAGCGGAAATTTGTATGATATGGATGAAAAGCAACAAACTTATAGATTATAACCAATCCGACAGTTTAATAATTCAACGGAATGGTTCAATTTTCACTTTGATGAAAGATACAGTTTTTCTCGTTGATAAATTTCCGTTTCATATACCATTTCAATATGATTTTAATGACTTTCTTGGTGAACAAAATTGGTCAAATCAATTTGTAACCAAACTTTTAACAACTGATTTAGGTAATTGTCATTCACTTCCTTACCTTTATAAAATACTAGCCGATGAGCTTAATGCAGAAGCCTATTTATCATTAGCCCCTAATCATATTTACGTCAAGCACCGCTCAAAAGAATGGGGTTGGTATAACACGGAACTGACAAGCGGAGAATTTCCAACGGATGCCTGGGTAAAGGCTTCGGGGTATATTACAATAGATGCTATAAGAAACGGTATTTATATGGATACTTTAGGTCAAAAGGAAAGTGTTGCTTTATGTGTATATGACCTTGCCAAAGGGTATTTTGCTCAAACAGGAAACTATATGGATGGCTTTGTAATCAATTGTTGTGACTTGGTGCTGAAACATCACCCGACCAACATAAACGCTGTTATTCTGAAAGCTGAAACTTTGAGAAAGCAATACGGAAATTTCAAAAAAAATGGACAGCAGGAAAAAGCACAAAAAGCATATTCAGAAATGCAGCAACTATATGTAAAAGGCTTGGAAATGGGGTATCGTGAAATGCCTAAAGAAATGTACTTGGCTTGGCTTTCATCCATTAATGAACAAAAAGACAAATATGTAAATTCAAAAATAAATCGTACTTTTAAGACCAAATAGTTATGAGAAAAATAATCATCACATCCGTTTTATTGTTTTGTGCATTTTTATTAAATGCTCAAGATATTAACCCCTTTGAAAGCATGGGCAAACAGGGAAAAATACTCACTTTGTCAAATGGCAAATATACCGAAGTTCATATCAACGACAGTTTACAGCGAATTGGCTCTGTTATTGTCAATATGAATACAGGGACTATTTACGAACTTTTGGATATTGACACATTGTATTCGGAAGCTACGCTTGACCCGACTGTAATTAGCAGGTGGTATTCACCCGATCCGTTAGCAGATAAATATCCTTCATGGTCTCCGTATAATTTTGTGATGAATAACCCGATTTTAAATCGTGACCCCGATGGGCGGGAAGTTGTAGTTACGGTTACTGAAAGAGAAAATCAAAAACCTCTGATTGAAATAAAGGTTTCGGGAGCTATTATTAATGAGTCAAGAAAAACATTTACTCAAGCACAAATAAATTCAAGAATGAAAACTTTTCAAAGTGAGGTAAACGGAGTGTATAACAAATCGTTTGAAGAGTTTGAAGTAAAAGTAACCCTTGATTTCAGAACAGTAAATTCAAGAGAAGAAATTACCGAGGCAGACCATGTTATTTCCCTTCAAGACAAGTGGACTTCTCGTAATGTTGGAGGAAAAGTAAACCAAATAGGAGGAAAAATAATGTTTCTTCCTACACAATCCTTTACTGCTTACAAAGACCGTACCCGTCCTCATGAATTAGGGCATTGGTTCGGATTGCTGCATCCATGGGATAATGGATTTGAGGATCAGTTTTTAGAAGAAGAAAAAAACATTATGGCATATGATGTAGATAGAAACTCTGCCATTCCAGTTAGTCAATTTACGATTGAATCCCATCAAGTAATGCAAATTGTAAATCTGTTTTTCGGAGGAAAATTGAATCAGGGCAGTAATACAAGTTCTAATCCGAATGGAAAGAAACCAGAAGGTTCTTTAAGTACTTTTGAATATCAGTATGACCCTTCTAATGTTGAATTCAACTATGGTCCAGAATGTGAAGATGAATAACTATAAATACATATTATCCCTATTTTTTTTATTTGCGGGAACATCCCTTTGTTCACAAGTAGGATATGGACGACTTGTTTATGCAGAAAAAGACGATGAACCAATAAAATACGCTACGGTATATTTCTGTACAGCAAAAAAAAAATACGATGAAAAAGATTCAATTATTGAAGTGTCTCAATCAGGCGTTAACGGAGTTTTTAAGTTTAACACAGATACCGCTTTGATTGGTGAAATTATAATTCATCATCCCATTAGCAAGCCTTTCCGTTCTATAGAAATTTATAATAAAAAGTATGGGGGGGAATTTAAAAGAAAAGATACTGTATTCTTATTTAGAATACATGCTTTTGACTATACATCAACTAGTCGAGGAGAAGCATATTTTTACACAGATGTCGATTCTTTTCTGATGCAAAAATTTTCTACAGTACTGTATTTGAAAAATAGTTCTCTGAATTACATTCCCCGTTTAAAAGAATTAAAAAAACATGGCGCTAAAGCAATTTTTCTACAGGATAACAACATTTCAGCTATTCCAAAAAAACTGTTTAAAATAAAAGGTTTAAATTTTGTAGATGTTAGCGGTAATCCATTAGATGAAAAATCCACTCGATTAATTGAAAAAGCAAGAAAAAAAGGAATTATGGTAATATATGATGATTAACAGGGTAAAAAAATCATTTTAAAATAAAAACAAAAATCATTTCACTTCGTAAAAATTAAATCTTCCAACCTACTATTCGACAGAGAATAACAGATATACGACTGACTTCAAAACGACATGAACAACATTGACAATTGGGTGACAGGACAAAACAGACGAAAACCACTGCTTATAACAGCACCTACACGCAAGCAGGGGTTTCGTGCTTCGTAGGACAGGAAAGTTGTAAATTCAAAGTTCAGTTCTTCGTAGGAAGTTCAGTGGTTAAAATCCCTGCCTGCGTGTAGCTGCAAACCGTCAAACTGTCTAAAAACCTCCTCTCATCAACATTCTTTTGCCAATAACTTAACATACAAGTCTCAACATAACTTAATGATTTTCACTATCTTCATCCTATGAAATACGTCATAGGAAAAAACAGAAATCAAATAGAGTTTTACAGTTTGGAAGAACTCATCGAAAAAGACAATGAAGTCCGACT
>JBBAEU010000039.1:0-5787 GCA_041655765.1 Brumimicrobium sp.
TCCTTGTCCCTTTAATTCTAAGTAATGACTTCCACCAGTAAGAGTTTCATTTAATTCGGATGAAGAATGAATAACCGTACCGTCATCATACTCATAAAAATTATCCCAAGATTTCACTATTTTTTCATCATAATAATATGGATTTAACCTTAAAATTTTAAAGAGGGGGTCAAGTAAAGCAATATCGCTACTATTGTTTACGTTAAACTTACCATGAAATCGAACTTTTAAGTAATCTACAAAGACATTTCTTTTTATTTCAAATGACATGCTAAGGTGGGTATTACTCAACCCACCAGACGCGGCTTCGCCGCCACTTCCGCTAGACCGCTTTTCAGTGGCGGCTTTAGCCTTATTTTCTACAAACTTTATATTTTTCTCTTCGGACATACATGTGTCCTCCTTTCCACATTTTTTTAAGACACAAGCCCCAGGGCAAGATTACAGATTTTCAAGCAAGCCTGAGGCAAGAGTTTTTAGACACAAGCCAAAGGTAAGATCAGCCTGCTTTAGCAGCTAGCCTAAGGGCTGCCGTTTTGCATTTCACTATCGTGAAACGAGCCTACAGGTGCTTCGTTGTTTTGAGTTAAATTACGTTCAGCACTAAAACGATTTAGCACTGCATAACTATTTTGTTTAATAAGATCTTCTGAAGACATTTCTAAAGCTTCAAAACTTTCAAAGTATAAGAAACCAGGACGCAAGCTATCTTCATACATGGCTTTCAAAGCGTCGCTTTTAAAACGGTCGCTATAGTGCTTTTTATAAAAAATAAAATATTTTTTAGGGCGGAATTCATTTCGGCCAGCGTCATCATTTCCAGATGTTAATACAAGGTTATTAATTTTAAAACCGTAGTTATTTGTATCAGACATAAGCTTTCTGGTTGCCCATGAACCTAAAAGATTTATAGTATTAAAAATTAAAGTTTGATCATCACGGTAAGTTCTATATTTACGAGTAAATAATCTTTTTCTTAAATTAATTAAAAACTCATAGAAAGCTGGAGTTAAAATATAGAATGGTAAACTAATTCTTAAAGGATCATCGTTAGGAACAATTGTAACTCTAGTTTCAGACATACCTGCAAACTTAACAGCTAGGTCACCGACTCTTTGATAGTCCATAATGTAGCGAATAAATGGTTGATAATCAATTAAAGAAGCATGCGCGAAACTTGACAAGAAAAAGCTAAAGCCGTCATTAAGTGGATTAGCAAATTCATCATTCTTTTTAAATTCTTTATTATCGTACTGGTTACCCCATTGTTTGCTGCTTTCCATTTCAAGATAAATCCCAATATCTGTTAAAGGTGGTGTTTCATTCTTAACTTTTTTGAAAACTCTAAAAGAATCAAAGTTAATATTTTTTGAATAATGAGTAAGCTGGTGACTATCCATAGCAGAAATCGTTAATGCAGGAAAGACAAATAATGGAAACTTATTACCATGTTGAATACGATAGAAATCTGCGCGATTGCTAAAATTACTACTAATTAAACTACCTTCATAGTTATAATAATAGTAAGCTTCGCCGTAAGTAATCATTGCAGCTTCAAGGAATATTAATTTATTTCCAAGATCAACATAAGTAATTTCATTTTCTAAATCATAGTTAAATTTAAAATGGCCATTTTCTTTATATTCAAAAAACAAGAAAGCAACATAATTTTTTATTACATAACGATTAAGTAAATGCCCCTCATCACGCAATCTTATAATTTCAGCTTCAAATTCACACCAGGGGAACTTAGGAAAATATGCTGAGTAAGTTTCTAGTATATTTAAAAACTCATTGCGAAAGATTTCTTCAAAGTCTTGGCCAAAGGCGACTAAAGTCGTGGTCTTACCAGCACGAGGAGGAGCAACAACATTAGTAACAACTCCTAAAGATTTTGCGAACCCTTTATTCATAGAATCCATATGGTATAATCGTTGAATTGCAATATTCTTTTGTATTCTTTTTAAAATTAAAAATGTAATTAATAAATAAATAGGTAAAGGAATTTTAGATAACACTGGCCACAACGTAAATAAAACAACGTAAATATATTCATAAATAGAAATTAACTTAAAAGTACTGGCAAAATAAAATAAAAATCCAAAAGTGTCAAGAATTAAAGCAAATACATTAAATAGTAATGCGTAAGAAATAACGAAAAACCATTTATAAAATTTGCTATCGATGATCGTAAAGCAAATAGATTTAATATAGTCTATCAAAGGACGGATAATCTTTTTGTTTATCTTTTCCGCACGCTTTAATGCTTTACTTTTGTCTGTAAACTGAAGATCATTAAGTGCAAATTGATTATTAAATAGTAGTCGTAAAAGAAAGAATAATAAAATGATTAAATAAAATAATTGAGTAAATAAAATTAAACCTCTAACAAAACCAAGTGTTTGTAATTGGAAATTGTGTTTATTAATAACAAGCTTAAAGAAGACTTTTAGTTGTGTCCAAAAATTACCAGCAATAGCAGGTAAAGGAATACTACCAGGGCTTTCTTTTAAGTTATAAACATAGTTATAAATACGATCATAATTAAAGTTTCGTTTCGAGAAAATACTAAGAATATAATTATATAAATCTTGTAATGAATATACGGTGGAGTAATAAAAACGAATGAGTGAATTAAAAGCAGTAAAGAAAAACAGAGAAATAGTAAATAGAATAAGCATAATAATGCTTGAGTGGATTAATTTTCGATTCATTACCAATTCTCCTTTCTATTAATTAATTAAGTACATATATGTATTTGTTGTTTCAATATAAAAGCCATTACCTTTGTCTAATACAACAGCTTGAATTGTTTTTTCTCTTTCTTCAATAAAGTAAATACCGTCTTCGTACTTATAATTTATTTTTTCATAAGTAGAAGAAGTATATTTAGTTAGCATAGTTTCATCATTAAATTCGTATGAAAATTCTAAAGTAAAGCTAACATAAGTATTTCCAACTATTTGTTTGTTATAACCGTTGGAAATCAATTTAGACGTACCGTAAAGGTAGATGATTAGTAAGCTAATTAATGTAAGAGAAGAAAGGAGTAAAAACTTATGTTTTAACTTATACATATCATCTACCTCCGTCGACCAAATGCCTTTCGCCCTGAGCCAATAAGATTGAAAAGCAGAATAAGTAGTTTAATAACGAAATAAAAAATAACAACTACAAAAGCAATACTTACAAACTTTTGGATTTGTTCCCAGATTGTCGGTTTAATTAGCGGATTGGTATCCCAGCCTGGTGGCAAGAAACCATTTTGACCTTTAACGCGAAATATCCAACTGGCCTTTTCATTGTCGTTTGTATAATAAAAACGAATTTTAACTTGCTTGGCTTCTTCAACTTCACCAGCAAATTTAAGAAATACATAACGATTTTGATTAGTAATTAACCAGTCGGTTTCGAGAGTGGTATTACCAATAAATTGTGATCGATTATAAGGCTGAGTCGTCATTTGTCTTTCATAATCAAAAGAAGCATTTTCGACTAAGACTTTTAAAAGAGAAGAAGACGGAAAGTTTGATACTTCAATCTTTTTAAGTATTGCATTTTTGCCATTAATAGCAACTCCAAAGTCTTCAGTTAAAACTGTGTCAATATAATAAAAACCGCTATCAGTATCTTTAAAGGGTTTACCATTATCAGTCCCAGACGATATAAATTCACCCTCAAGATTATAATAATCGATAGTTTCAGGATTAATTTCAGAGGTTAATTTGTAAGGAATTACAGCATAATATTCACGATTTTTAAAGTTTTTAGTAGAATTACTAAAACGACCAAGACCGTCTGGTTTCCATTTGAAACGACCAAATTCCCCATGCCAACGATCAATACCACTATCCCAATATGCAGCTTCTTTTTGTAAGAGATCAGAAACTTTTCCAATTGCCGGAAGATCATGTGCAGGGTCAATTTTTTGGTTTGAACCTTCATAGTATCCAGGGTTTAAAATTCTAGAAGAAGATACCCATACGTCATCATTAATTAAAGTACCGTGCGTTGGATGATCTTGCCAAAAATTTAGAAAATTATCCCAGCCATTAGTTTTTAAATATCTAATACGAAAGCCAATACCAGTAATTGATTCAATTCCAATCGTATCAAAAGCGACTACAACATAAGTTGTTGCTTTAAAGTTACTGTCAGATTGGCTATCTTTAGAAACACTAAGGTAAGCAAAATCTGTAGAAGCTTTTTCGCCGTTATAAACCAATTGAGCACCTTTGGCAGTCTTTGTAGCAAGCTGAAACATTTCTTCAGCAGAAGTATTAACAGGAGCCTTAGAACTTAAAAGAACGCTACTAAATAGCGTAAGTAATAGCATTCCTAATCTCTTAATTTTCATTATAAGTCCTCCTATTCTGTAAAGATAATATCTTCATTAAAAGTAATTTCAGAAGCTTCGATAATTGTTGTTTTAACTTTAAAAGTAAAAATAAAGCTTCCATCAGTGTTTTCAATTTGTAAATAGAATATATTAGCGTCTTTAGCAATACTTTCAATAATGACATCGACGTATAGTTCATCACCGTGTCGTTCTTCTAATGAAAGAATATTTTCTTTTCCGACACTATATTTTAATTCTTGATCATAAAGCTTATGTGTTTTTGAATACTTAACAATTATCGAATGTTTTGTGCCAATTTCGTTAAACACTAACAAATCATTATTCGCTGCTTCACGACCATTAACATAAACTATTAATAAGGGTTTTTCTTTTGTTTCTTCCGCCTTTTTATCGACGAAATCTTTTAAATACGGAAAGGCAAATAAAACTGCTACGAGTGCTAAAAACCCTGTAAAAATGCCACGTAACGTTTTTGCTTGTCGTCTATTCATTGTTTACTCCGTAAAGGTTACGTCAGGTAATGTAATAGATTGTGGTGCAACAGCGTTAGTTAATACTAACGGAATTGCTGAGTCAGAATAGTTAAATGTTTTAGCCCCAACAAGTTTACTTCCGACAAGATTACCAGTAGCACCAAAATCAGCAGAAGTAATAGCAGTAGGAGTAAGGCTGTGGTTTCTACCAGCAATTAATATCATATTGTCACCAGAAGTTAATGTTAATTCAACACTTAAAATATTACCTATATCACTTGAACCCTCCATAGCAGGATTTTTTGTGGAAAAACTTGAACCATTATAAATTACACCAGTAGTTTGATTAAAAATAACAGGTTCGTAACTTCCAACATAAGTAATATGAAGCCAAACTTTTTGTAAGGGTTCGACCCAATCATATCCCATTTTCGCGCGTTCTTGATTCATTAATTCTTCTGTTCCATAATAGTCCCTAAATGAGGTAAATGAATTTAATTTTTCACGGTCAAACAAATGTTTTGATTGAGTCGTTGAAGGAAGCAAAGAATTCGTTGAAGTTATATAAACACCAGTCTTTCCTGCGGCATCAAAGATATTTGTTGTATAATTAGACCCCCACATCGTTGGAATGTCATAAGCTCCATAGGAATAGACTTTTCCAGTAGCGGTAATATCTGAATAAGATTCATGAACAGTGATTGTTGCATAATCGGCAAAATAGTTTGTAACGTATACCTCAGCACTTAAACCGTCAGCAGATGGAGTCAGCTTTACATGTGGATTGTCTTTATTCCAAGTAATAACGCCGATATCAGCTCCTGCCGGTTGAATATTTAAAGTAATTGTCTTTTTACCCGTTTCCCCAAAAGCTTTTGAAACTTCAAAGCTGATTTTTTTAGCAAGGGCTAAGCCCTCAGGTGTTAAGTCCGAGGGCTCTTCCGTTGTTTCTTC
>JBBAEU010000040.1:0-5697 GCA_041655765.1 Brumimicrobium sp.
GCTTTAACAGGATTTAAACTATACGTAAGATTATATTGATTTCTGTGTGTTGCCGAATAACGTAGCGTACAAAGTCCATTTAGGTTTTCAATAGCCGAAATACGTTTTTCGGTTTCCATATTTTGTGGCTCGTCCACAATAACTATTGGATTTACAGATTGAATAAACTCAATGGGTTTTCTTCCGTTGGCTCTATAATGCGGTTGATTGATTATGTTTTGGTCTTTGGCAAATGAATCTATATTAATTACCAAAACTTCAATGTTGTTGTTCGTTGCAAAACCTCTTAAAGTTGAAACTTTTGAACTGTCATATACTTGAAAATTCAACGGATTATTGTCGTACAAGTTTTGAAAATGTTCGTGTGTAATTTCCAAGTTTTTTAAAACGCCTTCACGAATAGCCACAGACGGAACAACAATCACAAACTTTTTAAAACCATATAATTTATTGAGTTCGTATATAGTTCTCAAATACACATAAGTTTTTCCTGTTCCTGTTTCCATTTCTACGGAAAAGTGCATACCATCTAAATCCTTGCTTTGTTCAATCTCGTTTTGCTCTTGAACAGATTGCAAGTTTTTTAAGATTTGCTCTTCTGATAGAATTAAGTTGTTGCCAACGCCATTGATTAAATCTAAAGTGCCTTCTTCCTTTAGGTCAAATTCCATAATAGAATCTTCCAAAGGTTGTCCTTCAAATAAGTCTGTTATGGACTTTATGGCGTCTTGCTGATATTGTAGGTTAGAATCAAACGTTAACTTCATACTTATATCGTTTTAAATTCTATACCTGCATCTTTCATCTGCAAAGACGCATTGGTTTTTAGTTGGTCGTTGCCTTTAAATAGCTTGTCTAAAGCAATAACCTTTTGTGGCTTGCTGGCAATTACTGCATCAATGATTTCTTGATTGGCTTTTTCCAAAATTAATACGAGTTCGGTTTCATTGATAGCATAAAAACCGTCTTTTGTTTCAATGGTGCTGTTTAAATCTTTTCCGCTTTTTAGCAAAAGTTCGTACACCATATTTTCGGTGGTGGCATTTTTTGCAACAGGGTCAACAAACAGTTTCATTTGCTCCTCCAAAGCTTGTTTGTTTTTGCCTGTAATTTGTTGCCATTGCTTAAAGTTGCTATCTGCAAGTTTTAAGACTTTGAAGCCTAAATCTCCTTTATATTCAGGGTTTTCTTCTATAAGATTTTGTGATACTTTTTTAATCCTTTCCATAGCTAACGAAGAGATTGTATTAAACCCTAATTTTATTGCTTCCGAATCCTTTTTACATAATTCAGGTAATTGAACAAGGATAAATTTATTTTTCCTCTCGTTAATAAGATTTGAAACAAAGGTTGAATGTGCAGTTGTGGCACTACCTGCAAAAAAATCTAAAATAATATCATCCTCATCTGAGGCTATATTAATTAATTCAGATATTAATTCTTTAGGTTTTGGGTTATCAAATAATTCTTGGACTCCAAATAACTCTTCAACATCTTTAGCTCCGCTATCTGTCGTTCCGTGTTCAAACAATAGGTTTGGTCTTGCAGATAAAGTATCCTTATCTTCAAAATCATAAATTTTTAACTTAATCTTTTCCCCATCCCATATAAAACGATTCTTCTTTTCAAGTTCTTTCGCAGTATCTATACCAATCTGCCATCTTTTACCATTTCTCGGTTTATGCCCAATAATTTCAAATTTCATAGATTCTCTCTTGTAAGAGCCACTATCTTTTTTCTCAATTACTGTCAATCTATAGTTTCCTTCTGCATCGCTATGAGGATAACTTCTTGATTCTTTTAATTTTATTCTGGGTTTTATATTACCGTGATCACTTTTTCTGTAGCAAAGTGTACTATCAACGAGTGAACTAACTTGAGCCCCTTCTACATTGGAAGTTGTTCCCTTTTTCTTCCACAAAAAATCAGCAATAAAGTTTTCTTCTCCAAAAATTTCGTTCATTAACAAAGTAAGATTATGAACTTCATTGTCATCTATTGAAATGAAAATAATCCCATCTTGCTTGAGTAGATTTTTAGCTAAGTACAAACGAGGCATCATCATATTGAGCCAATTGCTATGGTATTGTCCGTTTTCTTTGCTGTTCTTTTTGAACATACCGTCTTTGGTCATATAGCCTTCATTGTCCTTGTCGCCAACTCGCTTTTCGTAGTCGCTTTTGGTTTCAGAGAATTTGTCAGGATAAATAAACGAGTCGTTTCCTGTGTTGTAAGGTGGGTCTATGTAAATCATTTTCACCTTACCGAAGTAGCTTTTTTGAAGCACTTTCAGCACTTCCAAGTTTTCACCTTCAATAAAAATATGTTCGGTATCGTCAAAGTTTACGCTTTCGTCTTTCGCTGGCACAAGTGTTTTGGTAGTTGGTGTTTGCAACACTTTAAAGGCTTCACTTTTTCCCGCCCAATTCAGCACGTAGCGTTCATTAGAGAAGTTAATATCTTCTCCAAGCGTAGCTTTTAGTTTTTCCCAATCTACTTTGCCTTCGGTAAATACTTCAGGCAACACTTGTTTTAAAGCGTTTAGTTTTTCCTGTTCTGGTGTTAGACTTGCTCCGTCCATATATTTATAATTCTTTTAATCTGTACTTGTTATTTTTTTAATAGGTCAGATTGAATGCCCTCATCAAACTGCAATCGGTCCTTATCCATTTTCGTTTGGGGCATTTCTGTCAGTTAGTAATTCTTTTGCCTCTACATTCAAGATTTCCGCAATCTTGTATAAGTCCTCCAAACTTGGTTGTCGCCTGTTTTGGGCATAAGAGTTTACCATATTGTAGCTCTTTCCAAGTTGTTCAGCCAACCACTTTTGCTTAATTCCCTTTTCTTCTAAAACCTCTTTTATTCGGTTCATTTTTGAACTTGTTTTATAGTCCGCTAAAATAGGGAAAATTATTTAATATCTCACTAAATGAGCATTTAAACAACTATTCAGTTTGGGTGGCGGTGGGGCAGTGAAAGCTCTTTTTATTTTGTGAGGTACGAGCAAAATGAAATGTGCTTGAACGTGCGGTGGTTTTTTTTAGCTTGCGAACAACGTTCCTGGCTATGAGCAGTAGCGTCCCGCAGGGCGCTATTGCTTATAGGTTTTGTTGGCAGTAGTGTTTTTTCTTGAATTATAGTTTGTTAGCACGAAACCTATTGCAGCGGAAAATAGTGCTACTATCATACCAATCACAATCGAACTCAGCCAATCTATTCGGTTTATCAAGTTCTCATTTCTGAGAGCTATCAACTTTTCTTGACTTTTTATTTGTTCTTGAATAACATCAAGTTCTGACCTTATGTCTTTTATTGATAAAGTTCTTTCAGGGTTAGTGCTTATACCATTTTCAATAATTTCAATTCGTCTTTCTAAGTTTAATACCGTTGAACTAGAGTCAACAACGTGAAGTGTATCTATTAATGAAGGTATATTCAATCTTGATTTTTCAAGTTGGTCAATTTGGTCCTGTAATTTCTGAATTTGGGTTGAATACTGCTCGGTTATTATTGATTCGTTTTTCTGCTTATCAATCGTCAGGTAGAAGGATAATATAGCCGTTAAAATCCCTGCGGTTAAACTTGTTAAAGTCCAAAGTGAAGTTTTCTTCTTGAGTTCTCTCTTTTTATCTATTTCGTCTTTTATTTCTTCTTCTCTTTCTTTTTCATATACCTTTTCTTCAATCTTCTTTTTGGCTGATAGCGTTTCAAATTCAGGAAATTCGTCTTTTGATATAGCCACCCACTCGTTATCTCCATAAACCAATATATGGAAGTCCTCCTGGTCATTTGGAAATACTAAGTAAAAGGGAAGAGAGTCTGTTTTTAAGGCAGTTTGATATAAATCAATTTGATTTTTAACCGTCTTTTTGATTTGTGGATTTACTTGCACTTTGAATTCAACAATCCCAATATATTCTCCAATCCTTGTATCAAGTAAGAGCAAGTCAACTTGAGTTCTACGACTATTGATTGAATAAGCAGGAGCCTGTTTCAACAAACTATTTTTCGGAAATCCTTTCTCGTTTTCAAGAAAGTTGTAAAACTTTTCACTCAGTTGCTTTTCGTCCATTTAGTTTCTTTTACATTACTGCCAACAATTATATATACGCATTGCGTATATATTCACTATATCATTTTTATCTATCCTATTGAAAATCAATGACAAATCCGTTTTCAACCGTTTGCCGTTCGTTTCTACTCTCTCAAAAGGATTTATATTCATAGTACTTTTTGTTAAATTTTGCTCAAATATACAAACCCTTTCTATATATCCAATAAATCTAGTGAGCTTTAATTTTTCGATTATCTAAAAATAGACACCGACTAACAATTTACATAAAAAGCTAAAAATCAATGCGTAAAAACTCGAAAAATAGCGAGGCGGGAATGTTATGCCCAAAAGTGAAGAAAATGACAGAAAAAGGGTTGAATTTTGATTAAAATCCCAAAAAAAACCGATTAACAACCTGTTTTTTTTAAAATAAAACACCTGTTCAACAAAAAGTCAATGCCTGTAAAGCAGACTTTAACCACAAAAAAACAAACTTGTTTTATTGAATCCCCATAGAAAGCCGTGGCATAGCGAAAGCTACTGTCAACACGGGCTTAAACCGCAACTCCGCTGAAGCTCCGTAGCGTTTAAGCCTTATTTGTTACCTGCTGTGCTTCCTGTCGTTATAGGTTGGTATTCAATAAGTTAATCCCTGCGTTAAGAAGCATTTTTGAAAATTCTTGTCCGTTAATTAACTGTATTTCGTTGTCTTTTGCCAAGTTTTCAGCTTTTTCATTAAACGTGTTTGCTGTCGTAATTACCCAAGCTATTTTATTATAACCATCATCTAAACTCTCTTTATTTGTCTTGTAGTCATTTATTTGTGTCGCACCCCACTCACTAATTTGACCCTTTTGAAATTTGACTTGAGTATAAATAATAAGCTTTATGTTCTCAAATACAGCAACAATATCTGCGTCACCCTCTTTATCTCTTTCGTTTTTTGCTGGAATAGATACGGAATTTGCTCCTATTGTCAAAAAGTAAGTTTTAACTAACTTTTCAAACTTGTCTGGATTCAACTCAGCTTTAATTGCATCCAAAACGAAATTTGCCGTTTTGTCTATTATGATAGAATGTAAATGAATTGGCTTGTTTATGGAATAATTCTCAATGCTTTTTTCAACGCTCAATTTCAAGTCATTGATATTTGCATTTGTCTGTCTAATTTTCATTCTTGAGGTTAGTTTTGCATCTGCAAACTTGTCTCTTGAAATGTTTTTGTGAAGCACTTTTACTTTCCAAGCAAACCCTAAATCATAAGTTTTACCCTGCTCCGAAACAAGAAAATTTCCGTTTCTTGAAACAATCTTATCTCCCCAAGTTTTTAAATCTTCTGAAAATGTGTCGCCAATTTTCAAAGGAACTTCGCTTTCAATTTCACAAACGAAAAAAGTACCCCAACTTGGAACAATTATAATGTCACCTTTTGACATTCTTAGAAAATTCCACAAGTTGTGTCGAGTTCTAGGAACTGACCCCCATTTTTCTCTAAATTGTTCATTGAAATATGCCCAATCACCCGCTTTGACTTTTTCAATAATTTCATCATTAGTAAAATCTGAAAATCCAATTGTCAAAAATCCTTTGTTAAGTAAAGGGTAAGAAAGTTCAGCAATATGTGAAATTCTGTGAATCCAATA
>JBBAEU010000041.1:0-3865 GCA_041655765.1 Brumimicrobium sp.
AATTATAAAATACTTCCCCCTACAAGCAAAACTAAGATGAATATAAAAGAATGAAATACAAGGCGAAAGAAGAGTTTTATGCAGGAGTGTACTTTTGTACATGACTAAATAAAACTTGAGTTTCAACGCAGTAGTTCGCCTTTTATATTCATCGCTACTTCCCTCCGACCATTTTCTTAATCTCATTCAACTTAAACAAAGCCTCCACAGGAGTAAGCGTATCAACATCAATATTCTGCAATTCATCCCGAATATTTTCCAAAACAGGATCATCTAATTGAAAAATACTCAACTGCATCCCTTCTGTTTCTCCTGCTTGCTTCACTTTTTCAGTATCAGAAGTGCGCCTTGAAGATTCCAACTCTTTTAACATTCGAGCTGCCCGTTCTACAACCGCGTTTGGCATTCCTGCTAACTTGGCTACGTGGATTCCAAAACTGTGTTCACTTCCTCCTTCAACGAGTTTTCTTAGGAAAAGAATTTTTGTACCCACCTCTTTCACGGAAACCGTATAATTTTTAATACGTTCAAACTTATTGGTCATTTCATTTAACTCGTGATAGTGCGTTGCAAATAATGTTTTACAATGTGCTTGCGGATGTTGATGAATGTATTCAGCAATTGCCCAAGCAATTGAAATTCCATCATACGTACTTGTTCCACGACCAATTTCATCAAGTAAAACCAAACTTCGGGGTGAAAGGTTATTCAAAATACTAGCCGTTTCGTTCATTTCTACCATAAAAGTAGATTCACCTGAAGAAATGTTATCAGATGCACCGACACGGGTAAATATTTTATCTACAATTCCCAATCGGGCAGATTTTACAGGTACAAAACAACCTATTTGTGCCATAAGCGAAATCAAAGCGGTTTGACGAAGAATTGCACTTTTCCCCGACATATTTGGACCTGTAATCATAATGATTTGCTGTGAATCATTGTCTAAAAAAACGTCGTTTGGGATATATTCTTCCCCCAAAGACATTTGTTGTTCAATCACAGGGTGTCTTCCCTCTTTTATATCGATTATAAAGCTTTCATCCATGATTGGACGATTATAATTATTCAATTTAGACACCTTTGCAAAAGATGAAAAACAATCCAATTGACCAATTAAGAAAGCGTTGTATTGAATCGGATTAATATAATCAGCCATAGACAGTACCAGCTCTGTGAAAAGCTTTCTTTCTATGACATCAATTTTTTCTTCTGCACCCAAAATCTTAGATTCATATTCTTTTAATTCTTCGGTAATATATCTTTCTGAACCAACTAACGTTTGTTTACGAATCCAATTTTCTGGAACTTTATCTTTGTGTGTATTTCTCACCTCTAAATAGTAGCCAAAAACATTATTAAAGGCTACTTTTAAACTTGAAATGCCTGTGTTTTCAACTTCACGTTTTTGTAAGTTTTCAAGATAGTCTTTTCCTGAAGATTTTAATCTTCTCAACTCATCCAATTCCGGATCAAACCCATTTGCAATAACCTTTCCTTTCCCCAATTGTGCAACTGCATCCTCATCGAGTTGAGTTTCTATCATTTTAACCAATTCCTCACAAAGATTTAGTCGATCAGAAATACTCAACAAAGACTTTGTATCTGTATTTTCTAACTGTTCCTTGATTGGCTTTAATTCCTTTAAAGTGTTTTTCAATTGGACAACTTCTTTGGGATTTACTTTTCCAACTGCAATTTTTGAAGCCAAACGTTCTAAATCGTATATGTTTCCAAGGCGTTGATTGAGTTCAAATGCAATCATTTCATTTTCTATAAGAGACTGAACTGCATCCAAGCGAGATTCTATCGTTTTCAAATCCTTTAATGGAAGAACCAACCAACGTTTCATCATTCTTCCTCCCATTGGAGTTGTTGTTGAATCCAAAACAGATAAAAGTGTTGCTCCATTATCGTGTGGAGAATAAATCAGCTCAAGGTTTCGAGTTGTAAAACGATCTAACCAAACATATTTATCTTCCTCAATTCTTGAGATTTTTGAAATATGCCCCAGTTTCCTATGTTCGGTTTCAGAAACATATTGCAAGATAGCTCCTGCGGCGATAATTCCAACTGTCATTTCTTCGATTCCAAATCCTTTTAGATTTTTTGTTTGAAAATGTTTGTTTAATGTTTCTCGACCAAAATCTTCAGTAAAAATCCAATCTTCTTGCCGAAAAGTATAGTAATTATTCCCAAAAAGGGATTTAAACTTTTCATCTTGCAACCGAGAATATAAGACTTCAGAAGGTTCAAAACCCTGAATCAGTTTGTCAATATATTCTTCATTACCTTGTGCTACTAAAAACTCTCCTGTCGAGATATCTAAAAAAGCGATTCCATTTGATTTGTTACCTAAGTTAACGGCGGCTAAGAAATTATTTTTCTTTTGCTCCAAAACTTGATCATTAAACGCAACTCCAGGTGTCACTAATTCAGTAACACCTCTCTTTACGATTGTTTTTGTGAGTTTAGGATCTTCTAATTGATCGCAAACTGCTACCCGCTCTCCTGCCCTTACTAATTTTGGAAGATAAACTTGGAGTGAATGATGTGGAAAACCAGCTAATTCAATATCCGACGCTGCACCATTTTTTCTTTTGGTTAAAACGATCCCTAAAATTTTGGAAGCTTTAATTGCATCTTCTCCGAATGTTTCATAGAAATCTCCAACTCGAAACAATAATAAAGCAGAAGGATGCTTTGCTTTAATTTGATTATATTGCCTCATTAGAGGTGTTTCTTTGTTTTTACCTGATTTTGTTTTCGCCAAAATGAAATACTTTCTATTTATTTGTAATTTGTAAACATACTGGTTTTGTCTGAAAGTTAGCACAAAACACACGTCCACTTATTAAAAAATTATGAACAAAAAACTAAAATTGTGGGAGTTAAACAGACCTACTGTTGAAGAGTTTAAGCAACAGGAGAAATTTCCAATTGTTGTCACTTTGGATAACATAAGGAGTTTGTCGAATGTCGGTACTTTTTTCAGAACAGCCGATGCATTTAATGTTTCAAAGATTATACTTGGAGGAATTACAGCACATCCACCCCATCGAGAGATTCAAAAAACGGCGTTGGGTGCGACCGAATCGGTTGAGTGGGAATATCATTCAGACTTAATTGACGTAATAAAAGATTTTAAAAATCAAGGTTATACAATTTACGCCATTGAGCAGACAGAAAAGACAATACTGTTAAATGAAATTAAATTAGCATCAAATCAGAAGCATTTATTAATTTTTGGGAACGAAGTTGATGGAGTTCAGCAAGAGTTAGTTGATTTAGCCGATTTTGTCTTGGAAGTCCCACAATACGGAACAAAACACAGCCTAAACGTGTCGGTTTGCGCTGGTGTAGTGCTGTGGGAGTTTGTACGAGGCTGGAAATAAAATGTAACAACCAGAAAGTTAGTATGTTAAATTTTTAGAAAAAGTTTGTTTATTAGAATATTAATCCTAATTGTTAAAATATGTTAATAATTTTATTGGCTTTGGGTAATCAGCTTATTCTTTGTAAATTACTATTGAATTTAAAAAATTGTTTAAAAGCTCTTCTCTTTTTTAATTCAATGAAAAACTAAAACTAATTACTAACTAAAGGACTTATTTCTAATTATGAAAACCAACAATGATGGCAGTGAAAATCAAGTAGGAGAAAAACGAGCCAAAAAATAATTGCATTATGAGAAAAATAATATTTATCATATTCATTAGCATGTTTCTTCTTTCCTGTAAAAAAGAACGGACATTCCATATCACAGCAAAAAACGCAGCTACGGGGGAACCGTATCCTGGATTAAGCTTTGAAATTCAACGCAGTTGGAGTGGAGCTTTTGAAAATCATTACAAATCAGTAGGCT
>JBBAEU010000042.1:0-3547 GCA_041655765.1 Brumimicrobium sp.
ATCCTAAGAGCACAAAATTCCAAAAAGAAAAACTACAATCAAGCCAAAATAGATAGACATTTAGCTTATATTGAAACAAAACTAAACGAATATAATGCAATTCTTGCCGATGAAGATGGGGACAAAGAAGAGAAAGAAAGAGCAAAGTATGAGCAATAAAAATAGTAAGCAATGAGATATACAATAATTATAATATTGGCACTATTATTTAGCAGTTGCAATGGAATAAGTACGTCAAAAACTTCTGAATCTACATTTATCGGTGTGTGGAAAATCGAAGATAGAGAAATACTAAATAATATAGAATTTGAAATATTTAATAATGATAAAAATGAGTTAAAAGGAATTATTAGGTCAATTAATGATAATAAATACGTTCAGTTATTTATGAATGAAGAAGACCAATTTATTACTAATATAAAACGCAAATCAAATACCGAATTTATAATTACTGAAAAAATGATTGCTGCTCCTCTCTTCTCTGTTTATGATCAAAAAACCACAAAAGATTTTAATGTTAGTTTTCAGAATAAAGATACAATTTTTATCGGGAAAAATGGAGCAGAAGGTAAATATATAAGAGTATCTATAGGTCTATAAAAAACATAAACTTATTTTTGCCGTTAAAATATAAAGCTGTATCTTTATTAAAAGTTTAATATTATGGATATCCAGTCTCGAAAATTAAATATCATTTCATACATTGCTCAATTGAAGGATGAGAGTTTTATTAAGAAAATTGAAAAATATATTCTTAATAACACCGATATTGAAGATACAAATGACACTATTCCTTTTTCAGTTCAAGAGTTTATTGAACGAATAGAACAATCAGAACGTGATTTTAAAAACGGGAATTATAAAACTCAATCTGAATTAGAAAACTTAGCAAAAGACTGGTAAACTGCTATGGAAATAATTTGGACTGATTTTGCTATTTCAAACCTTAAAACTATTTATGATTACTTTTTAGAAAAAGCTAATCGAAAAGTCGCGAATAAAATTCGTAACAATATTTTTAAAGAGACTAATCAATTAATTAAACACCCAGAATCAGGACAGGTTGAATCAAATCTTAATAGTTTGAAACATGAATATAGATATCTCGTTTCGGGTAATTATAAAATAATCTATCGTATAGATGGAAAAAGGATTTTAATAAACGATGTGTTTGACACAAGGCAACATCCTGACAAAATGAAGAAAGGTAAGTAGATACTGCTCATAACAGGTCGTTCAGAGCAAGAGCCAATAAATACTTCGTTTTGAAAAATTATGTTTAAATTTGAACTAATCGCTTCGAGTTTGAGTTTTATATGAAGATGGCTCCTGCTCCGAGCGCCTAAACCGTTGGGCAACATACAAAAAGCCCACCGCACAAACAGCACATTTGGTTTTTGCCGACACAGAAGCCAATGCTGAAATAAGCGAAGCGATTCACGAACACCATTGAAAAAGAAAAATGTCGTGAGTAAAAACCAAAAGAGCTGTTTTTTAGCCAACGCACGGACAGAAAAGCTAACTTTGAATGGAAAATTTAAGAATTGAATAAATGACTTTAGAACAATACATTGACAACATAAACGAAAGGTACAGCCTCGGAAACGCAACGGAACATACTTTCCGTGGCGACTTGCAGCAACTTTTAGAAAGCTTGGTGCCAACCATTAGAGCGACCAACGAACCGAAAAGACAAAGTTGTGGAGCACCTGACTACATTTTGACTAAAAAAGATATTCCTGTTGGATTTATTGAAGCCAAAGACATTGGCGACAAAGACCTTGACGGAACAAAGAAAACAGGAAACAAAGAGCAGTTTGACCGTTACAAAGCTTCGTTAAACAACTTGATTTTCACGGACTATTTGAGTTTTCATCTTTACCGAGATGGAGAATTTATCACTAAAATTTCAATTGGAGAAGTAACAGAAAAAGGCATCAAACCTTTGACTGAAAACTTTACAAGTTTTGAAAATCTTATCAAAGACTTTTGTGTTCACGTTGGACAAAACATAAAAAGTCCAAAAAAATTAGCAAAAATGATGGCGGGTAAAGCCCGACTTCTTTCTGATGTGATTGGAAATGCGCTGATAAGTGATGAAGAAAATCATCAAAACAGTACACTTCGCGAACAAAAACAAGCTTTCAAGGAAATTCTAATTCACGATATTACACCTAGAGGATTTGCAGACGTTTATGCGCAAACCATTGCGTACGGAATGTTTGCGGCTCGTTTGCACGACCCAACTTTACAAACGTTTAGCAGACAAGAAGCGGCTGAACTGATTCCAAAATCAAATCCGTTTTTAAGAAAATTATTCGGTTACATTGCCGGACCAGATATTGACGACCGTATAAAATGGATTGTAGAAAATCTTGCAGAAATATTCTTAGCCTGTAACGTAGAAGAAATTCTGAAAAATTACGGAAAATCTACAAAAATGGAAGACCCAATTATCCATTTTTATGAAACGTTCTTGGCAGAATATGACCCAAAACTACGTAAGGCCAGGGGCGTTTGGTACACACCGCAACCCGTTGTAAATTTCATTGTTCGAGCAGTTGACGACATTCTAAAAACGGAATTTAATTTACCGCAAGGACTTGCCGACACGAGCAAAACAACCATAAAAGTAAACACCCAAACCGCTGACAAACGTTCGGCAACAGGTTACAAACAAATGGAGCAAGAAGTACACAAAGTACAGATTCTTGACCCAGCCACAGGTACAGGCACTTTTTTGGCAGAAGTGGTAAAACACATTCACAAAAAATTCCAAGGACAACAAGGCATTTGGAGCAATTATGTAGAAACGCATTTATTGCCTCGTTTAAACGGTTTTGAATTGTTAATGGCAAGTTATGCAATGGCACATCTAAAGTTAGATTTACTATTGACCGAAACAGGATTTAAACCAACCACCAACCAACGCTTTAGAGTTTACTTAACCAACAGTTTAGAAGAACACCATCAAGACACGGGAACTTTATTTGCCAATTGGTTGAGCACAGAAGCCAATGAAGCCAACCACATTAAACGAGATACGCCAGTAATGTGTGTGATTGGAAATCCGCCTTACAGCGGTATTTCTTCCAACAATGGCGAATGGATTAGCAATTTGATTGAAGATTATAAATACGTTGACGGTGTTCATTTTAATGAACGTAAACATTGGTTGAATGATGATTATGTAAAGTTTTTACGTTATGGTCAGCATTTTATTGAGAAAAATGGAAGCGGAGTTTTAGCATACATTAATCCTCATGGATTTTTAGACAACCCAACTTTTAGGGGAATGCGTTGGCATTTACTAAAAACCTATGATAAAATTTACACCATAGATTTACACGGCAACAGTAAGAAAAAAGAAACAGCACCTGATGGCAGTCCAGACCAAAATGTTTTTGACATTATGCAAGGTGTATCAATTAACATTTTTGTAAAAACAGGAAAAAAGAAAGCCAACGAATTAGGGAAAGTGTTTCACTATGATTTGTTTGGTAAACGAGAAATGAAATATGATTTCCTTTCTGAAAATTCACTAAGA
>JBBAEU010000043.1:0-3237 GCA_041655765.1 Brumimicrobium sp.
ATAACAAACAAATTGGCAATAGAGCCGGTGAAGTACTTCTATTGAACTTTTGTGCAATGTTGAAGATTAGTAATTCTATTCAACATTTGTGCTAAAAGTCGGCTCCATCGCCAATTTGCCAAACGTTATGCGGCACTCTACATAAACGCATTAAAGAAAGAATTAAATGACAGAACACGAAAAATTTAAAAGTCTTCTTGAATACTTTGTAGCTCATTTGGAATATTGTGTTACAGACTCAAAAGACAACTTTGGATACACGAAATACATAGATGGAATAAAAAACTTTAAACGTGGTGGACAAGGCCACAAAGGGCAAGCAATACAAAAGCAAGTTAGCAAGTGGGAAAGCTATTCTAACGGTAAAATATGTATAAATGTTAATCCAACATCTTACACTGGTGGCGGAACGTATTTAAATTGGGAAGAAACAGCTATAAATGTAAACGCAGAATGGAAGGATAATAAAATATCCAGCTTAAAACTAATGAAGGATTCTTATCCTCTAATTAATGCTAAACTTGTTTTAAGGGCAACCATTCAAGACCTTGGACTATTTGACGAACAAAAACCCAATAATAATCTGCAAAACTTTTTCAATACATTTAGTGAATTAATTATAGACTGGAATAATAAAAATAAAATGAAAAAACTACAACCGTATGTGGAGCTACTTATGGCTTCAAAAAACCTAATCCTTACGGGTGCACCAGGAACTGGAAAAACTTATTTAGCAAAAGAAATAGCTAAGCAAATAATTGGTGTTACCTCGGATATAGAATTGCTTGGAAGTGGTCAATTTGAATTTGTTCAATTTCATCCATCCTATGATTATACTGATTTCGTAGAAGGATTACGTCCAACAAAACCAGATTCTAGTGGAAGTATTGGTTTCGAATTAAAAAATGGTGTATTTAAAGAGTTTTGCAAAAAGGCAATAGGCGTAAGTGCAATTATTGAAAAGCAAATTGTAAACTTTTCTATTGATGATTATGAGAAATACTTATATACCTTGGAGTTAAAAGATATCACTATCAGAAACTATAAACACCGAATTGAGCAACTACTAGGGAAAGAAATAAATACTAAAAAAGAAATTATTGATAGGGTTAAATATTCTAGTTTAGATGAGATCTGTGAAAACTTAGAAGATATAAAAGATTTTGACAAGCAAAATAACTTTCATAATCAATTTTCTGCCGCTGTTTCAAACCTAATAGATTTTCAAGAAAACTTATTTAACAAGCAAAATGAAAAAAACGAAATAAAACCTAATTTTGTTTTCATAATTGATGAAATAAATAGAGGTGAAATTTCAAAAGTATTTGGAGAGCTCTTCTTTTCTATTGACCCAAGTTATAGAGGTAAAAAAGGTTCTGTAAAAACACAGTATTCTAATCTACACGATGATAAAAATGAAACATTCTATATCCCTGAAAATGTTTATATAATTGGTTCAATGAACGACATCGACCGTAGTGTTGACAGCTTTGACTTTGCAATGCGTAGGCGTTTTACGTGGTTAGAAATCACAGCCGAAGAAAGTGCAAATAATATGAACTTACCGCAAGAAGCAAAGAGCAGGCTAAATAATTTAAACGAACAGATTTCAAAAACAGATGGTTTAAATTCATCCTATCACATTGGAGGTGCTTACTTTCTCGACTCAAACGGCAATCCAAGTTTAGATTATGAAAATATTTGGAGATTAAGAATAGAGCCTTTATTAAAAGAATATATAAGAGGAATGCCTGACACAAATGAAAAAATTGAATCTTTAAAAAATGCTTTTAATTCTTAAATGAGAACAACAGATAATAATGGAGGAAAGAAAATTGATGATTTCAACGAAGTAAATATTGCCGATTTACAGCTTGTTGCAAATAAAAGCCTATTAGATTTACAAAAGAAGAACAAAAACTTACTAGTTTTTCCTCAATCTTTCATTCATTATAAAGACAACATTGAAAAGTCTCAGATATTTTCACTAAATGAAGAAAGGCTAACAACTAATAACCTTATGGGTTTTATAGGTTGTAATAATAGTAAGCTTACAATTACATCTCGTTTCGCAAAAAATGATAAAGATGATTATTTTCTTCATTATATGCTACAACGGGTATTCTCTATAAATCTATTAGATTTTAACCAAAGACGAGGCGAAGAAAGTATTTGGGACTTCTTGATTTATCTTTTTCCATACTTCTTAAAAAAAGCATATTCACAAGGTATTTATAAAGCTTATAAAAAAGAATATTATAATGACTCAAATGTTAAAGGCGTAATTGATGTTAAAAGACATATTCACAAGAATATACCTTTTATGGGTAAAGTTGCTTATAAAACACGAGAACTAAGTTATGATAATTATTTAACACAGCTTATCAGACATACAATCGAATACATTAAGGTTCATAGATATGGAGCTGGAATACTCACTAATGAAGGCGATATACGAGATATTGTGAATAAATTCACATTTATTACAAACAAATCTTATAATAGAAATTCAAGACAAAAAATCATCTCTTTAAATCTGAAAATATTTTCACATCCATATTTTACTGAATATACTTTTCTTCAAAAAATATGCTTGCAAATATTAAGGCAAGAAAAGACAACATTTGGCGAAGAAAGAGATAAAGTCTACGGGCTTTTATTCGATGGTGCGTGGCTTTGGGAAGAGTATTTGAATAAGGTTATTAAAGATTGTGATTTTAACCATCCTGAAAACAAAACATCATCAGGAGCTATTCACCTTTTTGAAAACCCTAAAAGCTACAGACGATATCCAGATTTTTGGAAAGAAAATTTTGTGATTGATGCAAAGTATAAAAACCTTTCAGATTATATCGACAGAGATGATATTCACCAGCTTATATCATATATGTATGTCTTAAAAACAGAGCGAGGAGGATTTATTTATCCTACTAAAAAAACTAAGGGAATAGACTGTAAAAACATAGGGGATTTATTTGGTTATGGTGGAAACATCAAGACTTGGGCAATACCAATCCCTCAACAATCAGCAAACTTTACAGATTTTATAAAAGAAATGGAAATAAACGAAAAAGAACTAACAAATCATTTAAAGTAACAGAGCGACCGCATAACATGAACTGTGTAAAAAAACAAACATTTTACACAAAACTTTTTCCATAATTATCATCGTAGGGAATTCCATTTTTTACGCATCCAAAAACTTGTTTTAAAAGTTTATTACAAACTGCAATTATC
>JBBAEU010000044.1:0-3066 GCA_041655765.1 Brumimicrobium sp.
TATGAACGTTCGCCGCTTGTGATTATTTGATGTTACCAACAGTAATTTCAAACTTTAATAGTTACTGGAATTACTAATTCATTATTATCATAGTTCTTGATTTTTATAACAGGTAATCTCCAAATTGTTTTTATCAAGTCTCTTTCAAAATATTTACATGTCGTTTCTGTGTCATACTTATACCTTGGCGTTCCATTTTGTAGAATCCCATTATCTGTAATTTCAAAATGAATTTCCATTTCGATATGTAATTGAATATAACCACAATAAACACCACTCGCAAAGGATACATCTGTTCTTTTATATAACCAGTTCTTAAATTCTGTTTGATTTTGAAAAATCAAAGTATCACTTTTACTTAGTTGCCCTGAATCTTTTTGAATTAGCTTCCATCTATTCTCAATAGTTTCTTTATTAGGCACTAGAAAGATCGTTGTTGTATCATTTTTCTTTGGGAAATCAAACTGATTAAGATTCCTTTCTAGATAATTATCGCCCAGCACAGGAAAAGTATGTTTTCTTTTAAATTTTGAAAAGGCATAAACTTTTTCTTCTTGTGAAACCTCAACTTTGGAGTCTTTTGGGAGTTTGATTGAAACTTTAGTTAATGTATCATTTGTGTCTCCATCAACGAATACAAAGAAATATTTACCCTGACCTAAGATAAAGCCTGGAAGAATTACTAATATTAACAATACAAGTATTTTAATCATCTCTTATTGTTGGTAACGTTTTGCAGCTACCCGAAGGTGGCGATTTCGAAGCACTTCACTGTCAACCAAGCAAAAACTTTGATAGAAGCACAAAGCTTGATTTAACCACTGAACCGCCACTTTTGGGTAGGTGCTGTTAGGGTGCGTTTTTTATCTTTTCTTTTGTCGTCCAAGTCAATTTACCGCATTCAGTCACAATTATTTCCGATTCTTTGTCAGCGAAAGTGTCAGAAAATTCCCTTTTAAATTCATTCCATTTGTGGTCAACTTGTTCACACGCTGTCTGAGCTATGTAAATTGACTTGTCAGTGAAAATCCAAATTGACGGAGTGATTTTTATTCCTTGGTCAGTATGTTTTTTGATCTTCGCACAGTCATTTGGGAAGCAATTCAAGAGTAAATCATTCGCTTGTTTTCGTTTTTCTTTTGTCTCAAAGTCAAACTGCCACATTTGGATTCGTGTGTAAACGGTCTTGTCGTAACTGTTTTTGTTAGAATGTGACTTTTTAGCCTTAAGGGCAATATCCCATTTTCTATCGTGAAGCATTTCATTTGCAAAAGAATTTACAAATGCTCCGGATTTAATAGTCTGAATAATTTCAAAATCGGTTTGGTCTTTCGCAAAATTCAAAATCGTCTTTTCTTGCCTGTCCTGAAATGCTGTCAGAAAGCTAAAAATCAATATAGTTATTAAAGTTCTCACTTGGCTTTATTATTCTTTTTTGTAAATATCGTAGGGGCAGTCTTGGCACCATTGCCATGGTTCTGAAAAAATTAAAATCTCATTTCCGTCTTTTTCTTCTATATTAAAACGCCACGGGTCTTTACCTTCAAACTTCAATTCACCCCATTTTTCATCTGGCTCAATTTGTATAATTGACTTTGTATATCGTAATGTGTCAATGGGTAAATTGCTCTCAAAGTAAATTGCAGTATTATCGCTTTTGAATGTCCATTTTTTGCTAAAACCAAGCGATTTAGGAGTAGTAATTTGTTCTCGACTTCCATTGTCTGATTCAACCCAAACCCAAGTTCCTTGTAATTCAAATTCTTCTTTTTCACTTATTAGTGAGTCATTTATGTTAGTATCTTCGAATACACTGTCATTTGAAATAGACTTTTCAGTCTCGTCAATAACAGATTGCTCTGTTGGCTTGTCATTTCGTTGACAGCTAATACTTAAAATGAAAAGGATTAGAATTATCTTGATTTTCATGTTTTGTTCGTTTAAATGCACCCTAACTCTCTTATTTGCCATAAAAAAATAAGTTTATATGACACAATCTGTCAACTAACCCAAGGTTTTGTGGCATTTATTTCTTTTTCAAATATAGCAAAATTTTATTATTAGTCAATGAAAAAAATAAAATTCCACAAATCATCAAAAGGACTCTTAATATTTGATATTTGCAATGCTTTTTGTGCTTACATGAGTGTATATCTCTGTGGTGAGGCTACTATTATGACCAAGTAGCTCTTGGATATATCGCAAATCTGTGCCATTTTCTAACTTCGGCACTTATTGTTGTCTATTACCAATACTGTCCTAAATAATTTTAGGACAATAAAAACTTAACGTATCCATTGGGATGCGTGCTTTTTTTTCCGATTTTTAAAAAAGAACCCCTTGTTTATTGTTTTTAGGTGGAGGTTCTGGGTCAACAAATAGCTCATCTAACCAATTTTGAAGACTAATTTTGACAAAAATATTCAACCTGATAAATGCAACTAAGTTTGATAGATACCATGGGTATCTTGCCATTGCTCTGAGTGCCTTTAGGACGAGTATTGTTATTAAAGCAGTCCATATTTGTATCATAACTGCGTTTTCTGATGTTCCTATAAATGACTTTATATGAAGTAACTGTTTTATCTATTGATTCAATGAATTTATTAAGTGCATTGTATGAGAAAATACCTGAATCATAAGCCATACTAAAACCATTGCCCAAGAGCAGGTGTTTTTGGCGATTATTCTTTGCCAAATACTCAATCACGTAATCGTATGTTAGAATTTCAGTTTTTGCCATTACTCTATCAATTGTCCAACTTTATTCACTACCTTATATTCCAAATCTTCAAATTCTTCAAAATGTGCCTTCCCGCATTTGATTTTTAATTGTTCGTCTCCACTTAATTTCGATAAATCAACCTCAGGTGTTCCTGTGTCCTTAGTCTCAGCAACAAAATAGATTTTCTTATCGTCTTCAAATACCAAAGCCCAATCAGGATTGTAATTTCCAATTGGTGTTGGGATTTTAAACCAATTCGGAAGTTTGAAATAGAACTTGATTTGGTCGCTTGATTCACAGTCTTGTGCAAACTTGCTTTCAACTCCTGAATCTAAAGGAAC